>NZ_JAKJSC010000001.1:0-1470200 GCF_029029525.1 Labilibaculum sp. DW002 | reverse complement strand
TCGGCTCTAGGCGCATTACCATTCCTGCGCCTCCGCTAAAAGCATAGTCGTCAACCTTTTTGTGTTTGTCTTCCGAATAGTCTCGGATATTGTGAATGTAAATTTCTACAATTCCATTGTCTTTTGCTCTTTGAATAATAGAGTGATTTAGAGGACTCTCTAATAATTCAGGAACAACAGTAAGTATATCGATTCTCATTTTTTTAAATTTTGTGTAAAAGTATGTAACCCAAACTTGGCTTGCAAGCAAATTGAATATAGGGACTATGTATTTTGCAGTAAAAGACAATATGTCACTATGTTTTTATGGAAAGCAGACGTTTTGTCATTAAGATTTGGCTTTATGCGGTCATTTTGTGAACGGAATCGGCTTGGTATAGACTTTGGAATTGAAAGTTCGAAAAACAGAATTTATATTTTAGGATCCGGAGCCTGAAAGAAAATGCAAATAAAAAATAAGGAGATATAGATATGACAATTTTAAAATATTCAAACAGAGGAAATGATTTTTTTACAAATCAGTTAATGAATCAATTGTTTAGAGAAACAAGAGGAGCTTTAAAAAGCACGCTTGATAATGAAGTCGTGAATAGAACAAGTGTTAATGTTTTCGAGGAAGAGAATAATTTCATTATAGAAATGGCGATACCAGGATTCGCAAAGGAAGATGTTTCTATAAAAGTTGAGAAAGGAGTCTTGAATATTTCTGCAAATAAAGAGGAAAAACAAGAGCGGAATTATTTGAGACGAGAGTTTACTAGGGGTAATTTAGAGAAGAGCTTTAAGTTGTCAGATGGTATTGCTGAAGAGGAGATTAATGCAGAAGTGAAAGACGGTATGTTGTTCGTGAAATTACCAAAAATGCAAGTCGAGGAGCCAAAGGCAAGAGAAATCGAAATTAGGTAAGCTAGGCATTCGTTTATCTCAATTTTAAAAAATGAATGATTATTTTTTGAATTGAGAATAGAGCTTGAAGTGTTTTATTTTACAATGAAAAAGTTAATGTTAGATTAAGTAATTGGTTGGTTTTAGTTGAGGGGTTCATGTATTGCGTGAACCCCTCTGTATTTTAGGTAAATAAAATTGACGAAAATCTTTGAGGATTAGGACATAATTAGTTAAATTCGTAAGGAATGGACCTAAATAATCCTTTGGATATTGTATTGTTAACGTGGGTTTTCTTTTTTGGAAAGCCAATCTAATGCAAACTACATGAAAGAAAAAGATCTGTCTAACCTCTCACATGAGAATGAAGTGAATGAAAATTTAGATGCTAAGGATAATGTGATTGATTCTCATGAAAAAGAATCTGTTGAAAAAGAATCGCCAGATGCTGAAATTGAAAGTGAAAAAAATGTCTTGGAGGTAGATCAGGAGGAAGTTGTTGCTGAGGCAACAATTGAATCTCCTACAGATAATCTTGAAGAAAAGCCTAATGTTGAAGCTGCACCTGTTGCTGAAGTTAAAGAGGAGGAAACAGAGCTTCAGAAAGAACCTGATTATTCTTTAATGGAGAAGAAGGAATTGGTAGATCGTTTGGTTCTCTTATTGGATAATAAGTCTGTAAAAGGAATAAAGGATCGTTTAGATGCGATTAAGCACAATTTTTACAAAAAGCATAACGAAGAAATTGCCGAAGCCAAGAAGAAATTTTTGGACGAGGGAGGTAAAGAAGAAGAATTTGATTTTGGTAAAGATGAGTTGGAATCAAAAATGAAGGAATTGCTTCATGATTTTAGAGAGCGAAGGACGGTTCAGAATCGAAATATTGAACAAGAAAAGGATGAGAATTTAAAGATTAAATATCAGATAATTGAGGATATTAAAGATCTGGTAAATAGAAAAGAAGCGTTTGATAAAACGTTTCATGAGTTTAGAGCTTTGCAAAAAAGATGGCACGAAACGGGTATGGTGCCTCAGCAAGCCTTGAAAAATTTATGGGACAATTATCATCATCACGTTGAGAATTTTTACGATTACATTAAAATCAATAAAGAACTTCGTGATCTTGATTTAAAAAAGAACATGGTAATAAAGGTGAAGCTTTGCGAAGAAGCTGAAGGCTTGCTGAACGAAGAATCAGTTGTGAAGGCTTTTAATACTTTGCAAAAGTACCATGAGCAATGGCGAGAAATAGGACCAGTGCCAAGAGAGCAAAAAGAAGAGTTGTGGGCAAGGTTTAAGGAGGCAACAACTACAATCAATAGGAAACACCAAGAGTTTTACGAAGGGTTAAAGTCGGAACAGAAAGTCAATTTAGAGAAGAAATCTGTTCTTTGCGATAAAGCTGAGGTAATTGCGAATGCTGAGATAAAATCTCATAAAGAATGGAATGAAACCTCTAAAAATATTTTAGATCTTCAGAAAGAATGGAGGACGATTGGTTTTGCTCCGAAAAAAGACAACAACCGAATTTACCAGCGATTTAGAGCTGCTTGCGATTTGTATTTTGATCGTAAGAGAGAGTTTTATTTGAAGTTGAAAGATAAGTTAGGTGAAAACCTTGTAAAGAAAACGGAGCTTTGTGAAGTTGCAGAAAGCTTGCAAGATAGTACTGATTGGAAAGCAACAACTGAAAAGTTAATTACGATTCAGAAACAGTGGAAGACAATTGGTCCTGTTCCAAGAAAGGTCTCAGAGGAACTTTGGGTTCGTTTTCGTGCAGCTTGCGATAAATTTTTCAATAGTAAATCGGAGCATTTTAATCATGTTGATTCAGATCATGTTGAAAACTTGAAATTAAAGGAAGATCTAATTAAAAAAATATCAGAATTTACTTTGTCGGAAGATGATGAAGGAAACATGACTAAAATTAGAGACTTTCAAAAACAATGGGCTCAAATTGGTCACGTCCCTTTCAAGAAAAAAGATAAAATTCAGGATGAATATCGTCGTACTTTAAACGCCATTTACGATAAGATGGACTTGGATACCGAGGATAAAGAGGTTCAGAAATTTCAATCAAAAATTGATAATTTGTTAACCATGAGTCATTCGGAAGATAAGATTATTGTTGAGAGGAATAAAATTGCTGGGAAAATCAAGCAATTGGAAAGTGATATTGGACTGTGGGAAAATAACATTGGTTTCTTCTCAGCCTCAAAAACTTCAGGATCTATCGTTCAAGAAATTGAAGAAAAGATTGAGAAAGGGAAGCAGACCTTGCAACTTCTTCAAGAAAAGTTAAAAGTTATTGATGGTTTAGTCTAATAGATTAAATCGATTGGAAAAATATAATCCCTCATTATTGTAATGAGGGATTCTTTTATTTCGGAATAAGTAGTGGGATAAGACTTGAATGCCTGATATTCAGGCGATTTTTGATGATGAAGGATTGATTAAGACATTTTGTTAGGTGATGTGTTTTTAATCGAAAAACAAATGAAATGGTCTTTTGTCAAAATTTGATCATGTGAAACATGTAAATAGTTTCCTAAAAATGCATAAATTAACTACTTTTGCACCTTTAATAATCCATAAAACGTTTAGAAAGTGTCTGCAACTAAATACATCTTTGTTACCGGAGGGGTAGCCTCCTCATTAGGAAAAGGAATTATAGCCTCATCTTTAGCTAAACTACTACAAGGCAGAGGGTATTCTGTTACAAACCAAAAATTGGATCCATATTTAAATGTTGATCCCGGGACTCTAAACCCATATGAGCACGGTGAGTGTTTTGTTACAGATGATGGAGCTGAAACAGATTTGGATTTAGGTCATTACGAGCGCTTTACAAACATTCCTACTTCACAGGCGAATAATGTAACTACAGGTAGAATCTACAAAAACGTTATTAATAAGGAGCGTAAAGGAGATTATCTAGGTAAAACGGTTCAAATTATCCCTCATATTACTGACGAGATTAAGCGTAATGTTAAGCTTTTAGGAACTAAAAACAAGTTCGATTTTGTTATTACTGAAATTGGAGGAACTGTAGGTGATATCGAATCACTACCCTATATTGAAGCAGTTCGTCAGCTTAAGTGGGAACTTGGAAACGACGCTTTAGTAATTCATTTGACTCTTGTTCCATTTTTAGCAGCATCAGGTGAGTTAAAAACAAAACCGACTCAACACTCTGTAAAATCGTTATTGGAAACTGGAGTTCAGCCAGATGTACTGGTATTGCGAACAGAGCATGAACTATCATCTGATATCAGAAGAAAAGTTGCTCTTTTCTGTAATGTTGATCCAAGAGCCGTTATCCAGTCAATAGATGTGGAAACAATTTACGATGTGCCACTGAAGATGCGTGAGGAGAAATTGGATGCTATCGTTCTTGAAAAATTAGGTTTAGATTTGAAAAAAGAACCTAAGTTGAAGGAGTGGACGAAATTCTTAACTCGCTTGCAAAATCCTAAATCAGAAATTACAATTGGTTTGGTTGGAAAGTATGTTGAATTACATGACGCATACAAGTCAATTGCAGAGGCTTTTATTCATGCTGGTGCAGTAAATGAGTGTAAGGTAAACCTAAAATGGATACATTCTGAAAAGCTAACTGACGCAAATTACGAGAATGAATTAAAAGATCTTAAAGGTATTTTAGTTGCTCCTGGTTTTGGACATAGAGGTATGGAAGGTAAAATTCGTGCTGTTAAATTTGCAAGAGAAAACGATGTACCTTTCTTAGGAATATGTTTAGGTATGCAAGTTTCAGTTATCGAGTTTGCCCGCAACGTACTTAAACTTGACGATGCAGATTCATTGGAGATGAATCCTCAAACGCATAACCCGGTTATCAACCTTATGGAGGAACAAAAAAACGTTACTGAAAAAGGTGGTACCATGCGATTAGGTGCTTACGACTGTGAGTTGAAAGATGGATCGAAAGCATTGAAAGCATATGGACAGAAAGAAATTTCTGAGCGTCATCGTCACCGTTATGAGTTTAATAACGAATATTTAGCGCAATTCGAATCCGCTGGATTAAAAGCGACTGGTATAAATATAGATACAGGATTGGTTGAAATCGTGGAGCTAGAAGGACACAAGTGGTTTGTAGGTGTACAGTTCCATCCAGAATATAAGAGTACCGTTATAAATCCTCACCCTCTCTTTGTTGAGTTCGTGAAGATAGCAATGGAAGGATAAAGTTTGATGTAGAAATACATTAATGACTTTATATACATTGAAAATTAACTTATTTAAGATATAAAAAGTAGAAAATGGATAAAAATTCAATTTGGGGATTAGTCATCATTGGAGCCATTTTGATCGGGTACACTTACCTGACAAAACCTTCAGCTGAAGAATTAAAGGCCCAGCAAACTCGAGATTCAATTGCACTTGTTGAACGTGTGCATAATGAAAAAATTGAGGCTGAAAGATTAGCAGGTTTAAAAGCTCAGTATGCTGAGGTAAAACAAGACACCGTAGCTTTGAAAGAAACTTATGGCGTTTTTGCTAGTGCTGTTGGTCAAAACGAGGAATTTGTTACTCTTGAGAATGAGTTAGTAAGGCTTACGATCAATACAAAAGGAGGGCGAATTGCAAACGTTCAGCTGAAAGAATTCCAAACCCATGATTCTTTACCATTATTATTGTGGGAAGAGAAAAATAGTAAGTTTGGTGTTACTTTTTATGCAGAGAATAAGCCATTGAATACACAGGACTTGTTTTTTGTTGAAGCTAGTGGTGCAACATCGGTTGATGCAACAACTTCTGAAAAAGGAGTGAGTATGCGCTTAATGGTTGGTGATGATCAATACGTAGAGTACAAATACTCTTTGGCTCCAGATTCGTATATGGTTGATTTTACTGTAAACTTAGTTGGAATGCAGAATTTGATTTCTCGCAACACGAACTTTGTTACATTTAACTGGCAAGCAGATCTTCCTAGTCATGAAAAAAGCCATAAGATTGAAAATCAATATACTGCTTTATACTATAAATTCTTAGATGATGAGGTGGATTATCTAAGTATTTCTGGAGACGATGAGGAAGATTTAGCAACAAGAGTAAAGTGGATTGGGTTTAAGCAGCAATTCTTCTCTTCTGTTTTAATTTCCGAAGATTCTTTTAAAGGTGTGAAGTTGAAGTCGGTTGAAATGGAGGAAAATGCTCCTGTTTTGAAAAACTTTTCTGCAGAAATCACATTGCCATACAAAGGGAATCAAGTTGAGAGTCATCCAATGAAATTCTATTTTGGCCCTAATAAATTTAAAACTTTACGTGAGTATGGTAAAGATTTTGGAGGGAAAGATATTCAAATGCACAAGTTGATCGATTTGGGATGGATGATTTTCGGATGGGTGAATAGATATTTCGTTATTCCAATTTTTAATTTCTTAGAAGGATTTATCTCGAACTACGGTATCATCATTCTAATTTTAACCATTATTATTAAGCTGATTTTGGCACCATTGACTTATAAGTCGTATTTATCAACGGCTAAAATGAGAGTTTTAAAACCTCAGATTGACGAGATAAACGAAAAAATTCCAAAAGAAAAATCGATGGAGCGCCAACAGGCAACCATGGGCTTGTATAAGAAAGCCGGAGTAAATCCAATGGGTGGGTGTTTACCAATGCTGGTGCAGTTCCCTATTCTAATTGCTTTATTCCGATTCTTCCCTGCATCTATAGAACTTCGTCAGAAGAGTTTCCTTTGGGCAACAGACTTATCCTCTTATGACTCAATTGCAACTTTACCATGGGAAATTCCATTCTATGGTGATCATATTTCATTATTCTGTTTATTGATGGCTGGAACCAACTTAGTTTATACTAAGATGAATGGTCAGATGCAAACATCGAATCAGATGCCAGGTATGCAAGCAATGATGTATATGATGCCGGTGATGTTCCTAGTTTGGTTCAATAATTACGCATCAGGTTTGAGTTACTACTACTTTGTAGCAACGCTATTTACAATTATCCAAACTTGGGCAATTCGTAAATGGATGGTTGATGATAATAAGGTATTAGCAATGCTTGAAGCTTCGAAGAAAAAGCCTGTTAAGAAGTCTAAATTCCAACAGCGTTTGGAAGATGCTGCTAAGCAAAAAGGCAAAAAATAAGATTTCATTACCTTAATATATAGAAAGAGCTCCAGTTTTGGAGCTCTTTTTTTTGATTCATAAACTCATTCCCCAACCCCTTCTCCTAGAGTAGAAGGGGAGCTATTTGCTGATTTATCAACTGAAGTTCCCTCTCTTCAGGAGAGGACTAGGGTGAGGTTAATGGATTGTGTGAACATCTCAAAACTCAAAGAAAGCGTGTGTTAGGGAGGGGAGAATTTAGTGTAGGTTTTAAAATCATGCTGAACAACATGAACTTACATCTTTCCATTAATGTAATAATGTCGGAAATTATATAATGTAAAACTCTTGAGTATGGATCTGTGAAGTTGGGTGTTTTTATTCGTTCCCAGCAATAGTATTTGCTAAGTTCTCTTATCAGGTTTCCCAATCTGAATATTAGCAAAAACACAACATTCCAATTCTCAAAAGACCTAGCTATGGCTAAATTTACCAAAGAGGATGCTTTACGTTATCATGAAGGAGTTCGTCCAGGAAAAATTGAAGTAGTCCCAACCAAACCTCATTCAACCCAATTGGATTTATCGCTAGCCTACTCGCCTGGAGTTGCTGAGCCATGTCTGGCAATAGAGGCGAATCCTAATGATGTATACAAGTACACTGCCAAAGGTAATTTGGTTGCAGTTATTTCAAATGGTACTGCAGTTTTGGGTTTAGGCGATATTGGAGCCGAGGCAGGTAAGCCTGTTATGGAAGGGAAGGGATTACTATTTAAAATTTTTGCTGATATAGATGTATTTGATATTGAGGTGGACAGCAAAGATATAGATGAGTTTGTAAAGATTGTGAAGGGAATTGCTCCAACATTTGGAGGGATTAATTTGGAAGATATAAAAGCGCCCGAGTGTTTTGCAATTGAAGAAAGGTTAAAGAAAGAATTGGAAATACCTGTAATGCACGACGACCAACATGGCACTGCAATTATATCGGCAGCGGGTTTACTTAACGCCGCTGAAATTCAAAATAAGAAACTCGAAGATATTAAATTGGTGGTGAATGGGGCGGGAGCATCGGCAGTTGCTTGCACACGTTTGTACATTTCTTTGGGTGTACAAAAAAAGAATATTGTGATGGTCGATAGTAGAGGTGTTATACACAAATCTAGAACCGATTTAAGTGCAGTGAAAAAAGAATTCCTCACCGCTAAAGATGTGAATACCCTAGAAGAGGCATTAGTAGGAGCTGATATGTTCTTAGGTTTGTCGGTAGCAGATGTATTAACGCCCGATATGATTAAATCGATGGCTAATCGACCAATTGTATTTGCACTTGCTAATCCAAACCCTGAAATTGCCTACGAACTGGCCATGAAAGTAAGAGATGATCTTGTAATGGCTACAGGCCGATCTGATCACCCTAATCAAGTCAATAATGTTCTAGGGTTTCCATTTATTTTCAGAGGAGCATTGGATGTAAAAGCGACAGGCATTAATGAAGAAATGAAAATAGCGGCTGTAAAAGCATTAGCTGATTTAGCCAAGGAAGATGTTCCGGATATGGTTAACACGGCCTATAAGGAGCTTAATTTGAACTACGGTACCGATTACATCATTCCTAAACCTCTTGATCCTCGTTTGCTGACTGTAGTGGCTCCTGCTGTAGCAAAAGCAGCTATGGAATCGGGCATTGCTCACGCACCAATTACCGATTGGGAAGCTTATGAAATGGAGTTGGAACAGCGCATGGGAAGAGACAATAAACTCTTAAGGCATTTAACCTCAAAAGCAAAGCGTAACCCTAAGCGTATCGTATTTGCTGAAGGAGAAAACTTCAAAGTACTTAAAGCGGCTCAAACCGTTTTAAACGAAGGAATTGCTCAACCTATTTTATTGGGAATCCAGAATATATAGAGAAAGTGATTAAAGAAAATGAATTGGATTTGGAAAATGTTCCAATCATTAATTGGCGTTCTATTGAAGAAAGGACTAGGAGAGAAGAATATGCAAAAATTCTATATGAGAAAAGAAAGCGTAAAGGCTTAACCTACCCTGAAGCACTAGATAAAATGACCAATCGAAATTATTTTGGAGCCATGATGGTGGAAACTGGAGAAGCCGATGCCTTAATAAGTGGATCGACTTCGAAATATGCCGATACCATAAAACCAGCTATTCACACTGTTGGAGTGCGACCTGAAATTAATCACATTGCAGGTATGTATCTATTAATGACTAAGCAAGGTCCGATTTTCTTCTCTGATACAACGGTAAATCCTCGTCCTGATGCTCAAACTTTAGTAGACACAACTTTATTAACTGCCGAAGCCGTTAGAAAATTCAATATTGAACCCGTCATCGCACTGGTGTCTTATTCCAATTTTGGCTCTATTAGATCAGGTAGTCCGACACGCGTTCAAGAAGCAACAGCGGCACTGCATCGAGATCATCCTGACCTAATTGTTGATGGCGATATTCAAATGAACTTTGCCTTAAATTGTGAACTTCGTAATCAAATGTTTCCATTTTCAAAATTGGGTAAGCGAAGAGTGAATACGGTTATCTTCCCAAATTTAAGCAGTGGAAATATTGCCTATAAAATGATGCAAGAATTGGCTCAGGTAGAAGCCATTGGGCCTATCCTATTGGGTATGAATAAATCAATTCACGTCATCGCATTAGAAAGTTCTGTTCGTGAAATTGTGAATATGGTTACAATTTCAGTTGTTGATGCTATTTGACCTTATGTTAGTTTTTCTTAAATTAAAATAGCTGATCATAAATCCATCATATGGATTAGATTTATTCCATGAATTAATTCTATTACCTGATTAATGGCAACAATGTTTTGTTGTCATTAATTATTTTAGGCTGCTCTTTCATCTTTAAATACGCCTTGTGAAAGCTTGTTTGTAAGGGTTTCATATAGAGGGAATAAATTACATTTTAAGATATCATAAACAAGTATATATTGTTTAATAATTATTAACATTTACAATCATTAAAAAAGCGATGTTGATCAGGTAATACCTTACTCTTACCAAAATTGTTTAGATCGAATCTAAGTAATGTGTCTTCATATTTGTTCATTTCCGAAAATGTCCCGAAATTCTATTGAGTAATTGAAATGTATTTTTCTAAATAGTTCTAGAAATATTTAAAAGAATTATGAGATCAGATATAGATAGTATGTTTCAAAAGACTGTGATTTCATAATTGTAATAAAAGAATCATTTAGCAGCGCACAAGCTTTCTGTGTCTGAGAAGGCGAAGCTGTGTCAAGCAGTATATTAATTGCTCCTTCCTCCAAGAAATTAATAGTCCTCAACCAACTATTAACGAATACTTCTTGTAGATCTTCTTATTCACTTGTAATAACCTTAACTCAACCAGTATGCAAGCCAGAAAATTGGCTTATTCATGGCATGCGATCTATACTAGATCTCGTGCCGAGAAAAAGCTGTATAAAGAATTGTGCTCGAGAAGTATCGAGTGTTACCTTCCTTTACAAAAAGAGCTTCGACAATGGAGTGATCGTTCGAAATGGGTAGAAGAACCTCTTCTGCGATCATACTTATTTGTAAAAGTCAGCGAAAGAGAATATTACGACGTAATCAACTCGAGTTTTGCAGTTCGTTACGTAACTTTCGGTGGCAAAGCTGTGTCTATACCCGAAGAACAAATCGAATCACTTCGAATTTTTTTGGAAGATGAAAATCGCAAAGTCGATTTGAGTCATGATAATCTGGAAAAAGGAGAAAGTGTTGAAGTTGTTGCCGGACCATTAAAAGGCATTCAAGGCGAAATTATACAAATAAGGGGGAAGAATCGAATTGTGATCCGCTTCGATTCTTTGGGAACTTGTGTCTACACAGATATTAGTTTGGATAAAATCAAACAAGTTCAACCAGTCTTTTAATTATTTCAACAAATCTTATGAAGAAATTTGAAACAGTTACCACAGTGGGTATGGGGTATATTGGGCTCCCTACGGCTGCTCTTATCGCAAAAAGTGGTCTACGAGTTCATGGTGTTGATGTGAATCCCAAAGTTGTTGAAGCGGTAAATGAGGGAAGAATCATTATTGTGGAACCGGATTTAGATGAGCTTGTTAAACATGTTGTCGATAAGAAATTATTGAGTGCAGGTTTAACACCTGTCGAGGCAGATGTCTATACCATTGCCGTGCCTACTCCTTTCAAGGGGAATCACGAACCAGATATTTCTTACGTAATGGCGGCTGCCAATGCAATTGTACCACACTTAAAAGCTGGTGATTTGTTTATCATTGAATCTACCTCTCCCGTTGGGACAACAGAAAAGGTACGTGATTTAATTTACTCGAAGCGATCGGAATTGGTCGGAGAAATATTCATTGCATATTGTCCAGAGCGTGTTTTACCTGGGAATATTATTTATGAATTGGAACACAACGACCGTGTTATTGGAGGTATTAATGAAGAATCAACCGAACGAGCTTGTCAGTTTTTTAGAAACTTTGTGATTGGTGATTTACACCAAACAAATTCTCGTACCGCTGAAATGTGCAAGTTGGTTGAGAATTCATCTCGTGATGTGCAAATTGCTTTTGCCAATGAATTATCGATTATATGTGATAAGGCAGGAATTAATGTTTGGGAATTAATTGAATTGGCAAACAAGCACCCAAGGGTAAATATTCTAACTCCAGGATGTGGTGTTGGAGGACATTGCATTGCTGTAGATCCTTATTTTATTGTATCCGAATATCCTTTGGAAAGCCAGATTATAGGGAAAGCTAGAGAGATAAATAATTACAAAGCATTTTGGTGTGTTGAGAAAATTAAGAACGCACAATTAAAGTTTCAATTGGAACATGGTCGAGAACCTAAAATTGCCTTAATGGGAATAGCATTCAAACCAAATATTGATGATTTACGAGAATCTCCTGCAAAGTATATTGCACAAAAGGTAATTCAATCAGGACAGAATGAAATTTTACTTGTAGAACCAAATGTTGATGAATATTCAGATCATAAATTGAGTAATTATCGGGAAGCATACGAAGAAGCTGATTTGGTTGTATATCTGGTAGCTCACAAAGAGTTTTATGCCCTTCCCAAATCAAAAAAGAAATTGATTTTAGATTTTTGTGGTGTAACAAATAATCAAAGAGAAGATATCGAAATGGAAGAGATCAAAGAAAAGGTATCTGTTAGTAAATAAAATCAATTCAAACACATTGGCAACTCACCAATGTAATTCACTTTTCGATTCTGAACGAATGTCAACCACAGTATTCAGAATTGACCTACAGAGAAAATATTCACTTTAAAAACAAAACCGAATTATGAGTGTGAATGGACAACAAAAGGTACTTTTGGTTTTTGGTACCCGACCAGAAGCGATAAAAATGGCGCCATTGGTGAAGGAATTTCAGAAATATCCTGACCATTTTGAAACGATTGTATGTGTAACGGGGCAGCATCGGGAAATGCTCGATCAAGTTCTTGATTTATTTGATATTATTCCGGATTATGATCTCGAGATTATGAAGTCGGGACAAGATTTATATGACATTACCAGTAGAGTAATACTTGGGATGCGCGA
Organism: Labilibaculum sp. DW002; assembly: GCF_029029525.1. Classification (NCBI taxonomy): domain Bacteria; kingdom Pseudomonadati; phylum Bacteroidota; class Bacteroidia; order Marinilabiliales; family Marinifilaceae; genus Paralabilibaculum; species Paralabilibaculum antarcticum. The sequence goes on along the minus strand of NZ_JAKJSC010000001.1, from coordinate 1,457,632 downwards.
TGTGTTAACGAAGTCTAAACCGGATTTAGTTTTGGTACATGGTGATACAACAACTTCTTCAGCGACTGCACTTGCAGCTTATTATCAGCAAATAGAAGTTGGACATATTGAGGCTGGTTTGCGAACCAATAACATGTATTCTCCTTGGCCAGAAGAGGGAAACCGTCAGATGACAGGTCGCTTGGCCAATAGACATTTTGCACCTACCATTATGGCACAACGCAATCTAATGGACGAGGGCATTAGTAAAAATAAAATTTTGGTTACAGGTAATACCGTAATCGATGCATTACAACTAACGCTTACCAAGATACATCGCTCATCAAAAGTTGTGATGGATATTATCAATACACTTCAAACGAAGGGAATTCCTACAGGATTAGTAGCCGATTGGGTATATCGTTCACGCAAAATGGTTTTGGTAACAGGTCATCGTAGAGAAAATTTCGGAAAAGGTTTTTTAAACATTTGTGAATCAATCAAGTTTTTAGCGGAAAAGTATCCTGATGTAGATTTTGTGTATCCAGTACATTTAAATCCTAATGTTCAGAAACCTGTTTACGATATCCTTGGGAAAAATAAAATTAATGGAGATGCTGGTCCAAAGAATGTATTCTTAATCGACCCAATTGATTATTTACCATTTGTGTATATGATGGATCTTTCTTACATGATTCTTACCGATTCTGGAGGAATTCAGGAAGAGGCGCCTTTCTTAGGAAAACCAGTCTTGGTAATGAGAGATACAACTGAACGTCCCGAAGCCTTGTCGGCAGGTACCGTTAAGCTAGTTGGAACCGACTCACATAAAATTATCGAATCGGTAGAAATGCTTTTCAACGAAGAAGCCATTTATCGTAAAATGTCGCAAGCAAGCAATCCTTATGGTGACGGAAAGGCCTGTATAAGAATCGTTCAAGAACTCAAAAAAGAAAGTACAGTTCGAGAAAGAGTTGTTGCTTAGATACCAAATCAAATGTCCAATTTAAAAAGCCAAACCATAAAAGGTGTTTTCTGGAGTTTCATTGAGAAATTTGGAAGTCAGTTAATTCTGCTTATTTCTCAGATTGTACTCGCTAGATTGTTAGAACCTAAAGATTTTGGTTTGTTAGGGATGTTGGCCATTTTTATTGCTGTATCTCAGGCATTTATAGATAGTGGTTTCGACAATGCTTTGATTCAGAAAAAAGAGGTTAACCAAACCGATTACTCTACCGTTTTTTACTTCAATATCACCATCGGTATTGTACTCTATCTAATTCTGTTTTTTGCGGCCCCTTTAATTGCTGATTTTTTCCATCAACCATTATTGGTTGACCTAACTCGAGTTGTTTGTATTGTTTTGGCAGTTAATTCGTTTGGTTTAATTCAGTTTGTAAAGTTTAAAATTGAAATGAATTTTAAAGCAATTGCACAGGTTGTTGTAATTGCCAACTTATTATCTGCATTTGTGGGTATTGCAATGGCTTTAATGGGGTTTGGAGTTTGGGCACTTGCAGGGCAAATCATTGGGATTTATTTTTTTAGAACGGTTTTGTTTTGGATCAAAAGTTCTTGGAGACCTTCTTTTATTTTTTCATTTCAATCATTTAAGCAGCTATTTAGTTTTGGTTCGAAGCTTCTTTTATCGGGAATTATTAACCAAGTTTTCCAGAATATTTATTTGATGGTAATTGGACGTATTTTCTCAGCAAGTTTGCTAGGGTTTTATACACAGGCGAAGAAATTACAAGAAGTTCCAGTTACAACCTTGGCACAGGTTGTTGGAAATGTTACTTTTCCTGCTTTTTCAAAAATTCAGGATGACAATGTAAAATTAAGAGAAGGCTTTCGAAAGTTGATTAAGCTTATGGTCTTTATTAATTTTCCTTTAATGTTGGGACTTGCAGTAGTAGCTGAACCTCTTCTTGTTTTAATTTTGGGTGAAAAGTGGTTGCCTTCGGTTCCTTACTTTCAACTACTGTGCATCGCAGGTATGATTTATACATTACATGCCTCAAACCTAAACATATTAAAGGTGAAAGGGCGTTCCGATCTATTCCTTTACCTAGAGATTATTAAAAAAACCATTGTTGTAATTGCAATTTTTATAGGATTAAATTGGGGTATTATTGGTTTGATTGTTGGTCAAATCTGCACTTCATTTATTAGCTTTTTTATCAATGCATTTTATACTGGAAAGCTAATTTCTTATACCATCCCTAATCAATTAAAAGATATCAGTCAAACATTTTTCATCAGTTTAGGAATGGTTGCCTTTATGTCTATAGGTTGGTTTATTAATAATCAAATTATCTCTCTTGTATTCCAGATACTAATCGGTATCGGATCTTATCTACTATTGGCAATTGCGACTAAACAGGAAGCATTGACCGATGGCTTGCTCATTTTAAAAGAAGTAATACCACTTAGAAGATGGAAAAACGTAAAATATTAGTCACTCGTCCTCAACTGCCCCCATTAAATGAGTTTATTCCTATGTTGGAAGATATTTGGGATAGCAGATGGTTAACGAATAATGGTAAATACCATGAGGAATTTGAAAAAGCTTTGGCTATTTTTCTTGGTGTTCCTTACGTTTCTTTATTTGCTAATGGCACGCTTGCATTAATGGCTGCGCTTCAGTGTTTGCGAGTTAAAGGTGAGGTGATTACAACTCCTTATAGTTTTGTTGCTACCACACATTCTTTATGGTGGAATGGTATAAAACCTGTTTTTGTTGATATTGATCCTGTTTATGGAAACTTGAATCCTGATTTGATAGAGGCAGCCATTACACCGGAAACAACCGCAATATTACCAGTACATGTTTATGGAAATCCTTGTAAAGTTGAAGCGATTCAGAACTTAGCCGATATTTACGGCTTAAAGGTGATTTATGATGCAGCTCATGCATTTGGAGTGAAATTGAAAAATTCGAGTGTGCTAAATTATGGAGACTTGTCAATTTTAAGCTTTCATGCAACAAAAGTGTTCAATACCATAGAAGGAGGAGCTATTATTTCGCATGATTTAAAAACGAAGAAGAGAATCGATTTTTTGAAAAATTTTGGAATTGCTGATGAAACAACGGTAGTTGCTCCAGGAATTAATGCTAAGATGAATGAGTTACAAGCAGCATACGGAATGCTTCAATTAAAGTATTTTGATACTGCTATTGATGGTCGCAAGCACATAACAGATAAATATAAAGAGGGATTGGAAGGTATAGCTGGTATTCGATTTTTAAACGAAGCTACAAATGTTGATTACAATTATTCCTACTTCCCAATATTTGTGGATGAATTAGAATTTGGCCGATCGCGCGATGATGTTTTCGAAGAATTAAAGAAGTATGATATTTATGGAAGAAGATATTTTTATCCTTTAATTAGTGAGTTCTCTGCTTATCGAGGTTTACCTTCTGCAAAAGGTCTTGATGTTGCATATGAACTATCTCGACAGATAATTTGCCTTCCGCTTTACCCAGATTTAGCAGATGAGGTTGTTGAAACTATTGTTTCCATCATTCTGGAAATGTCATTGGATGAAACGAAGAAAATCCCTGTTAAGATGCTGCATCAAATCAAAAGAAATAAATAGTAGTTAAGTTCAATTTATCGAGATTCCTGAAAAAATGCCCAACATGCAAAAACCATTTGTAAGCGTTAAAACCATAACCTATAATCATGAAAAATTCATTGCACAGTGCATTGAAGGTATACTGATGCAAAAAACTAATTTTTCGTTTGAATACATAATTGGAGAAGATTGTAGTACCGACAATACAATGAAAATTGTTCAGGATTATGCAGATCGTTATCCAGATATAATTCGAGTAATTTCGAGTGAAAATAATGTAGGTTGGATTGAAAATGACCACAGAACAGATATGGCATGTCAAGGAAAATATGTTGCTTTTTGTGAAGGAGATGATTTTTGGACTGATCCTTATAAATTACAAAAACAAGTAGATTTTTTAGAGAAGAATACTGATTATGGTTTAGTACATACGAATTTTTCTTGTGTAAAGGATGATAAGATCACAAAATCCATACGAGGAAATGAAATGTTGCCAACGGGTAATGTGTTGGAAGAATTAATAAAAGGAAATCATATCGCGACAGCAACAGTATGCATGAGAAATGATCTTCTTCGTAAAATCTGTATTGGTGATACCATAAAAAAGCACAATTGGAGAATGGGTGATTATCCTTTATGGATTGAAACGTCTGCATTAGTAAAAGTTCATTATTTAAAGGATGATACAATTACCTATCGTATTCATGATGATTCAGCAACTCATGCATTGGATTGGAATGGGGATTTTCGCTTTTTTGAAGATAGATATCAAATAAAAAACTACTATATAGCCAAATACAATTGTGAACATTTACTTCCTTTTATTTCAAAGGTCTATCACAAGGAATTGTTGAAATATGCAATATTTCTTAAAAATGAAGATTTACGAGAAGCGTGCAGTATTTATTTTAAGAAAAAATCGGAGAGGAGTGAATTCGCCTATCGTTTATTATCTGACTTTACGATTTTTGATTCCATTTTTTGCTTTATCTATTCTTCAAGGAAGAAATTAAAAACCATCGTATAATATTTTACAAAGGTATTTACAATGAATAATAAGCTGGAATCATTGATTTTGACATCTGATTATAAATCAGATAAAATAAAGAATTCTTTAGCCAAAGGACTATCAATCATGCAACCTTATGTTTTTCCTTATATAGGATATTTTCAATTGATAGAAGCATCGGATGAAATTGTTTTTTACGACGATGTGAACTTCATTAAAAAAGGATGGGTTAATCGAAACAGAATATTATTGAATAAAAAAGATTTTTTATTTACTATTCCAATTGAAAAAGCGAGTCAAAACAAAAAAATAAATCAAACTAAAATTAAACTGGATTCAAAATCAAGAAGAAAATTAATTATGCAGATGAAGTCTGCGTATTTGAAAGCTCCCTTTTTTAGAAAAGTTATGATTTTGATTGAGGAAACTTTTGGAATGGAATATGACAATGTTGGTGATATGGGAATTCAATCTATATCATTTGTTTATGAATACTTAGGCAAATCATTCAAATGGACTAAATCATCAATAAGTTCGTCTACAAGTATAGATTTGGTAAAGGCGGATAGATTAATTTCTATCACAAAACAATTTAAGTACGATAGATATATCAATCCAGTAGGTGGGCAAGAGATTTATCAAAAAGGATACTTTAAAAAACAAGGAATAAAACTACAATTTCTAAAATCTGGAAAAATAGAATATGTTCAGAGTGGAAATGAATTTATTCCAAGTCTTTCTATTATTGATGTTTTGATGTACAATGATAAACCTACTGTTCTTCAATTTTTAAAGAATTATAAATTGATTTAATTATTGGATATAGGCAAGGAGAATTAATGTTTTTCGATAAGTAGTTTAAATAAGTGTTGGTGAGATTAAGTGATAAATGAAATTGTATGGAACCAAAAAAGAAGAAGTTACTAATGTTGGGTGGATCTCCTTTTCAGATTCCCTGCATTCAGTACGCAAAATTGGCAGGCTATTATGTTATTACGTGCGATTATGCTCCGGGAAATCCGGGACATCAATTTGCTGATGAGTATGTAAATGTAAGTACAACAGACTTAAAAGCAGTTTTAAAGCTATCTAGAAAATTAGAAATTGATGGGATTCTGGCTTATGCATCTGATCCTGCTGCCCCAACTGCTGCTTATGTAGCAGAAAAAATGGGTTTACCAGGAAACTCATATAAATCAGTTAAGATTTTATCCGAAAAAGACTTGTATCGCAGTTTTCTGCGTCAAAATAAATTTAATACGCCATGGTACGGTGGCTTTAGCACTTTTAATGATTTTTCTAGTAATTCCACAGATTTTACTTATCCAGTTTTGGTGAAGCCTGTAGATTCATCAGGAAGTAAGGGTATTACTTTGGTGAATGATTTATGGGAAATGGGTGATGCGATTAATTATGCCATGAAATTTTCACGTTGTAAGCGTTTCATCGTAGAAGAGTTTATTGAAAAGAAATATCCACAATTAGATGGTGACATATTCGTATTTAATGGTGAGATAAGTGCGTATTATTTAGGTGATCAGCGTAACGATGAGAGTGTAAATCCATTTGTGCCTTCAAGTATTAATTATCCATCTCTGTTGCCAGAGGAATTACACAAAAAGATAAAATCAGAACTTCAGCGTGCAATTGATTTGTTGAAAATTAAGTTTGGTGGTTTCAATATTGAGGTGATTATTGATGCGAATGACAACATTTATTTAATAGAGATTGGTGCGCGTAATGGTGGTAATTGTATTCCGGAAATTATAAAATGTGCAAGCAATGTCGATATGATTGAAATGAGTGTGGATGCTTGTATGGGAGTAGAGCCAACAATTAAAAATAGAAAAGAAATAGAGAAATTTTATACCACCTATGTTATCCATTCGAATGAGGATGGCAAATTTCGATCAATAAATTTGGATGATTCCATTACTGATTTTGTTTTGGATATTAAATTAATGGTAGAAAAAGGGGGAGATGTATTTCGTTTTAGTGGTTCCAATTGTACTGTAGGCGTTGGTTTATTGGAATTTCCAAATCTTCATACTCGGGATCAGATAATGGACAATATTGAAGAATTAATTGCTGTAGAATTGGAATAAATGAGAGATAGAGCAATAGGAGGTTATTTTGAGTTAGAGAATCGGGTTGAATCGGAATATCACCAGAATTTAATTCGCTTAAATTCTGGTCGAAACTGTATCGAATATATTCTTCGTGCAAGGGAGTACAAGAAGATTTATATTCCACGTTATAGTTGTTTGGCTGTAAAAGAACCAATTCTTAAACTAGGAATTGAATACGAATTTTATTCTATTAATAGTGAGTTAGAACCACAGGAGATTAGGAGTTTAAATCATGACGAAGCCTTTTTAATCATTAATTATTTTGGCTTAAAAGGAGAATATATAAAATCAATAAGCAAGAGTGTTAAGAATTTAATCGTAGACAATTCTCAAGCATTTTTTGAACAACCAATTCCAAGTATCGATACCTTCTATTCTGCTAGAAAATTTTTTGGTGTTCCTGATGGTGCTTATTTAAGTACCAATTGCATGTTACGGGAAGATTTATCAAGAGATATATCATGGAATAGAAGTGAATTTCTTTTAAGAAGATTAGAGAATGGAGCCCAAGATGGATACAAAAGCTTTCAGGATAACGAGCAATATTTGTGTGGGCAAGAAATGAAAATAATGTCCAAGCTAACCACTCGTTTACTTGCTAGTATTGATTATAAGGAGGTGAAAAAGAGACGAATTCAAAATTTTCAATATGTGCACTTAAAACTTGCTTCCATTAACCACTTGCATATTGTTGAAAAAGATATTATTGGCCCAATGATTTATCCTTTTTTAGTTGAATCTGGCGAAATTCGAAACGAATTGATCAAACAGAAAATATTTGTAGCGACTTATTGGCCTAATGTTTTGAATGAGAACAAGAAGAATAGTATAGAATACAAGTTTGCGAGTAATTTATTAGCCTTGCCTATTGATCAACGATATGGCTTATTGGATATGGATCGTATATGTAGTGTATTAAAATCCCTAATGTAAACATGAGGTACGTTGAGTTAGCAATATGGATGGTATTGTTTTTCATTGCTTTTTTCTTGAAAAGCTATACTGTTGGTGGGCAGGAAATGGCTTATCTATGGAAACTACCATTAATCGTATTTCTTTTTGTTGGTGTACTAGGTCAAAAGGTAAATTATAACTTTTTGATATTAGGCTATGTATTCGCAATCAAGAATTTAGTAAGCACATCTTTCTTTGATTATCCAGTTGATGCAATAATAAATTTTTCGAAATATTTAACAATTCCTTTAGTAGTTCATTGGATTTATTTGAATATTAATAGTTTAGAAGCTTTAAAGAAGTTGCGCTTGATTCCACTTTATTTAGCTGCTTTTTTAATTATAGCGAACATCCCATATTATTTAGGCGTATTTTCTGCTCCAGTTAGTAAAACAATGCTTTGGATGGAAGATACCAAATTGGATGGATTGGTGGGGATTTTAGGAGCACCTCATTATACTTCTGCATTATTATCGATCGCTTGTATTATTCTTTTAGAGCACATTGTAAAAAAACGAAGTGATCTATTGGTAAATTTTATTTTGGCTCCCATATTGGTTTTAGGGCTGTTTTTTCTTTTTAAAACCTATACAAGAACAGGCTGGTTGATGTTTGTTATTGGAGTTACCATATTATTTGGTCGAAAAATATCATTTAAAGATGCTGGTAAAATCTTAGCTGGATGTGTTCTTTTGATAGGTGGTTTAATATTCTTATTTCAAACCAATGAGGGATTTCGCAGAAGGGTAATGGATGATCGGGCTGGGCAGGAAGATAAGTCAGCTTATGAGACTGTAGGCTCAGGTCGATTACAAATTGCAGAGGTTTACTTAGAGAATTTATACGAGAGTAATTTTGCGACCTACTTAATTGGTATGGGAATGCAAGAATCACAAAATAGATATGAGAAAAAAGACGGAATGCCTCTTTTTGCGCACAATGGCTTTGTTCAAACTTTGGTAGATAATGGTATTCTAGGCTTTTTGCTTTATTTGCTTTTTCTCTTTTCGGTATTCAAACAAATTTCAAAGTCGGAAAGTAGTTATAATCAGTTGGCCGTGGCACTCTTTTTTATGTTTATATCTTGTCTGGTAACGCAGCAAGCCAATTATTTTTTATTGGATGTTTTTCTTTCTCTATTTATTGGAATTACGATTATTGAAAGTCGTGTTAATCAGTACATCGAGTATAAGCATCATAGAGATAGAAATGAATTAATCGAGAAATCATTTAGCATTTAGTTTATACATGTATCGTTTTCAAATTATCACATTAAAAGATCTTAAGGAGATTGATTACTCAGGTAGTTTTCCGAGTAATCAATTCAACTGGATTTACAATTGGTTTAGTGTTTTCGAAAAGGTTGAAAATAATGTGTTGGGGTTTGATAAAAAAGTCTTCATTATTGCAAGTTTTAAGGAAAATAAATTAGTTGCAATTGTTCCTTTGGTGAGATTATATCGGACCTACTTAAAGTATATCAAAATTGAATTTTTAGAGTTTTTAGGCCAGCAATGGTCCAACTTAGGAAATGATATAATTGCCTTGGATGAATTGCATGATTCTTTTGCATCAGATTTAGCTTTATGGACACGAAAAAACATTAAATATCACTTTTTATTTTTAAAATATCTACCCCAGAATTCGATCCTTACAAAGAAGTATAAACTTTTTAATTATGCAGGAGCACCATTTATCCAGGTAGATAAACATGAAGACTATGAGGGCTTTGCAAAAAATGTATACTCTAGAAAGTTTCGAGAAGATTTACGACGAACATTGCGAAAGATAAAAAAGGATGGGTTTGAGTTTGAAATTTGCTACGAAGAAATCAATCAAGAAAGTTTGCAAGAAATCAGAAGAATTGCGAAATCAAAAATGACAGATGGGAAAAGTTTTTTATATGGAGATGTTGAAAAAACACAATTTCATTTAAAAATGTATGAGTGTTTTCCATCACATGTAGTATTTGTCAAGTTCAACAATAAGGCTGTAGCCTACGCAACAAGTATCGATTGGAAAGGCGAAAGAATTGGAATAGACGCAGCTTTTGATCGAGATTATCGGAAATATGGTGCTGGCATACATTGCATCGATACAACTATCCAAACCAGCTTTAAAGATAAAAAGGAGAAATTGTCCTTTGGCTTAGGATTAGATACTTACAAATTTCAGTTTACGGATCAAATTGATCGATACTTTATGTGTTTTGATTTTAAATATAGATTGAAATCACTGGTGGCTTTACCTTACTTTTTATATCGACTAAAGAAAGAAGATCGAGCGGTGATGGGCAAACTTGAAAGTGCTCAGGGAAAGTAGTTTGCTTATTCTTTCATGCTATTAATTAGATGTTTAAGATTTAATTATTCCAAAAATGTATAGTTTCAAACAAGTTTCTCTTAAAGATTTAGAGAGAATTAAATATGAAAGTGAAATGCTTTGTTGTGATTTTGAATGGATTACAAATTGGTATTCTACTTTTGGGAAGGTTGAAAATAATGTGCTTGGATATCATAAAACACCATACATTGTTACTGTCTACAAAGAAGATGTTTTAGTAGCCATTGTTCCTCTCGTAAAATTAGATAGGAAGTATTGCAAATGTATAAAACTGGAATTTGTGGAATTTTTAGGACAGCAATGGGGAAGTTCTGGAAACGATGTGATCACTCTTGAATCCTTAGGTCGTTCGTTTGCTCAAGAACTAAGCGATTGGGTGAAGAAGAATATTAATTATCATTTTTTGTTCCTAAAGTACTTGCCTAAAACAACGGTCTTAAATGAGAAATATAAATTGTACCATTATGCGGGAGAGCCTTTTATACCGGTAAATAGATATGCTGGTTACGAGGATTTTTTACTGAAAGCTTACGCGAAAAGATTCAGAAAACAATTGGATCGTACACTTCGAAAAATAAAACGTGATGGTTTCGAATTAGAGCTATCAACAGAAGAAATTAACGATGCCAATTTCAAGGAAATAAAGAGAATATCAAAAACGAAATTATCAGATGGAAAAGGTTTTGTTTACGGTGATCCTGATAAAGAAGCCTTTTATTTAAAGATGTTTAAGATTTATCAATCGAATGTTCAATTTGTAAAATTCAACAAGCAAGCTATTGCGTATGTAATTAATATCGATTTTAAGGATCAAAGATTAGCAATAGATTGCGCATTTGATCGTGATTACAAGACATATGGAGCAGGAATTCATTGCATGAATTTTAACATCCAGAACAGTTTCAAAAATGGATATGAGAATTATTCATTTGGAGTAGGCTTGGACCCATATAAATTTCAATTTACAAATCAGGCAAAGAGTACTTATATGTGTTTCGATTATAAATTTCGCTTTAAATCATTACTTGCCTTACCGTATTTGTTATACCGAGTAAAAAGAACAGATCATATTGTTTTAGATCAATTACAAAAGCAGGCTCATCATGAATAGCTTCAAAAAAAAGATAGGAGATTTATTAGGCTTCATCGTTATTCTGTTGTTTAAAAATAAGGGTTTAAAGAAGTTTGATAAGCATGTCTTATCAATTTACTTTCACAATCCATCACCTTTTTTATTTAAGGGAATTGTTCGCTTTTTAAGAAGAAATAATTTTAGGTTTATATCAGAGAGTGAGATGCTTATCATGAAACGTACTAGACTAGAGATAGACGAAAGAATGGTATTTATTTCATTTGATGATGGCTGGAAAGGGAATCTGAAATTACTTCCTACAATTGAGAAATATCAAATCCCGATTACAATTTTTGTGCCCGTAAAGCCTGTTGTAACTGGAAATTTTTGGTGGGAATATGCACCTTTTATAATAAAGGAATTTGATGAAATAACGAGCTTAGAAGATTTAAAAGTGATGAGGAACAGCCAAAGAGTAGCATATGTAAATAAGGTTGTTGCCAAGCATGATTTAAAAAGATCAGCAATAGATTTAAGTGATTTACAACTTTTGCACAAACACCCTTTGATAAATATTGGCTCGCATACTTACCATCATCCAATAAGTATAAAGTGTACTGAGGAAGAGTTGGCTTTTGAGTATTCCGATTCAAAAAAGACCTTGGAAGCTTGGTTGAACACCGAAATTAAATCTTTTGCCTATCCTAATGGAGATTACGATGAGAGAGATTTGGAATTGTTAAGTGAAAATAATTATCAAATTGCATTTACGACTAATCCTGCTTTGGAAACAGATGATTTGGGAATTTACGAAGTGCCAAGAGTATCGATAAATACCAAAGGAGGTAAATATGAGAATATTTCTCGAATGCTCGGCTTATGGCATCAGTATGTTCAACCTGTTCAGCAAAGATTTAAATCAGATCGTAAAAATATATCTGTTCAAGTAATTGATCAATATTCGTAGGTAAAAGTAAAGAGGGGCAAAATTATTATTCGATCGAAAATTTAAAATGAAAGAAGTTTTATTTATAGCGCCAGGCAATAAAAATAGCAAAGGTGGAATAGGATTGTGTGTAAACAATTATTCGAAATACATCAATCCATTTAAGCTTATTGTTACGCATCGCTTTGACTCGAAAGTGTTGAATACGATATGGTTCCCTTTGTGTGTTTTGGAGCTCTTCTTTCGTTTGCTAATCGATTCGGAAATTAAAATTGTTCATATTCACGGAGCATCAAAAGGTAGTTTCTATCGGAAATACATCTTGTTTTCATTAGTTGATAAGTTATTCCATAAAAAGATTATTTACCATGTTCATGGTGGCGGTTTTAGAGATTTTTATCTGGAGTCATCAAAATTTATTCAAAAGCGAGTTCGCTATGTTGTGAACAGCGCCGATGTTTTACTTTGTTTATCCGAAAAGTGGAGGCTTTTCTTTTCCAGTGCATTTAAAGCCAAGCGAATTGAAATTCTAAATAACATGATCATTCCACCTAAAAAATCAAATCAACTCCAGATTGAAGGTGAATTACAATTGCTATTTCTGGGTTTAATTGGCGATAACAAAGGAATTTTTGATTTGTTAAAAACTTTAGCAAAAAATCGGGAAGTATTTACAGGGAAAATCAATTTAAGAATTGCTGGAAATGGAGAAGTATCAAGACTAAAGCAAGCAATTTCAAATTGGAAATTAGATGAAATAGTTCAGTTTGTAGGTTGGGTTGATGCTGAAAAGAAAGACGAATTGTTGAGGTCATCTCATGTATTTATTTTGCCATCATACAAGGAAGGATTACCGCTATCTATTTTGGAAGCAATGAGTTATTCTCTTCCGATTATATCGAGTAATGCAGGAGGAATTCCTGATTTAATACACAAATATAAAAATGGAATTTTAGTTGATGCAGGTAATCAACAAGAGATTAAAAATGCCATTTTGAGGTTGTTAGACAAAAAAAACCTTATCCAGGTTTACTCTGAAAGGTCAGCAAAAGGTGTTGTTGATTTTTATCCACACAGCGTATTAAAAACTCTATTTTCTATCTACCATGAGTTACAGGGGAGTAAGGGATTACTTATTGAGCAAAATTAAATTTGGTTACGGCTTTTCGAAAGAACTGCGAAGAATAACCAATTTATACTCAATTAGCGAATCAGAATTATCCGATTTAAAGCATCAGGAATTCGTGAAGCAATATCGCAACGCATTTAAAAATTCAAAGTTTTATGCGAAGCTATATCAAGAACACGGATTGAAACTTGATTCTGTTAAATCTATCGATGATGCTGAAAAAATTCCAATTATTACCAAGGAAGATATTCGTCATCGAGTGGATGAATTGCTTACAAGTAGCAAACTGTTTGTTTATACTGCCTACACAAGTGGGACAACCGGTTCTCCTTTAAAATTATACAGGGATTATCAATCGGTTTGTAAGGAGTATTCTTACGGATATCATTACCAAACATCTCATGGATACCAATTGGGCGATAAGGTAGTTTCATTAAAGGGAGATTTAAATAAAAAAGAAATTTCACGATTCGATCGTTCGTTGAATACCTTGCATTTATCGAGCTATAATTTGAATCAATCCAACATTAAAAAATACCATCAATTGATAAAAGATTTCAATCCGAAGGTGGTGAAAGCTTATCCTAGTTCCTTACAGATTTTGGCAGTTGAATTGTATAAGGCAGGTTTGAATTTACACATTCCAATAGCCTTTACATCATCGGAGGTATTGCACGATTTTCAACGCACAATTATAGAAAAAGTGTTGCAAACAAAGGTTTTTGATTGGTATGGGAACTCGGAACAAACCATCGCCTTAGGTCAGGTAAAGAAGGAACTGTATCAGGATATTCCTCTGTATGGACATATAGAGGTCAAAGAGAAATGTATTGTCACAACTGGTTTTATTAACAAGTCGTTTCCATTAATACGATATCAGATTGACGATGTTATAAAATTAAAATGCGATAGTAGCTGCATTCGCTGTTGCACAAGTAGAATTTTAGGTCGAGATAATCAGTATGTTTTGCTAAAAAGTGGTCAGCAAATTGGACTTTTAGATCATGCCTTTAATTTCAGTAATGTGAAAAATATATTAGGAGCTCAAATCGTACAGGATGTTCCTGGTGAAATAAATTTGAATATCATACCTGATTGTAATTTTACCGACAATAATAAAGAGGAATTAATCAGGAATTTAGTAGACCTGTTAGGCGAGGATTGTAAAATTCATTATCAGGTGATTACGGAAGATCAAATTATTCGAACGAATTCAGGGAAATACAATCTAATGGTTTCGAATATAAAATTAAGTGAAAGAAATCAAGTGATAAATGAGATTCTGCACGAGGCATAGTCCGTATTTATTAGATGATCGTCACGAAGATTAACTTTAATTTTTGAACATGAGTTATCGATTAATTAAAGATTTAATTGCATATAGGATAAAGTTCGGAAGTGGTTTCGAAAGAGAGCTTAGAAAAATTATTGGCTTAGGGGAATGTTCTAAGCAAGAATTAATGGATTTAAAAGAGCAGGAGTTTGTAAGTCAGTTTCAGAATGCTTTCACGAATTCAAAATTTTATAAAAATCTGTATCAATCACATGGAATTACTATTGATACGGTTAAGACCTTAGCGGATGCAAGCAAGCTTCCAATAATAGATAAGAAAACGGTTAGAGAGAATAGTGCAGATATCTTAACAAGATGTAAGTTGACAGTTTTTAAAGCCTATTCGAGTGGAACTACAGGAACTCCATTACAGGTTTATAGAGACTTTAGTTCTACCATAAAGGAATATGCATATGGCCATTATTTTCAGCAAATGCATGGTTATAATCTTGGCGATCGAGTTGTTTCTTTGCGTGGAACCTTAGATAGAAACACACTTTCTTACGTTGATAAGAGCAATAATGTACTCTACATTTCTAGTTTTCATTTGAATACCAATAAAATAGATGAGATTTATCAATTGATTAACGATTTTCAGCCAAAAGTTATAAAGGCATACCCTAGTTCAATGCACATTTTGGCTACTGAATTACTTAAAACGGGTAGAGAATTAAACATTCCAATAGCATTCACATCATCGGAAGTATTACATGGGTTTCAGCGAGATTTAGTAGAAAGAGTTCTGCATACTAAAATATATGATTGGTACGGAAATGCAGAACAAACAGTAGCATTTGGTCAATTTGATGATTGTATGTATCGGGAATTTCCCTTGTATTCTCATACTGAATTTGAAGATAAACATCTAATTACAACAGGATTTATAAATACGGTTTTTCCTTTGATTCGATATAAGGTTGATGATGTTGTTCAATTAGCTCCATCTAGCAATGGTATTTGTGTTGTTGAAAAAATTGAGGGAAGAGATGATGATTATGTGATTTTGAAAGATGGTCAGAAAATAGGAAGATTGGATTTGGCTTTTAAGCAAGTAAATGAACTTTTAGCTGCTCAAATTATTCAAGAAAAGGTTGGCGAAATCATTGTTAACATTATTCCAGACAAGGGATTTACAAAGTTGCATTGTGAGAGTATAGAACAAAATTTAAGGAATTTATTGGGGCCAGATTGTTTATTGAGATTTGAAAAAATAGAGACCAATCAATTGATAAGAAGCGATAAAGGAAAGTTCAACTTAGTAGTTTCTCAACTGAAAAAGTAATGAGAGTAAGCAAAAAAGAAATTTTGATTATTGGAGCAGGTCCGCAAGCCTTGTTTTTGGTTCGAGAATACAGTCGATTGGCTTATGATGTGACGCTTGTTGGCCGAGAAAATGAGATTGCCATGCATTCTCGTTATGGCAAAAAAATTAAGCTTGAAAACGAGCAAGATTTAATCACACAATTGTCTCGATTAGCCGAATCCAAAAAAGGAATGGATTGTTGGGTAGCGAGTGGTTTTTATTTAGCTTTTTTGATGGATCGTTATCCTGAATTTTTTAATCAGTTTAATGTACTCCCGAAAGACCAAGAAGCTTTATCGGTTTTTCTAAATAAGCTAAACACTTATCAGCTAGCAGAGAAAGTTAATTGCAAATACCCAAAGTCAATCATTCTTAGTGATTTAAACGATGAAACTGATTATGATTTAATACAATTTCCGCAGATAGTAAAGTGGAACCAAGACATTTTTCTTTATGAAAAACCAGGATTTAAAACTTGTTTGGTGCACAGTGTAAAGGAGTTGAAAAATCTCCATCAAACCTTAATCAAGAAAGAAAAAGAAGCACTTGTAATGCAAGCTTATCTAGGCGAAGATTTAGAAAATAATTTTTCATACGGTGCTTATTTTCAAAAGGGGCAATTAGTTGCAGGAATTTGTGTTAACGAGGTTCGGCATTTTCGATCAGGAGTTTCTTCGGTGGTAGAAGAATACACAGGAGAATTTTCAGATCTAATTGCTGGTAAGTCTATTGACTTAATAGGTCAGACACAGTTTACGGGTTTTTTGGATGTAGAATTTAAAATTTACAATGGCGAAGCGTATTTGTTAGAGGTGAATCCTAGACCATTTGGTTTTATAAAAATAATGAAACTAAAATACCCCGATTTAATACCATTTATTCTTGGAGAGAAAAAGAGTCATAGCAAAAATCCAAAACCTGTAAAATGGATGAATGTTTTGCGAGACTGTGTTTTAATTGCTAAAAAACCTAGCAAGGTTCTACACATGTTATCCATTCTGTTTGATTTTAGCAATCGAACATTGGATGTCTGGGATATCAGTGATCTTAAGCCATTTTTCTATCAGGTAAAACGTTAAATCAACATTAAAATTCGATATAAATTAATGACTACTCTTTGTCTTACGCTTGATTACGAATTGTTTGGATCTGGTCGGGGAAATGTGTTTCAGCACATGATTGAACCAACCAATAGAATGTTAAAAATCTGTCAAGAGCACAACATTAAATTGACCATTTTTTTTGAAGTCGTAGAATATTGGAAAATCAAGGAAGCTTATGAGAATGGGATTAGCATGGGGTATGATTCCAATCCTGCAGAAGCCATAGAGGAACAACTTAAAAGAGCTTACAAGCTTGGGCACGATGTACAATTGCATTTGCATCCTCAATGGATTGATGCCAAATATGTGAATGAAGCATGGGAATTGAATTTAGACTATTGGAGATTGCCAGAAGTGCCAGATCATGCCAATGAATCCATTAGTATGGGATTATCTGATTTGCTTCGTTCTGGAAAGGAAACTTTAGAAGCCCTTTTACAAAATGATCATCCAGAATACAAATGCAATATTCTAAGAGCTGGAGGTTACAACATCGATCCATCAGAAAGATTGTTGAAGGTCTTACAGGAGCATTCATTTATTGCTGATAGCTCAGTTTATTATGGAGGAAAGGCAGAAGGAAATTTATCGCGCTACGATTATTCTAATATTTCAGATTCAAAAGCCTATTGGTATACTACAGAGGATTCTTTGCTAACGACCAATGGGAAAAGCAGTGGTTTTTTAGAATTGCCAATTTACGCAAAAACAAAGCGACGATTTTTAAAATACGATACCGTAAGAGTAAAGTCTGCAATGCAGAATAAAGCCAATTCCATTGAGAAATTTAAGAACAATAGTGCCAAGAAATCAAAATTGGAAACGCTAATGTTCTTGCTGCAAAAAGAGGCTTTAACCTGGGACTTTTGTCTGTTCTCAAAACGAAAAATGAAAAGTTTTTTAAATTCGGCAGTAAAGCTGCAAAAGCAATCTGCAATGCTATTTCATCCTTTTGTTTTGGTGGGTCATCCAAAAGATTTCTATTACAGTGATGCCTTACTTTTTTTGGCAAAACAATCGACTAAAAAAAATCTGGATTTTGTTACCATTACTGATTTAGTGAACAAAATTAAGCAACAATAATTTTTTACTCCAATTACCTCAGTAGAGGTTTTTATCCATCTCGCTTAAGAATAATTTCAAATTTAATGTATAAACAAAGCTTTGAGAAACTTCGCACGTACGTTGAAGAACAAGAATATAAAGGCTGGGACCCATATGATGGTTTGAATTCTAGGTTATTCCAGGCAATGCCTTTTGTGAAAAACAGTAGGCTAATGCGATTGGTTTGGATTCAATTTTTCAAAAAAAGCCCAATGAATTTCCGGGGTCTTACGAGAGTTGAGAAAGCATATAACCCTAAAGGTCTTGGTTTATTTCTTAGTGGTTATTGCAAGCTCTATCAATTCGATCGAACACAGGAAGTAAGATCCCGGATTCGTTTTTTAAGCGACAAGTTATTGGAATTGCAATCGAAAAATTGGTCGGGGCCATGTTGGGGATACAACTTTGACTGGCAAGCTCGAGCATTTTTTCAACCCAAGGGAACACCATCGGTGGTTGTTACAACTTATGTTGGATCAGCTTTATTAGATGCATATGAAATATTGGGCGATCAAAAATTATTAGAAACAGCTATAAATATCAAGGACTTTATATTAAAGGATTTAAATCGGACTTATGATGGGAATGGCGATTTTTGTTTCTCTTATTCACCTTTAGATGAGACGCAAGTTTACAATGCTTCGCTATTGGGTAGTAGGATGTTATCTCGCATATATCATTACACAAAAGACAAAGAGGTAATTGCCTGTGCCAAACAATCGGTTCAGTATTGTATCAATCATCAAAATGAGGATGGTTCCTGGTCATATGGCAATTTGCATTATCATCGATGGATTGATAATTTTCATACTGGCTTTAATCTGGAAGCATTATCTGAGTATAGAAAGTACGCACAAGATTCTTCATTCGATCAGCAAATACAAATAGGATTGGATTACTATCTAAAGAACTTTTTCTCGGAAGATGGAACGCCAAAATATTATACCAATTCGGTTTATCCAATTGACATTCATTGTCCAGCACAATTGCCAATTACGCTTCGCAGTTTAAACGTTTTAGAACAGAATAAAGAATTAGTCGACCGTGTTTTAAATTGGACAATAAGTAATCTTCAAGATGAATCTGGATATTTCTATTTCCAATCAGGAAAAAGAGGAAAAAATAAGATTCCATACATACGATGGGCACAGGCTTGGATGTTTTTAGCCTTGTCAAATTACTTAGCAATCACCTTAAAAACGCCGGAATATGAGAAAGAGAATTACGATAATGAATTCGCCGGTTGATGTTCTAACAATGGAGGAAACCCTTCATTTAATAGATGATTCGATTAGGGATAAGAAGCCAATTCAGCACATTGTGGTTAATGCAGCCAAGCTGGTTAACATGCAAAGTGATGAAGAATTGTACGAGTCGGTCGTTTCAAGTGATATTATAAATGCTGATGGTATGGCAGTCGTGTGGGCTTCAGGAATGTTGGGCGAAGCTTTACCAGAAAGAGTTTCAGGAGTCGATTTGATGCAAGAATTAGTGATTTTGGCAGCAGAGAAAAACTACAGAATTTTCTTTTTTGGAGGTAAAGAAGAGGTCGTTACTGAGGTAGTTCGCAAGTACACTTCTGTTTTTGGAAAAGAAGTAATAGCTGGTTATCGAAATGGCTATTTCCAAAAAGAGGAAGAAGGAGTTATTGCTGATCAAATTGCCGAATCGAAAGCCGATATTTTATTTGTAGCAATCAGTTCTCCAACAAAGGAGATATTTCTAAATACCTATAAAGATCAATTAAAAGTTCCATTTATTATGGGCGTTGGAGGATCTTTTGATGTGGTAGCAGGAAAAGTAAAACGAGCTCCCGTTTGGATGCAAAATGCAGGATTGGAATGGTTCTACAGAATTTTACAAGAACCACGAAGAATGTGGAAAAGATATCTGGTAACCAATACCTTATTTATCTATTATATCCTAAAAGAGAAGTTACGGAGATAATAATAGCAGAGAACTAGTTAGAATATGATTTTACAGTTCTTGATTATACGATGAATGAATTTTCATGAACTCAACCTCATGAAAATATTTAGAAAGCAAGTTGAGATTGACTAACCATCAATAGAAAAAATCGAACTGCTTTTTTAATTAAAACTCACTTTAAAACCTTACAACCATGATTAAAGGAAGAGAACAAACCCTTGCTCGTTTGAGTACCCTCGTGCAAGTAAGTTTATCAGTCGCTTGTTATTGGGTTGTTGCTTGGGCAGTCAACACATTTTTAAAGCCAATAAATATTGATGTTCACGATAACAACACAATTTATTTGCTGATAATTGCCATTTGGTATACGCTAATAAAGGAATTAAACCTTGGTAAGATGCTCAGAGTAAAGACTTATTCTGAGTTGTTCGCAGAATACTTTGCTTTAGTAGTCTTAAGTTCAGGTTTACTGTATTTAGGAAGCTTATTCTTAACAGAGTCAGTACCAACTTTAATTCTAGCTCTATTCGCATGTTTGAACTTAATTCTTCTGTTTGGATTTAGAATGTTGAGTTATAAACTCTTTAAATTAATAAGAGGGAAGGGTTTTAATACGCGAAATGTTTTAATCGTTGCCGATGATGAGTCCTATTTGCATTTTATCGACCGGATGTTGTTTATTCGCGATTGGGGATATAATGTTTGGGCAATAATGTCTGATGGTAAACAAATTAAAAATAAGTATGAATCTCATGTGCGTGTTCTGCATGAGCATTTTCAGTTAACTGAAATAATTGATGCGAATGTTGTAGATGAGGTTATTTATTGCAAAGGTAAATTTGATAATGAAGAAGTACGAGCTTTGATTTATGCCTGTTCGGAAGTTGGCGTAACTTTTAGAGTGTATTCCGATTTGTTAAGTGTTGTTAGTCAGCGTTCCCATCTTACCTACTTTAAAGAATTACCATTCTTAACCTTTGCTAATAATACAAAAAATTACTTTGCTTTAAAGGTGAAAGAACTTCTTGATTTTTTCTTTTCCTTTCTTATTGTTGTGCTGATTTCACCAGTTTTATTAGCAATTTCTGTGGCTATAAAAATTGAAGATGGAGGTCCTATTTTTTTCAGACAAAGACGAGTTGGGCTAAACGGTAGGATCTTTTATTGTTTGAAATTCAGAACGATGGTTATGAATGCCGAAGCACTTCGTGTAAAGCTTGAAAGTCAAAATGAGCAATCAGGTCCCGTTTTTAAAATAAAAAACGACCCAAGGGTAACTCGAGTAGGTCGTTTTTTGCGCAAGACTTCGCTTGATGAATTGCCACAATTTTTTAATGTTTTAAAAGGTGAAATGTCGATTGTTGGACCTCGACCACCTATTCCTTCAGAAGTACAACAATATCAACGTTGGCAACGCCGAAGATTGAGTATGAAACCTGGAATCACATGTATTTGGCAAGTATCCGGTCGAAACAACATTCCTTTCGAGGAATGGATGAAGTTGGATATGCTTTACATCGATACCTGGTCATTAAAATTAGATTTAATATTATTTATCAGCACCATTAAAGTTGTGTTCACTGGTGAAGGTCAATAGTATTAAACCCTCTATAATTATTAAATAATAAACCAAAAAAACCAAGACCATGCAAAAAAAGTATTTACTCTTAATGGGACTCATTATAGTAATGAGCATCATTTCCTGTCGATCGAAAAAGGAATTAGTTTATCTACAAGATGTTGAGGCTGAAATATTGGCTCCGGAATATGGGACGAAAATTCCTGATTATCGAATCCGAACCAATGATAATTTATTTGTAAGTATTAAATCATTAAATCCTGAAGTCAATCAATTGTATAACCCTGCTCAAAGCACGGGAGGCCAGCAAGGATCTCAGCAGCTGTATAGTCAGCAATCGGATCAGTATTTAAATGGTTATTTGGTCGATTCGAAAGGGAACATTTCGCTTCCTATTTTGGGAAGTGTTGGAATTGCTGGATTGACACAAGCAGAGGCTCAGTCTAAAGTACAAGAAAGAGCAAACGAATACCTAAAAGATGCGAGTGTAAGAGTAAAATTATTAAATTACAAAGTAAGTGTAATGGGAGAGGTAACAACTCCTGGCGTCTATTACAATTACAACAGTAGTTTAACCGTTTTGGAAGCAATAAGTATGGCGAATGGCATTACTGATTATGCAAAAATTAATCGTGTTTTGGTGATGCGTACAACAGAAGATAGAAGTCAAACATACCGTCTTGATTTAACGAAGAAGAATTTTTTGAAATCAGAAGCTTTCTTTTTGCAGCCTAATGATGTAGTGTACGTTGAGCCGCATAAAATAAAAAACACAAATATGAATTCGGCTATTTATAGCCTCTTGCTGTCTACTGTATCTACTGCAGTATTGATAACAAGTTTAATAATAGCTAATTAAGCGATGTTGCTTGGTGATTATTCTAACAAAAAATAGATCTCTATGAAATATGTAGATGATGTAATGGACTACTTTGAAAAAAAGGATGGTCCTGATGTGAAGGAATTTCTTTACCGACTGCTATCGCAATGGAAGGTGTTTGCAGTTTGTGGAGCGTTAGGAATTTTACTGGCCTATTTTATCAGTAAGTATTCTAATCCTGTTTACATGATGAGGAGTTCACTTTTGATTCATGTTGATGCGGAAGAAACGAGTGCTAAAAGTATGTTTGATGGTTATAAAATTCAAGATAAAGCCAACATACAGAATCATGTGGAAATTCTTAAGTCGTATACTCTAAATCGTAAGGCAATGGAAAATTTGGCTTGGAATCATTCCTGGTTCAAAAAGCAATTGTTTTCGAGTAAGGGAATGTATCGTAATGAACCATTTGAACTAGTGCAACTAGAAGGAAGAAATCTTACGAAATTACCAATCTCAATAGTTCAAATTGATGATCATACTTATCGAATAAGTGTGGATGGAAAAGCTGAATATAAGGGTGAAGAAATAGATCTTAAGTTCGAGAAAATTGCATTTTTTGAAAGACCATTTAAGAATAAATATTTCCATTTTCTGGTAAAGAAAAAACAAAGGAAGAAGAATCTGAATGAGAATTACTATTTCGTATTTAATAACTTAGATCAATTAACACTTGCGTACATGGAGAGTATGACCATAAGTGTTGCTGAGAAAAAAGCAGAATTAATTCATTTAAGAGTTGACAATAGTGAGCCTTCAAGAGGAGTTGATTATTTGAATGAACTGAATTGGGTATACATTCAATTTGGATTGATTGAGAAAAATAAGAAATCAGAAAGAACAGTTCGTTTTATTGATTCTCAACTAGACGGAATTGTTGATTCTTTACAAATGGCGGGTCAAAGCGTAACCAACTTCAGATCTAGAAATCGAATTGTAGATTTGGGACAGGAAGCAGGTGTTGTGGTTGCAAAAATGGGGGAATTAGAAAGTCAGTTATCCAAAGCTCAAATTACTTTGGATTACTATGAGAATCTCTCACAAAATTTAGGTGATGCGAACCAGATGAAGCAAGTTGTTGCGCCATCCATATCAGGAATTACAGATCCTTCCTTAGATGCTTTAGTTTCGAAATTGACCGATTTGTATGGGAAAAGAGAGGTGTTGTCATACAGTGTTCAGGCTAAAAATCCAAGCCTGGTAATTTTGAATAAGGAAATTCAGCTAATGCAACAAAGTTTAGAGGAGAATTTGCAAAGCATGGTTGCTAACTCCCGAATTGAAGTTCAAAGCTTGAGTGGAAGAATGGAAAAGGTGAAAGGGCAATTGGCTCGTATGCCTAAAAATGAGCAGAAGTTGGTGAGCATGAAAAGGAATTTCGATCTCAACAATGAGCTTTATACTTTCCTATTGAAAAAGAGAGCAGAAGCCGCAATTGCAAAAGCTTCTAATGTTTCCGATTCTCAAATTATCGATCCAGCACGATTGGCTACTATTGTAAAAATAAAACCCAAAACAGCTATCAATCTACTTATTGGTATGTTTTTAGGAATTGGTTTGCCTTTTTTGATTATCATTTTAAAAGAATTTTTTAATGATAATATTCAAAGCAAGGAGGAGTTGATGAAAAAAACTCAATTGCCAATAATGGGTAGTTTAGCACATAACAATTACAACGAAGCAGTACCGGTATTTTCTCATCCAAGATCAGCTATTTCTGAATCATTTAGGACTTTACGGACAAATTTAAATTATGTATTGCCTGATAATCCAACCAAAATTATTGGCATTCATTCGACTGTTCCCGAAGAAGGAAAATCCTTTACAACAGTTAATTTGGCAACTATCGTGGCAATGAACAACAAAAAGGTATTGTTAATTGGAGCTGATTTAAGAAAACCAAAAGTTGATTTAGCTTTTGATTTAAACAATAAGATTGGTCTGAGTACTTATTTAATTAATCACAGTACAAGGAGCGAGATTATTCAGAAAACACCAATAAGTAATCTTTTTTGTGTAACATCTGGGCCTGTACCACCAAATCCTGCTGAGCTATTGGAAAATGGTAGGTTTGAGCGATTTTTATTGGAAGTAAAGGGCAAATACGATTATATTTTTATTGATAATGCTCCACTTTCGATGGTTACAGATGGCATTATTACTGGGAAGTATGTCGATGCTAATTTATTTGTTTTTCGCCAAGGCTTTAGTCATCGCGATCAAATTGATTTTGTAAATCAGATAGCAGCTAAAAAAACCTTATCAAATGTATCACTTGTATTGAACGACGTAGCGGTGAATGGTACTTACGGTAAGTTTGGTGCTGGAGCGAATGGAAATGGATATTATTACGAGGATGAATCGCCTGGAGTCGTGAAGCGACTTTGGGAAAAAGTCTCGAGTAATTAAAATAAAGAAATGGCCTGAATTATTATTCAGGCCATTTTTTTGTTTGCTATTCATTGAAAAAGAACGAAATAATTCCATATTTTTATTACATATTGTTTCTCAAACTTCCTCTATATGATAATTGCTGTAGATTTTGATGGCACGATTGTGCAACACAAATATCCTGAAATAGGTGCAGAAATTCCTTTTGCAATTGAGAGTCTACTTGCCTTGCAGCAGGAAGGGCACCAACTTATTTTGTGGACATACAGAACAGGAGATATGCTTTTTGAGGCGGTTGATTTTTGCGAAACCAGAGGATTAGAATTCTACTCTGTGAATAGCAATTTCCCTGAAGAAGAGTTTGATGATACAATTAGCCGAAAAATTTATGCCGATTTGTATATCGATGATCGAAATATTGGAGGATTGCTTGATTGGACTGATATGTACAGAATGATTTCAACCAAAAAGCCAGATCCTTCAACAGAATCTGGCTCTAAAAATAGGTTTATGGGGTTTTTAGATAAAATATTTCGTGATTAGCTAATGGCTAGTACGAAATTTGAATTCTAGCTTTTTTCTTTTTAATTCGATCGTTATTTAATCTGCGAGCCAATTTTTCGCCTAATCCTCTTTTTACAGCAACAAAAGTAGAATGATCTAGAACGTCAATCTTTCCTAATTCGTCTTTCTTAAGATTTCCGACTCTACAAAAGAAGCCAACGATGTCTATTTTATTAACTTTTTCTTTTTTACCAAGACTTACATAAAGAGTTTCCCATGCTGGTTGCGAAGGAAGAGGTAATTCATCCGATAACTCAAGAATCTCAATGTCTTCAGGAATAAAATCAGGTGTGTTTTCTTCTTCAGCAAGCACCAAATAAGAAGTTCCTTCTGCATTCATTCGAGCAGTTCTTCCATTTCTATGAACAAAAGCTTCTTCTACTCTTGGCAGTTGATAATGAATTACGTTTTTAATTTCAGGAATATCCAATCCTCTTGATGCCAAATCGGTAACGATTAAGAGGTTGTGGCTACCATTTCTGAATTTCAACAGGGCCTTTTCTCTCTCGTCCTGTTCCAAACCTCCATGAAAAATATCACATTGAATACCTTCATTTAAAAAGTGTTTTCCAATTCGTTCAACGGCATCTCTATGATTACAGAATACTAAACTAGTCTGACTATCGAGATGACACACTAAATTAAAAAGAGCAGCAAGCTTATCTTTTTCAACCGAAATAACTTTTTTCTGAGCCAAAGCCATTGGTTTGGTCTTTGGGCTAAAGTCTAAATAAATTGGGGAATTTAGTTTTGCAAATTCAGGAATCTCTATTTGATTGGTTGCAGAAGTCAACACTTTCTTTATATTTTCAGGTAGTGACAAAGTAACTTCCTTCATTTCTCTCTGAAAACCTAATTCTAAGGCTTTATCAAATTCATCTAAAATTAAAGTTTTGATGTTACTACAATCAAAATTATTACGACGAATGTGATCTCCAATTCTTCCTGGAGTACCTACTAAAACAGCAGGAGGATTTTTTAAATTGTTTTTTTCCGTAGACATTGGATGCCCTCCATAACAACAATTTACCTTGAAATTAGTTCCCATACTTTTAAAAACAGTCTCTATCTGTAAAGAAAGTTCTCGAGCAGGAGTTAAGATTAAAACTTGAACGCCATTAACCTCAGAGTCTAGCTGTTCAAGCATAGGCAATAGAAAAGCTAAGGTCTTTCCAGATCCGGTAGGAGATGTAAGTAGTAAATCACAATCCTTTTCATATGATTTAGCACATTCTAATTGCATCTCATTCAATTTTTGAATTGATAAGCGCTTTAGTATTTTCTGAATTTCCTCGTTTTTTTCTTGCATGGCGCAAAGGTAACAAAAACTCAATGAGCAGAAAGCTTAAAAGGTGAATTGTAAGCACTCTAAAAATTTAGTTCTTTCAATTTGCAAGTTATTTGCAGATTTTGGTTCCTAAAATGCATTCTTTGATGGTAGTTTGGTAGTTGCATTTTTCTTTGAATGCACTATATTATATCAGTATCAATTGCATAAACCATTATTTTTGAATCAGAATTGATTGTTTTTATTCAAGCAGTAAAATTTGTAGGTTTGTGTTATAAGCTTAAATACGTAATGCACTTATGACCAAAGAAAAAAAACTACTCTCTTTTTACCAGAAACAAAAAACAATTAGGGAATTGAAAAATCTACTTCCTGAAGTGTTTGAAGAGGGGAAATTGGATCTTTTAAAATTGAAGTCTTTCCTTGGTTCAGAAACTGTAATTGATGAGGCGAATTATGGTTTGTCATGGCTTGGTAAAGATGTATCAGCATTTCAAAAGGAAAATAAGAATGTTGGTCGATTAGTCTTGAATAAAGAAAAATCATTGCATCCGAACAAAAGTAAAAATCAACTGATTGAAGGTGATAACTTGGATGCTTTGCAAATCTTACAAGAAGATTATCAAGAGCAAATAAAATTAATTTACATTGATCCACCTTATAATACAGGAAAGACTTTTGCCTATAATGATCGATTCAAAATTCGTTCGAAGCAGTATCTGGAGTATTTGGATAAAGTTGAAATTGGACGTGTAAATTCTAAACTGCAAAATCAATTAGAAAGTGGTGAAATTCATACGAATTGGTTGAATATGATTTACCCAAGACTATTACTGTCTAAAAATTTGTTGACAGACGATGGTTGTATAGTAATATCAATTGATGAAAGTGAAAAAGCAAACATACAATTGCTTTGCAATGAGATTTTTGGAGAAGAGAATTTTGTGGCTTGTTTTGTTTGGCTTAACCGTACAATGGTTAATGATTCTGCTAATTTATACACCAATAACCATGAGTATATTTTAGTTTATGCAAAGGAAGCAAAAAAGATAAAATTTCTGGGCGAAGAAAAAGATCTGTCTGCCTATAAAAATCCTGATAATGATCCCAATGGTTTGTGGATGCCAGATAATCCAACAGCAGCCAGTGGCAATTCAAATTCACAATTCCCAATCATTAATCCTTATACCGGAGAGGAGTACCTTCCGCCAGTAGGAAGATATTGGGCTTTTGCTGAAAAGCGTGTGCGAGAATGGGGAAATTCAGGGAAAATTGTTTTTCCAAAAGAAAAAGGAAAACGATTTTTGTTGAAGAAATACATTTCCGAACTAAAAAATACAAACAAGCCAATTTCATCTATTATTTCTGATATTCCAACCTCCAAAGGAACAAGAGAATTAAAAGAATTGTATCCAGAGGGATTGCCTTTTAAATATCCAAAACCGACAGATTTATTGGTGAAGTTATTTGAGCAATTATCAGGTCCTAAGGACACTGTTTTGGACGTTTTTGCAGGTTCAGCATCAAGTGCTCATGCCATTTTTAAGCTCAATGAAAGGGATGGAACCAATCGTACTTTTATTTGCATTCAAAATAATGAGGAAGTTCCGATAGGGAGTGATGCCTACAATATGAACCTCCATAAAATTTGTGATATTTCCAGAGACCGCATTCTGAGAGCAGGAAAAATGTATTCTAATGGTGATTTCGGTTTTAATTATTTAGAAATCGCCTTTTTAGAGTAATATTTGTTGCTGATTTAGCTAGTTTCCAATAAATATTACGGTTCGCGTGTTGCGATCTATCCTCATTCAGTTTAATTTACTTAATCGCATACCAATGTGTTGATTTTATAGGCAAGTTTTTTTACTTTGCAATAGACTAGCCTTATGGCGTAGATCATGATAAAAAGTATTAAACAAACAACTATACACGAAGAAACAATGGCTAAAATGAAAGCTCTAGTGAAATCCAAAGCTGAAAAAGGCTTATGGATGGAAGAAGTTGATGTTCCTAAGATTGGCATTAACGATGTACTTGTAAAAATTAAGAAAACAGCTATTTGCGGAACTGACCTTCACATTTATAAATGGGATGAGTGGGCTCAAAACACAATCAAACAGGGCATGATTATTGGTCATGAATATGTTGGTGAGGTTGCTGAAATTGGAGCTGGTGTTACAGGTTTTAAGGTTGGCGATCGTGTAACAGGCGAAGGACATATTGCTTGTGGACATTGTAGAAATTGCCGTAGAGGTCGTAAGCATGTATGTGAAAATACAGTAGGTATTGGTGTAAATATTGATGGTATTTTTGCCGAATATGCAGCTATTCCAGCATCAAATTTGATGAAAATGAGTAATCAAATTGATGACGAATTGTTAGCAATTATGGATCCATTTGGAAATGCGACACATACAGCTCTTTCTTTTTCAGTTATTGGTGAAGATGTACTTGTTACAGGAGCTGGATTAATTGGTTCTATGGCTGTAGCAATTGCAAAATTTGCTGGAGCTCGTTATGTAGTGGCAACAGAAACCAATCCTTACCGAATTGAACTGGCTAAGAAAATGGGTGCAACTCGCGTTGTTAACCCAATGGAAGAAAGCCTTGATGATGTAATGAAGGAGTTAGGTGTAATAGGTTTCGATATAGGACTTGAGTGTTCTGGTGCGCCAGCTGCATTCAACGATATGGTTTCGCATATGTATAACTCAGGTAAGATTTCATTATTAGGAATTCTACCATCTCAAACTCAGGTAAACTGGAGTGATATCATTTTCAAGAGTCTTCAGTTGAAAGGTATTTACGGTCGAGAAATGTATGAAACATGGTACCAAATGGAACAAATGTTGATGAGTGGCTTGGATCTTTCTCCAATGATCTCACATCGCTTTGATGCCGCAGATTTCCAGAAAGGTTTCGACATTATGGAAGAAGGAAACTGTGGAAAAGTAATTCTCGATTGGGAATAATATTTAACTGCAAGACATATAATATTTATTGCTGATGGAATCAGAATAGGAAGCTTTCTTTTAGTGGAATTTTATTGGAGGAAAAGCTAAAATGAAAAAACTCAAAAATACGATACAAGATAAAGAAGTTTAATTTATTAGACAGAGGAGTAATTGCATTAGTGATTGCTCCTTATTTTTTGAATGATTTATTTTAGATTCTGATTCCTTGGCTCAGTAATTGTTAAAATTCAAAGTCGGGATTCCCCTACTTGTTTAATCCATAAAGGAAATCTATTTTTACGGGCTAAGAATTTGGACAATATACCTTAAAATAAAACCAGAAAGAATGAGTGTAGAGAAAGAGAAAACAATTAAAGAGCGCTTTTCCAGAGCCTTTTGGGTAGCCAACTCGGTTGAGTTGTTGGAAAGAGCTGCTTATTATGGAGTATTTATTGTAATTACGATATACCTATCCCGTATTTTAGGATTTACCGATGTAGAAGCAGCTATTATTTCAGGTTTGTTTTCGGGAGGATTGTATTTATTGCCAACCTTTAGTGGTGCTTTGGCCGATAAAATGGGCTTTAAAAATGCATTACTGCTCGCATTTTCCCTTTTGAGTATAGGATACGCTGGCTTGGCTGTTTTTCCAACCATGTTGGAGTCGGCAGGCTTGGTAGAATATACCGAAATAACGGTTTTTACAGGCTTAGAATCGAGTTCGCATAAATGGTTCATAATTCCGATCATTATAGTGATCATGATTGGTGGTTCTTTTATAAAATCGGTAATAACAGGAACGGTTGCAAAAGAAACGACAATTGCCAATCGTGCTCGAGGATTTTCCATTTTTTATACCATGGTAAACATTGGTTCATTCTCTGGAAAAACAATCGTAAAACCATTGCGTGAAGCGATGGGAAATGAAGGATTGGTTACCTTAAATTACTTTTCTGCAGGTGCAACATTATTAGGCTTAATCGCTGTTTACTTCTTTTTCAAGTCAACAAAACGTGATGGGGAAGGCAAGAGCATGTCGGAAATTTGGGATGCTTTGCTAAAAGTATTGGCCAACGGTCGATTGGTGGCTTTAATCCTTATCGTTACTGGATTTTGGATGGTACAGCATCAATTGTATGCCACCATGCCTAAGTATGTATTGCGTATGGCAGGAGAGGGAGCATCACCATCTTGGTATGCCAATGTAAACCCATTAATTGTATTCCTTTTTGTAGGATTGATTACACAGTTGATGAGAAAGAAAACAGCTTTGTTTTCAATGACAGTTGGGATGTTTATAATGCCAGTTTCAGCTTTGTGTATGGCTGCAGGAAATTTATTGGCTGTAGAGTCCATCGATCTTGGCTTGTTTAGTTTGCATCCAGTTGCTTTTATGATGATTATTGGTATTGTATTCCAGGGTTTTGCTGAATCTTTTATCTCACCTCGATTCTTAGAGTACTTTTCATTACAAGCACCTAAAGGTGAAGAAGGTTTGTATTTAGGATTTAGCCATTTGCATTCCTTTATTTCATCAATTTTAGGTTTCGGATTGTCTGGATTCTTATTACAGAAATACTGTCCAGATCCAAAACTATTTACGAATCATGCAGAGTGGGAAGTGGCATCGGCAAATGCTCATTACATTTGGTATTATTTTGTGGCTATCGCTGCAACATCAGCAATCGCCTTGATTATTTACGGTCGTATTACCAAGAAATTAGACGAGCAAAAAGAATTAGCTTAAACGATTGTATTAAGCTTTTAAATTATATTTGAAAAAAGGATATCCTGTAATGGGATATCCTTTTTTTGCTTTATTCTTATGGCTGATTGAGGAAGCGCGCCCTAGATTTTTTGCTTCCTTTTTCATCAATGTACCGAACGGAGTGAGATCATGAATACCCGTTAGATTTATGAATGAATCAAAAAGGAAGAGCCATGTGGCTTAAACAAAAATTGATTCTTCGATAGTATTTAATTTTCTAGAATAATATAAGATCTATTTTTCACTCCTCACTTAGCAAACAAGCCTCTTCAAGAAGCTGTTCGCTAACTTCTGCAATATTGTATAGCAATACTAATTTTAGGCGTTCGTTTCCTTTCTCCATTTCACTAAGCTGATGTCCTAATTCTTCTATAAATGTTTTAATTCCAGCGGAAGAAGAACAAACGGTTTGATTTTCGATTGCATTAATCGCATTTGCTAACTCAGCTTCGATATTACTGTACATTTGCCATTGTTTTTCATCTACATAGTTTTTTGTGTCGCGATGAGCTCCCAATGCAGATAAGTAAGACAACAAAGCATGATTTAGGTAGGTAAGTGTAAAGGCGTGCTTTTGAAATTTCTGTTGTTGCTTAGGCTCTAACTTCATGCCTTGCCAAGCTAATGCTAATGCACTATCTGCCTGGTGTGCCCGATATCTGGAAATACGATAATCCAGATCATCTTCTTTAGCCTCTTTGTATTCTGCCAATATTGATTTAAAATAATTGCTGTTTTGTTGCAAGGCGTTGGCAAGTAGTTGAGGGAGTTTCTTGTATTGCCAATCTGGCCAAAGAATACGTACCACTCCAATTGCTAAAATTGCACCAATTAATGTATCTAAAATTCGAGGTCCCATAACTGCTACGCCTTTACCAGCAAGTAAATTGAACGCAGCAATCACGAAAATGGTAACAAAAATCACAGAAATGGAATAGTTCTTTCGGAGCCAAGCAAAGAAAGCGTAAGCAGCACCAAGAAGTAAGGCAATTTGTCCGGCTTTTGTTGGTAATAATTGAACAATTGCCACTCCAATTACCACACCCGATAAAGTTCCCAAAATTCTTTGGAACAGTCTTCTTCTGGTTTCGCTATAGCTTGGTTGGCAAACAAATAAACTGGTTAGTAAGATCCATTCTCCTTTTTCAATATTGAATTGATTGATTAGGATATAACCCAATAAAAAGCAGGAGCTCAATCGAATTGCATAACGCAAACGAGGATGATTCCAGTTTAATTGTTCTTTAAAACGTTGCCATAAGGAGCGAGAATCACGATCTACTCTTGGTAGAATTCCAGAATCGACATTAAAGTTCATATTCTGAAGTGAAAGATGCGATTGTGTAAGATTTTGCAGTAGAAGAGAAAGGCTGCTGTATTTTCCACTTGCATTTTGCTTTTTCACCTTTGCTTTTAGCGCCGATACGGTCCATTTTAAAGATATTGGGTGGTGATAAACCGTTCCCATGATCAGACTTTTCGAAACTTCGTGACAAGCTATGGAAAGCTGAAGCAGCAATTGACCTAAGCCTTCTAAAATTTCGTGGTTTTCAGGATTATCACTCAATAAATCGTAACGATCGTGGCTCGAAGCAGCTCTTTCGTGAAGACTCTGCAACAAAAGGAATTTATGTAAATAGGGACGCAATGCTTCATGATTTTTCATTGCATCTTCGTAACTGTTTAATACATTTTTACATCCTCCAAGCGAATTGACCAATTTACTATTTAAGGTTGCCAAGCGATTTCTGAGTTTATCTTGAACTTTAGCATCGCTAGGAAAAAGGCGTGATTTTTCTTTCATGTAGACAGAAAGATCTTCGAAGCCTTGAGATAATTGTTCTTCCAATAACCTTGAAGGATGAAAAGTTAAAAGAAGAAGCGAAATAATACCATAACATAATGCACCAGCAGGAAGCAATAGCGGTTGCCAGTACCAATTGGGTGATAGATCTGCGCCAAGCATGGTATAAATGGCAACAAGTAAAGCGCCAAAGGTTACGCCTCTATAGCGTTCTCCCAATCCACCTAAAATAATAAAGGTGATGGTTGATCCAACCAAACCAATGCCAAATAGAATAGGGAAAGGCCTTAAGAGTTCCACTGAAACACTCGAAATAGCAAAGCTAATAATGGTAAGAATTAGTGCTTTTATACGTCCTTTTGGATGATCATCTGTTTCGGAAAGCGCACCAGCTAAGGCACCCAAAGCCAAAGTGACGCCAATAAAAGAAGCGTCAAAAATCAGGAAGGGGATTAACAAAAGTCCCATGGAGATAGTTGCTTTAAGTGCAAATAATCGATTTGGATAGCGCCAAAAAGTGCTAATCCAGAATTCGAACCATGCTTGTCCCTGAAATCTTTTCCCTTGTGTCTTTATTTTCATGTATGAGATGCTTTAATGCGCAAAGATAACAGAAGCAAAGAAGTAAAATGCCCGATGATATTAAATTTCTATTCCGATTAAATTGGATGCCGTTTTTTTTCTTACTTGAAGTAAGCATAATTCGTTGATTATACGGCCTGCATAATGAAACTCAGAATGAAAAAAGTTGATTTTACTAAAACCTTGTTTGTTCAAGTTCGTAAATGTTTTTTTGAAATTTCCATTACTGCAAATCGTAATGAAATATGAAGACCTAGGATGGTTTCTTGTAAAAACTATTTTAAATATCCTCTAAATCTGATTATGAAAAATAAAACAGCATATGCGATTTTCCCAGATAAATCTCTGATTGTTGAATGTTATTGTGGTGAGTTCTCAATTGAAGAACTAATTGAAGCGAAAAATAATATTGCTTGCGATGAAAACTACAGTGCAGATTTCAATGTATTACATGATATTAGAGATTCAAAATTTCTTTTTAGATTTAATGAAATTGATAAATATGTAGACTTTTTGTTTAAGGATCGTAAATATATGGGTGAGCGAAAATCATTCGTTTTAACAACCTCACCATACCAAGTTATTATTGGTTTGGGATTTGATATGAAAAAAAGAAATCTTCCTATTAATGTTAAAGTTGCGAGCACCATCGAAACTGCGGTGCAATTTTTTGAACTTCCACAATCTGACAATGATTTTATAGAATCTTGGATTGAAAAAAATAGATAATAAAAACACGAATAGTTTATCGTATTAGAATATTAATAGGCAATGGAGCGATTCTTAAGAAGCTCCATTTTTTTTACGTGATTTTCTCTGAAAATTCTAATATCTACGTTTACCTGTAATACTATTTGCAATGCATTTTTGTCTTCCTTCCTTATCAAAACTTTTGTTGACTAATTATTGTTTTGTAGATTCACATACAATTAAACGGCATTGTGTTTATTAATAATATTACCGCACATTAGCCAAACTAATATAGAATGAAAAAAAATATTATAATCTTGTTCCTTTTGAGCTTTCTTTTTTCTGGAAATATAAATGCTCAAACTTCAGATTCAACTAAAATCGTATCGATAATTGAAAACTTCTTTGAATGGTACGTTGAAGTAATCAAGGAAGAAGCCTATCCTGAATATTCGCCACAATTCGTTGAAGATGAAAATGGAAATACAACACTTGACTATTCTTTGTATATGAATAACCTGAAGAAATTGTCTTTTTCAAAAGAACTTATAGAACAAGAAAAGAAAGCTTATGAATCATGTATTGAAAATTTATTAGAAGTTAAATATACTATGTTTGATTCTGTCTTTGACGAACTAGATGATTATGAAACGGCACAATGCGATTTCTTTAATTCTTACCGTTGGATTGGAAGTATGGAGTTAATTGATGGGGTAAATGTCAAAGAGGTTATAACTGAATCAGAAAAGGGTGAAGTTAAACTTCAGTTTTATAATTATTATCCCAAAGACAGTACTTTTTACTATTGGAATAGCAGTACATCTATTTTTCTTTTGAAGGAAAATAATGAATGGAAGATTAATATAATTGAATAAAACGTGCGGTAATAAAAACTAAATTTCATGGGTGCTGATGAGTCGTTTAAAGCCTAGTTTTATCTAATAATAAATTATCTTCCAGAAAGTGTTATCCAATTAGTAAAAATGAATTCTTATTTTTGAATATTTATAAATTCAGTTATGAAATCGATTCACAAAATAATAATCGTATTGCCTTGCATTCTGTTATTCTCATTTTCAAAATCGAATAAGCAAGACAAAATAATCGCCAAAAATGAAAAAGTAGAATTGGCTGGTACCGGTTTTAAATTTACTGAAGGCCCAGCTGTAAATTCAAAGGGGCAAGTTTATTTTACAGATCAGCCCAACGATAAAATTCATATTTGGGATCAGAAAAAAGATATTTCTCTTTATTTAGAAGGCACTAAAAGATCAAACGGAATGTACTTTAATGCAAAAGAACAATTGGTTGCATGTGCCGATGAAAACAACCAACTTGTCTATTTTGATGAAGACAAAAAATCTCATGTAATTATTGAAAATTTTGAAGGTAAGCATCTAAATGCCCCCAATGATTTATGGATTAATCCAAGTGGAGGTATTTACTTTACAGATCCGTATTATCATCGAAAATGGTGGGATGAAAATCACAAGGAGATCCAAGATACGCCTGGAGTCTATTATTTAAATTCAAACGCAAAATTAACTAGAGTTATTAATGACTTTAAAAAACCCAACGGAATTATTGGAACTCCGGACGGAAAAGTACTTTACGTTGCCGATATTAAAGACAATAAAATATGGAAATATAAGATTGAAGCAGATGGTAATTTAAGTGATAAAACTTTTTTTGCTCCTCATGGTAGCGATGGAATGACGATTGATCACAGGGGAAATGTGTATTTAACTTCTGGTAAGATTTGGGTATACAATCCTGAGGGGAAGCTTATAAAAGAAATTGAAACTCCCGAAAAACCAAGCAATCTATGTTTTGGAGGAAAGGAAAGAAACATTCTATTTATTACAGCACGTACTTCTGTATATACTCTAAAAATGAAGGTGAAAGGTGTTGATTAGGAAATGAAAAA
This sequence comes from Labilibaculum sp. DW002, assembly GCF_029029525.1. Lineage (NCBI taxonomy): Bacteria > Pseudomonadati > Bacteroidota > Bacteroidia > Marinilabiliales > Marinifilaceae > Paralabilibaculum > Paralabilibaculum antarcticum. Next base: position 1,421,287 of record NZ_JAKJSC010000001.1, on the reverse strand, counting down.
TCACTGAAATTTACCAAGTATAAACATTTATTAGCCCAATGGAACAGTTAATTGATTTAAACACGAAAAATATATCGGAAGAACATATTTGCTGTGCAATATCTGATAAGAAATGTTCTGATAGTTATCAAGCGAAAAAAGATTGGTTGGCTGAGGAATTCAATAATGGCTATGTATTTAAACGCCTTAATGAAAGAGCAAAGGTATTTATAGAGTATGGTCCTGCTGAAAATGCTTGGATTCCGATTACAGCACCCAATTACCTAAATATTAATTGTTTTTGGGTGTCTGGTAAATACAAAAAGAATGGGTACGGAAAAGAACTTCTGAGAATAGCGACTGAAGATGCTAGAAGTCAAGGAAAAGAAGGTTTAATAACAGTTGTAGGAACTAAGAAGTTTCATTTTATGAGCGATACGAAATGGCTTGTAAAACAAGGCTTTGAGGAAGTTGAAAGAATTTCAAGTGGGTTTAGTCTTTTAGTCAAAAAAATAAAGCCCAAAGCGGAATTGCCAAAATTTAATGAATCGGTGAAAAGTGGAGAATGTTCTGAAAAAAATGGAATTGTAGTTTATTATTCTAACCGTTGCCCATTTGCAGAATTTCATGCAAAAAACTCTTTGGTTGAAACGGCTAAGAACAGAAAGCTTCCACTAAAAATAATTAAACTGGAAACCATGGAAAAAGCTCAATCTGCCCCAAGTCCGGCAACTATTTTTAGTCTCTTTTACAACGGGAGGTTTATAACAACAGATATTAGTGTTTGTATGGACACGAGATATGATAAGATAATGAGCAAAATAATAAAGTGATAGACGAAAACTTTTAGTATTGAACGTTTAGTACAATTATGAAATACCAATAAGACAAAAAAAAGGTTTGCTTAAAAATAAAAAAAAGTCAATTTAATTGATTTGTTACACTTACCATTCGTCCAATTAATTCTAGTGGATAATTCTCAAATAATATATTGTTCTTTTAACTTAAGTAATATAGTATTTTTACTGAGTGTAAATAGCGTTGGTTAAGTATCATGATTAGTAGTTTGTAAACAGATTTTAAGTGTTAATCAAAACTTTACATAGACTTAATATTATCGAATCTTGTGAATTGGTTTTTTGTATAATTTAGGGCTTCTAATAACCATTTTATACACACTTCGTGGGAAATTTATTTTCACACCATTTATTATCTTATTCACTACTAAGCCTATGTTTACATTTTACACATGTAAGAGGTGGTGTCTGCTGACATTACTTACTTTTTTTATGTCTATCCAAGTCAGTTTAGGACAAGGATTAGAAGATTTCTCAAACTTACCCATTTCGGGAAGTTCGTATCAAAACGGAAATTTTGAAGGAAACAATTCTCAAACTTGGAGTTTTATAAATTCCAGAGGAGATCAACAAATTAATGGTAAAGCCATCTGTTTTGGAAAAACAGATAGTTCAGTAAAAACTGAAAATATTGCCAACGGAATAAAAAGCTTTAGCTGTAAAGTCAATAAAGTATTTACTTCGACTAACATTCGTAAAGTAGAGTTGTTTATTAATGGAGTTTCTGTTGGTCAATCAGCAGAGATAACGGGTGTACAAGATTTTATAGTTAATGACATTAATGTTGATGGCGTTTTTAGTCTTGAGATTAAGAATGTTTCAGATGGGGGAAAACAAGTTAGCATTGATGATATAGCGTGGACTGCTTATGGTTCTGGTACTGTTTTAAGTTCGGCAAAGGCGATAACTGCTTTTTCGATTAATGGTAAAGCAGGTTCTATCGACGAAATAGCACATACAATTGGGATCACCTTACCTGAGTCTACTGTGGTAACAGCTCTTAGTCCAGAAATTACAATTTCAGATAAGGCATCTGTATTGCCAGCAAGTTCCACTGCTCAAGATTTTACAAATCCAGTAAGCTATACAGTAACTGCCGAAGATGGATCAACTCAGAATTATGAGGTGACGGTTAAAGTAGAGGTACCTGTCGTTTCAAGCATCTTAATTAATGAGATGGATTGTGATCAGGTAAGCACTGATACAAAAGAATTTGTAGAATTATTCGACGGAGGAGCTGGAAATACTTCCCTAACAGGATATGTATTGGTTCTATTTAATGGAAGTAACGACGAATCTTATGCTACCTATGATTTGGATGGTATGACAACCAATGCAGAAGGATTTTTTGTAGTCGGAAATACTGATGTTGCCAATGTTAATATGGTTAAGCCAAGTAATTTTCTACAAAATGGCGCTGATGCAGTTGCTTTGTACAAAACTTCGGCAGCAAGTATCCCGAACGGAACAGCTGTAACTACAGAAAATTTGGTAGATATTGTTGTTTATGATACTAATGATAATGATGATGCTGGATTGTTAGCAGCATTAACTGCAGGAGAACAAATTAATGAGGATGGATCGAACGATAAGGACATTCACTCAATTTATCGATCAACTGATGGAGAAGGAGGAGCTAGAAATACAACAGCTTTTACTGCAGGAATTCCAACTCCTGGAAAATCGAATACAAGCAGTAGCGATGAAACAATAGTTGAATTGGCTTTATCAGCCAATTCTGGATCGGAAGCAGATCAATCTGTTATCACTTTAATAGCAACTGTAAGTAAAGAAATAAGTGAGAATCAAACAGTTGATTTTAGCATTAGCGGAACAGGAATTACTGCTGATGATTATACTTTATCTGCTACACAGCTAACATTTCTAGCAGGAGAGACGTCTGCAACAGCAACTTTAACTATTCTTGATGATGCAGAAAGTGAAGGGGCAGAAAACTTAACAGTTTCAATTGTAAATCCATCAGCAGGAATTGAATTGGGAACTACTGTTAGTGGAGTTATTAGTATTGCTGATAATGATAATCTAAGTAACGATGGTTCGGAAGCAAGTCCTTTTACCATCGCGGAAGCATTATCCCTAGCAGAATCTTCAACTGAATATTATGCTTATGGTTATATCGTAAGTGTAGGAAATGATTTTGAAGCTCCTTTTACAAATGCTTACTATGTTTCTGTAGCTGATTCAAAAGAGGAAACAAATTTTGATAATTGTTTAAATTTAAAGCTAGAATCGGGAGTTAACCGCGATATATGGAATTTGAAGGATCATCCTGAAAATTTAGGAAAACAAATCAAATTCAACGGTTTTAGAGATAATTATAGTAGCCATGCTTCTTTCGAAGGAAATTCTGTAATTACAGAATTATCAGGTACGCCGGCAATTCCAACTGTTGAGTTGGCTTTATCTGCGAACGCAGGATCGGAAGAAGATCAAACCGTAATTACTATAACAGCAACTACATCAGAAACAGTAAGCGAAAATCAAACTGTAGATTTAAATGTTACCGGAACAGGAATTACAGCTGGTGATTATACTTTATCAGAAAACCAGTTAACAATTTTAGCTGGAGAATCATCTGCCACAGCAACATTAACTATTATTGATGATTCTGATGAGGAAGAAGAAGAAACATTAACGCTTGCTTTATCGAACCCTTCTGCAGGAATTCAATTAGGTTCAACGATAACAGGTGATATTAGCATTATAGATAATGATATTGCTGTAAATGATGGATCAGAGGCTAAACCATTTACTATTGCAGAAGCAATAGTCTTGCCGGATACTGAAAATACGACTAAAACAAGCTATTATGCTTATGGATACATTGTTAGTGTAGGAACTGATTTTGAAGCTCCTTTTGGTAATGGGAATTATGTGTCAGTTGCTGATTCTAAGGATGAAACAAATCATGATAATTGTTTGAATTTAAAATTAGCCTCTTCTGAAAAAGCAGCATGGAATTTAATGGATCATCCTGAAAATTTGGGCAAACAAATCAAATTTGACGGATATAGAGGATTGTATTTTTCACATCCATCTTTCGAAGGGAATACAATAGTTGAAGAATTGTCATCAGAACCAGCTTTACCAAGTGTAGAATTTGCTTTGTCTTCAAACTCAGGGTCGGAAGCAGATCAAACTGTAATTACACTTACATCTACTTTAAGTGAAAGCCTAAGTGAAAATCAAACGGTTGATGTTAGTATTTCAGGAACAGGAATTACTGCTGGCGATTATACCTTATCAGCTACGCAAGTAACATTTATTGCTGGCGAAACGACTGCAACTGCAAGTCTTACAATTGTTGACGATTCAGAGAATGAAGGAACAGAGACATTAAATGTTTCAATAAGTAATCCATCGGCAGGAATTCAATTGGGAACGACCGTAAGTGGTACAATTAGTATTGTAGATAATGATGGAACTGTTGGTGGAATTTTGGCCAATTACGTCTATCTTGATCCAACAACAAGTGGCGATGGAAGTATTGTCGTGAACTTGACTCCTAAGGAATATGTGGCGACAGTAAGTCCTAGTCATCACATGACAAGTGTAAAAATACCAGAAGATTATTATAGTGATGCTGTAGGGTATATTGGAACAGACTTGCGTTCTCATATTCATACGATCATTGAGACTGGAGCTGTACAATTACCTTATTCAAGTTCTTCTTCAGATGTTTGGGATATGTGCGAAGATGGAGATCAGAATCCTAAAGATGCCTCACAAGTTTGGCAGATGTATATTGAAGAAGGCATTGCTAAAACGGCTCACGTTTCAGGTTCTACAGGATGGAATAGAGAACATACCTGGGCGAAATCTCATGGCGATTTTGGAACTTCAAATGGTCCAGGAACAGATGGTCATCATTTACGAGCTACCGATGCACAGGAAAATAGTGCTCGTGGGAGCCGTGATTTTGGTAATGATTCTCCAGGATATACACCTCCAAAATCAGCAAGAGGAGATGTTGCTCGTATGATTTTTTATATGGCAACTCGTTGGGAAATGACTGTTGATGATCTTTGCAAGGAAACAGAATCTGCTCCTCGTCATGGTAAACTTTCACATTTATTGCAATGGCACGAAGAGGATCCAGTAGATCCATATGAAGTAAGAAGGAATAACGTAATTTACGGATATCAGAACAATAGAAATCCTTTTATTGATCATCCAGAATTAGTACAGTATATTTTTGGGGAAGCTAAGGCTGATACCTGGAATGGTGGTATCGGAACAGAGCCATCAAAAATTCAATTATCTGGTGCTTTGGCTGATTTTGGAATGGTGAAGTTTGGAGAGGAATCTTCAGTTCAAAGTTTCACAGTTTCGGCAAATGAATTGGTAGAGGATATTGCAATTAATGCACCTCAACACTTTTTGTTGTCAACCGATGCGATAAGCTATGCTTCATCTGTAACATTGCCACTTAGTTCTGGTTCGGTTGCTGAAACTACTATTTCTGTAAAATTTGTTCCGGAATCTGCTATCAATACAGCGGTAACAGGAACAATTCAAATTACCAGCGGTGAAGAATCTAAAACAATATCCGTAGCAGGAACAGAAGGTGATCCTGCCTTAATACCATTAGCTTTCTTAAATGAAGATTTTGAATCGAATACACATGAAAATTGGATTTTAAAATCGGAAGTTGGAGATAGAGCTTGGGCAACTACAGAATATTCGGGTAATACTTACATGCAAATGTCGGCTTATCAGGCAACTGGAGATATAACAAGTTGGTTGATTACACCAGAATTGGATTTAGATGCTTACGACAATGAAAAGCTGAATTTCAAAACCAAGAATGGCTATTACAAAGGAACAACACTAGAGGTTTTAATCTCGACAGATTTTGATGGTTCGGATGTTACAACTGCCACTTGGCAAAGCTTACCTGCAACAATTGATGAGCGAAATAATTCTGCTTACGGATCGGATTTTGTCTTGTCTGGAGCAATCGATCTTTCTGCGTTCGAAGGAACTGCTTTTGTAGCTTTTAAATATTCAGGTGATGGAAGTGTTTTAACAACCACTTATCAAGTTGATGATGTTGTTGTTGAAGGAAATAAAATTCCACTAACAGGAACATTAGCAAGTAACTTGACTGGGGATTTATTATTTCCATATACAGAAGTGGGTGCTACTAGTGCAAGCCAATCTTACGAATTAAGCTTCGATAAATTAGAGGGTGACATTAGTGTTAAAGCAAGTGATGATTATGAGCTTTCATTAGATGGAATTACATGGACAGCTACTTTAGCAATTGCAAAGACGGAGACTTCACCAAAGCAGATCAATGTAAGATTTGCACCAAAAACGGCAGCTATAAATGGTACTACAGGAAGTATTACGAATAAAGCTAAAGGTGCAGAAACACTTATTCTTAATATATCTTCTGAGCAATCTTCAGAAATTGCAGATGCCAATACTTTAGGAAAAGATAAAACTTTAGATATTGTATCGTGGAATGTGGAATGGTTTGGAGCTCCTCAAAAATCGAAGAGTGCTTCTAGTTTTACAGAGCAATTAGATGCTGTTTCTGCTCGAATTATCGAATTGAATGCAGATGTGTACGCACTGCAAGAATTAGTTTCTGATGATTTGAATGGAGATTTCTTACAGCCATTGATTGATAAGTTAAATGAATTGGCTGGCAGTGAATTGTACACCGGAGCTATGGGACCAAGATATTCTCATGACGATAGCGATCCAAGTACAGAATATCCTGCTCAGCGTGTTTGTTACATATACAATACAAGTACGGTTAGCAAGTTGAATAACTTTTCAATGTTCTCAGATTTGTACGAAGGAGGATCAACTACATCCATTGATGGATATACAGGAGATGCTTCTAAATTTTGGGCATCGGGTCGTTTACCATACTTTTTCGAGGTTGAAGTGAATATCGATGGAGCTAGTGAAATTCTTAGTTTTGTTAATATCCACGCCAAGTGCTGTTACGATAGTCATGCAAGAAAACTAGCAGATGCTAAATTTCTTTTTAATGCATTGAACACGGATTACTCAGATGATAATTTGGTGATTTTAGGAGATTATAATGATTACCTGGATGGAAGTATGTCAAGTGGTCAATCGTCACCTTATTCTTCGTGGTTTGAAACAAGTGATTATTTCGATCATGTTTTAACTTCGACTACAAATATCGATCACATTACAATTTCGAATGAATTGTACGATGAGTATCAGATTTTAACAAACAATACAAGTCAGACAAACACTACTGTTTCGGATCATCATCCGATCATGTTACGTTTGAAATTGCACTCTTATTCATCAGAAATACTTGTTGAGAATGCAGATGATTTGACTTTTAATTATGTAGATGTTGACAATTCAGAAGCTCCTTCCGATGCAAAATCATACCTAGTAAAAGGTGTTGATTTATTGGAAGATTTGACTGTTTCAGTAGATCAATCATTTGAACTTTCATTAGATGGTAGTACTTGGTCATCAAGTGTGATTATTCCTAAGGAGGAAGCTGCAAGTAAGGAAGTTAGCGTTCGCTTTAATCCTTCAGTAGCTTATACGGATAAGCTTACTGCTACAATTACACATCAAACGGAAGGTGCAAAAATCGTAAGCGTTTCTGTTACAGCTTACGGAAAACCAGATCTTTTGGCTCCAGAGTTTGTAGTTGGATATCCAACAGTAGATAGTTTTACGTCTTCCTCTTTTGTGATGAATGTGAAGCTAAACGAAATGGGTAAAGTTTACTTTGCAGTTTTAGATGATGGAGCAGAAGTACCAACTGTTGAAGCGGTAAAAGCTGGTACAGGATCTCTTGTTTCAGGATCTTTTGCAATTGGAACAGAAGAAATTTTACATGAAGTTTCTGGCTTAATACAAAACACTGCTTATGATGTTTATTTGGTTGCCGAAGATGATAACGAGCCTATCGTTAATACAACTGCCGAGCCAGCTAAATTAGAGGTAACAACAAATGATCACACTTTACTACCATTTGAATATGTAGTTACGGTAAGTGAAGGAGAACATTATCAGAGTACAGGTATTCCAGTAAATTATTACCAGGAAGCTGAAGGTACAAAAGCGGATGTTTTAAAAAGTAAGTTGGCTGAAATCATTAACCTTGGTTATGTGTCGTATCCATACGAAGAAGATGGTCGTGGAGATGTTCCTGCAGAGAGTCGTAGGTTCGTTACAGGTAAAACACCTTTAGATGTATACGATATTATGGATGAAGCGGATCGTGATCCAAACAATCCAACAAAAGTATACATGATTTACAAAGAATTGGTATACGATGCGGATGCAAAACATTTAGGACAGACTGGTTCTCAAGAAAAGTGGAATCGCGAGCATGTTTATCCACAATCAACCGGAGGTTTTAAAAATGCGAGAGCACCTTGGGGATCTGGAATTTATGCAAATGGTGATATCATTGAAAATGCCGGTGATGATTTGGCTTTGGCTCAATCGGATGCTCACCATTTAAGAAGTTCCGATAAAAATGAAAATAACAAGCGAAATAATTTCCCATTTGCGAATTCAACATCAGGAAGTCAGTACGAGCCGCCATTGTCGGCAAAAGGTGATGTTGCTCGTGTTATTTTCTATTTGAATTTACGTTATGGACTAGATATTTCACAAGTTGGTTCTGTTGAAATGTTCCAGGAATGGAGTGAAATTGATCCGGTAGATCCTTACGAAGTAAGACACAATAATGTCGTTTACAAGTATCAGAAGAATAGAAATCCTTTTATCGATTACCCTGAGCTTGTAGAGTATATTTATGGAGAAAAAACCACTACAGCTTGGAATGCTGCTGAAAAAGAAACACAAACCATCACTTTTGCTGATATAACAGATAAAGTATATGGGGAAGAGGCTTTTGAGTTGACAGCTACTGCCACTTCAGGTTTAGAAGTTAGTTTTGAAATCGTTTCAGGACCAGCGACCATTACCGGAAAAGAAGTTAGTATTACAGGTGTTGGAACAGTTGTGGTAAAAGCTACGCAAATTGGAAATGACCATTTCGAAGCAGCAGAATATGTGGAGCAAACATTTGCTGTGAGTAAAGCTTCTCAAACCATTACTTTTGCTGATTTAACAGATAAAGTATATGGCGATGAGGCTTTTGAATTAATTGCAACTGCCACTTCTGGATTAGAAGTTAGTTTTGAAATCGTTTCAGGACCAGCTACTATTACTGGAAAAGAGCTAAGTATCACAGGTGTTGGTACTGTTGTGGTAAAAGCGACTCAAACAGGAAGCGACGAATTTGAAGCTGCAGTATCTGTAGAGCAAACATTTGCTGTTAGTAAAGCTTCTCAAACTATCACTTTTGCTGATTTAACAGATAAAGTATATGGTGATGAGGCTTTTGAATTAATTGCAACTGCCACTTCTGGTTTAGAAGTTAGTTTTGAAATCGTTTCAGGACCAGCTACTATTACTGGAAAAGAGCTAAGTATCACAGGTGTTGGTACCGTTGTGGTAAAAGCCATTCAAACAGGAAGTGATGAATTTGAAGCTGCAGTATCTGTAGAGCAATCATTTGTTGTTAGTAAAGCTTCTCAAACCATCACTTTTGCAGATTTAACTGATAAAGTATACGGTGATGAGGCTTTTGAGTTGGTTGCAACTGCAACTTCTGGATTAGAAGTTAGTTTTGAAATCGTTTCAGGACCAGCTACTATTACTGGAAAAGATCTAAGTATCACTGGTGTTGGTACCGTTGTGGTAAAAGCCATTCAAATAGGGAACGACGAATTTGAAGCTGCAGCATCTGTAGAACAAACATTTGCTGTGAGTAAAGCTTCTCAAACAATCACTTTTGTTGATATTCCAGATAGACAATTGAATACTGGAATTGTTCTGTTGTCGGCTAGTTCAGATGTAGCAACTGCATTAGTTGTTAAATTTCGAATGATTAGTGGACCAGCAGTATTAGTTGGTAATTCACTACAAATTGTAGGAGCAGGTGAGGTTGTTGTAGAAGCTTTTCAGGATGGAAATGAAAATTACTTGGCCGCAACGCCAGTACAGCAAAGCTTTATTGTAAGTAAGGCTTCTCAAACAATTACTTTTGCTGAAATAGCTGATAAATCATTAGATGATTCTGCATTTGCATTATCAGCTACCGCTTCATCAGAATTAGAGGTGAGTTTTGAATTAATCTCTGGACCTGCAAGCTTATTAGGAAATCAATTGACAATAACTGGAGCTGGAACAATTACAGTTAGAGCAATACAGTTGGGAGATGATGATTATGAAGCAGCAGAGCCAGTTGATCAATCATTTGTTGTGAATAAAGCTTCTCAAACAATCACTTTTGATGATATAGCAGATAAAACATATGGGAATGAGCCTTTTGATTTGAATGCAACAGCATCATCCGGATTAGAAGTTAACTATACCATCGTATCTGGACCAGTTACTTTATCTGGAAAAGAACTGAGTATTACTGGTGTAGGAACAGTTGTTGTTACTGCGAGTCAAGAAGGAAATGAAAATTACCTTGCTGCTGAATCAGTTAGTCAGAGCTTTGTTATAAATAAGGCAGAACAGATTATTAACTTTGAAGAAATAGCCGATCGTGAATACCGACCAGAAAGTGTAGGCTTAATATTGAATTCAAGCGTAGGTCTTCCAATTACATATGAAGTTATAAGCGGACCGGCAAACTTGTCAGGAAATTCACTTCAGATTAATGGGGCTGGTGTTATTGTTGTAAAGGCATCGCAAGCTGGAAATGAAAATTATTTGGCAGCTACTTCCGTAACACAGCAATTTACGGTTAGCAAAGCCAGTCAAGTAATTACTTTCAATCCTATTGCTGATAGAGAATTTACCAATGAGAGTATACAGTTATCAGCTAGTTCCGATGCAGCTACAATTTTAGCGGTTGAATTTAGATTAATAAGTGGTCCAGCTACACTAGTTGGTAGTTCACTGCAAATAAATGGAGCAGGAGAAATTGTTGTAGAAGCATTTCAGGATGGTAACGAGAATTATTTGGCAGCGACACCTGTAAGACAGAGTTTCATGGTTAATAAGATTTCTCAAACAATCACTTTTGCAGATATTTCTGATAAAGCAATTACTGATCTTACTTTTGTATTAACTGCAAGTGCCTCTTCAGGACTTGAGGTTAGTTTTGAAATCATTTCAGGACCAGCTAGTGTATCAGGAAATCAGTTGACCATTACAGGAGCTGGAACAATCACTGTTCAAGCAAGTCAAATGGGAAATGATACTTACGAAGCTGCAGAGTTGGTAAGTCAAACTTTCATGGTGAGCAAAGCCGCTCAAGATATCAACTTTGCAACTATTGCAGATAGATCCTATAGTGATGCTGCTTTTGTTTTGACAGCCGAAGCTTCTTCAGGATTAGAGGTAAGCTTTGAGATTGTTTCTGGTCCAGCAAGTATTGCAGGAAATGAATTGACGATCACAGGAGTTGGAACAATTACCGTAAGAGCGATTCAATCAGGAAACGAAGATTATGAAGCAGCTGAGCCAGTAAGTCAAACTTTCACGGTAAGTAAAGCTACTCAGGCGATTGATTTTACTGCTATTGCAGATAAAACTTATGGGGATTCCGATTTTGAATTAATCGCATCAGCTTCATCAGGTTTAGAGGTTAGTTTCGTGTTGATTTCAGGCCCTGCAAGTGTCTCAGGTAGTGAATTGAGTATCCTTGGAGCTGGAACAGTTACAGTTCAAGTTAGTCAGGCTGGTAATGAAAATTATGAAATGGCCGAATCGATAAGTCAGTTTTTTGAGGTTTACAAGGCAGATCAGATGTTGGTATTTGATCCAATTGAAGGTGTTGTTGTGGTAGACGAAGACTTAGAACTGTTTGCAAGTTCTGATCAAGGATTTGATATCGCTTTTGAAATTGTTGAAGGAGAAGGACAGATTGACGATGCGATCTTAACGCCAAGTAGTATTGGCGTATTTAAGGTTCGTGCTTATCAAAGCGGAAGCGAAAACTTTAATGCAGCTGAAGCTTTTCAGTCTTTCACTGTAAGTAAAGCAACCGGAATTAAGGATGTTTTTGCTGAGGCAATCAAGATGTATCCAAATCCGACTAGCGATTTTGTAAATATTGATTTCCCAGATGTTAAGGTGACCCAAATTTTACTGCTTGATAGCAGAGGGAAGCTTATTAAGAATATCGATTTGAATGATCGATTCAATTTTAATGTTAGAAACTTATCTGCGGGAGTTTATTTTATATCCATTAGAACAGATCAATTTGTAGTCACAAAACGATTGCTAATTGTACATTAAATCATAAAACGAAAAGGAGCCTTTTAAAGGCTCCTTTTTTATTTTAGTTCTTGTTCTCTAATAGAATAAGAAGGATAAATGAGAGAAGATTTAACAAGCATTAATTCTAGAGCAAAAGCTTCTCGCTTGGTTCTGGTTTTATTCCTGAATAATTTTTTTGTTATGCGATCTTTGTTTTGTAGATTACATGCTAATAATAACAGCAGTTTATTGCTGCCTTGAGAGACTAGATAAATATCCTTTTACAATTAATAATAAGCGATATAAACAACATTTCGCTTATTTAAAAATTGGAATAAATTTATCTAAAGATATAGTAAGAATAGAGTTTTGAGCAAGAATTAAAGGGCATAAAACTCAATTCGAGTAAGTAAAACAAATAATTAAAAGAAAATATCATGGCAAAAGGTAAAGATTCAAAGAAGAACGTTAAAAAAGAACCTGCTAAAACTCCAAAAGAAAAAAAGGCAGAAAAACTAGCAAAGAAATCCAAATAGGATAAAAGTAATTTGGAAAACCAATAGTAAAATCAACAGCCCAAGCGTTTCGTTTGGGCTGTTTTTTTAAACCTTTATTTGGGTTCGTATGAGAATTTAAAATCAGTCTTCTAAGGTCATTAAATAGAAATTAATAAATTTGCGCTTTCAAATAAGGTATTAACAATTTAGGAACTGAAAATTCTTTAAGTTGTTACCAGTGTTATATCAAATATTAAGCAATAGGCATGCAAATAAATAAACTTACTAGTCAAAATATATTACCGCTTACCTGCTCACGAACCGGAACTTGCTGCCAAGCAAAATTGGTGATGCTTAACCCTTGGGAGGTGTTTCATCTTGCCAAAGAGAAAAAGAATACGCCAAGAAAATTTCGTGATCAGTGTTGCGATTTTGGTGGCATTCGTTTAAAGTTTGATGGGAAAGTAGGCTATAAAGAGCAACAAGCTTGTTCACTGTATATCGATAATTTTGGTTGTTCTGTACATTTAGGACGCCCATTAGCTTGTCGCTTATACCCACTGGGCCGCCAAATGCAAAGTGAAGAAATTCATTATATGTATCAAGGCGACGAATTTCCATGTTTGGAACCCTGCCCGGAGGTTGTCGATTTACCTCAATTGAGTGTTGGTGAATACCTTCAAGGTCAAAAGACAGATAGCTTTGAAAAGGCTCAAGATGCTTATCTAGAAGTGATGCAGAATTTGGCTGATATGGCATTTGAGCTATTGCTTGATACAGGCTTGGCTGAATCTGGAGATAAGAAAACATTAGTATTGTGGAGAAAAATGGGTAGCGAGCTTCCTGAAGAATTGACGGAGAGAATTGGACAGGAGTGGGTAGACTGTTTGATGATTCCTGAAATTTCAGATAATGATTCTATTGCATTTGTTACAAAGCATAACGAACTACTCCAATTGAAGGCACAAGAAAAATTTGGAACCTCACAAACGCATCAGGAATTGCACGAAGCTTCAGTTACGATAATGGGAGTAGCCTTACATTTGGCTCGTGGTTTGGGAGCAAATCCAAAAGAACTTTCAGAACTCTGGATAGATATTGCAAAGAATAACGGGGCTCAGGAATAATATACATGCTCATCTTATTTATGAGCGGCATTACCCTTTTTTATGATAGAAGAATAATAAAAGTAAATTAGCTTGAGGAGGAAAAAAATGAACTACAAATTAGAACATGCTTGTATCAGAGTAATGGATTTAGACAAGTCAGTAGATTTTTATAAAAAAGCATTGTCTTTAGAGGAAGTAAAAAGACGGGATTATCCTGATTATAAGTTTACCCTCGTGTATCTTAGCGATGAAAATAGAAATTTTGAAATAGAGCTTACGTATAATTATGATACCGAAAAGCCCTATGAAATGGGAAATGGTTTTAGTCATTTTGCTTTGACAGTTAGTGATTTAGAAGAGTCCTATGAATTTCATAAAAATATGGGACTCGAAACAACAGACCTTAAAGGCTTGCCAGGCGAAAAACCTAAATACTATTTCATTACAGATCCTGATGGATATAAGATTGAGATTATAAGAAGCTAAGAGATATAAATTAGACCCATTACCGTGGTGTTTGTTCTTATTTCTCAGAATTTATTCCATCAAAAAGCATCAGATTTGAAAAACTTTGATGCTTTTTTTGTGGATCGAATCTTTAGTTATTTGATTCTTGTTTGTTGTAATTCAGTACTATAGTCGTGTTGATAGTTTATCCATCACACCTATTTCTGCAACCATGCTGAATCTATCTGCAAAAGATCATATTTTATTTTTTAAAGGTCTTTACATAATGCTGTATCCAATACTTTATTTACAACTTCATTGATGATTCCCTTATATTCAGCCTCCCGTTCAATACAATTGATTGAGGAACAAATAGGCCTTTGTTCTTAATTTGCTCTAACAAAAGTAGGGCAGCAGTACGTCCCATATCATAGGTTGGCTGTTCAACAGAACTTAAGGGTGGTGCCACATGTTCGGCAAGCTTCGATTCTGAAAAACCCATTACGGCAATATCATTGGGAACATTAAAACCATTGGCTTTTAATATTTTCATCACTCCAATTGCACATGGGTCACTGGAAGCTAATATAGCCTGAGGTAAAGAATTTTCTTCAATCCGCTTTTCAATAAAACATTCACCAGAATTCATCGAAAAACCTGCTACCTCAGATTTCCCTGGAGATAATTTATGCTTGCGATGGGCATCTTCAAAGCCCTTTGTTCTATTTTTGGTTAAGGTTAAATCCTTAGACCCAATTAAATGAACTATATCTTTGTAGCCTTGCATGATTAAATGCTCTGTTGCAAAAAAAGCCCATTTATAATCATCAAATAATACCTTAGATGCAGGAAGTCCTTCAACAACACGATTAAAAAATACCATTGGCATTTTTTCTTTTATGGCATTAAGATAGAAATCCATATTATCTGTTTCGGAAGACAAAGAAATAAGAATCCCATCTACCATATTATTAAGAAGCGTCTGTACATTCTTCAATTCTAACTCAGAAGACTCATTAGACTGCATGATTAGGACCTGATATCCTTGCTCGTGTAATACTTCTTGAGCTCCAATAATAACTTCAGGGAAAAAGCTATTTATGAATTCCGGAACTACAACACCAATATTAAAAGAGCGCTGCTGAATAAGTTTTCGGGCAATTGGATTGGGCCGGTAACCCATTTCAGTTGCAGTTTTTAAAATTAACTCACGGGTTTCGGTCCTAATATCATACTTGTCGTTAAAAGCACGCGAAACGGTAGACACAGAACACTTTAGTTTTTTAGCTACATCTTTTATGGTTATCTGCTTCATTTTTGGAATTAATTTGAACCAAGATTATTGAATCCTCAGTACATTACGTTGTAATCAGGTTCAATATTATCTAAATTTAATATAATATTCAAGTTTCGGTAACGTTTCCGGAAATAAAAACAGTTTCGGTAACGTTTCCGAGAAGAAATATTTTGTTTTAGGATTGAATACTAAATTTCAAAGGTATTTTAGCTTAAATTTTATTTGAAAATGGGAAATATCGATTTAACTGTTATTATTGTTTTTACCGCCTTGGTATTTATTTGTGGGGTCAGTTTTTCCAAATCAGGAAAAAATATGAAGTCTTTTTTTGCAGCTGGAGGCGCATTACCCTGGTGGATGAGCGGACTGTCATTATTTATGAGTTTCTTTTCGGCAGGCACCTTCGTAGTTTGGGGATCTATAGCTTACCAAAGTGGATGGGTGGCCATTTCCATTCAATGGACAATGTGTATTGCTGGCTTAATTATCGGGTTTTTTATTGCTCCCAAATGGCAAAAAACCAAAGCGTTAACCGCTGCAGAGTTTATTGCAAACCGCTTAGGCTATAAAGTTCAAAAGCTATATACCTACTTATTTCTTGCAATTTCGATGTTTACCACGGGAGCTTTCTTATATCCTGTGGCAAAAATTGTGGAAGTATCAACAAATATACCCATTTCAGCAAGTATCATCTTTTTGGGAGTTCTTATTTTAATATATACTGCAGTTGGAGGTTTATGGGCAGTTATTGTTACCGATGTGCTTCAGTTTGTAGTACTAACTGCGGCAGTATTAATTGTTGTCCCCTTATCATTCAAACATATTGGAGGTGTTCCGGCATTTATCGATAATGCACCAGACAACTTTTTTAATCTTGTCAACGATGAATATTCTCCAGGTTTTTTGGTAGCCTTTGGTTTGTATAATCTATTTTTTATTGCCGGAAATTGGGCTTACGTTCAGCGATATACTAGTGTGTCTACCCCTAGGGATGCCAAGAAAGTAGGATGGTTATTCGGAGCCTTATATGCCATTAGCCCATTAATATGGATGCTTCCTCCAATGATATATCGAATTGTAAATCCGGACTTAAATGGATTGGCGGATGAAGGAGCTTATCTTCTTATGTGCAAAGAAGTATTACCAATTGGTATGCTAGGCCTTATGTTGGGCGGAATGGTCTTTGCGACTTCTAGCTCTGTGAATACAACCCTGAATATTTCTGCGGGAGTTTTAAGTAATGATGTATACAAGCACTTCTTTCCAAACACTCCAGACGATAAACTTGTGAAAGTAGGTCGAATTTCGACTGCAGCTTTAGGTATAATTACAATCATTGTAGCACTTTTGGTTCCATATATGGGCGGTATTGTTGAGGTCGTAATGACTTTAGCTGCTTTAACTGGAGGAGCCATGTTTCTGCCTCCAATATGGGCTTTATTTTCTAAAGTTCACACAGGAAAAACAGTGCTAGGTACAACGATAATTAGTCTAAGCATAAATGCATTTTTTAAATTTGCTGTACCGAAAATTTGGGATTTCTCATTAAGCAGAGCCGTTGAAATGGCAATTGGTGTTGGTATACCCATTGTATTAATGGCAACCTATGAGATTTATGCTGCAATTAGAAGAGTAGATACTTCTCATTTTACAACCTATGAAAAGGAAGTAAGCTTAATTGCTCCAACAGAAACAGACGAAGGAGGAAACAAACGCGGTGCACGAGTAATTGGAGTAGGCATTGGCTCGACTGGCCTACTTATAATTACCCTTGCTATTATAAGTCTACAACATCTAGTATTGGTGGGTGGTATGGGAGCCTTAGTACTTACCGCAGGTTTGTTTATTTACATCAAAAATTTAGAAAAAAGATAGCTTACTAATGATAATCGAGAATTTCAAAAAGGAAAAACGATCAAATAGAACCGTAAATATAATTGCTGACTTTGTTGTTATT
This sequence comes from Labilibaculum sp. DW002, assembly GCF_029029525.1. Classification (NCBI taxonomy): domain Bacteria; kingdom Pseudomonadati; phylum Bacteroidota; class Bacteroidia; order Marinilabiliales; family Marinifilaceae; genus Paralabilibaculum; species Paralabilibaculum antarcticum. Next base: position 1,403,879 of record NZ_JAKJSC010000001.1, on the reverse strand, counting down.
GGAGGCGGCTTATCTGGAGTGTGTGCGGCAATTACAGCTGCACGAAAAGGAGTTAAAACAATTCTTGTTCAAGATCGACCTGTATTGGGTGGTAATGCTTCATCCGAAGTTCGCCTTTGGGCTTTAGGAGCAACATCGCACATGGGCAATAACAACCGATGGTCGCGCGAAGGTGGCATTATCGATGAAATTATGGTAGAGAATGTGTATCGAAATAAAGAAGGGAATCCCATCATTTTTGATACCGTTTTATTGGAAAAGGTGAGCAATGAAAAAAACATTACTTTATTGTTAAACACTGCTGTTTTTAGCATTGAAAAAACAGATGCCAAAAACATTAAGAGTATTCAGGCTTTTAACAGTCAAAACTCTACCAATTATACCATTTCTGCTCCCCTATTTTGTGATGCTTCAGGTGATGGGATTGTTGCTTTTCAAGCAGGTGCCAGCTTTAGAATCGGTGCAGAATCAAAAGAAGAATTTGGCGAATTATTTGCCCCGGATAAATCTTACGGTCAACTATTAGGACACTCCATGTTCTTTTACACTAAGGAGGTGGATCATCCTGTAAAATATGTAGCTCCATCCTATGCTCTAAAAGATATTACCCAGATACCTCGCCACAAAATCATCCGCAAAGATATGACAGGATGTAATTTCTGGTGGTTTGAATATGGTGGTCGTTTGGATACGATTCATGAAACTGAAGAGATCAAATGGGAACTTTCGAAGGTAATTTTTGGCGTTTGGGATTACATCAAAAATTCTGGGGAATTTGAAGGTGTAGAAAACCTAACCTTGGAGTGGGTTGGAAATGTTCCTGGAAAACGTGAAAGTCGTCGCTTTGAAGGTTTGTATATGATGAAGCAGCAAGATATACTTGAACAGCAAAGTTTTGATGATGCAATTGCATATGGCGGTTGGGCATTGGACTTACACCCTGCTGATGGTATTTATAGTGAGTTATCTGGTTGTACACAATGGCACTCAAAAGGAGTTTACGATATTCCTTACCGAAGTTTTGTAAGTAAAGATATTGACAACCTGTTCTTGGCAGGAAGAATTATCAGTTCATCGCATGTGGCCTTTGGTTCTACGCGTGTTATGGTGACTTGCGGTTTTGGAGCACAGGCTGTTGGTATGGCAGCTTCTATTTGTAAAGAGGATAATTTATTACCAGCTCAAATTCTTGAAAACGGAAAAATTAGAAAACTCCAGAATGAGCTAAATTGTACTGGTCAAAGTATATTAAATGTACCTATTGATTCAGCAAGTAATTTGGTTAATCAGGCTAATATTTCAGCATCATCAAGTGTAAAGCTATCAGAAATAACAGCTAATGGCAATTGGCTAAAGTTAGATGTTTCTGCGGCACAACTATTACCTTTAAAGGCGAATCAGAAATATGGATTTAAGGTGGAGATTAAAGCAGTTGAAAGCACGCAGCTAGAGGTTCAGCTCAGACGTTCTGAAATTGCAAGTAACTATACCCCAGAAATAATTCTTGAGTCACAAACTATTACAGTTGACAAAGGAATACAGACTGTAGCATTTACATTTAATGCTTCTGTTGAGGAAGATTTATATGGCTTTATAACTTTTATGGCCAACAAAAAAGTGAGTATTCGCGAAAGCAAGACTTTAATGAGTGGTGTGATGACCGTATTCAACGGTGTAAACGAAAAAGTATCGAATGACGGAAGCCAAAGACCTCCAAAAGGGATTGGTGTAGATGAATTCGAGTTTTGGATTCCCAATCGTCGTCCTCAAGGTAAAAATATCGCTATGGAAATTTCCCCTGCAATCGAAGCTTTTGAAGTGAAAAATATCGGGAATGGATATACCCGCCCTTGGCTTTCGGCGAATGCGTGGGTGGCTGATTTAGCTGATGATAAACCAAGTTTACGTATAGAATGGGATGAAGTTAAAAGTATCTCTGAAATAAAACTATTCTTTGATACAGACTTCGATCATGCAATGGAAACAGTGCAATTTGGTCACCCTGAAGATGTAATGCCATTTTGTGTGCAAGATTATACGATCTCAACTCTGGAAGAAGAGGTGATTAAGAAAGTGTCGGGTAACTATCAAACTATTAATAGCATTAAACTGGATACTGAAGTAAAAACTCAAGGTTTAGTTATTGAAGTACAACATCCTTCAGATAATGTGCCAGCAGCTATTTTTGAAGTATTGATTGGATAAGCTAAAAAAAAGAAATAACCATGAAACAGTTTATAATACTTATATTTTTAATTTCCTTGAGCAACTTCAATTTTGCCAATTCAAATGAAGAACGTATTTCGCTTAATGGCAAATGGAAGTTCTATACCATTTATGGCGAGGGTTCTAATTATATGAATACACACCAAACAGAACGTGATATTGTAATTGACAACAATGATGAGAACGTTACATTGCAAGGTGTATGGAAGAGCTCAAATACAGGTGCTAGAAATACAACATTTCATGGCCAAGATTATTTGCAACATTGGTATTCCTTAACAGATCTAACAACACTTGAAAAAACTGATAGTTCATATGTTCGCTTCCATCCAGATTTACAAAAAACTGGTTATTACGAAGTGTTTACAAAATATCCTTTTTCATCTCACATGACAGCGCAATACAATGTGAAACATGCACAAGGTATCACTGCTAAGTATCTTTCTCAGAGAGTTTTTTGTGGCGAATGGAATAGTTTAGGAATATATGAATTTAATAGTGCCGATAAAAACTACATTGAATTAACAGCCATTGTCAGTGGAGCTGTTGCTGCTGATGCCGTAATGTTTAGAGAAATATCAGAAGAAAAATATTTAAAAGCGAAAGAAGAACCGAATCGTGTTTTTCAAAATGATTTTGATGATTCTCATTGGCATGATCTAAAAGTACCTGGACATTGGGGTATGAATAATGAGTTTTCGAACTATACCGGAATAGGCTGGTATCGAAAGACTATCGAAATACCAACGGGTTGGACTAAAAAACCAAATGAGAGATACTATTTAAAATTTGGAGGTGTATATCACCTATCAAAAGTTTATATTAATGGTAAGTTTATTGGAAAAAACAGAGGTGGGTTTACACCTTTTGAATTTGATGTGACTGATGCATTAAACTTTAATGGGAAAAATGTGATCGCGGTTCAAGCGGACAACAGTGCTGTTGTTGGTGCAACATGGAACTGGGGAGGTATTATACGAGATGTTACCTTAGTAAAAAGCAATGACGTTAGAGTAGATTATCAATATATTCATGCCAATCCAAACCTAGAAACTGGTACCGCTGAGTTAAAACTCAAAGTGAGAGTTGAAAATAATTCTTCAACAAAAAGAAGTATTAGAGTTCATTCCAGCATTTTTAATGAAACCAAAATTAAGGTATTAAAGGGTTGTATTGAGATTGAACCCAATACAAAAAAAGATATCCACTTAACTGCTGTTTTAAAATCGAAAGATGTGGAGCTATGGCATTTTGACAATCCTAAACTATATCAGCTTCAAACTACAATTTCTGAAGGAAGAAATGTATTAAGTAAGAAGCAAGATAGTTTTGGAATTCGTAAAGTAGAACTCACAGACTCCAAAATGCTGCTCAATGGCGAACCTGTTCGTTTAGCCGGATTTAACAGAGTGAGTGAGCACCGTTTTTGGGGTTCTTCTGAACCCATTGAAGTATTAGAGCAAGATGTTGACTTAATGAAAGAAGCAGGTGCTAATTTCATGAGAATAATGCATGGTACCCAAAATGAAAAACTCATTGACTTATGCGATAGAAAAGGAATTATGCTGTTCGAAGAAATCAACGTAAGGGATTTAGACAATGATGAATTTAGAGCAAATTACTATCCATTAGCTAAGCTTGAAAACGAAAAAGGAATAAAGCTTAATAGCGAAGACGAAGAAATATTAATGCTTGATGAAGCTTATGTGAAGCTAAATAAGAAGCATGATATAGACGTTGCGGACAAAAACTATTTTCTAGCGAAATATTGGTTGAAAGGGATGATTGAACGCGATATTAATCACCCTAGCATTATTGGCTGGAGTGTTGGTAACGAATTAAATAATCATTACGAATATGGTAAGGTGGCTATTGATTATGTGAAAAAGAAGTTAGATCCTTATCGCTTAGTTACATGCGTGAGTAATTCGGGACAAAAAGAAGAATACACGCCAGAAACTGACCCTAATACTTTTTCCGATATAATCATGCACAATATGTATACCTGGCAAGGTAAACCACAAGAAATATTAACAACATTAAGAACTAAATGGCCCGATAAACCTGTGTTTATTTCTGAATTTGGTTTCGACCCATTTCCATCAACAGCATTGGATTCAGATAAAGAAATTTTCTCTGAATGGACAAATCATTTTAGACATCAAAATGAGTTTGTGATTGGAACATCCATGTGGACCTTCAATGATTACAGAAGTGCATATGCAGGAACTACTGCCGAAGAAAATAGAGTTTGGGGAGTAATTACCTCATGGAGACAAAAAAGAAAATTATTTGATCGTATAAAAAGAGAACATGCTCCAGTATTGGATGTTGCAATAACAAACATTGATTTTGATAAAAACACTGCCAATGTGAGAATGCCTTTGAGAGGCGAAAGCGATTACCCAAGTCATGCCATGTATAATTATAAATTATTGTACAGTTTTAAAAACAGCAAAGGCGAAACCATTTTTGAAAATCACATTGATTTACCCGATTTAAAACCCGCCGACAAAGAATGGACTGGTACACTTTCGTGGAAAAGTTTACCGTCAGATGTATTGGATTTGACAGTTAAACTGATGACACCAACAAATTATTCAAGGTTTACTAAAACGATCTCATTTCAGAAGGCAATTACACCAGAAATTTCGAAAATTATTGCTGGTAAAAATACAGTGCGAATTCTGTTTGATAAGGTGCCGAATGCTACTGAATATTTCGTTAAGTTTTCAGGTGACGATAATGAAATTCAAGAATCGTATAAGACAATAAGTAACTATCTTGATATAGAAGGATTAGGGGAGAATAAATCCTACGAATTTGAATTGTATTCCATCAACGACAAAAGAGTAAGTAAACCTTCAAACAAGGTCAAAGTAACAACAAACACCAAGATATTACCACCAAATATTTGGGAATCATTTATTGTAGATAATAAATTGGTGATTGGATATACCAGCGATTTTAATGATGGCAAATACACAGTGAAATATGGCTTATCGAAAGGTGATTTAGATAAGGAATTTACTTCAAACGTAAGAGGGATGGTTATAATTGATTTGGATGGAGAAAAAGCGGTTTTCTTTCAGATAAAAAGAACAAAAGAACAAGACGAAAGCAATTGGTCGAACATCCTTAAGGCTGAAGAAGGAAAAATTGAGGTTTACAAATAAATATACTAACGAGCAAAACTCAAAATGAACCAATCCAGAAAATATTAAGATGAGATACGGGGTGTTTATAATATTACTTATTGGCTTATCTGCTTGTTCTAATTGGAGAAGCAAGCAATCTAAATTCAATTTTAAAGCATCAATACCCGAAAAATTCGATAAGGCAAACATTATTTCTGAAGAAAACTACAATGTTTGGGGGACAAACATTCTAAAAGGAAAAGATGGGAAATATCATGCTATTTATTCAAGGTGGCCAAAAAAAAGAGGTCATTTAGGATGGGTAACACACAGCGAAGTGGCTCATGCGGTATCTGATAAATTAACTGGACCATACAAATTTAGAAATCTAGTTTTGCCACCAAGAGGAACAGATTTTTGGGACGGCAGTTGCACGCACAATCCCCATGTAATAGACCACAATGGAAAATTCTACTTGTACCATATGGGAAATCATGGTTCGGGTTATTGGGATGACACAGCCGATACTCTTATGCCCAAATATAAAGATGCTGAATGGTGGGTAAACCGAAATAATCAACGCATAGGTATAGCTGTAGCAGACGATTTAAATGGAGAATGGAAGCGTTTCGATAAACCATTAATTAATATTGATTCAACGCGAAGGATGGTTTCAACTCCAGTGGTTTCAATTAGACCTGATGGTAAATTTCTGATGGTTTATAAATATGTGAAGGAAAAGGAAGGCATGAAAGGAGGACGGGTTGTTCATGTAACGGCTTTAGCAGATTCACCTTTGGGACCATTTAAAGATACAGGTATCCCTTTTATCGAAACCGAAGCTTCAAGGTTTGCTCTGGATGATCACGTTGAGTGGTTTCAGAATGGCCACTATTATTGTATTGGGAAAGATCATGATGGTTCCCTTACTCCTTATGACAAAGGCACAATGGTTTTGTATACATCTGATGATGAAGGATTGGATTGGTCATTAGCCAAACAAGCCTTAGTATTAAAAGCAGGAAAATTACATTGGATAGATGGTAGTGAAACAATCTGTGAACGCACTGCCGATATGCCAAAATTGTATTTTGAAAAAGGTATACTAAAAGCCCTGATAATTGCCGTATTACCAAAAGATAGTGAAGATTCATTTTCTTTAGTAATTCCTTTAAACAACCGATAAAATCATAAAAGTTTAAAATCATAGATATGAAACACTTAGTTCTGATAAGCATACTTCTAGCACTTATTTCGTGCAACTCCAAAAAAGCAACTACTGAATTCAATCTTGAATTTGGTAAAATAGCCAATGAATCTATCTTTAGTGGTGGCGATAGCATTAGCAATTGGGGAGGTTCATTAATAAAAGGAGAAGATGGACAATACCACATGTTTTATTCGCGTTGGAAAAAGAAATTAGGATGGGCATGGGCTACCCATTCCGAAATTGCCCATGCAGTATCTGATTCTCCTTTTGGACCATTCAAACATAAAAATGTGACATTACCAGTTCGAGGTGCTGAATATTGGGATGGACTGTGTACTCACAATCCCACAATTCACAAATTCGATGGGAAATACTATTTATACTATATGGGCAATACCGGAGATGGTGTAAATGTATGTGAGCCTGGTAAGCTTCGGTATAACTGGATGCACCGAAACAACCAGCGTATTGGTGTTGTGGTAGCTGATAATCCAAATGGCCCGTGGAAACGTTCTGATGTTCCATTGATTGATGTAAGTCCCGATAGCATGGCACTCGATGCTTTATTGGTCAGTAACCCTTCAATTACACAGCGTCCTGATGGTGGATACTTAATGGTTTACAAAGCCGTTCGAAAATTGAAGAAAGGAATTGCTGGTGGGCCTGTAGTGCATTGTGTGGCAACATCGGATAGTCCTACCGGGCCATTTAAGAAGTACGATTTCCCAGTATTTACTGCCGAAGGTCATGACTTCCCTGCCGAGGATCCATTCATCTGGTATCAATCCGGAAAATACAGAGCCATTGTTAAAGATATGCACGGCGCCTTTACCGATGCAGGAAGAGCATTGGTTTATTTTGAATCGGAAGACGGATTTGACTGGAAACTTGCTAAAAACCCTTTAGCGTCTAAGCTTCAGATTAAAAAGAAGGACGGCAGCATACTTAAAGTAGATCATTTGGAGCGTCCTCAAGTATATATTGAAAACGGTATTCCAAAAGCAATTGTTTGTGCTGCTGACACGATAGACGATGCCGGTGTTATACACTCTTGGAATGTTCAAATTCCAATTATAACGAAAGAGTAATAAGCTGAATCCGATTAAAAATTCATGTAGAACTCAGATTAATAATAAATCAAATAATGAAAAACAATAATGTAATTATACTTATTGGCTTACTACTTTTATTCATTCCCATTACGATACAAGCACAATTACCAGCCGAAATAGATACCTCTAAAACATGGTACCTATCATGGAGCGATGATTTCGATTATGAAAATAGTAAGCTAGATTTAGCTAGTTTGTTAAATATGCCCCACTAATACGCGTTAAATTGTCACATGTCTTGTAGAGCTCATTGACTATTTTTGTAAGTAAGAAATCCTAAAAAGCCAACTAAGTTGGCTATTTCAGAAAAAAAATAGCACCCCTACACTATGAAACAGTTTAAAACAATTGCCTTAACCATTCTACTGTCCTTTAGTTTTCATGTACTTGTTCTCGCAGGTCCACCAGATCCACCAGTAGGAAAAGTTTGGGTATTAAATCATGAAATGAGTGATGAGTTCGATGCAAACAGTCCAAATATTGAAAAATGGAAGGTATTTGACAAGGGCGATTCATGGGGACGTACCGCATCATTCGATAAGCGTGTTCACGAAGCTGTAAAGGATGCAGCATCTGACAATTATTATTTAAGCATGAACCCAATGTGGTACTATGAAGACGAACGTTTTCCAAGAGGGAATGGTCTTGATTATTACTTTGCCGGTGGAGGAATGAATACGCGTGAGATGCAAACCTATGGATATTTTGAGGTGAGGATAAGACCATCAGATTTTCCAATGGGTTCAGGCGTGTTTATGAACTCGAAAGGTACTACCGAAGGAGCATGCAATGAAAAGTATGCTACGGAATTAGATATTATTGAAAATATGGGATATACAGGCCCATTTAATGAACATGGTAATGGGAGCTTTAATAATTATCAACATGTAAATTCACATACAAAACCATTTACAGATGCTTCTGGTTCATGTGAGAGGTTACCTTACGAATCTACCAATAGCGGAGTCGACGCTAAATTGTTGGATGAGCCACTTGGATTTAATACTGTCGGTATGTGGTGGAAAGACGAAAATACAGCGGAATTCTATAATAACGATACTTATTTTGGAAGCATAACACCGAATAGAGCTTTTTACCTACCAATGCCCGTGATTCTTACAATGGAAACTTATAGCTGGGGTGACGACGAAAAAAATGCAACCAATCCCAAACCACTCGAATGGATGTTTGAAGACGACTTTCGAACAAAAGAACAACGTGCTGTAATGTATGATTGGGTTCGTGTATGGAAGCTTGTAGATATCGATGCGTCTCAATTGAATAATACCACAGATAATGTAATGGGACAATACGATACGATAACTGCATATCCTGACAAGAAACTATCTACTACAATAATATATTCGGCAACAGCTGAGAGAATAGTAGTGGCAAGTATTTATGATCCAGCAGGAACAAAATTAACTGATGCAACATATACTGTTTCAAAAGGTGTGAAATCGATATTTAATGAATTTGAGTTTGACTCTGATTTAACCATAGCAGATGGATACAAGATTGTTTTTGATATTAAAGATGAAACGAGCATTTTAAAATCATACACTTCGATTGTTAATATTGTAGGCAAGCCTTTAGAGAAAAAACTATGGCGTGATGGCATTCCAACATCTTTACTTCCAGGAGAAACAGAGTACAGTATTGATGTAAAATACGAAACAGATACCAGCAGTACTGTTGTGATAGAAATCCGTAAACCTGATGGTAGTTGGTTTGGTGGTGGCAATGCAAATGTTGATGCCGGGAATGGAACAGTTGTGGTTAATGTTACAACTCCCTCCCCTACAACAATTGCTAGCAACTACTTTTATAAAGTATATATGTATCGCCAGGGATATGATTGGCAAGATCCACTCAACACTTCTATTTCACCTACTATATATTTCGATGTTGAAGAACCATTGGTTCATGGTATTGATTTCCTTGCAACACCAACAGAACTAGCCGATACCGTTTCAAGCTTTCAAGTTGAATTTGAATATGCAACAAGTGAGAACGGCACATTAGATATTGAACTAATCAATTTTAATAATGAAGTTGTTGCAACAGAGCATCGTATTGAACGCATAGGAAACAGAACTCTAAAACGTACCATTGATATTGATTCAGTTCTCACAGCTTCAAACGATTACAAGCTTGCAATAATGTTCAATCCTGAGAATGATTCATTTACTACCCTAACCGATACGGTATATAATGTTTCAATCATCTCAACGCAGGATAATGGAATAACTGGGATTAATGAAGCCAGAGATTATGGTTTAACACTGTATCCTAATCCAGTGCATGATGGGCTGCTCTATATCGAATCCAGTAATTTAGTCAGAGAGAAATTAAATTATTCTATTTACTCAATGTCTGGAACGCTTATGCAAAAGGGGCTAATTCCAGGTGATCATTCTAAAACGACCATCAATATTGATAAAATCCCTGCTGGATGCTATATGATTCTAATTACAAATAAGAAAACTAAAGTGGCTTCTCGATTTATTAAAATGTAGATGTGAAAAATGAAATCGTTACCAATAGATTTCGTTTTTCCAATAAACAGCATAATAATCATAAGAATTCGGCTGATAAATTGCTTCTCAGTCCTTTTCAATTTTGAATGTTTCAAATTCTAAAATTATAGTGTGATAGTATAATGCAGTTGAATTAATCGTCTATCTAAGTTTTAAAGAAAAGAATATGAGTATAAAAGTCAACATTGTATGGTTTCTGTTTTTGCTAAGTATTTTTGGCTGCAATTCCAGAGTACAAACAGATAGTACACAAGAAAAATTTGAACCAAACTGGTCATCGCTCAGAAAACACAATACCCCTGATTGGCTAGATGGGATGAAATTTGGCATGTATTTTCATTGGGGACCAACAACAGTGCAAGGCTTACCAGGTAATGATAGTTTAAGCAGATTAGAAGCGATTGATCAATGGACTGCTGATAAATTCAGTGCAAAATCATGGGTGGATATAATGCAAGCATCAGGTGCGCAATTCGGCGGACCTGTGGCGTGGCATGGTTGTGGTTTATTAAATTGGGATAGCGATATTACAGAATGGAACTCGAAACAAAAAGGTCCAAAAATAGATATCTACGGGGAATTGGCTAAAGAACTGCGAAAAAGAGATATGCCAATTATCTCTTCCTTTCATACTGGTAATTTTTACAGCAGAATGTGGGGCCCTATTTCGAATTCAGATACAACTTACCTTAATCCAGATGAGGATTATTCTGTCTATGGAACCATGAATGATGGACGCATTGGATCTATAATATTTGATGCATGGTATGCACGAATTGCCGAAGCAATTGAAAAATATCAACCTGATATGATTTGGTTTGATACCGGTTTTGGTGGAACGGTAAACAAAGAATTAAAAAAGGAAATGCATAAAGGCCGATTGCTACCTGATAAAAGCAATAAGCATGGCAGTGTACCAGAAGCATATCAACAAAAATTAATTAGCTATTATTTCAACAAAGGTATCGACTGGGGTAAAGAGCTTGAAGTGATTTATAAATCGCACGATATTCCTGTGGGAATAGGTATGCGCGATATTGAAAATGGAAACTTGGAGGGTTTACAATACGATCCGTGGATGGCCGATATTGATATGTCTTTACATTTTGATTGGTCACCTACATGGTTTTACAACCCGAAAAACCCCATAAAAGAGGCAGGAACCTTAATAGATATGTTGGTTGATATGACCAGTAAAAATGGTAGAATGCTATTAAATGTACCACCTTTAGCTGATGGCTCATTCTCCGATGATGTAAAAAAGGAACTTTATGCCATGGGAGCTTGGTTAAAAATTAATGGGGAAGCCATTTACAATACCATACCTTGGATATATTTTGGTGAAGGTCCTACTGAAGTAACACTTGCAGGGCATCATGCACAAGGTAAACACTATGGTAAGTATATACCCAAATACAAAGCAGACGATATTCGCTTTACGCAAAATGAAAAATACCTGTATGCCATTTGTCTTGATTGGCCAGGTGATCAACTTGCAATTAGAAGCCTGGGAAGCAACGGAAAAATATATCCAAACAGTATAAAAAGTATTCGTTTGCTTGGCTATGATAAAGATCTCAAATGGAGCCAGAATCCTGAGGCTTTGGTAATAGAATTCCCTAAAGAAAAGCCTTGCAATTTTGCTTACACCTTAAAGATCGAGAGATAAGAAATGTACTCTTAATAAGAAACTGAAACATGCGAAGAATAAAACTAATTATATCCATCTCATTATTCATCTTTCCGATAATGGTTTGGGGTAAAGCTTATAATGTATCTGACTATGGTGCTATTAATGATGGAAAAGTGTTGAATACCGTAGCCATTCAAAAAGCAATTGATGAGTGTGCTTCATCGGGAGGTGGAACAGTAATGATAAACGGCGGTGGAACCTACTTATCAGGCACAATCCACTTAAAGGATAATGTAGCCTTGCATGTTGCAGGAGGTGCTACTTTGAAGGGGAGTCCGTACTATAGCGACTATACAAAAGATACCTATAAAATGATGTATCAGTTTAGTACCCACATGGATCGCTGTTTAATTTTTGCACGTAATGCCACAAATATCGCCATAGAAGGGTATGGAACCATAGATGGAAACGGACATCAAGAAAACTTCCCGAAAAAGGGTGGAAGTGGTCGCCCTATGCTTATTCGCTTTTTAGAATGTGAAAATATACACCTACAAAACATCAATCTAATAAATCCGGCAAGCTGGACAAGTGTATTTTTATATTGCCATAACATTAGTGTTACAGGAATAAATATTCATAGTCGCGTTAATTATAATGGCGATGGATTAGATTTTGACGGATGTACAGGAGTTAGGGTATCAAACAGTAATTTCGATAATAGCGATGATTGTATTTGCCTTCAGACTTCACGATCCGATAAACCATGTAAAGACGTTGTAATAACTAACAATACTTTCACATCTAAATGGGCAGGTATCAGAATTGGCTTACTATCTAAAGGAGATATAGAATCTGTTACGGTTAGCAATTGTACATTTAGAGATATTGAAGATGCTGGTTTGAAAATTCAGCAAAACGAAGGTGGGGAGATGAAAAACATGACCTTTTCTAATCTGGTTATGGAAAACGTTCCACGTCCAATATTTATGACCTTTTGCCAACAGCGAATGAGCGTAGAAACGCCCCAAGGACAGTTAGAACCTACGAAGCGAATGCACGGATTTTATTTTAACAACATCATTGCAGATAACTCGCAAGGAGATAAAAACTCAGCAATATTTATCACCGGAACACCCAATCAAAGAATAGAAGATATATCAATTAAAGATGTACGATTCATTGTCTCTGGTGGAGGATCCAAAGAAGATGCCGCAAAAGTTGATTCGGTAAAAGAATATACGCAGGAAGTAATGGGACCTCATTCACCCGAGTTTTATTCCATTGGTACCTTGCCTGCTTTCGGGGTTTATGCGCGACACATTGATGGTTTGCATCTTGAAAATATCAACATTCATACATTGAGTTCTGATGAACGCCCTGCAGTTATTGTGGATGACGTAAAGAAATTCTATAATGATATCATTAAAGTGAATAGTGAAGTGATAGATAATGAAGAGATTTTGAAAACGAGTAATAATTGAGAATCAATAATCGAAACGATGAGCAAGTACTTAAAATATCGATGCTTGCCATATTTTTGAGTGGTACTTGTACGAATACTAAGAGTCCAAGCTTAACACAGGATTTCAATGAACATTGGCAGTTTTACTGAGCAGACATAGTTAATGATGCCATGATAGATATGGCAAGCACTCAATGGGAGGCTTTTCAAATACTTATTGGATTATAGAAATGGATTAAACACGCAAAAATATAGTTGTTCGCACTGGGTTTTACAAAGAGGGGTTGGCTGGTACCGCAAGACATTTTAAATGCCTCTATCCGCAAAAAAAAACCTATAAATCAACTGATTTATAGGTTTTTGGTATTAGATAACTCTAAAGTTGCGGAGAGAGAGGGATTCGAACCCCCGGTACCTTGCGGTACACGTGCTTTCCAAGCACGCACGATCGGCCACTCTGTCATCCCTCCAGGCAATATCCATTAGGATAATCGTGCGGAACAAAAGTAGGATAAAATTACAGATTATAAAATAATATGATGAGAAACTTAAGTCTAATTTATTCGCTACATTCAGCTACTATGCTGCAAGAAGAAATGTGCGATCTGTTGGTAGATTTGGAGTCTTAATTTCATATTGTTTTGCAATGATCTTGTTGCCTAGGTATTTATTTGTTTGCCATTTTCCAATTGTAAGGTGTGCTGAACGCAATTTGGTATTTCATCGGCATAATGGCTTACGTAAATAAGACTAACATTACTGTTTTTGCATATTTCTTCGGTAAGGTGTTTAAAATTCTCCTTCTGATGTGCATCCAATCCCTGACAAGGTTCATCGAAAATAAGCAAACTTGGATTTTTAACCAAAGCCCTAGCAAGAAGGCAGAGTCGTTGAGTACTTGCAGGAACTTTTTTAAATGCTTTATCTGCTATATTTTCAATTTCAAGGAGCTGCATCCATCGTTTTGCGATCTCTACTTTAGCAAGATTTGATTTTCTGTAAAGTCCCAAGGTATCATAAAAACCCGACTCAATTATCTGAAGACAGGAGTTTCCGTTAGGAAAATATTGAAACAGCTCGGGCGAAACAAAGCCAATTTTCTTTTTAATGTCCCAAACACTTTCGCCACTACCTCTTTTTACATCAAACAAAACAATGTCGTTAGAATAGGCTTGCGGATTATCTCCATTAATTAAGCTTAGTAAAGTCGATTTTCCGGCACCGTTACTACCAATTAGCGCCCAATGTTCTCCTTGTTTCAGATCCCAGTTGATATGATCTAGAATGGTTTTGTTACCATATTTAATCACAATATCTTTCATCACAACGAGCTTTTCAAAATACTCTTGTTCTGTATTCGATAAGAGTTGTTGTAATTCTTTTTTATCAATTTTCTTACTGGCAGTTAAATGAACTTTTTCAGGCTCGAAATCAGCTTTTAAAGTGCTTTTTACAATTTTACCTTCATCCAAAATGGCAATGTGTGTAATGGCATCAGGAATTTCATAGGGTGATGTTGCCATGATCAGACTAATACCCGAATCGGAAACTTCCCTTAATAATGCATTAAAATTTTCTCTGGTATTAACATCCAATCCGCTAAAAGGATTATCAAGTAAGAGTAAGCTTGGGTTTTTTAGGAGTGCTTCGGCAATTAGCAGTCTTTTGGTTTCGCCATTCGATAGTTTAATTAGGTGTTTGTCTTCGAGCTTTTCGAGTTGCAATCTATCGATTACTTTATCGTAGGTCCAATACTCCGAAGTAGCGATAGGATCGACTCTGGAAAGGTACTGCCTAACGCTTAGTGTATCGCCCGAGTGGGTGGCGTTGTAGCGTTGTTGATAGTAAAAGTTATTGGTGTTGGATAGGTTTTTAAATCCATGACGGGGAGAAACCAGACTAATAAATTGATGCCAGTTTACGATTTCTCGTTTTTCTTTGTACAGCTCGCAAAGTTCATCCAGTAATGGGTGTGTAAGAGTTCCTTTTGCGATGGCAAATTTGCCTGTTATTGCATTCAATAGGGCCGATTTTCCCGAACCACTTGCACCAATAAGCGCCCACTGTTCTCCTTTGTTTATTGTAAGGTTTAAATCTTCTAGAAGCAATTGGTTAAGATATTTTATGCTGGTATTTGTAAAAGATATGATTTGATTATTCATGATCAGTTATTTTCATAGGGAACAATGAGTTTAAGAGATACTCTATGGTGTGGAATTCCAAAAAAAGAGAAGATAAAGATATGCTTTTCCAGATAAAAATGGATGTTTGAGATTTAATGTTTTAGTTAAAAGAGTTCGAAGAATCGTTTGTTGCTGCATTTTCAGATCCAAATTATTCATGACTATTTCATCATTCCTTTTTCTTTACGGATTAAATTTTCAGAAAGGAATAATGCCATTTTAAATGATGAAATAGACCTGCCTTATTATTTAGAATAAATATATTCAACATTATGAATTTGGTTTGCTTTAAAATGGAGATAAGACTTTTTTTAGAATTCATTGTGAGTTGTAAAGTATTGTGGTTGAAGTTTTAATGATGATTACAATAAAACGTTTTGATTTTTATCAGGGTAACTTAAGTTGAACAATAATTTTAGATGTAGATCTGTTGCATCCTAATGCAAAATACATTTAAAAGGTATGTACTTTGTTATGCTAGGTATAATCTTTATATTTGTTGTGTGGAATCATTACTTGATTTAAGCCAACTAAAATTGTTCTGTGGATTAGAGTAACTCAATTAGTAATGGGTTAATAGAGAATGAGATTTGCAATTTTTTTGAAATGAACGAATCAACTGAATGTAGTGATACATCAGGAATAAAAATATAAAGTACAAGAATTTTTTTGAGTTTTTGTATCAAAAGGAACCCAATAAGATGTCAAAAAAATATTACTTATCATGAACAAGAACAAATCCAAAGAGTACGATGTAATAATCATTGGAGGTGGAGCTACTGGTGCGGGGACGGCGCGTGATTGTGCGATGCGTGGATTAAGTGTTTTACTTGTAGAACGTCACGATTTTGCTACTGGAGCAACCGGACGAAATCATGGTTTGTTGCATAGTGGTGCTCGATATGCCGTAACTGATCCAGAATCAGCATCAGAATGTATAAAGGAAAATATGATTCTGCGGAAGATTGCAAACCATTGCGTTGAAGAAAACAATGGACTGTTTCTTACGCTTCCAGAAGATGAAATTTCTTTTCAGTCTCAATTTGTAGATGCTTGTAATACTGCTGGTATTAGTACTGAAGTAATTGATCCAGCTTTAGCTCGACGTTTGGAGCCATCTGCTAATCCAAATATGATTGGTGCTGTTAAAGTTCCTGATGGATCTGTTGATCCTTTTCGTCTTACCATGTCTAATGCATTGGATGCTAGAATTCATGGCGCGGAGTTATTGACACAGCATGAAGTAACAGGTTTTGTGAGAGAACAAGAGAGACTAACTGGAGTTGAATTGTTCAATCATGAAACAAAAGAAAATATAAGCTATTACGGTAAGGTTATTGTAAATGCAGGAGGTATTTGGGGACATCATATTGCAAATCTTGCTGGTGTTAATATCAATATGTTTCCAGCAAAAGGTTCTCTATTAATATTTGGTCATCGTGTAAACAAAATGGTGCTTAACAGATGTAGAAAACCAGCCAATGCTGATATTTTGGTACCTGGTGATACGATCTGTTTAATAGGAACAACCTCGGAACGCATACCATATGATCAAATTGATAATATGTTTGTTTCTAAGGATGATGTGGATGTTTTGATACGTGAAGGAGAGAAACTTTCTCCAGCTTTAGCAACAACTCGAATTTTGCGTGCTTATGCAGGTGTTCGTCCTTTGGTTGCTGCAGATGATGATCCAACAGGTCGTAGCATTAGTCGTGGTATTGTACTCCTAGATCATCAAGAGAGAGATGGACTTGCTGGTTTTATTACCATTACTGGTGGTAAGCTAATGACCTATCGTTTAATGGCTGAAGAGGCAACGGATATGATCTGTAAAAAATTGGCTATTGATAAGAAATGTGAAACAGCAGATATTCCATTGCCTGGATCGGAAAAAAGTACTGAGACCTTATATAATGATTCTCAAAAAATATATTCAACTTCTAGTATTGCACATAAATCAGCAAAAGATCGTCATGGTTCTTTAGCGCATAAAACCTCTAATGGAGGAAGCGATGATGATTCATTGGTTTGTGAGTGTGAAGGAGTATCGATTGGAGAAGTGAAATATGCTATTAATGAATTGCATGTAAATAATCTTGTTGATTTGCGTCGACGTACTCGTGTTGGTATGGGAACTTGTCAAGGAGAATTATGCGCTTGTCGAGCAGCAGGTTTGCTATGCGAATCTTCGGACAAGCCAGGAAAAGCAAAAGATGATTTGGCAAGCTTTTTACAAGAACGATGGAAGGGAATGTTGCCAATAACTTATGGAGAGGGAATCAATGAGATTCAGTTTACTTCTTGGATATATGAAGGTATTTACGGATTGAAACCAGATAACAACTAAGCAAGGACTACTATGAAATTCGATAACATTATTATAGGTGGTGGGTTAAGTGGACTCACGTGTGGAATTAAGCTGGCAGAACAAGGACGTAAATGTGCGATTGTTTCATCAGGACAAAGTGCAATCCATTTCTTTTCTGGATCATTCGATTTACTAAGTAAAGTGGATGGTAAAGAAGTGAAAAATCCATTAGAAGGGATGAAGTCTTTAGCAAGTAATCATCCGTATCAACGTGTTGGATTAGAGAATATTTCTCGTTTGGTAGAAGAGGCTCCTCAATTGTTGGTTCGTGCAGGATTAAATTTTGCAGGTCAGGCAGATCAAAACCATTATGCTTTAACGCCAATGGGAGTGATGAAGCCAACATGGTTGACCATCGATGATTTTAGCAGATTCTTTCATAATGATTCATTTCCTTGGAAAAAAGCTGCAATTCTAAACTTTAGTGGCTTTCTAGATTTTCATACTTTGTTTGTGCAGGATGGACTAAAGAAGTTTGGCGTTGAAACTCAGGTGAAAAATTTTGCCATGAAGGAATTTGAGGCGATACGTCGCAATCCAAGTGAAATGCGTTCAACAAATATTGCGAAGGTATTCGATAGGGGAATTATTATTGATGAATTTGCAGAAAAGGTAAATGAATTAAGTAAAGGTTTTAATGTTGTGATTTTGCCTTCTGTATTTGGATTATTTAATAAGAATGTAACGGCTGAAATTAGAGCAAAAATAGATAAGCCAGTGGTATTGGTGCCAGCTATACCTCCTTCGGTTCCTGGTATCCGCAGTCAGATTTTACTTCGTAAACGATTCGAAGAATTGGGCGGAACTTATTTTTTAGGGGACAATGTTGAAGGTGGTACAATTGAGAATAATAAGTTAGTTGCGATACAGACCAACAATCACGGAGATATAAAATTAGAAGCTGATCAATTCATTTTAGCTAGTGGAAGCTTTTACAGCAAGGGAATTGTAGCAACTCGTGAAAAGCTTTACGAACCAATTTTAGGTTTAGATATTGATGGAGAGGTTGAGGATAGCGAAAAATGGTTAGATGAGAAATTTTTCAATGATCAGCCATATATGCATTACGGGGTTAAAACCGATAAGCAATTCCGTGCAATGATGAACGGTAAACCAATAGAGAATTTATATGTAGCAGGTTCTGTACTTGGAGGGGCAAATGCCCTTAAGGAAGGAAGTGGAGCGGGAATCAGTTTATTGACTTCGCTGCATGTAGCTGAGCAACTTTTAAAATAAGAGGACGATGAAAAAGGAGATATTTGAACCATTCAATATAAGCGATAATAATTTTGAACAGTGTGTGAAGTGTACAATTTGTACTGTTTACTGTCCTGTTCTAGAGGTTAATCCAGACTACCCAGGACCGAAACAGTCGGGGCCAGATGGGGAACGATTACGCTTAAAGGATCCAAACTTTTTCGATGAGTCATTGAAATTGTGTCTCAATTGTAAACGTTGCGAGGTAGCTTGTCCGCATGGAGTGAAAATTGGAGATATCATTCAAATGGCACGTATCAAGCATAGCAAGAAAAAGCCAAAGGTAAGAGATATGATTCTTGCCAATACTGATATTGTTGGTACTATGGCGAGTACCTTTGCTCCAATTGTTAATCCAATAGTTGCATTGAAGCCGGTTCGTCGTATTATGGATGGTGTTCTAAAAATAGATCACAACCGTATTTTTCCAAAATATACGGGAATGCGATTCGAAACTTGGTATCGCAAGCATGCAGAAAAAACGCAAAATGATTTCAAGAAACACGTAAGCTATTTTCATGGTTGTTATGTGAATTATAACTTTCCTCAATTGGGAAAAGATTTGATTAAGATTATGAATGCTGCTGGTTATGGTGTTCATCTTTTAGAAAAGGAAAAATGCTGCGGTGTTGCTTTAATTTCAAATGGGCTAATAAAACAGGCTACGAAACAAGCAAAACACAATGTTGAGGCATTCAAGAAATCGATCGTAGAAAAGAAAATGCCAGTTATTTCGACTTCTTCTACCTGTATCTTTACCATTCGTGATGAATATCCGCATTTGTTGGGTGTGAAAAATGAAGAAATTCGTGATGAAAGTGAATTGGCAACTCGTTTCCTATTTCGCCTGATTGATTCTGGAGAATTGAAACTTGTATTTAAAGACAGTTACAAGAAACGTATTGCCTACCATACGCCATGTCATATGGAAAAGCTTGGTTGGTCTATTTATTCAACTACACTTTTACGAATGATTCCAGGTATTGATTTTATGTCATTAGAATCGAGATGTTGTGGTATTGCAGGAACTTATGGATTTAAGAAAGAAAATTACGAAACTTCGCAAGGAGTAGGGAAACCATTATTCGACCAAATAGATAATTCAGGTGCTGATTTTGTATCTACTGATTGCGAAACCTGTAAATGGCAAGTTGAGATGTCTACCACAAAAAAAGTAGAGCATCCAATTTCGATACTTGCAGAAGCATTAGATGTAGAAGCAACCATGAAGCTATGGCAAGAATAAACAGTTTTGATTGATTAAAACATTATTGCAGAATAGCAGTAAGATTAATTATAGTCAAGTTCATAAATTAGGGTAAAATGCCACGATGAAAGGAATAAATATCCTTTTATTGCGGCATTTTTGTTTCTTGTTATTTAAAAGGTTAAATGATTTTGTTTAGCCAATAAGCTTATTAATAAGATCTAAAAGCAATACTTTATTAATTGGTTTTGTGATATAATCGTCGCATCCCACTTCAATTGCTTTTTCTCTATCGCCACGTAATGCATAAGCAGTTTGTGCTATAATAATCAAATCTTTGTTAAACTTTCTTATTTCTGTAGTTGCATCATAACCATTCATTTTCGGCATCTTAATATCCATCAAAACCAAATCAATTTCTGGATTAATTCTGCACGTTTCGATGGCGTCTTTTCCATTGTCAACAAAAATAATTTCTTTAAATAGCCCTAGCAGGGTATATTTTAAAAGTTCGGAGCTAGTTTCATCATCTTCCACAACAAGTAAATTCAAATCTTCTATTCTTGCAGCAATATTCTTGAAATTTCCAGGGTATTGTTCAGTTTTCTTCTTTATTGCGTTGACATAAGGAATTGTAAATTCAAATTTTGATCCTTTTCCTACCGTAGATTCTGCAAAAATATCACCTCCCAGCATTTCAGCATAAGCCTTTGATATGGCGAGCCCTAATCCAGAACCTTCAAACACCTTTGAGTCCTCAATATCTGCCTGTTCAAAACGATTGAATATTGCTTGTAAACGGTCCTTAGGGATCCCAACTCCAGTGTCTTTCACAGAAAATTCAATAAACCCTTCTTTTACCAAATAGCCGAATGTAATATGTCCCTTTTCTGTGTATTTAATTGCATTTTTAATAAGGTTTGACAATATCCCATGGAGTTTATTGCTGTCTGTAATTACCGTTGGTTGCTCAGCAGAGAGGGAAGGTTCTATAGCTAAGGACAATCCTTTCATGCTTGCTTCTGGAGTAAAGAAGGAAAGGAGTTCCTCCATTATATTATTTATTGAAGTTTCAGTATTGGCTATAAGCATTTCTCCAGCCTCAATTTTTGAAATATCAATTATATCGTTGATGGTATTTAATAGTCTTTCACCACTTTTGTTAATAATAGCCGAGTATTCATCAACTTTAGACTTTCTTAAATTGGGTTCATTAAGTAGGTTGACAAATCCAAGGATGCCATTCATTGGAGTACGTATTTCATGACTCATATTCGCGAGAAAAGCACTCTTTAGTCGATCGCTTTCCAATGCTTTTTCAAGCGCAATTTTGAGCTCTGCTTCTGTGTTTTTTTGTTGGGTAATATCTTCCCCAATTTTGATGTAATTAATGATCTCACCCGATTCATTTAAAATCGCTGAGATGGAAGCTGCTTCCCAAAACAATTCTCCATTTTTCTTTTTATTATGAAATTGTCCTCTCCATACTTTACCTGAATCTACTGTTTTCCAGATTTCGTTAAAAAATAAATCATCTTGTTCATCCGATTTAAAAATATTTGATTGCCGTCCAATTGATTCAGCACTACTATAACCGGTTAATTCAGTATACTTCGGATTAACATATTCCAGTTTTCCATTCGTATCGGAAATAGCTATACTAGATGGACTTTGTTGCACTGCTGTTGAAAGCTTCCTCACAGAACCTTCTGCTTTCTTTCGTTCAGAAATATCACGTACGGTACAAATAATCCCGCTAAAAACGTTATTCTGATATTGTGGAATAAGCCAACCGTTCTGACAAACATCTTTTTTTGTTGGCGTTTTAAGCTCGACCTCATACCACACTGGCTTCTTTTCCTTTTTTGCTTGCTTGTAAAAATTACTAAATTCGACAATGGTCTCTTCTGGGAAACCTTTTAATACATTATTTCCTTGAATTTGATCACGAGGCACCCCGGCAATCTTCTCCATGGCTGAATTGGCATAGAAAATGACATCATTTTTATCTGTTACCCAAATACCATCCTGAACGCCTTCAATTATATTTTCATAAAATTGTTTTGTTTCAACAATTTCCTGCTCTATAATTTTACGTTCACTTATATCAGAAGCAATAGCCGTTACGATTCCATTTTCATCAGCTTTTGTACTGTGCCAAGCCATCCATTTATACGAACCATCTTTACACAAATATCGATTTTCAAAGAAAGTTGTGTCCCTACCATCTTTCTGCTCAACGATCTCATCGACTGTTCTTTGTTTATCATCCGGATGAATAAATTCCATTAGGGGTTTTGATGTAAATTCTTCAGTCGTGTAGCCCAATAGTCTTGTTACTGCTTGATTTGCTTCAATAAAATATCCTGTGTCTACATTTGCTTTACTAATAATACTTGGTGAAATGTCAAAAGTGTTTTTTAGGTTTTCTTCAGCTTGTTTCCTAATTGCAGTTTCCCAGGTAATATCCGCTAAACGTTGAACGGTTTTAACATCGGCTTCGTTGTAATCTGATTTTTTATTTCCAACTCCAAGAACTGCCATTATTTGGTTTCCTCGAATTACAGGAACTACTAACTCACGTATCATTGGAGCGTGTCCTTCTGGCAAGCCTTTTTTATGTGTTAAACTTGAATAGTCATTATGAATTACAGGTTTACGTTCTTTTACACAATCCATCCAAACACCAGCTTCAGAAATGGGATAATGTCTGCTAGATTCACCTAATCCTTTGCACATTTTATTTAATGTATTGGAAGACCATGCTTGGAGTGAAATGGATTCTTGATCATCTTCTATATAATGATAAAAACCAATTTCACTTCCCGTAAGTTCTTCGGCTTCATCCAAAAATTTCTGAAGTAATTCTTCTTCCGAATGATTAATGGAATATTCAAACATTTTTAATTCTACATCCAGAATTTTTTCTTCGTGCTTTCGTTCTGAGATATCTACATGGGTACCTACCATTCTGATTGCTTTACCCTTGTCATTATAAAATATTTCAGCACGAGAAAGAATATCGACCCAATGCCCCTTTTTATGCTTCATTTTAAATTCTAGCTCAAAATGGTTGCGTTGTTTGTTTATTAATTCTTGTTGCATCTTCCAAGATGCCTCCGCATCTGCTGGTTCAATTAAATTTTCCCAAACAGAGAAATCATTTGGTAGTTCATCATCATCATATCCCAGCATGTTTTTCCAGCCAGGAGAATAATAAATCTCGTTTGTTTCCAAGTTCCAGTCGTACAAACCGTCTTTTGTAGCAGCCATTGCCAACTCAAATCGTTCTTCAGCAATACGTATTTCTTCTTCCACTTGCTTGCGTTCGGTGATGTCGTTCGTTGTTATAATTAGATTTTTATGAATTACTTGTATGTAAAGTTCACAAATTTTGGTCGAGCCATCTTTACATTTAATACGATATTCACCTGCACTCACAGCTTTAGTTGATTTGACTGCTAATTCGAACAAGGGTTTAAATCGCTCTATTACTTCATTTCGATAATCGGGGTTAGGGTAAGCCAGTTCAAACCATTCCTGCGAAGTTTTTGGGTCATGACCAAACAGTTGCTTTGCGCTAATACTCCAAAATAAAATATTCTTATTTTTATCGACTATGGCAATGGGAAAAGGGCTTGAATCCAAAATCGTTTTAAAACGTTCTTCACCATCCTTTAATATTTCTTCAGCCTTTTTTCTTTCCGTAATATCGATTACCCCAGCAATTGTACCTTGGTAATTACCAGACTTATCTATTATTGGAGCAGTGGTCATAGTGCAGAAAATCCGATTGCCATTTTTACAAATAAATTCGAAGTCGTGCTGTTCTTTTAATCCTGCTTTCCGGTGTTCTATATTTTCATTAGCAATCTTAATACCTGTCTCATCCATAAAATCAAAAAGCGATTTCCCAATCATTTCTTCGGAAGAATAGCCCAACATATCCGCCATACTAGGGTTTGCGAAAGTGGTTATGTTGTTTTTGTCGATAACCCAAATTCCTTCTTGTGCCAAATTAATTAGGTCACGGTATTTTTTTTCACTTTCACGAAGTGCTTGATCTGCCAGTTTTTGTTGGGCAAGCATTTTTGATTGTTGTATGGTACTAAAACTTAAAGTAGAAATTAGTCCGGCAAGCTTGGAATAAAATTTAATTCCTCTGTCCACAGTTTCCTTACTAAAACGCGGCACTCGGTCTAGTGCTGCAAGGTATTCTTTTTCATCGAATCCGAATTTTTTTGCTTGCTTGCGGAAAATCTCAACATTTGGCACCTCGCCTTCAAGGAAGTATTGCCCCATAAAAACATTTCCAACATGTTTCCCTCCAACTACAATGGGTGTAACAATGTCCCACATATTGTTTTTGCAGTGGTAAGCTTTACATGTTCCTTCGGGCACACCTTGGGTGAGGATGGTGTCGCTTTCAATACAGTTTTTAAGGGTGTCGGGATTACATCTGTGGAACTTTGTACAGATATCTTGCCATCCAACAGCAACCAAAACTTTTCCTGAGATATCGAGTACCGCTCCTAACATACCAGTAATCTGATAAAAATCTTCCATTAAAGACTGCAAAATTTCAGTGTCAATAATATCAGAAAGTTCAAGAGTGCTAATATCTCCATGCGGCTCTGTAATTGCCTTGAGTTTATTTTTAATGGTGGCTTCGCTTTGTTTCAATGCTTCTTCCGCCTGTTTGTTCGCCTTAGTTTCCAATGAAACAAGCATAAAATGATCAAGTTGTTTATGATCATTATATACTGGAACAATTGTTGAATGATACCATAAAGTATTGCCTTCCATATCCTGCGTAGGGGCTTCCAGTGTTATCGTTTCACCTGTTTCCTTCGCTCTTTTTAATTTTTTGATCATGGAGATCTTAAAAGAATCGGGAAAAAAGGAGAGAGGGTATGGCTTGCCATAAAATTCTGTAATATCATTAATCTTGAGATCTCTGATTCCAGACTTGTTTATGTATTTTAAATTAAATTCGAGATCAATTAATTTGGTGCATACAGGTGAATTTTCGAACCAGATATTTTTTTTTAATTCCGATTTTTCCAATGCGTAATTTTTCGATTCTAAATGGCTGATTTTAATTAGAAGCTCCTCTTTTGTTTGATTTTTTTTGTTCATATGCCCCACCTGTAATAAATTAAAACCTTTAATGATATTAAGATACAATGAATCTATATACCTTTTACATTTCTTTTCAATTAAGTATATAATTTATAAAATATTGAATTCAACAAATGGATAAAGTGCAATTCGCTTTGTTTCAGTAATTTGTTGCTAGTTGTTACTTTGTTAAGTATTGACTCGTAATTGCAAGTAATTTTTCTTTTTTTATTGGTTTCGAAATAAAATCGTTGCAACCTGCATTTGTGGCTTCGTCCTGCTCCTGGGTGGCCGTGTAGGCTGTTTGTGCAATAATAGGTAAGTGCTGTCTGAACTGCCTAATTTTTTTAGTCGCATTAATACCGCTCATTATTGGCATTTTTATATCCATTAGAATTAAATCGATCTGGTCATTTGTTGTGCAGATATCTACCGCATCTTTTCCATTTTTGGCATGAATGATTGTTAATTTGTCGTCAAGTTCAGAAAGGAGAATTTTCAAAAAAATAAAATTTATTTCTTCGTCTTCAGCTATTAAAATGGTTTGATGCTTTTCTTCATTCGAATTTGGTATTTTATCTGAAGTTATCTTATTTTCCTTATATTTCCGATTTGCAGGTTGATACGGGATACTTACAGAAAATATTGAACCCTTTCCCTTTTCTGATTCTAAAGTAATATTGCCACCAAGAAGCTTTGCATTTTCTTTGGCTATAGATAAACCTAATCCTAATCCTCCAACATTTTGAGATATTTCTTTATCTTCTTGTGAGAAACGCTCGAAAATAAGTTTTTGTTTTTCGGGATGTACTCCAATACCAGTATCTTTTACATAAATTATGATATTATCATTTTGCAGTCTACAGCCTAATTCAATGGATCCATTATTTGTAAACTTTAAGGCATTTTCTAGAAGATTACTTACAATTCTGTTCAATTTGTAGGGATCCGTGAGTACAGTACTTGAATTTTGACACAGGTCATTTTTTAGATATAGTGGCGTTTTATTTGCTAATGCCTTTGGTTCGAATATTGTAAATAATTCCAATAAGAATTCATTTAAATGAAATTCCTCTATTTGCGGACTAACCTGTTTTGTTCCTAGCTCTGATATCTCAAGAATGTCATCGATGATACGAAGTAGCTGATTTCCACTATTCTGAATGATTTTGATATAATGTTGTTGACTTGAATATGTAATGTTTGGCTCATTTAATAAATCAGAAAAACCAAGAATTCCATTCATTGGAGTTCTAATTTCATGTGACATATTATTAATGAACTCAGTTTTTAGTTGGTTACTTTCTTCAGCTTTTTCTTTTGCCGTTTTAAGTTCATATTCAATTTTTTTCTGAGCCGTAATATCACGAAATTCTACAACCCGAACATTTTTTCCACTATATGGTATTTGACGTGCTTCCAATCGAATAGGGTATTCTTCTCCATTTTTGCGTAGTCCCATACTTTCATATGGCTTTTCATATTCGCTTAAGATATTTCCCAAAACAATATCACGCGAACTTTCAGCAATGAGTAACAATCCATTCATTCCAACAAGCTCTTCTGTCGAATATCCCGACATTGTTACAAGACCTTGGTTACAATCTAAAATAATTCCCTTATCATGTATAGCAATTCCTCCAAAAGAAGCATTGTGGAGAGCTTTAAATCGAGTTTCACTTTTTTCAGCAATTTTTATTGTTGATAGCAACTCTTCATTTTGGGCTTGATATTCTTCGGTAAGAGCTAAATATTCTTCATTCTGTTTTTGAAGCTGAAATTCTGCGATTTTCTGTTCCGTAATATCTTCAACACTCGACCAAATATAATCTTGATTATCCTTTTTTATAATTTTTCCCTGCAATCGAACGGGAATTAATTTTCCAGATTTATGAATGTATTCTTTTTCGTAGGGACCATATGCTCCATTCTTATTTAGAGAATCCAATTGAAATTCTTCTTGCTTAGCATATTTTTCTGGTGTAATATCCCAATAGGTTAATTTCAATGTTTCTTCAATAGTGTGACCTATGATATTTGCATAAGCTTGATTAACATCAATTAATTCACCTGTAAATTTAGTCAGAGCTAATCCAATTGGAGATTCATTAAAAAGCATTTGAGTGAAATTGTCACTTTCTATCGCTTTTTCATTAGCTACAACAAGTTCTTCGTATTTTTCAACAAGTTCTTTCGATTGTTCTTCTATTAACTTTTTACTTTTTTGTTTTGTACTAATTTCGGCCGATAGCCATTTTTTTATTAAAATAGTAAAAATTAATACGGCGGTTATGAGGTTCAGTATTTTTGGGATAAATACAACTTTAGGTTGCGCCAAATAATTGAAAATTTCAATCGGAATTATTCCGGAAAGTGATGTATACCACGCACCAAAATAGATACTCTCAAAAAGTGTTCGGAAAGCATCAATTGATAAAACAACAAGAAGTAATTTTAATAATTTATCCGATTTATCAATTGTATTCGTCTTTCTAATGTAGAAAAAAAGAATGTAAGACCATATAAGTACTAAAATCCAATAGGTGATTGGAGTAATGAGTTTGAAAAAATCGTCCATACAATCTTTTTAGTATTAAGAAAAGCATTTGTAGTCTCTAATATATTGAATTAAAGTTGAGAATGGAAAAAAATATCAAATAGACCTTAGGTTAATCTATTTTTTTGTAGTCCAATTGACCAGGAAATTACCTGTCTTGTTCCATGTTGAAATGAGCGCTTTAGACCTATTTATGGCATTTTATTATTTCAGAAGAAACACAAAACTAAAAAATGGGATGGGGATTTATTTGCTTTGTTAACTGTCGCTATTAGTTGTCTTTTAAATTGATTTATTATTCAATTTCAATTTCAATTTGATTTTTTCAAAAAAGCTAATTATATTAGCAAGGTCTAAAAAGAAATTAGATGAGTGAAACTTATAAGGTGTAAATCACCTTTTTTAATTTATTCATTGCCTAACCGTTTCGGCAAAAAAGGAGATATAAAATTGAAGAAGATTACATTACAAGACATCGCAAGTCATTTAAATATATCTAAATCCACAATATCTACTGTGCTTAATGGGCATGGTGATGAGAAACGTGTAAGCAAGGAAACTCAGGAGAAAATCATTCAATTTGCAAAGGAAAGCAATTATAAAGCAAATCACTTGGCAAGAGGTTTAAGTTTAGGCAAGAGTGATATGATCGGATTGGTTATACCCAATATTGGTGATAACTATTATGCAAGAATTGCAAGACGAATTGAACGTAAAGCGAGGCTTTCAGGTTATAATGTTGTTTTTAGTAGTACAGGAGAAAAACAAGAAAGAGAATCTGAATTGATTCAATCCATGTTAAGTAGAGGTGTAGATGGATTAATAATCGCTTCTTCACAAAAGAATGAAGAAGATATATTAAAGCTTAAAAAAAATAATTTCCCATTTGTTCTAATTGAGCGTTGTTATCCAGAACTTGAAACCAATTTCGTCGGGGAAGATAATGAAGGTGGAGTTAGTTTAGCGGTAAAGCAGCTAATTCAATTGGGTAGAAAAAGGATAGGTTTTGTTTCTCTAAAGCCAGGATTGGAAGCTATGCGTATGAGATTAGAGGGCTATCAAAATACAATGGAACAAAGAGGACTTGTTGTTCGTGATGAATTTATTCACGAATTGGAATATGAGTATTCTGAAGATGAAATGTACGAGGTTGTTAAATCAATGGTACAGTTTCCTACTAGTGTAGAAGGTATTGTTTTTGCGACTCACTTTTTGGCGGCATCTGGAATAAGAGCATTAAAGCAATTAAACATCAGAGTCCCAATGGATGTAGCCCTTATTAGTTTTGGGCAAATGAATGCTTTTGACCTAATAGAGCCTCCTGTTACTGCAGTTGTGCAGCCAGTTGATGAGTTAGGAGATCGAGCAGTTGAAATATTGTTGGAAAATTTAGAAGGAAAGAATTTAAATCATAGAAAGATAATTTTAAGTAATAGTTTAAAAATCAGAAAATCTTGCGGAGCAATCTAATATTTTTATCATTTTGCCAAACCGGTTATGCTATTGATTATACAATGAACAAAATGAGAACGAATAATGAATAAATCAAATTTTAAATGAGGCTTTGGGTGAAGTCATTAAACAGTTTAAAATATAGAATAATTCAATAGAATTCTCTTATTTTCGATATTTGCCAAACCGGTTTGGCTTTTTGAACGATTGATAATAATTTTGGTAGTAAAATAACTACATGAAAAAGAAATTAATAGTGCTAATGAAGACTTGATATAAAGGATCAACCTGTTTAGATCAAAGTCAATTTTTACAAATAATATAAGTTTAATCCTAAAACTAATCTAAATGTATGAGTATGAAAAACTTGTTTAAATTGTTAGGTGTTGTGTTTTTAATGTTTACCATCAATATTGGATGGGCACAACAACGAGAAGTAACCGGAGCAGTTACTGAAGATTCAGGTATGTCACTTCCTGGAGTTTCAGTTGTTGTAAAAGGGACAACCATTGGTACAGTTACTGATATTAATGGAAATTATGAAATTAGTGCACCCAGTGTTACTAGTGTATTGGTGTTTAGTTTCGTAGGAATGGAAACACAAGAAATTACAATTGGTTCGCAATCTGCAATCGATGTAGTTATGGCGACAGATGCTTTACAAGTTGATGAAGTTGTTGTTACTGCATTGGGTATAAAAAGATCTAAGAAGGCTCTAGGTTATGCTGTGCAAGATGTGAAAGCTGATGAAATTACAAAAGCCGGAAACTCTGATTTGGTTAGCGCTTTGCAAGGAAAAGTTGCAGGTGTGCAAATTAATCAGTCTGGTGGTGGAGTTGGTGGAACATCAAGAATTGATATTCGTGGAGCCAGTTCACTAATAGGAAATGATCAGCCAATTTGGATTGTTGATGGAGTACCATTTGATAATGGTAACGAAAGAGACGGTTCAGTTTGGGGTGGAACTTCTCGTGCAGGTGGAGCTTTTGATTTGAATCCTGAAGATATCGAATCAATTTCTATTTTGAAAGGACCTAATGCTGCAGCTCTTTACGGAGAACGTGGAGGAAACGGAGTTGTACTTGTAACAACAAAATCAGGAAAGAGAAACAAAGGTTTAGGAATTTCTTATTCTGGTGGATTCACTATGTCTGAGGCAGCTTATATGCTAGACTTACAGGATAAGTATGGTCAAGGAAACGATGGTATGTATGACAATAAGTCAACTTCATCGTGGGGTCCTGAGATGAATGGACAATCATTGGAGTCATGGACAGGAGAAATGATGCCATATGAAGCTCAAAAGGATCGTTTAAAAGATTTTACAAGAACTGGTACTACTCAAAAGCACAGTGTTGCTTTTACAGGTGGTAATGATGAAGGTGCTTTCCGTGTTTCTTTAGGAAAAGATATCATGAATGGTATTTATGAAGATCACAAGATTGAGAAAATCACTTTTGATTTAAGAGCTGATTATGATATCAATAAATGGTTAAATGTAGATACTAAGGTTTCTTTCTTTAACACTAAAGGTAATGAGCGTCCAGAGATTGGAAATTACTCATATGTATCTTATTTCAATTCTATGCCAATGAATATTCGCAACGAGGATTTAGCTCCTGGTTATGATATCATTGGAGGAAGCCATGTTGAGAATTTGTATACAACGGCAAATGCAAACTACAGAAATCCATATTTCTTACAAGCTCAAACTACCAATTCAGATGAGAAGAATAGAACATTTGGATATGTAGCAGCTAATTTAAAACTTACATCAGATTTAACTGCCAAAGTTAAATATGGTATGGATTTTTATCAATTCTCTGCAGTAGAAGGATATTTATTTGGAGATAATGTTGATCCTAACCGACCAAATTACAATCCAACGCAGTCTAAATTTAAAGAGCAGAATTATGAGTTTTTATTATCTTATAATAAAGAGATTAATGAAGACTTTACAATTGGATTAAATGTTGGTGCTAACAATAGAAATAGCACAAGAGAAACATTAAGAGCAACTTCAGGTAGATTAGCATCAGAAGGAGATTTCTTTTTAGGTGCTGGATCTAATATTAAAGCATCAGAGAGTTTAAGTGAAGAAGAAGTTCGATCTATTTATGGATTTGGACAAGTAGCTTATAGAAACATGTTATTTTTAGATTTCACAGCGCGTAACGACTGGTCATCTACATTAACATCAGCACATACCGATTTTGATAATGACTATTTCTATCCATCGGTAAGTTTGAGTGGAATTGTTTCAGAAATGATTGAACTTCCACAATGGGTTTCTTTTGCAAAAGTAAGAGGATCTTGGGCTAAAGTTGGTAAGGGTACTCAGCCTTATTTTACAGCACAAAACTTTTCTATTAGTAACTGGAGTTATGATTTATCAGTTGGTAATGTACCAGATGTAAGTATTGATCCGAACTTGAAGCCAGAATTATCTACTTCTATTGAATTTGGAGCGGACGTAAGATTGTTCCAAAATAGAATTGGTTTGGATTTCACTTACTATCATGAAAAAACAGAGAATCAGATTGGTTACGTTAAGGGTATTGAAGAGTATGGATATAGCCGTGACTTAACTAATATTGGTGAGATTTTGAACAAAGGTATTGAATTTACACTTTCTACAACTCCGGTAAAAACTAAGGATTTGACTGTTGGTGTAAACTTCAATTTTGCGAAGAATGAAGGTACTCTTGAGAAGCTAAAAGATGAGATCAATAGATATGATTTTGGAGCAGGAGTAGTAGCATACAAAGGCGGAAAACTAGGTGATATGCTAGGAAACGTTTATAACAAAGATGCTAATGGTTCAAAAATTATGGATGAGAATGGTTTGATGACCATAAATCAGGATGATAATATTGTAATTGGTAACCTACAGGCAGACTGGACAGGATCTATTAACCTGAATGTTGATTACAAAGGGTTATTTGTATCTGCTTTAGTTTCTATTCAAGAAGGTGGAGATATTATTTCTTCTTCAGAACGAAGTGCTACAGGATCAGGAACAGCGGCAAGAACTACTGAAAATGGTAGAATTGCATTCTTTGTTGATGGTGTAAATGAAGCTGGTGGACTAAATGATGTCATGATATCTGCAGAAGAGTATTGGAGACAACTTGCAAAGGTTGATGAAGAATTCTTGTATGATGCATCTCACATGAAATTGAAAGAATTAGCAATTGGATATAATATTCCAAAATCGATACTTTCAAAACTTCCTCATAACCCTATAAAATCTGCTCGAGTATCATTTGTAGGTAGAAACTTATTCTATTTCTATAAGAATACTCCGGGAACTGCACCAGATGCAAGTGCTTATAGTACAGAGTATGCGGCACAAGCATATGATTTCTCACCAGTACCTTCTACAAGAACGTATGGTGTTTCGCTAAATGTTGGATTTTAATTGAAAAAAGAAATTTATTATGAAGAAATATAATTTAATACTATTTGTATTAGGACTAATAGTTTTAAGCAGTAGTTGTTCCGATGATTTTGGTGACATGAATACGCCATCAGATTCGACGACAGAAGTTGAGCCAAAATTCTTCTTCAATGCAATGCAACAAGAGGTTTTGCAAAACTATCAAAGAAATGTGAATTTATATCCTGACTTGTATTGTCAATATTGGGCGAATACAGTATCTGGATTTTCTTCACCACGTTACGATTATGTAGATGGTTGGATTGGAAATCAGTGGAGAGAACATTACACAAGAAATCTAAGAAGAGCGATTGCTATGCAAGATATGGTTGGTGAAGATCCAAACTATGTTGATGCGATCGCAATCAAAGAGATTTGGATGTGTTATGCATGGTCTAGAATGACTGATACTTATGGTGATATTCCATATTTTGGAGCTGGAACAGGAGAGAAAGTTCCTTACAACAGTCAGCAAGATATTTATGATGATCTATTAAAGCGTTTGGATGTTGCAATTAATGCGATCACCGGTGGTGCAGAGCAGTATGCTTATGACGATGGTTATGATTTGATTTATGATGGTGATGTAGTTCAATGGCAGAAGTTTGGTAACTCACTTCGTTTGCGTTTAGCAATGCGTCTTTCAAATGTTGATGCTTCTCGTGCACAAACCGAGGCAGCGGCAGCAGTAAATGGACCAAATGGTTTATTAGCAAGTAATGCTGATGTAGCAAAAGTTCCATTGTGGTCTAAAGGTTGGTACGATTACTTGAATAATATGGCTTGGAATTGGAATAACATTAGAATGTCTAAGACTATGTCTAATTATTTATACAATCAGTCAAGTGTAGGAGAAGATCCTCGAGCACCTAAATGGTTTGCTTACCAAGTAGAAGGAGAAGCAAAAACTAAAGAGGAAGCTGGATTTGATATCTATGATGGAATTGAAAATGGATATAACCTTGTACCAAGTGATTCAGACGAGAATTTTGCGACTATCAATTTGGAAGGTGGCTATATAGATTTCGTTGGTGATGGAGCAGAAGATTTTATGTACTGTCCTGTAATGTTTTATTCAGAAGTATTATTCTTACAGGCAGAAGCTGCTATGAGAGGATGGATTTCTGGAGATGCAAATGCTCTTTATAAGCAGGCTGTTGAGGCATCTATGGATTATGTAGGTGTTGATGCAACTGATGCTGATGCTTATGTAGCTGGTTTACCAAATCTTTCTGGTGCGAATGAATCTTCATTGAAGCAATTAATTACACAGAAATGGTTGGCTAACTTCCCTAATGGAGTTGAAGCATGGGCAGATTTTAGAAGAACAGATTATCCAGACATCACTTTACCAAAAGATGGAGTAAGCGGAAGTGCATCAGTAGCTTCAGGTACTTGGGTGAAACGTGTACGCTACCCAAATAGTGCTCATTTAAATAATGAAGCTAATATGCCATCTACTCAGAACACAATTGAGACAGATAGAATGGATGTTAGACTTTGGTGGGATACTGCGGATACAAAAACCAAAACAAGTGGTTTAATGAATAGTAATTTGTAATTAATAATATCAGATGATTGTGTTTTGGTTAGTAAAAAATCAAAACACATCATTTAAACTTTATTATATGAAAGCAATAAAATTAAATATAAAAATGTTGTCGTACGTGGCTGCTTTTATGATGGCTTTTGCCTTTGTAGCTTGCGATGATGATGAGAAAATTGGAACCTTTGAGACTACTTCATTGGAAGCCTTGATTACTGAGGCAGAAAATTTAATAGCTACAAGTGAAGAAGGTACTGCTCCAGGAGACTTCAAACCAGGATCAAAAGCGGAATTACAAGAAGTTCTTACTTGGGTAGATTGGCAAATTGCCAATGCATCATCTCAGAGTGAGATTGCCGATGCTGCAGCAAGATTACAAAAGTATATTGAAGAATTTAAGACTAAAACAGTTAGCCTTGCAATTCCTATTTTTGATAATTCACCAGGTTCGTGGATTCAAATTTCTGAAAACATTAAGCCTATACTGGCAGATAATTTCACTGTTGAAATAGAATCTTATTTCGCAGGGTCAGGATGGATTGAAACGATGTTCTCAGCAGGAGAAGGTGATAATGGTTCACAATTTGGTTTTAACCTTCGAATTTTTGGAGATAGACTTGATCTTGTAGTTGGATCAGGAGGATGGCATGAGTCATATGTTACTGGAGGAGCTGGTGTAAAGCTTGGCGAATGGGTGCATTATGCTATAACTAAAAGTGGTACAGAGTGGAAAGTTTATATGAATGGAGTAGAAGTTATTTCGGAATCAGATTTCCCAGCAGAAACATTTTTTAATTCTGATGTTCCTGTTACTCTAGGTGAAGTACCTTTCTGGCCTGGTCGTGCGTGGAATGGAATGCTTCGTGACTTCCGAGTTTGGAGCGAAGTAAGAACTGCAGATCAACTTGTTGCTAATAAAGATGAACAATTGGAAGGTACTGAAGAAGGATTGGAAGTATATTTTCCACTGGATGCTGATTTGGGAACTAATTTCACAGATAATACTGGTAACTATACAGCAAAATTTGTAGGGAAGGATGTAATTTGGGCTCCGAATGGTATTGCACCAGTTATTGAATTGGTATATACAGGTATTGATGGGGCTATTGCTGATGCAACTGCATTGAAGGATGAAGTTGTTGAAGGAACTGAAGATGGAGATTATCCTGTTGGCACTAAAGATTACTTACAATCACTTATTGATGATGCTGTAGCACTAAAAGCTGATGCAGAAAAGCAAGATGCCTTAGATAATGCTGCTGCATCTATTAAGAGCAATTTAAAATTAGTTAAGAAATATCTTGTAGCAGACGCAGAAGGTGTTTATGTTGATCGTGAAAATCCTGATGCAATTGGGTTGCAAATTACTCCAAATTACACTCCACAAGGAGATTACACTGTGGAGTTTGACCTTAAATTGAAGACACTTGAAATGAGCGGAAGCGGTGAAATATTCGGAAACGGACATTTTGGTTTACGATTATATGGTTATGAAGAGCTTACTGAAGAATCAATTTTGAATGCGGGTGGACTTTGGAACTTCACTTATTCCGATCCTGCAGTTGGGTATGCAGGTCCTACGGCTCCTTCATTAACGATGAAATCGAAAGTTTGGCAACATGTTGCAATTGTACATGATGAGACAGCAAAAACTACAACCATTTTTGTTGATGGTGAAGAAGTTGGTACGGATTCTGAGATTAGTTACCCAGTTGAATCAGGATGGGGTGAAATATGGTTAGGAAACTCTTGGGGAGGTAAAATGAATGGAACAATTAAGGATTTCCGTATTTGGGATGTTGTTCGTGAAACAGCTGATCTAAATGCTGATATTGATGGTGCAGAATCAGGATTACATATGTATTTCCCTCTTGATAAAGTTGCAGGTGTAAAATTCCCAGCAAAAACTGGAGATTACAGTGCAAAAATGAGAGGTATAGATTGGAATAAAGTAGATTAGTTAGTGTGTTTTTTTTATAATTAGTGATGCAAAGTGTTTTGGGATGAAAGTCCCAAGCACTTTGTTTTTATTAAATTAAAGTCTATCCGTATAGTTGATTTTATCTTTTTGGATTGAGAAACTTACTTTTTACATTCTACAAAATGAGAAAATTATTTGTGGAGTTTTATAAATCAATATTGCTATAATATTATGAAAATAGATAAGTTGAAATTTTTGTCACCATTTATTCTATGTGCAGTTTTAATGGTATTCTCCATTATAGCTTGCAGTGATGATGAAAAGCCAGAAGAAATCATATTAAATACAGCTTCAATAGAAGAATTGATTAAGGAAGCAGAAGAATTAGTGCAAAATAGTGAAGAAGGTATGACGCCTGGACTTTATATGCCAGGATCAATAGATAAATTAGAAAAAGAATTAAGCCTTGCAAAGGCAATAGCAGAAGCACCAGAATCTCAAGAGGCAATCGCAGAGGCTGCTAAAAAATTGCAAGAATCGATAGAGGATTTTAAAAGCCAAGTGTTACGCGCAGCAATTCCTTATATCAAACAAAAAGCTGGATCATTTATTAAAATTTCGGATGACATAAAGTACACAACCAAAAGTACTTTCACCATGGAAACGGATTACTATTTTATGGATTTAAATCCAGTAGGGTACAGCAATACTATATTTTCGTGTGTGCAAAATGGACCTGTAAGTGGCTTTGATATTAGAACATTTTCTGATGGACATGTTGAGATCGTTATTGGGAATAATGATTGGGCGGTAGCAAAATCAGAAGCCGGTGTTATTAAAGTAGGTGAATGGATGGATTTTGCATTTACCAGTACGGGTTCAATACATAAATTCTATGTGAATGGAATTGAGGTGGTTTCTTTAGAAAAGCCACATTTATCGGCCCCAAATGCAGCGGTTGAAATAGGGAATGCTTATGCGTTTAGTGATCGTGTTGTTAATGCAATGGTGAAAGATGTACG
Source organism: Labilibaculum sp. DW002 (assembly GCF_029029525.1). Taxonomy (NCBI): domain Bacteria; kingdom Pseudomonadati; phylum Bacteroidota; class Bacteroidia; order Marinilabiliales; family Marinifilaceae; genus Paralabilibaculum; species Paralabilibaculum antarcticum. Next base: position 1,366,480 of record NZ_JAKJSC010000001.1, on the reverse strand, counting down.
TGTATGGAATACTGTCAGAACTCAACAGCAAATTTCAGATAATATGTCTGCAGATTTAACTGGAGATGAAGCGGGTTTAGCCGCATATTTTCCATTAACAGTTGATTTGGGTAACGAATTTAGAGATTTGACAGATAGCTATACAGCTACATTTGTTGGAAGCATTGAGTTGATTTATGATGGAGGTATGCCTGAAATAATACTTGATTATTCACAATTGGATGAAGCAATTAAATCAGCAGAAGATTTAAAGCCAACAATTGTTGAAGGAAGTGGAGATGGTGAATATCCTGAAGGAACTAAAGATTTTATTCAGGGATTAATTGATGGTGGTAAAAAAGCAAAATCCGAAGCTAAATGGCAAAAGGATGTTGATAAAGAAACCAAAAATATAATAGATGCATTAGAGATTGTTAAAGGAACGAATATTCCTCCAACCACACCTCCTGCAAATAAATATTCAGCAGTATTTGGTGGTGGTAGCTTTTATTCAGGAGGGGATGCAGTTATTTTAGACATGCGTAATTCTGGTTTTACGACTGCAATTCTTTGGACAATACATGTTGGAGAAGATGGTAGCATGGTGTTTAATGATAAAGGAGTAATTGATCAAAATGGGGAATATGAAGGTGATCCAGAATGGGGAACTCGATTAGCAAAACTATTGCAAGCTCCTACTTCTGTCGATCGTATCGAATTAGGAATTGGAGCTTGGGGATCGAAATCTTGGGAAAATATTAAGAAATTAATTGATGCTGAAGGTATAGGATCTGATACTAAACTTTACAAAGCAATTAAAAAACTAAAAGAAGTAACTGGCGCAACTGCAATTAATTACGATGATGAACTAACTTATGATGTTGAATCAACAGTTCAATTTAGTTTAATGTTAGATGATTTAGGCCTAAAGGTGAGTCTTTGTCCATATACTCAAACCTCATATTGGCAATCGGTATATCAGCAAGTAGAGGCTGAAAGACCTGGAACTATTGATAGAGTTTACTTGCAGTGTTATGCTGGAGGATCAGGAAATACTCAAGCAGGTTGGAATCAATACTTTGGTGATATTAATGTTTCATTGGGACTTTGGTGTAAGAATGGCTCGGGATGTAATAGTGGTGATTCACCAGAAACAATAAAGTCAAAAATTGCTACAGATAAGGCTAATGTAGATGGTGGTTTTATTTGGTTGTATGAAGACATCCAACACTGTTCGGACAAAGGTAAAACGCAAGATTATGCTACTGCAATTAATCAAGGATTAAAATAAAAGTGCATTAAAACGTTCATAGTCGCCTAGAAATTCGTGTTGGCTTTATTAATAATAAATACTGACACGGATTTCTAAATTAATAGATTTTTAATTTTCTGAAGTTAAAATGTATGGTGTTTTTTATCTTATAAATGAAAATTACTATCTTTAAACTCTCAATGCACCTAGTGTGCATTTTTTTAAAACACTTTGCCCAACCGGTTAGGCAAAATTGTGTGAAAAATTGGTTTGATTATTTAAATATTAAAGATGAAGAAGTTAGCGTTGTTGGTGTTTGTTGTTGGATACTTGTTGCAAACAGTATCGGCTATGGAGGCGAAAAAAATGATAGTGTTTTCATATGAGAAGCCGTATCAATATGAGTTGATAAATGGAACTTACAAGGTTAAGGCAACGATAAAAAATGAAAGTTGGGTTGCAGGCAGTATCGTAAGATTTAATGAGGAGGAATTAAAAGTTACTAAATTGGAGAATGGCGATATGCAGATTCTGCTTCCGCTTATCGGTAATTCAGGAATCATAACCGTAAAAAAAGGGAAGAAGAATATTATTAGTACACAGCACTTCGAGCCATTAATTCCGGCTGATTGGGATTATTTTGCAGATGGTAAAATTCACCTGATTGTTTCTTCTCACCAAGATATTGGTTGGATGGACGTACCTGATACTTGCAGAAAAGAACGTGTACATGATATTACGATTCCTGCTCTTGATTTAATGGAGAAAGAACCAGAATTCAAATTTGAAATGGAACAATCTCTAAATCTAATGGAAGTGTTGGAAGACTCTCCAGAGAATAAACAAAGATTGATAGATACTTACAAAAGTGGAAACTTTGAATGGGGTGCCACTTTTACACAACCATATGAAGGTCTTGAGTCAAGCGAGCAACTGGTTCGTCAATCTTATTTAGGTCGTCGCTGGATCAAGAAGAATTTACCTGGAATGGATGCGCATGTTGCATATAATGTTGATATTCCCGGACGTTCCTTACAAGTACCACAATTGTTTAAAAAATCTGGAATTGATTATTTATTTGTTTCCCGAATGAAAGAAGGATTTTATAATTGGTACAGTCCTGATGGAACAAGTATTTTTACGTACAGTCCTGGGAATTATGGTTGGTTTCACTATCATCACAAGGTGCTTGATGAAGATGCTATTACCGCTCTACATGAGTTACATAAAACGCTGAAAAGTTGGAACGAATATTATAGAGAAAGAAACATACCTCCTCATTATGGAGCAGTAATTAGTGCTGATGCCGGTGGGCCAGAATCTTACAAAGAAGTAATTGATGCTTGGAACGAAATTGCAAAAAATGCAGGCATAAAAATTCCTGAGCTTGCTCATTCAACGGCTTTGGAATTCTTGAAAGAAATTGATGTTCCAGAAGCAAAAATTGATTCAATTTACGGGGAACGTCCAAATCTTTGGTTGTATATCCATGGCGCTGCACATTACGAAGCAGTCAAAGCTAAAAGAGAAGCTGCGGTTACCATTCCTTCTGCAGAGATTTTCAATACAATTAACTGTGAATTGAATAATGATTTTTCATTGTATCCGCAAAAGGAACTAGATAAGGCGTGGTATAATGCAATCTATCCTGATCATGGTTGGGGTGGTAAAAATGGTCACATTACTGATAGTGTATTCCGCGTAGCTCTTGAAACAGGAAATGAAATTGGAACAAAGCTGCTTAACTCTTCGCTAAATAGTATTGCTAAGAAAGTAGATTTAAAGAATACTCAGAATATTGTTGTGTTTAATGATTTGTCATGGAGTAGAGATGGTAATGCTACTGTTGATATTTCTAATTTAAAGGGAACAAATTGGATTGTTACTGATAATAATGGTGATAAAATTCCTACGCAATTAGTAACTATTGATGGAAAAAAAGAGCTTGTTTTTAGCTTGTCTGATATGCCTTCGATTGGTTACAAAACCTTCACAATAAAAAAAGGAAAGCGCAATGTTACTTCAATAAACACGGGTTCAAATTTCTGTGACAACCAGTTTTACACGGTTGAATTAGGACAAGGAGGTATCACAAGATTATATGATAAAAAATTAAAGAGAGAGATTTTTAATACTACTTCTATGCTTGCTGGAGATTTGTTCCATATGGGATATACAGGAAATGGAGCTGGAGAATTTGTTACAATGCAGGAGCCAAATTTTGCAATGGATCGCGCCGATGATAAGAAAAGTTCATGGGAATTAATTGAATCAGGGGCAGTATATTCTAAGTTTCAATCAGCATTTGAAATGGATACTTTCAACGTAGAGCAAAATATCACCGTTTTCCATAAAAAGAAGCAAATAGATTTAGAGTATGTTATTCCTAACTGGCCAGGAACACAGAATCGTCAATTACGAGTATTGTTCCCATTACAAATGAAAAACGATGCTCAGATTTCATATGATGTTCCTATGGGAATGGTTCATATTGGAAAAGATGAGTTGACCATGCGTCCTGGTGGATTTGCTTGGGGAGGAACATATCGTCAAAAATCAGAGGAAATTCGTCCACGTGAGATACAAAATTTCATCACTGCAAATGGAAATGGATTTGGCTTTACCATGTCTACCAATGTTGTAACGGCAGATTGGGTTGATCCTAGCATGAACTCTGCTGACTATCCAGTTATCAATTCAGTTTTGCTCTCCTCACATAAAAGTTGTCACTGGCAAGGAAACTGGTACGATCAGAAGGGAAGTCATACATTTAAATTTTCAATAACTTCTCACGAAGAGGGATGGAAAAATGGATTCCATTTTGGTATAGAAAACAATCATCCACTTTTACCAATTGTAAAAGCAAACAAACAAAAAGGAAGTTTGCCAGCAGAGAAAAGTTTTGTGAGTACATCAAATCCATTTGCCGTTATCACAACAATGAAAAAGGCTGAGGATGACAACGATGTTGTGATTCGAGTTGTAGAAACTGAAGGAGTAGATAAAAAGGTTGAAATCAAACTGAATAATGGTTTTATAAATGCCAGTAAGACGGATATGATTGAGGAAAATCCTAAAAGACTTAATCAGAAAGGAAATGTTTTGCAAATTGAATTGGGTAAAAGTGCAGTTGAAACTTATAAATTAAAATAGGCAATTTGAACAGTCTGTTAATACAAGATTTTTAAAATATGAAAAAGAAAAGTTCATTATACCTCTTAACAATCAGCTTTGTTTCCACAATAGGTGGATTCTTGTTTGGGTACGACACAGCAATTATTTCAGGTTGTAATTCATTTTTACAGTCTCATTTTGATTTATCAGCAGCCATGTTGGGTTGGGTGGTATCTTCAGCCTTATTAGGAACCATTGTTGGTTGCGTTGTATCAGGTATTATTACTGATCGAATTGGTCGTAAAAATGCATTAATTGTTGCTGCTAGTTGTTTAACCATATCAGCTATCGGCTCAATGTTACCTCCACAGTTTTTAGGTAATCCTGAGCATGCACATTGGTTAACTTCAGATTCTACATTTGCATTTAATTTTCTGATTGTATTCAGGTTAATTGGTGGACTTGGTGTTGGTATCACCTCTGTAGTAGCTCCAATTTATATTTCAGAATTGACAAAAGCAGAGAGTAGAGGGAAATTTGTTTCTATCTACCAATTGTCTATTACATTAGGAATTTTATTGGCATTTCTTGTTGACTGGATCGTATTGAATGGTGCTGGAGAAGCTGCTGGTGTGATTACAAATGAGGCGAATGGGTTTTGGTCTTGGTTGTTTGTTCACGAAATTTGGAGAGGGATGTTTGGAACGGAGATTCCGATTGCCTTACTGTTTCTTACTTTACTATTCTTCTCTCCAAAAAGTCCAAGATGGTTGGTTTCAAAAGGAAGAAAAGATGAAGCTCTTGTTATCATGACCAGAATTAGTGGTAAAGAAGAGGCTAATCAACAAATGGTAGAGATCAATAAAATGGTAGCCGAAGAAGAAGGTGGAATTAAAGAATTGTTCAAACCATTTATGCGTACTCCATTAATGATAGGAATACTTCTTCCAATGTTCTCACATTTAAGTGGTATTGCAGCTATCATGTATTTTGCTCCTAATATTTTAAATGAATCATTTCAATCTGTTGAAAGTTCATTTCTAGGAGCAGTATTGGTTGGCGTTGTGAACTCTGTCTTCACTTTCGTTGCTATTATGAATATTGAACGATTTGGTAGAAGAAAACTTTTATTAGTTGGAGTTACGGGAGCATTTTTATCGCTTACAGGTGTCGGAATAATGTTTGCTCTTGGATCAAACCTTGTAATTATTCCATTACTATTTTATGTAGCTAGTTTCGCATTTTCATTCGGACCTGTTGTTTGGGTTATTATTAGTGAAATTTTTCCAACAAGAATTAGAGGCCTTGCAGTTTCAATCGGAAGCTTTTCATTAATGGTAACAGGTTTTTTTATTACACTAACCAATCCTGTTTTCATTAAAACAATAGAGCCAAGTGGTACTTTCTTTTTATACGGTATTCTAACACTTCCAGCAATTTGGTTTATATGGAAATTTGTACCCGAAACCAAGGGCAAAACATTGGAAGAAATTGAAAGATATTGGAAAAATAAGAAATGGGATTAATTGCATAGCGAAAATGTTTATTCTTTTAAGGGGTAAACAGATATATGATAAATAAAAATATGAATTTAATAGAGAAGTTTACAGTTAATGATAAAGGCTATCATCCATTTCTAATTCGTGATGGTTGGCAGGTTGCTCAACTTAATTCTGATGAAAATCAAAAGGTTGAGAACATTACAAGGTTAGACGTTCATTTTCAGACGGATGAGGTGTTTCTGTTGTTAAGAGGAAAAGTTGTACTTATTACTGCAACAATAAAGAATGATGTTCCTGAATTTGAGGTAGAATTGATGCAAAAAGGAGTAACCTATAATATTCCGAAAAATACATGGCATAACATTGCAATGCAGGATGGTAGTGAAGTAATAATAGTTGAAAAATCGGATACACATTTATCGGATTTTGAGTTTTATGATTTAACTGAGGCAAAGCGAAGTGAATTGGTTAAATGTGTTAATCAAGTAGGTGCAAACAAGTAAATATAATAAGTATGGCAGTTTGGAAAGATGATAAGGAGTTATTTAAAATAGCTAAAAATGAACTTTTTGTAGCATTAGTGGGTGATGTGTTGGATAAATTAGGATATCAGCACCAATTTCTTTCACCAAAGCTTAAACCTGTTAGTAATGATTTTGTTGTTATCGGTAGAGCAATGCCAGTTTTAGAAGCTGATGTGTTTGAAGAAGCAGCAGAAAATACGAATAATCCTCTAATGAAAAAGCCTTTTGGAATCATGTTCGAAGCATTGGATAGCCTTAAGGAAGATGAAGTTTATATCTGTAGTGGTTCGTCACCACGATACGCACTTTGGGGCGGATTAATGAGTACAAGAGCTATAAAATTAGGTGCCGCAGGTGCTATTGTAAATGGCTATTCAAGAGATACAAATGAGATTTTAGATTTGAAATTTCCAACATTTTCTTTCGGAGGTTATGCTCAAGATCAGGGACCAAGAGGAAAGGTCATTGATTATCGTGTACCAATTGAAATTGATGGCATTAGAATTAATCCAGGTGATATCATTTTCGGTGATAGAGATGGTGTTCTTGTTGTACCTCAGGAGGTAGTTATTGAGGCTTTTGAAGGAGCTATTGAAAAATCAAGAGGAGAACAATTGGTAAAAAAAGCTCTTGAAGAAGGGATGAGTACAGTTGATGCATTCAACAAATTTGGGATCATGTAACTTTCAAACGTAAAGAAATGACAAAAATAAATTTAAAAGGGAAAAGAGCTTTGGTTACTGGTGGAAGCCAAGGAATAGGATCTGAGATTTGTAGAGAATTAGCAGCTTGTGGTGCTGATATTATAATCAACTACTACAGTAATAGAGAGAAAGCTGAAGTCTTAGCTAATCAAATTATCTCAAAATATAATGTGAGAGCAGTTGCAGTTGGTGCAAATGTCGCAAAATCACAAGAAGTTAAGGCAATGTTTTCTGCAATGGATGAAGCATTTGGTGGCATTGATATTTTGGTAAATAATGCTGGTTCAGAAAGTATTGTTCATGTTTTAGATATGGATGAAGATGAGTGGGATAGAGTAATGTGTATTAATCTTAAAGGACCATTTCTTTGCTCTCAAGAAGCTGGAAAAAGAATGGAAAAAACTGGTGGAGGAGTAATTATTAACATTTCTTCAATTCACGATGTGGTACCTAGAAAAGGTTTGGTTCATTACTGTTCTGCTAAAGCGGGACTAAAAATGTTCTCTAAATGTTTATCGCTGGAATTGGCTGAAAGTAATGTGAGAGTTGTTTCTGTTGCACCTGGAGCTATTGAAACTGAGATGAACCGTGAGGAAATCAATAAGTTTGGCAGGCATAAATTTGAAGAGTGGATTCCTCAGGGAAGAGTAGGTGTTGTTAGTGATGTTGCTCCAACTGTTGCATTTTTGGCAAGTGATTTGGGCAGCTATATAACAGGAACCGATATTTATATTGATGGTTCTTATATGAATCATACGATTCAATATGATCCTCGTCCACCTAGAAAAGAGTATTAATTAGTAATTGTAAAGCAGTCGGCATTCTTAGTTTTAAATTAAGAATGCTGTTCACTCTTTTTAAAGAGTTGGCAATAATGATAAAAAACAGTAAAAACATGAAATTTTCATTCCTTACCTTCTTCTTCACCATAGTTATGATGAATTTGTCCTTTGCACAGCTAACGGACAACACGAAACGTGAAGGAGATAAGGCAGATCCTGCAATTAGTCCAATCTATAAGTATTACGAATGGGAAAACGAAATTCCAGATGATTGTCCCTACGAACGATCTGAGGATATTATCAAAGTCAGGTTTACTGGTCGATTTGCTAATTATACAGCTGCCGATACCTGGTATTTGCAATCTGCAAATGATGGGAACCTTTATTCCCCTTGGACAGACGGAGAAATGGAAGGCTTTTCAACGAATTCTAATATTAGGTCAAATGCGGTTGGGCAGGCAAAAGTGATGGGTAAAGATCCCATCAACCTAAAATTTGAAAACCTTGGTAGAATGTGGGCAGGTGGCACCAATTATTACCCTTGTGTGAGTCTTATTGTCGATGATGTGTTCTATATCGGTACTTATAATGCCTTTAATCAAGAAGGTTATTTTAATGGGTTTAGATATTCAAAAAACTGGAACAATTTTACGGCAAATACAGAGCCCAATTGGAAAAATCAATATTGGACCAATGCCATTGATTTGGATGGTAACTTTTTCAATGAAACCGGTAAAGCTAAATTTCGTACCGTTCATGCGGTAAATTTTGCGAAGAACAATAAGGCTGAAGATGGACGCATTTATTTAAGCGCACATGGATATAGTTCTGGAAATGGCAAAAATAACTGGGATAAAGGCGATGCAATCTACTTGTGCCGAACCGATGCCACTGTTGAGAGTATTACCAAAGCTGAAAGCTATGAGTTTTTTACTGGGCATACAAAAAAGGGCAAGCCAATATGGACTAAGGGAGTAGAGAATGCTAAACCTATTGTAGATTGGCCTAATCATCTTGGTAGTGAAAGTATTACGTACTTTCCAAAGATGGACAAATATATCCTAATGACTTGCAGGTTAAAAGAATCAGAAGAAAACTTACCCTACAATGTTACCATTTTTTGGGAAGCAGATGAGATAACAGGTCCTTACAAGCTTGTGCATTACATGAAGGATTGGGGAGCTCAAACTTACTTTCCAAACATAACACCTCAGTTTATCAATGATGATGGTACCAGTGCATGGATGACTGTTGCAAGTAATTACAGTGTACAGAATATCAATCCTCATCAAAATCGATATGCGGCATCAATGCATGAGCTTGCTTTTGTGTTAAAAGATGAACCTTTTAATGAAGTAAAGCTGGATTTAAAAAACATAGCTCCGATGGCTAAAGTAACGGCAACTTCATCAGAAAAAGATAGTAAACCTGAGGCTGTGATTGATGGCGTTATTGATGTAGAAAACAAAGACAAAACGAAAGAGTGGATTTCTCAAGAAGGAAGAGGAGCAATGATTAAATTGGAGTGGGATGAGGAAAAAGTGATCGACAGGATACGAGTATATGACAGCCCAGCTGGTGACCGTTGGACAAAAGAAGGATATTTTGTATTCAGTGATGGTTCGATGGAATGGATGTATGCAGCGCCTTCAAATAGTGCTAAAACTCCAACTGAGATTAAATTCCAGCCTAAAAAGGTGAAGTGGGTAAAGTTTACCATCACCGATGGAAATGCTGAAATGTCTACTGAGTGGCTTCCAGGACTGAGATTAGGACTCTCGGAAATTCAAGTGTTTGAGGCTAATTGATTGGCTTCTGATTCGCAATTTAATTCGAATTTATATACACAACTATTTAATGACAAGTTTGTTTTGTAAACTATTTTTATTGAACACAATCATGATTTTTTATACAGGAAGTTATACGCAAGATGAAACTCCAGCACTAAAGCCAGAAGGCAAAGGAATTGGTTGTTTTACATTGGATATAGAGAGTGGTAAAGTTGAATTGTTACAATATACCAAGCAGAGAAGTCCTAGTTATCTAGTGATTTCTGATGATAAAAAATATTTGTATGCAATTGAGGAAATGTTTGAAGATTTAAGTCCTCAAGTGTTTGCTTACCGAATAAATCAGGATGGAAAACTTTCTTTAATTAACTCACAAAAAATAAAGGGAGATTACGCCTGTCATTTAGCCATTGTAAAGGATCAATTGGTAGTTGCAAGTTACGTTTCAGGAAATGTGTTGTCTTATCAAATATTAGAAGATGGAAGTTTAGCTCCATTTCATCAGGAGATTAAGCATTCAGGAACTGGTCCAAATAAAGAAAGACAAGAAGCAGCGCATGCACACATGATTTATCCAATTGAATCTGATCAAATGTTCGTGCTTGATTTAACTCTGGATAAAGCAAAAGCATATCATTTGAATAGTGAAACTGAAAAGTGGTTTGAAAATTCGAATAAGGATATTGCTATTGATGCAGGGGCTGGTGCAAGGCATATGGTAATGGATAAAGCAGGAAAAATCGCATATGTGTTGAGTGAATTAAGCGGAGAAATTTTTATTGCTAAAGTAGGAAGTGATAAAAATGAAGTTGTGCAGAAAGTTTCATTTGTTCCAGAAAGTTATAAAGGAGAATTTGGCGGTGCAGCAATTAGACTTCATCCTAATGGAGAATTTCTATATGCTTCTTGCAGAGGTGCAGATACCATTGCCATTTTTAAAATTGATAAAGATTCCAATAAACTCACTTTAGTTTCTTCTCAATCTACAGAAGGAAAAACACCACGCGATTTTAATATCGATCCTTCAGGTAAATGGTTGATAGCTGCAAATCAAGATTCCAACACCTTAGTTGTTTTTGAAATCAATCAGAAAACAGGAAAATTGCGGTTTACATCAAAGGTGACTGTTGAGACTCCGGTCAATATCTGTTGGTTATAAGTAAGGTTTTGCCAAACCGATATGGCATTATAATTATAAAAGAATATTAGAAGATGATACAATTAAAAGGCATAGCATGGGATCACCCAAGAGGGTATGAACCATTAATTGCGGCTTCAAAAGAGTTCTCAAAGAGTAATCCTAATGTAGATATTAAATGGGACATCCGCTCGTTAAAAGAATTTGGAGATATGCCAATAGAAGATCTAATTGGAAGTTATGATTTTATTACCATAGATCATCCGTACATGGGACAAGCAGATGCCAATAATCTACTGCTAAATTTAAGGAAGCAAATTCCTTCCGATGTTTTAAAAATGCATTCTGAGCATTCGGTTGGACCCAGTTTTGAATCCTATAACTTGAATAATAAATTGTATGCTTTACCAGTTGATGCAGCTGCACTTATAGCTGCTTATCGAAAAGATTTAATAGCTGATTTTGGATTATCAGATTTACCTAAAACAAGAGCTGGGTTATTTGATTATTACAAACACCTTCCTAGTGATGTATCGGTAGCTTGGGCTCTTTGTCCAACCGATTTTTGGTGTGCTTTTTTAACCATTTGCGCCCAAGAAGGAGGACGAGATTTTGTTAAAGATTTTACTGTTGATAATGAAATAGGCACAGCTGCTCTTGATGAAATAAAAAGACATTTGGAATTTATCCATCCTGAATCAATGAATTGGAATCCGATTCAAATTTTGGATAAGATGGGAGAAGGAAATGAAATTGTTTATTCTCCATATTTATTTGGATACACGAATTATTCTAGAGAAGGGTATGCAAAGAATTTGGTTCATTTCACAAATAGTCCAGTGAATCCAAAACATAAAATTTCTACCATTCTTGGTGGAGTTGGTTTAGCTGTTTCTTCTCAATGTAAGGAAGCTAAGTTAGCAGCTGATTTTGTAAATTTTGTAGCTCATCCTGAAATTCAAGAGGGTATTTATACTGAAAATGGTGGACAACCAGGAAATTTATCTGCTTGGACAAGTAAGAGAAACAACGATATGTGTACAAAGTTCTTTATAGATACATTAAAGACAATGGAGGATGCTTATGTACGCCCTCAACATCCAATGTGGAATAGTTTTCAGGAGCAAGGTGCAGATTTATTGCACGAAGGAGTCTTGAAAAATACGGAGTCGGAAAGACTCATGAAACAATTAAATGAATTGTACAAAACAGTAGTTTGTAATGGATAAGACATTTGAAAATATATTCGTTGAAATAGAAAGTGGAATAGCTGTACTTGTATTTAATCGTCCGGAACAATTGAATGCGATGAACAGAAAAATGATGGATGAAATTATTGAAGCCATTATTTCTATTAATGCGAACGATGAGGTGAAAGTTGCAATTATTCGAGGTGAAGGACGCGCATTTATGGCAGGTGCTGATATTAAGGAATACGGTAATCAGACAACAGAGGAATTTGTTTCATTTCAGGAAAAAGGAAAATTATTATACGAATCGATTGAGAACTCATCGAAACCGTGGATTGCTGCCATAAATGGATATGCATTAGGTGGTGGATTTGAAATTCCTTTAGCTTGTGATTTAATTATTGCTTCGGAGAGTGCTACAATGGGACTTCCAGAGGTGTTTTTAAGTTTGATTCCTGGTGGTGGCGGAACTCAGCGTTTGGTTCAAAAAATTGGAATCAATCGAGTTAAAGAGATGCTATTTATGGGATCTGCTTTAGATTCAAAACTATTATACGATTGGGGAATTGTTAATCGAATTTTTAGCGATGATGATTTTCTAAGTCAAGTGATGGACTTTGCTAAGAAACTATCAAGAAGACCATCAAACTCTATTACAGAATTAAAAAGATTGGCAAATTTAAGTCAAACTGAGATGCCATTTAATCAGCGAATTGACGACGAAGCAAAAACAGTAAGAGATCTTTTTCTTGGAGAAGAAGCTCAAAAAGCAATTCAGGATTTTATTAAAAAAAATAAGTAGGGAAATGGAAAATAATGGACCATTAAAAGGATTGGTAGTTGCCGATTTTTCACAATTGGCTCAAGGGCCATGGGCAACACAGATGCTGGGAGATATGGGAGCCGATATTATTAAAATCGAGCCACCAAAAGGAGATTGGATGCGCCATTACTCGTATGGAAACATTTATCCTGAAGGAGAAAGCATTTCATTTATCAGTTTCAACAGAAACAAAAAGAGTATTGCTTTAGATCTAAAGTCAGAAGAAGGTAAAAAGGTAGCTAAGGACATTATTATAAAGGCTGATATTCTATTAGAAAATTTCAGGCCAGGTGTCATGGAACGTCTTGGTTTAGGTTATGAGTATATTAAAAAACTAAATCCAGGCATAGTATATTGTTCTAGCTCAGGATACGGTGCTTCTGGTCCTTATTTAAAAAGACCAGGACAAGATTTATTGGCACAATCAATTAGTGGTGGTGCTGCTTTAAATGGTAAAAAAGGTGATATTCCGGTAGTTACTGCTGTTGGACAAGCTGATTTATTAACGAGTTTATTCATAACTCAGTCTGTATTAGCAGCAATTTACTCGAGATCAAATTCGGGCAAAGGACAAAAGATTGAAGCGAATTTGTTGAATTCAGTTGTTGGATTCCACATTCAGGAAGTAACGGCTTATTTACATGATAGAAATTATCCTGAAAAGAGCGAGAGTGGTATTCCTAATCCATGGATTGGAGCGCCTTACGGATTGTACAATACAAAAGATAGTTTTGTGGCGATTGGTATGAATTCGGTTCAAAAATTAGCTCAAGTTATGGGATTGGAAAAATACGATTCTGATGAGTTTGCATCGAACAATATTGGAGAAAACAGAGATCAAATTCGATTCGATTTCGATGATGTATTTAAAACCAAAACAACCGATGAATGGTTGGAGATACTTCTTGAAGCAGATATCTGGTGTTCTCAGGTAAATACATTTAACGAAATGGTAGATGATCCACAGATCAAGCATAACGATATGATTATTGAGTATGATCATCCTACTGTTGGGACCGTGAAAACTACTGGTTTTCCAGTTTCTTTTGGTGATACTCCTCAAAAAATATACAAACCTTCTCCAATGCTAAATGAGCATGCTGAGGAGATTTTGAAAGAGTATTGTAATTATAGTGATTCAGAGATTAAGGATTTTTTAAATAAATAGTGATGAAATTAGGGTTCGGATTATATAGACACATGCTCAACGAGGAGCATTATAAATTTGCCAAGCAATGTGGAGCAACACATTTGGTAATACATATGGTTGATTACTTTGGAAATGATTCTAATGATAAGTCCAATGCAAACCAACCTATTGGTGAGAAAGATGGATGGGGCGGAGCTGGTTCAGGTCAACTTTGGAGCTTGGAAGAGCTGTTAAAAATAAAGAAAGAGATTAATAGTCATGGTTTGGAACTTGAAGCTATTGAAAATTTCGACCCAGCTATTTGGCATGATATTTTACTTGATGGTCCTAAAAAGGAGGAGCAAATGGAATTGGTGAAGGAGCAAATTCGTATTGTCGGTAAAGCTGGAATTCCATTTTTTGGATACAACTTTTCTTTAGCTGGTGTTTCAAGTAGAGATATTGGTCCTTACGCAAGAGGTGGTGCAGAATCAGTAGGAATGAACGGAATAGTTGATGAAACACCAATTCCAAATGGAATGGTTTGGAACATGGTTTACGATAAAAATGCACCCGAAGGTTCAATTCCAAGAATTGATCATGACGAGTTGTGGAAGCGTTTACAGTATTTCTTAGAAAACTTGGTGCCAGTTGCCGAGGAGGCAGGTGTTATTCTTGCTGCTCACCCAGATGATCCACCGATGCCTTATGTTCGAAATACACCTCGTTTGGTTTATCAACCAGATATGTATCAAAAAGTACTTGATATTAAACCGAGCGAAAATAACAAGTTAGAATTTTGTCTTGGATCGGTGGCTGAAATGACAGAAGGTGATGTTTACGAAGCAACAGATCGATATTCGAAGCAAAATAAGCTAGGTTATATTCATTTCAGAAATATCGTTGGAAAAGTTCCGAATTACAAAGAGGTATTTGTTGATGAGGGGGATATTGATATGGTGAAAATCCTTCAAATTCTAAAGAAAAATAATTTTGAAGGTGCATTGATTCCTGATCATACACCTCAGATGAGTTGCAGTGCACCATGGCATGCAGGTATGGCTTATGCAATGGGTTATATGAAAGCTGCAATTTCTCATGTTAATAATTAATTAGGTTTATGGAGTATTGTTACTCCATAAATTTCTTCTTTATTAATGAAATGAAGTTATACAATTGTTTAAAATCTATTTAGCGATAATTCTAAAATTTAGTAATATGAAAAAATTAATAATTGCACTCCTTTTAATGTCTTCCGGCACCGTATTATTTGGTCAGGCAACCAATTTACTTATGGACATAAAGGAGAAAGAGAAAGAGGAAACTGTAGAAGAAATCACGATAAGTCCACAGAATTATTACAAGTACAGAGCTGATGGAAAACCGGGAAGAGGACTTGTTGTACATTTTAATAACAAAAAGTTTATTGGAGAAGGTAAAATTGTGCTTGAGTGTAATAAAGAGGTAATTGAATTTCCACTGATCTGTAATGATAGTATAGAATCCTATGAAATTCTGCTGCCTCCGAATGTTGCTAAAACCAAAGCAGCCAAGCTTCATGTTTCAATCAGTTCGAAAACAATTGCCTACACTAAGGTGGTTGATGTTCCAGCTTTTAGGCATTGGGAAATAATGATTTATCCGCATTCGCATGTAGATATTGGCTATACCAATACACACGAAAATGTAGAGCTGATTCATACCCGCAATTTAATAAATGGAATAAAATTAGCGGAAGCAACAAAAGATTATCCCGAAGGTGCACGTTACGTTTGGAATCCAGAGGTAATTTGGCCCGTTGAACGTTATTTATCAAAAGCCACCGAAGAAGAAAAACAAGTCATATTTGAGGGAATCAGAAATGGATATTTAGCATTGGATGCCGGATATGTTAATGTAAACACTTCGGTTTCAGGAGATGAGGAGCTTATGGAGTTGTTTCGTCAAGCTAAAGAGTACGAAAAAATAACTGGCAAAAAAATAGAAACCATTGTACAGGTTGATATTCCAGGTATGTCTTGGGGAATTGTTCCTGTAGCTGCTAAATTGGGTGTGAAGTACTGCTTCTCTCTGAATAATGGGCAGGGGCGCATAGGTTGGTCAATGGAGCAGAGCTTTAAGCCATTTTGGTGGGCCGATGAAAGCGGAAATAATAGAATCTTATACTTCCAGCCTGGAAGTTATAACCCAGGTGCATTGATAAAAGGGAAATATTTCTGGCCTAAAATGGCAGGGCAATTGGATCCAACTAAATTATTGGAAATTGTAAAAACAGATAATCCAAGAGAAAATTTCATAGATATTTACATCAATGAAAAATTACCTGAATTGGAAAAAGCGGATTATTATCCTTACGATATTTTTGCGATGACTTGGGCTATGGCCGATAATACGCCAATTGATGCTGATTTACCAGAAGCTGTGAAAAGCTGGAATGAAGAATTTGCATATCCGAAGTTGACGATTGCAAGTGCTACCGACATTATGAGTGAATTTGAAGATAGATATGGTGACCAAATTCCCGTATTGAAAGGAGACTTTACCGAATTTTGGACGGATGGAACCGGCACTGCAGCGAAACAAACAGCCCAAAACCGTGAATCGAAAGAACGTTTGGTACAAGCTGAAACGTTATGGACAATGCTAAGGAATGGAGAACCAGCACTTCGTAATGACTTCAACCAAGCTTGGTGGAATGTTTTAATGGGAAGTGAACATACCTGGTGTTACATGAATCCTTCGCAGGAACCAATAAATAGTGATATCCAAAAAACCAAGTTTGCATTTTTTGATAATGCAGAAAAAATGAGTCAGGATTTATTGGCTAAAACATTGCCTGCAGAAGAGGGGAAATACATCGCAGTATTTAATAATTTATCGTGGAATCATGATGGCTTAGTTACCTTATCTGCAGAAACAGCAAAAGGTTTTAGTGGTTTAATTGATACCAATGGGGAAAAAGTAAAGTCACAAAAGCTTTCAAGCGGCGAATTAGTTTTTGAGGCAGATGATGTTCCAGCATTTGGGTCAAAAAAATACAAGCTTTCAAAAAAAGCGTATGTCTCAAAGTCAAAAATGGCTAATGGTAATGTTTTGGACAACGGAATTGTACATGTTGAAATCAATCAGGAAACAGGTGATGTTTCAAGTTTGAAAATGGGTAACAAAGAGTTTGTTGATTCCAACGCTGCGTGTGCAATTAACAGTTACCGTTATTTAAAAGGCGATGATACGCCAGAGGAAGCGTTTGCACTTACGGATGTAGAAATTACAATTAAAGAAAATGGACCACTATTAGCAACAATTTCTGTTAGAGGTAAAGCAGAAGGTTGCACCGATGTAGCCACCGAGATTACGATTTTCGATGGTCAGGAAACTGTTGATTTTAAAAATGTAATACAAAAAATTAAAACGATTGATAAAGAAGGAGTTCATTTTGGTTTTGCGTTTGATGTTGATAATCCGGTGGTAGTTGCAGATATTCCATGGGGGGTTATGGAAATTGAAAAAGATCAATTGGAAACTGCGAATCGTAACTGGATTACTTTGCAGCGTTGGCTTAATGTATCGAATAAAGAAAAAGGCATAACATGGTGTCCTCTTGATGCTCCTATGTTTCAGGTTGGTACAATTACAGCGAATTTATTAGGTGACGCATACAAATCAGAAAAGTGGATTCGAGAATTGAAGCCTGATGGGACAATTTATTCATGGGCATTGAATAACCATTGGTATACGAATTTCCCTTTAAGTCAGGGAAGCGAATTAACTTTTAGATACCGGGTAAAACCACACTTAAACAGTTTCGATTACGTATCATCAAACCGTTTTGCGATGGAACAATACCAACCTTTAGTGGCTTCAAAAGTAGATCGCAATTTTGAAGTTGGACAATTACTTACGGTTGAAGGGAGTCCATTTGTTAATTCAACAGTTTTTAAAACGAGTGAAGACGGAAAATCAGCACTTCTACGATTACGTTCATGGTCGGAAAAGGATGAACCTGTGAGCTTGAAATGGAAGGATAGAAAACCTGCTTCAATACATGTTTTTGATATTATGACGGAGCAGTCGCTTGAAGAAATACATGCAGATGTAGTGGTTCCGTCTAAAGATTTTATAACGTTGAAAGTAACTTGGTAATCTAGTTGTCGCATCGGAATTGAAAAGAATTAGTCAAGATGAGTTTCCTAAATATTGTTCTGCTTGCAGAGGAAGCTGGAGTAAAGATGGAAGCTCATCTTGATATGTATTAACGATAAATTGATAATAAACCAAGCAATAATAATAGACTAAAATTACCTAGGATCGGTAGCTGAAATGATTGAAGGTGACGTTTACGAAGCGACAGATCGTTATTCGAAGCAAAATAAACTAGGTTATATTCATTTCAGAAAAATCATTGGAAAAGTTCCGAATTGAGTTGCAGTGCACCATGGCATGCAGGTATGGCTTATGCAATGGGATATATGAAAGCGGCTATATCAGTTGTTAAAAGTGAAGACTAAGTAGAATTTATAATAGAATAATATAATGATAAAAGGAAAAGTAGTAACGTTTGGAGAGGTGATGTTGAGGTTAGCAACACCTGGTTATTTACGTTTCAATCAAACGTCAGAATTTAATGCAACTTTTGGTGGAGGAGAAGCTAATGTTGCAGTTTCTTTAGCCAATTATGGTATTGAATCAAATTTTGTAACTCGTTTGCCAAAAAATGATATCGCGAGATCTTGCGAAATGGATTTGAAAAAGTTTGGTGTTAACACCGATGATATTGTTTATGGCGGAGAACGTTTGGGGATATATTTTCTTGAAACAGGAGCGGTAAGTCGCGGTAGTAAAGTTGTTTACGATAGAGCTCATTCGGCAATTTCCGAAATTGAAAAAGGAATGATCGATTGGGATAAAGTGTTTGAAGGAGTAGCATGGTTTCACTGGACTGGTATTACTCCTGCTATTTCTCAAGGAGCGGCAGATGTATGTTTGGAAGCAATTCAAAAAGCAAATGAAAAGGGCATTACAGTTTCTTGTGATTTAAATTATCGTAAGAATTTATGGAATTACGGAAAAACAGCTGGAGAAATTATGCCTGCATTAGTTGCTGGTACTGATATTGTTTTGGGTAATGAGGAAGATGCAGAGAAAGTCTTAGGTGTTAAGCCCAAAGGTGTTGATGTGACAGGTGGTCGTGTTGATGCTGACGCATACCTTTCCGTTTCGAAACAAATCATGAAGCAATATCCTCGTTGTAAGAAAGTAATTACAACTTTAAGAGGTTCTATTAATGCCAATCATAATTCATGGTCAGGTGTTTTATATGATGGGAAAGAGTTGTTTAAGGCAAGTAATACCTATCAAATTACCGATATTGTTGACCGTGTTGGTGGTGGCGATTCATTTATGGGAGGATTGGTTTATGGACTACTAACCTGGCCTGGCAGAGATCAAAAAGCCTTAAATTTTGCCGTTGCAGCATCTTGCTTAAAGCACACCATTTATGGCGATTACAATCAAGTTACTGTAGAGGACGTTGCTAAATTAATGGATGGTGATGCTTCAGGACGTGTAGCGCGATAAATGAATTATGAATGAGGAATTATAAGTTATGAATTTGTAAAGCAGGCCTAAATTAATAACAGGTATTAGGTATTTATAATTCATAACTCGTAATTCATAATTGAAAAACTAATGGCAAGATTTTCCAGAATAGAAGTTGCTTTGAAAATGAAAGAAACAGGAATGATTCCCGTTTTTTTCCATAAAGATTTAGAAGTTTGTAAAGAGGTTGTAAGAGCATGTTACAAAGGTGGTGTAAGAGTTTTTGAGTTTGTTAATCGTGGAGATTTCGCACATGAAGTTTTTGAAGCCTTACTTAAATGGTCTGCAAAAGAATGTCCTGATCTGATTTTAGGTATTGGTTCAGTAATTGATGCAGGAACAACCTCATTATATTTGCAATTAGGAGCAAATTTTGTGGTTTCACCGATTTTAAATGCAGAGATGGCTAAGGTCTGTAACCGTAGAAAAGTTGCCTGGTCACCTGGGTGTGGTTCCTTAACAGAGATTTCTTACGCTGAAGAGTTAGGTGCTGAAGTTGTTAAGATTTTCCCTGGTGAACAAGTTGGAGGTCCTGAGTTTGTAAGTGCTGTAAAAGGTCCTTTCCCATGGTCGTCGATAATGCCAACGGGAGGTGTAAAGCCTGAAGAAGAGAACTTAAAGAAATGGTTCAAGGCAGGTGTTCATTGTGTAGGAATGGGATCTCAGCTTATTAGCAAAGAAATGATTGAATCTGGTAAGTTTGATGAATTATCATCTAAAGTAAAGCAGGCTTTAGAAATTATTAAAAGCATAAGAAAGTACAATGCTTATTGAAAATGAGGAAGGATATAAATACGTTTTAAGAACGTAAAACGCTAATTACAGTTTGTGGATTTAAAGAATATATTGTATTTTGAGATCCAAAAATAAGCTGAATGTTTAACAGGTTCATGTTTGTCATTCAAACATGAACCTATTTTTTAAAGAAGATGCCAAACCGTTTAGGCATATTAAGCTGAGGAAATAATTAGAATTAATAATATGAAGACAAGGACTAATTTAAGATTGAAAATTGTTTTACTTACGATACTAAGTATTACACTATTTTCTTCGGGAAAATTGCAGGCGCATGAAAGTGCTGGGAAAAGTCAGATTCACAATGTAAATGATAATTACCATCTGTATCAGATTTGCAAAAATGATGTGGAAGGTTTTACTAGTCAACTTAGTGGTGGTATGTACGGATATCCTGCTTTACGCAGTGATATTAGAGATGCTATGATTGCTAGAGCATCAACTGGAAAAGCAGGTTTTGAATTTTTAACAGCAAAAGTTCCTACCGATTTAAAAGAGGAAATGGTTAATTTCTTTTTCTATTCGGATATTGATTTGAACAATTTGTATCCTTATGATATTAAAGTGAATGGACAGCCATTGCTTACATTTGTTGCTGATAAAAACGGTAAACTTCAAATTAAGAATAGTGTAGGAAATGCGAATGCTCAATATTACTTGTACCGAAGAGATGCTAATGGTGATGGAGTAGGAGCATTTCGTTTAAGCGTACCAGCTAAAATGTTGGTGAAAGGCGAAAAAGCAAAGATTTCGGTTTTCGGTCATGCGAAAGGAACCAATGCATGGTTTATGCTGTTTAAGGTGCCAAATGCTATTCAGTGGCTAAAGAAAGCTGCATTAAATGATGTTTCATTTTCGATTAAGCAGTTTGCAGATAAGTTACTAATTGACGCTCCTGCTCGATTGGTTGGACAGAAAGTTTATGTAATTTCTGATGGTAAGAAAAGTAAGGCTGGGACTTTTAAATTACAAGGTGAAACAGCTAAAGCTTCTGTTACTTCTTTAGCGCCAAAGAAATCGTTTCAAATTGTTTACGGAAAAGATAAATTTGAGGTAGAGTTTGAAAAAGGTGATGGTGTAATTAATGAAAATGTTGTTAAGGGAGATTATTTCTATGCTTCTCATGCTCATTCACATAATGGTTGGTTAGGAGATTTATCAAAACGGTACCGACCAGATTTTTTTGATGCTTATACTCCACTTTTCCAGAATAAATACGAAAAAGGGCTGATTTCAATTATGAATTCTAGTCATCAGGATATTGCATGGATGGATAATCCAGAGGCTTGTATTATTGAGAGAGATACATTGCTTTTTACTCCAATTCTTAAGGATGCTTTTGAGCGTAGTGATTATGGATTTGATGTTGAGGATGGATTAATGATAAGAGAATACATCGAGCGTCATCCTGAATCTCAAGCAAAAATAACTGAACTGTTAAAGCGTAAATTGCTTTCTGTTGGGGCTACTTATAATTGCCCATACGAAGATATGTACGATGGTGAGGATTTAGTTCGCCAGCTTTATTTGGGTAAAAAATGGGTGAAGAAAAATTTTGGAGGCTACGATTCTAAAGTATATTGGAATGTTGATGTTCCTGGTAAAACAATGCAGTTGCCTCAAATTTTGAGTAAGGCAGGTGTAAATTATATGATTATCAGTCGTCATGCTAAAAGTATGACTCATTGGGAAAGTCCTGATGGAAGTACAGTATTTACATATTCGCCGGGGCATTATGGTGAAGATTTAATTCACTTGTCAAAAGGCATTGATGAGAAAGTAAAGTATGGTGCTGAACAAATAGAATGGTGGAGTCAGTACTTTAAAGGAGGTGAAACCCAAACGCCTCTATTGTCAAGTCAGGATATGCTTCCTGCTATTGATTATACTGAATTTATTGAGGAATGGAACGAAACTGAAACTGTTCTTGATGAAAATGGGAAAGAACAGAATGTATACTTCCCTCATATGGAATTAATGACTGTTGATGAGTTTATGCCATTGGCTGAACAACACGCAACAACAATTGATACAATTAGAGGAGAACGTCCTAATGTTTGGGTTTATATTCACGGACCAGCTCATCACGATGCGTTAACAGCTAGTCGTAAAGCTTCAAAATTGTTACCTGCTGCCGAGAAATTCTTAACTGTTGCTTCTTTTATGGATGAGGAAAAAATGCCTTACCCATTTGAAGATCTAGACAAAGGATGGCAAGCTAAAATTTATCCTGATCATGGTTGGGGTGGACACGATGGTGATATAACTGACAACTTGTTCAAAGAAAGTTTAGTTGAGTCTCAAGTGATTGGTGAAAAATTACTAGGTAAGGCAACTAACTTTATTGCTCAGCGTGTGAAAACACAAGAGAAAAAAGGAATTCCTGTAGTACTATTTAATAGCCTTTCTTGGGAAAGAACAGATCCTGTAACTGTTAGTGTAGATTTACCAAAAGGTAAAGCGAACGGGTTAAGTGTTATTTCTTCAAACAAAGTGAATGTGCCAGTTCAGTTTACCAAAGTCATTAAACATGCTGATGGAAGTATTAAGCATGCAGAAATCGTATTTATTGCTGAAAATCTTCCTTCTGTAGGTTACAAAACTTACTATTTGAAACCAGAAATGAAAAGCAATGTTTCAATGGAAGTTGCTAAGTACAATTCTGAGTATGAAAATGATTTCTATAAAGTTACATTCGCAGATGGTGGAATCGATCAGGTGTACGATAAAGAGCTAAAGAAAAACTTGTTTACGACCAACGAATTTAAGGTTGGCGAGATTTTTACTCTTCAATCGGAAGGAAACGGTGCAGGTGAATTTGGTGATGTTCAGCAACCATTCATGAAAAACTTCGATCAAGTAAGTATCCACAATCCAAAGTGGAAGCTGGTTGCATCGGGAGAAGTCTTCTCAACTTACCGTTTAGAGCAAGAAATTAGACATGCGAAAGTGGAGAAAAATGTTACCATTTACCACAAGCTGAAGCGCATTCAATTCGATAATAAATTACACAATTGGGATGGTGAAATGTATCGTGAGTTCAGAACTGCATATCCTATAGCTATTGAAAATTCTACTGTTTGTCATGAAGTTCCTTATGGAACAGTTCAGGTTGGTAGAGATGAGATTAACAGTGCTGGTGAGCGTTACACTCCTCTTTGTAAAGATGTTCATCCAAGAGCAATTATGGATTGGATTTCTGCAGAAGATAAAGAACATGTAGTCACATTAAGTTCTTCTGTTGCTGCTGCCGATTGGATCAATCCAACTAAAGATGGTGATGCTGATTTATTACAGCACGTATTATTGGCAAGTAGAAAATCATGTCACTGGGCAGGTAATGAATATTCTCAAGCTGGAAGTCACTCATACAGCCACATTTTAACTTCTAACAAAGTTGGTGATGTTGCTGGATCAAGAGTTTCTAAGCAGTTTAATGAGCCTATTACAGTAGTTGTAAATCCTGAAAAATCTACAAAAGCAAACTTGGCAGAAAACGTAGAATTCTTTAGTATCGATCAAGAAAATGTAATCGTTACGGCAATTAAGAAAGCTGAAGATAGCGAAGCATTAGTTGTTCGTTTATATGATACTGAAGGAAAAGAAGTAAGTGTGAATTTGAAGTCTTTCTTTGGATTAGAGAATTTACAACACACAAATATTATTGAAGAATATCCAAAAGCGGTGAAGCAAATTAAAGTAACACCCTTTGCAATTGAAACTTATCAGCTAGACGTAAAATAAAACAAATAAATGAAAAAGCTGAAAAATTCACTTTGATATTCATCATATCAGTTAATAATGCACCTTCGAAAGAAGGTGCATATTTGGTAATTGGAACTGCTAATATTCGTCTTACTGAATAGATTAATATTTTACATTAAATATTCTGCTTAAAGAATATATAAAATAAGAAAAATGACTCGTTGGATAAATATTGTTATCATTTTATATTGTTTTTTGACAATTGTTGGATGCACAGAAAAGCCAGAAAGTGTTGACTATACGAAATACGTAGATCCATTTATTGGAACCCAGCACGAAGGGCATTGTTTTCCAGGTGCTACAACTCCTATGGGAATGGTTCAGGTAAGTCCAGAATCATACAATAATTATTACAAAGGCTACGAAATGGATCATGTTACGGGTTATCAATTTAATGATCCTTGGTTAATCGGATTTACCCAAACACACTTAAATGGAGTAGGTTGCCCATCCATGTCTGATATTTTACTAATGCCTTTTGGAAAAAAGGATATTGATCCATCATCACGTTTTAATTATCGTTCTACCTATCAAAAAGAGAATGAAATTGCTACTCCTGGATATTATAGAGTTTATTTGGATGATCACAATGTAAATGTAGAATTGACAGCGGCAGAGCATAGCGCATATCATCGATATACATACGACCATGCCGATTCTGCGAAACTTTTGGTTGATTTGCAATATGGGGTTTCATGGGATATTAATTCCATTTCAAGTAATGTTCTAGAAGCAAATCAGCAATTTAATGATGAATATACCTTAACAGGTTATCGAAAAGGAAGTGTTTGGGCACCCCGTGATTTATTTTATGTGATGAAGTTCAATAAAAAGATCACAAGTAAAAGTATCCTATCAGCTCCAGAAAATAAGGAGGAGAAAGCACCAAGATATATCCTTGGGTTTGATATGGAAGCGAACAATCAGCTTGAAGTTCTGATTGGAGTTTCAACAGTAGGAGTAAATGAGGCAAAAGAAAATTTAGAAGCAGAAATTACTGCTTGGAATAGCTTTGACAAAATTCGTAAGCAATCAAAGCAGAAGTGGAATAAGATTCTAAGGAAGATTGATGTTGAGGGTAGTAAAGATGAAAAAATAGCTTTTTACACTTCTCTTTACCATTTGTTTATTCAGCCAACGAATATTGCAGATGTAAACGGAAAATACAGAACAGCTAGTAATGAAGTTAAAGATGCTTCTTGCGGAAAATTCTATTCCACATTGTCCTTATGGGATACTTATAGAGCTGCTAATCCAATGTACACTATTTTAAGTCCCGAATTGGTTGGAGATATGCTTACTTCAATGCTTGATAGTTATACTACAATGACTATTGATCCTGATAATCCGAAAGAAGCAAATAGGTATTTACCTCGCTGGCAATTATGGGGAAAGGAGACGCACACAATGGTGGGTAATCATGCTGTTCCTGTATTTGTTGATGCTTATTTGAAAGGAATAAAACCAATAAATTATACCGACGAACAAATGTTCGAGGCAGTTTGGACATCCGTTACAAAACCTCACTATCGTAATCATGTTGAGTTGATAGATTCATTTGGATACATTCCTTATGATGCAAAACGATCCTCTATTGATGATGGAAAAGAAACGGTTTCAAGATTATTGGAGAATATCTATGACGATCATTGTGCTAGTTTACTTGCTAAGGAATTGGGTAAGAAGAAGGAGTTTGATTTTCTAATCAACAGAGCTGGATTTTATAAGAACGTTTACCATTCTGAAAGTGGATTCATGAGAGGCAGAAATGCCAAAGGTGAATTCAAAGAGAATATTGATCTTACGGAAGTAGTTGGTGAATGGGTAGAAGGATCTGATTTTACAGAAGGTAACGCTTATCATTATCAATTTCATGTACAACATGATGTTCCTGGTTTAGTTAACTTGATGGGTGGAGAAAATGCCATTGCTACAAAATTAGATTCGATGTTTTATTCTAGCTCAAAACCAGAGGTGAAAACATTAGTTTGGAATATTCATGGCACAATGGGACAATATTGGCATGGAAATGAGCCTTGTCATCACGTGCCATATTTGTACAAGTATAGTTCTAAACCTCAGGAAACAGATAAGATTGTAAAAACTTTGGTTGATGATTATTATCACAACAGACCAGATGGATTAATGGGGAACGATGATTGTGGACAAATGTCTGCGTGGTACATGTTTTCATCATTAGGATTCTATCCTGTAGATCCATGCGGTGGAGAATACATTTTAGGAGCACCTCAAATAAGTAAGGCAGTAATTAATCTGCCAAATGGAAAAGAGTTTACAATGGAAGCAAAAAATCTGAGCGATGAGAATCACATTGTACAATCTGTAACGCTAAATGGTGCGCCTCTTGATAGAAGATACATCACACATAAGGAAATTGTTAATGGAGGAATACTTGTTTTTCAAATGGGATGTAAAGATTAATGTTTAGTATGTAGTTAGAATAATTATATTAATCCTATTTGAATGGCTATCCAATTTACTTTGGGTAGCCATTTTTTCTATCATTTCGGACCATAAACAAGTGCCTTTTTTAAAAAATAGCTTAGATCTGATTGAATGTGATTTATAAAAATGGAAAGAATTACGGTTCAGATTTAAAAGAGTGTTTAAATTATTTTACTAAGGCGATGCACGACAAAAGCTAGAATAGATTGGCATTGTTCTGAAGTAAGGGAAAACTAGCACAACATGCATAATGAAGAAAACCCCTTTGGCAATTGAGCCGAAGGGGTTTTTAAACTTTACTCAATAAAAAAGAAAGGATAAAAAGAATATCCGGTATGTTGTTTCTTACTTATTGAATTGGATTTAGATTTTCATCTAAAGGTTGCATTTTAGGCATAATTAAATGCACCACACCCAGAAGTATCACATAACTGGATCCGGCAACAAGAAATGCCCAAAAGAATCCTGTGTTGTTAGCAGTATCCAGTACCGATCCTAAAACGATATTGAAAAGCATACCTGCAACGGCACCAACCATTCCACCAATACCAACAACCGAAGCTGTTGCTTTCTTAGGGAATACGTCGGAAGCTAAGGTGAATATGTTTGCCGACCAAGCCTGATGACCTGCAGCACCCAATGCGATTAAGAAAATGGCAATCCATTTGCTTTCGGTAAAGGCTACAAAACAAACGGGTAGAATTACCAAGGCACAAATTAAAAGCGTTACTTTACGCGCTTTGTTTAAGGACCATCCTTTTTTCATTAATGAACCTGATAGCCATCCACCGAATATACTTCCAGTATCTGCTATAGCATAAATAACAAGGAAAGGAATTCCCATTTCTTTAATTTTCACATCGAAATTATCTGCTAAGAAGATCGCTCCCCAGAACAGGTAAAACCACCAAACAGCATCGGTAATTTTTGCAATAGAGAATGCCCAAGTTTGTTTCTTTCGAATAACACTTTTCCATGGCAACTTTTCAGTTGTTTCTACTTCAGAATCGCTTTGAATGTAGGCTAATTCTTCTTTTGTGATTTTTGGATGATCTTCAGGCTTTTTGTAGGTGCGATACCACAGGTATACCCAAATTGCACTAAGAACACCAGTAATTAAAAATGGAATTTGCCAATTGACTAATTCTCCTTCGCCTCTGTCTCCGCCACTCCAGTATACAATGGCTCCCACAACAAATGGGGCAGCAATTGCACCAACAGCAGTCGCTGCGTTAAAAATACCTGTTGCAAAAGCTCTCTCTTTTTTCGGGAACCATTCGGCAACTGTTTTAATAGCAGCAGGGAAGTTACCCGCCTCACCAAAACCCAATCCGAATCGAGCAGCCATGAAACCGATTAAGCTAAAGCCACGACCTACGGCAGCATGTGCCATTCCAAATAAACTCCAAATACCAATGGATACAATGTATCCTTTTTTTGTTCCTAGTTTATCGATAATTCCGCCCATAGAAATAAGACCTATAGCATAAGCTATTTGAAATACGACTAAAATACTAGAATAATCTTGTTTCGTCCAACCGAAATATTCGATAAGCTCAGGTGACATTACCCCCATTATACTTCTGTCGAAATAGTTAATGCTGGTAGCCATAAATAGCATTGCCAGTACCCTATATCGATAATGTTTTACTTTGAACATAGTGTTGAATTTGTTTTATTTAATACCAGCCATTAATCCTTGTTCTAAACCTCTTAGTTCAGCTAATCCTTTCATTCTTCCATATAAAGAATATCCAGGGTTGGTTGTTTTTGGAAGGTCATCTAGCATTTTGTTACCATGATCGGGACGCATTGGAATTTGCCAATCGGCACGGCCAGCTTCTTTACGAGCTTTTTCTTCAATAAGTAATTCTCTCATAACAGCAGGAATGTCAATATCTCCTTCGAATAAGTAATCTTCGAAGAAGTTTCCTTCTGCATCTCTGCTAACATTTCTTAGGTGTACAAAATTGATTCGAGAAGCCAATTTTGCAGTCATTTCTGGAAGATCGTTAAAATGACCAGCTCCGAAAGAACCTGTACAAAGTGTAATTCCATTAGAAGGAGAATCAATCACTTTGGTCAACTCTAAAGCATCTTCAACAGTACTTACAACGCGAGGTAATCCAAGCAAAGCACGTGGTGGATCATCTGGATGAATGGCCATAAGAACACCAGCTTGTTCAGCCACAGGAATAATCTCAGATAAGAAATCGTGAAGATGTTTTTTTAATTTGCTAGCATCAATGTCGTTATAGGTATCCAATACTTTCTGGAAACTTTCTAATGTATATGATTCCTCGGCACCAGGAAGTCCGGCGATTACGGTTCTAGTAATTTTTTCGATTGCTTCGGCTGTCATGGTTTTGAATTTCGCCTCGGCTCTCTCCAAAATAGCATCCGAATAATCTTGTCTTGAATTTTCTCTTTTCAGGATAAAAACATCAAAAGCAGCAAAAATATCAATCTCGAATTTAAGTGAATTCGATCCATCTCCCGAATCAAACTCTAAATCGGTTCTCGACCAATCCAATACTGGCATAAAATTGTAGCAAATGGTTTTGATACCGCAAGCACCAAGGTTTTTAATACTTTCCTTGTAGTTTTTAATATACTGTTTGAAGTTCCATGTTCGTTTTTTGATATCCTCGTGAACAGGAACACTTTCCACAACCGACCAAGTGAGTCCGACAGCTTCAATTTCCGCTATTCTTTTCTTAATTTCTTCGATTGTCCAAACTTCTCCGTTTGGGATATGGTGAAGAGCACTTACAATACCAGTAGCACCCGTTTGTCTAATTTCCTGTAATGATATCGGATCGTTTGGCCCGTACCATCTCCATGTTTGTTCTAATGCCATCTTGTTTGTTTTTAGTTAAAGGACAAAACGGACAAGAGGTGATTGCATCTTGTTCCGTTTTGCCACTTAAACACACTAACTAACCTAAATTAATATAATTGAAACTATAAAGCCTTATTAGACACCACTGTATGCGCTAAACCCACCATCAACAGGTATCACAACTCCTGTTACAAAAGCTGACCAGTCCGATAGTAAGTAGAGTAGGGTACCTTGTAATTCTTGAGGAGTACCGTAACGCTCCATTGGTGTATTGTTGATGATTTTCACACCTCTAGCAGTTGGTTCACCAGTTTCTTCATCCGTTAACAAGAATCTGTTCTGATTCGTTAACAAGAAACCTGGTGCAATTGCATTTACACGAACACCCATTTTAGAGAAGTGAACAGATAACCACTGGGTGAAGTTATTCACAGCTGCTTTAGCTGCAGAATAAGCTGCAATACGGGTTAGTGGACGATACGAATTCATAGAAGAAACATTCACAATCGATCCTTCTTTCTTTTCGATCATATCCATTGAGAACACCATTGTAGGAAGAATGGTTCCCTTAAAGTTCAAATCAAAAACCTTATCAAAACCTTCCATCTTCATTCCGAAGAAAGTTTCGTCTAGATTTTCCATATCAGCATCAACCATTTGGTCAACACCAGATGTAGCTAGAGGAGAATTCCCTCCAGCTCCATTGATTAAATAATCAATGCTCCCCAGCTTACTATTGATTATTTTCTTGGCTTCTAATAATGAATCTTTATCTAGAACACTCGCAGGAACACCAATTGATGTTACTTTGAATTCTTTTTCAATTTCTTGAGCTAATTTTTCAACAGCTTCGGCGTTAATATCAACTAGTGCTGTTTTAACACCCATTGCAGCTAATGATTTTGCCATTTCAGAGCAAATTACGCCACCTGCACCTGTTACTACTGCTACTTTATTATTTAAATTAGTATCCATATCGTACTATTTTTTTATCTCGTTTATAATTGCAATTGCACTTGCAGTTGCTTCTTTAATAGCTTCGTAATTGAAAGAACCATCTGTATTCTTAATCATTAGCTGTGAGCCCATTCCAACACAGTGAACACCTGCATTGAACCATTGGCTTAAGTTCTCCTTTTCGGGCTTAACACCACCTGTTGGCATAATCGATGACCAAGGGAAAGGACCTTTAACGGCTTTCACAAAATCAGGACCTCCAACTTGTGCTCCAGGGAAAATCTTTACCACTTCGGCACCTAATTCCTCTGCGTAAGAAATCTCTGTTAGTGAACCACATCCTGGCGACCAAGCAACCTTTCTGCGGTTGCAAACTTTTGCCATTTCAGCATTTAAAACGGGCGAAACAATAAAGTTACTTCCCAACTGAATGTATAAAGACGTAGTTCCGGGATCAATAATCGAACCTGCACCTAAAATCATTTCAGGACATTCTTTTGCTGACCATTTGATGAGCGCTCCAAATACTTCGTGAGCAAAATCACCACGGTTTACAAATTCGAATAATCTTGCACCACCTTTGTAACAAGCCATAACAACTTGTTTGCAAACTTCTATATCTGAGTGAAAAAAACGGGAATCATTCCTGTTTCTTTCATTTTCAAAGCAACTTCTATTCTGGAAAATCTTGCCATTAGTTTTTCAATTATGAATTACGAGTTATGAATTATTAGTTGCCTTGCTTTCGTAACAAGAGCATTCTATTTTTCTAATTCCTCATTCATAATTCATTTATCGCGCTACACGTCCTGAAGCATCACCATCCATTAATTTAGCAACGTCCTCTACAGTAACTTGATTGTAATCGCCATAAATGGTGTGCTTTAAGCAAGATGCTGCAACGGCAAAATTTAAGGCTTTTTGATCTCTGCCAGGCCAGGTTAGTAGTCCATAAACCAATCCTCCCATAAATGAATCGCCACCACCAACACGGTCAACAATATCGGTAATTTGGTAAGTGTTGTTTGCTTTGAAAAGGGTTTCTCCGTCGTAAAGAACACCAGTCCACGAGTTGTGGTTTGCACTGATTGATCCACGCAAAGTGGTAATTACCTTTTTGCAACGAGGGAATTGCTTTACGATTTGCTGAGAAACAGAAAGGTAAGCATCAGCTTCTACATGTCCACCGGTAACATCAAGGCCTTCAGGACTAATTCCCAAAACTTTTGCAGCATCTTCTTCGTTACCTAAAATTACATCGCAACCAGCAACCAATTCTGGCATTACTTCTTCAGCTGTTTTACCATATTTCCATAGATTTTTTCTGTAATTCAAATCAGTAGAAACGGTAATACCTCTTTTGTTTGCTTCTTTAATAGCTTCCAAACAAACATCTGCTGCTCCTTGAGAAATAGCAGGAGTAATTCCTGTCCAGTGAAACCAAGTTGCTCCTGTGAACACTTTATCCCAGTCGATCATTCCGCTCTCAATTTCAGAAATAGCAGAATGAGCTCGATCGTAAACTACCTTAGAACCACGACTAACGGCTCCTGTTTCCAAAAAGTAAATACCCAAACGATCGCCACCCCAAGTTATGTTGTCAACCCCAACTCCATATTTTCTCAAATCCATCATGCAAGCTCGTCCAATGTCATTCCTAGGAAGACGGCTTACAAAATCGACATCAATACCATAATTTGCTAGCGATACGGCCACATTAGCCTCACCACCACCATAAGTAGCGTTAAAAGTGTCAACTTGAGAAAATCTGGCATAACCCGGAGTTGCAAGCCTCAACATGATTTCTCCGAAAGTAATTACTCTGCTCATTGTATAATATTGTTTGTATTTTATTAGAAATTGAAATATTTTTTTGCGTTGTAATAGCAAATGCCTTGTACTACTTCTTTTAGTAATTCTTCGTTGTAAGGAATCAATCCTTTTTCAACATCGTTACCGATTAAATTGCAAAGAATTCTGCGGAAATATTCATGGCGACTGTAACTTAAGAATGACCTTGAATCGGTTAACATACCTACGAAACGACTCAAAAGGCCCAAGTTTGAAAGGGTATTCATTTGTTTTTCCATCCCGTCTTTTTGATCCAAGAACCACCATCCAGCACCCCATTGAATTTTACCAGCAGTAATTCCATCTTGAAAATTACCAATCATGGTTGCATACACTTCGTTGTGTGCAGGGTTCAAATTGTAAAGAATGGTTTTGGTTAATTTTTCTTCTGTCGCCAAACGATTTAAGAATTTCGACATATCATTAGCAACCAATTTATCGGCGATAGAGTCGAAACCTGCATCAGCTCCTATCTTATCGAACATTCCAGTATTGTTGTTGCGAATTACACCAACATGGTATTGTTGAACCCAATTTTTTGAGTGATCTAAAACAGCAAATTCATATAACATTGCTGATTTAAATTTTAAAACTTCTTCTGCATTCAAATCAGCATTTTTGCGAATCTTTGCGAAGATCTCAGCAGCTTCTTCGTTTGTATACTCTGTTGCAAAAAATTGTTCCAAACCATGATCGGAAGCTTTACATCCCATTTCTGCGAAGAAATCATGACGTTTTTGCAAAGCAGACAATAAATCCGCAAAGCTATTAATTTCCATTTCTGCTGCAGTGGCTAACATGTTGATGTAGTTGTTGTATTCTGTAGCATTATCAACGGCCATTGCTTTATCTGGTCTCCAAGAAGGAACTACCTTCGTTTCGAAACCTGAATCTTTAATTATTTTATGGTATTCCAATGAATCGGCAGGATCATCTGTCGTTCCGATTACCTCAACATTGGCTTTGCGGATTAAGCTCTTGCATGAATATGCTGGAGTGTTTAATTTTTCATTGCACGCATCCCAAATTTCTTTAGCACTACTTGGACTTAAAATTTTATCAATGCCAAATGGCTTCTTTAATTCTAAATGAGTCCAATGATATAAAGGATTTCGAAGTGTATAAGGAACAGTCGCTGACCAATTTTCAAATTTCTCCCAGTCAGATGCATCTCCGGTGATTTTATTTTCAGTGATGCCATTCGCTCTAAGTGCTCTCCATTTGTAATGGTCACCATTCAACCAAATCTGAGTCATGTTCTCAAACTGCTTATCTTCAGCAATTTCTTGCGGTGAAATATGGCAGTGGTAATCTATAATAGGAAGATCGGCAGCAAATTCATGGTATAGCTTTTTTGCTGTATCGGTCTCAAGGATAAAATCTTTATCTAAAAACTTTTTCATGATTCTTATATTAGAGTCTTGTTTAATCGTTGTCGAGCACGGAACCTAGGCAAATAAAAATTTAAATCGATTGCTTATTGAAAATATTGTGCTTTGATTTAAATCATGCATTACGTTCGTGTTCGAACACGAAGATAGGTGGTATTTAGATTTTTTACAAGTTTAAAAATCAGGTTTAAATTGAAACCAAGGCCGAAATAGGAAATGTAAAAATAGCTATACTTCTTTAAATCAGCGAGAGAATAGCTATTTCTATTGAATTATATGTACTAAGTTGTTAAGGGGTAGAAAGGTGCTTATTTAGATAGGGTCTACGAGAATTTTATAAGGTAACCCCAGTTTTAAAGACGGCAACTTCTCAAAATCCAGTTTTTTTGTGTTTCAATTCTTTGCCATTTGTCGTTTCAATTGCCTAATTAAGAAAGGATTCGGCTAATGATTTCACATCTTCAGTTCGAGAATTGTTCCAGCATCAAAATCGATCTAGTGCGATTTTCTTTTTGCTAAATCACTATTGGTAGGGATTTTTATGGTGGGTACGAAACTTCCGAATGGGGTTTCTCTATCTGTTGTGAAAAGGACCATTTGACAACCATAGAATCCAAGTACAGAAGCTGAAACCAAGTCATTGCCAAGAGAAGAAAGAAGATTTAACCCGTTCTTTCAAATTACTTCACCGTACTTTAATACATCTACAATTTTTGCAGAACCTCCTTTTTGTGCGGAACCTAAAGACTTGTCTTCTAGTGTGCTTATTCCTCCATCCTTATTTCTAGGTGATGGATTTCCGTAAATTGGCTGATCGTGTTTAATGAAATATCCTTTGAAGTCATTAATCAAGGTAATTGTTTTGTCGAAAACATCTTTGCTTTCTGCTCTTTCCATTAAGATGTGTTCGGCACCAAACATTTCTGGTACTTCGGTAAGAATTGTACTGCCGCCGTTGGCAATTAACAAATCGGAGATTACACCAAGTAGGGGATTGGCAGTAATTCCGCTAAATCCATCAGATCCACCACATTTTAAGCCGATTTTTAAATCAGCAATTGGGCAATCTATGCGAACATCATTCTCCATTGCAGAATAAAGTTCCTCTAAAAGTTTTTCCAGAAGCTGGAATTTTGACTTTGTTTACTTTGGGATAATACTCATATCTCATTTAATCCTATAGATTTTCACATTATGAATATGAACATGTTCACCATATTGAATGTTGGCCAATGCATAATCAATCGGATTACCATATTTAACTACATTATTTTCTTTGGAGAGGTTTTGAATGGCAATTTTATGTACTGCTTAAATATCTTCTTATATTATACTATATAGTTGTTTACTTACCAATTCATTTCAGTCGGATATATGATTTAAACCCATATTCAATAAATTGGTAGGCACCAATACTGTTTCTGTTAGAGGTTTTGTATTTACTAGAATCAATTAATATCCATTACAAGTTTTGTGCATATGGATTTAAACTTCGGGTAAGCCAATCAATTTTTTTTAATTGATTGGCCATATTTTATTCTTTATAATAGAAAATAAAAAGGAATCGTTGTCGGGCACGGATGTAATTCGGTTTTTAGATCTTCTAAATGTTTTTAAGAAATTGCACTTTTTCTTTTAAATTTGCGGAGGATTAAAATAGTAGTCTTACTAAAGTTATTGTGTATATATAGGAGTGTAGCGCATGCGAAAATGGTGTTCAGCTTGTAGAATTTCGACTTGTATTTGATGTAGATTGATATGGAAATCATTATGGAAACTTTAAAAAAAGTGAAATAATGTTAAAAGTATTTCCTTCTGTACTATCAATTAAATAAGGGGTTTTGCGACGCTGATTAATCTATCCATGCTTTTGAAAGATCTGTCCATTTACCGAAATCGGTTTCGAAGTACATTCGTGTCATGATTTGTTTACTAAACCAAAAAATCTATGAAGAAATTTAAGTTCAAATTATTGATGCTAGCCTTATTAATAGGTTTATCGTCTAGCTCGTGGGCGCAAACGTTAGAGGTGTCTGGTGTGGTCGTGGATGACCAGAGTGTAACAATGCCTGGTGTATCTGTTATTATAAAAGGTACAACAACAGGTACAGTGACAGATATTGATGGAAAATTTGCAATCGCCGTTCCTAATGGAACAGGAACAATTGTATTTTCTTTTGTTGGGTTCGAAACACAGGAAATAACATTAGATGGAAAAAAAACTTCTTATCAAGTGCAATTAGCTACTTCATCCATTGGGTTGAATGAGGTTGTTGCAATTGGTTATGGAACGGTTAAGAAAAGTGATTTAACAGGTTCTGTTGCTTCAATTAGTGCTGAGAGTTTGACAGAAATGAGAAAGACAGACATTGGTCAGGCTGTTCAAGGTCGTATTTCAGGAGTTGATGTACGTAAGGTCAGTTCTAAGCCTGGTGCTCCGCTTTCAATTAAAATTCGTGGTAATACAGTAGTTACAAATACCAATGTTGGTAAAGATGGTGTTAGTGATGATTTATCTACTGATGCTTCTCGTCCTTTATACGTTGTTGATGGTATCTTTATGGATGATATTGATATGATCAATCCTGCAGATATTGACAAGATGGATATCTTAAAAGATGCATCTGCTACAGCAATTTATGGTTCTCGTGGTGCGAATGGTGTTGTTATCATTACTACGAAGTCTGGTATTGAAGGAAAAACGCAATTTACTTACGATGGATCTTTCGGTATTAATAGTGCTGTAAATGTTCCTGACATGTATAATGGTGATGAGTATGTTGCTTTTGTAGATGACTTTTTAAGAGCTAACGAATGGAAAAGATTAGTTGGTGAAGGGAATGGAACGGCTGCAGCTTACAATGCTTTAACAGTTGATCCGACTACAGAATTTCAGACTTCAAATGAAGAGGCTGATAACGTAGCAAACAGACGTTATACTGATTGGGCCGACAAATTTAGAAAAACTGGTATTCAAACGAGTCATACTGTTGGTATGTCTGGTGGTGAAAATGGTTTGGTTTACAATGCATCTATCGGTTATTTAAAAGACGAAGGTGTTATTGGTATTGAGCAATACGAAAGATACAATGCAACTGCTTCTATCTCTAAAAAAGTTACTGATAAAGTGACTGTTGGTATTAAAACTTATTTTGGATATTCAGAAAGAGAAGAAGGTAGTAAAGAATTATTCCGTAGTTCATTACGATTATCTCCTACCGTTAATCCTTACACTTCAGAGGGAGAAGTTATTTTGCTTCCAGATGATCAGGATCAACGTTTTATAAATCCTATTTATGATGCTAACGGATCATGGACTGTGAATACTCGCAAAACAGAAGTGATTGCCAATTTCTATGTAGATGTTAAGCCTACAGAATGGTTCAACTTTAGATCTTCATTCGCACCTAACTTGAGTTCATCTCGTTATGGAGAATATAGAGGATTATTGACGAAAGCAGCTCGTAACGATCAAAGTAGAACTCGTGCGTATTACAACACTACATTTGATAATACTTATTCTTGGGATAACATTGCTAATTTTGATTTTTCAATTAAAGAAGGTCATAACTTGAAAGCTACAGTTATTTCATCTTTATTCTATAACCAAATGGAAGGTAGTGGTATAGAGAATAGAAATTTTGATTCTGATTCTTATTCTTACTACAATATAAGTAATGGTACGGATAAAAGAAGTGCTACATCGTATTACAGTAAAGAAACGATAGCTTCATTTGCAGCTCGTTTGAATTACAACATGCACGAAAAATATCTGTTCACTTTCACAGGAAGATATGATGGTTCTTCTAAATTAGCTGAAGGGCACAAATGGGCGTTTTTTCCATCTGCAGCTTTTGCATGGAGACTAAGTGAAGAAGATTTTGTACAAGATGTGGAATGGTTGGATAACTTAAAAGTACGCTTAAGTTATGGTGAGTCTGGTAACGACAAAACAATTAGCGCATACAATTCAATGGGAAAATTGAGTGATTCTAATTATTTGTCAGGAAGCAATATTCTTAGTGGAAAGACAATTGCGAATATGTCCAATGATCAACTTGGTTGGGAAATTTCGAAAGAATACAATCTTGGATTTGACTTAGGTGTTTTCAGCAATAAAGTTAGATTAAGTGCTGAATATTATAACAAGAAAACCGAAGGAAGTATTCTTGGAAGAGAGCTGATGTATATCACCGGGTACGCAAGTGCTATCGGAAATTATGGATCGGTAAGAAATAGTGGTATTGAAATTGATTTGAATACTGTAAATATTAGAACAGACGATTTTACATGGGAAACCAGTCTGAATTTTGCGAAGAATGTAAATGAAATTGAAGAGATTGACGGAGGTGTTGATAACCTTCCTTATGGACGTCATGGAGTATTAAAAATTGGTGAAGCAACTGATGCTATGTATTCGTACGAAAAAGTGGGTATCTGGCAATTGAATGAAGTAGCAGAAGCCAACGTTTACAATGCAGTTCCAGGAATGTACAAGTATGTTGATCAAAACGATGATGGTGTAATCAATTCAGAAGATAAGGTAGTGATTGGATCACACTCGCCTGATTGGATTGGTGGTATGACGAATAGCTTTAAGTACAAGGATTTCGATATGTCGGTTATGGTTTATACTCGTCAAGGTGTAACAGGCCACTCTGAATTTTATCAAAACTTTGGTCCTTATACTAAAGAAGGTAAATTTAATCAAGTTGATTTGGATTATTGGACTCCGAACAATCAGGATGGAGAATATCCAATGCCTTTTGTTGGAGAACCAGGAGAATGGCATTTTGAAGATATGTCTTTTGTTAAAGTAGGAAACATAGGATTAGGATATAAGGTTCCAAGAACTTTCTTGAACAAATTTAATATCTCTAGCTGTAGATTGTCTCTTGACATTCAAAATCCATTTACGTTTACAGATTATAAAGGTCCAGATCCTGAAACAGGCTTACAGAACTCTTACGGAATGGCTTATTCTGTTAGAACAGTATTGTTTGGTTTGAAACTAAAATTGTAAGTGTAACCTTTAAATTTTTGAATGATGAAAATGTTTAGAAAAACGAAATATATAAGCTTGTTGGCAAGTGCCTTGATTGGCTTTACAGCTTGTAACAGCTACATAGAAGAAGATAATTATACAAATTTAACGAGTGAGTCTTATATTACGGAAGATAATGCCGATCAGTTAGTTGTAGGTGTGTATCAGTCTTTAAGAGATGTGTATAAGGATTATAGTCTTAATCTATATGGAACAGATCTTTTTACTCAACAAAATGAACTGTTTGCATACAATACCTTGAATGAATATTTTGATATTAATGATGGTAATGGTTCTGCAGCAAGTTACTGGAAAAGCAATTATGAGCTTGTTAGTAATGCAAATGTGGTAATAAGCCGTTATAATAATGATGTTTCATGGAGCGCAGCTAAGGAGGATGATAAAAATTATGGTCTTGCTCAGGCAAAATCTTTAAGAGCTTTAGCATTTTATAATTTAGTTCAACAATTTGGTGGAGTTGTATTAGAATTGGCCGAAACAAATAGTATTCGTGCTGATTATGCAAGATCTTCAGAGGAAGAATGTTATAGTTTAATCATCTCTGATTTGGAAGAGTCTATTCCGAACTTGATGGATTCACCAGAAACGGGAAGATTGTCAAAAAGAGCTGCTCAGCATTTATTAGCAGATGTATATTTGACTCGCGGTTATAAATCTTTTGCAGGAGCAGATGATTTTTCAACTGCTGCAAGTTTAGCAGAATTGGCAATCGGTTCTTACGATATCAGAAGCCAGTCTTATGCACAAGTATTTGACTTTGATAATCAGGAAAATGCAGAGGTGTTATTTGCTGTTCAATATGGTACTGGAACTGAGTATGCAGATAGAAATAATAACAAGCATTCAATATTGATGAATCAAGTTTTTAACTACCCTGGTGTAAGTAGAGCAAATCCTTATGGACAAACATCAATATCAATTATGCCTACTGAGTTCTTTTTCGGATTGTTAGCAGATAATGACACTCGTGATGCAGCAACATTACACCGTGCAATTATCGCCACCGAAGCAGTTACTTATGAAACGGAATTTGGTGTTAATGAAGTAAATGTAGGAGATACAGTAGTTTACTATCCAAAAACGGCTTTAAGTACTGCAGAACTAGCTACAAAATTGAATAGCTACTATGTATATCAGCCAGACGAATATTATTATGGTATTCCTGAAAATGTTGATGGGGCGATCTATCAGTACAGTACAAATCAAAACAGAACCAACTTTCCTATTTTCAAGAAGTTTGATGATCAAGGATTTGATGGAGCTGAAGGCGGATACCGCGATTGTTTTGTGTTTCGTGTAGCAGAATCTCATCTAATTGCAGCTGAGGCTTATTTAGAGGCTGGTAATGTAATTAAGGCATTGGAACATTTAAATATTGTTCGTGAACGTGCTACAGGAGTTGTTGATTCTTACTCATCAATTACTATTGATAATATTTTGGACGAGCGTGCAGTTGAATTAGCAGGTGAAGAAAATCGTTGGGCAGTATTAAAGCGTAGTGGTAAATTAGAGGAAAGAATTAATTTGTATAATCCTCATGTAATTGATCATGGTTCATTTGATGCAAATATTCATTTATTGCGTCCTATTCCGGAGCATGAATTGAATCTTTCTGATGGTTCATTAGAACAAAATTACGGATATTAATACATAGATTAGTTAGTGGAGCTTTAAACGGGCAGGCGATTGTTGCCTGCCCGTTTTTACTTTATAGCAGTATGGCTCATGAACTTTTCATTTTAGAACTGAGTGAGAGTCTCATTTAAAGTTGGGGAATAGTTGAAGCTAAAGACTATGAAAAATAAATCAATATATAAGATGTCGAGAATCATATTTGCTCTGGTAATCATTTTAGGAGTTGTTATTGGATTTGATGCTTCGGCCAAATCAAAAAAATATACAGTCACAGAATTTGGAGCTGTAAATGATGGGGAAAGCTTGAATACTTTGGCTATCCAAATGTTAATCGATAAGGCAAACAAAAAAGGTGGAGGAACAATCATATTTCCTGCTGGAGAGTACTTATCGGGAAGTTTACAGATGAAATCGAATGTGAATTTGTATCTGGAAAAGGATGCTATTTTGCTTGGGAGCACAAATCCATACGATTATCCGCAGATAGAAATGCCAGGAAGACCTGAATTAGTTGGTAGAGATGATAATTCTCAGATGGCCTTATTGGTCGCTCATAAGGCTAATGATTTTACGATTTCTGGAGAGGGTAAAATCGATGGACAAGGCAGAGCTTTGGCCTTAACAATTGATAGTTTGCATCATGCAGGAGAGTTAATTGATCCGAAGTACAGTACACGCAGAAATCGTCCGCACGAAACGGCTCGTCCTAAATTGTTTCGTTTTTCGCAATGTGAGAATGTTTTCATTACTGATTTACACCTATACAATGGAGCTTGTTGGGGACTTTCGTTCGAGCTTTGTAAAAACTTAAATCTTGATCATCTAAAAGTAGTGAACAGAGCTTACTGGAACAACGATGGGATGGACATTACAGATTGTACGAATGTGAAAATTAGCAATTGTGATGTAAATTCTGCAGACGATGGTATTTGTTTAAAATCATACTATCCTGGCTATTGTAATGATACGATTTTAATTGAAAATTGTGTGATTCGTTCAAGTGCAAGTGCCATAAAATTTGGAACTGCTTCTTATGGCGGATTTAAGAATGTTACCATTAAGAATATCAAAGTGTACGACACTTTTCGTTCGGCAATTGCCATTGAATCGGTTGATGGTGGAATAATTGAGAATATTGAGGTAGCTAATATCGTTGCAGAGAATACGGGCAATGCTATTTTCATCAGATTAGGTCATCGTGGAGGCGAAAAACCGGGTGTTGTTAAGAATATACATATCCATGATATTAAGGTTCAAGTACCTTTCGGTAAGCCTGATTTGAATTACGATATGCGCGGACCCGCTGTTAGCTTTTTTCACAATCCAATTCCATCGTCTATTTCAGGTATTCCAGGACATAATGTGGAAGATGTTGTGATCGAAAATGTTGAAATTACTTGTCCTGGTAGAGCTTCGAGAGGCATGGCTTATGTACCTCTTAGTCGTTTAAATATGGTTCCTGAGAGAATAAAAAGTTATCCTGAATTCACCATGTTTGGAGAATTACCAGCATGGGCATTATACGTTCGTCATGCAAATGGGATTACACTTAAAAATGTAAAGTTGATTTTGGAAAATGAAGATTATCGTCCTGCATTTGTTTTCGATCAGGTTGAAGGTATTAAGATGGATCAAGTTGAGCTTCCAAAGACAAAGCACAAGCAAGTTATTCTGAAAGATACAAAATCAGTAAAGCTAAGTTCTCCGCTAGAGGGGACGAAAAGGAAATTGTAAGAACAGTACCAACTAAAGATTATTTTTTTTGAATCAGAGTGTTATGAGAATCTATAAAGTGCTTTTTTTCGTTTTGTGTCTTTTTTTATTGACATCTGCGGGAAAGAAAACAGATAAACAAAAGATCTATCACAAAGGGTGGATTGATTTTAATAAAAATGGGGCAATGGATATTTTTGAAGATCCTAGCCAAGGAGAAGATGAACGTGTTGCTGATCTTCTATCGCAAATGACGATGGAGGAAAAAACATGTCAGATGGTAACTTTATATGGCTATTCTCGAATTTTAAAAGATGAATTACCTACAGCCGAGTGGAAAAATAGTGCTTGGAAAGATGGTATCGCAAATATTGATGAGCATCTAAATACTATTGCTTTCAGACCAAAAACAGAAAATCAGTATTCTTTTCCTTATCACAAACATGCCGAGGCAATTAATACCATTCAAAAATGGTTTATCGAAGAAACCCGCTTGGGAATACCTGCCGATTTTACCAATGAAGGAACGCACGGATTGTGCCACGACAGAGCAACTCCTTTGCCAGCACCGATAGGAATCGGAAGTACTTGGAATAAGGAATTGGTTCGTAAGGCCGGAGAAATAATTGGTCGTGAGGCCAAAGCATTGGGATACACCAATGTTTATGCACCTATACTTGATGTTGCAAGAGATCAGCGTTGGGGAAGAATATTGGAGTGTTTTAGTGAGGATCCATTTCTTATTGCAGAATTAGGAACTCAAATGACATTGGGGATTCAATCTCAAGGGGTAGCATCTACCTTAAAACATTATGCCGTGTACAGTATTCCCAAAGGTGGGCGTGAAGGAAATGCACGTACCGATCCGCACGTGGCTCCTCGCGAAATGCATCAACTTCATTTGTACCCATTCCGTAAAGTTATTGAAGAAGCTTCTCCTTTAGGTGTAATGAGTAGTTATAACGATTATGATGGTGTACCCATAACTGGTAGTCGTTATTTCTTAACTGAACTATTGCGAGAAAAATTTGGTTTTAAAGGCTATGTTGTATCCGATAGCGATGCGGTTAAATTTCTTACCACAAAACATCATGTTGCCGAGGATTACAAAGAAGCAGTTAGACAGGTGGTTGAAGCTGGTTTAAATGTTCGAACCAATTTTAAAACACCAGAATCTTATTTGGAACCCTTGCGTGAATTAATTCAGGAAGGCAGTATATCAATGAAAACAATCGATGCGCGCGTTGCAGATGTTTTATCCGTAAAGTTTAAAGTGGGTTTGTTCGATCAACCTTATGTTGAGAATCCAAATTCTTCTGATCAATTGGTTCATACTGCA
Organism: Labilibaculum sp. DW002; assembly: GCF_029029525.1. Classification (NCBI taxonomy): domain Bacteria; kingdom Pseudomonadati; phylum Bacteroidota; class Bacteroidia; order Marinilabiliales; family Marinifilaceae; genus Paralabilibaculum; species Paralabilibaculum antarcticum. Next base: position 1,323,136 of record NZ_JAKJSC010000001.1, on the reverse strand, counting down.
AAGGATGAGACTTTTGCGAAGCAGATCACTAAAGAGTCTTTGGTCTTGCTAAAGAATGAAAACAATCTGCTTCCTCTTGATATTAAGAATCTTAAAAATGTACTTGTAACTGGTCCTTTGGCCGATGAAGTTCGTTATGCATATAGTAGATATGGCCCTGCGAATAATCCTGCAGTCTCTATTTATCAGGGAATTAAGAATTATGGCGGAGAAAAGTTGAATGTAGAGTATGCAAAAGGTTGTGATGTGATTGATGCAGATTGGCCTGGAAGTGAAATTATTCCAACACCGCTTACACAAGATGAGCAATCAGGAATTGAAGCTGCCGTGCAAAAAGCCAAAGAATCGGATATCATTATTGCCGTACTTGGAGAAGATGAAAAGAGGGTAGGAGAATCTCGTTCACGTACTTCTTTAGGATTACCTGGTAGACAATTTCAATTGATTCAAGCTTTATATGCCACTGGGAAACCTGTTGTATTGGTACTTGTGAACGGTCACCCACTTACCATTAACTGGGAGAATAAATTTGTGCCGGCAATTTTGGAAGCCTGGTTTCCAGGTCCATCAGTAGGAGATGTGATTGCAGAAACACTTTTTGGAGATTATAATCCTGGAGGAAAATTATCAGTAACCTTCCCAAAAACGGATGGGCAAATCCCCTTAAATTTTCCATGCAAACCAGGTTCTCAGGCTAGTCAGCCAGGAGAAGGACCAAATGGCTACGGAAATACTCGTGTTTTGGGTCCTTTATATCCTTTTGGTTATGGCTTAAGTTATACCACTTTCGAGTATAGCGATCTAAAAGTAAGCCCAAAGACTTCTCAAGTACAAGGAGATATTCAAGTCTCATTTGCAATTAAAAATAGTGGTGATCGTGAAGGCGATGAGGTTGTACAACTTTATTTGAAAGATGAAGTGAGCAGCGTAACGACATACGAGTTTCAACTTCGAGGATTCGAGCGTGTACATCTTCTGCCAGGTGAAACTAAAACGATAAATTTCACCTTGCACCCTGATGATTTAGCATTGTTAGATAAGGATATGAATTGGACAGTTGAGCCAGGTACTTTTAAGGTGATGATTGGCAGTTCGTCGGAAGAGATTCATTTGACGGAAGGATTTACTATTCTAAATCGCTAGAAGACTGCTTATTTAGAGCTGGATGATGTGATGATGGGACTAGCAGTAGAATGCATTTTAGAATTCATCCATACTTGTGGGAGAAAAGTCCATATTAAGAATTACGCAATATTCTAAATTTGAACTTGAGATAATCAGGAATGATTTCCAAGGTCAAATCTATAAAATGAAAATATAATGAGAATCTATAAGTTGTTTTTTTCTGTTTTGTGTCTTCTTTTTTTAACCTCTGCGGGAATAAAAAAAGACAAACAAAACATTTACAAAAAAGGTTGGATCGATTTTAACAAAAATGGGGTAAAAGATATTTTTGAAGATAGCGCCAATACAGTTGATGCTCGTGTGATGGATCTTCTTTCGCAGATGACCATGGAAGAGAAAACTTGTCAAATGGCAACTCTTTATGGTTTTTCAAGAGTATTAAAAGATGAATTGCCAAATGAAGGTTGGAAAAATCGTGTTTGGAAAGATGGTATTGCAAACATCGATGAGCATTTGAATACGATTGCAAATAGACCTTATACCTATACCGAGCATGCCTATCCTTATAGTAATCATGCTGAAGCGATAAATGTGATTCAAAAGTGGTTTATCGAAGAAACAAGAATGGGAATTCCTGTTGATTTTAGCAATGAAGGAGTTCATGGGTTGTGTCATAAAAAAGCGACACCACTTCCAGCTCCAATTGGTATCGGTTCTACTTGGAATAAAGAATTGGTTTATAAAGCGGGTCAAATTGTAGGTCGTGAGGCAAAAGCATTAGGATATACAAATGTTTATGCGCCAATACTTGATATTGCGCGTGATCCTCGTTGGGGTAGAGTAGTTGAGTGTTATGGTGAAGATCCATTTCACATTGGTGCTTTGGGAGCTGAAATGTCGAAAGGGATTCAGTCGCAAGGAGTTGCTTCGACTATTAAGCATTTTGCTGTTTATAGTATCCCGAAAGGAGCTAGAGATGGTGAGGCCAGAACCGATCCACATGTTGCACCAAGAGAGATGCATCAGCTTCACCTTTATCCTTTTAAAAAGGTGATTAAAGAGGCAAAACCGATGGGTGTGATGAGTAGTTACAATGACTATGATGGTGTGCCAATTACAGGAAGCCATTATTTCTTAACAGAATTATTAAGAGAACAATATGGTTTCAAAGGTTATGTCGTTTCAGACAGTGATGCGGTTGAATATTTGAATGAAAAGCACAATGTTGCTGGAGATTATAAAGAGGCAGTTCGTCAGGTAGTTGAAGCTGGTTTGAATGTTCGAACACGTTTCAGAACACCAGAATCCTTTATTGAACCTTTGCGCGAAATCATAAAAGAAGGCAAAGTATCAATGCAAACTATCGATTCACGAGTTGCTGATGTTTTATCTGTGAAATTTAGATTGGGATTGTTTGATCATCCATTTGTGGAAGATTGCGATTTAGCCAATAAAATTGTACATACTGATGAAGATGAAGCATTTTCTAGAAAGATTATCAAGGAATCGATGGTCTTGTTGAAAAATGAAAATGATTTGTTGCCACTCGATATTAAAAAGTATAAAAATGTATTAGTCGCTGGGCCAATGGCCGATGAGATTAACTATACATTTAGCCGATATGGTCCATCATTTAACGAATCAGTTTCCATTTACAAAGGGATTAAAAATTATGCTGCTGATCAGTTGAGTGTTAATTATGTGAAAGGATGTGACGTTATCGACAAGAGTTGGCCAGAGAGTGAATTGATGGAAGTAGCTTTATCGGCAGAAGAACAAGCTGGTATTGATGAAGCTGTTGAACAAGCCAAAAAATCGGACATTATTATTGCTGTAATGGGTGAGAATGAGAGTATGGTAGGAGAGAGTAAGACCAGAACAAATCTTGCTTTGCCAGGAAGACAATTGCAACTTGTTAAAGCTCTTTATGCAACAGGAAAGCCGGTGGTTTTGGTATTGGTGAACGGACGAGCACTTACAATTAATTGGGAAGATAAATACATTCCATCTATTCTGGAAGCTTGGTTTCCAGGAGCAGCTTCTGGCGATGTTGTTGCTAAAACTCTATTTGGTGATTACAATCCAGGTGGAAAATTATCAGTAACCTTTCCAAAATCGGTAGGGCAAATTCCTTTAAATTTCCCGTTCAAAGTAGCATCTCAGGCTGGACAGGTAGAAATTCCTGGGAATGGTTATGGTAAAACGAGAGTTTTGGGTGCACTTTATCCTTTTGGGTATGGTTTAAGTTATACTTCATTCGAGTATAGTGATTTAGAGGTAAGCCCAAATCAAGCATATTTTCAAGCAGATATCCATGTTTCTTTTAAAGTTAGCAATACAGGAAAAAGAGCAGGAGATGAGATCGTTCAACTCTATCTATCAGATGAGGTGAGCAGCGTTACTACTTACGAATCTCAACTAAGAGGATTCGAACGTGTACATTTATTACCAGGGGAAACTAAAATAATCAATTTCACGCTACATCCCGAGGATTTAGAATTGCTCGATAAGAATATGAATTGGTCTGTTGAGCCAGGAAAATTTAAAGTAAGGATTGGAAGTTCTTCAGAAGATATTCATTTGAATGATAGTTTTGAAATACTAGCTTATTAATACATCCAATTGTTCTTTATAAAGGAGAATTGAAAGGAAAAGTTGAGATACCGATATTGAATAGTAGTGATATTCAGTATCGGTATTTTAATTGCATTAGTTCAAGATCTATTTTCACATAATGACAAGTCATTATATTCTATTTATTATTTCTAAATAGCTACAATACAGGGGGGATTTGCTTTCATTATGAGGGAAGTATGATTTATCCATGCATGTGGTTTAAAAATCCATACATAAAGGGTTGTGATGTAATAATTTTGAGATAAAGATTCACGCATTAAGGTGAAGAATTGTTCTAGTAGTTATGTACGAGAAAGTAAGTTTTAGATTTCTGTACGATGAGGTGTAAATTGTTAAAGTAAGAGAAGTATGATTTTTGAATCAGGAAATAAAATGTTACGAGTGTTGTTTTTGATACTAGCAATGTTTTTTATTAATACACAAGCACATTCAGAAACCAAAGTTTATTTGGTACAAGGAGAGAAGGCTACTCAAGTTGAAAAAAGTACGGTTCTCGATTTGAAAAATGATTTGTCCAAACTTATTAATGGAGAAGTATTAGTGCTTACAAATGAAAGAAAAATTCCAACCGATGGAATTGTTTTCTTACTTGGAACAACAGAATCTAATAGAAAGATTGCAAAACTTGCTAAGTCTAAAAAGATTTGCCTGTCGGCAAAAGAGCCAGGAGCGCGCGGAGGAATTTGGGCAAAGGTAAATTTGAAAAAAAATAGAGAAGTAATCGTGATTGGAGGCTCTGATGTTCAAGGTCTGCAGTATGCTATTTATGATTATTCTCATCAGGTTTTAGGTATTGATCCTTTCGAATACTGGACGGGCAAAATGCCAGGTAGAAAGGATAATTTTGACTTTTATAATTTTGACAACAAAACAATAGCTCCGCCTTTGGTTCCTATTCTGTGTTATTTCGAAAATGATGTGGACGAATTGGCAAACTATAGAGGCAAATTACTGGAATACGATTGGGAATCCTATACTGAAATGATTAATTCATTGGTGAGAATTCGTTACAATGCCATTCAGTTTTTTGATATGTTAGGTCGACCTGAATTTTTTATTCGACCGGAATATAAAAAACTAAAGCCTGATTATAAAATTGATGAGGAATACCTTGAGAAAATGATCGATTATGCTCATTTAAAAGGAATGGAAGTTCAAGTTGACTTATCCTTAGGTTATCAATTGCATCCATTGGCTGTTGACGAATCTTATTGTTGGACGACTTACAAAGATAAATGGATAGAAGGATGGAAATACTATTTCGAAAAAACGTCTATTGCTAAAGCGGATATCTTTTCATTACGTCCCAGACATCAGGTGTGGGATTGGGAATATGAAAGTGATTGTGGAGAGGATAAAACAGAGGTTTTTAATGAGGTGTATTTGGAATTAGGGCAGTTAATTGATCATTATAAACCTGAAGCAACGAAAATTGCATTCTGTTACCACGATGGAATGGAAATGTTCAATGAAGACTTTAGCCCACCTAAAGATTGGATAGCTGTGTGGTGTGATGATGGTTTTGGTGATTTTAAATATTGGCCGAAAAGTACTAAAGGTTATGATTTTGGTACTTATATGCATGCTGGATTTTGGAAAAATCATACCGTTCATAATCCTTACCCTATGATCGTAGATACGATCATGAAGAAAATGTTTCGAGAGTATGGTGCTGATAAGTATTGCCAAGTAAACGGGCAGAATTTCAGACCATTTTTATTCAATTTGGAAGCTTATAGCGAGGTATGCAATAAGCCCGAAGAATTTAATGGTGAAGATTTTTATAAAGCCTGGACTGAGAGATATTTTAGTAAAGATGCTGCAAAGTCGGCTGTTGAATCGATGAAGATATTACATGAAGTTCAAGAAGGAAGAAATGGATATGTGCAACACTTATGGGAAATTCGAGAAGCAATTTCATACCTGTCTAATTCACCAATTCAAAGTCCAGGTAAGGAACCGATAGCTTATTCATACGAGAGAGTTGATGACGATATTGAGAAAGTGAAATTAGAGATTCAAATTTTTGCCGAAGCATTAAGTAAGGCTGAAAAAGGAATGAAATCTAATGAAATCAATAAGGAGTTCTATTATTCTTACATTCTACTCCCAACGAAATTATATTCAGATTTAATTTCTTTTGAAAGTACTCTTCATGAAATGGCTTTACTGAAGAAGCAATTTGAAGAAACGGGTGATGAGGAGTTAATAGCTGAAGCCGAAAGACTTTTAGAAGTTGGAAAAGAAAAATTAGAAGTAGTATATAAAAACTCTAAAGAAGGTGATCAGGATTCAAAATGGGAAAATTGGTATTCTCCAGAAATTCGTCGCCCTAATAATGGGTTTCCTACTTTTGAAATGTTAGAAGATATTGAGACTACACTTAAATCATTAAAACAATAAAGATGTTTTGTATGAAATCACGATTTATGAGACTTATAACAATTAGTTTGATCGGTTTGCTGTTTGCAGGATGTCAGACTTCAGAAAAGAATACAGAATATGTAAAGTATGTTAATCCATTAATTGGTACGGCACCTTTTACATCAGAAAGCACACTAAAACATAGTGTTGGTACCGAGAATAATTCACAGGTAGTTCCATGTGTTACGGTGCCATTTGGGATGACCAATTGGACTCCTCAAACAAAGGCGACAGAGACCAAGTGTCATTCTCCATATTACTATACTGATTCAATTATTCAAGGATTTAGAGGAAGTCATTGGTTGAGTGGCTCTTGTGTTCAGGAATATGGAAGTATGACGATTATGCCTATTTCGGGTGCATTAAAGTGTTTGCCAACTGTGCGTGGATCTAAATTTTCACACAATAACGAAATGGCAAGTCCATATTTGTATCAAGTACACCTAGAAGATTATGATATTGATGTAGAGATGACGGCGACAAAGAGGTCTGGCTTGTTCAAATTTACTTTTGCAAAAGAAGGTGAAGCTCACATTGTTGTAAATCCTAATAGTGACGAAGGACAAGGTTTTATAAGAGTTCTTCCAGGAAGAAATGAGATCATAGGTTACAATCCTGTTCACCGAATTTATCAAGGCTGGGGCGAAGAAGCTGGTTTTAGTGGCTATTTTGTTGTTCGCTTCAAATCCGATTTTGAAACTTATGGCGTATACCAGGGCGATAAAATTTATGATGGAGAGCAACAAGTTGCTGATCTTGAAGATTTAGGAGCTTTTGTTTCTTTTATGGTTCAGGAAAATGAAGAAATTTTTGCTTCTGTTGGTACATCTTTTACAAGTATTGAGCAAGCAAGAAAGAATTTAGATACAGAAACCGATAATCTTGATTTTGATATTGCAAAAGATCAATTGAAATCTACTTGGGAAAATCTTTTGTCGAAAGTACAAGTTGAAGGAGAGGTAGAAGAGGATAAGGTAAAGTTTTACACAGCAATGTATCATAGCTGTTTGCAACCAAGAACATTTAACGATTGTGATGGTTCATACGTGAGTTTTGCAGGTGGTAAGAAAATTATGAATAGCGGAGATAAGGATTATTTCGTCGATTTTTCGATGTGGGATACCTACAGAGCTTCGCTTCCTTTATTCAATTTTTTGATGCCAGATGTGAGCGCTGATATGATGAATAGTCTCTTTCTAAAAGCGGAACAAGGCGGTTGGCTGCCAATTTTCCCTTGTTGGAACAGTTACACATCTGCTATGATTGGTGATCATGCCATTTCTGCTATTGCAGATGCTTATTCAAAAGGAGTCATTGATATTAGTGATAAACAATATGGCTATTTGCTGCAAAATGCGTTTAAGTCACCCGATACTTTTGAGGAATACAAAGAAGGAAAAGGGCGCCGTGGCTTGAAATCTTATCTGAAATATGGATACATTCCATTAGAAGACGAGGTGAAAGAGTCTTATCATGATAAGGAGCAGGCATCCAGAACTATGGAGTACGCTTTTGATGATTTCGCACTAAGCCAAATCGCTAACAAGCGCGGCGATACTGTAAATTCAGAAATATTAACACAACGAGCATTAAATTATCAGAATGTATATAGTGAAGCTGACTCGTGCATAAGAGGAAGATATGCTGATGGAAGTTTTACCGATGAATTTGATAAGTTTGTTCGTATGCCTTACATTACAGAAGGTACGCCTTATCAGTACACATGGTATGTACCTCACGATATGGCAGGCTTAATGGATTTGATGGGTGGACAAGATGGTTTTAATACCAATTTAGATCGCTTTCATTCTATAGGTCAGTATTGGCATGGTAATGAACCAGGACATCAAATTCCATTCCTATACAATTATAGCGGTCAACCATGGAAAACACAAGCTTTGGTTACTCAAATAATGGATACTGAATACATTACAGGTCCTGGAGGATTAAGTGGAAACGATGATGCAGGTCAGATGTCAGCATGGTATGCTTTTGCTGCTATGGGATTTTATCCTGTCTGTCCATCTGTTCCTGAATATGTGATCTCAGGTCCTCGTTTCGATAAAATTAAAATTCACTTGGAGAATGGAAATGCAATCGAAATTAATGCAAAAGGAGCTTCAACAGGTAACAATTACATTCATTCATTGAAGGTAAATGGCGTTAATACGGATCAGAATTTCTTTAATCATTTCGATTTGATAAAAGGCGGAGTTCTTGATTTTGAAATGGGTGAGCTTCCTAATAAAGAATGGGGAACGAGTAAAGAATCTCGACCTCACTCGCTAACGAGAAAATAGATTGAAACCTAATTATCCAGCTCATACAAAGGATCTATTCCTGATGTAGATTGGCTGGTTGGGAGCAATTAAAAAGGTCCCATTAAAACGTAATAAAGAAAAGTGATGAAATATAAATTATTGTGTTCTGCCTTGTTGTTCACCTTATGCAGTTTTTCTGTTTTCGGACAGCTTAAAAATAAAGCTGAAGAGGAAGAAAAATTTATGGATATGGGTTTAGGAATCTTTGTCCACTGGAGTATGGATTCTCAATTGGGAAGTGTAATTAGTCATTCCCTAGTTGGAGCATCAGACGATTACGTAAATAAATATTTTAAGGAGCTACCCAAGACTTTTTATCCAGATAAATTTGATTCGGATGAATGGGCTAGATTGTTCAAATTAACAGGTGCTGAGTATGTGGTGTTCACGACAAAGCATCACAATGGGTTCTGTATGTGGGATACAAAAACCACTGATTTTAATATCATGAATACGCCTTACGGGAAGGATATTACAGACATGCTTTTTACATCATTACGAAAGTATGGATTGAAAGTGGGAGTGTATTTTTCGCCTGAGGATTTTCATTTTCTACACGAACAAGGCACCCTAATTTCTCGAAAGCGAGAAGGAAGTCAAATTACCGATAATCCGGAACTTTTAGCCTACGATAAAACTCAAATTGATGAGCTTTTGGCGAATTATGGACCGATTGATATCGTATTTTTTGATGCTTTTAAGACAGGACCTTTAGTGCAATATATTCATGATAAAGATCCAAATATTGTGGTAACTCGAGGTGGAATGAAAACACCTGAGCAGAGTATTCCTGGTGGAGCTATGAAAGGACCTTGGGAAACCTGCATGACCATGGGAACACAATGGCAATACAAACCGACTCATGAAAGTTATAAAAGTGGTACTGATGTCATCAATAAGTTGATAGAAATTAGAGCAAAAGGAGGGAATTTCTTATTGAATATAGGTCCTAAGCCTAATGGGGAAATTGCTATAGAACAGGAAGAACGTCTACGTGAACTAGGACTTTGGATGTTCGTGAACGAAGAGGCAATTAAAAACATTCGTCCTTTACCTGGTATTATTAAAGATGGATATGTGTGGTTCACTCAAAATGAAAAGGAGAATGCCGTATATGTTTTCATCACAGGACAAGAAGATTGGTTCAAAGGGCGACGACGAAACTTTTTAATGAAGAACCTAAGAGCTACCGATAAAACAGATATTTCTGTTTTGGGTCAGAATGATTTGGTGGTGGAGTATTGGCCAGAAAATATCCCAAAATCCAGATTTATTCAGCATAAAGATCTTTTGGAAATTTCTGTTTCCAGAGCACAAAGACTTTATAACGATAAAGTATGGCCTAATCCGGTCGTGGTGAAACTAACAAATGTTGAAATCATAAAATAATAAGTGAAGATCTTTTTACTAAAAAGAAGCTCCAACAAAGGGGTTTAGTATACAATTAATATATTTTCTCGTTTTACTATAAGTTATTGCGCAATCGTAAAACATTCTAATATAGACCTTACAATGAAAATACTTGTTTCAACCATACTATTTCAATTGGTGTTAATATCTCAGTGTCTAGCTCAGCTTTGGAGTCCTGATTTAGGTGATGGAAACTTCAAGAATCCTATTGTTTTTGCTGATTATTCTGATCCTGACCTTATTAGGGTTAACGACGATTTCTATATGGTATCTTCTAGTTTTAATTGTATGCCAGGTATCCCTATTTTGCATTCTAAAGATATGGTCAATTGGAAGATAATTAATCATGTTTATCAGAGTTTGCCCTTAGAAAAGTATAATAAGCCAGCACATGGAGAGGGGTGTTGGGCACCATCTATTCGTTATCATGATGATAAGTTTTATGTTTATTTCTGTACTCCTGAAGATGGTTTGTTTATGGCAGTCACTGATAACCCCATTGCGGAATGGGAGTTGACGCATGTTGTGGAAGTGGGCAATTGGGAAGATCCTTGTCCTTTGTGGGATGACGATGGCAATGCTTATCTTGTTAGAAGCAAGCTAGGGGGTAATAAATTGATACTTCACAAAATGACTCAGGATGGGAAACGACTATTGGATAATGGTACAATTATTTTTGATGATCAGGACAAAGCACCTATTATTGAAGGTCCTAAGTTTTTAAAAAAGGAAGGGTATTATTATATAATGGCTCCTGCAGGTGGAGTGTCCGAGGGATGGCAAACTGTTTTACGAGCCACAAATATTTATGGTCCTTACGAGAGTAAAAAAGTTATGCATCAAGGTAATACTGCTATCAATGGTCCACACCAAGGAGGTTTGGTTGAGTTGAAGTCAGGTGAATGGTGGTTTGCTCATTTTCAGGATAGAGCTTCTTATGGTAGAATAGTTCATTTACAAGCTGTCACTTGGCAAGATGGTTGGCCTATGATGGGTATAGATATCAATAATGATGGTATAGGAGAACCGGTGAAGGAATATGCTTTACCCAATGTAGGGCATAGGTATGCTGTGAGAATACCGCAAACCGGAGATGAATTTAATATAGTAGATTTAGGTCTTCAATGGCAGTGGCAGGCGAACCCCAAGGAGGAATGGTATTCTCTTAATAAAAATGAGGGATGTTTAAGATTAAATGCTGTGCAGAACCTTACTCAATATGGGAATCTGTGGCACGTGCCTAACCTTCTGCTACAGAAGATCCCAGCTCCTCAATTCATGGCTACTACAAAAGTAAACTGTCATCTAGAATTATCAGGTGAGAGATGTGGCCTAGTTGTTATGGGAAGGCATTGGGCTTATGTAGGAATTGTTAAAGAAGAAGAGTCCCTAAGAGTAGCAATGTTCAAAGGTGAGTATAGTAGGCATATGGACAAGACAAGGGAAATTGAAAGCATTCCTGTTAGCTCAGAAACTATTTTTTTAAGAGTGAAAGTGACAGCAGATAAAATGTGTCAATTTGAATATAGTAAGGATGGCCGTCAGTATTTAAGTATTGGAGAATCTTTTAAAGCTACAACAGGCAAATGGATAGGCGCTAAAGTTGGGCTTTTTTGTATTAATCCTAATATGGATGAAACACTAAGTTATGCTGATTTCGATTGGTTTAGAATGGAGTAGTGTTTTTTTAGCATTTTTTTGATTCAAAAAATAATAATTACGAACAAGATATGAAACTAGGAAGATTTATTTTTTTAATTTTAGTACTACTTCCAAACATTGGTTTTAGTCAATCAGAGTATAGGTTTAATGATTGTAGTCTATCTATTGAGGAGAGAGTAGATGATCTAATGAGCCGATTAACGGTAGAGGAGAAGGTATTTTTGCTACAGGCTTCAGGTAAAGAGATTTCGCGCTTGGGTGTGGACAAATATTATCATGGAAATGAAGGATTGCATGGAGTGGTTAAAGGAGGACGTTTTACAGTATTTCCTCAAGCCATTGCACTTTCTGCAACTTGGAATCCTGACTTAATTTACAATGTGGCTACTGCAATTTCAGATGAAGCCCGTGCCAAATGGAATTTCTTGAATCAAGGAAAAGACCAAACATCAGGATATAGCGATATGCTAACCATGTGGTCGCCAACAATAAATATGGCAAGAGATCCTCGTTGGGGTCGCACACCTGAAACCTATGGTGAAGATCCATTTTTGACTAGTAAAATTGGGCTTTCTTTTGTAAATGGATTACAAGGGGACGACGAAAAATATTTGAAAGTTGTGGCTACACCTAAACATTTTGTAGCCAATAACGAGGAAGAAAACCGATTTGCCTGCAATGCTGACATATCTGAAAGAGCTTTGCGTGAATATTATTTGCCTGCTTTTAAAGCATGTATCGTAGAAGGAAAAGCACAAGCCATTATGAGTGCTTACAATGCCATAAATGGTATACCTTGTACCGCAAACAATTGGTTACTGCAAACTGTTTTACGTGATGAATGGGGCTTTACTGGTTATGTGGTGAGCGATTGTGGAGCTCCGAAATATCTAGAAAAATCACATCATTATGTAGAAACACCGCAAATGGCTGCAAAAGTAGCGATCGAAGCAGGTCTCGATTTGGAATGTGGTAACGTAATTTATACAAATCATTTGTATCCAGCTTATCAGGCTGGACTGGTAAAAAAGGAATCTATCGACAAAGCAGCTCGCCGTGTATTAGAGGCCCGATTCAAATTGGGTATTTTCGATCCTGCAGCAGGTAATCCTTACGCTAAAATATCTCCTGATGTAATTGGTTCAAAAGAGCACCAGGAACTTGCCCTTGAAACCTCAAGACAATCAATTGTTTTGCTTAAAAATCAGGATAATATACTGCCTTTAGATGCCAATGCGATTAAAAAAGTAGCAGTAGTAGGTTTCAACGCCAACCAAGTTGTTTTTGGTGATTATAGTGGATTACCAGTTATATCTCCTATATCACCGCTAAAAGGAATTCAAAACAAACTGGCCGATAAGGCAGAGGTTCAGTATGTAAAATGGAAAACTGCAGCCAGAAACCTTAATATTTTAGAGTCGGAATATCTACGCAACGATAAAAACGACGGAAAAGGTTTGTATGCTGAATACTATGACGATAAGTTTTTGGAAGGAACTCCTCAAACACGAACCGATAAAGTGGTGAACTTCGATCCAGTAAATCAGCCTCCAGATCCTTACACGAATTACAAACATAAATCGATTAGATGGACTGGTTATATTGCGCCTAATATCACGGGTGATTATAAAATTGGAGTGAATTCTGATGATGGAATTCGTTTGTGGTTGAATGATGAATTGGTAGTTGACGAATGGCACAATCGTGGCACAACAACCGATCAGGTAGATATTAAAATGGAAGCCGGTAAAAAATATGCTATCAAGTTGGAATATTTTGATAATGGTGGCGATGCAATTTGTCAATTGCTTTGGAAAGTGCCGAATGCCGATGGTGGCGATTTATACGAAGAAGATAGGCTCGCGGCTCGAAGCAGTGATTATGTGATTGCCGTAATGGGAATCAATAAAACCATCGAAAAAGAAGGAAAAGATAGAGTTGAATTAGGACTTCCTGAAGATCAGGTCAACTATTTAAAAGATATCTACAAGGAAAATAAAAATATGATTGTGGTCTTGGTCGCGGGTAGTTCCTTAGCCATTAATTGGATGGATGCAACCGTTCCTGCAATCGTGGATGCATGGTATCCTGGTGAAAGTGGTGGTACTGCCATCGCCGATGTGCTTTTTGGTGATTACAATCCTGCAGGACGTTTGCCTTTTACCTTCTATAAATCGGAGAAAGATCTTCCGCCAATGAACGATTACGAAGTTACCAAAGGCAGAACTTATCAATATTTTGAAGGAGAAGCACTTTATTCTTTTGGATACGGTTTAAGCTACACTTCTTTCGCTTATAGCGATATGAAAATTGCTAAAAATCAGGAAAGCATTACGATTTCTGCAACGGTCAAAAATACAGGAGACTACGAGGGGGATGAGGTGGTTCAATTGTATGTGAAAGATGTGAAGTCTTCGGTACAAAGACCATTAAAACAACTGGTTGGTTTTAAAAGAACTTCTTTGGCAATTGGCGAATCGAAAAGTATAAGCTTTGAGGTCCCAATTCAACAATTAATGTTTTGGGATGAAAAGTGTAATGAATGGCATTTTGAGAAAGGAGCTTTTGAGTTTATGATCGGTGCATCATCAAGTGATATCCGATTAAAGAAAACTTGTAAGGTGAAATAAATAGAGAAGTAGAAGCATGAATATATCATCAAATAGTAAATTATATCTGTTGTCATGTCTGTTTTTGACCTTGTGTACTTTAGGACAAGCTCAAATCACTAAGGTACCAACTGAAAATGATTTTGAAACGGTACTGAACAAAGCAGAAAGAATAGTAAAGCTAGCCGACGGTCATTATTTTATTGATTTTGGAAAAGCCTATTTTGGAACGGTAGTTTTACATTCCAAACAGCTACAGAAGGATAGTTTGATTGTTCGTTTGGGTGAGAAATTAACTGAAATAAATCAGATTGATAGAAATCCTGGCGGAACAATTCGTTATCAACAAGTGAAGCTTGATCAAGTTAATGCCAATCAAAATATGGTTGTTAATTTGCTTGCTGATAAGAGAAATACAAAACCTGGTGCGATTCACCTTCCGGAATCTTTCGGAGTGATCATGCCGTTCAGGTATTGTGAAATAGAGAATCTAAAGATTCCGATTGAAGAATTAGAAATCTGGCAAAAAGGATATTATTATCAATTTAATGATGAAGCAGGAACGTTTACCTCTTCGGATACAGTTTTGAATGCAGTTTGGGATTTATGCAAGCACACCATAAAAGCAACAAGTTTTGCAGGTTACTATGTGGATGGAGACCGGGAACGTATTCCTTACGAAGCTGACGCCTATATCAATCAGCTAAGTCATTATGCCGTAGATAATGTTTATTCGATTGCTCGCAGAACCAACGAATATTTTGTTGAGCATCCTACCTGGCCAACAGAATGGCTTTTGCATACCGTTTTACTGTACTATCAGGATTATATGTACACCGGTGATAAAGAGATGCTTGAGAAATATTATGACGTTCTAAAAATAAGAACCTTAATGGATTTGGAGCGTGAGGATGGATTGATCAGTTCAAAATCAGCTAAGTTAGATGGTGAATTTAAATTGGAATTAGGATTTAAAAAAGCGAATACGAGGGTAAGGGATATTGTTGACTGGCCTGCAGGACAAAAGGATACAGGATGGAAGCTTGCAAAAAAAGAAGGTGAACGTGATGGTTACGAAATGGTGGCAATTAATACGGTGGTCAATTCGTTTTACTATTACAATCTATTTTTGATGTCGGAAATTGCTGACTGCCTTGGTAAAACTAAGGATGCTACTTTCTTTAAGAAAAAATCGAAGAAGCTTAAAAAGGTCATCAATAACAAGTTATTCGATAAATCGAGAGGGATTTATATCGATGGAGAAGGTACCAATCATGCTTCATTGCATGCCAATATGTTTCCACTTGCCTTTGATCTAGTACCGGAAAAAAATAAGAAGTCGGTTAGTGAGTTCATCAAAACAAGAGGAATGGCTTGTAGTGTTTATGGAGCTCAGTATCTGTTGGATGCTTTATATAAAGCCAACGAATCGGAATATGCTTTGAAACTAATCACTGATACGACACACGACCGTACTTGGTGGAACATGATTGAAATTGGTTCGACCATGGCTTTGGAAGCATGGGATATGAAATACAAACCCAATTCAGATTGGAATCATGCTTGGGGAACTGCTCCATTAAATGTTATTACTCGTCAGATGTGGGGAGTTACACCTAAAACACCAGGTTTTGCTAGTGTGCAAATTAAACCTCAATTGACGAATCTTCAATTTTCAGAAATAAAAGTTCCTACCCTAAAAGGTAGTATCGAGGCCAAGTACATTGTATCGGATAAGAACGAGCAGATCTACGAAATTAAGCTGCCCAAAGGCATGAATGGGGAATTCGTTTTGCCGAACAGTAAGATTAAAGTTTTGTTGAACAATTGTATTATTAAAAATAAAAAAATAGTGAAGCTGAACGAAGGGATAAATACCTTGCAAATTCAGCAGTAAAAGAATTACTGTTTCCAAATGATAATGAGCAGGAAGATGAGCTGAAAAAGCGAATTTTCCTGCTCAATCCGTATATTTAAACTAACAAATAAACTGATAAACGCATGAAATTTACCTTTTCAATATTGGCTCTTTTTCTCGCCTTGGCAGGTCATGCTCAAACAAGAGACACACTTTACTTATGGCCAGATAAAGTTCCCGGTGAACTCAAAGCAAAGCGGTCCGCAATCGTGTCTGGAAATTCCAGTGGCAATGTAATTCGTCTGGCCGAGGTTACCAATCCTTCCTTAGTGGTTTTTGAACCGGCAAAACCGAATTCCTCGGGTGTTGGTATTATTGTTTGCCCGGGTGGCGGATACAATATTTTGGCCGTAGATAAGGAAGGTTATGAAATTGCAGAATGGCTTAATTCGCTTGGATATACGGCTTTTGTATTGCAATATCGCATTCCTAATAAGCAAAAAGGAGCCTTAAATGATGCTCAAAGAGCTGTTCGTTTGGTTCGAAGTAAAGCTTATGAATATAATTTGCATCCTGAAAGAATAGGAATGATTGGTTTTTCTGCCGGAGCAAGTCTGTGTGCTCGAACTTCCACTCAGTTTAAGCTCGATTCTTATGCAAAAATAGATGCTATGGATGAGTTTTCCTGCCGTCCAAATTTTTCCATGCTCATTTATCCAGCTTATCTCGATAAAGGAGAAAAGAGAAGTCTTACGCCAGAATTGACCATTAGCAAGTACACGCCACCCTTCTTTATTTTCGGAACAGCTGATGATAAATATGGAAATAGCTCTTTGGTAATGACTGCAGCTCTGCGGGATAAAAAGATACCTGTTGAATTGCACCTGCTAGGCACTGGAGGACATGGATATGGATTGCGAAAAGGAAATCCAGCAGCAGAAACCTGGCCTGCACTTGCCGAAAAATGGTTAAGTCAAATGGTAAACAGCAGGAAGTTCGAAAAGCACCAACGGGTTATGAATTTTCCGAAATCAACAGTCTATCCGAAGAAAATGCCTAAAAAGAAGGACGTTTGGGTTTTTATGATGGCGGGACAATCTAATATGGCTGGACGAGGATTTGTTGAGCCCCAGGATACCATTACTTCTGAAAGAATTCTAACGATTAATAAAAGTAATGAAGTTATTCTGGCCAAAGAGCCGCTGAACTTTTATGAACCGACAATGAAGGGTTTAGATTGTGGGGTTTCATTTGCAAATCAGTTACTCAATCAAGTACCTGAAAATGTTTCTATTCTTTTGATTCCAACCGCTGTAGGAGGAAGTTCTATCAGTCAATGGTTGGGGGATTCCATTCATCGCGAGGTGCAACTACTCTCCAATTTTAAGGAGAAGATGAATTTGGCAAAAAAATACGGCAAATTGAAGGGGATTTTGTGGCATCAGGGAGAAAGTGATGCAAATGAACGCTGCATTCCAAAATATGAAGAGAGACTCATGAAATTAGTGAGCAAATTCCGAAGCTTTGCAGGAAACAAATCTTTGCCTGTATTGATCGGAGAATTGGGAAGCTACTCGAAAAATAAAAGCAAATGGTTGCAAATAAATAAGGAAATTGAGGACTATGTCTCAAAAGATATCCATGCAGAATTGATTCCCACAGCCGACCTTATTAATCGAGGAGATAGTCTTCATTTTGATTCTCAAAGTCAACGAATATTAGGGAAACGATTCGCTGATAAATATATTCAGAGTAGAAAATAATAGTACATTACTATTCGAAAAAATTGGGCATATTTTTTTGTGTGAATATCTCATTCTAAACAGATGCATATAAATGAATCGTGAATAATATGTCCATATCTGTGATTGATTTGTTCATCTGCTTTTAGTCCTTAGTTCGTAATTTCACAGCTTAAGAAACAAGCAAGAATTTTAGAATGAAGAATCGAATATTATTAGCATTAGGTATTTTACTAACCGTATCCGCTTGCAATAAAACGGAAATCCGTTTGAATGAGATACAGGTTATTGGTAGTCACAATTCATATAAAATTCCAATTGAAAAAGCACTTTGGGATTACATTTATCAAATGGATTCTACAAAAGCAACTTCCTTACAATACGGTCATATTTCAATTAAAAAGCAATTGGAATTAGGCTTGCGAAATGTGGAGTTAGATGTGTTTTATGATCCTCAAGGAGGACATTTTTTAAATCCAAAAGGATTAGAGCTGATCAGGGAATCAGGTTTTGAACCTAAAGAATATGATGCAGAACAAAAATTAGCCGAATCCGGCTTGAAAATGTTTCACATTCAAGATATTGATTTTAGAAGTCATCATTTGCTATTTAAAGATGGTTTGAATATGATGAAGCAATGGTCGAATCAAAATCCGAATCATACGCCGGTTTTTGTTTTGATGAATACCAAGGATCAAAAAGTTGAAGGAACACTTGATCCGCTCCCTTTTACCAAGGAAGCTTTGGATAGTTTGGATATGGAAATTCGTTCGGTATTTTCCAACGAACAATTAATTACACCCGATTTGGTTCGTGGTAATTTTGAAAATTTAGAAACTGCCATTCTAACCAATGGATGGCCTCGTTTGGAGGAGTTAAAAGGTCGATTTCTTTTTGTGCTGGACGAGAAAGAAGAGAAAATTAGCAGTTATCTGGAAGGCCATCCTAGCTTAAAAGGAAGGGTACTGTTTGTAAATAGTCCCGAAGGAAACCCAGAAGCTGCTTTTCGAATTATCAATAATCCAATTAGAGATTTTAACCACATCAAAGAATTGGTTGAAAAAGGATATCTAGTGAGAACCAGAGCCGATGCAGGAACTAAAGAATCCAGAACCAAGGACTATACCAAATTTGAAAAAGCAAAAGAATCGGGAGCTCAGGTAATCTCAACCGATTATTATATCCCTACAAACTTATACAAGTCTGATTTTAAAATCAGCTTTGAGAATAACAGCTACGAAAGAATAAAATTAGTAAACCATGATACAAAATAAGATGAGATTCGTAATTGTCAGTATGTTATTGCTGTTTTTCACATCGGGGCTTAATGCACAAAACAAAAGTTTTGAACTGGTGTCAGAGAAGCAAACGGCAAAAATCATCATAGATAAGAAAGATGCCAAGGTGGTTGAGATCGCTGCTGAAATATTATCCGAAGATGTATTTAAAGTCAGCGGAACCAAACTTACAATAGAACACAAATTAGCCAATGGGGCAATTATTGCCGGAACCATTGGTAAGAATAAAATTATTGACAGATTGATTACAGAAAAGAAGCTTGATGTTTCTGCAATACAGAACAATTGGGAATCCTATACGATTCAAGTTGTAGCAAATTTAAGTAAGGATGTAAAGAATGCATTGGTGATCGTTGGATCTGACCGAAGAGGTACAGCTTTTGGTTTGTTAGAGATTTCACGAATGATTGGTGTGTCGCCATGGGAATGGTGGGCCGATGTAACTCCTGATAAGAAGCAAGAACTGTTACTTAGAATTGAAAATAATAAATATGGTTCGCCATCGGTAAAATACCGTGGAATATTTTTAAACGATGAAGATTGGGGATTGCAGCGTTGGGCGGCTTTGAATTATGAGCCTGAGACTGGTGATATCGGACCTAAGACCTATGCAAAAGTATTTGAGCTGTTGTTGCGTTTGCGTGCGAATACCATTTGGCCAGCCATGCACTCTTGCACAAAACCATTCTATTATTATCCTGAAAACAAACAGGTTGCCGATGATTATGCAATTGTAGTAGGCACATCTCATTGTGAACCAATGTTGTGTAATATCAATGCAGAATGGGATAGCAAAACAATGGGTGAGTGGCGTTACGACAACAACTCAGAAACAATTAAAGATCTTTTTAGCAAAAGAACTAAGGAAGTTTCCAAGTTTGAAAGTATTTACACAATGGGAATGCGCGGAGAGCACGATTCTCCAATGATTGTGGGTGAAGATGATTCAGATGCACAAGTGAAATTGTTAGAGAATGTGGTTTTAGATCAAAGAGAGATTTTGCAAAACAAGACAGGAAAAAAAGCCAACGAACTGCCTCAAATATTTATCCCTTACAAAGAGGTATTGACCTATTACCAAAAAGACATGCACGTACCCGAAGATATTAGCTTGGTTTGGACTGATGACAATTACGGATACATACGCCAGTTGAGTAATCCTGAAGAGCAAAAACGATCTGGAGGAGCTGGTGTTTACTATCATACCTCCTATTGGGGAAGACCTCACGATTATTTATGGTTGAATTCGACTAATCCTGTTCTAATGTGGGAAGAGATGAATAAGGCTTATGAATTTCAAGCTCGCGATGTTTGGGTTTTGAATTGTGGCGATATCAAACCTCATGAATACAATATTGAGTTGTTTTTAGATATGGCTTGGGATATGAGCTCTTTCGATAAAAGTGCAGGTGTTAAATCTCATATGGAAAATTGGGCAGCCAGAGAGTTTGGTGCAAAAAATTCTTCAGCAATTACAGATTTGATGTATGAATACTACCGATTGGCTTTTCAGCGCAGACCGGAATTTATGGCGTGGAGCCAGGTAGAGCCTGTCACAAAAGAGGGCGAAACAGAGCTTACTCAAATTCATTATGGTGATGAAGTTGGACAAAGAATAGAGGAGTATCAGAAGTTGATAAATGAAACCAAGAGGATTGGTAAAAATATTACATATAATAGAAAAGACGCATACTATGAATTGGTCTCTTACCCTGTAAATGGGGCTGCAAACTTGAATCATAAGTGGTTGTATTCTTATAAAAACCAGTTTGCAGCAAATCAGGGCAGAAGTAGTGCTGAGTTGTTTGGGAAAAAGTCCATTGAAGCTTTCAAAAGCATTCAAAAGGAAACCGCATACTTTAACAACGACTTGCAAAATGGAAAGTGGAATCACATAATGAGCATGTCACCTCGTCATTTGCCGGTATTCTCAAAACCATCAGTTTCAGTGCCGATGGGCGACTCACAAGCAGAACTTGGATTGGCTTTGGAGAGTTACGAGATGGAATTGAATCATGAGGTGATAAATTCTTATGCCGATGTTCTTCCTGTTTTTAATGCGTACACAAAAAGTGAATATTTTGTTGATGTATTTTTAAAAGGAAAAGGCGATGTGGAATGGAAGGCCGAAGCCAAAGCAGACTGGATTAATATCTCCCAAGAATCGGGAAGTGTGAACAATTCTAATCAGGAACAGCGTTTATGGGTTAGTATCGATTGGAATAAAGTACCGAAAGGCGATAATAAAAAGGAAGCTCCATTAGGACACGATTACCAATTGATTCCACCGAGTTATAAAGTAAATTCAGCTATCGATTTTGTTACTGTTGACACGACAATTACCATTGGAGTATCAGTATTTAATCCTAAATTTAAGGAGCTGGAAAATTGGAAAGGATTTGTTGAAGACAAAGGGTTTATTTCAATTAATGCAGAGAATTTCACTGGGAAGACCGATGGAAAGCAAGCCAAATGGGAAACGATCGAAGGTTTAGGGTATAGTGGAAATGTAATTGCAGCCTTACCGAGAACAGCAGCTATTCAGATGGATGAGAAAGCAATTCTTACAAATAGCCCTGCTGTTGAATACGAATTTTATACTTTTAATTTTGGTTCTGCAGATGTGTTTTTGCAAGCTGTTCCAGCACATGCTGTAAACAATGGGAAAGGTGTTCGTTGTGCAATTGCAATTGACGATACCAAACCAGTGATAGTAGATTTTCAAACCTTTGGAAGAAGTGATGATTGGATGCAAAATGTATTGCGAAATGCAAGTATCCAATCCGTAAAGCAAGTTGTAAATAAGGCTGGTAAGCATACTTTGAAAGTTTGGATGCTTGATCCAGGAGTTATGATCGATCAAATTTTAATTGATTTGGGAGGTTGGAAAAACTCTTATGCTTTTCCTAAAGAATCTAAATTGTAATTGGATGAAATGAAGAAATTGAAACAGATCATATTTATTTTGATTGTATTGGTGGGATTTAATTCTTGCCAACAATCAGAAAACACTCTTGAATCTCCGGTGCAGGTTGCCTTTATGGCCGATGTTCATTTGCAGGATATCTATGGTGAATTAAGCGATAGTGATTACAAAGGCTTATTGAATCCGACCAATGGAAAATACGTACTTGCTCGTAGCATGCAATCACAATTAAAATCAACTCGAATTTATAACGAAAACTACTTTGCTTTTCTTGCGGCTCTGGATGATGTCGCCAAGAGGGGAATAAAGTATGTTGTGATGCCAGGCGATTTTAGTGATGATGGTCAGCCTATGAATGTTAGAGGTTTAAAAAAGATACTGGAAGACTATAAAGAAAAATATGGATTTCGGTTTATTCTGACCACTGGAAACCATGATCCGGTACGACCTTTTACAATGGATGCTGGAAAGAAAGATTTCCTTGGGAAAGGCGGAAAGTCTCAGGCAATTATGAGTCGAGACGGATTGTATACTCCGAAATCAAAAGAAGGCCTACCAACAGTTGTAAGTAAGGATATCCGTAAAATGGGATACGAAGAAATAATGAATCTGTTGAAAAATTTTGGCTTTACTCCTGATAAAACTGATCTGTACTGGGAAACGCCATTTTCTAATTACTCTTACGGCGATTATAATTTTCCAGAAGCTAAGAAGGCAGCACTTTTTGAAAACAGACAATACAAAATAGAGCCATTGCAATCAACTGTTCCGGATGTAAGCTATTTGGTCGAACCTGAAGAGGGAATATGGTTTTTGGCAATAGATGGGAATGTTTATGTGCCAAAAGCCGACGCAGAGAAAGAGCCGGGAAATGCATCTAATTACAATGGAGCAAGTATTGGTTACAACAAAGTCTTAAGCCATAAAAAACATTTGATTGATTGGGTGAAATCGGTAACAGAAAGAGCTGAAAAATTGGGGAAGAAACTGGTTGTTTTTAGTCATTACCCAATGATTGATTTTAATGATGATGCATCTGACCATATCAGAAACTTAATGGGAGATGGAAAAATGCAATTGCATCGTGTCCCTGAAGAAAGTGTCGCAAAAATTTTCTCTGATGCAGGAGTAAAAGTTCATTTTGGTGGTCACATGCACATTAATGATACTGGTTATAGAAAATACGAGGAAGGGAAAAGCTTGGTAAACATTCAAATACCTTCTCTTGCAGCATACATTCCAGCTTATAAAATTGCAAATTTTGGAAACGAGAAAGTTGAGATAGAAACAGTTGTTATTGATTCTGTTCCTCGATTCAAGGAGTTGTTCTCACTCTACGAGCAAGAATACAATTATCTGGAATCGATAAATTCTGAAGATATTTGGAACAAGGACATTTTATTGGCGAACACATACCATGAATTTACCAACTGGCATTTAAAAGAGTTGGTTCGCCTTCGATTTCTGAAAAAAGATTGGCCTAAGGAAATAAAAGAATTTCTGTTACAATCGAATGGAATGCAATTGGCGAAATTTGCAGGTGTTGATAAAAGTAATGCCGATTTAGAAGCTTATCGAAACTGGACTGGATTTGATCTTATTTTTGATTTTTATAGATTAAGAAGTGCTGATAAATTGGCAATAGCAGATATTGGGGTTGATAGAATTCAGCAATATCAATTGGTTGTGAATCAGATTTTAAAAAGTGATTACTTAGTTGAAGAGAATAATTCCCTGAATGAAGATGTAAGAGAATTTGCACATATCTTTGATCACTTTTTGAATGGAGCTCCAGCAGATCATTTTTTGCTTGATTTGAAAAAAGGTAGTCTTATGAATTTGCCCAATTAATTAAGTGTTGTTTTTGTTATCTTACTGCCTAATTCTTTACTATTTTAAATATGTTGAGGCTATTTTTTTGTTTTGCTTTTCTTTCAATATTCTTATCAGCTCATTGTGATGAACTTAGGTTTGAGCATTACAGTAATGAAAGAGGATTGTCACATAATTCTGTTCGATCTATTTTACAAGATAAAAATGGTTTTTTGTGGTTCGGAACTTTTGGAGGCGTAAATCGTTTCGATGGGGTCGATTTTAAAGCATTTACGAGTGATATTTACAATCCAAATTACCTGCAGGATGATGACATTACTCAGCTGGTAGCAGATGATAGTGAAAATATTTGGATTGGAACAAGTAATGGCCTAACACGCTTTCATTTGCCTACATCTAAATTTAAAACATTTCATCCTGATTCAAATCAAAACAATCAAATTTGCGGAAATAAAATTCGGGCTTTATTTATTGATCGGAACAAGAGAGTTTGGGTTGGAACCAAACATAAAGGATTGTGCTATTACGATGATGAGGAAAAAATATTTCATAAGGTTGAGTTAGATAATGTTGAGTACATTCGATCTATAACTCAAACAAAGGACAATAAAATATGGGTTGGCACCTATGAAAATGGTATTTATTCCTTTGAGATAGATGATTCCGGAATGGTCACAAATCTTGTTCATGTAGAAATGAAGAACAAGGATCAGGAATCGCTTAATAGCCCTGTTTATTTTCTTTATGAGGATCATAAATTTGATGTTTTTGCAGGTACCCGAGGAGGTTTATACAAGCTGAACAAACTTAAAGGGGAATTCGAATTATTAGAACAAAAAGATGTTGCGATTGATTTTTTCCGGTGCATAACTCGTGGTCCCGATGATTTCTATTGGGTCGGAACTACCAATGGTTTGATTAAATGTAGTTTGATAGAGGATATTGCCTTAAATTCCTATGAACGGTACGATACGGATCTATCCTATAATAAGTCCCTTACCAACAACTATATTTCTTGTTTGTATTTTGATGCTGCAGGTGTGCTATGGATTGGAACCGAAAATGGTGTGGAGAAGTATGATCCTTTCGATAACCAGTTTAAAATGACACGAATAAAAGGTGTGTTAGGGAATAGGATTCCTATCGTTAGCAGTTTTGGTCAAACCTACGATAACAATATTTTAATTGGTACACATGCCAATGGAATTTATTTGAAAAAATCAAATGAAATTAGACTAGTTTCTGCTAAGGATCTACGAATTGTTAGTATTTATAGTGCTGATGGAAAAACTTTTTATTGTGGTTTGTGGGATGGAAGAGTCTTGAAATTTGATTATTTAAACTCCAAGATGGAGATTCTAGAGGTAGGCTTTAATGATATTCCTGTTTTTTCCATTTTGAAGATTTCCAAAGATCGATTACTAATTGGATCGAACGGAGAAGGATTGATTGAATACAATATTAGATCTAAAAAATATAATCAAGTAAAACCAGAAGTCTTAGGAAATCAAGATATCAATAAAATTGTTCAAAATTATTCGGGAGTAATTTGGTTGGCAACAGAAAATGGAATTTTTAGATACAATTCTAAAACAAAATCTTTAAAAAATTACAATTATAACGAGAATGGTGACCAAGGTCTTTCCAATGATAAAATTAAAGATATTATTATTGATGTTAAAGGTAAGGTTTGGGCTTCAACTCGTCATGGATTAAATTATTACGATCCTTTAATCGATGAATTTGTTACTGTTAGTGAACCACAAGAGCTAAAGGATATTTGGATTACCGATATGGCCGTCGACTCAACAGGTCAAATGTGGTTAAACATGAATTTTAACCAGATTGCAAAATACAATCCGATAGAGAAAGATTTACGTGTATTTTCGGTAAATAATGGTGTTCGATCAAATATTTACAACAAAAGAGGTTTCCTGTTCTCCAATAAAAGTCAGATTTGTCTGGGCGGAGAAAATAGTTTTATTTCATTTAAACCATATCTTCTTAAAGAGAACAACTATTCTCCAGCTCCTTTAATTAGCGATTTTCGAGTTAAAAATACTCCGGTTTTACCTGGCGATACCATCAATGGACAGGTTATTCTAACAGAAGATTTAAATTATTCAAAAAAGGTTGATCTTAATTACGATAATCGTATGTTTTCGATAAGCTTTAGTTCATGTTCATATGTAAATGAAATACAAAACAAATTTCAGTACATGCTTCAGGGGTTCGACAAAGAATGGATTGATGCGACAAGCAGTTCTAAAACTGTCCAATACACGAATCTATATCCCAATAAGTATTTATTTAAAATTAGAACAATAAATAGCAATGGGTACTGGAGTGATACCTCATCTTATCAAATTAATATTCTTCCACCTTTTTGGTTAACCTATAAAGCTTTTATGCTTTTTTTTATATTAATTGTGATTGTAATTTACCTTGTTCGTAAGCAATTAAAAAATAGATATGATTTAAAACAGGAACTACTACTCGAAAAGGTAAAACGAGAACGTGATGAAAATCTAACCAATGAGAAACTTCGTTTTTTTACAAATATATCTCATGAATTAAGAACCCCTATATCTTTAATCCTAGGACCTGCAAAACAATTGATTGAAGAAGGTGAGGGAACCGATTATCAGAAAAGTAGAGTGAATTTGATTTTGCAAAATTCCAGCAGATTACTTTATTTGGTCAATCAGTTGTTAGATTTTAGAAAAGCACAAACAGGAGAACTTCAGTTAAAAGTTTCGAAAACCGATATCCTACTTTACACAAGAAATACTTTTCATTCATTTGAAAGCTTCGCTAAGGATAAAAAAATAAGTTTCAATTTAGTTTCAGAGGAAGAATCAATTAAGGGATGGATTGATCGGGACAAATACGATAAAATTTTATACAATCTTCTGTCTAATGCAATCAAGTTTACACCTAAATATGGTAATGTTGATTTGTATGTTGGAATAAAAGAATTCAAGCCAAAACGTTTGGTAATTGAGGTTAGTGATGATGGCATTGGCATTCCTTTAGAAAGTCAGAAAAAGATTTTTTCGAGGTTCTATCAGGCAGCGAATAGTATGGAAGACAATACTGGTTCTGGAATTGGATTATCCTTGGTTAATTCTTTGGTTAAGCTCCATAAAGCAACAATTGATGTGCAAAGTATTCCAGATAAGGGAAGTGTGTTCGGTTTGGAAATTCCAATTGAGAGAGAATATTACAAGGATTCTGAAGTGTTTGATTATGAATCAAAGCCAATAGAACCAGTTAATCTAAATCATATTGAGACGAAGAAGACAGTTCAATCGACTCACCTAAAAGAGAAAATACTAGTTATAGAGGATAATGTTGAACTTAGAAAGTTTGCTGTTGAGTATTTGTCCGATTACTTCAAGGTTTATGAAGCTGAAAATGGAGAAGAAGGATTGAAAATTTGTCGTCAAGTAAGACCCATTCTTTGTGTTGCCGATGTAATGATGCCAGTGATGGACGGATTTCAGTTTTGTGAAGAGTTAAAAAGTGATGAAACAATCAGTCATATTCCTGTTGTTTTATTAACCGCATTATCCGATAACGAAAATAAAATAAAAGGTTATAAGCTTGGCGCTGATGCTTATTTAGTGAAGCCTTTCGATCCGTCTTTGTTAAAAACCAGGATCGATAACATTGTAAAAGCAAGAGTAGAGTTGAAGGGGAAATTTTCTGTCGATGCAGAAAGTGATGTGAATGTATTAACTCATTCGCCTGTTGATGAAGAGTTTATGACTAAACTTACTGTATTCATCGAAGAAAAACTAAGTGAGCCAGAGCTTACTGCAAGTTTATTATGCGATAAAATGGGCATGAGTTCCTCTAAATTGTATCGTAAAATTAAGGAATTAACCGATTTGGCTCCGAATGAGTTTATTCGAACAATACGCCTGAAAAAATCGGCTCAATTATTAAAAGGAAAGCGTTACAATGTATCCGAAGTTGCCACCATGGTTGGCTTTAACGATCCTTTGTATTTTAGTAGATGCTTTAAAAAACAGTTTGGTTATCCTCCAAGTAAATTAATTAAATAGTTGGTGCGATTGCATTAAGAGAAAAACTGTTTGCAGGAAAGTTTCCGCTTCTAATAGTATAAATAAAGGTCCCATAAATCGGTTGATTTATGGGACCTTTATATTGGATTAAACCAATCCTACTGAAGGACAATTATTATTGCTGATTTCGTTTAAATAACTTCTTTCATCAATATCTAATGTATTTATTAGATGAGTTTTATTGTTGATTCTTTCTTTTTACCCCGCGCAAAGCTTCTGCTTCCAAAGGATTATCCGGCCAATGATGTTTTGGATAGCGTGCTTTTAATTCTTTACGGACTTCGAAATATGCATTGCCCCAAAAACTTGCCAAATCATTCGTGATTTGAACCGGTTTAAAGCCCGGAGAAAGAAGATGCAACAGAATGTTTATTTTTCCATTGTTCACTTTTGGCGTTTCGAGCAAACCAAATACCTCTTGAAGACGAACCGAAAGAATGGGAGCTTGCCCGTTTAGCTGGTAATTCAATTTGATATTGGATCCGCTAGATACCTTTATTTTATCGGGAGCTAATCGTTCTAGTTCTGATTGCAACTTATAATCTATATGATGTTGCAAAACGGTCTTCAGATCAATTTTTTTCAGATCCTCAGGTTTTTTGATATTGCTTAAATAGGGTGCCAGCCATTCCGAATTGGTTTCCAGTAAATTCTTGGTGCTCACATCTGGCCAATTTTGTTCCGGATTCCAAATCTGTAAACTATTCACACGATTTTGCCATTGTTCCACTTCTTTATTAAAATCCAATAACCAAGCACCTTCTTTTGTAATTGCATCTGATATGGCTTGTACTTTTAATTCAGGATTAAAATTGCGAAGCGGTTTGGTTTGCAGAATAATACTTCCAATTTTTAAATCGCAACTTGCCTGAAAACCTCCTCTTTTAGTATCCCAACTTACCGTTTCAATAGATTTAACCATCGGAACCAAATCTTGTGGATTTAGAGGAGAGGCCAAAAAGATTTTACCAACTCCATCGCGAGCATGCATATTAGCAATTGCGAGCCATTCCTCATGTGCAAGATCATCTCGGTGACCAGCAGCGGCAATTTTCCCGTTTGCCAATTTAAATTGAGCATTATTGCCCGGAGTAGCATGTGCAATTCGTTCGGGATAGGCAAAAACCAAAATTAAGCCCGTTTCAAATGGATCTACTGTGCCATTTTCCTCCTGAATATTAAGCATCTTTTGGTATTGTTTTGCACTTTTTGCAATTCGCATCAGCTTTTTATTTTTCAGATCTCCGCTTCGGTATCTTCTTAAAGCTTCAATTCTAAGATTGATATCTATACCAACCTCTCTGCCTAAGGGATCGCGTTCTTCAAGAATGGCTGCCACATCGCAGGCTAGAGCCGATAAACCTTCTTCTTTTGCCATTAGAAGCATATGAGCCAAACGAGGATGACATGGCAATTGATGAATGGTTTTTCCATGCTTGGTGATCTGACCATTATTCAAAGCATCTAATTGATGTAATAATTCTCGTGCTTGCGCTATACTTCCTTTTGGAGGAGGGCTTAACCAAGTCAGACTGTTAATATCATCCACGCCCCATTTAGCCATTTCCAGTACCAACGAAGTCAAATCTGCTTGCTCTATTTCGGGTACGCGGTGTTCTTTTAATCTTAAATGAGTAGCCTTTGTCCACATGCGATAACAAACACCGGGTGCAAGTCTTCCAGCACGCCCTGCTCTCTGATCAGCCGAATCGCATGTAATCTCTACTGTTTCAAGTTTTGATAAACCTGTATTCGGATTAAATTGTAATGTTCTGCCAAAACCACAATCCACAACACTTGTGATACCCTCTATGGTTAAACTGGTTTCGGCAATTGATGTGGACAAAATAATTTTACGTTTGCCTTCTTTATGAGGCATAATGGCCGCATATTGTTTGCCTGCAGGTAACTGCCCATATAATGGATGAATAGAAATACCGCTGTGTTTTCTCTTTAGGATTTCTTCACATGATTTGATTTCTGCTTCACCAGGAAGAAAGACCAAAATATCTCCAGATTGTTCATCTACAGCTTTGCCAACTACACTTGCTGTTAATTCGGCTAATAGATAGGGATCGGTTTCTCCTGTATATTTAATTTCTACAGGATATTGTCGACCTTCACTCACAATGGATGGAGCATTTAATATATTTTTCAATTTGGGCATGTCTAAAGTAGCAGACATGATTAGTAAGCGCAAATCAGGACGTAAAACTTGCTGCGCCTCTCTCGCTAGTGCCAAAGCTACATCTGCAAATAGACTGCGTTCATGAAATTCATCAAAAATAACCAAACCAACACCTTCCAAGGCATTATCAGATTGCAGCATTCTTGTTAAAATCCCCTCGGTAACTACTTCCAGCTGAGTGTTTGCTCTGGTGCAATTATCAAATCGAATTCTGTATCCAACACGTTCACCAACTTTTTCGCCAAGTAATTCGGACAAACGCATAGCAATGGAACGAGCAGCCAAACGACGAGGTTCAAGCATGATGATTTTTTGTCCGTTCAACCAGTTTTCCTCGAGCAAAGCAAGCGGCAATAATGTACTTTTACCGGCTCCAGGAGGCGCATTTACAAGTAAGGTATTGGTTTCCGATAATTGTTCTTTTACCTCTTCAATAACCTCAGTAATGGGCAAGTCAAATGTGTATGGATCGAATTTCAAGTTTCTTTAGATTTTGTATTCTGCAAAAATAGTTAAATGAAATAAAGGAGTTGGCGCGGAACACAATGAATGTTACAGAAAATATACAAGGCTTGCAGTTTAAATCGTTTACTGATGCATATAAGCAGCGACTCTATTGAAAATTGGTGCTAAAAAATAAAAAGGTGAAAGCCTCAGAGCTTTCACAGCTGAAAAAGCTAATCCTGTAAAGCAACAAAAAAGAAATAGTTTGTCTCATTTCCACAAGTTTTAAAGTGCTTTAAAACTAGCAGGTGAGTCATTTTTTTTTTTTTTTTTTTTTTTTTTTTTTTTTGAGCGGAGCAAAGGGGTGTATAGCAGTGTGTTAGCACCTGTGTGCGGTGTAGTGTTTTTCAACTTCATAATCTACACCTTTCAAAACACCCTTATAATGCACTTTTTGGTGTTTAAATCGCCTGGAGCTAAATGAAGAAAGCCTTGTAAACGTTAGTTTACAAGGCTTTTCTTTCTGTTGCATTTCTGCGTGGCGGAGAGAGAGGGATTCGAACCCCCGGTACGTTGCCGCACAATAGTTTTCAAGACTACCGCATTCGACCACTCTGCCATCTCTCCAATATGTTTTTGAGCTTTAATTGCTCTGCTATCTCTTGTGATAACGGGTGCAAATATATGGCAAAAAATACTACTGACCAAACATTATTTTGCAATAAGGTGTAAATAATTTGGAAGCCCTTGAACTTCAGTTCAATTAATTTTCATTATCCGTGTAAATCCAGCTCATTTAACATGTAAAGTGAGTGTTCAATGGTTTTGAAAATCTCAGTACAATACTCGTTCACGGCTTTAGGACTACCAGGTAAAGTATAAACCAATGTTTTACCCATTACACCGGCAATACCACGGCTAACAAGTGCATTTGCTTTTTCCATACCATACTTAACGCGAATTAATTCCATTATACCTGGAATTTCTTTTGTAAGCAGGGGTTTAACCACATCAGGAGTAATATCTTTGGGACCAATACCTGTTCCACCTGTTGTGAAAACCATATCATAGTTTTCTGCTTGCGCTTTTTTGAGAATAGTTTTTAATTGTTCTTCGTTGTCAGGAATAATTAATGTTTCAATTTCAAAGTGGCGGTTTTTTGATTTGAAGAAATCTTCAGCCAGCTTTTTAAGTAATGGTCCACTCTTATCGGCATATTCTCCTCGGCTAGCACGATCGCTAAGCGTAATGATAAGCGTTTTCATGATTCGTGGTTGATATTCCAGTTGATTACCCGCTTTTAATTCACCACCCTTAAGAACACGGCAAAAGATACCTTCTTTTGGCATTACACAATTACCAATTTCACGAAAAATACTACAATTATCGCCGTGGCATTTTTTACCAATCTGAGTCACTTCAAGTACCATATCACCCATGATAAACTGGTCAAGAGGTGCCGTCTTGTGCAATATAATTCCTTCAGTTGTAATATTCTCTGCAAATTCCCCGAATTCGATTTTCCGCTTAGCTTGCTTGGAAAATTTATCTATACTTTCTTGCGCCAATAAACTAACCTGACGGTGCCAATTACCAGCATGAGCATCGTTCGCTACTCCTTTTGAGTTTAACTCGATAGAATTAACAGGTTTTTTTATGGTGCCTTTTTTCTCAGATATATTTACAGACAGTACTGCTACTTTTTTATCGCTCATAATTATCGGCTTTCTTATTTTATATCGATCTTGGTTTTCTCCAATAGAGTTATTCCTACTATTGTCATGGATTTATCAACTGCCTTACACATATCGTAAACGGTCAATAGTGCAACACTGGCAGCTGTTAATGCTTCCATTTCAACACCTGTTTGACCGATACATTTAACTCTAGTGTTGGCTTGAACTCCATTTTCTACAATTGTACATTTCACTTCAGCTTTTGTAATTTGAAGTGTATGGCAAAGAGGAATTAGGTCGCTTGTTTTTTTTGCAGCCTGAATTCCTGCTATTTCGGCGATGGTTAATACATCACCTTTTTTAAGCGCATTTTCTTTTATTAATTCAATGGTTCTTGGTTCAAGTTGAATGATACCAGTTGCTTTTGCTTCTCGTATTTGTGGCGTTTTATCACCTACATCAACCATGTTGGCTTTCCCATCCTTATCTATATGACTAAATTCTCCCATTTTACTGATCACTGTTTACTAATAATTGTTCACTGACCTCTGATGACTTTACTTACCCTCCAATACCGTAAAAGCTACCATCCTTATTTTTGGTTCCAGCTTTTGGTTTGTGGTTAATCGATTTGTCAATTGCTTTCTTATTGCCCAATTCGTTAATGTCAAATTCACTAGCATTAAAAAGGCATGGTTTAACTTTTCCGTTAGCCGTTAAACGAATCCGATTACATTCAACACAGTTGCCGCCTTTTCCACCTTCTACAATCGAAAACTCACCACTGGCTAAATCCATTTGTTTAATGAAACGCAGCTCTAGATTATTTTGTTTACAATATTTGTGCAAATGCTCTAGGTCATCTAGGTCAGCATTTGGCATACGAACACAATTAATTTTTACCGGATGTAAGCCAGCTTCTTGCGCGGCCTTTATTCCTTTAAAAACATCTTCAATATTACCCAATCGGGTTAATTCCTTATACCTTTTAGGATTCATTGTGTCCAAACTGATATTTACTCTACACAAACCAGCCTCGGCTAATTGTTTGGCAAATTTATCGAGTAAGATACCATTGGTAGTCATTGCGATTTCTTCTATCCCTGAAATTTCAGCTATTATTTTTACTAAATCAACAATCCCTTTACGGACCAAGGGTTCACCACCAGTTAAACGAACCTTGGTAATACCAGTTTTGACAGCTTCTTCAACAAAGCTGACAATCTGCTCAAAACTCAAAACATCTTCATGTGCCATCAGATCGATACCTTCCTCGGGCATGCAATACGTGCAGCGAAGATTACATCTGTCTGTAACTGATATTCTGAGGTAGCTTATGTTTCTATTATATTTGTCTAACATGTACAAATTCTCCTTCTGTAAATTCATCAACCCCTCTGGGAATAGCCATTATCCCATCAGCTTGGGTGAAAGCATTTATATGTGCCGAACCATGGTAATCTACCGGGATAACCTGATTATTTGCATTCAATCGCACTGGAATATATTCTAATCGGTCAATTCTTTTTCGTTTATAGTCACACGATATTGGTAAACGAACAATTGCCGGATGATAGTCATGTCCCATTAGTCGGAAAACCAAGGCTTTACCTAATAGTTCAAATTGAACAAATGAGGATACAGGATTGCCTGGCATAGCAAATACATATTTGCCTTGACGCGTTGCAAAAACAGTATGCTTCCCTGGTTTTACAGTTAGTGTGTGAAACCAAATGTTGAATTCTAATTCCTTTAATATTTGTGGTATATAATCGTATTCTCCAACCGAAACACCACCGGATATGATTAATAAATCATTCTCATCTATACATTTGGATATGACCTCTTTGGTAGCTTCTTTTGAGTCGGCCACAATACCATAATAATTGCCTGTAATCCCAATTTTTTCTAATTGAGCCAGTAGTTGCCATGAGTTGACATTTCTGATTTGGGATTTATTTGGTTTGTCTTGTGGCTCTACCAATTCACTCCCAGTTGCGATAGTTGCAACTTTTGGTTGGCGGTAAACAACAGGACTTGAGCACCCAACAGATGCTAAAACCGAAATGTGTTGTGCTTTTAGTCGTGTTCCTTTTGTTAAAACCACATCGTTTTTTAAAATATCTTCCCCTTTAAGGCAAATATTCGATTTTGTTTTTTCTTTCGTAAAACGAATGTGTCCTTCGTCAACTTCTTCCGTGTGCTCAATCATGATTACAGTATCTGCACCTTCAGGAACCATGGCACCTGTCATTATTCTGGAACATTGCTTTTCTCCAATATTTAAAGTTGGAGCCGAACCAGCAGCAATAACTTCTAGGACTTCAAGATTTTCACTTAAATCAGACTGTTTGCAGGCATAACCATCCATAGCTGATTTATTAAACGGAGGTAGCGACATATCAGAAAGTACATCTTCGGCCAATACTCGATTCAAACAATCCGAAAGGTCAATAATCTCTCTGTCTAATTTAGTTGTGGCATGTTTAACTGTTTTCAATGCCTCGTGAAACGTAATCATATTGTTAGTTTTTTATTAACCAGCCATTTTCGGTAAAAGCAATTTTATTACTGTCAAAATCGAATTTTTCACCATTAAATTCAATCTTTTTGTCAGCCAATTGTTTGTACTTAATAGCTCTGGATTTTATTTGGTTATTGTTTTTTTTATCAATCATTAAAAATAGACCTGGTACAATCAGGTCCCGCAATCCTCCCGATTCACAAATAATTGGGTTTTCTGGGGGGATAACCTTTTCAAAATAAGAAAGAATATCTGGAAGAGTATCATCTTTTCCTTGAACGTAATAGACCTCTTTGCTTCCAGCTCTGAATAATCGATTACTATCTTTATTTCCTTTTTTGCTGTATTCTTTTGTAATCACATAATCAGCGGTTTCTTTAATAAGCTCTAATTTATCACTTATTTTATGAAAATGAGGTGATATTTTAATACAAATGAGATTACTTTTGCATTTCAAATTGTTAATTAATTGGCATGCAAACAGGGTTTTACCAACATTTCTGCCAGTTCCTGCAATTAGTAATATGTTTTTTCTGATATTA
This sequence comes from Labilibaculum sp. DW002, assembly GCF_029029525.1. NCBI lineage: Bacteria > Pseudomonadati > Bacteroidota > Bacteroidia > Marinilabiliales > Marinifilaceae > Paralabilibaculum > Paralabilibaculum antarcticum. The sequence goes on along the minus strand of NZ_JAKJSC010000001.1, from coordinate 1,287,826 downwards.
TTCATTCTAAAAAATAAAAACCTCCAACTCATGTCTTGAATTGGAGGTTTATGTTTTAAGAAAGAATAGCGTGCAATTTACCATGGCAGGATAAACGAGACAATCTATTCTTCAGACCTAAATCACAATACTCCTTTCCAATTTTGGGTCTATGCCCAGCGGGAGACAAACTCGTTTCCAAGTTTACCTATCGGTTTACAATCCTTTCCAATTATTTTATTGGTGAAGTAACTGACAACTCGGAGATTATTTAATAGTGGTAAAGATATTAATATTAATGAATCTACAAATGTGTATGTGTGCGGATTTGTGATATCCTATAATCTTCCAAATCGTTATTGTTTTGCGCTATTTTCGGAAAGGCCTGTGTACTTTGACTTTTTAGATGAAAACGTTTGTGTTATTGTTTATTGGTAATTAAATAAGATAGTCTTATTTATATTTGGTTTGATTAAAAAATAGAATACATTCTTATCTTTATATAGGATATTAAATGAAAGTAAATGGGGAATCATAGTCACGGCCATGCTCATCACGACCATGGAGATTTAAAAGGGAAGAACTTAGGGATTGCAATATTACTGAATGTTGGTATAACTGTGGCACAGATTATTGGTGGTTTTATTTCTGGTAGTTTAGCACTGATGTCAGATGCATTGCATAACTTTAGTGACGTCCTGGCTCTTATAATATCATGGTTTGCAAGTAAACTTTCAAAAAGAGATCAAACAGCTGCCCAAACATATGGGTATAAAAGAGCCGAAATATTAGCTGCTTTGATTAATGCGATATCATTAATTGTAATTGCTTTTTTTCTTACAAAGGAAGCCATTTCTCGTTTTTCAGAACCTGTTGAAGTGCAATCCGGCATGGTCATGATATTAGGTGGTTTATCAATTGTTTTAAATGGTTTAAGTGTTCTTTTGGTTCAGAAAGAGGCGAAGGATAGTATGAATATGCGTTCTGCTTATTTGCATTTGCTTTCTGATATGATTTCATCGATAGCTGTTGTATTGGGTGGATTGGCTATGTATTTATGGGATGTCTCCTGGGTTGATGGTGTTCTATCTATTGGTATTTCTCTTTATTTGATCTATTCTAGTTGGGGTCTGGTAAAAGAGAGTGTCAGAATTTTAATGCAATTTACTCCATTGCATATTAATTTAGATGATATTCACGAGAAAATTCAAGAGTTGGATGGAATAGAAAATATGCATCATGTTCATGTCTGGCAATTAGATGATAAACAAATTAACTTTGAAGCTCATATTAGTTTTAAACAGGATTTAAAGCTAAGTGAGGTCAACTTGATTTTGCATCAATTAGAGCATATTTTACATGATGATTTTGAGATAAATCATGTAACCCTTCAGCCTGAATTAAATGGTTCGTGCGATGACGAGAGTATCGTGATTCAGGAGAAAGGGCACACGCATTAATTTAATCTTTTAATCAAGAGATTGGATTAGATCCATTGGATGATGTATAATGGTTTGAGCACCGTTTTCTAAAAGTTCTTCCATATCTCGAAATCCCCATAGAACACCAACGGCATGCATGCCTGAATTGTTTGCCGTTTCCATATCAACTCCCGAATCACCAACATACATTAATTCTTCAGGTGCAATGCCCATTTTTTCACTAATTAATAATGCACCTTTTGGATCAGGTTTACGTGGGATATCACCTCCGGCACCAATTACCATTTCAAGTTGCCAGTTGGCAAGTAATACATTTACAACTTTTTGTGTTAGTTCGTTGGCTTTGTTGGAGAAAATAGCAATTTTAAGATTGCGATCTCTCAAGGAGTTAAGTAAATCGGAAATGCCTGGGTATAGAGCCGTTTTTGCGATACAATTATCATCGTAAACTTCCATCATTCTTTGAAAACATTCTTCTATAAATGATGCATCGCGATGTGATTTAGGAAGTGCATTTTCTACCAAGCTTTTTATGCCTCGACCAACAAATGTTTTGTAGGTAATATAATCATGTGTGTCCAAGTTTTTTTCTTGCAATACCTTATTCATTGAATCAGCAATATCTTCTATTGAATTAGCTAATGTGCCATCCAGATCAAAAACAACTCCTTTATACATATCTATTTCTTTAGGTTTATTCTATGCAAATATTCAAAACTCAAATTAAGTTTACAAAGAGAAATGACGTTTTTTTTTTGCATAAAAAAACAGCCAATTAATTCATTTAATTGACTGCTTTAAGAATATATCTTATTTTATTATTGTACGTAGTTCTGCGTCATAGTCTTCTATAACATCCATCCATTCATCGTACATGTTTTGCCACGATCCTTCTCCATAAATTTCTTCAAATGCCTTTTTATAACCTTGGTCTTTTGACCAATCAGCATAATTGTCAAAGTTCCATACCATTCCAACATCAGCACTTTTAGTAGTGTGAAGAGGATTATTGAAAACTAAGAATGCAAAACCCAGTTTTTCAGAAGTCTTCATAAGCTTTGTAGCAATGGATTTAAAACGATAATATTGCCCCTTTTTAAGGTGAATTGCCCAAGCTTCATAATATTTTGATTTTACAAGGATATCTTTTCCAAAAGACAATTTTTCATTGTAATTCCAAAGTGAGACGGAACCATATTTTTCAACAAGAGGATCAACATTTTTTTTCCAATCATCTTGATGTCCTCCTTCTTCCATTGGTCTCGAGTCTAGCGCGGAATAGGTTGTTGGTCCCATAATCCATACATACCATCCAGCTCTGTCGCCATAATCAACTCTTCGTAAGCCTGCTACGTGGTCACCTTTTTGATGGAATTTATCATTGTGAGCTTTAATTGCTTTTTCAAATTCTTGGTTCATTCCTTTTTTTGGTAACATGTAAACACTCTCAACTACTGTTTGCTCTTTTTCCTCATTGGTTTGAGCAACAATTGTAAAACTGAAAAATAATGCAATTGCTAAACCAATTATTCGTTTTTTCATGTTAATAAGGTTTTGGTGAATAATGACTTAAGATACAATATTTATTTGGACTAAATCTAATTAATTTTTATTAAACTGCTTATGTAGAGGGTTTAGTGAGTTTGCGTAATGTTGTAAAATGAAAGAGAATTGATGTGAAAAGAAGGGTGTTGTATTGAAAAAAGTAGACGTTATTTTTGATCTTGCTATTCTGATGGAGGGCAAAAGAAAAAAAAACTGAAAAAAAAGAAAAGAATCCCTCCTTGCTAGTGCTATTAAGAAAAAAACCATATATTTGATCTACTTAAAGATGGAGAATAGATTTTTTGAAACAAATAAATAACATAGCAACCGAAATGAACATGTTGAATACCAACATGCGAATGTCTATGTCTGAAAATTTTATTTGTACTATTTCTACCATTATCGCAACTACCACAACAACCCTTTAGGGGGTTAAATTATTACATATCGCCATAGGTGAGTAGTTGATTACTCAAAAATCAGTAAGGTATTTTGTACCATGTGCAAAAATATTAGATAGATACTTAATTGTATTTTATCATTTTGCATCAAGATATCTTTTAACCAAAATTATATCAATCGATAGCTGACTCGACATTTGTAGGGAGAGAAGGCTATTTAAAGGAAATTAAAAATGAAGGTTTTAAAATTTGGAGGAAGCTCAGTTTCTAATGCAGGGAATTGTAAGCGTGTTCAGGAAATTATTAAGAGGGATTATGCCAACTGTAAGCAAGTTGTAGTTGTTTCAGCATTTGGTGGGGTTACCGATGAGTTGGAAAGGTGCATTAATCTTGCAAGTCAGCGGAACAAAGAGTATGAAATTGCTCTCTTAAAATTAAGGGAAAGACACGATCAGGTAACGAATGAATTAAATGTTCCTGATGAAATAAAAACAAAGGTCTCGAAAAAGTTTGATGAGCTAGAGGAGCTACTTCAGGGTGTGTATCTGCTTGAGGAGATATCCGAGAAGATAAAAAATGCCGTGATGGGAACAGGAGAAGTCTTGTCATCGCTAATTTTTTCAGCTTATCTTATTGAGTCTGGCATGAAGGCAAAGTGTTTCGATTCTAGAAAATACATTAAAACTCAGAATGGGAAGGGTGTATTCTTAAATAGTAAAGAAACCAACGAGAATCTAAAATCAATAAAAGAGGAAGATTTTCAAGTTGCAGTTTTCCCTGGCTTTATTGCTTCAGGCAAAAAAGGAGAGTTAACTTTATTAGGGCGTGGTGGGTCTGATTATACTGCCTCGATATTAGCCGCTGCACTAAATGCCAAACAATTGGAAATATGGACAGATGTAAGTGGTATGTACACTGCCGATCCACGACTGGTTTCGCAAGCGATTCCAATTGAACAGATGTCGTTTCAGGAAGCCATGGAATTATCTCACTTTGGAGCCAAAGTCATGTACCCGCCTTCATTAACTCCGGTATTGCAAAATAAGATAAACGTTCGAATAAAGAACACATTTGCACCTGATGACAATGGAACCTTAATAACTACGAACCCTAAAAGTGAGCGATCCATTGTAAGAGGATTGTCTTCTGTAAATCACGTTAACCTATTTACCTTGTCGGGTAGTGGTATGGTTGGAATAAGTGGTTTTGCTGCACGACTATTTGCTTGCTTAGCTAACCAGAAAATTAATGTCAGCCTTATTACGCAATCATCTTCGGAACACAGTATGAGTGTTGGTATTCATGAAGATGATAAAGATTTAGCGATAGAAGCTGTTCGTTCTGAATTCGAAATGGAAATTGGAATGAATTTGGTAAATGAACCATTGGTAGAGGAAAACTTGTCAATAATTGCCGTTGTTGGTGAAGATATGGGCTACACACCTGGCATTGCAGGAAAACTCTTTGGTATACTAGGTAAAAATGGTTTAAATATTCGTGCAACGGCGCAAGGTGGAAATGAGCTAAACATCACTTTCATGGTGCGTACTACGGATGTGAAGAAAGCCTTAAATGTTATACATGAGAAATTTTTCATTTCAACACATAAGAAAATCAATTTATACATTGCTGGAGTAGGTAATGTTGGGAAAAAATTATTGGAGTTTATCGATCATCAGTACAACTATTTAATAGAAGAGAAAGGATTACAATTAGTTGTGCGTGCAGTTACCAACAGTCGTAAAATGTATTTTGCGGATGATGAAAATATGCTTCAAGATTGGCAGCAAAAGTTAGAGCATGAATCGGAAACTGCCAATTTGCAGGAGTTTGTAAAAAGAATGGATCAAGCCAATCTACGTAACTCTGTATTTATCGATATTACAGCTAGCGAACAGGTGAGTAAAGTTTATCAGCAAGTCTTAAATTCAACGGTTTCTATTGTAGCTTGTAATAAAATTGCTGCATCTTCCGATTTTGAGAACTATTTAAGAATTAAGGCTGCAGCAAGAAAGCACAATGTTGAATTCATGTTCGAAAGTAATGTAGGTGCAGGATTGCCAGTAATTAGTACCATTAATAGCTTGATAAACACAGGAGATCAAGTGGTTGGTATACAGGCTGTTGTTTCAGGTAGTCTTAATTTTATAATGAATGAGTTTAACAATGGTAAATCATTTGTAGAAGCTGTTAAAATGGCTATGGAGCAAGGATTTACAGAGCCAGATCCAAAGATTGATTTAAGCGGAATGGATGTCTTAAGAAAGCTGCTTATCCTATCTAGAGAAGCTGGTTATGCTTTGGAAGAAAAAGATGTTGAGCATGAACCAATGATTCCATTATCATGCTTAAATGGTGAGACTGCTGAAGATTTGATTCGTGATCTTGAAGAGAATAATGATTATTTTGAAGCATGGCGAACTGTCATGGCTGAGAAGAATATTCGATATCGTTACATCGCTTCTTTTAAAGATGGTAAAGCAAATGTGAGTTTGCAAGAGGTGAAACCAGATCATCCATTTTATGACGTACATGGAAAGGATAATGTAATTTCCCTAAATACAAAATGGTATAAAGATCAGCCAATGATTATAAAAGGCGCGGGTGCTGGTGCTGAAGTGACAGCCTCCGGAATATTCGGTGATATCATAAGCATTACAAGCAATTAATTACCATTTAGAAAAAGAATAAGATGTCAGATAGTATAAAAGTATTTGCACCAGGTAGTGTTTCAAATGTCGGATGTGGATTCGATATTCTGGGGTTTGCCATCGATGGAATTGGTGATGAGATGATTCTCAGTGAGAATGATTTAAACAAGATAAGTATCAAACCTATTGAGGGATATGAAAATCTACCTACAGAAGCATCGAAAAATGTTGCCGGTGTTGCTATTCAGGCTATGCTTGATGATCTGGGTAGCAATCAAGGTTTCGATATTGAGATACATAAAAACATTAAACCAGGTAGTGGAATTGGTTCAAGCTCTGCAAGTGCAGCAGGTGCAGTGGTTGCGGCCAACGAGTTACTTGGGAAACCATACAGTAGAGAACAATTGGTTGATTTTGCCATGCAGGGCGAAGTTGCAGCTTCGGGCGATGCACATGCTGACAATGCTGCACCAACAGTATTAGGTGGATTTTGTATTGTTCGTGCCTACGATCCTCTGGATGTAATTCAAATTGAATCGCCAAAGGATTTATGGTGCGTTGTTATTCATCCTCAAATTGAAATTAAGACCAAAGAGGCCAGAGAATTATTATCTGCTCAAGTTGATCTGAAAAAAGCAATTCGTCAATGGGGAAATGTTGCAGGCTTAATATCCGGTTTGCATCAATCAGACTATAATTTGATTGGTCGTTCGCTAGAAGACCATATTGTAGAAAAACAACGTAAAATTTTAATTCCGGAGTTTGATAACTTAAAACAAGCTGTACTTGAAGCAGGAGCCTTAGGCTGTAGCATTTCAGGATCAGGTCCATCTGTTTTTGCTTTGGCAAATGGAAGAGAAACGGCCGATGTTATTGCAGCAGCTATGGATACTGTTTTTAAACGTACCGATTTAGATTACAAAATATATGTGTCTAAAGTCAGCGACGGAGGAGTTAAAATCCTATAGTGCTCGCAGTGATAGATAAATGAAAGATTGATTTAAATTCAGGAAAGGAACTACCAGTGAAATATTTTAGTACAAATAATACAGAGTTACGATACAGCTTTAAAGAAGCTGTTATAAAAGGCCTTGCGCCTGATAAGGGATTGTTTTTTCCAGTTTCAATACCCAAATTAAGTGATGCATTTTTTAAGAATTTACCTAATTTAAGTTTGCCGGAAATTGGTTTTGAGGTAGCTAAGCATTTTGTTGGAGACGATATTTCAGATGCTAACCTTAGGGAAATTACGGAAGAGGTTCTAAACTTTCCAATCCCTGTTGTACCAGTCGAAGAAGGAATCAGTACATTGGAATTGTTCCACGGACCTACTTGTGCCTTTAAAGATGTTGGTGCTCGTTTCATGTCTCGATGTTTAAGTGCATTTGCGAAGAAAAGTCAGGAAGATGTTACCATTTTAGTTGCAACCTCAGGTGACACGGGCAGTGCTGTAGCAAATGGATTTCTTGGTGTTGAAGGTGTACAGGTTATTATATTGTATCCTGCAGGCAAGGTGAGTAAAATTCAGGAGCAACAATTGACAACAATGGGACAGAACATTACTGCTCTCGAAGTTGATGGCACTTTTGACGATTGTCAGGCATTGGTTAAAACCGCTTTCGCGGATAAAGAATTAAATGAGAAGTTGAACTTAACATCAGCTAATTCAATTAATATTGCTCGATTGTTGCCTCAAAGCTTTTATTATTTTTATGCTTGGGCACAAATGCAGCCAACAAATAAGAAATTGGTGTTTTCTGTGCCAAGTGGAAACTACGGAAATTTAACGGGAGGATTGTTAGCTAAACAAATGGGTTTGCCAATTCATTCTTTTGTTGCAGCTGCAAATAAAAATAAAGTAGTACCAGATTATTTGGCTTCGGGTAAATACGAGCCAAAGGCATCGGTCCAAACCATTTCCAATGCAATGGATGTTGGTACACCAAGTAATTTTGCCAGAATGATGGAAATGTATCAAGATCGCCATGCTGATGTAATTAAAGATGTAAATGGAGCTTGGTACACTGATGAGGAGACCGAAGAAGCGATGTTGGATGTATATAATAGAACTAAATACATTTTAGATCCTCATGGGGCAGTTGCTTATCTCGGATTGAAGAAATACCTTAATGTGAAAGATGAGCTTGGTATTTTCCTTGAAACAGCACATCCTGCGAAATTTAAAGATACGGTGGAGGCAGTATTAAATACCGAAATAAAGATTCCAGACTATTTACAGGAGTGTTTAGGGAAAAAAAAGTTAAGTTTTTTAATTAGTAAAGAATTTAATGATTTTAAGGCATATCTTTTAAAAATAGATTAAATATTCAAAATGCTGTCTCCTATTCGAGACAGCATTTTTTCTAAGCATCTCATAATGATGTATATCATTCTGTTTTGCATCTCTAGTAATATTAAGGTGTTTGTAGATTTGAATAGAATGTATTGATTGCTAGTGCTTATTTGGTTGATAGATAGTTTTTTGACTTGCTTTTTGTTTTGTTTTAATTCAAGTGAGTAGTTTAATATAATTGAATATTAGTAATCAGAACTTTTGCTATAATGGTTAAATAAAATTACCATTTAAATACTCTTATGATTTAATTAATATTCTGCATTTAATGGTTTACGGGGAGTACCGTAAATTTTGTCTCATTTATTATGTTGTACTCATTGAAAGATTAAAATTGTTATTTTTTCTTATTGGAAATTTGCAAAGCTTAAGAAAACCGTTATATTTGTGTGTGATTCAGATAGAAATACATTTTTTTTAACCCAAAAAACTTATAAATTATGAACAAGGCTCAATTAATTGAAGCAATGGCTAACAAAGCCGGTTTAACTAAAGCTGATGCAAAAAAAGCTCTTGATGCTTTTATCGAAACTACTTCTGAAGCTCTTAAAGGTGAAGATAGAGTAGCTCTTATCGGATTTGGTTCATTCTCTGTTTCAACTCGTGAAGCTAGAACTGGTAGAAACCCACAAACAGGTAAACCAATTGATATTCCAGCTAAAAAAGTTATTAAATTTAAAGCAGGATCTGAATTAGCAGACTCTGTACAATAGATAATTGTAAGTCAAAAATATTAGAGGGGGTGTATTTATACTACCTCCTTTTTTTGTACCTAAATTTTTGTGAATGGAGAGAAAAACTTTACAACAAGCAGTTCAATTTTTAGAAGGGTTTATTAGTGATCATCGGAAAGAAATAATTGATAAAAATGTGGCGAATCGAACACGCTATATTAAGATTGTGCTTGAAAATATTTTTCAACCTCAAAATGCAAGTGCTGTAATGCGTTCATGTGATTGTTTTGGAGTGCAGGATTTACACGTGATCGAAAATAGAAACGAATACAATTTAAATCCAGATGTCGTAATGGGCTCCTCGAAATGGGTTCATTTGCATCGACACAATCAAGAAGAAAAAAACACCTTAAGTACGATTTCGCAATTAAAGGAGGAAGGATATCGTATAATTGCTACTACTCCTCATACAAATGACATTCTTTTACCTGATTTTAATCTGGAAAAAGGTAAAGCTGCCTTTTTCTTTGGGACAGAATTGACAGGATTATCGCAAGAGGTAATGGATCATGCTGATGAATTTGTAAAAATTCCAATGTATGGCTTTACTGAAAGCTTTAATATTTCAGTCTGTGCAGCTTTGGTTTTAAATCATTTGTCGACAGAGCTTCGTCGTTCAAAAATTGATTGGCAATTGTCTGACAATGAAACGTTAGAACTTAAATTGGATTGGTTAAAGAAATCGGTGCGAGCAAGTGATAAACTCTTGGTTGAATTCTTTAAAAAGAATAAATAGAACAAAATTCTAGTTCGAATTCATTCGTAATACATTAGGTTAAATATTTGGCGGGTGATTATTTTGCGCAAATATTTCGGAAATGGTAAAAAGATTATTATTTTTGATCAAAACTACCTAGCCGTAGATAAATACGATGTTTTCGCATACTTTGAATAAAAATTAACTACCACCATATGAATTGTGTTGTAATTGATGACGATAAACTTTCGAGAAAAGTAGTTGAAAGTTATATTGAAAGAACAGATTATCTTACACTGACTGCTTCTTATCCAAGTGCAATTGAAGCTATCAACGAAATTAAGAAGAATGATCCTATAGATTTGATTTTTCTTGATGTTGAAATGCCGGAAATGACAGGTATGGAGTTTTTAAATAGCTTAAATACAACACCTCAAGTCATTATCATTTCATCTAAAGAGCAGTATGCTCTTGAAGCTTTTGAGTACGATGTTTCTGATTATTTGTTGAAGCCTATTTCGTATAGTCGATTTTTTAAGGCTGTAAATAAGGTGAATACGCGTGTAGAGAAAAAGGGAAATACAGTAATAACACCTGAGAAGAATGAAATCTTTATTAAGAGTAACTCAACTTTAGTAAGATTGCATTATGATGATATCCTGTGGGTTGAAGCTTTAGAGAATTATGTGGTGGTTAATACATTTACTGATAAATATACCATTCATTTCACCATGAAAGCTATCGAAGATAAAATGCCTTCTCATTTATTCTCTCGTATTCATCGTTCTTATGTTGTTAACTTAAAGAAGATTGAGATGATTGAAGATAATTCAGTTGTAATTACTACTGATGGAGGTTCAAAATCAATCCCAATTGGAAAATCGTATCGAGAAAAATTGATGGGTGATATTAACCTAATGACTCGATAGTTTTCTTTTGGCGGGAATTTTTAAGATTTTTGTAGTCAATTAAATTTAAGTTTATGATTTCCAATCGACAATTATTTCTACAACACGTAGCGACAACTTCTGATTATCCTATTTCTCTTGAAATAGAAAGAGCAGAAGGTATATACATGTATAGTCCGGAAGGCAAAAGATACATCGATTTAGTATCAGGTGTGTCAGTAAGTAATCTTGGTCATGGTCATCCAAAAGTACGACAGGCTGTTAAAGATCAGGTTGATAAATATATGCACTTAATGGTGTATGGCGAATTTATTGAAACGCCTCAAGTTAAGTTAGCTAAACTTTTAGCCGATAACCTTCCCGAGAAATTAAACTCAGTTTATTTTGTAAACTCTGGGAGTGAAGCTAATGAAGGAGCGATTAAATTGGCTAAGAGATACACAGGGCGCAGTGAAATAGTCCATTTCAAAAATGCTTATCATGGCAGTACTCATGGAGCTTTAAGTGTATTGGGCGATGAGGAAATGAAAAATGCTTTCAGACCATTGTTGCCAGATATTCGTATTATTGAATTTGGAAATGTTATAGACCTAGAGCAAATTACAGAACGTACTGCTTGCGTTGTTCTAGAGCCAATCCAATCAGAAGGTGGGATGATCATTCCATCTAAAGAATTTATTCAAACTTTACGTGCTCGGTGTACAGAAACAGGTGCCCTTTTAATTTTCGATGAAGTTCAGATGGGATTTGGTCGTACAGGCAAATTGTTTGCTTTTGAACATTTCAATGTTGTACCTGATATTCTAACTTTGGCTAAGGCCATGGGAGCAGGAATGCCAATTGGGGCATTTATTGCAGAAAAAAGTATTTTAGATAGTTTCAAAAGCAACCCGATGCTTGGTCATATCACAACTTTTGGTGGTCATCCTGTATCGTGTGCTGCAGCATTGGCAGGTTTAGAAGTTCTATTAGAAGAAAATATTGTAGCTGATGTGCAACGTAAAGGTGAGCTTTTTGTTGACTTGCTAAAAGATCACCCTATGGTAAAAGGTTTTCGTCAGTTAGGGCTTTTTATTGCAGTGATAGTAGAATCGAAAGAAATTATGCTTGAGATTATGAAGGAAGCATATGAAATTGGAGTGGTTATGGATGCTTTTCTTTTCTGTGATGATGCATACAGAATTGCACCACCTTTAAACATTACGGACGAAGAAATTCACAAAGCTTCAGAAATGCTTATCCAAGCTATGGATAAAGTAAATAAATAGTCTATGAGAAAGTTTTTGCTAGTTGTTTTTGTTTTTTTTTCAGGCTTAAATGCTTTTGCTCAAGTTGATTTAGGAGTAAAAGAGAAAGAACTTGCTTCTAATTTTGAGCTTTTACTAAAGGCAGATACAGATTCGCTTAAGTTGAGTATTTGTGGGGATATTGAAGACCAATTTCTCGAGTTGTTGTCGAATGAGGAGAGCTTTGTCTATCCTTTTTCGGGATTAGCAAACATGGGCAAATTAACTTCACCAGATGAATTGTTACGAATATTCAACTGGAACTGTGTACTAAGTGATGGTACTTATCGATATTTTGGAATTCTTCAAATCAAAGAGAAGAAAGCTATTCGTGTTGAAAAATTGGTTGATTCTACTGCTGATACGGATATGATGAAGCAATACTCCATTTCCAATTGGGGAGGAGCATTATATTACCAGATTATTCCGATTAAGCAAAAAGGTTCGCGATCCTATTTCTTGTTAGGATGGGACGGGAATAATTATCAGACAAGCAAAAAAATAATTGAAATACTAAATATTGATAAGGAAGGCAAGCTTAGTTTTGGCTCGCCCGTAATTTTGTGGAGAGGTAAAGTACTGAATCGAGTTGTTTTTGAATATGCTAAGCAGGCAAGAATGACTATTCAATATGAGGAAAAAGCCAAGCGTTTTGTATTTGATCATTTGGCTCCTTCTAAGCCGATTTACCAAAATCAATTTGAATATTATGGCCCCGATTTCTCTTATGATGCTTTAGAGTATCGCAAAGGAAAATGGGTGTTAGTTGAAAATGTAGATGTAAGAAATAAATAAAATGAGCGATACATTCCAATATCAAACGGAGCAATTTGCCGATATTAAAATATTAAGATATCAGGTTCCTGGTTTTGAGAGTTTATCTCTTCAGCAAAAAGAGTTAATTTATTATTTATCCGAGGCTGCTCATTGTGGACGTGATATTTTGTTCGATCAAAATAATAAATACAACCTAACTATTCGAAGAACTCTTGAGGCTATTTTTATCTCCTACGATGGAGATCGAGAGTGCGAAGAGTTTAAGAATTTTGAAGTTTATATCAAGCGAATTTGGTTTTCAAATGGGATACATCACCATTATTCGATGGATAAAATTATGCCAAAATTCACCGAAGAGTATTTTGGAGAATTGTTGAGCAATACGAATCATGAGTTACTGCCTTTGCTAAAAGGAGAGGATGTTGTTGGATTAATTAGCAGATTGGTTCCGGTTTTATTTGATGAGAACGTGGATGCTAAAAGGGTTGTATTGGATCCTGATTTGGATTTAATTCAAGACTCGGCTAACAATTATTACGAAGGGGTTTGTGAGAAGGAAGTGGAAGACTTTTATGCCAAAATGGAGAAGGGTGATTCGGAAAGGCCAATATCTGCAGGTTTGAATTCCAAGTTGGTAAAGGAAGATGGGAAGTTGATTGAAAAAACATGGAAAGTTGGAGGGATGTACACCGAAGCAATCGAGAAGATTGTGTTTTGGTTGGAAAAGGCAATTCCTGTTGCTGATAGTGACCTACAGAAAGAATCCTTAATTAAGCTGGTTGATTTTTACAAGACTGGAGATTTAAAAACTTTCGATGAATATTCAATTTTGTGGGTGAAAGATTTAGATGCTCATATTGATGTTGTAAATGGATTCATTGAAGTTTATGGAGATGCATTAGCAGTTAAAGCTAGTTGGGAATCGATCGTGAACTTTAAAGATATTGAAGCTACAAAAAGAGCTGTGATCATTTCGGATAATGCACAATGGTTTGAAGATCATTCTCCTGTTGATGAACGATTCAAAAAAGATGAGGTGAAAGGTGTTAGTGCCAAGGTAATTACGGTTGCGATGTTGGGTGGTGATTGTCATCCAGCAACACCAATTGGAGTCAATTTGCCAAATGCAGAGTGGATTCGTAAAGAACATGGAAGCAAGTCGGTTACCATTGATAACATTACACATGCATATCATCAGTCTTCTTTAAAAGGCGGTATGGTTGAAGAATTTGCTTTCAGTAAAGAAGAAGTCGCAAGAGCAAAAGAGCATGGATATTTAGGCGGAAACTTACACACCGACCTGCACGAATGTCTTGGACATGGTTCAGGACAATTGTTGCCAGGTGTTGGAATGGATGCATTAAAGAACTACCACTCTACTTTAGAGGAGGCTAGGGCAGATCTTTTTGCTTTGTACTACATGATGGATCCAAAAATGGTCGACTTGACCTTGATGCCTAGTTTGGATGTTGCCAAAGCCGAATACGATGGTTATATTTGCAATGGATTAATTACGCAGCTTACTAGAATAGAACTAGGTAAAGATATTGAGGAATCTCACATGAGAAATCGTCAGCTAATTGCCAAATGGGTATTTGAAAAAGGCGAATCCGATAAGGTAATTGAGAAAGTGCAAAGGGATGGGAAAACCTATTTTGTTGTAAATGATTATCAGAAATTAAGAGAACTTTTTGGTGATTTGCTGAGAGAAGTTCAGCGCATTAAATCGGAAGGTGATTTTGTAGTTGGAAAAGCTCTTGTTGAAGATTACGCCGTAAAAGTAGATACTGTATTGCACAAGGAAGTAAAGGAGCGATTTGAGAAATTGAATTTGGCTGCTTATGCTGGTTTTATCAATCCTGACTATCATCCAGTAATGGAAGATGGTAAAGTAGTGGATGTGAAAATATCGTATCCAGATGATTTTACGAAACAAATGCTTGAATATGGAGAGAAGTATTCTTTTCTTCCACATCAGAATTAAGATATAGGAGATGAGTGATCATCTCCTTTTTTCATCTTGAAAATTGAAGCCTTTGTCGAATAATTAGTATAATAGATTTTGCTTGAATGATCTTTTGCTAAATTTGGAGACAACCTAATAATGATACAAAATGATAAAACAAATAAGCTTATTGCTCTGCCTGGGATTATGGTCTGTTGTAATCTGTGCTCAAGATATGAACTATACCAAGCAATTGGTGAATAAATTGAGTTCGCCAGAGTTTCATGGGCGAGGCTATGTAAATAGTGGTGACAGTATTGCTGCTGCTTATTTATCGAAGGAAATGAACAGGATCGGATTAAAAGGCTTTACGGATAATTACTACCAATCGTATACTACTTCTATTAATACTTACCCAGAAAGCCCAAGATTGGCTCTAGATGGCAAAGAGTTAGTATCGGCAAGTGAGTATATCGTAAACCCAAATGCGAAAACTTGTATTGGTGAGTCGGAATTGACCTGGATCACAAAGGATGTTTTAACAAACCAGAGAGTTTTGGGTGACTTCATGAAAAAAGATCTTTCCAATTCATTTTTGGCAATTGACTCGACAGGCTTAAATAATAAGGACTTGTATAATTTTGCTCAAACCATGTTGAAGAAGAATGTATTCGATGCGAAAGGAATTGTTTTAATCAATGGGAAACTGAAATTCTCTGCAAGAACAAAATTAGTTGATTACCCAACCTTTATGGTGAAGACAAGTGTTATTTCACCAGATGTAAAGAAGATTACTTACGACATCAAAAGTAAATTTATTGAGGAATATAAAACGCAGAATCTAATTGGTTACATCAAGGGGAAATCAGATACTTGCATTGTCTTTTCAGCGCATTACGATCACTTAGGCCATTTTGGCGATAAGATCTATCCTGGAGCAAATGATAATGCGAGTGGAGTTGCCATGGTTTTGAATTTTGCCAAGCATTTTAAGGCTCAAAAAAAGAAACCTCACTATACAATGGTATTTGCTTTGTTTAGCGGAGAAGAAGCAGGATTACTTGGTTCAAATCATTACGCAGATAATCCATTGATATCATTAGAAAAGACGAAAATGGTATTGAATTTTGATATGGTTGCTACGGGCGATAAAGGAATTTACGTGATTAATGGCAAAAGTGTTCCTAGCGAAATGGCAAAGTTTAATGCGATTAATAAAGAGAAAGAATATGTGTTTAAAATGTTTGGAACTGGTGAATCTTCATCTTCCGATCATGCTCCATTTCATGAAAAAGGAGTGAAGGCAGTATTCTTTTACACTCACAGTGCTAATTCAGAATATCACGAAGTAACAGATACAGCAGATAAATTACAATACACCCAATTCGAAGGAATCTTTAAATTGGTGAGAGATTATGCCGAAATGAAGTAAGATATTTGTAGGATACTATTCTAACTATAAAAAAGAGCTTTTGTCGTTGACAAAGGCTCTTTTTTTGTACTTGATGCTCTTGGGATTCCGACTTGAGTTCGGATTCCCAGTAACAGCAGGGCAGATGTAGTTAGTCATACCCCGACATTTACAAGGTGCTTATAGTTGGAGTATGACTGCCAAAGAAAACCTGTCAGGATTCTGAATCCTGACAGGTTTATACTTCGTTGTTTTTTACAGATTAAACTTCAATTTAATACCAGTATCTCTGTGTTTGTTCCCATCGAAGCTCCAGAAGACTTCAACATCCATAATAAGAAAGATTTGCGATAAACCATAACCAACTTCCCAGTAGTTCTTTTTTCCTTCATGGGTTAGGTAGTTGGCAAATAAGCGTTCTTGTAGAGCCAATGAGTTGTTTAGTATTGGCAGTCGCTTTAGCAGAAATCGATCAGATGTGTATTGCATGTGTGCTTCCAGATAATCTTCTGTCGTTGAGTGTTGATAGTAATCCAATAATCGGAAAGTATCCCATGAAGTACCAAGCATTACCATTGGTTTGTTGGTGTTAAAATGGCGATAATCAGCAAAGAAACTTTGTTTGTTTGAAAGGAAACTACCAGCTTTAGCGCTATAGTTTATGCGATCGTTAAATCCCATATCGAATTCTTGTTTTACCGAGGCTTCTAATAAGGAATAATCTGTTTCTGAATCGAGTACATCATTAATTCCTTTTTTGTAGAGTAAAGAAAATGTTGGTTGAGAATGATAGTTTACCATGCGTTTAACGCCTTTTTTCACAGTGTATCTGTGTCGAGGTGTATAATCCAATTTGGCTGTAAAGGTTAGTGCCTTGTTGTCACGAACTAATTCTGGTGAAACCCCTTTTGGAATATTCGATGAATAATCTTGATTATCAGGGTCGGAAATGTAGAATTTGTTGTTATTATAGATTTGCTTTCTATTGGCATATTCCAACTGAGCATGGAGGCTTAAACCATTGGCAAGATCTGTTTTGTGCCAAATTTTCACATAGTTTTTATCGTACAATTTCATATGATTGTCTTTGTAGTACAAAGAGGTAATCATATTTAACATGGGATTTATACCTGATTTTTCGTTAAAATCAACAGCTTTGCTTCCTGCTTCAAAACCAAGCCAAGCTCTTTTCAATCCATTGTATCGGTATCGGCTTCCAACAGAGAAATCGAGATGTTCTCGAGAAAAAGCATAAGTAAGATTCGACGATGATTCGAAATAATGCCCAAGCGTATCACTTTTAGTAAAGGAAAACGGAGCATCGAATGTAAAGCCTTGTACTGTGTTGTAGGAGATTTTATCGAAGCTTAGTAAGCCTGGAGTCGATAAGCGGGAGTTTGTTTCTTTATATTTGTATGTTTTGCCAAAAAGGATGTGTTTAAACTTGAATTCTCTATTGGCTCTACGAACCGAATCTTTATACTCCGGAGTGTTCTTAACCTTTACGATAGAGTCTTTTTGAACAAAACTGATTTTTTCATCTGAAGAAAGTGGGATAGGGCGCATCTCAGCCCAATAGATGGAGTCTTTTGTTTTGGCATCTTTGGCCATTTTAAGCTTCTCATTTTTTATTTCCAGTGGTTCTTTTATTTTTTCCTTCTTGTTTTTGGCATTGTCTTTTTCCATTAAACGATAAAGCTTACGCATGTCAGAGTTCTTCATGTCTTCCTTTGCCAAAAGATTTTGAATTTCGTCCTTCCGCTTTTTTTCCTTAACCGATAGAATTTCTGATTTTTCGGAATTGGTTAAATCATTTATGCTTTCAGCTTCTTGTTTTTGAGCTAATTCTTGTTGCCTTAAATAATCGTGATCCAAATCCGGATTTAATTTAACTTCATAGTCTTTGATTGAGGCAACATACATACCTTCAAAACCAAAGCCCATGCCTTTAAATCTTATTTTATAATCGAGACTAACCGGCATCCAGACATCTTCTGAAACGGGTGCATATAGTTGGTGCATATGTACCTTAGTCATTGGGAGGTCCAATTTCAGGTCGGCGGAATGAATGTTCCAGAAAGTTTCGGAAATGTTAATAAAACCACGAAACAGATCTTTCCCTTTTCTTTTGGGTGTGACTTTTATTTGGTTGATCATACGTCCCTGATCCTCAAATACGGATTCCATCTGAAATTTATATACAGTGAATGCTGCTTTGTCTAAAGGAGAAATGAAACCATCATCTCGAGTATTGTATAGGTTGGTTGTTATAAATTGCATTGGATTTACCTGATCGTCTAAGCCTGATGAACGAACAGAAAGAACTTCTTCTTCAATTTTGTTGGGTAATTGGAAATGTATCTTGGATATATTTTCTGTGACAAATACCTTACCTACAGTAATGTCATCTTCTGCGAGTTTCTTTTTGAATAGGCGAGGTACACTTGTTACTTTTCCTGAACCTTTTAAATAAACCTTATTCCTATATTCACTTACTTGCTTGGTGTAATAATCTCCCATTGCAATGGCTTTTCTCATCACAAAATAAGCTGGATCTTCACCACTGGCCAAAACTTTCACTTCTTTTAGCTGATAGGTTTGAGAAGCAAGTGCAACGTCCATTTTCATATCATTTGCTCCCATTTTAAGTTTGACTTCTTTGGTCTTATAGCCAATATATCGGTAATGAAGGTTCCATTCGCCTTCGGGAAGATTCAAATGGTATTCACCATCGATATTGGAAGTAGTTCCGTTTGCTAATTCCTGAATAAAAATGTTGGCAAAAGGAATGGGTTTTCCATCGGTATCACTTATTTTTCCAGTAATTTGTTGAGAATATCCTGAAAAAGATAAAAGGCAAAAAAATAGAAGGAGTAAATTTTTTGTCATGATTTAGTTTTTGCTTGTAATTTTTATGTGACGGCTTTGTTTTTAATTTTGTTACAGTTGTTTGCTGGTTATTTCTGTATTTCTAGACAAACATCATCAACTCTATGCAGTAACAATGCATTTTACATGAGTATGGTTGTCTGGCATGAGTTTAAAAATACACTTCTTAAAAATTCATATTGCTTATGTGTTAAGTGGAATAAAACAATATTAATTACAATGTAAAGTGTGAATTTATGGAAAAAGAAGATAGGGATTAAGCCGATTAATGTTCTTTATGTTTTTTTAACAGCTTTCAGTTCAAGGAGTCATTGTATGGTAAAGACTCTTTTTTAGGATGAAATTTCCAATATTAATAGTTGAATAGTAGGATTCAGAAAAATTTAGGATTTAATTTTTTAAGGCTAAGTGTGACTCCGAAGGAGTCAGATGTTTATAGAATTGTAATTCTATAAACCTACGACCCCAATGGGGTCGAATTACATTTAAATTAGAGAAGGATTTTTATAGGACAAGTTTATCATTAAAAGGAAAACCTGTCATGATTATTATTCATTAAATATTTTTTTAAGTTTAATTCTAGCATCATACTATTATCTGGATCGTGTTTAACATGAATATTGAAGGAGAAAGTGAAGTTTTAACACGTTTTTAATAAAAGAACTGACAGTATTCTGCAATTTTTACGCATTTTCTGTCTTAATGACAGAATTTACTTCTTGGCATAAGCTTTGACTATAGCACTTCCGAAAAATTGTAATTCAAAATTTAAAAACGATATAAATATGTCAACAGGAAAAATTGGTGTTACCAGTCAGGATCTGTTCCCGATCATTAAAAAATTCTTATACTCAGATCACGATATCTTTTTACGTGAGATCGTTTCGAATGCTGTAGATGCTACTCAAAAACTTAAAACTCTATCTTCAACAGGTGAATTTAAAGGTGATTTAGGTGATTTGAAAGTTAGCGTTGCAATCGATAAAGAGGCTAAAACCATTACGATTTCAGATAATGGTATTGGTATGACTCAAGAGGAGATTGAAAAATATATCAACCAAATTGCTTTCTCTGGTGCAGAGGAGTTCATGGACAAGTATAAAGATCAAGCAAATGCCATTATTGGTCACTTTGGTTTAGGTTTCTACTCTTCATTTATGGTATCTGATAAAGTCGATATCATTTCTCTTTCTCACAAAGAAGGTGCTCAAGCTGTAAAGTGGAGCTGTGAAGGTAACCCGGAATACACACTTGAAGAAGTTGAAAAGGCGGATCGTGGTACTGATATCGTGATGCACATTTCAGAAGATGAGAAAGAATTCCTAGAGGAAGGGCGTATTCAGGATCTTTTAAATAAGTACTGTAAGTTCTTACCAATTGAGATTACTTTCGGAAAGAAAAAAGAGTGGAAAGATGGTAAAGAGGTTGTTACTGAAGAAGCAAATCTTATCAACGATACAACACCGGCTTGGACTAAAAAGCCATCTGATTTAACTGAAGAAAACTATAAAGATTTCTACCGTCAGCTTTACCCAATGGGTGAAGAGCCATTGTTCCACATTCACTTGAATGTTGACTACCCGTTCAACCTGACAGGTATTCTTTATTTCCCAAAGATTAAAAACTCAGTAGAAATTCAGAAGAACAAGATTCAATTGTACTGTAACCAGGTATTTGTTACCGATTCAGTAGAAGGTATCGTTCCTGAATTCTTGACTCTGTTACATGGTGTAATTGACTCACCAGATATTCCATTGAACGTATCTCGTTCATATCTTCAGTCTGATGGAAATGTAAAGAAAATTTCAAACCATATCACTAAAAAAGTAGCTGATAGTTTATTCGATATCTTCAAAAAAGATCGTGAAGACTTTGAAAACAAATGGGATGATTTAAGAATTTTCGTTCAGTACGGTATGCTTAGCGAAGAGAAATTCTACGATCGTGCTAAGAAATTCATGTTGCTTAAGAATACAGATGGTAAGTATTTCACAACTGAAGAATACGAAACTATCGTTAAGGAAAACCAAACTGATAAAGAAGGTAATATGATTTGCTTATATGCTACCAATGCAGAAGAGCAATACACCTATATCGACCTGGCTAAAGCTAAAGGGTACGATGTTCTGTTGATGGATAGTCAGTTGGATAATCACCTAATTAACACGCTGGAGCAGAAGACAACAACGACTAAATATGTGCGTGTTGACTCTGATGTTGTTGATAAGTTGATTCAGAAAGATGAAGTAAAAGCTTCAAACTTGACAGAAGAGCAAAAGAACGATTTAATTCCGGTATTCAACTCACAATTGCCAAGCGAGAAGGTTAACTACATTGTTGCTTTCGAATCATTAGGTGCAGAATCTCAGCCGGTAATGATTACTCAAGCTGAATTTATGCGTCGTATGAAAGATATGGCTGCTATGAATCCTGGAATGGCAATGTACGGTGAAATGCCTGATTCATACAACTTAGTTGTTAATACTGATCATGCTTTAATCGAAAATATCTTAAGCGATAAGGATGATAAAATGGGTGCTAATTTAACTGATGTTAATGCTAAATTGACTCCATTGTTCGAAGAAAGAGCGCAATTAGATGCTTTGAAGAAGGATAAGAAAGAAGATGAAGTTCCTCAGGAAGAAAAAGATAAAATGACTGAGGTACAGAAACAAATTACAGAGATTAATGCTGAACGCGAGGCTCTATTAACAGGCTTTGGTAAGGACAATCAAATTGTGAAACAATTGATCGACCTTGCATTACTTGCTAACAACATGCTTAAAGGCGAAGAATTAGCTAAGTTCGTAAAACGAAGTGTAGATATGATCAAGTAAGGATCTTATTATTAACAATATAAAACAGCCGAACTATTCATAGTTCGGCTGTTTTGAATCAAATATTTTGCTCGGTATAGGGCACAAAAAAAAAGCCCTTAACGGGCTTTTCTTATTTCTTATTTTTAAGTTTTCTACCTTTCTTTCGGTTTCTCTTTTGAGCTTCCAATTGTTTTTGTCGACCTTTAGACACGGAAGGAGTTTTAGAATTTTTAGCAGATTTTTTATGAAAAGCTCCACTTTTTAAATCCAAACGTACTGTATTTTTAATTTTGATATTTCGAGTTTGAATTTTTTCATCTTCAAGCAATTGACTTGTGAAGATTACTTCGATAGGAACGGCTCCAATTTCGATAGGCTTTTTAATTAAAGCTTCGATTTTTTCCATCAATTCTTCTTCGCCTTTATTTACAAAGCTAATAGCAGTACCTTCTCGTTCGGCACGACCCGTACGACCAACACGGTGAACATACTCAACGTAGTTGCTAGGAATATCGAAGTTAATTACGTGACTGATGTTTTCAATATCAATACCACGGGCTGCAACATCCGATGCAATTAAAACTCTAGATCGACCTTCTTTGAAATCGTTTAGAGCATTAATCCTTGTGTTCTGAGCTTTGTTCGAGTGAATTACACTTAGGTCGCCACCTAAGAAATCTTCCAAGCGATCAACAATTCGATCTGCATTCTTTTTTGTCTCCGTAAAGATCATTACTTTATTAAAAGTCTCTTTATCTTTCAAAAGCTCTTTTAATAAGGCAATTTTACTTAGAATGTTTGGTGCCTGATATTGCAATTGATGAATGTTTTCTACAGTTGAAGCCTGTGGCGCTACTTCAATTCGCACCGGATTCAACAAGAAAGTTTCAGCCATTTGAGCTATAGTATCTGAGAATGTTGCTGAGAACAATAAGTTCTGATGAACTTCTGGCAAAATCTCAAAAATGGCATTTAGCTGAGGCATGAAGCCCAAGTCCATCATTTTATCCGCTTCATCAATAACCAAAGTTTTAATGAGTGTGAATTTCACAATTCGCGTCATGTAGATATCCATTAAACGACCAGGAGTCGCCACAATGATATCGATACCTTCATACAAATTTTCTTTTTGCGTATTGATGTTTACACCACCGTAAACACCTACAGCACGAAGATCCATGAAAGGAGTTAGTAGTTCAATGGTTTCTACCACCTGTAATACTAATTCGCGAGTTGGAACTACAATCAATGCTCTAGGATCATGTCCTTTTGCATAATTTAGTTTCATTAGAATCGGCATCAGATAGGCTAGGGTTTTTCCTGTTCCTGTCTGGGCAATTCCAATTACGTCTTTACCTGCACGAATAGGAGAAAATACATCAGTCTGTATCTCTGTTGGTTTTTCGAATCCCGCTTCGTCAAGCGCCATTCGTATTTGTTTGCTTAATTTGATGTCGTCAAATGAAATCATTACTATGGTATTTGAAAATTTGTGCAAAAATAGGCAAATAAACCGACATTAAGGTCTTTTTGTTAATGTGGATCGCAATTAGTCTTAAAAAATCAATTCTAATTTAACCCCAAAGCACTTGCACTTCAGCTTTAAGCGACGAAATTGCAATTTCGATTGCTGGTTTTTGTTGTTGCATATGCGATTCAATTACAGCTTTGCTCAACACAATAGATGGATCTTCCTTTGCAATTTGAGCAGCTTCTGTATTAATTAATTGAACAATGCTGTTTTTTGCATTTTTAATTTTTACCCATGATTCATCGGTGACATAAAGCTGTTGAGCCAAATTGTGCTCAAATTCGGTACGGATAGCAATGATCAGCTTCTGTTGAAATTGTAAGTTATTGAGTCCGTTCGTGTTTTCTCTAATAATTAAAGACTCTGGATGAATGCGCTCAAGAAAAAGAAGCAAACGTTCACAAGCTTGTAAACGAATTGGAGTTATTTGCTTGTTATTCTTCAGTAAAATCTGATGTTGTATTTTTCGTTCCTCTTGCTTTAAAAAAGCCTTTATTAAAAGATAGGCTGTTGCAAAAACAACCAGCGATGGAATGATATACTTGAAAATTTCAATTAGGTCCTTCATTTTTATAATTTTCTTTTCGATTTTTATTTTTTATCAGTTCTCCGAATGTTTAAAAACAGTATATTTGTTCAGTGAAATAATTGTTCTAAGATAGCTTAATCACACAAACTATTTTGTTTACAAAGGGGGAATAATGATCACAAAAGTATTAACCAATTTACGAAATCCCTAAATTAATTTAGAATGTTGAAAGTTTCGGATCGAATTGCAGCTATGGAGATATCTCCAACACTTGCAATGTCACAGAAAAGTAGAGAAATGAAAGCTCAAGGGATTGATGTTATCAATCTGAGTGTTGGTGAACCGGATTTTAATACCCCTAACCACATTAAAGAAGCGGCGAAGAAGGCAATAGATGATAACTATTCGCACTATTCTCCAGTTCCTGGGTATGTAGAATTACGTCAAGCAGTTGTTCGTAAGCTAAAACGCGAAAACGACCTTGACTTTACGGTAGATCAAATTGTGGTTTCTAATGGAGCCAAACAGTCTATTGCTAATGCGATGATGAGTGTGGTTAACAAAGGTGATGAAGTAATCATTCCAACACCATTTTGGGTTAGTTACAGCGAAATTGTAAAGTTAGCAGAAGGTATTAATGTATTTGTTCCTGCAAGTATTGAGCAGGATTTTAAAATTTCACCAGAACAATTAGAAGCTGCTATTACACCAAAAACTAAAGCATTTTTGTTTAGTTCTCCAAGTAATCCAACGGGTAGCTTGTATTCTAAAGAAGAACTAAGAGCTTTAGCTGATGTTTTTGTAAAGTATCCAGATATTGTAATCATGTCTGATGAAATTTATGAACACATCAATTATGTTGGAGCGCACGAAAGCATTGCTCAATTTGAGGAATTGAAAGATCGTGTTGTTGTCATAAATGGTGTTTCGAAAGGATATGCCATGACCGGTTGGAGAATTGGTTACATCGCAGCTCCTTTATGGATTGCTAAGGCTTGTGGTAAACTGCAAGGTCAAATGACATCTGGAGCATCATCAGTTGCGCAGATTGCTTCTGTAGCTGCTTTAGATGGTGATCAATCAACTACGATTGCTATGCGTAATGCATTTCAAAAACGTAAAGATTTGGCATTGGCTCAACTAAGAGAAATTCCAGGATTTGAAGTGAGAGAACCAAATGGAGCATTTTATCTGTTTCCTAAGGTAAGTCAGATTTTCGGTAAGTCGAATGGAAGTGTTAGCATTAATTCTGCTACAGATCTTAGTTTGTATTTGTTAGAGCAAGCAAATGTAGCAACTGTTACAGGAGAGGCTTTTGGAGCACCTGAGTGCTTGCGTTTGTCTTATGCTACTAGCGAAGAACAAATGGCTGAAGCTATTCGTAGAATTAAAACTGCGGTTGAGAAGTTAAGCTAATCAACACAAATCATATTTTAGAAGGCTATCTCATTTTTATGAGATAGCCTTTTTTGTTAAAAGCTGTTAAGGTGGAAAAGGGAGATACGTGATGAGACGTAGATAAGTGTCTTAGTATTGAAAGGAAGTTTTGAATAAGCCTACTTAAATAAAGACACTTATGAAAAATATAATCTTACTATTCACATTGCTGGTTTTTGTTTTTAATGCCAGTTTACTACATGCACAATACAGCTATGAAAAGCCCGTTCAACGCGAAACGGTGAATCTTGATCGTAAAGATAAGTTTGAGTTGGGTTTTCATTATGGTCCGGCATGGACAACTGGAGATTCAAAATACTTTGCCAAATCGGGTAATTCCTTTAGTTTGGATTTAGGAGTCCATTCAAATAATTTTTATTTCGGATCAGAATTTACGCTCACTTCTTGGCGAGATTTTAAAGATTCAAATGAGGCCAGTGAAATGAATTTTGACGATGTTAATTTTCTATGGTTAATGCATGCAAAAATATTTATGGGAGATGGAAAGGTGAAACCGTATTTTGGATTGGGAACCGATTTAATTACAATTGTTTTGGGTATACTGGAACCGGATGATGAGGATTGTTGTTACGATTCTTATTGTGATCATTACGATGATGATCGAAATTACAATGCCTGGATTGTTCCTTCTGTAGGAATACGTTGGGATATGGGGCCCGATGTAAGCGGAAATATTGGCTTAAGTGCGAACCTTTCCGATAATTACGATTTTATTCGCTTGCAGGTTGGTATTGTATTTTAAGCACAAAAAAACTCCCCCATATGGAGGAGTTTCTATATATCAAGTAGATCAGTTCTATTTGTACAATTCTTTTAAGCGAGTTGCCATTCCTTCAGCCAGTGCAGCACATTGATCGAAATCTTCGCTGTTTGGAGCACAAAGTGCTTCAGGTGTAGCTTCAATGGTTTCCCACTTAATTGCTTCAGCAAATTTGTTTAGTGTGCGAACACCACCGCCACCCCAGGCTTTCGATCCGAAAAGAGCCAATACGTGGTTTTTAACTGCCATGTTTTGTAACTCATGAACAAGAGTTTCCATAGCTGGGAAAAGACCTCCATTATAAGCACATGATCCTAAAATAACACCACGGAAACGGAAAATATCGTTAATGATATAAGAAGGATGTGTTTTTGAAGCATCGTGAATTCTGATCTTTTTGATGCCACGCTTAACCAATTGGCGAGCAATATTGTCAGCCATCTTTTCTGTATTTCCATACATCGAAGAGAAAACAATTACAACACCTTCGTCAGTTTCATACTTACTCCACTTGTCATATTTTGCAATAATTTCAGCAATATGTGTTCTCCAGATAGGACCGTGAGTTGCACAAATCATTTTAATATCCAGACCACCTAATTTCTTAAGCGCTTGCTGTGTTGGGCTACCATATTTTCCTACAATATTTGAGTAGTAACGGCTGATTTCTTCTTCAAGATATTCTAGATCTAACTCATCATCGAAAATACTACCATCTAAAGTACCAAAAGCACCAAAAGCATCACCCGAGAACAAAATTCCTTTTGTTGATTCGAATGTTACCATAGTTTCTGGCCAGTGCAACATTGGAACCATTGCAAAGTTCAGCTTGTGCTCACCTAAATCGATAGAGTCACCTTCTTTAACCTCTAATAAGTTTTGAGAGATGCCATAAAAACCTTTCAACATTGGGAATGTTTTCTTGTTCCCAACAATTTGCATGTTTGGATAGCGCTCTGTTAATGATCGAATAGATCCTGAATGATCAGGTTCCATATGATTCACAATTAAATAGTCAGCCTGACGTCCGTCTAATACCGCTTCGATATTATCAAGATATTCATCCATAGCTCCTTTTTCAACGGTATCAACAATTGCTATTTTTTCGTCAACAATTACATATGAATTGTATGCGACTCCCTTTGGAATAGGCCAGTAATTTTCGAAAAGATGAGTTCTTCTATCGTTACATCCGACCCAATAAATTTTATCGCTAATGTTGTTCTTATTGTGCATTTTTAATGTTTTTGTCAATTTTGTGTATTCAGACTTTTCAGACCCATTTTCACAACTACTCTAGGGTAGAAGTAGAGTTAAAAGTCTTACGTGCTCAGATTTATAACAAGAAACTAGAACACTTTGTTTACAGCCCACAAAATTAAGAATATTTTTATTTTCGAAATGCTTCTACAACATCTTCTTTTAAAATTCTTACCTATTGTTGCAAAAGCCTGATGAGTTGTTGCTTATTTATGATTTTTATCTCTCTTCTGTTGGTTTCAATTAAACCTTCTTGTTCCATTTCTTTTAAACTACGGGCAAAAGATGGGCGTGTTACGCCAAAGAATTGGGCCATTTCCGACTGGGACTTAGGCATTGTAATTTCACTTTTATCTGGAGCAGCTAATTTTAGAATGTAATTGGCTAATTTTCCTTTTATGGTTTTAAAGTTTAAAAACATCAATTTATTGGCCAAAAACTGACTTCTATTCGATATTGAATTAAGGTAATTGGTAAGAAAAACTTTATTTTCCATGAAAAGATCAATTACTGATGCTTTTGCAAGAGAGAAAATTTCGACTTCGTCGTTTGCAGTAACATTAACTGGAAATTGATTCCGTTGCCCAAATAAAAACGCTGAAGCAATAGGATAGGGTGCCATAATGTCTTCAATCTTAATGCTTTTACCTGATGGATCTAGCATTTCCCCCTTAACACTACCTTTTAAAACGATCATTAAGTTTTCGCAGCGATCTTCACGAAAAGCAATCATGTCTCCTTTGGTATATTTTTTAATTTGAAATTGAGCATTACTCAAGAGTTCTTCCAAATCCTCAGGAGAAATTCCTCTAAATACAGGCGATTGCGAAAGTTGTTGATATAGCATTTTGTAGTATTCCGTTTAAAAAGCATTGCAAGATTACGAGTTTCCTTGAATTTTGCAAGGAATAAAAGAGGTATTTGTCTTAATAACGAATACCTCCTAAACTTTCTTACACCATTTTTAATAAGTTTCTTTTAAAACTAATAACAGAAATTGTAGTTAATAGAGCTCCTATTCCTAATAAAACTAACATTTTTGGATAGATTTCGGAGATTGGAAGTTGCCTCCAGAAAATATCGAAGAAACCATCCATGGCCCAATAGTTTACTGATATAACGGCAATTTTTTGCATAATAGCAGGCATAAAGAACATTGGCATCATACTTCCACCTAAGGCAGATATAACCAGAATGATGAGTGTTGATAGGCTTTCAACCTGCTTGCGACTTTTACAAACAGAAGCCATAAAAATTCCAAAGCTACTACAGGCTATTGCCGATGATAAAATCATAAGAATCAAAGCTGGTAAGTTGATGAAAATATCTAAGCCAAGAGCTAACCACGAATACAGAAACATAACCGTAAGCTGTAGAATAGCAAGGAATAGTGTTGAAAGCATTTTACCATACAATATACTCTGAGGAGAGATAGGTGCAACAAGTAAACGACGTAAAGTTCCTTCTTCTTTCTCCTTCAATAGAGATGCTCCGCTAGCAGATACACTAAAAAGTAACATCATTATAGCCATACCTGCAATGGCTTGAACCAAGCCTAGGTTCCCATTTTTTTCTTCTCCAATTAATGCTGTCATCGGTAAATTAGAATTTTCTTCTAATTCAGTAGAGTCATCAGAAGCTTCAAACTCTCCGAATTGACTTGCCACTTGTTCTTGGATATCTATAATTTCAGAATCGGAAAGCTTAGGGTTTTTCTCTTTAATGAAAGAATTGACTTTACCTTTCATACTTCTCTTCATGGTAATACCAAACAGATTGGACCATAAAGCCTGTTGAAGCAATCCAACTTCAATTTCCTTGGCTTCATCATAGAAAAGTTCCATAGGGGCTTTGTTTCCTGCTTCAACCGAATCTTGAAATCCTTTGTAAAGAACTAATACGGCACTGTTTTTACCTTTTTTCACAAGCATTTCAGCTTCAGGTAAAGTTTTAGCGATTAAATTTAATCCATCTTCTTTATTAAGAGTGGTGTAAACTTCTTTTGAAATCTCAGTATTATCCTGATCGGTAAAAAGAAGAGTGATTGGTTTAGATTCTTTAGAACCTCCGATTCCGCCATACATTAAAGCAAAAATTGTCATTAGTGCTATAGGCAATAGTAGTGAGAGGAAGACTGCTGTTTTATCCTTGAAGTATTGTTGTATATCTTTTAATGCTAAATTGAACATGATATTGTAGGATTAAAAACGGGTTGGAAAAATGATATAAAACTTACAATTGGAATGGATTAATCTCGTAAAGATTTTCCAGTTAGTTCCAGAAAAATACTTTCTAGACTAAGACTTCTAACATCCAGTTTTTCCAGTTGTAAATTCGCGTTGGTACACAATTGAATTAATTCAGGTAAATCAGTATTGGTTTTTGATGTTGAAAGTATCATTTGATTATCCTGAATAGAAAGTTGACCATTAAAATGATTGTTCATACTAACCAAATCTGTTTTTTGTGGATTGGTGAACTTTACTTGAATTTCTTCTTTAACAGATGAGGCTTTTTTTAGTTCGTCAAGACTACCTTCGGTTATGATTCTACCTTCATCAATGATTCCTATTCGATCGCATAAGCGTTCTGCTTCTTCCATATAATGAGTGGTGTAAATCATGGTAAGACCGCGAGAATGCAATTCTTCTATAACCTCAAAGATTAAGTTTCTACTTTGTGGATCAATACCTACCGTTGGCTCATCCATGAAAACAATTTTGGGATCGTGAAGAAGTGCAGCGGCAATGTTAATTCTTCTCTTCATTCCGCCCGAATAGGTTTTTATTTTGTGATTTTTCCGATCAGCCAAGCCCAGGAATTCAAGCAATTCATCCGTTTTGCTTTGCAATTGCTTGCCTTTGATTCCATATAAAGTGCCCCAAAATTTTAAATTCTCGATAGCTGTAAGATCTTCGTAAAGAGCAATTTCTTGAGGAACTACACCAATTATTTTTTTGCACTCAGAAGTATTCTTATACAAGGATTTATCTTGATAAAGAACTTCTCCACCATCAGGTTTGAGGAGGGAACTTAAAATACTTATTGTAGTTGTTTTTCCTGCACCATTTGGGCCTAATAGGCCATATAATTCCCCTTCTTTTATGGAGAGAGAAACATTTGAAAGCGCCTTTACATCATTGTAAGACTTACTTAGATTTTTTGCAACGAGCATAGTAATAGGATTGATGATTATTTATCAAGCCTAAATTTACATAACTTATATCGAATTTTTATGAGTTTGATTTAGATATTACCTTAGAAGTGCAACATTGCCTTTTTTAACAACATGCTTACCATCTAAAAATGTTACTTCTAATACATAAACGTAAACGTCAATATCTTGAAGTTGACCTTTGAAAAAACCATCCCAGCCTGTATTAATATTGCTTGTTTCGAATAATTTATGTCCTAAGCGATTATAAATAACAAGGCTTGCTTCCTTTACATCACCACCTCTAATAAATAGTTTGTCGTTGTGACCATCACCATTTGGGGTAAATGCCTTAGGCAAACCTACAAATGGATAGTTTTCAATAAATCCTATATCAATTGTATCGCTAGAGGTGCAGTTTTGATCAGTAGTTACTTCAACCCAGAACCGACCTTCAGTGCTAAGTGTTATTTTTTGAGTAATTTCTCCCGTACTCCATTTGTAAAAGCAATTCGGAGTTCCTGCGTCTAATTGAATTTTTTGGTTTGGATAACTTACTAAATCTTGTCCCAAGTTAATCTCGGGCGTTGATAGCATCGTGATTTCGATACAGTCTGACTCAACATTGCCGTTTGCATCGATAATTTCTAAGCAGTAATGGCCTTTATTTTTTAAATAGACTTCGGCCGTATTTTTATTTAAGCCAAGCCATTTGTATTCCAAAGGCAAACTTGGATTTCCTTCCAACTGAGGACTAACATAAACGGAATCTCCAGAGCAGATGATTTGATCATCGCCAAGGAAAACACCAAACTTTTCACCTTTTCGATGATCGATGTATAAGGTATCTTTGTTTGAGCAAGCATATTGATCGGAAACTTCAACCATGAAAACACCGCCACT
This sequence comes from Labilibaculum sp. DW002, assembly GCF_029029525.1. NCBI lineage: Bacteria > Pseudomonadati > Bacteroidota > Bacteroidia > Marinilabiliales > Marinifilaceae > Paralabilibaculum > Paralabilibaculum antarcticum. Next base: position 1,256,394 of record NZ_JAKJSC010000001.1, on the reverse strand, counting down.
TTTAGCCGTGATGGTTTGGCTTGTTTCTCCTGTATTCCAAATAAAGTCTGAACCTTCGTTTCCAGCATCTAACAAGATTGAATCTTGATCCCAAAGAACGCGGTCAGAACCTAAATCGATAATTGGATTTGGGTGATAGTCTACTTCTGTTTCTCCTGTTTTTTGAAATCCATCGGGATCGGTAATCTTCACCCAATATTCTCCAGCTTCATCTATGTTTATCACACTATCAGTAGATCCATTACTCCACTCAAACTGATACTCTTGATTGATGTTTAGATTGGGTTCTAAATTTAATTTCTCATTCCCACACATGTGAATAAGCTCTGGCAAATGGATATTGAAAAGATCCGATTCCATTTTTGCATAGAAACTCTTGGAATTTGCACATCCATGAGATGATTCCACACGAATTGAATAGCTGCCCGATTCTGTGATTTTTATTTCTGAATCTGTAGAACCATTAGACCATAAATAAGAGCTTGCTTCATCCGTAAGTGTGAACAACGGATTATTATCATCTATTATTATTCGATCTTCAATCTTAATCGAGGGCTTTTCATGAACAACAATATCGATATCGGCTTTAATTTCTTGATTGTCGGTTAAGTCTGTAACGGAAACATGGTAGTTGCCATTTTTGCTTACGGTAATGTCTTTTGTAACTTCTCCCGTACTCCACAAATAAGAATAATCCGAGGGCAAATCTATTTCGGGCGATAAGACAATACTATCACCTTCACAAATATTTTTGTTTTCACCCAGATCGATGGTAAAGCTTTTTACCACTTCCATTCCAGCAAAAATGGTATCGCTATTGCAACCAAAGGCATCTGTTTCAATTAATTTAAAGTAGTTGTTAGTTGCATTCTTCGGCCATTTAATTTTCACATCGAGCTCTTGTTTTTTATCCTTTATTGTACTTTTATGCTCGATTAAACTGGCTCCATCCGGAACCCAAATTTCGTAGGAAGAATTTTTACTTATTTGAGCAGAATAGTTTTGAGTAGAGTTGGTTTTAGCTTTTGGGAAATAGTCATTGATTTCAGGCTTTGCTAAAGGCATTACCTGTATGGTAGCCGATTTGGAATCTTCTGGAATAACAATAGGAGTGAAATCTGCTAGCCATGCTTTTTTTAGTTCTATATGGTAGTTTTTAATTTGATCGGAAGTGTTTCTGAAAAACAGAGACATGTAGAAGTTCATAAAGTGAATTCCGATATTGCCATTTAAAATTATTGCAGGACTATTGTTAACAGAAAAGCTTACATACCACTTTTTATCTTTCGGACCTTCCAATAACAATTGAACTTCTTGCATTGGTAAGATTTCTCCATTATTCGCAGAGCAATACATGATTTGATAGTCGGAGTCAATACGAACTGTATCTTGCTGTGAATAGCTTGAAAATGCAACACTTAGAAGCACGAAGAACAAACTTAATTGCTTCCTGATAAATTCGAAAATGTTCTTTTTTCTGCTCATGAGCTCTTTTTTGTGGTGTTATTCGGAGTAAAAGAATCATTTTTATCAAAATTCAACGTACTCTTAAAACTCCGAAAATGGGCATTTAGTCAGGGGTTAAGGTGTATTGATCATCAAAATACATCTATTAGTCCGATATTTTACGTGAATTAATCCTCTTTTGTTTTGATTCAGGGCAAGTATTTTTTAGATGTGTAACATCGGTTACAGTTTTTTTCTCTTGCTAGATCTACATTTGTATCAAGAAATCATTAAAAATCTTTTTCGATATGGAGAATCAATATTTTAAAAATACCGATAGTTTACTTGATATTTGCACACGTTTCCCTGAAACAATTAAGATTTTTGTCTCAAACGGATTCAAGCAGTTGGAAGATCCTAAGAAAAGAGAACTTTTCGGTAAGTCTTTGACTCTCGATATGGCTTTAAAGATGAAAAAATTAAATGTCGACGCATTTGCATCTTTATTAGTTGAAGGTATTGACTTGACAAGAAACCAAATTGATGCAGATTTAAATCAGAAAGAAACGAGTACTGATGAGGATGCTGTTCATGTTCAGGGGTTGTTGCCATGTCCTGTTCGTGTGCCACTGGTTGAAGGAATTGATGCTTTTATTGAAGATTACAAGAAAGCTAACGATAGAGAGATTGTTTATGATTTGAAGGCAGCTTCAATGGGGCTAGATTGGTTGATGGGAGATGTTATTAACGAAGATAACCCAGATAAATTAGCTGATATCTTTATCTCTGCAGGTTTCGATTTGTTTTTTGACGAGAAGCTGATGGGTAAATTTAAGAAGCGTGATGTATTTGCTGATAGCACTGGATTTGAGCGTTTGAATAAAGATTTTGATAACGAAGATATATGTTTAAAAGATCCTGAAGGACACTATTCAATGATTGGTGTTGTGCCAGCTGTATTTCTTGTAAATAAGGATGAATTAGGAGATAGAGAAGTACCTCGTACTTGGGCAGATTTATTCAAGCCTGAATTTAAAAATAGTGTGAGCCTTCCAATTAGTGACTTTGATTTGTTCAACTCTATGTTGTTACATATCTATAAAGCTTATGGTGAAGAAGGTGTTAAAGGCTTAGGAGAATGTCTTTTGGAAAGTATGCACCCATCGCAAATGGTGAAATCACATACGAAGAAAAAGGATAGACCAGCCATTACTATTATGCCTTATTTCTTTACTAAAATGGTGAAAGAGGGTGGTAGTATGGTTGCGGTTTGGCCAGAAGATGGAGCTATTATTAGTCCTATTTTCATGCTAACAAAGAAAGATAAATTGGATAAAACTCAGGATGTTATTGATTTCTTTGCATCAAAAGGTGTTGGTGAAATTCTTTCACATCAAGGTTTATTCCCTAGTATAAATCCTGAAGTCGATAACAGACTTCCAGAAAAGAATAAGTTTATGTGGTTGGGTTGGGATTATATCAATAGTAACGATATTGGTTCGTTAATTACAAAATGTGAAGCTATCTTTAAGAAATCCATACAGGATGAATCGTTTGCAAATTTAGGACCTTTGAATTATACACCAAGCAACGATTAATAATCGTAAAATCAGTAAAAAAAATTGAATACTTAAACAGCACCAGATATGAATTTAGTTACAGTATCAGGACCTCCTTCATCAGGAAAAACAGCCGTTATTTTAAAGACTATTGACTCCGTTCAAAAGCGTGGTTTAAAGGTTGGAGTTGTCAAATTCGACTGTTTGTATACCGATGACGATATACTATACGAAAAAGCAGGAGTAAAAGTTAAGAAAGGACTTTCGGGTTCGCTTTGTCCGGATCATTATTTTGTAAGTAATATTGAGGAAGTAACACAGTGGGGATTGAAAGAGGGATTGGATTTGTTAATTACAGAATCGGCAGGTTTGTGTAACCGTTGTTCTCCATACATCAAAACTGTTACTGCTGTTTGTGTAATAGATAATTTAAGTGGTATTAATACGCCAAAGAAGATTGGACCCATGCTAAAAACGGCTGATATTGTTATCATCACAAAAGGCGATATCGTTTCTCAGGCTGAGCGTGAAGTGTTTGCTTCAAGAGTAAATACGGTGAATCCAGGAGCGACGATTATGCACGTAAATGGTTTAACGGGGCAGGGAGCTTATGAGTTAAGTACTCTTTTATATGATGATAAAGTTGAAGTGAAAACACTTGTTGGTGAGAAGTTGAGATTTTCAATGCCATCGGCTCTTTGCTCATATTGTTTGGGTGAAACCCGAATTGGTGAATCTTACCAAATGGGTAATGTTCGAAAGATTGACATGAGTGATAAGAAGGACGAAAAGTAGACTAGTAAAAGCTAAAAACAAACACGACATGATCACAGTTCAAGATATACAACAAAAAACAATCGCCGAATTATTCGAGCAATATCCTTTTCTTCCTGGTTTTTTTGAGGAGAATACCTTACAGGTTAATGGTCAGATTGATGAGAAATTAATCGATTATCTGAAGTTTTTAGATGATGAGGAAGAAGCCGAGAACAGAGCCATTGATAAAGACCAGTTGATGGCATCGATGACCACTTACATTACTCAGATGTTGGAGTTCTTAGGAGAAGATGAGGATGATGGTGTTCATTCAATCACATTATTACCTGGAACGAATAAATCTGGTGAGGTTGAAAAATTTGAAGAGTTAAAGATAAATAAGAGTGAGATTGTATGTATTGTAGGTCCTACTGGTTCCGGAAAAAGTCGTTTATTGGCAGATATTGAATGGGTAGCACAAAAAGATACACCAACTTCTCGTTCTGTACTTGTTAATGGGGAAGTAGGTGATTCTAAGTGGCGATTAAATTCAGGTAATAAACTTGTTGCTCAGCTATCGCAAAATATGAACTTTGTAATGGACTTAACGGTTTATGAGTTTATTGAACTACATGCACAGTCTCGTTTGGTTGAAGATGTTGAAGGTGTCATAAATAAGATTTTTGCACAAGCCAATGATTTGGCAGGAGAGAAGTTCGAATTAACAACGCCTATTACGAGTTTGAGTGGTGGTCAATCGCGAGCTTTAATGATTGCAGATACCGCAATTTTAAGTAAGTCGCCAATTATTTTAATTGATGAGATTGAGAATGCCGGTATTGATAGAAAACGTGCTTTGGATTTATTAGTCGGCGAAGAAAAGATTGTTCTGATGGCAACTCACGATCCTATTCTTGCTCTTATGGGTGATAAGCGTATCGTAATTAAAAATGGCGGTATTCATAAAGTGATTGAAACTAGTGATGAGGAGCAAAATTTATTGAGTGATCTTGAAAGAATGGATGCCGTGGTTCAAAATATGAGAACAAGATTACGTCAAGGAGAAATTATTCAGAAAGAAGATATTGGCTTTTAATTATAAATGATGAATTATTAATTAAAAATATCATGGCATTTGCTTCTTATTTAAGAAACAGATGATAGTATAAGAGTTCTCCCTTTTTGAGGGGAGATGGCGATAGTCAGAGGGGTGTTTTTATTAGAAAATAATACAAATTATAAAATCAGGTTTTGAAATGGGATAAGTTCTAAGATTTCCAATTTAAAATCTAATTAAAAGGAGGATAAAATTATGCACGACGGATGCGCAGGAAGTTTCGAGAATGGACAACAAGTAGTTGATAAGGTAAGAATGATGGGATTTGCTCAGCAATTAATGCCAATGCCATTAGATATCGAATGTCATGGTTGCAAGGAAACTTTTACTATGGAAGAATTCGAAGGACATTGCCCAAAATGTGATATGGTTCACGGTGTAACACCATGCCATGCCTTTGACCCTAACAATATTATGGCTGCAGGTGTGGGCTATTAATGAATTGATTTTGGATTAATTCCAGAGCTTTTAAAAAATCCCAATAGAATATTCTAATTCTATTGGGATTTTTTGTGCCTATTTATTAGTAAATTGATTCCAATTTATAAACAGGATATACAATGAATTTAAATTTAGTTGATCAATTAACCCTTCTTGCATTAGATGATGAAAAGGGAAATTTTGTTGCCGATTCTTTTTCATTTGCATATGGCTTAGCAGGAGCTATTATTTTGGAGCTTTCTTTGCAAAATAAGATTGAGATTAGGGAGAAGAAGATAGAAGTGAATTCGCATAAAACTTGTGGAGATTTATTGCTTGATCATTTCATGGATCAGATTCGAAACTCGAAGAAAAAGAGAGATATACAGTCGTGGGTTCAGATAATTGGAGATAAGCTTTCTTTTGTTCAAGAAGAGACTGTTAAAAAGCTGATTGGCGATGGTATTCTGCGCAAAAAAGAAGAAAAGATTCTTTGGGTCTTTTCAAATGACAAGTATCCAACCATAAATGCAAAGCCCGAAAACGAACTAAGAAAACGTCTAAATGATATTCTTTTAAATGATCGTAAGTTGGACTTGAAGGAAAGTATGTTGATTAGCTTAATTGATATGTGTTCTTTGAATAAGGAAGTTTTTGGCAAAGAGGGAGCCAAGGAATACGAAAAGAAAATCAAAGCAATTATTGAAAATGCAAAACTAAGTTCGGAGGTAGGGAAAGCAGTACAAGAAATTCATGATGCTTTAATGATGGTAATTGTTATGATGTTAACAACTACGACAATTATTAATAATTAAGATTTTAAATTATCCTCTTCTGGTACGTTTCCTTAATTTGGCAATTTTATCGGCATAGAAAATCTTCAATTCATCAATGAAAGTGTTAGGATTTGGATAGCCTGTAAGCACTTTGTAGGTGTGTTTGCTCTTGGCTGCAAACAGTAAGGCTTCCAATTTTTCCTTTTCTCTTTTTAGGTAGAGGTCTGATGTTGATGTTTTTGATGTTGTAGTAGTTTCTTGCGTTTGGTTCATTGCATTACCGCTGGTAATGTGTCTGTGAAGCAATTTCAATTCAAGTAAATTCCCAGCTTGGTAAGTGTTGATCAATTTGCTAGTAACTTCCGTTGCCAAATCAATTTTTTCTTCATCCATAGAGAATTTGTCAGGATGAACATGCAACATCGCTTCTCGATACAAACGTTTAATTTCTTTTTGATTTTCAGGGTTTTGAGTGGAATCTTGTTTGTTGCAAGCAAGTTTTATTCCAACAGGTTCCTTGTAATTTTTGCCCCTGCGTTTTTGCTCCAGTCTTTTTTCTTTTTTAAGCTGTTTCCTCTTTTTGTAAAGGATTCTTAGTTCTTGAACTTCAATTAATTCTTCGGCCAATTTAGAGCGAAGCAAAGCTTCAAATGCATTCGTTTCCTGCTCAATTAATTCTAGTTCCTTCTGCAAAGATTCAATTTCTGCTTTTAGAACAAACTGATTTTGTTGATTGGTATCTATGTTCGCTTGTTTTTTCTCTAGCATGAATTCTGACTTCGATGATTAGGCTTGTGCAGCTAATCGATATTCATTAGGAGTGGTTTGCAAGTGTTTTTTAAAGCTGGTTGCAAAATACTGACTCGACGAAAAACCGCAGGAAAAACTAATGTCGGCAATGCTTTTGTCAGGCTTCGAAATTAGAATCTGTTTGGCCATTTCCAGACGAATACGATTCAAATATTGCATGGGTGTTTGATTCGTAATTTGCTTAAAAATATAGGTGAATCTTGTAATGCCCAGGCCGCTGGCCTTTGCCATTTCTTCAGTTGTCCACGGATCTTGCAAGGTTTCGGAAAGTTCGCTAATGAACAATTCGACACTTCGATGGCTGTCGGTTAAGTGCGGATTTAGTTTTACACCACCCTGATCGAATAAATCCAATATCAGAAGAAACAACTCGTTTACACGAAAGCGTAGTTTTGAAGAATTGCTTCCCTCAACATCTGAATCGATCAATTCTCCTAATTTCTGAAAGCAGTCTCTTATTCGTTTGTTGCCTTTCCAATAGGCTTGTTCGTTTTGTCTTAAAAATAGAGTTAAACGTTCCAAATCTGTATCCGATAAGATAATCCAATCGGGCCAAATCCAATCCATATGTGGTTTTCTTACCCCAACATCCAATATCAACCAGTACATTTTCCCTATGCCTACTTCAGGGTTGCCAACCTTATGCGATTGCCAGGGACGAGTAATGGTCATGTCATTAGCTTGTAAGTGAAGTTCAGAATCCTTTAAAAGATAAGGCATGTTACCACTTTCCAGAAAGTGGATTTCGATTCCTTCGTTTCGGTGCCAATCCAATCCCCAATCTTGCTCCGAAGCACCATCCCAGTAACCCACAGAATTCAATCCTGTTGTTTCGTCGGTTAATCGTTTGCCTGGATAAGTAAATCGCGAAAGCGCATTGTATTTTATTTTACCACGATCACCAGCACCAACCAAGCTCTGACATGTATCGGCATAGTATATTTTGTCTTCTTCTTTGAATGGCTGAATGATCATTTGTTTAAATATTTTCAGTGAGTGATTTTAAACCGCTAATTCGAACAAAGTTAATAATTTTGAGAAACTCTCATTTAGATTTAAGCTTATTATCATTCAGTAGTTTATCACGCTGAATTGGACTTGTCTAATTCCTTGCAGATAAATGAAATAAATGAAGGTGAATGAATTCGAACAAGAATTTAAGAAGACATATTTACAAAATTAACTCAATAATTTACGATGAAAACATTTTTCACATTCCTATTTGTAAGCCTGTTTACGGTATCATTTGCTCAGAAAGCGCCAACGAATGATTTTGAAATTTCTAAAAAATGGCAGAATCTGCTTGACAAGAACTTAACAAATTTTGAGGTTTTTATTGGTGTTCCTCACACTTCCGTTGATATTGATTACGATCACAAGAGTGCGAACGTGCATAAGGGAACACCAATGGGATTAAATAATGATCCTAAAAAGGTGATGTCGACGATTGAAGAAAATGGTGAGATTATTTTAAAGGTGACTGGTGAGATTTATGCAGGATTAACCTCTTTACAGGAGTTCGAGAACTATCATTTAAAGGCTCAGTTTAAGTGGGGAGAGAAAAAATGGGAACCAAGATTAAACGCAAAAAGAGATAATGGGATTTTATACCATTGTCATGGAAAGCATGGTGCCTTTTGGAATGTTTGGATGTCGAGTTTGGAATGCCAGATTCAAGAAGATGACATGGGAGACTTTGTTTCATTAGTACATGCAAGAGCACAGGTGCGTTCATCTAAAATTGGTAAAAACCTTTATAAGGTAACAGGTGAAGATGATGCATTACTTAATTATGGTGGGAAGGGAAATCCTGGTTATTGCCACATCAATAAGTCAAACGAGAAGCCAAATGGAGAGTGGAATACCATCGAGGTAATCTGTTATAAAAATCAAAGTTTACACATCGTAAATGGTAAGGTAGTTATGGTCGTATTGAATACCAGAAAAGAGATTGATGGCAAGGAACTTCCGCTTACAAAAGGAAAAATTCAGTTGCAATGCGAAGGTGCAGAAGCTTACTATAAGGATGTTCAGATTAAATCGATAAAAAGGTTCCCTAAAAATTTCAAGAAAGAAGCAGGATTATAAACCGCACTCGAATTATTTGACTCCATTATGAATAGGAAATTAAGGATGGGCATGGTTGGCGGTGGACAAGGAGCCTTTATTGGTGGTGTTCATCGAATGGCTGCAGCTCTCGATAATGAAATAGATTTAGTTTGTGGAGCTTTTAGTAGCTCTCCCGAAAAATCATTTGCATCAGGAAAGAAATTGTATTTGCCCGAAAATCGGATTTATGGCAGTTTTGAGGAGATGATCCGCAAAGAAAAAGAATTGAGCAAGGAGATAAGAATGGATTTTGTATCCATTGTAACTCCCAATCACATGCATTTTGCGCCTGCAAAAATGGCTTTGGAGAATGGTTTTCATGTAATTTGCGATAAGCCAGTTTGTTTTTCTTTGGAAGAGGCTGAGGAATTGGCCAGGATTGTTGAGCAAACAGGTTTAATTTTCGCTTTGACTCATAACTACACTGCTTACCCGATGGTAAAGCAAGCCCGAGAGATGGTGAAAACGAATTTGCTTGGGAAAATCCGTAAAGTAGTTGTTGAATATCCACAAGGATGGTTGGCAACACCATTGGAATTAACTGGGCAGAAACAGGCTGCATGGAGATCCGATCCTACTCGTTCGGGAATTGGAGGATCGTTGGGAGACATTGGAACACATGCTGCTAATTTGGCTGAATACATTAGCTCGCAAGAGATCTCGGAGATTTGTGCAGACATTAATATTTTTGTGGAAGGAAGATTACTCGATGACGATGCCAATGTTTTACTCCGCTTTAACAAAGGAGCGAAGGGGATATTGCATTGCAGCCAGATTAGTGTAGGAGAAGAAAATGGTTTGAGCATTAGAATTTATGGTGAGAAAGGTGGTTTGGAATGGCATCAGCAAGAACCAAATAGTTTGCGCTACAGACAGCTTGATAAGCCGCTACAAGTACTACGAACAGGAGTAGGTGATTTGTTTGAAATAACGCAGGCACATACCCGAATTCCTGCCGGACATCCTGAAGGATATCTAGAAGCATTTGCGAACATTTATCGGAATTTTGCATTTCGAATAAAGGCAGATTCTTCGGAACGACTTGTTCTTGCTGAGACTCATGATTTTCCTACAATTGAAGATGGTGTTCGCGGAATGCGATTCATTACCCGTGCAGTAGAATCGGGAAATAGTGAGCAGAAATGGATCAAACTAGCAGATTAAATATTCTAAACCCAAAGAAACAATGAAAGGACCCGCAATATTTTTGGCTCAATTTATGGATGACAATCCACCCTTTGATACTTTTAAATCGGCTTGTGAACAAATGGCTGCATATGGGTATAAAGGAGTACAAATTCCAACTTGGGACAACAGATGTGTTGATCTGGAGAAATTAGCCAACAGCAAAACCTATGCTGAAGAATTGAAAGGAATTGCCAATGAAGCAGGTGTTGAAATCACCGAATTGTCTACTCATTTGCAAGGGCAATTGATCGCTACGCATCCAGCCTACGATCAAATGTACGATGGTTTTGCACCTCCCGAAGTTCATAACAACTCAAAAGCGAGAAGCGAATGGGCAATTAAGCAGCTAATGCTTTCGGCAAAGGCAAGTGCTAATTTGGGAATTACAGAGCATGTTTCTTTTTCAGGATCATTGCTTTGGCCTTATATGTATCCATGGCCGCAGCGCCCGGCCGGATTGGTAGAGGCGGGTTTTAAGGAGTTAGCTGATAGATGGGTTCCCATTTTGAATGAGTTCGATAAATACAATGTTGATGTTTGTTTTGAGCTTCATCCCGGTGAAGATTTGCATGATGGACACACTTTCGAGCGTTTCTTGGAAGTAACTAACAATCACAAGCGTGCAAACATTTTGTACGATCCGAGTCATTTTATTTTGCAGCAAATGAATTACCTCGATTTTATCGATTTCTATCATGAGCGCATTAAAATGTTTCATGTGAAAGATGCTGAGTTTAACCCAAGCGGAAAAGGTGGGGTTTATGGTGGTTATTTATCTTGGGAAGAACGAGCGGGACGCTTTAGATCTTTGGGTGATGGTCAGATCGATTTTTCAGCCATTTTTAGCAAATTAACACAGTACGACTTTGAAGGTTGGGCTGTTGTAGAATGGGAATGTTGCATGAAAAATGCTGTAGATGGAGCAAAAGAAGGTGTCGATTTTGTAAACAAACACATGATAAGAAAGCCGGAAAGAGCATTCGATGATTTTGCAAATGCGGGAACCGATGAAAAGATGAATCGTGAAATATTAGGGATTTAAACGAAGTCGTTTATTCAAACGAATATTTCTTATTTTTATAAAATTATTTAGCCCACCAGCCAAATAGTATTAATTAAAGCGAATGAAAGTAATGTTTAAAAAAATTCGATTTACCCTATTAATTGCCTGTTGTTTTATGACTAATTTATCTGGTTTTGCACAGAATAATCCTACGAATGAAGTGCCCAATTTAAAAGGCAAAAATGTACTAATTGTATATGGCGGTTGGAAAGGACATAATCCGCAGGCTTTTGTCGAAAGAATTACTCCTTGGCTAAAGGAAGAGGGAGCTATTATCACCACAAGTGAATCATTGGATTCTTATACTGATGAAAAGTTAATGGCAGAAACCGACTTGGTGATCCAATCGTGGACCATGGGCAAAATTTCGAAAGAACAAGCCAATGGTTTACTTACTGCCGTAAAAAATGGAACAGGTTTAGCCGGTTGCCATGGAGGTATTGGCGATTCTTTTCGCGATAATTCGGAGTATTTGTATATGGTTGGCGGACAATGGGCCGCGCATCCTGGTGGCAAAATTAACTACGATGTAAACATTTGCGATACAAAAGATCCAATTACCGAAGGTTTAAGCGATTTTGATGTGATGAACACAGAACAATACTACATGTTGGTAGATCCTAATGTAAAGGTATTGGCAACTACAACATTTAGTGGAGAGCACAATGCTTGGATAGAAGGTGCTGTGATACCTGTTGTTTGGAAAAAGTATTATGGAAAAGGCCGAGTGTACAATTTGTCGATAGGTCATGAGCCTAAGGATTTTGACAATCCGTCGGTATGGACGCTATTGAAAAGAGGATTTGCTTGGGCTGCTGAAAGTAAATATCAGGCTAAGGAGAATTTGATGTCGCCAGTTTACGATTCCAAACAATGCCCAAAATAAGTTGATCAGGAAAATAATAGTTACTTCTTAGAATTAGAAAATGTTGAAAAGAATATACCTCGCATTAGTGTTGTTGGCAATTGCGATAACAACAAATGCACAAAATTTACAAGATTCCCGATGGGAACTGGTAGAAACCAGTGGAGATGTAGTTGGACGTCATGAGAATGCTTTTGTCGAATTTCAAGATAAATTTTATTTGATTGGAGGCCGTGGAATAAAGCCAGTAAATGTCTTTGATCCGAAAACGAATACGTGGGAAACCAAAGGCAAAACACCATTGGAGCTGCATCATTTTCAGGCAATTGTTCATGAAGATGCCATTTATCTGGTAGGGGCAATGACTGGACCTTATCCAAAGGAGTTACCCGCAGAAAATATTTGGATTTATTATCCTGATAAAGACAAGTGGACGAAAGGACCTGAAGTACCTATGGAAATGCGAAGAGGAGGAGCAGGTGCTGCTATTCGTGACAATAAAATTTACATGGTATGTGGAATCGAATATGGTCACACTAGTGGTGTATCCAATCGATTTGATTGTTTTAATTTGAAGACCAACAATTGGGAGAGCCTGACAAAAGCGCCTCATGTTCGAGATCATTTCTCGGCTATTGTGGTGAACGATAAGCTGTATTGCATAGGAGGAAGAAATACCAGTGTGCATTACAAAGACAATTTTGGTGCATTTTTCTCGGCAACAATTCCTTTTGTTGATGAATATGATTTTAAATTAGGAAAATGGTTCACACATAAAAGTACACTTCCTGTACCAACAGCAGCAGGTGGAATTGCAGCCATTGGCAATAATATTGTTTACATGGGTGGTGAAGGAATGAGTCGAAAGGCTTACGCCGAAACTCAATGTCTTGATTTAGAAACCAGAGAGTGGAAGCTTCTGGCTCCATTAAAAATTGGGAGACATGGAAGCAATGCGATTTTTTACAATAACAAAATCTATTTTGCTGCAGGTAGCCCCAATCAAGGTGGTGGTAATATGAATTCCATAGAGGTTTTTACTGTGAAACCATGATATGAATAATGACCGATTTGATATTTCGGTAGAATATATAATTCAAATGAAATCCCAATGAATCAAATTGTTCCATTGGGATTTTTTTATTCAGATACCTCATCCTATCCTTCTCCTGAAGAAGAAGAGAACGCATCTCCAAAATCAGAGCAAATCAAGTGCAATAAGATGTGTAAAAGAGATGATTTTAAGAGTTAGCACCCTTTCACCTGTCGGTACTTTGTTCACTTTTACTTTTTTTTCCAAGTGTGTTCACGAGCTCTGCTTCGCTACGGTACCCTTTCAAGGGAGAGATTGAATATGAAAGTATGTGCAAAAGTTAAAGTCGTGAATTCTCCCATTTTAAAGGGAGATGTTCGAAGAACAGAGGGGTGCATGTTTACAAATAAACTCTTCATGATATCTCTTGTGTTTTTAACAATACTCTTGATAAAGTGTTAGCTAGCTTGAAAATCAAGAAATAAAAATGAGCAAGCCTTGCTATATTTTGACGAATAAATTCCAAACCGTTTCACAAAATCGCTATATTCGAAACGGAAATAAAATCTTCGAATTGAAACAACGATTAATCATACTATCTGATTTGTGGGGCCTTGAAGATGCTGAATGGATGATTACCTACCAGAAGCAATTAGAGCCGTACTTTGAACTGGAATTTTACGATTCCCGCAAGCTAGTGGATTTAGATTTATCGGATAATTCAAAAAATGGCATTCACGCGCAATTTGTGAATGGTGGAATTGATAGAGCAGCACGCAAACTATCTAGAAAAGAAAAACAAGACGTAAATGTTTTGGCATTCAGTATTGGAGGTGTTATTGCTTGGAAAGCTGCATTTCGAGGACTATCAATTAAAAAACTATACGCAATTTCGTCAACTCGTTTGCGCTACGAAACAGAGAAGCCAGATTGTAAATGTGCTTTGTTTTATGGTGAAGAAGATCAATACAAACCAAGTGTAAATTGGCATGCCAGCTTAACTTTAGATTGCAATTACATCGAAAATGGCGAGCATGAAATGTATCAGGAAGAAGAATTTGCAATTAGTTTATGCAAGAAAATAAGTAAAGAACTGACATCACAACAAAATAGCCCCAAGAATGAAGCAAGAAAGCATAATAGATCAAACCGTAACATTCGTAAAACAAACCCTTGCTGATGCCGAAGGAGGGCACGATTGGTTTCATATTTATCGGGTATGGAAATCGGCTAAACAACTAGCCATTAGTGAAGAGGTCGATTTGTTTGTTGTAGAATTGGGTGCTTTACTGCATGATATTGCTGACTCAAAGTTTCACAATGGAGATGAAGAAGTTGGTCCAAGAATAGCCAGAGAATTTCTCTCTTCACTTTCGGTAGACGAAGCTACCATACAGCATGTGGTAGAGATTATCAACAACATCTCTTTTAAGGGCGGGAAAGAAGCTCAGAAATTCAGATCGTTAGAATTAGATGTGGTGCAAGATGCGGATCGAATGGATGCTATTGGTGCCATTGGAATTGCCCGAACCTTTAATTATGGAGGACATAAAAACCGAGCAATTTATGATCCAGCAATTCCGCCAAACCTTAACATGACCAAAGAGGAATACAAAAACAGCGATGCCCCAACTGTTAATCATTTTTACGAAAAATTGCTTTTACTAAAAGACCGAATGAACACCAAAGCAGGAATTGCCATGGCCGAAAAACGTCATGCTTTTATGATGGCTTACCTAGATCAATTTTATTTAGAGTGGGAAGGAAAATAACAGTATTCAGTAAACAGTAAAGCGATCAGTGAACAGATAAGAATTAAAGTTTACATAGCTGGTTAAGCATAGTCAGCAAAAAAGAAATAATTACAGGTGCCCAATAGGGTGCCTTTTTTTGTGCCCTAAATCTGTAGAGCTGTTTTGATTCTTAACTTGTTTCTCAGAAAGAATTGATTGAAACCTGCCAATTAGAGAAGGAAAAAACTACGAACGACTAACAAAAGTTACTCATCCTCATTTGTGATGTTCGTTTTTGCAATTTATGGCACAAAAAACTCCTTACAAAGCAATTAAACTTTTTTACTGAAAATATAAATATGTAAATTTATAAGGCTTGCTTCTTTTATAGTTTGCTAAAGCAATAAAATAATTAGAGTTTTTTTGATGTAGTGCAGTTTTTTTTGTTGAAAATTAACCGTTTGTAGATTTAAATAGCTTAAATTAATGAGTGATATGTTAGATAAAATTGTGGCGCATAGAGGTGAGTCTTTTGACGCACCAGAGAATTCTCTTTCGGCCGTTAATATGGCATGGGATAGAGGCGCAAGAATAGTTGAAATAGACATTCATTTAACAGCAGATAATGAAATAGCTGTTATTCACGATAAACATACGGGGCGAGTTGGTGATCGAAAATTATTTGTAAAAAAAACGAGTTTGCAGGAGCTGAAGGAAGTTGATGTGGGCATTAAAAAAGCAATAACTTTTAAGGGAGAAAAAATTCCAAGCTTAAATGAGGTGATTGAAACGGTTCCTTTGGGAGCGAAATTGGTAATTGAAATTAAATGTGGAAAAAATATAATAAAGCCTTTGGTGCAATTATTAGAAAACTCAGCACTTAAGAATCATCAAATAGAAATTATATCCTTTCACTTGGATGTGTTAGGATTAATGAAAAAGGAAGCTCCACAATACAAAACCTTATGGTTGCTCGATTTAGACTATTATTTACCGCATTGGTTACTGTATATTAGGCCGAAGACAATTATTAAGAAGATTAAGGAAAATGGGCTCGATGGCGTGAATGTTTGGGCTGGAAAAATAATTAATAAATCATTTGTAAAAGCATTTCAAAAGGAGGGTTTTCATTTTTATGTATGGACAGTAAACGAATTAGATGAAGCAGAAAGAGTTTTAGACTATGGAATAGATGCCATTACAACTGACCGAGCCGAATGGATAACAAAACAATTAGCAGGGAGAAAACAATGAAAAAAGTAATCATAGGTGTTCATGGTCTTGGAAATAAACCACCTAAATATCTTCTTGAAAAATGGTGGAAAGATGCCATAAAAGAAGGTTTTTGTAACAATGGTGTTGCAAATGATTTGCCTGAATTTGAACTTGTTTACTGGGCTGATATACTTTATGAAAAACCGCTAAACAAATGGGAAAAGGATGCCGATAGCCCATATTATCTTGATGAACCCTACAAAAAATCTCCTAAGAGACTTGAAGTCGAAGACACTTCTTTTCAGCAAGATGTAATTGATTTTATATCAAATCAGTTAAATAAAATATTTCTGAACGAGGATAAAACTTTAAATTATGGTTTTATTACTGATTTTATTCTTCACAAATACTTCAAAGACCTGGAGATTTATTACACCGAAGAGTGTCAGATAGAGGATGAGTTAACTTGTAAAGCAAAATATTTAATTCAAAATCGAATCATTGAAGTACTTAAGAAATATGAAGGTTGTGAGATCATGATAATTGCTCATTCAATGGGATCCATTATTACATTTGATGTGCTCACGTTTTTGATTCCAGAAATAAATATTCATACTCTGGTGACCATTGGTTCTCCTTTAGGTTTGCCTGTAGTCATAAGTAAAATCGCATCGGAATACCGAAAAATCAGCAATGGGCATACTTATATGGCTACACCGCCTGGCGTGCTTAATAATTGGTTTAATCTTGCTGATATTCAGGATAAGGTCGCTTTGAATTATAAACTCAATGATGACTTTAGTCCGAATTTACTTGGAATCTCTCCAATCGATTTTATGATTGTGAACGATTATGAAATTAACAAGAATAAAAATCCGCACAAATCATTTGGATACCTGCGAGCTCCAGAGATGTCAAAAATTTTAGGCGATTTTATAGTTCGGAAAAAGAAAAATTTTGCCAACAGGCTTGTCAATAAATTGGATCAAGTGCTTGAAGATATTAAAGTGCAAACGGAATTTGTTAAAGACCGATTAAAAATTTAATAACTATGGATAGAGCTAAATCATTATCAGTTATTGCAGATACATCAATCCTTTGGGATGTAATTATTATTGGAGGTGGTGCTTCTGGTATAGGTGTAGCCGTTGATTCTGCAGCAAGGGGTTATAAAACTTTACTAGTTGAGCAAGTCGATTTTGGCAAAGGTACATCAAGTAGAAGCACAAAATTGGCACATGGAGGTGTGCGTTATTTGCAGCAAGGGAACATTTCATTGGTACTCGAAGCCTTAAAAGAAAGAGGTATCATGAAGCGTAATGCACCGCATCTGGTAAAAGATTTAGAGTTTGTAGTCCCAGTTTACGACTGGTGGGAAGGCCCTTTTTATGGAATAGGATTAAAATTGTACGATATATTGGCAGGAAAAGAAGGCCTGGGTGCATCTCAGTTTTTGTCGAAAGAAGAAACCATAAAAAAAATTCCAACTGTTGAAACAGATGGTTTAAAAGGAGGCGTAATTTATCACGATGGACAGTTTGATGATGTTCGTTTACTTATTAACTTGGCACAAACCGCTCATGAACAAGGGGCAAGTATTGCCAATTACGTGAAAGTTGTATCCATTTTAAAAAACGAAGATCTAATAAGTGGTGTTGAAGTAGAGGATCAGGAAACGGGTAAAATGTATAAGCTAAGGTCGAAACTTGTTATTAATGCCACAGGGGTATTTACCGATACTGTTCGCAAAATGGATGATGCAAGTGCAACACCGATCATGACTAGCAGTCAGGGAGTGCATATTGTTTTAGACAAAAGTTTTTTACCTGGAGACAGTGCTATCATGGTTCCTCATACCGATGATGGCCGAGTATTGTTTGCAGTGCCCTGGCACGATAAAATTATTGTGGGAACTACAGATACCCCAGTAAAAGAGTACCCTTTAGAACCAATCGCTCTCGACGAAGAAATAGAATTTTTGCTGACACATGCAGCACGTTACTTGACCAATGATCCAAGTTCCAAGGACATTAAAAGTATTTTTGTGGGACTTCGCCCATTGGTTATGGAGGGAGATACTCAAAACACAGCTGCGATATCTAGAGAACATACCATCAACATTTCCCGAAGTGGCTTGTTGTCTATTGCTGGTGGCAAATGGACTACCTATCGAAAAATGGCAGAAGATGTTGTCGATCAGGCTATTTTAATTGGTGATTTAGACTCAAAAAAATGCCTAACCGAAGATTTGCAGATTTATGGTTATCACCAATATGCTGAGGTTTTTGGAGACTTGGAACAATTTGGTTCAGCAGCTGCTAATTTGATCAACTTGCTTGATGAAAAGCCAAATTACAAGAACAAATTGCATCCTGATTATTCACATGTAGAAGGAGAAGTAATTTGGGCAGTTAGAAAAGAAATGGCTCGAAACATTGAAGATTTTCTTGCTCGAAGAACCCGTTTGTTGTTTTTAGATGTGGAAGCTTCATTGCTTGTTGCTCCAAAAGTGGCTCAACTAATGGCGCAAGAACTTGGACATAACAAAGGCTGGGAGAATCTGGAGTTGGAAAAATATACTGATTTGACAAGAAATTATAGACCAAAACAAGTGAATTAAAAACACCATGAAGAAGTTTTAGAATTTAGATTGATTTATCTGTTTCTCGTCAAACGATTTCATCATTTAGCTTATTTAAACAAGCATGTTCAAAAAATTATTTTAGTTAAGAATAAATATAGTTAATCATTGCTTGAATAATCCTTAATACCTCGATTGAAGAGTTTTCTGTTTAACAGACTATGGGGGTACCTCAGAAGTACCAAGTCGGAGCAAAAAGGTACCAATTCGCACCTTTTTGGTAGGGGAAGCTACCTCAGAAGTACCAAACCGGAGCAAAAAGACTCGGCGAGGGAATAAAAAGGCTCGGTTTTGTCCTTTTGAGGTAGGGGGGAGTACCTCAAAACAACAAAACCGGTGCTCAGAAGTACCTAGCCGCACTTCTAAGCTAGGTGTTGCTTCTTAGAACTAACAAACTGCAATTGTTAAAAAATCAAAGTATTTACTGATTTAAGTAGAAGTGTAAAGTATCTATTGCTCTTGCTTTTAAGCAACTGATAACATGAGATTGATAAATAGGCTTTAGCCACAATATTACAAATTCCTTCATATGTTTTAAAAGATGATTTTATCTTTTATTTTGTTAATCTATAATGTCCTGTAAAATATTCTAATGCTTATTTTATTTAAGTATTATTGTTTTGTAGATTCATAGGCGAAAAGTAGATTAATGCAACTTATCCCCCCCATTTGGTGTTGTAAAGTGCATTAGTGCACTTTACACATACGTTGTGTCGCATTACCAAAGAATGCAAATATATGAATGAACACTTAAACTTTTGTAATGTCTGCAAACATAGACAAAGAAATACAAGATTTGGAATTGTATGTGGATTGAATGAAAGCATTCCTACCTTTGTCGATAAATGTATTAACTATCAATACGATAAAGATGTATTTGAGAAGTTAGTTATAGATCAGAAAGAGTTTTATAACAAAATACTAGGGAGAAAATTGAATTTTTCGAATAACCATCTTGATATACGAATTACAAGGAGACAATTAAATAATTCAATTCAAAACATATCTCAGTTACCACCCAGTATTGATATTTATTCTTCAAAACTAATTAATGGCATTCTAGGTATAATTGGAATAGGTGCTTCTATCTTTATAGGATCAAAAATAGAATTAGTAATTGAAAATTGGTTTCGTGCTGTAATTCCCATTGCAATGTTTTTAGGAGGGTGCTTCTTTTTATATCAAAGTTCCGGAGTGAAAATCCCAATACTGACTCTTAATGACGAAGGAATAATTTACAAAAAGAAATTAATAGAATGGTCCAATATTGTTTTAATAAGCTTTCAAAAGGAATGGAAAGAAGATGACAGTAGAAACTCCGTAACAAACTTAGTGATTGACACACTGATTGGCAAAGAAAAAATTCAAGTAGGATTATGGAACGTAGAAGAACCTGAATTGGGGCATTATCTTGAATTGTTTAAAGAAAAACATAAAAGACAAAAGTAACGACGACACAACAAAAGTTAAAATTAATGGGCGGTAACGCTCAACTAGATAAAGTAACAATAAACACAAGCGGCATTGATAAGGTGACAGTTGTAAATCGCCCACAAATTTTAGCAAGACCATCACCACAATATTAAATACAGCACATTAATGCCTGATAGATTAGCCTATTTTGGTTATTGGATAAGTATACTATTCATACCATTTGTTTTTATTGGAATGCCGATACTAATTGTAAATATTCCAAATTCAACTGACATTCTATTTGATAAAGGAATGAACATCTATAAATTCATTTATCTATGTTTTAATTTAATAGCATTTTTTCATTGGTGCTATTGTATTAGATTTCTATTCAGATATGACAGATATTCTAAATCAATTTTTCCATTATTCTTTTTAAACTTTATTTATGCGCCCATATATTATTACCGTGTAAAAATAAAAAAAAGACCTTTGAGAAATAAGATAATTACAAATCAAAAGTTTGAACTAGAAGATAATAGTATAGATGATTCTGAATTTATTGAAGCGACACGTGAAAATATTATTGGAGCACTAAAATTATGGTCTTCAAAAGAAGAACAATTGGAGTATCAAGAAAATGTTCCATCAATAAGCGTTACAACGGAACTATTTGAACAATGGGATGATCTTTACACTCCAGAATCTGAAGTATTAATAGAAGCTTTCGAACCCGATGAACTAAGATTGTTGGAAAAATTCGAGGCTGAGATAATTCTCCGTTCAGATAAATCGAACAACATTCTTCCAGACATTATTGAATACATTGAAACGGATGATTGGAAAGCGTTAAACTCATTATCAATGGGAATATTATCTGATTTGAAAAAGATATAATACAGTTGGTAACTAAAGCTAAATTATCATGGGCGTTGACGAGCTAATTGATAGTTCAGTGCAATAAACGAAACCAGCAAGCCAAACTCTCCTCTTTCCTATTTATATGCTTTCTGAATTTATTAAGCCAATCAATCCATAATAAAATAATATGTAAATTTATTCGGCTTGCTTACTTGGCGCATTGATAAGGCTATTACTTTAAATCGCCCAAGAAACTTAGCAAGCCTGTTATGCATAATTTGAGATACACCCTAAACTTTTTTAATATGGCAAAAAATATTATTTTGTTTCTTTTTTCTGTTTTAATTCCTAATTTAAGCCATGCTCAGGTACTTAAGAAAAAGATTAATGCCAATGGTGGCATGAAAGAAATCTATTATCAAAAGAAAATTAAGGGAGTGGGCAAAGTTAAAGAAGGAGATTATAAGAAATATTATAAAAGCACTCGGAACTGCGACATTTTGATTAAAAAAGGTCAGTATAAGAATGATAAAAAATACGGTATTTGGACTTATTATAATACAGAAGGGGATTCTATTTATGCATTCAATTATGATCGTGATACAGTTGAATTTATTAATAAAAATGCAAAGAGAATAGTGAGAAGGTATCAGCAGTTTTATTTAAAACAACGAATAAATATGTATACGGATAAACCAAATATGTATGCTACTAGTTTTGTTTATTCTGTTGTGTCTGATCATGCAAGATCAGAAAATATTTCACAGCCAATATTTGTTACAGGAGATTCAGAATTTTATAATATTTTATTTGCTAGCATAATAAAAGCTATTCAGTATAATGCCTATGTCTCATATAATTTTACTAGTATAATCAAATTGAAGATAAACAAAGAAGGAATTCTAGAAGATATTAATATTGATTTCTCTTCAAGTCCAAAGATGAATGATGTGAAAAGGAATATTCTCGCACAAGGGCTCAAATGGATACCAGCATATGAAAATGGTAAACCAGTTGATTATGAGCTTTCAGTACCTATCTTTTGTCATTCAAGAGAGGATGAAGGAAGATATTATTTTGACTTAACCTTTTGTAGAAGAGAGTTGTATGATACTCTGACTCCTTCTTGTGACGAATGGCCTTATAAGTTAGGAGGGGATGCAAAGGTGTTTGTATGGGTTCGTTAATAACTATGCATAATATTTTGTATAAGTATTGGCAAGGAAAGTGCTAAATAGCAAGGTTCGTAGCCCGCTCAATCAGCGTAGCGGTTTGACAGGAAACTACCATGCAATCTGACACTATTATTACAATTTACCGTTATAGGGCAATTCTCCATATCACAAAATCTAAATTACTTTCTCTTGCTAATGTGAAGTTTTAGCTTTTTTTAATAAAAATCTTTGGTTTTACTAAATAGACTATGAATAAAAAGATATAAAATAGAAACTAAAATTTAACATTAGCTGAAATTCAAGAACTATATAAAACATAATGAAAAACATAATCGTTGCTTTGATCTTACTCTTATTGGTATTTTGTGCAAACGGACAAGATTGGAAATGGAAGAATCCCATACCAACAGGGAATATTTTAAATAAAGTGAAATGTATCGATTCCTTGACAGCTATTGCTATTGGTAAAAAGGGAACCATTCTAAAATCAACAAACAAAGGGCTTGATTGGAGTATTCAAACATCGGGAACAGATGTGGATTTAAACTCTATTTCCTTGGTAGATAAGGACACGATATATATTAGCGGGGAGGATCATTCGGTATTCAAGACAATTAATGGTGGAGAAATCTGGAAGAAAGTATTTAAGGGTTCTGGAGGTTCCAGCATTGCCACTCAAGTTTTTTTTGTTAATGCTGCTATTGGGTATCTGCTTGGAGGTAGTATGCGTCTATATAAAACGAGCGATTATGGTAAAACCTGGATCGATTTAAATGTTAGTACTGAATTTCAAAACGTCTCTTTTATTTATTTTACTTCAGAAAATGTAGGCTATGGAGTTAGAGATTGTGAATTGTTAAAAACAATTGATGGTGGAATCACGTGGTCGCAAAAACGCCTTTCAAAATGCTCTGTATACAAATCTATATTTTTTATTGATGAAAACAGCGGTTATTTAGTTGGATCGTCTGGTACCATATTAAGAACTAATAATGCTGGTGAAAGTTGGACTGTATTGAATGAATTCCCCGCAAATTTAACTAATTCTAATCTTGAATCGATTGAATTTATAAATAATGATGTAGGTTTTGTAGTCGGGCAAAAAGAAATATTGAAAACCTATGATGGTGGTAATAATTGGGAAATAATTCATCAATCTAAATTAGATCTGTTTTCAATCAGTTTTTTTGACTCTGTTAATGGTATTGCAGTGGGGGGAGATTGGTTAAACGGAATTCCAGAAATCCTTAATACTGCAGATGGCGGCAATAATTGGAATGAGAATTCCTATACAGCTACCACCAAATATATTGATAAAATTAAATTTGTTAATAAAAACATCGGTTATTCAGTAGGAGGTCATGTTACAGCTACCTATAGCGGATACATCATGAAAACTTTGAATGCAGGTAATTCTTGGAATAAATTAGATACAGGGCTGGATACTTATTGGATAAATGATATATCTATTCCTAATATTGACACTATTTATGTTGTGGCTAATCGTGGTCAAATTCTTAAATCTTCGGATGCAGGCACAACTTGGTCAGAACAAAACTCAAATACATCAGAAAACCTCTATGCTGTGAAGTTTTTAAATACAAGTACTGGTTATGCAGTTGGTAATAATGGTACAATTATAAAAACCAATGATGGCGGTGATACTTGGGATAAGCAAGATTCACCTACTGATGGAACTCTACGTAGTTTATACTTTAAAGATATAAATACAGGTTATATTCCTGCTTATGAAATTGATTCTACAATATTATTAAAAACTATAGATGGTGGAGGAAATTGGATAAAAAAGAGCATTGGAACCGTTAGTGATCCTAGGGGAATAGATTTTGTTAGTACTGATACTGCGTTTATTGCTGGTAGTAGTGGGGGAATTTTAAAGACTAGTGATGGAGGAAATAATTGGGAACAATCTTATCAGAATGGGAATAATTATTTCGATATCTTTTTCACAAATAAAAATACGGGATATGTAGTTGGAGATCGTGGTGAAATTTCTATGACAGAAGATTGCGGTAATAATTGGACAGCTGTTAAGTCGGGAACGGATAAACAATTAAGGTCTGTCTTTTTTACTGATGTAAACACAGGTTATGCGGTTGGTAGAAATGGTATTATTCTGAAAACGACCAATAGTGGGAGTTGTTTAAGAGCGTTTAATCAGTCAAAATATTTTACTTGTAGCTATGATACAGTTTTAATAAAACCCAATTTTGTAGGTGGTACCAAACCAGTCACCTACCGTTGGGAAGATTCACAAACGACATCTTCAATTTTAGTATCTCCTAATTATGAAACAACCTATACTGTTACTATTACAGATTTTGAGATGAATTCTATTGATATCCAAATACCAGTATATGCAACTACAATACCTACTCCTGAAATTAGACTAAGTAAGGATACTCTAATTTCAGACTCTGAGTACGGTAACCAATGGTATTGGGATCAAAACTTAATAGTTGGAGCTACAACACAAAAAATTATTACTAATGTAACAGGAGATTTTCATATAATTGTATCATACAATAACTGCCATTCAGAAAAATCAAATACTATTCATTTCGGATTGTACACCTCTATTCAAACTTTGGATCGTGATTTCAAAATTTATCCCAATCCTGTATCTGCTATGTTAACAATAGAACATTTAAATAATTTTGAAGATGGCATTATTAAATTAGTAGGTATTAATGGACAAGTAATTTTTACGCAAAAAATAACAGAGGATGTTGTGCAACTTAATTTAAGTGAAATGCCAAATGGTATGTATTTAATTCAATTAATATCTGATGATAAAATAATAACTAAAAAAATAATTAAAAAATAAAACTGGCCGTAATAAAAAATATAGCGCATTTGGCGGATAGTACTAAAAATGAAATTAATAGCAATAAATACAATTAGTAGTAAACTGAAAAGTTGGAGCATTGAAACACCAAACACCAAACACACCATATTCAGGCCGTTACAATCAGGTTTGAGTCCTTTTTATAACAAGGATAAAATTCTGAGAGCTTCAATAAGTTAAATAATTACCTTATACTGGATTTTAAATATCATAAAATGAAAAATATCATATTATTCATCTTTCTAATTGTTATTAGTTTAACCACTTATGGTCAGATTACAAATGAAAGCCAGATAGATGATGACTATTTAGTACCATTAGGATCACCATTTGGTTGGGAACGAGACTATAACAAGAATATTCAAAACATTCTATTTGACGGTATTTCAGATAAGCAAATCATTCAGTTCTTGTCAACATCTGGCAGGAAAAGTGTCCTTGTGATTGAATGGGACATGAAAAGTCAAAAGAAATCGAAGTATACGATTATTTTTCGTCAATGTAAATCATGGAATTTGTATTCCGAAGGCATAATGGACCCCAAAAAAGTAACCGTTGAAGAATATAGAAAACCCATATCAAAAGATGATGCAATGAAGATAGAAGCTCTATATTCTGCGGCGCTTTCAAAGGTGCGTGCAGGCGTCAGGATTGGTTTGGATGGACATTCTTACCAATTCGCAACAATGACACAGGCAGGAAAGGCATGGTTTGGAGGGAAGTTAACTGGTAAAAATAAAATTGAACGCCTGACGATGTTAAGTAGAAAGCTGGTGACTTTGACCAAAAGCACATTAAGAAAATGCAAATTGAGTGATGCCTTGGTGTTGGAAATTGAAAATTTAACCAATGATTTCAAATGATGCATAGTTACTTCACAATTGTATCATGCAGTAGGAAGGCAAAACAAACAGAGTTTTTGCTAGATTTTGAATCAATAAAAAACTCAAGCCAATGTAATACAAGGTTTGGGCAAATTATAAAAATAAATCACCGAAAATAGTAACAAGCTTTTAAAGTAATTATGTGCATGAAAAAAAATAAAATTAGTATTCTTTCCACTTTATTATTGTTGTTGCTAGCTTCCTGTATGCCGATGTATTCGATAGCATATATGACAAGTTCTAAGATGAATAAGCTTGAATTAGGTATGTCTAAAGAGCAAGTTACTCAGGTACTAGGAACTGATTATAAGATTGCTGAAAAGCGATTGGAAGACAACAATGAAATAGAAGTTTTATCTTATAGAGATCGGGTTGAAAAGGACGAAGTTTATTATTTTGTTTTTAAAAATAAAAAATTAGAAAAGTGGTATCAAGAATTAATTCCCATAGAAAGAATAGAAATCCAGTAGTTTTAAACTCAGCGGTGGGGCAATTCTAAAATATGATCACAAAGATAGATTTGTACAGATTGAAATATTTGACGATGACAAATGTGTTTGTAAGGAACATTTTGAAATAAATGAAAAAGTATATCTGTAATAATCCTTTGGTCCGGAAAAGGAGATAGATTTCATTGTAAACACTGATTGTAAAAAGACAATATGATCTCTTGTTAATTTATAATACCCTAAAATATTAGCAAACCCTTAAACCACAGTGAAAATTAACTAACATGAAAAAATTAAGTGTACTATTTACCATTCTTTTTCTTTTTACGATTATTCTAAAAGCCCAAACAAGTAAAGATTCTGAAACAAATGCAGAAATTGTACAGGCGAAATATTTAAAAGAAGATTTAGATAAATTATTAGCGAAAAACACAATATTTCCAATTGAAGCTTTTAAAAATAAGATTCAAGGCGACGTTATTGTATCCATTACTATTGATAAGAATGGAAATTTAGATAATCTGGATCTTGTAAGTTCTGCAAACAAAATATTCTCATCAAGTGCAATTGTTGCATTTGATAATGTTGAAAATGAATGGAGTTCATGTCAAGTTGATGGAGTACCGGTAAGTAAAACTTATTTGATTGTGTTTAGGTATCGTTTATATGAGAATGCCTTACCACCGAGTGATAAAAAAATTGCTGCAAAGCTTGTTAAAAAAGAAAAGTACAAAAAAGCATTAAAGTATTACAACAGATTAATTAGTGATAATCAATATGATTATGAGTTTTTTGAAATGCGATCTAAAGTAAAAGAAAAACTTGGGGATTTTGATGGCGCATTGATGGATACGGAGCAAGCTAGCCGACTTAAAAATGAAATTATTTCGCTGGTTAACATTGAAGGTTTGGTTAAAATAAGAACAGTCACTAAAGTTGAGAGAAGAACCAGATATTAATTGAGTGAGAAATAGATTATGAAATCTCAATTGCATATTGTTTAAAACTCGATTACGATTATCAAAACAAAATGGATGTAAAAATTCTAAAAATAGGAACAGTAATAGCTTATCTTTTGATAACATGGTCTGGAGATCATATTGGAGGAACATTTGCTTATTATATCATTTTTGGATTGTTTAGTATTTATACGATACTGATATCGGCGATATTTTTGACTGTTTTGATTGCTTTTTTATTCAGCTCTTACAAAGCATTTAAAAAATACGATTTACATGTATTTATGGTAGGTGGTCTTATCTTATTTATTCCAATAATTCGTTATTCGTATCTTGTTATATCGGAATATAAAAGTAGAGGAGATGATACTTTCTTTCTGACATTAATTCCGTTTTTACTTTTATATGGTATAACTTTATTTAAACTTCATAAACAAAGCAATCATGACAACAAAGAAAGAGTTTGACTTGGTGGAAATATTTGCTGGGTCTCCGATGGATGCAGAAATCGTTAAAAGTATTTTATTAGATGCTGAGATAGACGCATTTCTGAAAGATGAAAACATAGGTACAATCGCTCCTTGGCATGCTGCAGCAGGTGGAGCAGGTGCTGTAAAAGTAATTATTTCAAGTTTAAACATGGATAGCGCAAAATTGATTGTTGAAGATTACATTAACAATCTGAATTCAGATAAGTAAAGAAGACTTACAGATCTTTACGAAGATTATTAGAAAAATATAAGCCCAAATTAAATGAACGAACTAGTTAAGGAAAGAATTGCTATTGCTGAAAAATTCAAGACGATTCATAAGTTGAAATTTAAATCACCCGAAAGAAGAAATGCAATGCTCAAGCAAACGGCATTTTTGGAGTATCCTATTTCATTGGTTTTGCTACTTGTCCTGCTGTATTCAGCTGCATCTACTATTTTTTTTGCCTCAAGCTGGGACAATGCAGCACTTTTAGTGTGTGTTAGTTTAGGAATGGCTTTACGATCTCCCTATGCTTACATTGAAGTGAAATTAATAGAACACATCGAATCAATTAAGAATTTGGATGGTGATTTTAATCCCGAACTAAATATAGAATTGGAAAGAATGATCAGTAAGCTTAATCAGAAAACAATCCTAATTGTACTTTGGGTAATTACTGGAATAATTGTGCTTAGCGCTTTTTTGCAAGTTTTTGAAGTGAATCCGTATTGGAATTACTTTCCAGTAATTGTGTTTGTTTTTAGCACGTTTTTATTGGTGAGAATAACTTACATCGGCTTTAAGTTTAAAAAGAACCTTAAATCAATTAACATCTAATACAAACTATGAAACCCATTTACAAAATTATTATTGCCATTATTTGCCTTTCCGCAAGTTTGGTTTATCAGTTTTTTTTCGAGGAAAGCATCTTGCTTGTTGATAAAGAATATACACATTTTTTATCTGGATTACTTTTTGGATTAGGTATCTCACTTATAATTTATAGCATCTTTAATCCGAAGAAAAATAGAATTTAAAACGTATCATTAATGAAAAAATATACAAACAAAGGAGTACAAGAGTTTATTGAAAAATTAGAGCGTACCGATCCCGTAAAACATCAAATTGTAGAAGCTTCGCGTGAAATCGTTTTTAAGAATTTCCCAAAGGTTGAAGAACGTATGATGTATGGAGGAATTCTATTTTCTTTAGATGAGGATTTTGGAGGCGTGTTTGCCTATAAAAATCATGTTTCTTTCGAGTTCAGTATAGGTTTTAAATTTAAAGATCCAGATCATCTATTAGAGGGAAATGGAAAGTTTCGTCGTCATTTAAAAATGAAAACATTGCAAGAGGTAGAAACGAAAAAACTTGACTTTTTTGTGAAGCAAGCACCAATTATAGATTAATAAAAGAATCAAAATTTTAATACAAATGAATAAGCGAGGCTCAGATGGCTTCGTTTTTTTTATGTACATGGTAGTTATTTAAGTCAACTACTTAGAATACCCTGAAACAAAGCTTTATTCAAGTGCTTTGTAGTTTTTTATTTGAATTTCATTTAGAATCAAGATTAAACCAAAGCCACTTCTTGAAGTCTTACCTCTAAATTTTAAAACGCAGAATTATGAGGATGATGACACTTTTACTATTTCTAAGCCTATTCATTTCATGTGGATCGGATGATAATTCACCGGAGGAGAATGTTATTGATGAATCAGAGGTGATTCCAACAAACACCTACAGTATTGTTGATACGGGTGTTAAAGATTTTTATAGCGATGAGGCAATGATCTCTGAGCCTTCGGTAAATGATGACTATTATGGTCAAGATGCCACATATAAAACGAATGAGCCTTCCTATACCGACAACAGTGATGGAACAATTACCGATAATATTACAGGTTTGATGTGGGAACAAGATATGGGCGACAAAATTAGTTTTGCCGCAGCCAGTACAAAAGCCGAAGCATCAAATTTAGGTGGACACAATGATTGGAGAGTGCCAAGCATTAAAGAACTGTATTCCCTAATTCTGTTTACTGGCAAGGTAAAGGGAGAGGTAGCAATCAATTTCTTTATCGATACCGATTATTTTACGCAACCTTTGGGTGATGTAAGTATTGGCGAACGTGAAATTGATGCACAAACCTGGTCATCTACTCAGTATGTAGGTCGTACCATGAATGCAGATGAAACGGTTTTTGGAGTTAATTTTGTTGATGGTCGCATAAAAGGGTATCCAAAATACAAAGCAGCATCTGGAGCTGCAAACTCCATGTATTTTAGAATGGTGCGTGGGAATGTGGAGTATGGTATAAATAATTTAGTGGACAATGGAGATGGCACGGTGAGTGATTTGGCAACGGGACTAATGTGGCAAAAAGCTGATGATGGTGCAGGAAAGGATTGGGCTGAGGCTTTAGATTATGCTGAAAACTTAGAATTGGCATCAAAAACGGATTGGCGCTTGCCAAATGCTAAGGAATTGCAAAGTATTGTCGATTATTCAAGATCGCCACAAACGAGCAATTCTCCTGCTATTGATCCTGTTTTCGAAACTACAGAAATCATCGACCCAGATGGAAATAATGGTCAGTATCCATTCTTTTGGACCGGAACCACACATTTAGATGGAGCAAATCCTTATGCAAGTGCAGCTTATATTGCTTTTGGCGAAGGGCAAGGGGAAATGAATGGAACGCTTATGGATGTTCATGGAGCTGGCTGTCAAAGAAGCGATCCGAAAAGTGGAGATCAAAATACTTACCCACAGTTTTGGGGTCCGCAGGGAGATGTGCGTTACGTCTACAATTTTGTGCGATGTGTGAGAAACATTGATGAGTAAAAGGCCCTAAAAATCTACCCAAATATGAATAAGCTAAAAAGTTTGCTCTTGCTTTTATTTGTACCGTTTGTTTTTGCTTGCGAGAAAGATTCCACAAGTACAAGTGTAGAAGAAAATGATACAGATATATCTTGGAAGTTTGCAGTTGTTGGAGATACACATGTAACCAACAATTCAGATACCATAAAAGAGATGATTCCTTACTTTATTGAAGATGGCATCGACTTAATCTTAGTTTGTGGTGATCTGGTTCAGGGAGGAAAAAAAACTAGCTCAGCAGAATTGGAAGCCGAACTAAATATGTGGATGGAAGTTTTTACTCCTTTGTATGAAAAGGGAATAGGTATTTATCCGGTTCGCGGAAATCATGAAGATGATGCAAGGGATAACATTGCCGTTTGGAACAAGATATTTACAAGTGCAAAAGCTTTACCACAAAACGGCCCTGAAGGTGAAATTAATCTTAGCTATTCATTCGAACACAAGAATGCAATGTTCATCGGGCTCGACCAATATGTAAACATTCATAAAGTGAATCAAAATTGGTTAAATCAGGAACTTGCTGCAAATGAACAAGCACATGTTTTTGTTTTTGGACACGAGGCTGCTTTTAAAGTATTTCATTCCGATTGTCTTGATGATTTTCCTACAGAACGAAATGCGTTTTGGAATAGCTTGATCGAAGCAGGTGTTAAAACCTATTTTTGTGGACACGATCATTTCTTTGATGCGACTCAAATTGATGATGGAGATGGCAATGTGGAAAACGATATTTATCAATGCTTAGTTGGAGGAGGAGGAGGCTGGTTGATGCCTAAATACAAGTACAATGGAGAGAATGATCCTTATACTGTAACGCCCAAGTGTCATAGAGAGGAGCACGGATATGCACTTGTTGAAATTAGTGGTGAATCGGCTTTAGACCTTGATGTTAGCATAACTTGGAAAGAACGTACAATGGAAGGAACAAGTGTGAAGTACGAGACTACTTCTGCTATAATTGAATACAAACAAGTTCGAAATTGATTGTTTTAATCGGTCTGAAAATATTTTAAGCGAGGTTCAATGGGCTTCGCTTTTTTGTATCCTTTGGTAAAAGATTTGACTATTAATTTGATCTGAATTATATTTGAAAATAATCCAATTATCTAATGATGGATAATTCCTCTCAATACCACTAAATTAACGCATACTAAACCTCGTAACATGTCGAAAACAACAAAAGCACTAAGCTTATTTTTGATTCTGCTAATTAGTCTTTTTAATCTAAACACAAAAGCACAAGGATTATCGAGCAATCAGATTGATTCCATTGTCAACAAAGCCTTGGATCTTTTTCCAATGGCTGGACTTGCAGTGTCTGTAGTAAAAGATGGGAAGTTGATTCATGCCAAAGGATACGGTTACGCCTCAATCGAAAGCAAAGAAGCGATTGATGAAAATACCTTGTTTGCCATAGCATCAAACAGCAAAGCTTTTACAGCAGCAGCTCTTGCCATTTTAGTAGATGAGAAAAAATTAAATTGGATGGATAAGGTGGTAGATCACATCCCGGAATTTACCATGTACAACTCCTATGTTCGCGAAAACTTTACAGTTGAAGATTTGTTGTGCCATCGTAGTGGCTTAGGTTTAGGAGCAGGAGATCTAATGATATTCCCTGATGGTGGCGATTACACTATTGATGATATATTAAAAAGTTTTCAGCATCAGAAACCGGTATCCGGTTTTAGAACCAAATACGACTATGACAACATGTTGTACGTCGTAGCAGGAGAAATCATTCACCGAATAAGTGGAAAAAGCTGGGCAGAATTTGTGGAAAGCAGAATTCTGAAACCTCTTGGAATGGAAAGATCAGTAGGATCGCAGGAGAGGTTGCAAGGCAAAAATAACATTGCATTTCCTCATTCATCGGAGCATGGAGATTTGGTTCAGGTTGCTCCTTACGCAAGTTCCTTGACCGATGCCGCCGGAGGAATCAATTCCAGTGTAAAAGATCTAAGCAATTGGTTGTTGGTACAATTGAATGCCGGCAAATATGGTAAGGAATTAGAAAATGAATTGTTCTCGGAGGATCGCCAGCGTGAAATGTGGAAAGCACATACCATGATGAGTTTTTCGGCAAGAGGAAGTAAGAGATATCAAAACCACTATAAAGCATATGGCCTGGGATGGGTAATTGAAGATTACAAAGGATATACCATCATCAGTCACACAGGTGGATTACCAGGCATGCTTTCAAAAACGCTGTTGATTCCTGAGTTGGATTTGGGCCTTGCAGTATTAACCAACACCTTACCGGGAGGTTATACGTACTTTACCCTTGCACAAGCCATTATCGACTCCTATCTTGGTGTTGAAGCAATGGATTGGAATGCCTTTGCTTCGGAAAAATTGAAGGGAACCAACACCAAGGTAGATTCTATTGTAAATGCGGTTTGGGAAACAGTAGAATTAGCAAAACCAAAGAAATTAGATATTGAGAAGTATACCGGAACTTTCGAAGACAAATGGTTTGGGAAAATGGAGGTATTCGAGAAGGATGGAAAGTTGATGATTAAAGCTCTTCGATCGCCTAAACTAGCAGGTAGCATGTATTTTTACAAAGCCACAACTTTTGCCATTAAGTGGGATTACAGAGATATGAATTGCGATGCTTTTGCAACTTTTAATCTGGATGAGGAAGGCAAAGCAATCTCCATTAAAATGAAGGGGATCTCCCCAAATATTGATTTTAGCTTCGATTTCCAGGATTTGGACCTAACAAGAGTAAAGGGGAATAGGAATTTATGCATATATCAGCAATGGTATCCTTTTTTGTTGGTGTTATTTGTGTTGATACTATTACGAATTAGGAGAATAAAAAATAGAAGAAGGGTAATCGGATAAAGTTGATATTTGTGATTTAAAAAATTATCAAAGACCTTAGGGAAATACATTTCAAAAATTGGAACGACGAAGCTTCAGATCAGAAGTTTCGTCGTTTTGTTTAATTTCCTTTAACAAATCCCCGAACAGGGAATTCTTTCCCTATTTATATTCAGACTATCAGTTTATCTTTTAAAAATAGTGATTGGCCTATTACCTCTAGCTGGATGGCTTGTTTACGCTTTAATTCTAATTGTCCCTATTTTTTGGATGATGACAATATACTTGCGCTTTATTTAGAATCTTTTTACATTAGATAAGCTTGAAGAAATTGAAAATCGTTAAGGTCACCACCAATTTGGCTTTTCTCCATTGAAGTATAGTTCTCTCCGTTAAGATATAAGTACTACCGTATTTACCATTTGTTGACCTCTTTTTAGCGGAACAAGGAGATGGGAAGAATACAATCAGAAGAAATAAAACAAGTATAAAATTGAGGATGATGAAAAAGATATTAATTACTGGATGTAGTTCAGGATTTGGGTTTGATTCTGCAAAATACCTTGCCGTTAAAGGACATCATATATTTGCAAGCATGCGTAATATAAATGGTCGAAATAGTGAGCCAGCAAAACAATTAAGAGATTTCGCTAACGTAAAAGGAGTTAAAATTGATCTTATTGAAATGGATGTCCTTTTGGATGAAAGTGTCAATTCTGCATTGAGCCAATTACCTGTCATGGATGTGTTGATTAATAATGCAGGTTTAGGATTTGGCGGACCTGTGGAATCATTTTCCGCAGAGGAGTGTTTGGATCAATTAAATTTAAATATTGTAGGAACCTTGCGTGTAGCAAAAGCCGTTTTACCTAGAATGCGTGCCAAAAAATCAGGATTGATTATTCAACTTAGCTCTGTTGCAGGTCGATGTGCTTTTCCAGCTTTTGGAATTTATCACGCAAGTAAATGGGGTTTGGAAGGTATGAGCGAATCCATGCGTTACGAATTAGCTCCTTTAGGTATAGATGTTGTTTTAGTGGAACCAGGTCCTTTCTCAACTAAATTTCTGGACAACATTATCATTCCAGATGATGAGGAGTTGAAACAAGCCTATCAGCACGTACATGACTTTTACGAGGGCTTTAAAAATCAAGTGAAAGAAATTTACGAGCAAGGCGGTAGTCCTACGGATCCGATGCTTGTTGTCGAAACTTTTGAAAGATTAATAGATATGCCTGCTGGAACTCGTCCTTTGCGTAATATTGTAGGCTTGGATTTTGGTGCGCAGTCGATAAATGATGCCGTAGAACCACTTCGCAAAACAATTTTGGAGTCGATGGATATTCTGAGCTTAGATGGACCAGCAGAAAAGGTGAGTTAGAAACGAAAAATGGAGATTAATTGATTATTTTTTTTTAATTGATTTGTAAGGAAAAGCGGAGTATATGGGATGCTCCGTTTTTGCATTTTAATTATCTTGTCTTCAATTAATCAAGCTTTGTATAATATGCAGAATCAGTATCACATTTTAAATGGGGATTGTTTAAAAGATCAATTTCCAAAAGAGTTAGAGGGAGAACGAATTGTTGCCAGAGAATGTTTGGTTGATGGAGCAGTGAATGGAGAAACTCTTGAAGAATTATTGAAAGTAAGAGCTAAGTTTATCTCTAATCAATATGCTATGTTTAGCGAAGAAGATTATTATGAGGGAACAGCTGTTGAAATTAAAAAGATGCTCGCTATTCCCTCTAATGCAGACGTAAATTTATGGTTTGAAGATGATTTGTTTTGTCAGGTGAACTTCTGGTTTACATTGAATTTATTATATGAACATGGTAAAAAGAAGGGGATATATCTAATTCGCCCCAACAAAGGAAATGAATACATTTTTGGGAAAATGAATCAAAAAGAGCTTTTGGTAGCTTTTGAAAATAGAATCGAAATAAAAGGAGAATCATTAGAAAAAATGAGTCAGTTGTGGAGATTCTATCAAAAAGAAGATTGGATGAAAATGGGAAGAATTGCGAGTGATTTACAAAGTGATTTTCCTTTTGTACTTGAAGCTGTTAATGCCCAAATAGATCGATTACCATCAGAAAATTCTTTGGGGAGACCAAAGGAAACTTTAAAAAAGATTACAGAAGATTTGCAAACTACTGAGTTTGGTCCTGTTTTTAAAGAGTTTTGTAAAAGAGAGAGTATTTATGGCTTTGGTGATTTACAAGTACAAGTTCTTCTTCGTGAGCTTTTAGCAGATAAGTAAGTTTACATTAAATTAAGATTCATTTTTGGGAGAACTCAATAATTGTTTTTACTTTCGCAGGCTTAAATTAAAATATCTCGATTTAGGAAGTCATCTTGTGAGGGGGATGGAGGCGTTGCGAAGGAGAGATGGTGAAAAGAGTTAGAGATGAAATACAAAATGTTAGTCCTGGATTTGGACGATACGCTTTTGCGTGATGATTACAGCATTTCGAAGAGAAATAAAGAGATGCTA
Source organism: Labilibaculum sp. DW002 (assembly GCF_029029525.1). Classification (NCBI taxonomy): domain Bacteria; kingdom Pseudomonadati; phylum Bacteroidota; class Bacteroidia; order Marinilabiliales; family Marinifilaceae; genus Paralabilibaculum; species Paralabilibaculum antarcticum. The sequence goes on along the minus strand of NZ_JAKJSC010000001.1, from coordinate 1,220,363 downwards.
ATGAAGGCACAAGAGCAAGGAATATATGTTGTTTTGGCTTCGGGCCGTCCAACACCTGCAATGCTTCAATATGCCGAAGAACTTGAATTGAAAAAATACGGTTCGTACATTATTTCGTATAATGGCGCGATCATTACCGATCTAAATAAACAAATTCCAATTTTTGAGCAGAGTTTAAGTAAGGAGCAAATTCATGGTTTGCACGATTTTTCTTTGGCCAATAATTTGGATATCATTACTTACACTTCCGATAGTATCATTAGTGAGACAACATCTAAGTATATCGATGTTGAAGTTAATCTCACGCAGATGAAGTTTAACAAAGTGGATTGTTTTAAAACTGCCGTAACTGAGTCTGCGGTAAAATGTATTCTATTAGAAGATCCAGAATACCTGAAGAAAGTTGAAACGAAACTAAAAAAAGAGAAGCCGAATAAAAGCGTTGCGATTTCGAAGCCTTTCTTTCTAGAGGTGATGCCAAAAGGAATTGATAAAGCAGCAAGTATTGCTAGATTGGCTGATAAATTAGGCATTCGTCAGGAAGAGATTGTGGCTGTTGGTAATGCAGGGAATGATTTAACAATGGTCGAATACGCTGGATTAGGCGTTTGGGTAGATAATGTGACACCAGAACTTCGCGATCGTGCCGATGCTATTGTAGCCTCTAATAATGACCATGGCGTAGCCGAAGTGGTCGAGAAATATATCCTTGCGAACTAGTCAAGTAGATTACAAAAGGAATTAAAATAGTATCATAAGCGAGGTCTACCAAGGCTTCGCTTTTTTATTGCGATGCTAAAACATTTTTCGGTAGCAACGCTTGCGTTTGTGTTGAACGTGATCGAACGATTTCCATAGCTGAATGGCAACATGATTATTTTCTAACATTCCAGTAGTTTCAGCAAATCGAAGCCCATCGCTGTTCGATGTTTTTAATAACTCATGCATTAGAATCGAGACAAAGCCTAATTTCTGACAGTCGTGATCAATTCCAGTTAGCATTAAATCCATTTCAGTTGGATGTTTTAACGCTTTTCGTAAATGCCACCATCCGAAAGGCAACAGTTTTCCTTTTGCTTTTTGCAGGGCTTTCGATAAAGATGGTAAAGCAATAATGAACCCAACCAATTTATCTTCCTTGTCTAAGATTATTTTAACGTATCTTGGGTTTAAGATTGGAAAATATTTCGCAATGTAAAAACGGATTAGTTTTTCAGGTAATTTAAATGTGCCAAATAGATCAGAAAAGGCATCGTTAAAAACTTTAAATATCTTCTCTTTATATGGCTCCAGTTCTTTTTTAGTGGTGAAGTTAACCGTTTGCAGGCTGTATCTTTTCTTAATTAATTCCGCAATACGTCCTGCTTTTTCTGGTGTTTCTTCAGGAAGGCTAATTCTGAATTCCAACCAATCAATTTCTTTCTCAAAAGCCAATCTTTTAAAATGATTTTGATAGTAAGCAAAATGATAGTCCGAAGCCATAGAAGGAAGGTGTTCTTGTCCTTCTATTAACAAACCAGCGTGATCTAAATTCGAAAAGCCCAATGGTCCATTCACACCAATCATTCCTTCGCTCTTTAACCATTCTTCGGCTATCGAAAAAAGTTTTTCAGAAACTTCAAATTTATCAATGAATTCCATTCGAGTGATGCGGCCAATTTTTTCACCGCTTTTCTCAATGCTCAACTTGTTAACGATAGCACCAATTCGTCCAACCGTTTTTCCATTTTCATAGGCAAGCCAAAATTTAGCTTTGCAAAAGTCAAAAGCAGGATTTTTATCGGGCATTAATAGCTCCAATTCGCCTGATTTAAAAGGAGGTACCCAAAATTCATTGTCCTTATACAATGTAAAAGGAAGGTTTACAAATTCTTTGCGTTGTCTTTGATTTTGGACTTCTACAATTTGGATGCTCATAATTGAGAATGAAATTTAATGCGTATCAAGCCTATAAGACTTAATTTACTTACTCGAATAGCTTAGATGTTCAGCAAATGTAAGGATTTATGACAAACACGACTAAGAGATTGTTCGGTAAGATCATATTTAGAATGGGTAAAGCTAACTTGTAGTTTGACTATAAATCATGACAGTCATGAATCCAATAATTTTAGGATTGGAATCTGGATTTATTATCGACTTAGTTTTGTTTTAAGTTACTTACTTCTTGAATTTTAATAATTGTTTAGTTCTTTTGAAGAATTATAGAACAATTCTAATTAGTTAAATTATCGATCTAGTAAGGCACTTGGTGAAAACAATTGGTTAAATTTTGCGTAATAATAAGGTATGTTAAAATCACTTGCTTGTTATGGGAAATGAAAACTGCTGGGAAGTAATGAACTGTGGAAGGGAATTAAATGGTGTAAATGCTATTAAGCTTGGAATTTGTCCTGCTGCTCAATTAAGTACTTTTGATGGCCTTAACAATGGAACCAACGGAGGCCGCTTTTGCTGGGTAGTTGCAGACACGTATTGTGAAGGAGAAGATGCATCAGGAAATTATTCTCAAAAATTGGCAAATTGTATCAATTGTAAATTTTTGAAGCAAGTAAATTTAGAAGAGGGGCGAGATTTTATTATATCAACAAGAAAAATAAAATAGAAGTTAATAAACTAAGCATGTGTGAAGAATCATTTCTTCACTTTTTTTCGTGTAAAAATCCAAGCACCAATAATTGCCGTAAAAGGAGCAACTAGAACCAATCCAAAACTACCAACAAGGGTGTGCAGAATCTCACCAGATACATAATTAAGGTTTAGAATATTTACCATTGGTGTTCCTTGCGCTATAAATACCATTAGTAGAGCAGAAAACCCTCCAGAATAAGCAAGCAGTAAGGTCGTAGTCATGGTTCCAACTACCGCTTTACCTACTGCAAACCCAGAACCTCTTAATTCTTTTGTACTTATGTTTTTGTTCGCTTGATATACTTCAGCCTGCGAAGCTGCTATGTCCATCGATATATCCATTACTGCTCCTGACGAGGAGATGAAGATTCCAGCAAGAAAAATTTCAGTTAAATTTAAATAAGAATAGCCTGAATAAAGTAAGGTTTCTGAGAATGGTTTTATAGCACCATGAATATTAAATAGTGTGCCAAATAAAATAGCCATAAAACAGGTAATGGCTATACCACTCATGGCACCTAAAAAGGCAACGATTCCTTTTTTGTTTGTTCCTGCCACCAAAAATATAATTGCAGAGGTCAAAAGAGCCACAATTATTAAAGAGAGTGGAATAGGAGCATAGCCTTTTAACAATCCAGGAAGTAACAATTTCCAAATACAGATTCCAGTAAAGAGGAAGGAGAGCATTGCCTTTACGCCTGTCCATCCAGCAAATGATATTAAGAAGATTACAAATAAACCCAATAGGAAGGCTTCAATATTAATTCGGTAATGATCAATTACATTGGCGCTAATAATTTGCGATCGATCTTTGCTCAAGTTCAATACCGTTAGTGTTTTATCGCCTGGAATAAAATATTTATCAAACTCCATTCTACCAACGAGTTGATTAAATGCTCTTAATTCCTTGTTTTTAAATTGTCCATTCAGAATTTTGATATTTAGGCTTTGTGTACCGGTTTTAATAATTCCCGTTTCTACAATTAAAGAGTTGTCCGTTTCCAAAACCAAGGCTTTTACTCTCTCAGAATTATTTGTATCTGTTTCAGAAAAACCAGTTGGCAGATATAGAATAACAATACTTAATACTAGTAAAATTGAGACTAGTAGTAAGTCTGATTTTTGAGGGACTTGGAATTTGAACATGCTATAAAGGTATTAAAATGCAAGAAAATTTAGCCTTTGAAAAAAGCCCCACATTTTGTAGAGCTTTTCTATAATTATGTGCTTAAAATTACTTTATTCAATCAATTTCATTAAGTTTTTAGGAACATCTGTATTGTCATAAAAACCATTAAACAATTCAGCTCCAACACCAATAGCTCGAATTGGAATAGGTGCTGCAGTATGAGAATAAGAAGTCCAGCCAATTCCTGCTTTGTGCGATAAAATATGACAAGCAGTTACGGTGAAAGGATCGTAGCTACCGTATAAAAGATAAAATTGATCCTCTTTTTTCATTTCCTTGTTGTAAGTCATGCTTTTTTCGAAAGCTGTCTTTAGTTGTTCTATTTCAAAAGCTGATAGTTCAAGTCCTTTGCTTGCATCTCCTAATCCGAAGTGTGTTTTTACCATCTCTAAGGCATCTGAGAATTTTGCATTTTCTTTCTGTTCCTTTTTGTACTCAGCTATTTTTGATGAAAAACCTTCGTACGATATGTTTTGATGTTGTAGCAAACCAAAGGCAGATACATAATGACTACCTGCAAAACCTAGTGCCAATCCACCAGTTTCATGGTCGCCAGCAACTAAAATCAAGGTTTCTTTAGGGTGTTTTTTGTAAAAATTAAGAGCTTTCTCAACTGCCATATCCAATTGAATAACTTCCTTAATTACAGTTGCAGCATCATTGGCATGACTGGCCCAATCAATTTTACCACCTTCAACCATCATAAAAAATCCTTTCGGATTATCCAGCAATTCGATTCCTTTTTGAGTGAATTCAGCAAGTGAAATATCGGCTCCATTTTGTTGGTCTATAAAATAAGGAAGAGCAGATCCTCCTGATAAATTAGGAGCAGTAGCAATAATTTTATCATCGCCTTTTTTCAGATTCTTAAAACCTTCAAGCGTATTAACAACTCGGTATCCTCTAGATTTAGCTACAGAAATTGAATTCGGCTCTTTTTTTAGGATTTCTTTTTCGCTTCCCATTCCAAAGTTCGACATGGAGTTTTTAGCATTAACATTAACTTCTCCATCACCTTCAGGATGCTTTAATCCACCCCCAGCAAAATAGTTAAAACCACTTTTACTTAAATCAAGGCTAATTTTGTAGTACATATTACGAGTAGGCTGGTGTGCGTAAAATGTTGCAGGAGTAGCATGATCGATAGAAACCGAGCTAACGATTCCAACTTTGTAATTTTTCTCCTTTGCGATTTCGGCTATTGTTTTTAATGGAGTTAAGCGATCCGCAGCCATAGAAATGGTACTGATACTTGTTTTATGACCTGTTGCCAAGGCTGTTCCCGCTGCAGCCGATCCTGTTATGAATCGGTCGGTTGCATAAGTTGTGTAGAAGCCTTGGGTTGGGAAGCTATTCATGTTGAGTTGCTTAATTGGAGAATTGCCTTCAATTGCACCTAGATATGCTTCTGCGGCATTCGATTGAGAAAGTCCCATTCCATCACCTATAAAATAGAAAATATATTTAGGAGTTTTGCCCTTGTAATTTTCTCTTTCACTTGGTTGGGCAGTGGATACAAAAGCAACACAAACCAATAGAATGGCTAATATCGGCTTTAGCTTATTTGTGTAATGTAACATTGTAAGTAGTTTTATAATTTCGTAAATCTAATAAAAACTCATTGCTTAATAATTGACTAGAGAATTAGAAAAGATTTACTTTATAATGATTTAAGACTGTCTTTATTTTTATTGTTTTGAATATTTTTCCCTTCAGGAGTGTAAAGGAAATCTACATATTCTTTAAAATAGCTAACAACCCTGTCACGTACAACTTTCATGGTTGAGTTCACTAGTTTATTTTCTTCAGTGAAAGCTTCAGGTAGAATTCCAACCGCAGTTGGCATCCATCTTTGAGGAAACATGTCCTGATATTTGCCACCTGGGCGATATTGATTCAATTCATTTTGAATAATTTCTAAGGCCATTTTTTGTCCTTCTTCAGAATCCAATCCAAGCTGGTGCGGTTTTAGCTGTGCTAAAATAGCACCTTTGTTAGGTACTAACATAGCAATTGTATACGGATCTTGATTGTTGTATAAGATACATTGGTCGATATAAGGAGATTGATCAACGAAAGCTTCTTCAATACCTTCAGGGCTGAATTTTTCACCATCATTGGCAATTAGAAGTGATTTGAAACGGCCAGAAACATAGAGAAAACCATCTTCGTCAATATGTCCCATGTCTCCGGTATGTAACCAGTCATTTTTTAGGGTTTCGGCACTAGCCTTATCGTTTTTCCAGTAGCCTTTCATCACGTTGCCACCTTTAATCACGATCTCACCTTTTTCACCAGTAGGTAGCGGATTACCTAGATCATCACAAATTTTGAAATCCATATTCTTTACTAGGAAACCTGAAGACCCTAGTTTGTGACGATGATGAGCGTTTGAAGAGATAATTGGTGAAGCTTCTGACAAACCATAACCTTGGTACATTGGGATACCAATAGCATAAAAGAAACGTTGTAATTCAATATCAAGAAGTGCACCTCCGCCAACAAAGAACTTTAAATTACCTCCAAAATTGGCTCTGACCTTAGAAAATATGATTTTATCGTAGAACTTATAAATAGGTTTCAGAAGTTTTTTCGATCCTTTGCCCTTATCAATACCAATTCCATTATAACGATAGGCAACATTAAGGGCTTTGTTGAATAAGCGCTCAACTTTAGGTCCTTTAGCTTTAATTCCTTTTTCAATATTCTTTTTGAAGTTTTTAGCTAAAGCAGGTACACTTAAAATTATATCTGGCTGGATTTCCTTTATATTATTTGGAATATTTTTAAGAGCTTCCATAGGGGACTTTCCTTGCTGAACAGCCGCAATGGAAGCACCTTTTAGCATGAAACTGTAAATCCCTGCTGTGTGAGCGAATGAATGATCCCAGGGTAAAATAAGTAGCGTTTTATAGCTGGGAGGAATTTCCATTAAGCTTGAGGCCTGTATAACATTCGATGTATAATTGTTATGAGACAGGACAATTCCTTTGGGATCTGCTGTTGTTCCGGAAGTGTAGGATATATTGGCATTATCGTTAGCCTCAATCTTATTTTGAAGCTCTTTTAGGTTAGCCTTATCTGCATCCGAAATTTCTTTACCAGCGATTAATAACTGTTGAAGAGATATTTCTTTATCCTTTAGGTCTATGTTTTCATCTAGAACAATAATTTTTTCAACGGTTTCCAATTGATCTTTTATTGATCTGATTTTTTCAAGATGATTTTTTGAAACAATAACAAAGCGTGACTCAGAGTGATTTAAACGGAACTTAAGTTCATTTTGAGCATCAAGCTTTACAGATAAGGGTACATTAACTGCACCCGAAAATAAAATACCTAATTCTGAAAGTACCCAAGCATTTCTTCCTTCAGAAAGTAATCCAATTCGATCTGTTTTTTTTATCCCTAAAGAGAAAAGACCAGCGGCAAATAATTGTACATCTTCGTATAAAGCTTCGTAACTAACAGATTGATACTTAGAATTGGTTTTTTCCCATAAAAATGGATTTTTACCAAACTGATCAACGCTATTTTCAAAGAGTTCTATAATTGTTTTCATTTCTATCAAAAATCTTAAGGTAAGCTAGCCAAGAAAAAATTACTTAAAAGTAAATTAAGTATGTTTGCAGCCTAATTTTACGGATTTCAAAAATAACAGATTAGCCTATCCAAAACAAGCAGTTTGAATTAAAAAAACATAAATAAATGAAAGGATATTTTTATTCTCAAAATTAGCGCGAAAAACATGATTAAACTCCTTGATTTTCAATTCAAGAATATCTATTTTCCCGAGCAATACTTAAACAAACAAATTATTGAGGTGTATTGGTTATTTATTTAGCAATTTTTTCACCCTTAATAGGATTTTAATTGTCTTAGTAATAGAAATGATTAACTGAATTAACCTCAAACTAACCAAACCGAATGAGTAATCTAGAAAAATATTTTAAAAAGTTTAGAAAAAACACCATTGGACACGATGCTTGTTTTTATTCCCCATTTGGGAAGCAAAAGATTGTTTACGGTGATTGGATCGCCAGTGGAAGATTGTATGCTCCAATCGAAAAAAAGAATGTTAAAGGATTTTGGTCCTTATGTTGCAAATACGCATACTGAGACAAATGTGACTGGAACTTTAATGACTCGGTCTTATCATCGGGCACAAGAATTAATAAAGAAACATGTAAATGCAGGACCTGAGGATGTAATTATACATGCAGGATTTGGAATGACAGCTGTAATTAATAAGTTGCAACGTATTCTTGGATTAAAGGGGTGTGGTATCATTGGAAGACATGCTTGTCAAAAAGAAAGAGAAAAACCAGTTGTTTTTATCACCCATATGGAACATCACTCAAACCAAACATCTTGGTACGAAACCAATGTTGATGTTGTGGTTGTACCTCCTGGGGAAGGTTTAACAATTGATTTGAATGAATTGGAAAAACAGCTTGAAAAATATGCTGATCGTAAAATGAAGATTGGTTCTTTTAGTGCATGTTCAAACGTAACAGGTATTATTACCCCATATCACGAAATGGCTAAGATGATGCATAAACATGGCGGTATTTGTTTTGTCGATTTTGCCGCATCTGCTCCTTATGTTGATATTGATATGCATCCAGCCGATCCTGAATGTCGTTTAGATGGTATATTCTTTTCGCCACACAAATTCTTAGGAGGACCTGGTTCTTCTGGTGTTATGATTTTTGATGCGGCATTATACGATCCTAAATCTGCCCCTGATCATCCGGGTGGAGGAACAGTTGATTGGACAAATCCTTGGGGTGAGTACAAGTTTGTTAACAATATTGAAGCGCGTGAAGATGGTGGAACCCCGGGTTTCTTACAATCTATAAGAACAGCCTTGGCCATTGATATAAAAAATCAAATGGGTACCGATAATATTGCAAAACGAGAGGAAGAACTTTTGGATTTAGCCTTCGATAAATTGAAAGCTGTTAAAGATGTTCATGTACTAGCCGATACGGTTAAAGATCGTTTGGGAATTTTGTCTTTTTACGTTGAGTATATTCATTACAACCTATTGGTTAAATTATTGAATGATCATTTTGGTATTCAAGTTCGTGGAGGATGTGCATGTGCTGGTACTTATGGACACTTTATGCTTGATGTAACTCACGAGAAATCTCAATCGATTACTGATGAGATTAATATTGGCGATTTGACTCATAAGCCAGGTTGGGTACGTTGGTCATTACACCCGACAACGACAAATAAGGAAGTTTTGTTTTTTATTGAGGCTTTAAAGTCAGTTGTTGATAATTTTGAAGAATGGAAGAAGGATTATACCTACAACAGAAAAACAAATGAGTTTTATTACTCTGGCATAAAGAAGCCAAAAAAGGAAATTGTTGTGAATGATTTATTTAATCTTTAGCCAATATTATTCTTTGTATATTAATACTATATTAATCCTGAAAATTCATTTTCAGGATTTTTTTATATTTTTGGGTTGAACAAGAAGCTAGTTCAATTTTGAAGATGAGTGAAAAACAGCTTCTAATTAAAATAGATATAAGGTGTACGATATAATTGGAGATATTCATGGTGAGGCAAATACATTGAAACATATGTTGCTGAGTCTTGATTATGTGGAGGGAGAAGAGGGATATTTTCATCCTGAAAGAAAAGCTGTATTTGTGGGTGACTTTGTAGATCGTGGGCCTGATATTTTTGAAACCCTATCTATTGTTCGTAAAATGGTGACTGCAGGAAATGCTTTTGCAGTGGTAGGAAACCATGAGTTAAATGTTCTTGCTTATTATACGAAAGATGAGGATGGACTTTTTTTACGAGAACACAGTTTAAAAAATAGAACACAAATAAAGAAAACTTACGAAGAGTTCAAATTAGATAAACCAAAGCGTAAATCATACCTTAAGTGGCTTCGCAGCTTGCCTTTATTTTTAGAGTTTGATAATTTTCGTATTGTGCATGCGTGTTGGGATCAGGACGCTATTGATCTATTGAAAAAAGAAAACCCTGAAAATTGCCTAAACAAACAATTTTTGAGAAAGATTTATTTTGAAAGAGGTAAACTTTTTAAAGCAACAATGCTTTTACTTAAAGGGCGTGAGTTTAATTTTCCGGATGACATGATATTGAAAGATGCTTACGGATTCAAACGTTCGGCTTATAGAATTAAATGGTGGGAACCAATGGAAGGGAAGAGTTTTGAAGATATTTCCTTTGGGAATCGATTTCATTTGCCTGAGTATACAATACCCTCTCAACTTTGTAAGGAAATTCCTTTGTACCCAGAAACAGAATTACCTGTGTTTTTTGGACATTACTGCTTAGGCGATAATGCTGGACTTGTAAGAAATAACTTGTGTTGCGTTGATGGATGTGTAGCAAATGGTGGAATCCTTGTAGCCTATAGAATGGACGCCAAGGAATTGAAGCAGAATAATATTATTTCGGTGAAAAAGGTAAGGAGCGCACAAGTTTAAGCGTTATAGGATTTACTTTTTTTCCAATGAATAAGAAAAAGAATTCCAGCAAAAGATAGGGGAATAAAAAGCAATAGAACAAAGAAACTATTTGAATCGATAAAGGCGTAGAGTGTAATTAATATACTACTGCTAACCAAAAGGAAACCACCTAAGCCAGGTTTCCAAAAGCTGATTAAAAAACCAATACCGTAAATTATCGAAAGAATATAAAAAACGAGTACCCAGCCTTCATTATTCGTTTGCCCCGTGCTTAATAAAGTGATGAACTCTGGTACCATAAATAAAATAAATATACCAGTTATTAAACTTCCAATAATACGCGCAAAAAGAAGATAAAATTGCGATGGTTGGTCTTGAAATAGCATTCTTTTATCCATAACTTAAGTTATTTAGATGTAGGTATTATAAATTTACAAAATCCGTAAAGTAAAGTCAATTTAAATTGATAGTGAGACATTTGGGTGTATTGTGTTGATGATAATAACATTAGAGGATTAAAAAATAGTAGAATAAATAAATCATGAATAAAATTAAAGTAATTGCTTTTGATGCGGATGATACACTTTGGGTAAACGAACCTTACTTTAGAGAATCTGAATTGGAATTCTGTAATCTTTTAAAAAATGGAATGGGCATTGATGAGGTTACTGAAGAGTTGTTTGCTACCGAAATAGGAAATATTCCTTTGTATGGCTATGGAACAAAAGCTTTTGTTTTATCGATGATTGAAACTGGTTTAAAAATCAGCAAAGGAAAGATGAATGCCAAAACAATAGAAGCCATTCTGCAGATTGGCAAAAATCAAATTAATAAACCAATTGAATTGATTGATGGTGTTATAGAAGTCTTAGAAAATCTTCAAAATAAATACCGTTTAATTGTGGCAACAAAAGGAGATTTACTAGATCAAGAAAGAAAATTAAAGAAGTCTGGTCTGCTAAAGTATTTTCATCATATCGAGGTGATGAGCGATAAAAAAGAAGAAGATTATCAGAAATTAATTCAGCATTTAGATATTCATCCCGAACAGTTTTTGATGATTGGGAATTCATTAAAATCAGATATATTACCTGTTGTAAATTTAGGTGGAGAAGCAATTCATGTTCCTTTTCATACTACTTGGGAGCATGAATTAATAGAGGATAATGATTTGGAGAAGATAAATGTAAAAGAATTAGAGTGTATTGTAGAATTGCTTGAATTGGTATAGTTTATTTGCGTTTTAGGGATAAGATCTTAATTTTTTCAATTAACATCTGACCTTCATCTTTTTGTACTTGAATTTGTTTAACCACATCCATTCCCTTAATTACTTTGCCAAAAGCAGCAAATCCTTGTCCATCAGAATTTCTCATTCCACCATAATCTAAACTAGCTTGCTCGCCTACACAAATAAAGAATTCAGTAGAAGCTGATCCAGGTTGGTTTCTGGCCATAGAAATTACACCATCTGTATGCATAACACCAGTTTGTTTTGTGTTTTCGTGAATGATTGTTGGTATTTGATCAACAATTGAATCGTGAAACAATCCTCCTTGAATAACTTCTATTTTAGTATTACGGTTACCTTGGTTATCCATTCTTACAACCCGATAGAAGCAGGCATCCTTAAAGGTGTTCTGATCCACATGATGCAGAAAATTTTTTGCCGTAATGGGAGCTTTATCTTCATAAATTTCCAATTCGATTGTTCCAAACGAAGTTGTAATTTCTACTTTTGGATTTTGAGCGTTTGCTAATGCGGTAAGAAAGAGTACAGCTAGAATAAGAAGATAAATACGTTTCATGTTTCGAGTTTTTATCATGCCATATCCCTATCGTTTGATTTATTTAAATCAATCCTCTTGACTTAAATTCGAGATATTTATTGAGTGTGTTAATAGTCAAGTCTTTTGGTTGACTCAATATCGCATGAATTCCATATTTTTCCAATTCTTTTACGATTAATTTTTTGTCGTAGATAAATTTCTCTCCGATGGTTTTAATGTAAATTTCTTCTATACTTTTTGCAGGTTGTTGCGTTATTTCTTTAATCTCAGTGTTTGTGAAAAAGACAACCATTAACAAATGATCTTTTGCTAAGCCTTGCAAGTATGGTAGTTGGCGTCTCATTGAATCGAGACTTTCAAAATTTGCAAACAGCATTAGTAAACTTCTGTTTCGAAGAAATCGTCGGGCAGAACTATGCAGTAACTCATAATTTGGCTCAGGATAATTGGTTTTCTGATTGTAAAGAACCTCCATTATTTTTCTTATTTGGGTTCTTCTTCCATCAGCTGGAACATGAGCATTAATATCTTTCCCAAAACAAATTAGACCTGCTTTATCATTTTTAATCACCGCAGTGTTGGAAATAACTAAGCTCGTATTGATTGCATAATCAAGAAGCGTTAAGCCATTAAAAGGCATTTTCATTGATCGGCCAGTATCAATAAGACAGTAAACTGGTTGTGATTTTTCATCTTGGTACTGGTTCACCATTATTTGTGACTTACGAGCTGTTGCTTTCCAGTTAATGGTTCTGTAATCATCCCCTTTCACATAGTCCCGAATTTGGTCGAATTCCATTTGGTGGCCAATTCGCCTAATTCTTTTTACCCCGAAATCATTTAATCGATTTGAGATAGCCAGTAATTCATATTGTCGCATCTGCATAAAAGATGGATAGCAAGGAAGCATTTGTTCAGCTTCAATTTTATATCTTCTTTTTATCAATCCCAAAAAAGTGGAAACATACACATTCAGAAGTCCAAAATGATATTCTCCTCTCTCAGTAGGTCTTAGGTTGTAGTTGAATTGCTTGTCATCACCAGTCTTTAGCTGAAAAGAATAAAGGAAATCTCTTTTTTGAAACTGTACGGGTAATTCATCTATAATATCTATTCTCGTTGCTATGGGATAATTGTTTTCTACAAATATTGAAATGGAATTATCATCTCCATTGGATAGCTTCTCTGGACACTTTCGTGATGCGATAATACCTTTTTTACTTCGGTAGAGAATAATAATATCCAAACCCAGGCATAAGAAAAACAAAAGCAAGAGAAGTCGTGCTACTGGAAATAGCAGCGGAATAAAATGCCCGAGAATGGAAATTAGAGCCAAAAGCACTAGTCCCCAATACAAATTTTGTGTTAGATATATCGATTTAATGAATTTCATTAATGGTAGTTCATTTTTATGTGAGCAGCTAGATGTTTGAACTAATTGTATTAATCCTACTAACGTGGAATTTCAATTCCTTCAATAATTTGTGCGATTATTTGCTTAGGAAGAACACCTTCCATTTCTTTCTCAGGAGTTAAAATTAATCGATGATGCAAGGCAGGAATAACCACTTCTTTGATATCATCCGGAGTTACAAAATCACGACCTCTGATGGCAGAAAGAGCTTTAGAAGCCATCATGACTGCAACGGATGCTCTCGGAGAAGCTCCCAATATAATGCCAGGATGATTTCTTGTACTTTGAACGATCTGTACAATGTATTTTTGAAGATTTTCTTCGATATGTATTTCTTGTACTTGATGACGCAGCTCGTTAATCTGTTCCGAATTTAATACTTCGGAAATTGAAGCGGTTTCATTTTTTCCTTTCCTCTCATTTTTGGTGGCAAGAATTTCAAGTTCTTCTAATTCATCAGGATAAGTAAATTCAATCTTCATTAGAAAACGATCCAATTGTGCTTCAGGTAAACGGTAGGTTCCTTCTTGCTCAATAGGGTTTTGTGTGGCAATCACCCAAAATGGTTGCTCCATTTCATGGGTTGTACCATCAATACTAATTTGCGCTTCTTCCATTACTTCGAAAAGTGCCGATTGAGTTTTTGCAGGAGCACGATTAATCTCATCTATCAAAATGATATTAGAGAATATAGGACCTTTGTTAAACTCAAATTTTGAAGTGCTTAGGTTAAATATTGTAGTTCCTAAAACATCCGAAGGCATTAAATCTGGCGTAAATTGAATTCGTGAAAAATCGGAAGAAATTGACTTTGCCAGTAATTTAGCTGAAAGGGTTTTAGCAATTCCAGGAACACCTTCGATTAAAACATGACCTTGCGCAAACAAACCAACTAGAAGTAGATCAATGTTTTTCTCTTGTCCGATAATTACTTTTTTTATTTCGTATTTAATTTGGCCTATCAAGTGATTGAGTTCTGCCAAATCTATGCGGTTTTTAAATTGAGGTTTATTTTCCATTCTTGGGTTTATTTTATTTGCCGGATTTATAAATGTATTCTACTTTAGCGTTTAAGTCTTCCAATTCTTCGTTAGAGATGTTATTGGAATTGGATATTTGGTTTACTTGTTTAAATAGAATTTCCAAAGTCTTCAAAGAAATTCCCGATCGTTTACTTACTTCATTTAAAGTATCAGTAGTTAAATCGATATGGTATCGAGTTTTACAGAATTCCTTAAGGTATTTTATTTTTTTGAGTGCTATGTCTTTGTGGTTTTTACGATTGTAATACAATCTCCCCATTGTTTTAATAAACTCAAGAGTTGTATTGGGAATAGGTTTTAGGATTGGAATCATTTTTTGTTTGCGTTTACCTTGGAAAATAAGAACAAGAATAAGGCAAGCCAAAAGAAGGTAGTACGCCATTTTTAATGGTGGACTTGATAGTAAGAATGCGATTGGGCTAGTAGATCGGAAAGCTCTAAGAGGCTTGTAATATTCATCCCAAACGATTGGGTTAGGAGGTAAGTAGCTGAAAATACCTGCTATGTAATCGGCATTTTTGTTTTGAACGATATTAAAATTCGTGAATGCTAAAGGCTGACTACTTATAAAAAAATTCCCTTTGCCATAGGGTACTTTTACCAATTGAATTCTTTTTTTATTATCTCGTCCCAAAACGATTAAACTATCCTTATAAAATTTATTTATGGTCGTGTTATCAAACGCTTTGGGATATTTTGAGTTGTTTTTATCTTTTAAATTTGGATTTTCAAAATTCTGAAATTGTACTTCTTTAGCACCTAGATCAGTAAATTTAAACTCAGTATCAAATTGCACGTGTATGGTGTCGGAGAATACTTTACCTAAATTAGATGTGGCAATTACGATTTGATTTCCATTTTGAACTAAATCCAATAATAGTTTAATTTCCCATGCCTGAGGAGAAAAATCATCTGTTACAAAAATATAATTCTTGTTTGGAGCAAGGCTATCAAGTACAGGATAGTTAAATATTGCATCTCTGCTAATTTCAAACTCCTGTTCAGGAAATAATTCTTGTTCTATCAATTCGCGAAGGAGAAAGCAACCAAAAGGACGTTTATCATCCTCATTAAAGTTTCTTGTCCAGTCGATTGGTTGCGGAGCAAAAAGATCCATTAGAATCAGGATAATGAGGATTCCAATTACAGGAAGTGCATTTTTAGGGATATTTATTTTCATGACGCGAATTCTTTTGTTTGTGATAATAGAATGTTCAAACGTGCAAATTCATCATCAACTTGATGGTAATCTAGTTTGGCAATAGGGAAATCTCCATACCAAACAGCCTCATACAATTCGCTTAATTCAATAAAATCTGTTTTTATTTTTTCATGTTTTATTTCTCGGATGTAATCGTAATTGGTTTTTTCCGATTTCCAAGTAATTATTTTATGGCGGCTTAAAGCTTTTAAAAGAGATAAGTAATGATAGCGAACAGCCAAACGGTATTCTTTTTGAAGAAGTGCTTCTTGAATTTTCTGTTCCCAATTTACTTTATTGGGATTTGTAGCATCGCTAAATTCCATCGATGAAATTTCCTGATGAGAGCTAAACAAACCTGTGAATTTACTACGATAAATCATGGCAATTAGAAGAATACCACAGGCAGCTAAAATGATGTATCTCAAATACCAGATCACACCAAGGCTTTTAATCATGAAATTAAACCAATTTTTAAGCCATTGAACGAAACGTCCCCAAGCAGTTTCTTGCTTTACTTCGGTTAAATTGTAATTGAAATCGCTTTGTTTTCGGTAATTTTCAATTCGTTCTTCAGGAATGGATTTTTCCCATAATTGTACTTGCCCAGTATCCATTACAAGAGTATCCGAGTTGAAAGTTTCCTGCGCTAAAATAGGGCTGGCTCCAATAAAGAAATGAAACCAGCCTAGAAATAATATTGTAAGTGTTTTTTTACTCATCAGCTCCAACGCTTTCCAACTCTTTTAATAATGCAGGATTTTGCTTTTGTTCAACAAGACTAAAATAAAGAATTCCAATTCCTATAAATGGAATGATCTGCATTAAGGATGCTCCTATTGATTGGATAATTGAAAATAAAATGCTTAAACTTTGACTTGCAGATGAAGGTTCATTTTGTACCATATGAAAAGCTGTCATCGCCTGATAAATCGTTGTTGGTATTTGGAATGCAAATTGTAAAGCTCCAGCGATTAAACCAAGGATTAATAAAAAGCCAAAAGTTAGCCACCAGTTATTTTTTATTAGAGAAAAACAAGCACTTAGAGCTTCACCAAGAGAATCACCTTGAAATACAATGATAGGGATAACGAGACTAAAACAAATCATTAAATAAATACCTGGGATTAATAAAAATATAAAGCCAATACCTGAAATAAGTCCAATAACAATAATTGTTAGGAATATTTTTGGCACAACTCCAAGCATCAATTTCCAAACTTGTTTTAATTCAATATCATTACCCTCTGCTGATTTGTATAACTTGATATATTGCATCACAAATGACATTGAAAAGGAATAGGTAATCAACATAAACAGATAAGTGATTAAGATTGCACTACCTCCTCCATTTGTGAATGGATTTGATACTTGTCCCATAGAAATAGATGATAATGCTTGATATTGATACACACCGAGTGCTATACCTTGTAATAGTGCAAAAGGGATAACGAAATAGATCATTCCCATAAGTAAATTTTTAAAATTGTACTTAATAAAAAGGAATGTGTCGTTAAATAGTTCTCCGAAATCGCGGTTTTTTTCGAGTTGCAACTTGTTGCTTGTCATTTGTTTTAGAATTTGATTTAGTTTTTATGAATTGCTTATTTTTTGATATACTCGTTTGGGATTAATAATAAAATACCAAATAACGAACAGTAGGGAACAGACAATAATGAACCAACTTAGCCACATCGGCATTTCGGTATGTCGTGTTATATAGCCTTCTAAAAATCCGGCAGCGATAAACATGGGAATGATTCCAACAATAATTTTAATTCCTTTACTAACTCCTATTTGCATAGATGTTTTACGAGGTAGGGTGCCTGGGAAAATAATGCTATTTCCCAAAACAATTCCTGCTCCTCCTGCTAGAATAATCGCTGATATCTCAAGCGTTCCATGTATCCAGATAACTCGTGTGCTTTCCCAAAATAATCCATTCTCAACAAAGAAATAGGTAAAACTGCCCAGCATTATTCCATTATTGAAAAGAACGTAACCTGTGCCAAAGGCAGTAAATATGCCGAAAACAAATGCCATGAACGAAACTTTTATGTTGTTAATGGTAATTCCAAGAAACATCTGAGTTTGTCCCTCTTGTTTGTATACAGCCATTGCGTCTCCTTTTTTAATATTATCAATGGTCATATTTACATAGTCATCACCAAGAATAGCACGCACAAAAGACTGATCGTTACTTGTAGAAACAACACCTAAAAGTGTTGATACAAGAAATATTAATAAAGAGTACAGTAATTGTTTTCTTGTTTGAAAAAGGATTAAGGGTAAGTCTGTAGTCCAAAACTGTTTAAATTTTCCTTTTTTGGCTTTCTGATTTTTATAGATCTGCTGATGAATACCTACACTTAATTGATTTAGGTAATCAGTTGTTGAAGAGTTAGGGTAAAAAGTTTGTGCATACGATAAATCATCCGTTAACTGAATGTATAAATCGGCAATGGCATCCGGATCACTATGTGATTCATTAGCAAGAAGATTTTCAAATTCTTTCCATTTTTTACTGTTGCGATCCAGGAAAACTACTTCTTTCATTTAGACGATTTCTATAAAACAATGCTAAAGTTATTGTAATTAAGGAAAATTGCAAATAATAGATTAAGGTTAAATTGCAAGCCACTTTACTAACTAGCAATAAGTCAGTAGAATGATTTTAAATGTTGAAAATATTTATTTAAAAATTTCGTTTACTTTCTTATGATAGGTATATTCGTTTGCACAAAAAATAGAGATAACAATGGCAAATGTAGGAATAGAAACAACACAAAATGTTCGTATTAATTTTCAATTGGCGAGTGTAGGTGAAAGGATTTCAGCTAGTTTACTTGATTTATTATTTCTCTTTGTCGTGTATATGATTGTAATGCTTTTTGCGGGGCTATTAGGGGAAGGTTTTGTTTGGCTTATGTTGTTCATGATCCCTTTGTTTTTTTATTCATTGTTGTTTGAAGTCTTTATGAATGGACAAACACCTGGGAAAAAGATCTTAAAAATTAAAGTGAGTACTGCAGATGGATCTGCGCCTTCTTTTTCTAATTATTTGATTCGATGGATGTTTAGGTTAGTTGATATTTCCTTGACGTATGGCATATGCGGAATTCTCTGCATTGTTATAGGCGAAAAGGGACAACGATTAGGTGATATTTTAGCTAAAACAACAGTGATTAAAACGAAACGGAAAGTGTCAATTGAAAATACTATTTTAGTGGATATCCCTGATAATTATGAGCTTGTTTTTTCCGAGTCAAAAAATATTAATGAGAAAGACCTACCTCTATTTAAAAAAGTGATTGCTCAGATTGAGACGCTAGAAGATCCAGTTGAAAAATTACAATTTGGTTTACGCGCACGTAAAAATGTGATGGAGCAGTTAGGAATAAAGACTGAAATGCAACCCTTACAGTTTTTTAAAACATTAATTGTAGATTACAATTTGATTCATCGGGATCGATAAGTCATTGAAAATATAGCAAGAGGCTTGGAAATTATTTTCCTGCCTCTTTTTTATTATCTATTTGCTGATGTATAGTAGAAAATAGCTTTGATTAATTGTGAAAAGGGAATGTTCACTCGTGTGAGGGGTTTGAATGAAATGCAAGTTGCCATTCATGAAAAAGGCCATCCATTTAGGATAGCCTTTTCGTTATGTAATTTCAATTCTTAGTATCTGTTATAGAACCTTCTTAGTTCTGCCGTTAAATCTGAGTAAATAGGTTTGGTGAATTCCACAAACAAATCTTGATGGGCTGGAGGAAGAATTGGTTCGCTATTGCAAATGTTTAATTCTTCTTCGGTTAAAGCTCTTTCGTCTCCATTAAAATGTCCCCACTGATGGTACCAATTGAATTGACCACCGAACTGCTTGTTGTTCACTTCTTTTTTGTTGTCAAATTCAATAATATGCAGCGATAACAATCCTTTTGAGATCACTTCACGTTTATGGACATGTAATTTAGCCTTTACCTTATTGAAAACCTTTATGGTTTCTCCAGTTTTTAATTTGGTCTCACCAACTTCAACACTGTCAGCACTAACTACTTCTCTTTCAATGTCAGTGTCATGAGTTTCACCAATTACAAAATCTTCGAAACGCATTCCGATAATCTGATCAGGATATTCTAGCTTTTCTAATTCAGCTTGTTTAGGCGTATAGAAACGAACAAATTTTCTTTTGATATTGTGAAAAATATATTGCGTTACCTGATCTTGAAAAAATTCCGCTGTTAATTGATATTTAGTAGAGTTAACGGGTACATGATCAATGATAACTTTTAAGGTAGCCATGTATTCAGCTTCCTTCATTTTTTCATCAACATCTTTGTAGTTTAAAACATAGCTATTGGCTTTTTCAAAATGATGAAAAGCTTTTACAGCATCTGTACGAGTGTTTTTTTCTAGCTCTAACATACCAGCAGCATAGCATTCGGGAGCTGCATTTTGCTTGGCCATATTTTCTTCGTGCTGAAATTGTTTAGGATACGAAATGATACGCAATGCGCCTGGACATCTCCTAATTTCATTAGCCATTCTGTTTAAGCTTTGGTAGTGCCCAACTGTTTTCGAATGTTTAAACGGATCATTAGAAGCTAATAGGTAATTAATTTCTTGTTCGTACCAATTTACTGCTAAAGGATAACTTTCCTTTAAAGTTAATTGAGCCTTTTCTTTGTCAGGATTGGAACGTAAACGTTCTACCGATTTAAGAACAGCCGAATAGTAGTCTCCATTTTGTAGCGCTTTATTACCTGTGCTGCAGCTAGCAACAATTATAAGTACGGCAATAAGTGCGTAGTGAGTAAGTTTGTTCATAGAATATTGGATCTTGGTTTTGTGCAAATTTAATTTTTAATTTGAGATTACGCTACTAAGTCCACAAAGTTCTGTTTTTGCACATAAACTTTCCTTTTTAGAGCTATTCTGTAATGCATCTAACTTGTGCTAAACAAATACCGAACCAAAATATTTGAATTCGTATTTTTAAAAATTAGTAAGAGAGGAAATCTAAGCTTAGGATATAATCGTAATAGCTTGTTTAAAATCCTTACTTTTGGAGTTCAAGAAAGAGATAGAGACTGTGACGAAAAGAAAGATTGAACTACTAGCACCGGGTGGAAATGTTGATTCCATAAAAGCAGCAATACTAGCAGGAGCAAATGCAATTTATTGTGGCTTAGATAAATTTAACGCAAGAAACCGAGCTGTAAACATCGATTTTGATGATTTGCAAGGAGTTCTTCATCTGGCTCACAAGCACAATTGTGAAATTTTTCTTACCCTAAATATTATCATTCTCGAAAGTGAATTTTCTGCCCTGGTTAGCTTGCTGAATAAGTTGCAGAATACAAGCATCGATGGTGTAATTGTTCAGGATATTGGACTGTTGTATGTTTTAAGGAAGCATTTCCCTAGCCTAAATATTCATGCATCAACACAGATGACAACGCATAACGAAGGGCAAATTAAATTTCTGAGCAAACTTTCGGCTACACGCGTAAACTTATCAAGAGAATTAAACCTAAAGGAGATTAAAGCTTTAAGCAGCGCGGCGCATCAACAAAAGATGTTAACAGAGGTATTTGTGCATGGTTCCAATTGTATTTCCTTTTCAGGAATTTGTTATATGAGTTCGGTGCATGGAGGAAATTCTGGTAATCGAGGCAGGTGCAGCCAACCTTGCAGAGATCGGTACCTTACAACAACTGCAGGAAAGGAATATCCGCTTAATTTGAAAGATAACTCTGCAATCTATGATCTAAGGGAATTGTACGATGCTGGAGCTGATTCCTTAAAAATTGAAGGGCGAATAAAGGGTTCCGATTACGTTTATACCGTTGTTGATACTTGGAGAAAACAACTTGATACTTTTTATAGAACAGATAAAGTTGGAGAGGAGAATAGTATTTTGTATAAAGTGTTTAATCGTAATTTTTCGAATACTTTACTCAAAGGCGATATCAGTAAGGATATGTTTATTGATAATCCTCGTGATCATTCCATAAAGCATTTGTCTGAAGTCAATTCTTATGCTTCAGCAGATGATTTGGAGAAAGGACAATTAAAATTATACAAAGAAAAAGAAGAGATCAAAAGCTCTGTAGAGGATAAAATAAATAGTGTAAGTGCAATAAAAGCTTCTTTGCAAATAAATTTATCGGGAGAACCAGCTGCACCACTGAAGGTTGTAGTGAAAACACCAGATTCTGAGTTTGAAGTTTTTTCAAAGTGCAATTTGCTTGACAAAGGTACCGAGGCGCTTACCAAGGAGATGGTATTAAAGCGATTCAAAGCATTTAACGATACGGAATATTTTATTGAGGATTTGAATTTGGAAGAAATAAAGGGTGATGTTTACATTTCTTTTAAAGAACTGACGGCACTTAAGAAACGAATTCTGTTCATTCTAAACGATTCCAGAGAAACACTTGAACCAATTAAGTTACCTGCGATAAAGAAATTGACTAAAGAGAATGAAAAACCGAATCTTTCTGTTTTGATATCCTCTGAAGAAGAGGTTTCTTTTGTTGATGAAACGAATGCTCAGATTTACTTTCAGTTGCCTAATAGTTTTAAGGGGAAACTTGATGCTTATGTAGATTTGTTCACCCAAAATGAAAAAATAATTCCTTATTTTCCTTCTGTGATTATAGGAGAAGATTACGATGTAGCTGTGGATTTTTTGCATTGTGTAAAGCCAAAATTAATTGTCACAAACAACACAGGTATTGCTTACGAAGCGTATCAGTTAGGTATCGATTGGATTGCTGGTCCGCATTTAAATATGGCAAATTCGTACAGCTTACTTTCTCTTAAAGAAGATTTTAATTGTTCTGGAGCTTTTATTTCCAATGAGCTGAATAAGCAACAAATTCAAAATATTAAAAGGCCAGAAGATTTTCAACTTCATTATAGTTTGTATCATCCAATTGTACTGATGACTAGCAGACAATGTTTGTTTCATCAGGTTACTGGTTGTGTGAAAAATATGGTGGATAATACTTGTATTCAATCCTGCGAGAAGCATTCATCCATCACAAATTTAAAAAAGGATTCTTTTTTGATTGAAAAATCGAAAGGAAACTATCATAGCCTATACAATACCAATAATTATCTCAATACAGCTATTCTTAACGATTTGCCCAATGTTTTTTCTTCTTGTATGATTGATTTACGAGATGTGAAAACAGAAACGAAGTTAAATTTTGGCAAACGGGAGGTTATTTCGTTTTTTGAAGGATTGCTAAATGGAAGTGCAGATTCTGAAAAGGACGTTAAGAAAGCAATTCATCCATCTGTAAATGGACAATACAAAAAGGGAATTTAAAAAAAAGTATAAGAGAGGAGTATCGGGTTAAATACTGATGTGTTATGCTTAACAGGCCTTTCGTTACGCGGCATTTTGTTGGTTCTATCGTCTTATTTGCTATCTTTAATTGGAATGAAGTAGAGAGGTGCGCTCACCTTAATTATTACAATTTCATTCGTAATTCTTTCGATTATACTGAGAAACATTTGGTAGAAATATGAAAAACATTTGGTACAGCTTTATGAATGAAGAAAATAAAAGCATACGTAGTTTTGTGCGTAACTTATTGTTTATTTTCATATTTGGATTCGTTGTTTTGCTCTCAGTCTTGATAATTACTTTAAACAAATATGAGGAAGTAGAGAAGAAAGCATATCGAGAAGTTGCAGAAACAGTTTTAGCAACAAAACTTGAAAATATTCAAGATGACGTTAAATCTGTTACTTCTGATTTGATGATGTTGGCCGAAAGTGGTAATCTAAAGAAGTTTTGGAGCGATAAAGAGGGAAATATCGAGGATTTAAAAGCTGAATTTCTTAATCTTTCGATTCATCATGAAGTTTTTGATCAGGTGCGATTGATTGATGAGAAGGGAATGGAAATTATTCGTATTAACTATAGTTCTGCAAGGCCATCAATTGTTCCCAAATCGAAATTGCAAAATAAAAAAGATCGATATTATTTTTATGATTCGTTTAAGTTAGATCGTAATGAAGTTTTTATTTCTCCTTTGGATTTAAATGTTGAAAATGGTGAAATTGAGATACCCTTGAAACCAATGATACGTTTTGCCACACCAGTTTTTGATAGTCAAAATGTGAAACGAGGGGTTGTTGTTTTGAATTATTATGGACAAAATATTATCAATGAATTTGTTAATCAAAGGAATCCCTTAATTAAAGATCAATTGATGTTCCTAAACTCAGAGGGCTACTGGTTTAAAGGACAAAGGGCTGAGAGTGATTGGGGATTTATGTATGAAGATAAGCAAGACTTAACTTTCGAAAATGAATATGGAGCGGTTTGGGATAGTATTGTAGCTACTGGACAATCACAATTTGAGACGAAAAAGGGCATGTTTACTTTTAAAACGATTTACCCTATTCCCAAAAAATTAACTCCTTCTAGAAATGAGCAGCAACATATAAACGATGATTATCATTGGAAAATTGTTTCGTTTATTCCATTCCATATTTTAAATGAAAAAAGTAATCTTCGCTGGAAACAAGCTTTGTTTATTTTAGCTTTTTTGTCCATTAGTTGGTTGTTTATTTTCTACAGACTTGCCAAAACTCAGTATTTTAAAATTAAATCGCAGGTAGCATTAAAGGAACGAGAAATCGCTCTTGGTGAGTTGAATGCAACTAAAGATAAATTGTTTTCTATCATCGCACATGATTTGATGAACCCATTTAATAGTATTATAGGATTTAGTGATTTGTTGAATGAGCAAATGAAGTTGAAGGATTATAAAAGGATTGAAGAATATGCAGAAATTATTCATAATTCATCGAATAGAGCAAAGGATTTGTTATCGAACCTATTGGAATGGTCGCAATCGCAAATAGGACGAATAGATTTTAATCCTGAACGTTATGATTTAAAGAAGCAGATTGATGAAATAGTCCTTTTGTTTTCAAACAATGCGCAGGTTAAGTCGATTGAAGTTACGACTCAGGTATCTTCTGGATTTACTATGTGTGCGCAAAAAGAAATGATCAATACGGTGTTGAGAAACTTAATTTCGAACGCTATTAAATTTACAATGCCTCATGGTGAAATTGTTATTGCCGCTAAACAATTAGAGGATGAAGTATTAATTAGTGTAATTGATAATGGAGTAGGAATTCCATTCGATCGTTTAGCTAAATTATTTCAGATTAGTGAAAATGAGACTACCTTAGGAACTGCCAACGAAAAAGGTACTGGTTTGGGATTGATGTTATGCAAGGAATTTATCGAGAAACACAATGGAAGAATTTGGGCTGAAAGTGAAATTGGGAAAGGAAGTAGTTTCAAATTTAGTTTTCCTTTAGACAAAGAGTAAGTAACTTTTATCCTTATTCAGATTGCATGTATTCTATCAAGAGTTCAAGTCTATATTTTATTGTAATATTTCTTATCTACTTTGGTTATAAAACAAAATGAAAGAGCAATCTTTGCACGACCAAAAAAACAGAGCCTTAATCCGTATTGCAGACGAAAATAATGGAAGAGAATAAAGCAAAAGCTAAAAAAGTCAATTCAAGATTTCAACCAAGAGGTTGTACTATTCTTCACGAAGACCAAGATATTATCGTTGTTGATAAGGTAAGTGGCTTGTTGACCATGGGAAGTGATAAGGAGCGTCAAAAAACAGCTTATCAGCATTTAACGCATTACGTAAAAAAAGGAAATCCAAGAGCACGAAATCGGATATTTATAGTACATCGTCTTGATAAGGATACTTCTGGTGTATTGGTTTTTGCTAAAACAGAGAAGGCAAAAGTATTCCTACAGACCGAATGGCAAAATTTCAGTAAGAAATATGTTGCTGCGGTAGAAGGAAAATTGGCTGAAAAGGAAGGAATCATCGAATCTTACCTAACAGAGAATAGCATCCACAGAGTTTTTTCCGTTACTAATCCGAACAAGGGAAAGTATGCTAAAACAGGATATAAAGTAATTAGGGAATCAAAATACTTTAGTTTGCTTGAAATAAAACTGTTTACAGGTCGTAAAAACCAAATTCGTGTTCATTTTGCTGAAAATGGCAATCCTGTTGCCGGCGATAAAATGTACGGCATAAAAGGAATGGGAGTGAAGCGTTTGGCTTTGCATGCGGCAAGCTTAACAATACAGCATCCGCACACCAAAAAGGAGATGACCTTTGAAACAAATATACCTGCCTTTTTTAAGCAGTTAATGAAATAAGATGATTATTGATTTGAACTGAAAGGGTGCCGTTTGTGTGCACTTTATATATTTACGAAGAGAGATTACCTGATGTTGAAGATCAGCTAGTCTCTTTTTTTTTCTGATATATACTAGAAAGCTGAGGTTGCCGCGAGGAATGCATACTGAAGTGGTCTATTGTAAGCTTGGTATCATGCGCTTTTTATTGTAATTTTCTCAAAATAGAAATGATTTAATAAGAAGTATATGTCCGAATTCATAAATAATAATCAAGCTCGAGTCGATTCTTTATTTGAGTTTTGTTACCAACTAATTAAGGGAGAGAAGGGAACTGAATTAATTGAGAAACATCAACTGGCAATTGATCACTTAACTCCTAATGATATCATTTTGGTTGTGCACCGTTTGGTAGAGGCGAACGTTCCAATGGAAGATTTGAAAGTTGGCATCAATAAAGCACTTAATGTTTTTCACAAAGCAATTCACAATCATCCCAAAGCTGATGTACAAGAAAATCATTTTCTGGGAATAATGATGCTAGAGAATGCAGCCTTAGATACTAGATTAAAGGCAATAAAACCTCTAGTGAAGAACATCAATCGTATCGAGGATCCTCAAGAATTGGCTAGCGAATTATCTCTTTTGAAACAAAAAATTAGTGAGTTAGACGAGATGAATAAGCACTATCAGCGCAAAGAGAACATCTTTTTTCCTTACTTCGAAAATCAATATCCCGAATACAAATGTTTAGGTGTGATGTGGTCAATTCATGATGATATTCGTAAGGTTCAAAAACAATTGGTGGCAGAATTGCAATCTGAGTTAATCGATTTGAAGCTGATTAATCGTTTGTTAGGCGATTTGTTCTTTTTCATGTATGCGATTATTTCTCGAGAGGAGTATTTGCTTTTTCCGATTGCATTGAATGCTGTTTCAGAGGATTTATGGGATGAAATGAACGATCAGAGTTCGGAAATAGGCTTCAGTTTTATAGAAGCTCCAAAGTTGGTTAAAGCAGAAAAGAAATCAGTAAAGAAGACAGAAAAGATGATTGGAGAAGAATTAGATATGGAGCAATTGGGCGATAACTTGCTTAATTTTGAAACTGGTTTAATGACATTGAAACAAGCGATGATGTTGCTGAATCATTTGCCTGTTGACATTACAATGATTGATGAAAATGATAGAGTCTGTTTCTTCTCAAATCCAAAAGAACGTTTTTTTCCACGCTCAAAAGCAATAATTGGAAGAACCGTGCAGAATTGTCATCCGCCAGAGAGTGTTCATGTGGTTGATGATTTGGTTAAGGCATTTAAGAGTGAAGAAAAGGACAGTGAATCATTTTGGATCCAAATGAAAGGTCGATTCATTCTAATCCAGTATTTCGCTTTGCGCGATGAGAAGAATGTATATAAAGGCTGTATTGAAGTGAGCCAAGATGCAACAGATATTCGTAAATTGGATGGTGAAAAACGATTAATGGATTAATACAACATGATAAAAAAGAAAGCCTGCAAATTCAAATGAATTGCAGGCTTTTTAGTATTTTGAAGATAGATTTTACAATCTACTCATAAATTTAACTGGATCGATAATGTATCGAACATGAACGGCATTTCCAATGTTACCACCTTCGTCAGAAGCTTCAATTTCGAAACTTAATTTTTTACCATCTACTTTTACCAATTTGGCAGTACATGTAACGGTAGCTCCTAGTTTCGTAGCTTTGTTGTGCTTGGTGTCAATCTGAATTCCTACGCTATCTGTACCTTTTGCCATGTCTTTATCGATACAAGCAACTGCTGTGTTTTCCATAAAGGCAACCATTGCTGGCGTAGCATATACTTCTAACTTCCCAGATCCGTGATATATTGCTGTATCCTTTTTGGTTACAGTCATAGTTTGTGTTATGGATAATCCTTCTACTAAAGCCATAATAAGGGTTCTTAAATTGTTATTCTATTCTTCAAATTCCGAAGTGAAATGGAATTCCAAGTTCTTATAATTTGCTTGTGCCATTTGCAACATATAACCCGAATCAGCTAAGAAAACATCTCTACCTTGCTTGTCTTTGGCAATATATTGGTATTTAGCTTTTTTAAACTCTTTCAATTCCTCATCGTCGTTAGACTTAATCCAACAAGCCTTGTGAAGATTGATGTGTTCCCAACGACAGGATGCGCTATACTCGTGTAGCAAACGGTACTCGATAACCTCAAATTGAAGTGCTCCAACGGTACCAATTACTTTACGACCATTGAACTGTGAGGTGAAGAGTTGTGCCACACCTTCGTCCATCAATTGGTCAATACCTTTAGCAAGCTGTTTCGATTTCATTGGATCAGCATTCTCGATATATTTAAACAACTCAGGAGAGAATGATGGAATCCCCTTGAAATTGATTTTTTCACCTTCAGTTAAAGTATCACCAATCTTAAAGTTACCTGTATCGTGCAAACCGATAATGTCTCCAGGGAACGCCTCTTCTACAATCGATTTCTTTTCAGCCATAAAAGCTGTTGGACTTGAGAACTTCACTTTTTTACCATTGCGTACGTGCAGGTAAGGTGTATTTCTCTTAAAAGTACCCGATACAATTTTCACGAAAGCAATTCTATCGCGATGCTTAGGGTCCATATTGGCATGAATCTTAAAGACGAAACCAGAAAACTTCTCTTCTGTTGGTGCAATAACTCTTTCAACCGTCTGACATGGCAGTGGAGAAGGAGCAATCTTAATAAAAACATCAAGCAATTCCTGAACACCAAAGTTATTCAGTGCAGAACCAAAGAATACAGGCGCAATTTCAGCATTTAGATAATCTTCAACGCTAAATTCAGGGTAAACTCCCGATACTAAATCTAACTCTTCACGAAGCACTTCAGCATCATCACCAATATGATTTTCCAGCTCAGGACTAGAAACATCGTCGAATTCAATGGTTTCCTGAACGGTTTGAGTTGCAGGTGTAAAGAGACTCAAGTTTTTATGGTAGATATTGTAAACCCCTTTGAAATCAGGCCCCATATTTATAGGCCAACTCAAAGGATTGACATTTAATTGTAATTCTTCCTCAATTTCATCAAGCAGATCAAAAGCATCCTTACCCGATCGGTCCATTTTATTAATGAAT
The DNA here is from genome assembly GCF_029029525.1 of Labilibaculum sp. DW002. Taxonomy (NCBI): domain Bacteria; kingdom Pseudomonadati; phylum Bacteroidota; class Bacteroidia; order Marinilabiliales; family Marinifilaceae; genus Paralabilibaculum; species Paralabilibaculum antarcticum. The sequence continues at coordinate 1,191,282 of NZ_JAKJSC010000001.1, read as the reverse complement.
ACAATTACAGGCGTTTTTCTCATACGACAAACCTTCATCAATTTTCTGGTTTGTGCCTCAACTCCTTTTGCCACATCAATCACAATAATAACCGAATCACAAGCTGTTAAAGTACGAAATGTATCCTCAGCGAAATCCTGGTGACCAGGTGTATCAAGAATGTTAATTTTATGTCCTTTGTACTCGAATCCCATTACCGAAGTTGCAACAGAAATACCTCTCTGACGCTCAATTTCCATAAAATCGGAAGTTGCAGTTTTCTTAATCTTGTTCGATTTAACAGCACCAGCCACGTGAATAGCTCCACCAAATAACAAAAGTTTTTCGGTTAGTGTGGTTTTACCTGCATCGGGATGAGAGATGATACCAAAGGTACGTCTTCTATTTATTTCGTCTTTAAATCCCATCGATCGTATTTTCTTTAAAATAAAAGCATGCAAAAGTAATCATTTTTACTGATTTTGCTTCCTATTATAAGGATTAAATAAGGCTCTGTTTTTAAAGTTCAATTGTATCACATTAGAGTTCTGCAACCAAATTCACGGCAGGTACAGTGCTAACGTTTGCTTAATTCTTTGAATTTCTTTTAGTAGATTTACGAAACAAAATTGCGAATAGGATAATTATATGAAGCGAATAGGATTACTTTCTGATACTCATGCATGGCTCGATCCAGTAGTGGTAAAGCATTTAAAAGAATGCGATGAAATATGGCATGCTGGAGATATTGGAGGAATTGAAATCGCTGATAAATTATCCGAAATAGCTCCTCTAAGAGCTGTTTATGGAAATATAGACGACCATAAGGTTCGCATTGATTACCCAAAGCATCAGCGTTTCCGTTGCGAAGAGGTTGATGTTTGGATCACACACATCGGAGGTTATCCAAAAAATTATGACCGTAATGTAAAACCGGAAATTTTTGACAATCCTCCGCAATTATTTATTTCAGGTCATTCGCATATATTAAAGGTGATTTTCGATAAAGAATTAAATCTTTTACATATCAATCCTGGAGCATCAGGAATTAATGGTTTTCATAAAGTTCAAACCATAATAAAATTTACGATTGATGCAAAAGAGATTAAAGATCTTCAAGTTGTTGAATTTGGAAATAAGGGAAGTTAATACCTTCCAATTTTCAGGTATCTGATAAGTCTATTTTTTTAAGGGGGAAATTTATAGTTGTAGGGTAGAATCTGCTCTTTTTGGTTGAGTCTGAAAGCTTATAAAGATTTTTAGTTTCGGCTTTTTAATATAGCAAGTTTTTGTTATATTTAGATATTTAAATTTAATCGTACTTAACAGCTACTTATAGAGCTTCAATTATTCTAAGATGTTGTAGTACAGTCAGTAAGCTTGCAACTTGTCGCTTACATAAAACGCATTAAAAGATCGCTAACTCTTAAAACATTTCTTTCTTTTGTGCTTAAATTAAATTTAGAACTATTAACCATTGGAAATATATATAAATCAAAAATTCATTAAACTATGCTATTTGATTTTAATTTGATAAAATCTGTTTACGAACAAATGCCTGAAAAGGTAAATAAAGCAAGAAAGACTCTTGGCAAACCATTAACATTAAGCGAGAAAATTTTATACTCTCATTTATCCGCAGAGGAAAAGGGAGATAAATTTAAGAGAGCTGAAGATTACGTTAATTTTGCTCCGGATCGTGTTGCTATGCAGGATGCTACCGCACAAATGGCTTTGCTTCAGTTTATGAATGCTGGTAAATCAAAGGTTGCTGTTCCTTCAACTGTACATTGCGACCATTTGATTCAAGCATCGGTAGGAGCGGATGAAGATTTAAAAGAAGCTTTATTACAAAACAATGAAGTTTACAATTTTTTGCAATCGGTATCTGATAAATATGGAATTGGTTTTTGGAAGCCGGGTGCTGGAATTATTCATCAAGTTGTTTTAGAAAATTACGCATTCCCTGGTGGGATGATGATTGGAACAGATTCGCACACGGTAAATGCTGGTGGATTAGGTATGGTAGCCATTGGTGTTGGTGGTGCCGATGCTGTTGATGTGATGGCAGGAATGGCTTGGGAGCTAAAAATGCCAAAACTAATTGGTGTAAAATTAACCGGCAAACTAAGTGGTTGGGCATCGTCTAAGGATGTGATTTTGAAAGTTGCTGGTATTTTAACTGTAAAAGGTGGAACAGGTGCTATTGTAGAATATTTTGGTGAAGGAGCTGATGCCTTATCATGTACAGGTAAAGCTACCATTTGTAATATGGGGGCTGAAATTGGAGCAACAACTTCCATTTTTGCTTACGACAAGAATATGAGTACTTACCTGCGTCATACGGGGCGTGAGCAAATAGCAGACTTGGCTGACGATATTATGCCACATTTGCGAGCAGACGAAGAGATTGCTTTAAACCCGGAGAAATATTACGACGAACTGATTGAAATCAATCTGTCTGAATTGGAGCCGTTTATTAATGGACCATTTACACCAGATTTAGCTCATCCGCTTTCTGAATTTGCCAAAGCGGTAAAGACGAATGATTACCCACAAGAACTAGAGGTTGGTTTAATTGGCTCTTGTACAAATTCATCTTACGAAGATTTGTCGAGAGCAGCATCATTAGCTAAACAGGCAAGAGATAAGAACCTGAAGGTAAAAGCTGAATTTATTGTAACACCAGGATCTGAAATGGTTCGTTATACAACTGAGCGCGATGGTATTCTTAGTGAGTTTGAAAATATTGGTGGTGTCATCATGTCAAATGCTTGTGGACCATGTATTGGTCAATGGAATCGTCATACTGAAGATCCAACACGTAAGAATTCAATTATTACATCTTTTAATAGAAATTTTGCCAAGCGAAATGATGGTAACCCGAATACACATGGGTTTGTTGCTTCGCCTGAATTGGTAACAGCGATGGCTATTGCTGGTGATCTTACTTTTAACCCAATGACTGATACATTAATTAATGAAGATGGTGTAGAGGTGAAGTTAGATGAGCCTAAAGGCTATGAACTGCCTCCGCATGGTTTTGACGTGGTAGATGCTGGTTATTTGGCTCCTCAGGCTGACGGGAGTGGTGTGAAGGTAGAGGTGAGTAAGATGTCTGATCGATTACAATTGTTAGCACCATTTAAAGAGTGGGATGGTGAAGATTATCTGGGGCTTAATTTATTGATTAAAGCCAAAGGAAAGTGTACAACCGATCATATTTCTATGGCCGGACCTTGGTTAAGATTCCGTGGTCACCTCGATAATATTTCTAATAATATGCTAATTGGTGCAATTAATTACTTCAATGACGAAAGCAATTTAATATTTAATCCTATTTCTGAGAAATATGAAGAAGTTCCGGCAACAGCTCGTGCAATAAAAGCTAAAGGTCAGGCCAGTTTTGTTGTGGGAGATGAAAATTATGGAGAAGGTTCATCGAGAGAGCATGCAGCAATGGAACCTCGTCATTTAGGAATTAAAGTTGTTTTAGTTCGTTCATTTGCTCGTATTCACGAGACGAATTTGAAGAAACAAGGTGTGCTTGGTTTAACCTTTGCTGATAAAGCTGATTACGATAAAATTCAAGAGAAAGATAAGGTAGATGTTAACGGATTAACAAATTTTACTCCTGGTGTACCTTTAGAATTAGTTGTTACGCATGAAGATGGATCAAAAGATTCGATTGTAGCAAATCATTCTTATAACAAGGTTCAAATTGACTGGTTTAAGGCGGGGAGTGCTTTAAATCTGATAAGAAAACAAAATGCAAAATAAACAACAAACTAATGCTAATGCGAAACCAATCTCCCCGGTTGGTTTCCAAACCTAAAGTTTAGACCATATGAAAAAAACACTGAAGCAAACCTTATCCGAGAAAATTGATAAACAAAGACCCCGGACAAAAAAATTATTGAAAGAATACGGGGATGTCGTTGTTGATCAGGTTACTATAGCCCAAGTAATTGGTGGTATGAGAGGTATTAAATCTCTCGTTACTGATATTTCATACCTTGACCCTGAAGAAGGAATTCGTTATAGAGGTTATACATTGGAAGAAGTAATTGAAGGATTACCAAAGCCAAAAGGAGGGGACATGCCTTACGTTGAGGGATTGTTTTACTTACTCCTTACCGGAGATTTTCCGAATCAGGAAGAAGTTCAGCAAGTTGTAGATGAGTTTTCAAAGCGACGCATTGTTCCGCGCTTTGTTTATGATGTAATCGATTCGTTCCCGACATCAAGTCATCCAATGGCAATTTTTTCAACAGCTATTCTAACCTTAAATAGAGAATCTGTTTTTAATCGCCAATATCAAGCAGGCTTAAGCAAGAAAGATTATTGGGAAGCAACTTATGAAGATGCCTTGAATCTATTGGCTAAGTTGCCTGAGATTGCAGCCTATATTTATAATAAGCTATATCGTAAAGGTGAACGTATTTTATCAGATCCTAACCTTGATATGGGAGCTAATTTTGCTCAAATGATGGGAATAGAGAAGCCATATGATGATGTGTCACGTTTGCATTTTATTATTCATTCTGATCATGAGAGTGGTAATGTTAGTGCGCATACAGGTCACTTAGTAGCAAGTTCTTTATCTGATATCTATCTTTCTATTTCAGCGATGATTAATGGCTTAGCAGGACCTTTACATGGTTTGGCTAATCAGGAAGTTCTTCGTTGGTTACAAGAGGTAATGAATAAAATGGACAATAAATTACCATCAACAGAAGAGATGGAGCAATTTGTTTGGAATACTTTGAACTCTGGTCAGGTAATTCCTGGTTTTGGTCACGCAGTATTGCGTAAAACCGACCCCCGTTATAAATTACAGCGCGAGTTTAGTCAGAAACATCTTCCCGATGATCCAATTTTTAAATATGCTGACTTGCTTTATAAGGTTGTACCTCCAATTTTACAGAAACATGGTAAAGCGAAGAATCCATGGCCTAATGTCGATGCACAATCAGGTGTTATTCAATGGCACTATGGCGTGAAAGATTATGATTTCTATACCGTGTTATTTGGTATTGGTCGATCAATAGGTATCTGTGCTAATATTATTTGGGACAGAGCTCTTGGGTATCCTCTGGAGCGTCCAAAATCAGTAACGACAGATATGCTTGAAAAAATTGCTGGTATAAAAAAGATGGCGGAAGCCGAAGAAAATTAAAAAATGATCTACGCATAAAAAGAGCTGGTTTCAATTTTGAAACCAGCTCTTCTTGTATAAAAAAAACTGTAAAAAAGTTGGTGAAGACTTTTTTACAGTTTTAAAGCAAAAACTAACAATATGGAATAACCCAATTATTCTAATTTAAATAAGAAATACTTCAAACCCTAACCCACAATTCTAACCTTAACCTAAACAAAGTTAGGATCTGAAGTACTCTCGAAGTAGAAGCACATTCTACTTTTCTCGCCACAATTCACAATAAAAGTTTTGAAACTTTCTTGTGATATCCCTTTCACACTACAAAAATGCATGAAATATTGGTTTAGGGTTTCATTGTATTTACCCAAAATGCAAGTTGGAAATACTCAAAAGTGAATGGGTGATTTACGCCAAGTTGGAGGGGTGGTTGGGTAAGTTTCTGATATGCAGTAATTCACAAAAAAAAAGCCAATCGATGTACGATTGGCTTTTTAAATGAGGTTTTATTTATCTGTCGAGATTAACAATCCCCTAATTTCATTTTCTAATTTATCCAGATCGTTACTGACCTGTTTTTTTGCATCTTTAAACTTGTCTGTTAAATTATTCGATAAGCCTTTGTAATAGTCAACACCATTAAGAAGATTTGTTTTAAATTTCTCCAGTGATCTGATTTGTTTCTTTACAGGATCTTTCAACTCATCAATCTGTTCCTTAAGATAACTTACATAAAGATCTAACTCTTTAACAAACATGTGTGGACGATCTTTTCGAACAATTAAATTGGTTCTGTTGTAAATATGATCAACCATTTCTTTTAGCTTAGCCTTTTTTGAAAAGTAAGCTAAATTTGGACCAGGGCAAATCGAAACACCGTCTCCATCAGCCTTTGTGTCAATATGATTTACAAGAAATGATGATGCAGATAAACCTTTACACAAACAGGTTTTTTCAAGCAATAAACCAACTTCTTTATCATACTCTTCTTTTGGAAGTTCCTGATTTTTCAAATCAGCAAGTTTTAACTTTTGATATTGCACTGAAGCCGTACAGATTGGTTTTTCCGTAAATTCCGTATTCGCTAACATGAATTTTTTTGTACATGCGCTACCTGGCTTGTTTGCTGCAAATTTTTTCAGAACATCTCTGTCTCTGGTATTTCCAAGAAGCGTATTGTAACGAACGCCTAAAGGAGAAGCATGACTAAGAGCTAAATCTTTTTCTTTAGCATCCTCAAGAAGGTGTAAAGTTTTGTCATCAACATCGCAAGCTTCAGGTACCAAAAGAAATGGAGTTCCCCAACCAATAGAATCTAGATTGTAGTGGTTCATTAGGAATTCTTGCTCTTCAGCAGTTCCAACTCCACCTTGTGCTGTTATTCTTAAATCTAAATTGGATTCTGGACAAGCTCTTTCTTTAGTTTTTAAAGCTTGAGACAAGATCTCGTTTAAAGTTGCTTTTAATTCCTCTCTGTTCTCCTTGAATTCTTCAAGAATAGGTCCCATTAAAAATCCATCTGTTGCGAAGGCATGTCCACCACAATTCAGACCAGATTCAATACGAAATTCAGAAATCCAGATTCCCTTTTTAGCAAGATATTTCCCCTGTATTAATGCAGAGCGGTAATCACTTACTTTAAGAACAATCTTTTTCTTGATATATCCTGTTTCATCAGGATAAAAATCTTCGAATTGTTCTAGGTATCCATATAAGCGAGGGTTCATACCCGCAGATAAAACCATGGAGCTCTCCAGGTTACTCATGGCAAATCCACGAAGAGCTGCATGTGCGTCGTTATATTCTGCTGGCAATTGCTCACCTTCATAAAAATTATCCTTATCTAACTTGGTCATGATGTTTACATCAATCGATCCAAGAGGAAGATTATTCGTTAACCATTCTTTTGCTTCTTTTACGTAAGAATTGTCATCAAATTTTTCCTTGAATTCTTTTTTCACTTCTGAAAAATCAGGTAGTAAATCAAGATACTCTTCAAGATCTTCTTTTTTCTCCTGTACGGAAGTTTTCAAGTTTTCGAACTTCTCTTTTACAATCTTATCCATTAAATTTAGATAAGAAGTAATTCTTTCGGCACGAAAGTCTTTTGTTTTTTCCGTTATTGGCTTAAATGGTAAGCTGAGTTTTGTGCAATACAGCTCTCTCATTTTTTCAAGTAGGATATCATCAACAATTGAAACAACTGATGAAATTCCTAAATGAGCCACTTTTACAGGAGTATCAACGGTAAATCCGGTTCCCATTACTGGAATGTGGAAACTATGTCCTAAAATTTTACTCATGTAACTGTTTATTTGTTTTTTGATATTTAACACAATATTAATTAGCTAAAATAAAGGCATTCAGCTAGTAAATTGCGAGTGGCAAGTTATACTATTTGAAACTGATATCAAAGCTATTTTACGTATTTATGGCCCTTATTCAAGTAAACTCGAGTAGGGTTGAATAAGAGTGATTGCGAGCTAATTATTAAATGTATTTTATACTAAAAGAGTTGGTATTGACTTTTTGAATTACTTAGATCAATATTTTCCAAGCCAAGTAGTTTTGCTTTTGTTTCTAGGCCACCTGCGTAACCAGTAAGTTTGCCATTTTTTCCAATAACTCTATGACAAGGAATAATAACCGGAATTGGGTTTAAGGAATTCGCCATGCCAATTGCACGGCAAGCATTTGGTTTATTTATGGAAAGGGCTATATCTTGATAAGAACATACCTCACCAAATGGAATTTCTTGTAACTGTTTCCAAATTTGTTTTTGGAAAGCAGTTCCTTCAGGAGCCAATTTTAAATCGAATTCGGTCAATTCTTTTGCAAAATAGGCTTTAAGCTGATTGCTAATTTCTTTGAGTCGATCAGTATCATTAATCCATGTGTCGTCTATTTTGTTTAGCTGATTTTCATCTTCAAAAAGGATTTTATTTAATCCATTTTCATTGGCAACCATTAATAAATTGCCAATTGGAGAAGAAAGAATATCATAAAAAGTCATAGCGGACAAATATTAAAATATGGTAAGAGTTATTTAATTTTCAATGTAGCTAATTTATTGGAAAGGCAATTGAGTTTTAAGTAAATTTAGCTTTAATTAAGGTTTTGCTCCGAGCTAGCAAGTAGGCCATTAATTACAACTGAAGAGCAGAAACATCCAAACAATGGAGGCATATATGAAATGGTACCAACATTAGATTTTTTATTTTTACTTTCTGCGATCACAACAGCATCTTTGGAAACATCTTCAGGTGAAAATACAACTTGAACACCCTTTCGAACACCTAGTTGATGAAGTTTTTTTCGTAACATTCGCGCTAGTCGGCAGTTGTACGATTTGGAAATATCGGTCACCTGAATTTTTGTAGGATCCATTTTTCCCCCAGCACCCATTGCACTTACAATATTTAGCTTGTTTTGAAGGCTATGATAGATTAAGAAAAGTTTAGGTGCTAGAGTGTCAATGGCATCAACGACATAATCATAGCTTCGCTCTCGCAAGACTTCAATCATTCTTTCTTCTCTCAGATATTCGTTAATGATGTTGAGTTTTAGATTGGGATTGATATCTAGTAAACGTTCTCCCATAACAAGGGCTTTGTCTTTACCTAAATTACTTATGCTTGCTGGTAATTGACGATTAATATTGGTCGATTCAATATCATCTCCATCTACAATTGTCATTTCTCCAACGCCAGCTCTGCAAATTTGTTCGGCTGCATATGCACCAACACCACCTAATCCAACCACCAAAACATGTGCTGACTTTAGCTTGTTTAGCTTGTCATTTCCTAAAAGCAGTTCCGTTCTGCTTAACCATTCTGTACTCATCACTTCTTAAAACAGGTCTTAAAATTTTTAAATAGCTCTTTTTTTAAACTCTCCACTTCCATCTCTTTTATATCCGCAACTTTATTGTAGATTTCTTTAATGGAAACATCACTTTCGTCTGTTTCAAGAAAGATTTGCCTTGTTGGAAGCGAGCAAAAAAGGGCTCGTAACTTCTTGTTTGTAAATAAGGCTTTACCAAAAGATAGGTAACAGCCCAATTCAATTAATTCATCAGCAAATATTTTATTTTTTTGAAAACCATGTATAATCCATGGAAAACTTTTGTGTTTCTTACGAATTTCAATTAGTTCTGGAAAAGATTTTACACAATGAATAACGATTGGTTTTTGCGCCCTTTCTGCAATACTAATTTGCGAGAGTAAAATTTCTATTTGAACAGATAGGGGAGTTTGAATTAAGCGATCGAGGCCTATTTCTCCAATTGCTAGAATATGATTTTGTGAAGAAATTTGTTCCAATTTTTCTAAGGAAGAAGCGATGTCGATATCCTCTATTTTCCATGGATGTATCCCTAAGGAATATATAGCTTTCCCATTATCCTTTATTTGTTCCTCCATACTTTTAGATTGGATGGAACAGATATCGGATTGCACCGCTGATGAATGTGTGTGAATGTCGATATAAGGTACCAAGGGTATGCTCATTTTCGTTCGGCAAAAATACTAATATTGTTGGTGTAGACAAATATTCAATTTGGCAAAAAAAGGTGAAGGCATAACAATTTAATAGATTGGCTGTTGGGAAATAGGATTGGATATTTTAGTCAAAATAGAAGAAAAAAAACGTTATAGACCTTGTAAACACAGAAATTATTGCTTACTTTGCATACAAGAAAGAACGTTCTTTACATATAAGATAAAAGCATAATCGCACTAGTTATCGATTGTTAAACTCAACACTTACAAGTTACCGAGAAAGCTACACGTTTGCAAAAGCAGGCCCCAACCTTAGGGTTGTTTTCGGACACAGGGGAAACTTGACCAGATGGGCACTCAAATCCTGTTTTATAGGAGTTTAAAATCCATTAGCTAGTGCGTTTTTTTTATGCCTATTTTTTTTATTCGTGGAGTTGTTAGTCTGTTTAAATACAGGCATTTGTGTGTGCTTAATGTGTAGAGATTGCTTCTTGTTTAATACAATATCTTGTGCCAGTTTCTGAAAAATTCAATTGGATAACTTTCCAGCAAATTAATTTTACCAAGATCCTTTCTGCTTTGTACCTACTAATTTTTGCAATTTTACAGAATTGATTTTGACTAATTTCCTCATTGTTTTTTAAATATTCCATTAATAAGGATTCCGTCTCTGTATATTCCAAATAGGTTCCTGTTGGTTTTGATTTTCTTTTCCAGACTTCTAATTGAATTTTATTTGCCAAATGATTTTCATCAGCTCTTCGGATATAAGCTAGCCATTTGCCATTTTCATTTTCGGCATAATGTGGCATATCTTTAGATGGATGTATCGTTATTTCCAAAACATTTTTTCCACCGACATTCCAAACTTTACTTTCAAATTCAATTTTAGGGCGAGAATACATTTCTGCAGCTGCCTTTATCATGTGAAATTCCTCTTCGACTTTTGTGCCAGCTATTTTGCCGTTATCTTTTACACCAATCAGTAGCTTTCCGCCATCTGTGTTAGCGAAAGCGGATAACGACTTAGCAATTTTCCTGGAATCCGTTATGCAGAATTTAAAATCCTGCTGCTGATGCTCGCCTTCACGAATCAGCTTATCGATATAATGAACCATAGCTAAAACATTTAAATAAGGTTCGTAATTGAGTTAATTTTATTCTAAAACGATTTTCATTTCGCAACGCTGACAATGAAATTCAAGTTTGTATCTGTTCTTGTTATCGACCAGGTATAAAGGTGTATTTGGCTTAGCATCTGTGTTAACTTCCTTTTTACACATGCCAAATTCGTGCCGCAAACAATGCTTTGTGGTCATAATGGTTTTTCCAGTATAGTTGGATTGTAATTCAAAACCCTTCTCAATCTTCTCTACACCACATTTATGATAGAATTCTTCTGCTTTGCAATTCACCACATTTCCCATGTACGTTAAATTTTTAGTAGGGTATTGTGGATGAGAAATTAAATCCTGATTTTCTGTTTTTTGAAAAGCTTCAATTCTAATTTCCGTTAAACGATCCAGAACATTTCTTCGTAATTCGTTCAGTTGTTTCGCTTGAACAAAAGGAACGTCAGTAAAGTTGTCTTCAATGTTACTAATACTATAAATAGAACCACCTGATTTTACCAGTTGCTTTTGAAGGTTGCTAATGGCCATGTCTCTGTTTCGAGCCAACTCAAAATCTTGTTGAAGTTGAACCGAAGCACTAATTCCATCTTCATCCGTAGCAAATAAAGTAAGTGTATCATTAGTAAACTCAAGATAGAAATCCACAGAAATACGTCGAATAGAATTGTCTCTTTTAAGTGTTTTTGCAAATTCATGATCGTTATTGCGATACAAAGTAGCTCCTTCAACCAACATGCTCATTTCGTTTGGAAAAATTTGCTTGCCTTTTACACCATTTACAAGAATGCCTTTCAAAAGTTTATTTTTATTGAAAAAACACAAGCCATCTCCATTGTGAATATCATATTTAGTATCAATAATGAAATGGTCCTTTCGGATAGAAACAATTTTACCGATCTCTTTTCCTAGTGATTTTGGTGTGTGAAAATTTGCAATCTCTGGTATTCTTCCTGTAAAAAAGTAGGAGGTATATCCTCTGTTAAAAGTTCTATCCAAATCAGGATCAAACTTAGGATCTATTGTTCCCGATGATGCTTTTGTAAATTCTCTTTTCTTCTCAAAAACACTATCAAGCTCTTTTCTATAGTAACTTGTGATATTTTTAATATAAGAGATGTCTTTTAAGCGTCCTTCAATTTTTAGCGAACAGATTCCGGTATCAACAATATCTGATATTTCATTGGAAAGATTTAAATCTTTAAGAGAGAGAAGGTGTTTATCTTTTGCTAAAACATTACCGTTTTCATCTTGTAAATCGTATTTCATTCTGCAAGCTTGACTACATTCACCTCTATTTGCTGAACGTCCGGTTGTTGCATGTGAAAAATAGCATTGTCCACTTAAGCATACACAAAGTGCACCATTAACAAAGTATTCTAAGTCAACACTTGTGTTTGCCCGAATTTCCTTAATCTGCTCCAAGGATAATTCTCTAGCTAAAATAATTCGTTTAAAACCAACTTTTTCCAGGAATTGAATGCGTTCTAGATCAAAATTGTGAGTCTGAGTGCTGGCATGAAGCTCAATAGGAGGTAGATCCATTTCCAAAATCCCCATATCTTGAACGATAAGCGCATCTGCACCTAGCTTGTATAAATCATGAATGAGTTTTTCAGCTTCTTTTAGTTCATTATCATATAAAATGGTGTTCATTGTGATAAAAACCTTGGCCCAATACCGGTGAGCATATTTTATCAATTTTCCTATGTCTTCGAGAGTGTTACCAACAGCGGCACGAGCTCCAAATTTTGGTGCTCCTATATAAACAGCATCAGCCCCGTAATTAATGGCTGCCATTCCTGTTTCCAGATTTTTAGCTGGTGCTAAAAGTTCAATTTGTTTCATTCTAATAAATTTTTCACGAAGATACGAAGCAATGTCGAGATCAGTAGGAATTCGTGGCTATTGTTTTTGAAATTGAAAAAAACTTAGACGATAAATCAATTTATAACTTCTTTAACATTTCTTTTTATAATATTACAAATCTTATTTTTATCTTGAATGAATAAAAATAATAAAAAGATATGACTAAAAATGCATTATTAACTCCTTTTACGATTGGGGATATAGAATTGAAAAATAGAATGATAATGGCTCCTATGACAAGAAATAGAGCAGGAGAAGGAAATGTTCCAAGCAAATTGATGGCAAAATATTACGAACAACGTGCTGGTGCAGGATTAATCATTACTGAAGCAAGTCAAATATCTCCGCAAGGAATGGGTTATCCGGCAACTCCAGGAATTTATAGTAAGGAACAAGTTGATGGATGGAAACAGGTTACAGATGCAGTTCATGCAAAAGGAGGAAAAATATACATTCAGCTTTGGCATGTTGGAAGAATTTCTCATCCAGATTTTCATGAGGGAGCTTTGCCGGTAGCACCTTCGGCGGTTAAGCCAGCAGGACAAGCTTTTACCTATGAGGGTTTGAAAGATTTTGTAACACCAAGAGCTTTGGAGGTCGAAGAAATCAAGCAGATCGTTCAGGATTATAAACATGCCACACAAAATGCATTAGATGCAGGTTTTGATGGTGTTGAAATTCATGCTGCAAACGGATATTTAATTGATCAGTTTTTGGTTGATAAAACCAACCTAAGAACAGATGAATATGGCGGTTGGGTTGAGAATCGAGGACGATTTTTATTTGAGGTTTTAGATGCAATATTACAGGTGTGTGATTCAAGTAAAGTTGGAATTCGTTTGTCGCCGAGTGGTTTATTTAATGATATGGGTGACTCGAATCCAAGCGCTATTTTTGATTATGTAATTGAAAAATTAAATGCTTATGATTTGGCTTATTTGCATTTGATTGAACCTTTAATGCCTGTTGATGAATTGCCGCAAATGAAAAAGAATGTGGGCGATTATTACGGGAAGCAATACAAAGGGGTTCGAATGGTGAATGGTGGATTTACAAAAGAAACGGGACACGAAGCGGTTAGTTCCAATAAGGCCGAGTTGGTTTCTTTTGGAGTTCCTTACCTAGCAAATCCAGATTTAGAAAAACGATTTGAGAAGGACGTAGAATTAAATACTGCGGATCAGGAAACTTTTTATGGAGGCAATGAAGTAGGTTACACCGATTATCCTTTTTCAAACTCTTAACTATAAAATGAGCTCCGAATTTAATTCGGAGCTTTTTTATATCGCTTTAAGTGCCTTTTCAAAGACAGTTATTAATTCTTCAATAGGTTCAGTTCCTACTGAGATCCTTACCAGTTCCCAGTTAATATTTTTTTCTTTTAGCAACCTTCTTCCATCTGAACAATTAATTTCTTCGTAATGAGCCAAATAAAAGTAAGGCATTACTAAGGTGAATTCCGTTCCCAAACTTGGTCCTTTAGGTAAATCCAAAGTATCATAGAATTTTTGAATTGGATGATCAAATTCAATTGAAATTAAGCCAGAATAACTGCTCTTCTCTTTTTCTAATTTTGAATAGTTCTGCTTATTGTATTCATTGTGAGACCAGTTCACTTTATTTATTGCCGGATGTGATTCAAAGAATTGAGCCAGTTGAAAAGCATTGTTTCGAATTGCACGAACTCTTTGTTCAAAATTTCCGATTTGAATCGCAAGCCTTTGTAGGTCTTTAGTGTATAGCTTATCTTGATAGCTTGTAAGGTTTATTTCGTTGTTTTGAACCCATTTTGAATTAGGATTTGAAACAACGGTGCCTGCCATTACATCGGCCATTCCAGATGCAAATTTGGTAAGGCTTTCAACAGCAAAATCACAATAGGGAAGGTAGTTAAGATTTACACAGCTACCAATTGTTCCATCAACTACCAAAGGAATGTTTTGTGCCTTAAGAATTGAATGGATTAATGGCAGATCTGGCGTGTGAAGAGATGGATTTGTTGGTGTTTCGGTAAATACGGCCGCAATTTTCCCTTTGTATTCTTTCACTACTTTTTCCAATTCGCTCTCCTTATATACCGAGATAATTTCATAATATCCTTTACTATATTTCCTTAGGATATCGATCGTATCGGTGTACAACCAACCATACTGAACAAAAACAGATGCTTTATTACTCTCCTGACTTTTCTTGATTGCAGAAAATAAAGAATAAATGGCATTCATGCCACTGGAAAAGAGTTCGATATTCCGATGGTCAGGTAAGTCAAATTGCTTCTGAAGTTCAATTTTTATATGATTTTCAGGTGCTTCTATTAACAATTCCTCTGCTTGTATTTGCGGAATGATTTGATGCTGAAACAGAAAATTTTCTAATTGTCGTGAGAAAACTTTGTAGCCAGTGTGTTGAATAAACTCACAAAGGTTTTTAAAGTTGGAGCAATTTGAATCAGTGCTTAAAGCAAATATTCCACCCAATTCAAATTCTTCGAATTCAATAGCAAAAGTTCTTTTTACAAGTTGACAGGCATGCTTAGAAGGAAATAGAAAAACGTACTTTTCATCGCTAATTGAAAAATGAGATCTGAAAAAAGCAACAACTTTTATTTCATACGGATGACAGAAAAATCGAGGATAGCCTGTTTCCATACAAGAGCGCCAATTATTTTTGTTTTCTTCATAGGAACAAACGTCCTGAATTGTTGGAAGACTAACAGAAATAGCATGAACATTGTTCGGAGGAATGGATTTTCCACAAGCTATATTTCGATATGGATTTATTGTCATTGGTAAAAATGCGATTAAGTATTGACTATATTATTTGAGACCCTTTTCAAGATCCTCAAGCAAATCATCGATATGCTCTAAACCAATGGATAGACGAACCGTTGATGGCAGAATACCAATTGCTTTCAGATCTTCTTCGGAGAACGACGCATGACTGATTTTAGCGGGAATTTCAATACGGGAATCAGCCGTTCCGAAAGATGCTTTTTCACCAAACCAGCGAGTTGATGCCACCAATTTTTCAGCCGTCTCTACATCTTGAAGATGCACTGTTATAACCCCAGGAAAAATTTTCATTTGAGATTTTGCAAGAGTATGAGCAGAATGACTTTCCAAACCAGGATAAATAAGCTTTTTAACTTTAGAATGATTCTCTAAATATTTAGCTACTTGGGTAGCACTTTGTTCATGATGTTTTAGGCGCAAAGGAAGAGTAGGAACTCCTAGTGATATTAGAAATACATCAAATGGATTTTGTGAACGACCTTCTGCATTGGCATAATAGGCCACTTTTTCTCCATCTTCCATGGATTTAGAGACCAATGCTCCTGCAACTGTACTTCCATGCCCTGAGATGTATTTTGTGGCGCTAAACACCGAAAAATCAGCTCCTAATTCTAAAGGTTTCTGTGATGCAAATGTCGCGAGACTATTATCAACTGCAAATTTGGCTCCATTGCTTTTGGCAATTTTGGCAAGCTGTCTTAAGTCAATGATCTTCATTCCTGGATTGGTAGGAGATTCACACAATACCAAATCAAATTTATTTGTCTGCATCAACACATCAATGCTATCTAAATCATTAAAATCCGCAAAGAAAACTTCAACATTATACTTGTCTTTGTAAACTTGCAAAAGACGATAGGTACCTCCGTAGCAATCTTTTTCAACCAATATTTTACTATTGGCTTTTAATACCGTTTCAAAAAGTAAGGCAATGGCTCCAATTCCTGTGTGAGTGCAAGAACAGCTTGCTCCGTTCTCTGCTTTAGCAAAAACCATTTCCAAAGCATCTCTTGTTGGATTATCAGAACGAGTATAGTCGTATATTTTCGATCCTGACTGTTTTTTTAAATCGAATGTTGCTGTTTGGTAAATGGGTAGGTGCGAAGCTCCGTATGGATCATGAACACCACCTTCTTCAGCCAAATGGGCAAGTAGGGTTTCTAAATGCATTTGAAAAATTTTGATTAAAATTGGTTAGGCTTTTCTACTAAATTAACTTCGATTGATCTTGTGGTTATTGAAATTAATCCAAAGCCTATTACAAATTTAACTTTTCAAATGAAGAATTGTATCTGAAAAAGGATAAAAAAGACTAAATAGTCTCTTTTTTTGATGGTAGCATAAAAAAAGCCTCTTTTGAGGCTTTTAAATTATTCGTTTATTTCGATTGAGTAGTTTGCAGTAAAGGTTTCCTTTGACCCGAGAGATTTTATCTCTTCTTTGCTTGAAAACTCTCTCGTGGAATCTGAAACATCAGCAATTCCAATCCATGGTTCGATGCAGACATAAGGAGCATTTGGTTTAGCCCAAAGACCTAAATAAGGAAATTCACTAAGATTAAATTTTAAGTTGAAATTCGATTTTGTGCTTTTTAAAACAACGAAAGAAGATTTTAGATTCTTGAAGATAAGTGCATCCTTTGCAAATAAATCAGGCTTTAGATTAATTCGATTGCTATTGTTTAAAACAAGTTCACCTTGTTTTCCTATTAAGCCTTCACCATCAATCATCCAAGTATTGGCAGTTTCTTTTTGCTCAAATTCAAGATAGTAATCAGTGTAATTTTCTTCCTCTTTTAAAGGACATGCAAAAGCAGGATGTCCACCCAAACAAAACAACATTTCGTTGGAGCCTGTGTTTATAACATCATGTTTCACGATTAATTTACTTCCTTCAAGAATGTAATGAATGTAGAATTCAAAGTCGAAAGGGTAGAGTTGTTTCGTGTTTTTATTCGATTTTAAAACGAAGCAAAGCGATGTTTTTGTTTTGCTATGAAGTTTTACATCCTTATTGTTTCGGACAAAACCATGTTTGGTCATTGGATATTCTTTCCCTTCATGTAGAAATCCATTCTCTTTTAGGCAGCCAATAACAGGAAATAGGTTGGGAGCATGAGCATTCCAGATATTAGGATCTGCCTGCCACATGAATTCTTGTCCAGTACTTATTGATTTTATACTGCACAATTCGGCTCCTGTTTCTTTTACTGTAATTGCCAGTTGGTCGTTCTGTATGCTGTATTTCATATTGTGCTGTTATGGTATAAAAAAAAGCTGTTAGTAAACCTAACAGCTAAAATCTTAATTTTAAATCATTTCAATATCTTCTTTTTTAAGCCAACCTTCATTTCCATCGCTGAGTTGAATGTTACGCCAATCTCCTAAGGAATCAATAACCTTTACTTTGGTTCCTTCGTGAAGTAAAAATAATTCTGTTCCGCTTTTGTCTGGAGAACCTTTAATCGTAACACTTGGACTAAATATGATGGCATATTCACGAAGCGTAATCTCATCTGTTTTTTTAGATGCAAATGAATAGGTAAGAAGACTAATTCCGAAAGCTATAAGCGCTAAAAAGAATCCAATCTTTTTTAGGCCTGCTTTGTTGCTGTACAAGTAAAAGCTTGCAAACAAAAGAGCTAAAAAGAATAAGCCAATTGAAATATACGCCCATAAATTAGCCGAAAAACTGTTACGGATTCCTGTAAACCACCTTTTTACAAAGATCTCTGGTAGAACTTCAAATTTATCCAATACGTGTTTGCGGGCTAGGTCAAGATTGTATTGAATATCCTTGTCATCTGGAGAAAGCAGTAATGCACGTTCGTAATTAAGAATAGCAGATGAAATTTCTCCTGATTTATAAAATGAATTACCTAGATTAAAGTAAATCTCAGGCGCTTCAATATGCGTATCCAAAACAAATTGATAAGCCTGAATTGCTTTCTCGTATTCGCCTTTCTGATACATTTCATTAGCCTTAGTAATTGGGTTTACTTGAGCCCAAGCCTGAGTGCTAATGAATAGAACTAGTATAATTTGTAATGCTTTTTTCATATTCTGAATTGATTTATGTGTCTTAACCTGTAGAAGACACAATCATCTAATCTATTTAATGTTTTTTTCCAACTTCGTAATGGTATCCATCGATGTTTGATACAGTTCATCCATTTCTGAAGATCCAGCCGATGGAGAGTATCTTGCAAATTCGCAGGTATCCAAAATGCTTAAGAATTCATCCTTCAGCTCAACTTCAACACCTTTATCAAGTAGTATCTCCGAAATATTTTCTTTGTTTAGATTTTCCAAAGGCAAGCTTAATTTGTCGGAAGTATAACCCCAAATTGCTTTCAATATTTCGTCGTAGAATTGTTCTTTTTGTTTCGCTTTCAGGCTAGCCGAAGCTGCTTTTAAACGTTTCATTGCAACTCTATTAGCTCGTTTGTTTTTTTGTCCAATAGTATCGGCATTTTCTTTTATGCGTTTACGATTGAATACAAAAGCAAGAATGAACAACACAAATGGAATCAAATAGCCCAAATAGAAATTTGTTGTTCCAAAAAAGACTTCGCCTTTTAACTGTGATTCAAATTCATTGGTTTTAATAAATCGAATGTCTTTTCCAATGAATTTAACCTTCTCCTTAGAAAAGGAACTGATAACCGTTCCGCTAGCATCGCCATCACCCTTTGCAACTTTAATATTGAATTTTGGTGTAGATCTAGTTCTGAAAATTCGAGCTTTAGGATCGAAGAAAGAAAAATCGACCGATGGAATTTCATATTCGCCGCCATGACGTGGAATGATTAAATATTCGAAGGTTGTAGAGCCACTCATCCCTTTTTCTGAACTTTTTAGGTTCTGTGTCGTCTTTGGATCATAAACCTCAAAGTCGGCAGGAAAGTTAAATTCTAATGGCTTTATTAGTTTCAGGTTTCCGTTACCAGATACCTTTACGCGCATGGTAATTGCATCGTTGGCCTTAACCGAATCCTTATCGATTGTCGTCGTTAAATTAAATTTTCCTACCGCACCATCAAAACTTGCTGGCTTGCTTTTAGGGAAATCTTTTACACGAATTTTAATTGGTTTACTCTTACGAGGAACCCTAAGATCTTGGTAATTATCAAAGAAATCATCGAAGAATCCACTTCTTTTATTCGCTCTTTGCTGACGAACGATACATTCTAATTCGAAAGGATCGATTGTAATTTCTCCGGTGTGTTGAGGGAAAAGAATTAATTTTCGAATGATTCCAGTGTTGTAAATGGTTCCATTTACATTTTCTCTTTGTAGAGATATTTGTCCTGGTGTTGGTACTTCCTGACTTAAAAAGCCATCGAAAGATGGAAATTTAGAATCACCAAATCCAGCAATGGTTAATCGAGTATATACTTTTATGGTAGCAACAATATGCTCGCCCATGTAAACACTTTTTCGATCTAAATGGACTTTAACAAATAGATTTTCTTGTGTTATTTTCTGGCTAGCAGCTGCATTTTTCGATTGATTATTTCCGGATCCTTGCTGAGTCTTATTTACTTTAACAACCTCAATGGTAAGCGTATTAGAGCTAACTTTATCTCCTTTTACAGAGATGCTCGCAGGTTTAATGTTAAACTTTCCTTCTTTCTCAGCTAAAAGTACGTAAGTGTACGAATAGGAAGAGCTGGAAGTAACCTTACCATTAATAATCTGCGTGCTCATATTACTCGATGTGGATGGTCCCATAAGGACTCTGAATCCATCAAGAGCAGGTAGTTGAATGTTCTTTCCCTTAGAGTTTAATGAGTAGGTAAGACGAAATTGTTCACCGAGCTCAACCACATTAGGAGCCGAAGCGGTAAATTTAATTCCATCAGCAAATACCGATGTACTAATTAAGATAAGGGTTAATAATGAGAGAAATATTTTCTTCATCTGTAGTAAATTGTTTTTCAGATGTTATAAACTGAATTGATTTGTTTGGTTATTGTTTTGTGCAAATTTACAGATTATTCCTTCGTGATTAATCATATTGTCAAAATCAATTACCAATCCTTTTTAATTTTTTGTTTTTTCTTCTTTTGTGCTTTAGCTTTCGCTTTTTGCACTTTCTGTTGTACTTTTTTCTCGTCATTCTCAAGCGCTTTTAACAAGCGCTGTGCATCTTGTTGCGAAATCTTGTTTTTTTGTTCTTCAGGTTCTCCTTTCTTTTTATCCTGATCTTTTTTGTCCTGGTCCTTTTTATCCTGATCCTTCTTGCCCTGGTCTTTTTTATCTTGATCTTTGTTTTTCTGATCTTGCTTGTTCTTATCTTTATTTTTGTCCTTGTTATCCTTATTGTCTTGATTCTGCTGATCCTTGTTTTGCTTTTTCTTTTGCTCTTCTTTCTCTTTCATTTTTCGAGCATACTCCAAATTGTATTTGGTTTCTTTGGAATCCGGGAAGTGACGAAGCGATTGCTTGTAAGCTTCAATACTCTCGTCAATCTTTTTATTAACGAGCAATGTGTTACCAATATTGTGGTGCAGAATTCCCAGGCGTTGAGGATCGGTTTCTTTTGATGCTAGAGCTTGAAATTGCTCCAGAGCTTCATCGTATTTCTTTTGCTTGTATAAGGCATCACCTAAATTAAAGGCAGCCTCAAAAGATGCAATATCTTTATCAAGAGCTTTACGATATTCATTTTCAGAATCCTGGAAGTTCTTATTTTCAAAAAGGCCATTCCCTTTTCGGATGAATTTTCTCTCTTTTTGAGCTGCCGCATCCAAGCTAAACAGACAAAGAAAACCAATGAATAGTGCGATATATTTGTTCATAATAGTCAGAATTGTGTTCTATTTTGATGGTTTAAACAAATTAATGTCTTTTAAATGGCGGTTTTTACGCTCAAGAACTAAGAATTCTAGAAATAGTAAAAGCAATCCAATGGCAATGAAAATCTGAAATTTTTCATCGTAGGCTGCGTATACTCTTTGTTCCAATTCTGTTTTGTTCATTTTATTGATCTCGCTAAAAAGCGCATTCAATCCAGTAGTGGTATTGTTCGCAATAACTGGTTTTCCACCACCTGCAACAGCTATTTGTTCCACCATTTCCTGATCGAGCTTTGAGATAACAATGTTTCCATTTTCATCTTTTCGAAAATCTCTCGATCCTCTGCTTACTGGTATTGGAGCACCTTCAGGCAATCCCATTGCAATGGTGTGTACAATAATTCCTTTCGCCAAAGCTGCTTTTGCCGAACTTACTGCATCATCTTCATGATTTTCACCATCAGTAATAACAATAATGGCCTTACTTGCTTCGCTATCTGGTGTGAAACTTTGGCTGGCTAAATCGATAGCCGCGCCAATAGCTGTTCCCTGAATAGGTACAATATCTGTGCTAATAGATGATAAAAACAGCTTAGCAGATCCATAATCAGTTGTGATTGGCAATTGAGTATACGCTTCACCAGCAAAAACAATCAAACCAATCTTATCATTATTCAACTTGTCTACCATTTTCGAAATGGCACGCTTGGCTCGTTCCAAACGGTTTGGCTGAATATCCTGTGCCATCATCGAATTGGATACATCCAAAGCAATAACAATTTCGACACCTTTTCTCTTGATCGTTTGTAGTTTGGAGCCATACTGAGGGCCAGCCAATCCAAAAATGATAAAGCTTAATGCCAAAATAAGAATCCCGAATTTGTAAAACGGTCGAGTATTGGAAGCATAAGGCATCAGTTGAGAAATGACATTCATTTCACCAAATTCGGCTAATGCTTTCTTTTTTCTTGCATAACTGATCCAATACAAAATACCTAATACAGGTAGGACCAGAAATAAATATAGAAGATCTGGATGATCAAAACGAAATTGATTCATTGTTCAATGATTTTCTGTGTTCAATTAATATCGATTACGGTATGTTCCGTAAAATTGAATTACGTAAAGCAATTTCTAAAAGTAAAAATAGAGCGGCTAACATTGCAAAAAGAAGGTATTTCTCACTCTTTGTGCTGTATTGCTTCACTTCAATTTTACTTTTCTCCAATTTATCAATCTCTGCATAAATTGCTTTAAGCTTATTGTTATCTGTTGCTCGGAAATACTGACCACCAGTCATATCGGCAATTTGCCCCAATACTTCTTCGTCAATTTTTACCGGCATATTTCTCATGCTAATACCAAAGGCTGTTTGAATCGGGTAGGGAGCTGTTCCCATAGTTCCAATTCCAATTGTATAAACTCTAATGCCGAAGGTTTTAGCAAGTTCTGCAGCCGTAATCGGTGCAATTTCTCCTTGGTTGTTCACACCATCTGTTAAGAGGATTACTACCTTCGATTTTGATTTACTATCCTTTAGACGGTTAACAGCGTTGGCCAATCCTAATCCAATTGCCGTGCCATCCTCAATCATTCCACTCTGGATATCCTTAAAGAGGTTAATAAGAACAGCATGATCGGTAGTTAATGGACATTGCGTAAAACTTTCACCACTAAAAATTACCAAGCCAATTTTATCTTCCTGGCGACCAGTGATGAAGTTCATCGCTACCTCTTTGGCGGCTTCTAATCGATCAGGTTCAAAATCACGAGCAAGCATACTACTCGAAATATCTAGAGACATTACGATATCGATTCCTTCTGAGGTTTCATTTTTCCAACTGCTGCTGGATTGCGGTCGAGCAATAGCTGCAACTAAAAATACAATTGCCAAAACACGAAAAGCAAACAATGCATGTCGCAAATAATACTTGTACGTCTTTGGTGCTGCGCTAAAGCTCTTTAATGTAGATACCTGAATACTCGCATGTGCATTTTTGTCTTTTAATACATACCAAGTAATTAAGGGCAGTAAAAGTAAAAGCAAATAAAAATATTCTGGGTTTGCAAATTGTATAGAATTCATACTTTGTATTTTCAAAGTTTACTATTCTTTCTTCCTAGCGTCATCCACTGCTGTTTCTTCCTTAGCTTTTTCTTCTTCAGGAATTACTTCAATAATGGTTGTCTCAATAATTTTATAGGCATATTTTAAGCTCAATTCATTCTCATCTTGCAATGGAGTGAATTTCGCAAATTTGGCCAAATCGGCACGTTCTAAAACCTCTTTTAGGTTTACATGCCATTCCGATTGCTGATCGACCGATTTTACCGCTGCTAGTATTTCATCAGTAGTTGATTCGATTGTTGACAATTCAAATCGCTCATCTAAATAGAAACGAATGGTATCGGTTAGTTCAGAATGGAATTCCTTCACCTTGCCAGTTTCCCACAGCTTTTGACTCTTGATCTCATCTAATTTGCGCAAAGCAATAACGTGAGCCGGTTCTGCTGGTTTCACCTTAACAAACAAAGGTTGGTTTTTCTTACGCTTTCGCAGATATAATATCAGTAAAACGATAAGAGCTACTGCAAATAAGCCGCCAAATAACCAAGGTGCAATTTCGGCAAAGGCAATTGGTGTGTGAATTGGCATTACAATATCAAAATTGGCTTTACTAGTATCAATTTCAAAAGTTTTAACACCTAAAAGCAAAGTATCCGTTCGAATAATTTTCATCAAATTATCTTCATGAATTTTAAATTCGAAAGGGTTCATTTTGTGAACGCCATCATCAAAAGAGGTAATTAAAAAGTTCTTATTTACCTTGATTTGACCATCTTCCATCGGGATTGTATCCTGCGGATTTTGTTGGATAATTTCAACACCAGAAGGAATACTGTCTTTGAAAGCTGGAAATTCTATTTTCAAACCTTTTGGCTGTTCTACAGAAAGCAAAAGGTTAATTTGGTCGCCAATAACGATCACATTTGTATCGAGTCTGGCGCTGTAATTTATTCCTTTGTCTTCATCTTGAGCAAAAGACGAAAAGGAAGAAAAAGTAGCTCCCAACACAAACACAAAAACGAAGAGTCGTTTTGCGATCAATTGAAATGGGATGTTAATTTTATTTGTCATAGTCGTCTACTTCTAGATTTTAGTGTCCTCTTCGTTTAAATAGAGAAATTAACGATCTCACGTAGTCTTGATCGGTTCTGATATTTGCAACATCAACACCTGAACGTTTGAAAATTTCGGTGGCACGATCGTTATTTTTCTTCCACCATTTGCTATAGTTTTCTCTTACTTTTTTATTCGATGTGTCGATCCAACTGTACGCGCCAGTTTCCGCATCCTTAACTTTAATTAAGCCCAATGGAAGGTAATTCTTCTTCACGCTTATCGTAAATTTTAAGTGCAACCACATCGTGCTTTCTGTTGGCAATACTCAAACTTTTTTCAAAGTCTTTATCATCAATAAAGTCAGATATCACGAAAGTGGTACAACGCTTTTTAATGGCCTTAGTCAGGTAGCGAAGCGCACTGTTAATATCCGTTTTGCGGTGTTCGGGTTTAAAATCGATTAATTCCCGGATAATTCTAAGAATATGCGATTTTCCTTTTTTAGGCGGAATAAACTTCTCAATGGTATCTGAAAAGAAAAGCACACCAATTTTATCGTTGTTCTGAATGGCAGAGAAGGCCAAAACTGCAGCAATTTCAGTAATCTGATTTTTTTTGAGTTTCGACATGGTTCCAAACTCGCGAGAACCACTCACATCAATCATCAGCATCACGGTCATTTCACGCTCTTCTTCGAAAAGCTTGACGAAAGGGGTGTTGTAACGAGCCGTTACATTCCAGTCGATATTACGAATGTCGTCGCCGTACTGGTATTCGCGAACCTCGCTAAAGGTCATTCCTCGCCCTTTAAATGCTGAGTGGTATTCTCCGGCAAATATATTTCGAGACAAACCTTTGGTCTTAATCTCGATTTTCCGAACTTTTTTTAATAATTCACTGGTCTCCATAGTTAATTACGAATTGATAATTACGAATTAACAACTACTAATTGATAATCTCTACGGTACTTCAACAGTATTCAAAATCTCAGAAATAATATGCTCACTTGTGATGTTGTTGGCTTCAGCCTCGTAAGTTAAACCGACACGGTGACGCAATACATCGTGACAAACGGCACGAATATCCTCTGGAATAACGTAACCACGACGCTTGATAAATGCATAAGCTTTTGCTGCCGATGCCAATGAAATACTTGCACGAGGAGAACCACCAAAAGCGATCATCTCTTTGAATTTCTCTAGTCCGTAATCTGCAGGGAAACGTGTCGCAAATACAATATCAACAATATATTTTTCAATCTTTTCGTCCATATAAACATCCTTAACTACTGAACGTGCCTTAAGAATATCTTCTGGTTTAAGAATTTGACTTGCAACGGGGAATGCCTTTAAAAGGTTCTGACGCATGATTAATTGCTCTTCCTCTTTTTTAGGGTAATTGATAACCACCTTAAGCATAAAACGGTCAACTTGCGCCTCAGGTAGAGGGTAAGTACCTTCTTGCTCAATCGGGTTTTGAGTAGCCATTACAAGGAAAGGCTCTTCAAGTTTATAAGTGTTTTCGCCAATTGTAACCTGGCGCTCTTGCATCGACTCAAGCAAAGCAGCCTGAACCTTAGCTGGGGCACGGTTAATCTCATCGGCAAGAATAAAGTTGGCGAAGATTGGTCCTTTTTTTACAACAAATTCTTCTTTCTTCTGAGAATAGATCATTGTACCGATAAGATCGGCTGGTAGAAGGTCTGGTGTAAACTGTATACGACTAAAGTCAGCATCTATAGTTGTTGCAAGGGTGTTGATAGCAAGGGTTTTTGCCAATCCGGGAACCCCTTCAAGCAGGATGTGTCCATTGGAGAGTAAGCCAACCAACAGGCTCTCGACCAAATGTTTTTGTCCAACAATTACCTTATTCATTTCCATAGAAATCATATCCACGAAGGAACTTTCCTGCTGGATACGCTCGTTTAGTTCTTTGATATCAACTGTCTGCATCATAAAAAAGTATATTTTATTACTTGAAATATTTACATAAAAGACAATGGTTTTTGAGAAAAACCTCTACAAAGATAAACCTTTGAGGGTTTTATGAAAATGCTTGCCCGTTAAAAAGTGTTAATGATTTTAAGAAGCTCCAGGCTCCAAGGAAAAAGGGATAAGTTCCAAGTGAAAAGGATCAAGTTCCAAGCTTTAAGGAAAAAGTATAAAGTCCAAAGTAACAAGTTTCAGGTATAAAGTAAAAAAGATCAAGTTTCAAGTAACAAAAGATGGAGCTAGCTTATTTTAATAAACTTACTTTATAATATAGGATTCTCTCTTTTATAGGTTATTATTTTATACACAGCTTGTTGGATGAAAAAAAATATGAGATACAAGATATATTAAAAGATAATCTTAAGAATTAACACCCTTTCGCCTATCGGCACTTTCCCTTGAAAGGGAAAGATTCATAGTGAAACTACATACAAAAGTAAAAATCTTGAATTCTCCCCTTTGAAGGGGAGATGTTCGAAGAACAGAGGGGTGTTTGAGGACTAATGAGTACTAAATTGGCAATTCTCTTTTGTCCTTTAGCATTCGTGCTTACTAAAAATGCTTACTTTTGAGGAGAATTAGAAAATGATTACGATTTGAGTAAACGATATTTTATCCGATTAAGCTATAAAGGTACGAATTACCATGGATGGCAAATACAGCCAAATGCTAATACGGTGCAAGAAGAAGTGAATAAGGCATTATCGACTGTGTTAAATCAACCGATTAATGTAACGGGCTGTGGAAGAACTGATACTGGTGTTCATGCAAGTGATTTTATGGTGCATTTTAATGTGAGTGAAACGACACAGTTTGATTGTGAAAAATTAGCCTTTAAATTGAATCGCTTTCTACCTCATGATATTGCAATAAAAGAAGTCTTTTTGGTAAATGATGAAGCGCATACTCGTTTTGATGCCATTGCAAGAACCTACCACTATAAGATTACCAAGAATAAAAATCCATTTCGTACCGATTCACATTGGAACATGCAATATGTTTTGGATGTGGAAAAAATGAACGAAGCCGCTAAAATCCTTTTTGATTTTAGCGATTTCACCAGTTTTAGTAAGCTGCATACGGATGTGAAAACCAACAATTGTAAAATTTACAAAGCAGAATGGACTGAAACTGATGATGAGTTGGTATTCACCGTTAAAGCAGATCGTTTTCTACGAAATATGGTACGTGCCATTGTTGGTACCTTGGTTGAAGTGGGCAGAGGTAAGATGGATTTGGATGGTTTTCGAAAAGTAATTGAGAGCAAAAATAGGTCGAATGCTGGTTCTTCGGTTCCTGGGCATGGTTTATTTTTAGCTGAAATAGAATATCCAGAATCAATTACGAATTCTTAATTGCAAATTGTCATCCAGAGAAATCTCAGCAATCAATAAATTTACATGATGTCAGCCGAAGTCTACATATTTACAGATGGTAGTGTAAATCCTCAATCGGGAATTGGTTTTGGTGCTTCAATAATTGTAGAGGATTTAGATTTACCTACTAATGAAGCTAAAGACCTACTTGAGCTTGTGCAATTTGAAGATACTTCGTCTACTAAATTGGAAATTCAGATTTTACTCCATACACTTGCTAAACTTGAAGAAAGCTCTAAACGAGTGGTTCTCTTTACTGACTCTCAAAATATTGTTGGTTTACCCGATAGAAGAGTGAGATTCGAGAAAAATAATTACATCTCGAAGAATGGAAAGCTTATTGCCAACCATGAATTGTATAAAGAGTTTTATCGACTTACGGATTCTTTAAATTGTGAGATTGTAAAGGTTAAAGGGCATAAGCGTTCTGCTCTTAAAAGTCAAATTGATGGTCTTTTTACGCTAGTGGATCGGGCTTCGAGAAATGCATTGCGAGAATTGTAAGGAGTGTTTTCTTTTATGAACTGCAGATATTAATGTCTTTTCTGATTGTTATCTTCTTGTCTTAGAGCCAGACGGGCTCTTCATTTTTGGCTTGACCCAAAAACGAAGCAAAAAGGTCAAGGCTACATTCAAAAGATCACCCGAATTATTGCGAGACTCAAGTGCGGCCGAGTGATCTACTCCCAATGATGAAGTTTGTGGTATTTGCAAAGCAAATACTTATAACTTCTATATCGCGACCAGCTTCTCGGTCTTACTAAAGTATCGCTGCTATTCAGATAATCTTTTTCATGATGCCGAAGGGAGATAATTTGTAATTATTTTTGCAGAGTTGGGCATCGAATCCGCAGGTCGGGACCCATAGATGAAATGAGTGTTAAGAATGAAAAACGGTTTGAGTGAAACGAGTTTTTTTCATTAAGTTCATGAATTGTGATGGGTGATCGAGGAAGCGCGCCCTAGATTTTTTGCTTACTTTTTCATCAATGGTAAAAAGTAAGAGCCTTGTGGCTCAAACAAACGCTTCACTAGTTTAGATTTACTTTTCCATTCCAAATAGCTTTTTTTGTTTGTCTTTAAGTCGGATAAGCTCTTCATTAAATGAAATCGGGTTTGGGCGGATAGCCCAATTCAAAAAAAATAAATAGTTAAGCATAAACTAAATTTTTGCTTTTATTTTATCATAAAACGTACCAATTCGATATATTTATTTAAAATTTAGAAACACAAACATAATTCTATTTAATAATGAGAAAGCTCTACGTAAAACATCTCATAGTATTGATTGTTATTTTCACAAGCTTTGGATCATATGCTCAAGTTGAGAATATGGTACTTAATCCTAGTTTTGAAGTGTATGAAAAATGTCCTGAAAGCTACACTTTTATGGATAAGACACATAAGTTAATTCCTAACTGGACCTATCCAACAGCTACTACTCCCGATTATTTTAATGAGTGTGGGGCTAATGAAGTAAAAGTGCCAGATAATTTTGCAGGATACAGCAAGGCTAAATCTGGCAAAGGATATATGGGAGCTATTTTAAGCGGAAGTAATCGTGATTTCAGAGAATACTTTCAAGGTACTTTAAGCAGGGTTATGGTTCCTGGTCAAAAATATTGTGTTTCATTTTGGTACAAATTAGCATCTGGTAGTAAATTTGCTGTTGATCAATTGAGCATGCATTTTACAGAATCAAAAATAGCCAATGGTAATAAAACATTTTTAAACTTAAAGGCAGATTTAACTAATAAAGAAGGTTTGTTTTTAGACAATACAGAAGAATGGATACAGTTCTGTCAAGTATATACAGCTAAAGGAGGTGAGGCATTCTTTGTTGTGGGGAACTTTAAAAACTACGATAACACGAACTATGTAGTTACTGGTCGTGATACTAAGAATAAAAAAGGCAAGTCATATGCTTATTACTTTTTTGACGATTTTGAAATTCGTCCCCTAGTTGATTGTAATATGTGTGCATGCGTTCCGAAAGGATTAAAAACCGTGCTTATTGATTCTTCTTATACAGGAGGTCTAAATCCTGTTACAGGTCAAATTAGTAAGATAATAAATGATGGTATCATTAGCTTAGGAATATCAGGAGGAGAACCTCCTTACAATATTGATTGGAGTAACGGAACAAAAAATGTACAGAAACTTCAAAATCTAGAAGCAGGTTCATATACTTATCATGTAAGTGATCAAAATAATTGTCACACAGAAGGTACGATTGTTTTTAAAGAGCCCATACTACCTAAAGATTCTTTTACCGAGGGATTAAGAAATATTGAAGAAGGAGGTGCTCTTATTTTAAATAATATTTTCTTCGAAACGGGAAAAAGTACGCTTTTGCCAACTTCATTTGAAGAACTTGATAAAGTAGTCGAATTTTTAAAAGAAGGAACAGTAAGTTTGATTGAGATTAGTGGGCACACTGATGATGTGGGGTCTGATGAATTAAATCAAAATTTAAGTCAGCAACGAGCAGAATCTGTGGTTAACTATCTTGTTAGTAAAGGAGTCAATTCTCAAAGAATCAAAGGTGTTGGATATGGAGAGTCTAAGTTTTTAGATACCAATAAAACCGAAGTTGGACGATCGAATAATCGTCGTGTGGAATTTTTAGTACTAAAAAAATAAGCCCTTAATTATGAATTCAAGAAAAATAAATTTGCTGATCGTTTTCCTGCTAATATCATTTATTAGTATAGCACAGAAGTCTAGTAAAATCTATAAAAATGATTTATTCAAAGGCATGGAGGCAAGTGTTCAGACTGATATTGATACTGGACTCGGTAAGGCTAAAGTAAATTTCGATAAAGTTTTAGTAAAAGAACCAGAATCAGCAATGGCTAATTTGGGGCAAGCTATTGTTTACTCATTTGATAAATATTCGGGCAAAGATTATTTTAAAGCTTTGGGATACTTTAAAAAAGCCTATGCAACGCAATCTCAGTTTACTGCAGGAGATAAAGTTGTTTTAAACGATTTATTTTTAAAACTAGATAAAAGGCGTGGACATAGACCGGTAATTAAAAACATGGACTGGCTGCGCCTACAAATGGATGATAAGTTGATAAAATTTGTACGAGAGGAAAACAATACAGATTATGCTGAGAGGTTTTTAAATGAATTTCCTGAGTCTAAATACTATGTCAATGTTTCGCATATTTTGAATTATATAAAGTTTCGTGAAGCTGAGAATAAAAATACGCTTGCTGCATTTAATCAATTTTTAAAGGATTATCCTGAATCAGCTCAAGCTGATATTGCAATAAAGATGCGCAATGACTTAGCCTATAAAACTGCTATAAGTGAGGGATCATTTAATAGTTTGCGAAATTTTGTTGAAAAATATCCTGAGGCTGCTCAAGTTTATGAGGTTAAGAAATTAATGGAAGGAATGGCTTTTAAAGTTGCATCCGATAAACAGACACTTGAAGCTATTGAGCATTTTATGGCAGAATTTCCTAATTCATCAAAAATGTCAAAAGCTAAAGTTTTAAAACAGAAATTGCTTTTTGAATGGGCTAAAAGTGTAAATAGCATAGAGGCTTATAACAAATTTGTGTCTGCATTTCCTGAAGGCAAGCATTACATTGATATTTTTAATCTTAAAGCTAGTGTATTAGGAGAAGAGATCCTTAAGGATTTTGCAACGGAAAATTACAAGTTTGTAAAAGGATTCGATAACCAGCAGTTTAATGATTTTGGTGGTGGAATTGCCTCACGCCCAAATGGAGAGCTTTTAGTAGCTGCATCGTCGCGTAAAGCAGAGGGAGAGATGCACGATTCTTGGCTTTTAGGTTTAGATGCTAGTGGAAAAATGATTTGGAATAAGTTTTTAGGAAACCGTTTTGATGATACTGTAAATAAAGTTAGTGTAAGTGCTCAAAATGAAATTTATGTTGCAGGTATTACGGATGCCATAGTTGATAGTGTACAAGGGCAAGCCTGGATTTACAAGCTTGATGCCAATGGTAAAAATATTTTTAATCAAAGAATTGATATTGATGAAGTACTCGATTTTGTAGTTTATTCCGACAATAAAATTTTAATTGCTGGCTATAGCACAAACAAAAAAGATTCAACTTTTACGCCTGGTTTAGTAAAACTCAATGCCAATGGTAAAAAATTGTGGTCGCGTGCATACTCAAGCAAGGGTAAGGTTTATAATATTGCTAGTGATACCTCAGGTATTGCTTATGCTGCTGCGGGCAATTGGATATTTGCTATTAACCAGGCAGGTTATTTAAAATGGGATATTTTATTGGATCAAGGCTTAAAATCAACCGCCGTTGGTATTAATGGGAATAATAAAATCGTTTTTGCTGGTTTAAACGCTACAGGAGCTTTTGCAAGTGCATACAATATAGATGGGGAAAAGATTTGGGAATCACCCATTAGTGTTACTGGAAAAGGAAATATAGAACAAATTATAAGCTTAGCTGATAATAGTTTTGTTATTGCAGGAACATTTAATAATAAAATCAAAGTCGTCCATATTGATGAAGCAGGTAGTATAAAATCAGAAAAAGAATTTGCTTTGCCACAAGGGATAAAACTAAACGATTTAACTTTTACTGATGAAAATTTTGTAGCAATTAGTGCTACAAGATTAACGGAAAAAGGTGATTTAATTGTGTTTGAAATGGGGCTGTAAAAAAATGAATTCGGGTTTGGGCGGATAGCCCAATACAAAAATAAATAGGACAATATTGATTGATAATTTTCTTTTGTCCTCTTCATCTATGGGATCCAACATATTTTTGAATGTCGGGATGCTGCATTGATTCTATTGTTTTTTGAGTAGCAGGAATTAAATATGCTCAGCTTTGTTGCCGTCTGGTAATTCAACTAATTCATAATTAGTGCTTCTTCCTCTGCTCGCATCCTTTTCTCTGCTTTTGTTGCGGAGATTAGGGAGTTTATTCACCGCAAGTGCTTTTTTATTGTTAATAGAATCCATTATTCATTCTTAATTTTCCAATAGTGGAATCCCATTTTACTTTTATAAAACTCAATATTTATTTTTTCGCCTAAATTATGATTTTCCCAATATTTCAGATGGCATCTTAATTCAATAGCTTGTTCATTTATAAAAAAATGGAGTTTGTTATATCCTACAACACCGTAACCACCTTTTTTTTGAGTTTTATAAATCAAAGTTGAATTGAATGTTTTGTCCAAAGATGAATTGTATGAATTAATTTTCACGCCTACTATTAGTGCAATACCAATAAATCCTAATGAAAAATATAATCTTAGTTGTGAATAGTTTTTTATGTTTTTATTGACAGTCATAATAATTGGCTTCAATTTATATGTAACCATATAAGCTAACACAACCCCTATTACTCCCCAAATAAAACAGAATTTGTATGGTTCTACGTAATTTCCTATATCACCTCCAATTGCAATTGCACTTAAAGCAATACCGATAATCGGTAATGTCATAAAAATTATTCCTAAGAAAATATTTAAAGCCTGCTGTTGTCTTTTATCTTTTACTTTCTTCATGTTTTGATGCTGACTTAAAAGATTGCTTGTAACGGTATTGCTTAATTTTAGCGATTTAAATTAAAATCTTTAACGGATAGATCCAAAGAAGTAAGCCTAACAAATTTGTCTTTATTCAAGATTTCCACCACCTCCGATATCATTACCTGTTAAGTTGGTTGTAAATCGAATAGTTTGATGTCGATACTTTCTTTCTGATAGAATTTTGACTTTTTTACCTTCTCCATTTTTTCCCACAGAATAAAGTGCCATTTTCCCTTTCTTGCGAAGCTTTATCAAATGACAGTTTTTATATTTTTTACCACTATCGCAAAAGCATTTGTCATTTCGTTGGAATTCTATTAATTGTTCTTCCTCTTGCTCGGAAGAAGAAAAATAATTTAAAATGTTGTTTATAATAGTTCCCATTAATTTGTGTGTTTTTTTGCTAGATTAATCAACGGTCATGATACATTTAGCTTTTATTACCTGCTTTAGCTATTTCTTTTTAAAACGATCTTGTCGAGTCAAGCAGTATTTATCAATTACATAAAAGTATAAATCTCTCGTGAAATTTCTCCCTTGTAATAGATCTCTATTTATCTCATTTGGAATTATTGTACCTAGCAAAATAGAAGTTCTTGGATTGTAGGTATAAATTCTTTTATTTTCATTAAACCAAGGTAACTTATAGTAACTAGTACCTTTGGTTTGGTAATTCAAAGTATCACTTTGTCTGTAAACTGTAACGCTTGTGTATCCATAATCACTGAAAGCGTTTTTACGAATTAATTCTTTTGCCGATATTTGTAATATCTCACTATTTTGCAATTGATTTAAACAGTACGCTTTTTGTGACTCTTTAAGTTTCGAATTTTTAAAGTTCTTTTGAAGAAATAACTCTAGGTGTTTTAAAGCATTATTGTCTAGTAGTTCATGATTAAGCCCTAATTCTTTGAATATAGATTTAGTAGGGATTCGCTCCAATTCAAATAATAGTGAATCAATTTGATTTCTCGATACACAATCAATTGCATTTGGTTCAATAAAATATTCTTGTTTTAATGAATTTATTTCAATTTTGAATACTTCCATTGAATCCTTTGTAAATTTATTCAAAATCGTTTCATAACGAAATTTATCATCCTTCTTCAGCTTTTCAAGTAATTCAAAACCAGTAAAAATATTCATATTATAAACAGAGAAACTGTTTTTTAATGCGATGAGTTGATATGTTCTACCTTTCATGTTGTCAAAATCATTATTCTCATAGTCCACAATTTCGATCTTAACAATCGAATCAATTGTAGTTTGACCAGAAACTTGCAGTCCAATTATTATTAATAAAAGTGCTATGCTCTTTTTCATTTGCTATTGAAGGTAACGGTATGGCGATATGTTTCGTCACTTGTTTTGAAATATATCCGCCTGTTATCATTTTTTTGGCTGTGAATACCACTTAGGATAAATTATTTCAGCCCTTTTAAAAATAATTTGCCCTATTTAAAATTTCATTCCCTTTTGCATTGTCTATACCCCCGTGTATGGATATGTTCATTTTATAAAAAGAATTCATATCCTCTTTTGCAAAATAGATTGCATTCCCACTTCATTCGAAAGATTAGAATTCTCGAATTTATGAAAAGTACAGTGATTAACAAAAGGTTTTCTCTGTAAAGTCTATTGTGGGCTTTGAATAAAATGAATGAAAGTAAGAAAGCTTACTGTTTCTAGCTTTCTTCTGTTTTCTTCATCATTTTTAAGGTGAACCAAGCCAGTAGAAGTATCATAAGACCGATTATTCCCCAAAGCCATGTTTTGTTCATGAATAGACCTTCTTTTGGTGTTTTGGCTTTCTTTTTAATAACTTGTTCTTTACCTAAAGTAATTCCCGCAATTTCTTTCGGTATTTTATTCGAAAAACGGGCGATATCGTAATTGGGCTTACGTGAATGCTTGTTGCCATAGGTTAAGAAATAAGAGGCAGGTTCCTTAAAGCGAGCAAGCAGTTGCCAGATGTATCCGCTTACTTCAACACCACTTATTTTTAGCGCCTGATTATCTTGGTTGGAGATGATCACTTTTAAATGTTGAGCTTTTATGCTTTTGAATTTGAACACATTTTTTTCAAGTGACGATAAGGTTCCCGAAGTAATTGTTCTGTAATTGTATTTCCAGCCTTTTTCTGTTTTTACACTATCGGTAACATAGCGAATGCTAATTGGGCGATAGTAGTCGAAGCTTTCGTCTATCTTTATTGTCAGACTACTAATCAGAACAGGAGCTTCTAAATCAATGTCAATTTCGCTTGTTTTCCTCTTTTTGTTCTGATTTATCTCTTGTTTTTTAATCTGGTAATTTCTCAATTTTCCGTTCACCACTTCTTTGCGTAACAAGTTCGCTTTTTGCAATTCTGGTTTTTCATTGCTCGCTACGTGCAATCTGAAATAGGGAAAATTGGCCGCAGGGAAATTTACTTGTGTATGTTTGTAATCGGTGTGCTGATTACTAATGGATAGTATTCGGTAGTCTTCAATAATGGTGTACCAATCCTTTTGGTTTTGACTTCCTTGCAAAGAAACAGCCCAGTCGAAATTATCCTGTTTAAAATCCAACTGAATTTGATTGATTGCATCGGCCGTTGGTACTTTAAACGAATAGTAATATCCATTTTTATTGTGCGTGCTATTCAATAATTTAAAATCGACATGCTTTGTTTTAATCGTTTCTTTCGAGGCTTGAATTAAATAAGGTGCCTCCAACGTATCCTTGTTCGCTGAGATCCCAAGGATTCTAATATCCGATAAATCGGTAGAAAGCTTAGCGAATAAATCATTTGGCAAGTCTAGTTTATGCCACTGATCTGTAACTCCAATTAACTCTCTTTGGTAATCGTAGTCTTTTGCTTGTGCGAACGAATTGGTGCAAACAAAAAGGAACAGGTAGATACAGATTCTAGTTTTCATGATTAGAGTTTTATATGCTAAGGATCTTTCGATTCTTTTTTGTCTATTTAATTGATCTCGGTATCAGCTTCCTCAGAAATATTGCTTTTATACTTGTTGTATAGAAACGAGGTGATCAGAAGTAAGATTCCCAATGATACAAATACGATTGTTTTTGCGATTGTGCTCAGGTGCGAAATGTCGTAAAAGAATAGCTTAACGAGCGTAATGCCAAACCATCCGATTGCTGCAATTCGCAAATGCTTTTTGTTTTTCCATATCCCAAAAGAAATCAGTAATAAGGCATAAGATCCCCAAAGAATACTCAAACCAAGTTTGTACGATTGAGCAGATCCAGCAATGTCCATCCAGTTTAGCAATTCGCTGCTTAAGATCCACACGATAGAGGTAGCTAATAAATATTCGAAGCCAAGTCGTAAGCTTTTGGTGTTTAAACGCTCTTTAATTTGCATGTATAAAGCGCCCAAGGCTAATCCTGCAAATCCCATGGAAATGTATCGAATGATAATGTTAAAGGCGCCATGTTGAAAGTACTCCGATTGTTCGTTGTTCAAATAAGCCTCTCTTAATTCACTTATGGCATAAAGTCCTTGTGTTAGGAATAAAATCACCGTAAAGGCAAGTAAACCAGTGCAAGCATAATCGAGTTTTTTAATCTGAATTTTCTTGATATTAACAAAGGATAGCAGTGCAAAAAATAACAAAGAATAGTTAATGATCCATATGCTTTGAAAGTTCTTGATGTCAAAGTTTTTAATTGTGCGTGCATAGTCTTGGCCATCTGCTTGAACAGAAATTGCCGAATCGCTAAATACTTGTTTCCAGTAGGTATCGATCTCCATCCGTAAAGAAAAATAAAGGGTAAATAGTAAGATGGATGGCACTAGAAAGGAAATTGCTTTGCTAAGGAATTCCTTCGATGTGATTTGTGATGGATACTTCGGATTGTAATTGATTCGATTGATAAAGCCAAAGGAAACAATGAATAGTATAGCGCTAAGAAAATGTACGTTAAGTATAGGTGTAATTTTTGATAATGGATCGGATACATGATAGGAATAGTACATTTCGCTCCAGTCTTGTAGGATGCTAGAGAATGCCAAAATCATCATAGGATAGGACAGTAGCTCGTATATGGAGACTTTTTTAGTTCGCCCAATCCAGAATAAAAGAGCAGCTTCGGTAACCCAAAGTAGTGTAACCCAATTGCCATCTAATTGCACAGGTATGGTTATGGTGGTAAAAATCAGAACCAATCCAGATATCAGGTAAAAAATATTTTTGTCAGCAAGATTTCGTTTGTAAACGATAATACTTACGATGCTGTGTAAAATTGCGTTGCAAAGAGTGAAAAGGCCAAGATATTCATCGTGGTTTTTGCTCAAAAGCGCAATTCCGATGCCATAAAATATAAAAGAGTTGCTTAGCAATAAAGAGCTGTTGGTTTTCTCTAAAGCTTCTTTGCGAACCAATTTGTAAGCAAGGAACATGAGGTAGAAGGTTGCAAAAAACACAAACAAAAATGTGCTAGCAAGAGAAAAATGTTCATCGTAAGAATAATCTCCTACAAACCAAGAGAAATAGATTAGCCAACTTAAAGAGAATGCTGAATAGTATAATGGTTTCCAGTGTTTTTTAAAGGCAAGAAATAAAATTCCAATATTAATAATCGCCATATAGCTAAAAAGAACGGCAACTTTTCCCGAACCATCGCTAAGTAGGAATGGGACAGCATAAGCACCAACCAAACCAATGTGTGCAATTACTTGTTTGTTGTAATTAATCGCTGCAACTACTGTAAAAACAGTAAAGACGAGCATGAGTATAAAGGCAAGAGTTTGTGGAAAGAGTTCGTAAAAACTGTATGCTGCATAGGTAATAAAATACATGATTGCAATGGCGCCACTTACCAAAACGGCACTGTAACTTTCGTATTTTTCTTTTAGCTTAATTCCGAAGCCGAGTAAGCCGATACCAGCCAAATAACCCAAGATAATTCTGGTTAAAGGACTAATTAGATCATTGTCGATAGAATATTTTGCGCCAATAGACACACCAATCACCGTAATGATAATCCCAATTTTATTGATTAGATTTTCACCAATAAATTTCTCAAGATCTAGATTAGGAGCTTTATTTTTGCTAGCAATGGTTTCTTTTATTGCTGATTTTCGAGCTTTGTTTTTATCTGCAACGCTTTGTTTTATTTCTGGTACACTTGGAGTCTGTTCTTGTGGCGCTTTATACTCTAGTAAAATATCGTTCAGCGTTTCAACTTTTGGCTTTTCCTGTAGCGCTTGACTATCGGATTGCTGCAAACGAGTAATTTCGAAGCGTAAATCATTTATTTCATTTGAAAGTAATTCTTGCTTGTTCCAAAGAGATTCTTGTTTTCTCAGGAGCTCTTGTATCTTATCGTTTTTATCAGGCATCTGGTCGAATTTTGGGTATCCGCATTCGATTAGCTCAATGTCTAATATGAGTTAGTAGTCGAATGATAGTGAGTTCGAATTTATAAAAAGCATGCTAATTAAACAAAATATTTAATTAGAGCTTAGGTTTAAACGGAAAAGTGTATTCGGCTTAATTTATTGATTCCAGATTTTCCAATTTCTTTCTGCTTGAAGGAGAAGCATTTGCAATCCATTTATTGTTTGTGCACCTTTCTCAGCTCCTTTTTTCATGAAAAGAGTTTCTGCAGGATTGTACACCACATCGTACAAGAAATGATTCTTAGTTAGGAATTGGTATGGAATGTTTGGGCAAGTATCATCCTTTGGAAAGGTTCCAAGAGGTGTACAGTTCACAATAAGATGATAATCTTCCATTATTTGAGAAGTAAGCATCTCGTAGCTTAGTTTGTTTTCTCCTGCAGTTCTCGATACAAAAGTATAAGGGATTTCTAATTCCTCTAGTCCTGTGGCTACTGCTTTGGAAACGCCACCCGTTCCTAATATTAAGGCTTTTGGTTTTACCCCATTCAGAAACGGTTTTAGGGAATTCATAAAGCCATGAATATCGGTATTGTATCCGACAAGTTTGGCTTTGTTTGCATCGCGAATAATTTGAACCGAATTAACTGCACCAATTCGCTTTGCTAAGGGATCAATCTCATCAAGAAATTGAATCACATCTTGTTTGTATGGAATGGTAACACAAAATCCTTTTAGGTTCTTGTGTTGGTTTAGGATTTTTGGAAATTCACTTATTGCTGGCAGTTCAAAGTTTAAAAAATCGGCATTAACACCATCATTTTTAAATTTATCCGTAAAGTATTTCTTAGAGAAAGAATGCCCAAGAGGGTAGCCTAGAATTCCAAAAGTATCCATGAGATTTTATTTTGTTTCAGGAGAATATTTTTCCATGATCCAGATTAATAGAAAGCCAGCAATTGCAAGAAGGATTCCAAAAAGTAATTGAGAATCTTGTCCTTGTAGACTTTCGAAAGTATGTGGCAGGATCTTTTCTTGTAGTAGTGGTTTTTCAACTCCATGTCTATCAGTAAATGTAGAGATGGTTTCTTTCCATGGCCAAACCTTATTTAAAGAGCCAATCATAAAGCCTGATAAAAGAGCAATGGTCATATTGTGGTACTTTTTAAGTAGCCAGCTAAGCAGATTGGAGAAGCTTAATAAGCCTACCGCAGCACCGACTCCAACTACGGCAATAACATCGAATTTGAAATTGCTAAGAGCACTAAGCACAAATTCGTATTTGCCTAATAAAAGAAGAATGAAGGCTCCTGAAATACCTGGTAATATCATGGCGCAAATGGCTAAGGCTCCCGATAAGAACAGAAACCAATATGCATTTGTTGTTTCGGCTGGTGTGACTACGGTTACCATATAGGCAATTCCTATTCCAATAAGCATAGCTATAATGCTGCGTATTTTCCACTCTGTAATTTTTCTAGCAATGACTAGTGCAGAGGCTACAATTAAACCAAAGAAAAAGGACCAAATTAGAATAGGGTGTTCTTCTAGAAAATATGTAATAAGCGTCGCAAGTGATTTAATGCTAAGTAGAATTCCAAAGACCAAAGCTGCTAGAAAATTACCATTAACAGCTTTCCAAAAGTCAGTCAGTTTAAAATTAAGAAGTAGTTTAATTGTATTTAAATTGACAGATTTAATACTGTTGATAAGTTCTTCGTATATACCTGTTATAAATGCAATAGTTCCTCCAGAAACGCCTGGAACAACATCTGCTGCACCCATTCCCATACCTTTCAGGGCAATAATAATATAATCCTTAATTTGTCTAGACATAGTTAATGACTTGAGAATCAATAATGGCTTGTGCTAAGCGTTATTGTTTTGTTTGAATCAGTTTTGTAAAGAGTTTATTGTCCTTCAATTCAGGGAATTGTAGGAAGATGTCATCGATGTTTTCAGAATCAATATCAATGGCTTTTCTGATGTAATGCTCCGATGCACCTAAATCACCCGTAATTGCATAATATGCAGCCAAATTACTTAAGAGTTGTGGGCAATCTGGTGTTTGGTTAAGACCTTCCAAAAGCACATCAATTGCAGTATCTTCATTTTCATTCTGATGGTAATACTCCGCTAGTGTAATAGGGTAAGTTGAATCGTAAGGATCCAATTCGATCGCCTCTCTAAAGGCCTCTACCGCTTTTTGTGGAGATTCAGCTCTAGCATAAGCCGAGCCAAGAGCAAACCAATAATCAGAATTTGTATCGTCTAATGTTTTTGCCTTTTCAAGGTAGACCAAACTTTCGTCAATTTTATCTTGATACATCAGAATTAAGCCCATTCCAAACCAAGGGTCTGCAAGGTTTTCATCTGTTTTAATGGCAGTTTCGTAATTGATTAAAGCTTGCTCATATTCATTCAACTTCTCAAAGCATTCTCCTATATAAGAATAGGTTGATGCATGATCATCTTCAAATTCAAGATATTCAGTATAGCTTTTAATTGCGTCTTCGAAAAGCCCTTGATTAGCCAATGCATTCGCCTTGTTAAAGTAGGCTTTGCTGTGCTGATCATTTATTGCTAAGGTGTATTCGTATGCTTCTACGGCTCTTACAAAATTACCTACGCGATTAAACACAATGCCAATGTTGTACCATGCATTATCTGAAAAAGGATTCAATTCAAGAAATCGATCGTAGGTAACAATACTTTTTTCGTCTTGCCCGGTTTTTTCATAGCAATAGGCTAATTCAAACAAAACTTCCGAATCTTCTTCATCCAATTCTAAAGCTTCTTCTAAATAATCAATAGCTAGATGAAACTGACTTAATTGTTCAAAAGCCAATGCGATTCTAAATAAAAGGTCTTCTCGATTTTCATAACTTACTTCAAGGGCTTGGTCGAATTGAATTTTAGCACTGTGATGCTTTCCTAAAAGATTGTATATATTCCCTTTTAAAAGGAATATTTCTTTGTTAGTTGATTCAATGCTTTGCACTTTCTTCAAAATAGCAAGCGCCTCAAGATGTTGGCCCCGATCCACAAGGATTTGAGCCTTTTTAATTTGTAATGATATGGCAGCAGGGTGCTGCTTGTTAGCAATGTTCGAAACTTTTACTGCTTCCGAAAGATTGCTTTTTTCAATATAGTGATCAATGATGCTCTCAAATTCGTGCACATCGAAGTAATAAAGCGTTTCAGCTTTAACCATTTCTTCAAAGCGACTTACGAGCGTAAGTGCGTCATCATCAAGATAGTTTTCTGTATTATCTATCATCTACCAAATTAAAATGATTATTGCACTGCAAAAATAGGATTAATTTTAAAATATTCAAGTTAGAAGATATTAACAAAAATTAGTCCATTTTACTGTATTACCCAAAATAAAAGGCCTCAGTTAGCGAGGCCTTTGTTAATTATAAGTTTCTGTGTTCTACACGAAGCAAATCGAAAATTGTTTTAACCGGGTTAAAGGTGATTGTTGGAACTTCAACGAAAATTGTATTCCAATCAGCCATAGCACCATTCCATAATCCAGGTAATTCCATTGCTTTCAGGTCATTACCATTGTGTGATTTGTGCGAGATAAAACCAGTTTGTTTGTCAATAAATTGATGTAAGTCAAATTTCTTGCCTTTGTAGTTTTTAATTCCACAAACCAAATCGACAGGATTAAAATGTGTTGCTCTTTCTAGAATGTTCTTTTGTCTTACATCTGTCATGTCAACTTGTGAACCTTCCACAATCTGTAGAGAAACTGATCCATCTCCGTTTCTTTACCCAGAAAGGTCCACCACCTGGTTCTCCTTCATTTATCACCATTCCACAAACTCTAACAGGTCTGTTGAATTTCGAAATAAGGTATTGTTTTACCTTAGCTTGATCCTCTACCTTTAGGCTTGCTGGGGCTTTTGTACAAAGCTTTTCTTCCATAAATGTTAGCATTTCATCCAACAGTTCTGGAGTGATATTTTTGTCTTCTTCCAGCATTCTAAGGTAATCGAATAGGAATGCCTGATATTCTAATAGAACCCCTGCTAATGCTTTTTTGTACTGATAGGTCGTTTCCTTTAAACGATCGGGAACCACATTGTCAATATTCTTTATAAAGACAATATCAGCCTTTAATTCATTTAAATTTTCGATTAAAGCTCCGTGACCACCAGGTCTAAATAGAATCGATCCGTCTTCGTTACGGAAAGGTTCATTGTTTGGATCAACAGCGATTGTGTCGGTCGAAGGCTTTTGAACAGAATAGGCAACATTTAATGTGCCATTGTATTTTTCTTCAAAGGTTTCTCTGGTTTTGCTTAGGCGATCAGCAAATAGTTCTTTGTGATCTTCAGATACCGTTAGGTGGATCTGAGCATTACCATCAGTGTCTTTGGCGTAATTTAATGCTTCTACTAAATGCTCTTCGAAAGAGGTTCTAGAGAAATGTTTGTATCTGTGAAATTTGAGCAGACCTTTTGGCAAGCTCGCATAGTTGAGCCCTTTTTTTGTTAGAAGTAAAGCTAGAACCTGCTTGAATTGATTCTTATCGAGCATTTTCTCCAAGTCCATGTCATTTTCGGCAGCAATATTTCTCAAATCACCATAAAAAGCAAAATCTTCAAGTCTTTCGAAGAAGTTAAACATGGTTTCTGGACCTTTATCACAAAGGAGTTTTAAGTATTCATCTTCAGTGTCCTGATAGGTGTTTAAAAAGTCATATAGGATTTTAAACATTCTTGTCGCAGCTCCTGAGGCAGGTACAAATTTTAAAAGAGAAAGTTTCTTCGCATGTGCAGTAAACACTTCCTGATAAAATTCCAGTTCTTCATCACTAATTTGCGATATTCCGTCATCAATTGTAGCTGGCTTCTTAAGTTTCATTTTAGGAAAACCATTTTTGAAATTATTGATTTGTTCATCAATTCTTTCTGTATCAATCGATTTGGATTGAAATAGAGATAGGTCTTGTTTTGAAAACATGGTTAAAGTTTTGATTAAGTGTCTCAAGCAATATAAAGAATAGTTTCAATATATAAAGCGTCCTCACTGCTAAATATAAAAAATATTAACAGGTAAAGCTTCTTGTTTGTTGATTGATAATCATTTGTGATTGATGAGTTTAAGATATTGTGATCTTTGGGTTTGGGTAGAAAACGCTTTGTTTTATCTTGATAAATTCCAATTTGACGCTTTAGGCTTATTAAACTAATTTCTTTTGTATTTTTGCGATAAATTAATGGACTATGACTGATATGCAATTTCCTTGGGGGAAGAATAAAAGGTATAATGATTTTCCAAGTTCTTTCAAAAGAAGATTTTCGGAGCGAATTCAGAAAATATCAATAGATGCCGGCTTTACTTGTCCTAATAGGGATGGGAGTAAAGGTGTTGGCGGATGTACTTATTGCAACAACAACAGCTTTAATCCAGCTTACTGTAGCCCTAAAAAGTCCATTAGTGAGCAAATACTTTTAGGAATCGATTTTTTCAATGCCAAATACAAAGCACAATACTATCTTGCTTATTTCCAGGCTTACTCGAATACTTATGGTCACATCGATCATTTGAAAAAGATTTATGAGGAAG
Source organism: Labilibaculum sp. DW002 (assembly GCF_029029525.1). Taxonomy (NCBI): domain Bacteria; kingdom Pseudomonadati; phylum Bacteroidota; class Bacteroidia; order Marinilabiliales; family Marinifilaceae; genus Paralabilibaculum; species Paralabilibaculum antarcticum. Next base: position 1,147,081 of record NZ_JAKJSC010000001.1, on the reverse strand, counting down.
CATTATCGCACGATAAGGTAATTGGTTTGGTTATTGGAACTCGTCCTGATTGTGTGTCAGAATCTCTTTTAGAGTATTTAGAGGAACTGGCTAAAGATTATTATATCAGTATTGAGTATGGTGTGGAATCAGTGAATGATTTGGCATTGGAGTCGATTAATCGTGGTCATACCTACCAAGAAGCAGAAGATACAATCCTGAAAACCGCTAACAGAGGAATTCACATTGGAGCTCATTTGGTGAATGGATTGCCTTTTGATACGCCTAAAATGATGATCAAACACGCTGTTCAATTGTCTAATCTACCTATTGACACTTTAAAGTTGCACCAATTACAGATTTTGAATAACACTACCATGGCTAAGCAATACGAAGAAAAGCCTGAGCAATTTTATTTGTTCGAAATGGAAGAGTATCTCGATTTTGTGGTTGATGTTATCGAGCAAATCAATCCGAATGTGACGCTCGAACGATTTATAAATCAGGCACCAAAAGGCTGGTTGATTGCACCAAAATGGGGAATCAAAAACTTTGAGTTTGTTGATAAGTTAGATAAGAAACTGGTTGAAAGAGATACTTGGCAAGGGAAATTATTCCAAGTAAAAGATTAATTATCCCTTGATTTCTTTAAGTGCCTTTTTCGCTTTTGGGAAACCTAATTTTTCAGATTTCTTAATGTCAGCAATAGCAGCTTTCTTGTTTCCGTTTTTAAGATTGGCAATACCTCTTGCGAAATAAGCTCGTGTTAATTTTTTGTCGATCTTAATTGCTTTGTCATAGGCTTTTATTGCTTCTGCATAAGATTCTAAACAATCTAAAGCAACCGCTTTGTTGTAATAAACACCCGAAGAGTTTAGGCCATATTTAATAGAAATATTATAATCCTCAACAGCTCCTTTGTAGTCTTTTTCGTAGTATTTGCAGATTCCACGAAAGTGCAGTGCTTTAATGTTCCTGGGATTAATAGAAAGTAAGTGTGAATAATCTTTAATCGCAGATTTGTAATTCTTTTGATTCTCAAATAGAATTGCTCTGTTTAAATAAGCTTCTTCTTCAAATTTTTGTTTAGAAATAACAAAATTCAAGTCTTGAATCGCAACTCTGTTTTTGTTTAAGAAAGAATAGCAAATTGCTCTATTGTAATAGGCAGGAAGATAGTTTTTGTCTCCTTTAATTATTTCGGAAAATTCTTTAATCGCTTCAGCGTATTTTTTCTCTTCCAGTAATTCAATAGCATTCTCGTTGGCTCGATCTTCTTTGGATTTTTCACAACCAAAAATTATGAAAATAAGAACAATCAATAAAATACCAGCAGTAGTTTTTAGGTAGAAGTTAGTCATGTATAGTCGTTAGAGTTTATATGACTAATATACGCAATAATAAAAAAGAGGTTTTTATTATTGCGCATATTATTACCAAATGCCTGTTTTTTTTGCTCAGTTATTTAAAAAGCTTGGTCAATATGTCTTTCTTTCCCATATTAATGAGTTCAGTCTTAATCGCATTTCGATATTCCTTTTTATACCAGAATAAGAATTTACGCTGCGAGAGTTTATCTTGCTTTGTTTTAGGCGTATAAACTTTTTTCATAGTATAAGGGTGGTAACCCGAATAATAAATAACCGTTGCAACTGTCATTGGTGTGGGTGTGAAATCCTGAACTTGCTCTAATTTAAAGTCAAGCTCTTTGGTTTTAACGGCTAAGTCAGCCATATCAACACCTTGCGAACCAGGATGACTGGATATGAAGTAAGGTATTAACTGTTGATTTAACCCTTCCTCTTTATTTATCTGATCGAAGAATTTTTTTAGTTCATAAAATAACTTAAACGAAGGCTTACGCATGATGTCCAGAACTTCATCAGAAGTATGTTCTGGTGCAACTTTCAGTCGGCCAGACACGTGGTTCTTAATTAATTCAACAGCATATGCTTTATTCGACTTGTTGGTTTCTTCATCTTTAGTTTTATGCAACATTAAATCGTATCGAACACCACTACCAATAAAAGATTTCTTTACACCGGGAATTTTATCAACCTCCTTATAAATATCAAGCATGGCCTTATGACTTGTATTTAAGTTAGGACAAACGTTAGGGTGAATGCAAGAAGGTCGTCTACAGGTTTGACAAATACTTTCGAAAATACCTTTCATCTGGTACATATTGGCTGATGGACCACCCAAGTCAGACAAATAACCTTTAAAGTCTGGCATTTTAGTTACGTATTCAACTTCTTTAAGGATTGATTTTTGAGAGCGATTGGCAATAAATTTACCTTGATGAGCCGAAATTGTACAGAACGAACAACCTCCAAAACATCCTCTATGCATGTTGATAGAGAATTTAATCATATCGTAGGCAGGAATTTTCTTATCCTTGTAACGGGGGTGCGGCATTCTTGTGTATGGCAAATCGAAAATAGAGTCCAGTTCTTTTTCTTTCATTACCGGATAAGGTGGATTCACAATAATCTGAGAATCTTTATAATCTTGAACCAGTTTCTTTGCCATCATCGAATTCGATTCCATTTCGATATGACGGAAATTACCGGCAAATTTCTTTTTATCCTTTAAGCAATCTTCATGAGAATATAATTCCTGAATTTCCCATTTTTTCTTCGTTGCATAATCCTCATCTTTCTTTGCGATAAACGAGGTTTGAGGAATAGTTGTTAAGGTTTCAAAAGGAACACCTTTTTTTAGTAATCTCACGATCTCTTTTAAAGGTTTTTCACCCATTCCATAAACAAGTAAATCAGCAGCACTCTCACAAAGAATACTTGGCTTTAATTCGTCCAGCCAATAATCGTAATGCGTAAGGCGGCGCAAGGAAGCTTCTATGCCACCAAGTAATATGGGGGTATCGGGATATAATTTCTTAAGAATTTGTGAATAAACAATACTTGGTTTATCTGGACGGAAACCATGTTTTCCATCAGGTGTGTAGGCATCATCATGGCGCAAACGACGATTGGCCGTATAATGATTGACCATAGAGTCCATATTTCCGGCTGTAATACCAAAGAACAGACGGGGTGTCCCTAATTTCTTAAAATCGCGAAGATCATCTTGCCAGTTGGGCTGAGGTACAATTGCTACCTTTAAGCCTTCATTCTCAAGAATACGACCAATAACAGCAGAGCCAAAGGAGGGGTGATCAACATAGGCATCACCACTAAATAAAATGACATCCAATTCTTCCCAGCCTCTTTCTTTTACCTCTTTGGCTGATGTAGGAAGCCAATTTTCCGTTCTTAATTTGCGATTCTCTGTCATATGTCGTGTAATTACTGCAAAGATAGTATTATTTAAAAACATTTTAAAGAAGGAATCGTGTTGAGATGACTATATAGAAAGGAATTCATACTGTAATTTGCCTTTTTTGAATAGTATTACTGTGCTAACGCCTGATTTTAGTGCTGTGCAGACTTTGTTTGAAACATGTCATGACTTATCTTTACTGCGAAAAAACAAATTGTAATGGAATATTTCTCTTATCATACACATACTAACTATTGCGATGGCAAAAGTACAGCCGAAGAAATGGTACTTAGAGCGATTGACTTGGGCTTGCAAAGTATTGGCTTTAGTTCACATGCTCCTCTTCCTGCTAAAGAGCCATGGAGTATGGATGAGATTTTACTTGAAGCTTATGTTGAGGAAATAGAGGAGCTAAAGTTGAAGTATTCCTCCGAAATTGATGTTTATCGCTCATTAGAAATTGATTACATTCCTAATGTGACGGCTTCTTTTGAGAGTTTTAAGGCAAAAGCCTCCTTAGATTATACAATTGGTTCTGTTCATTTAGTGAAGGTGAATTCAAATGATGAGTTTTGGTTTCTTGATGGCCCAGACACAAATTTCACTCATGGTGTTGAAGTTCTTTTTAATGGAAATATACAGAAAGCAGTAAGCGCTTATTTTGATCAGGTAATTGAAATGATTGCAACACAAAAGCCAGATATTATTGGGCATATCGACAAGGTGAAAATGAATAATAAAGGGCGCTATTTCTCTGAAGATGAAAAATGGTATACTGATTTGTTGGATAAAACTATTATTGCCTTGAAAGAATCTGATTGTATTGTCGAGGTAAATACAAGAGGAATTTACAAGAAAAAGTCAAGCACATTTTTTCCAGATACTTATTTTTTGAAACAATGTTTAAAATATAATATTCCGGTTACTATTAGCAGTGATGCTCATCATGTAGACGAATTAATTTCAGTCTTTGATACAGCTCAGGAAATGCTTAAAAATATTGGTTTTGATTCAGTTCGAGTGTTTGAGGGTGATACGTGGTGTAATTTACCATTGTAAAAACGAACAATAATGTTGATTTTTTAATGAGAAAATCAATATAAATATTGATAAATAATACTATTTTTACTCAATTGAAAAGGCCTGCATTCATGGATTTGTGAAGTTGTTAGTCTTGTTGGCCTATATTAAAAAAAAAATATAAAGAGTTTAAAATAAAGAAACTGTAGATACGTTAAGTGATAAACCTCCTTAATAAGAGGTTGTGCTTAGCATATCACACCCGATGTTATTCGGGACAACCTTATAGAACGTGTAATATATGAAATTGGTTGATCCCAAAGATTTATTAAAAGCAAGTGAAAGTCTCAATTGGTTTGGAGGGGAGAGTTTTGCTAAGCTATTGATGTATATTTTACGTTTGAACAAGTTGAATGATTTGTATTCTGCAAACTGTGAAAAATCAGGCGTTGAGTTTATCGATGGCTTAATTGATGACCTTGGAATCAAATTTGAATTTGATGAGGAGGAGTTGAAAAGAATTCCATTAGACGGTAGCTTTATTAGTATTTCAAATCACCCTTTTGGTGGGATTGATGGGATTTTATTAATTAAACTTCTTAGCGATATTCGCCCCGACTTTAAAGTGATGGCGAATTTCATACTTCAGAAAATAGAGCCATTAAAAGATTGTTTCTTAGGTGTTAATCCTTTTGAAGACAGAAAAGGTGTTGCATCAAGTATGGGAGGCATAAAGGAAGGTTTACGTCATATGAGTGATGGAGCTCCTTTAGGAATTTTTCCGGCGGGTGAAGTTTCAGCTTACCAGTCAGAATCCAAGAATATTACAGATAAACAGTGGCAACCTTCAATTCTTAAATTTATAAAGAAAGCTGAAGTACCTGTTGTGCCTATCCATTTTCAGGGAAGTAATAGTTTAATTTTTTATTTAATGGGGATGATTCATCCTGTTTTGAGGACGGTGAAATTGCCTTCAGAATTATTAAATAAGAAGAATAAAACCATTCGTATTCGTATTGGAAACCCAATTTCTGTAAAAGACCAAAAGGGATTTTCAGATATTAATCAATACGGGCGTTTTCTTCGTGCTAAAACCTATATGCTGGGAACACCAATTGAGGTAAAGAAATTTTATCAATTCAAGCGTAAGGCAAAAGAGGAGAAAGTTGAAGAAATTATTGCGCCTGTTGATCCTGTTTTGATAAAAAGTGAAGTGGAAAGCTTGGCTCAAGAACACCTCTTGTTCAAGAGTAGAAATTTTGTGGTGTATTGTGCGCCATCTTCTAAATTGCCTAATATTCTTAATGAAATTGGTCGTTTACGGGAAATTACTTTTCGCGAAGTAGGAGAAGGAACGAATCAGAGTATCGACGTTGATGAGTACGATTTGTATTATCATCAGCTTTTTATTTGGGACGAAGAAAAGAAGAAAATTGTTGGAGCTTATCGAGTAGGTAAGGGGAAAGAGATTTTAGATAAATATGGATTGAAAGGTTTCTATCTTCAATCGTTATTTAAAATGAAGAAAGCCTTCGAGCCTGTCTTGAAGGAATCAATCGAATTGGGACGTTCTTTTATAGTTAAAGAGTATCAAAGAAAACCAATGCCACTTTTTCTGCTGTGGAAAGGTATTATGTATTTCTTGCTTAAAAATCCTGAATGTCGATATCTGATTGGCCCGGTAAGTATAAGCAATGAATATTCTAACACCTCAAAGGATTTAATTATCAAGTTTATTATGCGTAACTATTTCGATTATGAAATGGGGCAGTTTATTAAATCACGTAATAAATTCAAGGTCAAGGTTAAAGGTCTTGATATGGACATTCTTCTTGAAGCGGCAAAGAGCGACATTAATAAACTGGATAAGTTAATTGGCGATTTCGAAGTTTCCAATGACAAACTTCCTGTACTTTTAAAGAAGTATATTTCTCTAAACGCTAAGATTGTAGGTTTCAATATCGATCCTAACTTTAATGATTGTTTGGATGGGTTAATTGTTGTCGATTTATTTGATGTTCCAGTTAACATGATTGAGTCGTTGACAAAAGAAATTAAGGACGATACGATTTTGAAAAGATTTTCGACCGAAGATGCCGACTTTTAGCATATATTTTACGAACTTTGCCGAGCAATTTTGTTAACTGAAAAAGACGAATAATTGGATATTCAATATATAATTAAAGGAATTGTTATAGGTCTCATGGCGTCAATACCATTAGGCCCAATTGGTGTTTTAATTATCCAAAAAACACTGCAGAAAGGAAGACTTGCTGGTTTTATTTCTGGTTCCGGAGCTGCTGTTGCCGATATGTTTTATGCCACGGTTGCTGCTTTTGGTTTGGGAATGGTACTTAGTTTTATTAAAACACAAGAATTTTACCTTCAGTTAATTGGTAGTATTTTTTTGGTTTATGTTGGTCTCCGAATTTTTCTAACCAATCCAATCAAACAGATTCGTGGAGGCCATAAAACTGGAAAAAAAGGAATGTTAGGTGATTTTGTTTCCATCTTTTTCCTGACAGCCTCTAATCCAATAGCGGTTTTTGTGTTTGTTGCTGTTTTTGCGGGAGCTTCTATTTTTGGTAGTAATCCAACGCTAAGAATCGAATTGTTTTTAATTTTAGGAGTGTTGCTTGGTGGAGCTTTATGGTGGTATACCTTGTCAACCATTATTAATATTTTCAGAAAAAAATTCAGATTAAAACAATTGTTTTGGATCAATAAAACATCTGGAATTATTATTGCAGCGCTTGGTTTTCTTGCCTTTTTAGCTTGTTTCGAGCCCATTAAATCTTTTATACATCAATAAGTTGATCTTGTGATAAAAAAAAATGCCCTCGGTAAAATAACCAAGGGCTTTTGTATTTTTAAGATTAAAACTTTTTTTAATGCTTGATACCTTCTTCTTGTAACTTTATCCTTACCTATCGAATCGTAACCATGGTTGCACCCCAGCCATATTCTTTAAAAGAAGCATCTTGCTGATAGTGCTTTCTGTATTTTCGCTTCAATTCGTTTTGAACCCTTTGTTTTAGTGTTCCGTTTCCTATACCGTGGATGAAAACAATCTTTTTGCCTTTTTCATGTTGGGATTGTCTAAGAACCTCGTGAAATTTATTCAATTGATATTCTAAGATGTCAGCATTTGATAGGCCAGTAACAGAATCGATTAGCGCATTGATGTGCAAGTCTACCTCTAAAATATCACTTGAGGATTTCACCTTCGGTTGTGAAGATGCTGATTTTCCTGAATGCTCTTTTTCGCGAATTGCTTGCTTGAATTCTTTGTTGCTCAATTCTTCAATTTTATACTCTAGAAGCTCGCCTGTTAATTTATGTAGGAAGCTATCCTGATGAAAGTAAGCTGTTTCTCTAAAGCTTGAAGATTTGTGGAATTTAACAGCTTGAAGTTTTATTTCTCTGTTTAATGGGGTTTTAATGCTTGATTTTCCTTGTTGATAATAGATGATCTGAAAATGACAATTGCTAAGTTCGTTAAGCTCTTTTTTATCGTATTCTCTTAAAATTATTTTTGATTTTGGATCAAGATTACCAGCAGTTATGCCTTCAAGGCCGTCACCCATTTCGTGGTAATAATTGTAAAGTAGAATGTGATTGGTATCGTTAATCAGATACAATTCAAGAGGACTATCCGTAGGATCTGAAGATTCACGAGGCGTAAAAGCAGCATAAATTTCCTCTTTTTCAACAAAAAGTGCATTTTTTTGATCTGAGACGGTAGAGTTTTTTCCTATTGCAGTATTTTGTTTTGCTGGAGCAGTGTCGCCACCATTAGCTGATTCAACCACAACTAGGTTCGTTTTTAAACTAGGAATTTCAAATTCATCTTCCTCGTTTAGAACCATTACAGTTTTTGCGTCTACAATTCTTGTTACCGTACCTCCACCAACGTCGTTCAAGAAACGAACTTTGTCACCTATATTTATTTGCATTTTATATTTTGATTTATGGTGGCAATAGATTTCTCAATTGTTCACTAGCTTTTGAGAAATTGCCAACAGGTTTTCTAATTCCGACAAAGTTAGCTATTTTTGCGAATCAATTCGCAAGGCCTCTTTTTATTATAGAAGGCTAGCGTAATAATATTACAGATGAATAAGAGTACAAGTACAGATAGTTTGGAAGCCAAACAAATTCAGATATCAGATTTCACCTATGATCTACCGGATCATCGAATTGCGAAACATCCTTTAACAAGCAGAGATTTATCTAAATTGTTAGTTTATAAAAATGGAGAGATCGCAGCGTCTATTTTTGATAAGTTACCAAGCGAATTAGAGGAGGGAACGACTATGGTATTCAACAATACCAAGGTGATTCAGGCACGTTTGATTTTTTATAAAGAAACAGGTGCACGTATCGAGATCTTTTGTCTTGAACCTTTGGCTCCTGCAGATTATAACTTGGCTTTTCAGACATGTGAATCTTCATCATGGAAATGTATTGTTGGTAATGCCAGAAAATGGAAATCTGGTGTATTGAAAATGCCTTTTTTCGTAGAAGGGAAAGAGTATTTTTTAAGTGCTGAAAAAGGTGAGAATTTAGACGGTTCTCAAGAGATTATTTTCTCCTGGGATCACTCAGAATTGTGCTTTAGTGATGTTTTAGAGCAAACAGGAAAGATTCCGATTCCTCCGTATTTGAATAGAGACACAGAGGAAACAGATTTGCTTCGATATCAAACAGTGTATTCTAAGTTCGAGGGATCAGTTGCTGCGCCAACGGCAGGATTGCATTTTACCAATGAGGTTTTTGAAGAGCTTGATTCAAAAAATATTCAAAGAAATGAACTAACGCTGCATGTTGGTGCTGGTACATTTAAGCCAGTTAAAACAGAACTTATTGGTGATCACGAAATGCATACAGAGCATATTCAGGTAAGCACCGATAGTTTGCAGAATATAATAAAGGCCGAAAAGCAAATTGTTGCAGTGGGAACAACTTCGGTACGTAGCTTGGAAAGTTTGTATTGGATGGGTGTGAAAGTGCTAGAAGGAAAAGAGAATCCTCATTTGTTGGAACAGTGGGAAGCTTACCAGCTTTCGGATACTTACAGTAGGCAAGAGTCTTATCAGGCCTTGTGTGATTACATGCAAGAAAAAGAACTTGCACTATTTAATGCGGCTACCCAAATTATTATTGCTCCAGGTTATGAATTTAGGGTAATCTCTGGTTTAGTGACTAATTTTCATCAGCCACAAAGTACCTTGCTTCTGTTAATCTCTGCACTCGTAGGTGATAATTGGAAAAGAATTTACAAGTATGCCTTAGAGAATGATTTTCGTTTTTTAAGTTATGGAGATAGCTCTTTGTTAATGAAAGGATAGTTCTATTGAGTGTATTTTTATTGCTCAATTTACATGATATTTATATGGCCACCTTTATTGAAGGTGGTTTTTTTATTTACGCTTTGATGTTAACTAGGAGCTTTAGTGCTGTCTGTCTTTTTGTTGTACTTGCTTTGTTTTCTTTTAAAAAAGACTTAATTTTAGTTTATGTTCACCTTCTAATAGATGTAAAGTATGATCAGTAAATTAAGACTCCTTTTTCTTTTCTTGCTAATTCAATCTAGTCTTCTAGCTCAGGATAAATACCTTAAAAAGGGTGATAGAGCCATTAATAAGGGAGATTATGTTGAAGCCATTCTTCAGTACAAAAAAGTTCAAAATAAAACTGCTAAGCTGAATCGAAAAATTGCTGAGAGTTATTTCACATTGGGAGATTATAAGATGGCGGAAAGCTTTTATGATTTGATTCCAGAAGGAGAGAGAGAATCTGAAGACCTTTTAAGCTTAGCGAAAATTCATCTTGCAAAGGATAATTTTGAAGCAGCTATCCTTATCTATGAAAGAGCAAAAGAAAGCGGAGCAGATCTCAATGAGGTAGAGCGGAATTTGAAGGCTATAGATGAACTGATTGCATTTCGAAATGCTTCAAAAGAGCTTCAATTGATAAAAATTAATGCTCAGCCCAAAGGGAAATGTTTAGGAATATCTTCTTTTGCAAATGGAATTGTCTATTCCAATACCTCCAAAGGGATGCTAAAAAAAGGAAATGCCCATCAATTGGTGGTATCGGCATATGAAAATGCGGTTTATGAATCTGCGAAAGCATTTGCTAAAAGTTTAGAAGCTAAAACCAATATTGGTGCGGCTTGTTTGTCTCCTGATGGACTTAGATTATATTACACTCGTTGGTTTACTCGTAAAGGAAAGCAGCAGATGGAAATTGCTGTTGCAGAAATAAAAGACGGAAAGTGGCAGGCAAAAGAGAGTTTGGGCTTCTGTTCTCGAAAATATTCATGTTGCTATCCATTTTTGTCTTCGGACGGTAGAAAAATGTATTTTGCTTCGGATATGAAAGGTGGCTTTGGTGGTATGGATTTGTATGTGAGTGAGTTTGATAATGGCAATTGGACTACGCCAAAAAACCTTGGCAGTACCATAAATACATTTCAGAATGAGATTTATCCACGAATAGTAAAGAATGATCAATTGTGGTTTTCTTCCGATGGTCATGGAGGATATGGTGCGCTAGATCTTTTTTTTACAGAGAAATATCCTAATGGTACTTGGGCTCCAGTAAAGAATCCTGGTATGCCTTACAATTCTGAGTTTTCTGATTATTCAATTCTTGATTTTAAAGATCGTGAACATCTTTTATTTGTGTCTGATAGAGCAGATCGAGGGTTGAGAGATCAAATTTACAAATTGGAAATGAACACCAAAGACGATGTAGAATTTCGAGTGAAGGATAGTCAGTCTGGAAAAGTCATTGATGATTTGAATGTGCAAGTTCGAAAAGTTTTTGGGGATACCGAATTCCCTGTTGAGTTTCTGTTAAATCAAGCTGGATATTACCAGTTTTCAATTTTGAAAGATGAAAAACGAAGCGGTGTATTGTTTGAAATAGTATTGAGCAAGGAGAATTATCAGGATAAATTGATTGAATACAATCCTTCTCAAGAAAAAGAGAAGATTGAAATTGAAATGAAGCCAATAGTGAGAAAAAGTGGCTTCTCTTTTGTGGAAGATTTACTTCCGATTGCTTATCCAAATAAGAAAATTTCATTCCAAAACATCTATTATCAGAAAAATGAAGCCGAATTTTCAGAAAAAGCAAAGGGGATTTTAGATCGTTTGTATCGATTTTGGAAGGCTTTTCCTGAAGTGAAAATTAAGATTAATGTGCATTCGGATGCGATTGGCGACGAGCAAAGTAATATGGAGGTTTCAGTGGAGCAGGCAAAGAAAGCGAAGCGATATTTGGCCGAAAAAGGTTTGGAATCATCTGTGGTTGAGGTGGATGCATGGGGCGAGCAGTTTATATTAAATGCATGTTTCGATCTTGCTGATTGTTCGGAAGAGGAACATCAGGAGAATAGGCGATTGGAATTATTGATTGTTTTGGAATAAATAAGAAGTCTACTAGTCGCTATCTGATTGACTTTAAGATATTTTATTTTCTATATTTTTATTGGTTTATAAGTATTTTATTATATTTACTATTGTTAAATTTTGTTATTTTTATGCAATAATCCGACACGCTATTCTGCCACTTGCTATGAGAAATATCTACTTTTTAATCTGTTTTTTCTTAACTGCTGGAACAATTGGTTCCTTTTCTTCCTTTTTCGATATTAATTTTGCTGGTTCTACTGCTGGTGGAACAACCTATGCCGTCGAAATAGCCAAGTTTAAATACCCTGTGTATACTGACTATTTTGAGGAGATTGAAGGTGTGGTTGAGCTTAATGGTGAAAATGGAGAGTATCATTACCTGTCAGGCTTAACTAGCAATAAAGGTGATGCAGAGAAATTGGTTGAAACGGTTAAAAGTTATGGTTATGTAGACGCTAAAGTTCTAGATTTGCATACGACGTTTTCTTCTGAGCAAATAGCGAGTGTTCTTTCTGAAGAAAAGGATGATCAAGACCAAATCAAAAAGAAAAAGATTACCAAGCAAAGTGTACAGAAGAATAAAGCTGCAGAGGTAGCTATTGGTAAATTAAATAATATTGGAACAGAATATTTCTACACAATTGTACTTCAGCAAAGCAAAGACGTTTTAAATGCTGAAAGTTTTGCACCACATAATTCTGTAAAAGTTTTTCAGAACAAAGGAAAGTATCATTATGTGTTAGGTCGTTTTGAGGATGTTGGAGATGCTCAAAAATATTTGAAAAATGAAGTTTTGTCGGGTTTTCCTAATGCCAATCTTGCAGTTGTTAACAAAGGAGAGTTGGTTGAATACAGAGCGAAAAAAGAAATAGCAGCTCCTAAAAAATTGATTGCCGAAAAGGGATCTTACAATATGGGGCGAAAAATGAGAGGTAAAGAATATGTTGACTATTATTATGAATTAGGATCTCTTGAAATCTCAAAAAAGCCATATTACACAATTGAGATTGGTAATTATAATGATAAGAAGTTGGCTGACGAAGCAGTTCAAAAGCTAAGAGATCTTGGATTTAGTCAAGCCAAAATAAAAATACCATCAACAAAGAATTCAGCAACAAGTAATTCAAAACTTACTAAGAACGCGAAATTCGCCATTCAGGTACTGGCTAGTAAATCTGAAATGAGTGTAAAGCGTATCAACTTTAAAGATCTAACCAGAACCTTTGACAAACAAGATGAGCTGTACCGATATTTTTATGGGAGCTACGATAATTACTGGGTTTGTCGTCGTCAACTTCGCGAAGTACGAGAAAAGGGTTATGCTGATGCTTTTATTGTTCGATTATAAGTTTCAAGTGAATAAGGATTAATCTTGAAGTAAAAAGGTTAAAGGAAAAAGTACTAAGGGGGAGAAGTATAAAGAATATTGTAAGTGTAAAATATCAAGCTACGTGAAACAAAATGATTTACAAAGTCGATTGTTTAAATTTTCTGTGGGCGTTATAAAACAAGTTCGCTTATTTCCAAATACTAGAGAATATCAAGTAATTTCTTATCAAATTCTTAAATCAGCCACTTCTGTTGGAGCAAATTACGAGGAAGCACAGGCAGCTGTCTCAAATGCTGATTTTTCTAACAAAGTAGCCATTTCTGTAAAAGAAATTCGCGAAACAAATTATTGGATAAGGATAATAAATGCCATTTCTAAAGAAAACGCGGACTGGATAAAATTCGAACATGAATCATTAGAGTTGATGAAAATATTAGGCTCAATACATTCAAAAGTATCCAGGAAATGCAAAAAGTAATATTTTTTGTTCTCCTTTAATTTCCCTTTAATCTTTCTCCTTCTTACTTTCTTCTTTAATTTAGATACTTGGAGCATTAAGCATGGTACTTGAAACTTTCCACTTGTTCCTTGTTTTTCTTCCTTTCCCCTTGTTACTTTATACTTGGAGCTTTTCACTTGCTCCTTGAAACTTCTTACTTTACACTTGTTCCTAGTTACTTTATACTTGGAGCTTTTTACTTGTTCCTTGTTTTTCTTCCTTTCTCCTTGTTTACTTTATACTTGGAGCTTTTCACTTGCTCCTTGAAACTTCTTACTTGGTACTTTACACTTGTTCCTTGTTACTTTATACTTGGAGCTTTAAACATGGTACTTGAAACTTTCCCCTTGTTCATTGTTTTTCTTCCTTTCCCCTTGTTTACTTTTTCCTTTATACTTAAGTTTGCAGCGGCAAACCGTTCTATCGCTGTTTCGTAAGAAAGAGAGGAAAGTCCGGGCAAGGCAGAGTACCATGCTTCTTAACGGGAAGATAGGCGAAAGCTTATAGTAGTGGAACAGAAAATAACCGCCCTGTTTTTTCGAAAATGGGGTAAGGGTGAAAAGGTGAGGTAAGAGCTCACCAGTACTTATGGTAACATAGGTAGCTGTGTGCCTCATGGCTTGCAAGATCAAGTATACCGACAGTTGTAGATCTTACTCGGTCGATGTCGGGGGGTAGATTGCTCGAGACATAGGGTGACCTATGTTCTAGATAAATGATAGAAGTTCCTTTCGGGGAAAACAGGACCCGGCTTATAGGTTTGCCTTTATCTAAAAAAATCAGAGACCAACTCTTTTGAGTTGGTCTTTTTTTTTTTGTCGGATTACTTGATAAGTGAATGAAATGCTTTACTGAATCGGCTTTTAATCAAGTGATGGAAAGTTAGGTAAGTGCGGATTGTCTTAATGTCATGCTGGTCAGTTAATAGTATTCCGATTGGACTGTTGTTAGGGTAAGTTTACTTTTTTAGTATTGCTACTTAGGGTAGGTGCATTTTAATTCGGTTGTAGTTAATATGAATAAGTGATTAGATTATCAACACTGTGATTTAACGGGCTTTAAGTTAATATGTTAGGTTTTTGTGTCTTTTTTAACGCAACCCTTTGCATTTTGTGTAATCTAATAGCTGTTAGGCTTGTAGATTAAAGAGTCTAATTTCAGTATGAAATGATTGAAAAAAATGATGAAAAGAATAAATTGGCAGCTTTGACAGTTGCTTTTAGTAAAATAAGGGAGTATTTTTGTCCTCGTACTAGCATACACACTACTTAATTAAAACATTGTTTATGAATTTAACTAAAATTCGTATTTTTGATAGGAACACACCTAGATGGATCGTATTTCTTATTGATTTGTTTATTGCTTTGACTTCAATATCCGCAGCTTATCTGTTGCGTTTCAATTTTAATATTGAGAGTATTAACCTTAACTCTGCAAAATTAGTAATCCCTATTGTTTTATTAATTAGGACGCTTAGTTTCTTTATTGGTGGGACATATGCAGGTATTGTTCGTTATACCAGTGCGAAAGATGCAGAGCGTATATTTGTTGTTGTATCTCTAGGTTCAATGGTTCTAGTGATGGCAAATGGGTTAAGCTATTATTTTCAAAATGGAACTTTTTTTATTCCTTTTTCTATATTGATCATTGAGTATATCGCAATGGTATTTTTAATGACCAGTAGTCGTGTCATTTTCAAAGCGATTTATTATCGCTATTTGACCCATTCTAAGGTGCGAGAAAATATCTTAATTTATGGTAGCGATGAGTTTGGTATTATGGCTAAGCATGCCTTGGATAGTAGTAATGAGGTGAACAGTACGATTGTTGGTTTTGTAGACCATAATGATAAAAAGGTTGGTAGTAAATTAGAAAACATTAAGATATTTAGCCCACGTGATCTAGAAAGATTGCTTGAAAGGACCGAAATTGATAAGGTAATTATTGCCAAGAAAGATTTAAGTGTCGATGAACGTCAGTCTATTATTGAGCTTTGTTTAAATAAGAATGTGAAAGTTTGGGAGGTTCCTAAATTTGAAAGCTGGGTGAATGGGGAGTTGAGTGTAAAGCAAATCCGTGCCATTAAAATTGAGGATTTGTTAGAGCGTGAGCCAATTAAATTGGATTGGGATGAGATCGATCAGCAAGTAAGTGGAAAAACGGTTCTGGTTACTGGAGCAGCAGGATCAATCGGTAGTGAAATGGTTCGTCAGGTAGCTCGTTTTCGCCCTAAAAATATTATTTTATTCGATCAAGCAGAATCACCACTTTACGATATTGAATTATCCCTAAAGGAAGAGCTCAATTTCTATAATTTCGAAATTGTGATTGGTGATGTTAGGGATAAAGAAAGAACTCGAAAAATGTTTGAGGTGTTTAAGCCACAGTTGGTTTATCATGCTGCAGCCTACAAACATGTTCCTATGATGGAGAATAATCCATCGGAAGCCATTAAAACAAATGTATTTGGAACCAAGAATATTGCAGATTTATCTCTTGAATATGGAGTTGAAAGATTTGTAATGGTTTCTACCGATAAGGCGGTAAATCCTACAAATGTAATGGGAGCCTCAAAGCGTATCGCTGAGATTTGTACGCAAAGTATGAATTTCCCAGGAGGTGCAACGCATTTTATTACAACGAGATTTGGGAATGTGTTGGGCTCAAATGGTTCAGTAATACCAAGATTTAAAGCTCAGATCGAAAAGGGAGGACCAGTTACGGTTACACATCCAGACATCACAAGATATTTTATGACCATTCCTGAAGCTTGTCAGTTAGTGATGCAGGCAGGTGCAATTGGGAAAGGTGGAAAAATCTTCATTTTTGATATGGGAAGATCTGTTAAGATTGTTGATTTAGCCTACAAGATGATAAAGTTGAGTGGATTGAAAGAAGGGGTGGATGTGAATGTACAGTTTACGGGTTTACGCCCTGGTGAAAAATTGTATGAGGAATTGTTGAATGTGAAAGAGAATACGGTTCCTACAAAGCATCCTCGTATTATGATTGCGAAAGTTAGAGAATATGAGCGAGAAGAGGTGGAAGTTTTGATTAAGCACTTTAATGATTTGTTAGAGGAGAATGATAATTTTAAAATTGTTGCTCATATGAAAGCGATTGTGCCTGAGTTTAAATCGATGAATTCCATTTACGAACAGCTGGATCAGAAGTTTATCAGAGAGAGTGTGAAGGTGGGCCCTATTGATTTGTCTGAAATAAAAGAAATGTTAAAATAATAAACCGAAAAGGAATATAGTAAAGCCGTATCAATAATATTGAGGCGGTTTTTCTTATTTGGCACATTTGACAGTTTGATGAAGACTGGAAAAGTATTACTATTGTGCGAAAAATACTTTTTCTTAAAATTGTTGCTATTTAAAGGAAAGTAAAAGGTTCAGAAATTAGGGAATTGGATTATGGTTCCTTATTTTTGCACAGCAAAATTAACTTTCATCCTAATATAATAGGGTTTTGTCAACTCTAAACGGATATAAGAACAAGTACACACTATAAAAGTTGTTTATATATTATGATTCAGTCGATGCGAAAATTATTTCTATTTGCTATATTCTTGGCATTATTTCTAGGGAATACACATGCTCAAAATGCAAATATCAATCCAGCGAGTGTAAATGTTGATGCACTTAGCGATGCTCAGATTGCGAAGATTGTCAAAGAAATGGAAAAAAATGGCGCGAGTATGGAGGAAGCCATGGCTTTAGCGCGTGCACGAGGAGCTTCGCAAGCTCAGATCGATAAATTAGTCGTGAAGATTAGAGAATACAAGAATGGCAAACGTACAAGCAGCGATAATGATAATGCACAAGTTGATGTGATTGAACCTGAGGAAGGACGGTCAGAAAAAAAGGCGTTTGCACCAACAGAAAAGAATTTGAAGGTTTTTGGTTTTCAATTTTTTAATTCTGAAAACTTAAGTTTCGAACCAGCTATGGATATGCCAGTATCTGAATCTTACTCATTGGGAGTTGGTGACGAACTGAATATCTCCGTTTATGGAGCATCTCAGCAAACCTACCAGCAGACGGTTCAGAAAAGTGGATCGGTGGTAATTCCTGATTTAGGACCAATTTATGTGTATGGTCTTCCGATTAAAGAAGTAAAAGAAAAAATTAAAGCAAGATTAACTTCTATTTACAATGGAATGGGTGGTAATTCGCCAAATACCTTTGTGGAGATAAGTCTGGGTCTATTAAAAGGAATAAATGTAAATGTAATTGGAGAGGTGAACTTACCTGGCACCTATTCTCTGCCTGCTACTGCATCTGCATTTAATGCATTGTACTTGGCTGGCGGACCAAATGAAAATGGTTCGTTCCGTAAAATTGATGTTTTACGTGACGGAAAATTGGTGAACAGTATCGATGTATATGCCTATTTAATTGATGGTGCCATTCAAAACAATAGCCAATTAAGAGATCAGGATGTAATTTTAGTTCGTCCATATGCAAAAAGAGTAAAAATAGCGGGAGAGTTCAAGCGAACTGGCTTGTTCGAAGCCCAAAAAGAAGAAACGGTAGCTGATATCTTGCGTTTTGCTGGTGGTTTTACAGATAAGGCCTATACGCACCGTTTAGAATTGTATCGTAACAATACACGTACCTTAAGTTTTAGGGGAGTGCTTGCTGATCATTACGATCAGGTACCCTTGATGAATGGAGATTCTTTGGTAGCGGGTAAGTTAACGGAACGTTTTGAAAATAGAGTTAGCATTGGCGGTGCAGTTTATCGTCCCGGTAATTACGAATTGGTTGAGGGCTTGAAACTTTCGGCATTAATTCAAAAAGCAGAAGGATTAAAAGAAGAAGCTTTTATGGAACGTGCGGTAATCACAAGAAAATTGGCTGACATGAGTTTAAAAGTAATTTCTTTTTCGCTTCGTGATGTGCTCAATGGGATAGTTGATTTTGACCTGAAAAGAGAAGACCGTATTCAGATCTCTTCCAAATTTGATATGCGTGAAGCACGTACTGTAGAAATTGTTGGTGAGGTGCAATTTGCAGGAACCTACGCGTGGGCAGAGAACTTACGCATTGGAGATTTGATTTTTCAAGCTGGAGGTTTTAAAGAGGAAGCTGAAGTGGCAGGCCTAGAGGTGAGCCGTGTTTTGGATTATGAGGAGACCAGTAAACTGACAAAGTCTTTATTGCATACTTTTCAATTTTCTTTGGATCGAAATTTGAAATTGAGTGCAGAGGATGAAGCTTTTGTTTTAAAGCCTTTCGATAAAGTATACGTACGTAGAGCGCCAGGTTTCCGTCCTCAAGGTGTAGCCAATGTGCAAGGAGAAGTGAAATACTCAGGAGATTATGGAATAACCCGTAAGGATGAAAAAATATCGGATGTAATTAAAAGAGCAGGTGGTATTACCCCAGAAGCCTATGTGAAAGGAGCTTCTTTACGTCGTAGAATCGAATTAAGTGAGGCAGAATACCAAGCCAAAATGGCCATTGCTGCTCAAGATACAACCATGGTAGGAGAGGATATTGAAAAGGTGTCCTATCAGATTGTGGGGATTGATTTAGCAGAGGTAATGAAAAGGCCCGGAGGAGTAGAAGATTTACAAGTGAAAGCTGGAGATCAGATTCTAATTCCATCTAAGTTAGAGACAGTGATGGTTTCAGGTTCTGTTTTAAGTCCAGTTGCACATACTTTTACAGCTAAAAAGAAATTGAAAGATTACATCTACGGTAGTGGAGGCTTTGCACAACGTGCTAAAAAAGGAAAAGTGTATGTGCTTTATGCCAATGGAACAACTGAGGCCACGAAATGTGGTTTGTTTGGTCGTCGTTTCCCAAAAGTAGAGCCAGGCTGTGAAATTATTGTACCTGAAAAACCAGAAGTTGACAAAGCTACGCAAGCAAGCAAATGGTTGGCCATCGCATCAACTTTTGCTACTTTAATTACGGCAATTGCCGTGGCAACGAGATAGCGTTAGAAAGTCATCCCGAGGGAAGCTAAGCGACAAGGGATCTCAAAAAAAAGAAGGATCTCATTTAATTAGAGAAGAGGCGTAAATGAATAGTTCCTTCACTACGTACCTTCGTTCAGGATGACCAAAAGAATTAGCAGTCATCCCGAGTGTGTAATGTCATCCTGAGCTTGTCGAGGGATCTCAATAATAAGTAGTAAAAAAGAAAAAGAAGATATGAACCCAGATAATACAAATATAAAAAGCGATCCTGCTAACGTTTCGCACGAAGACGAAATTGATCTAATTCAGCTCGCCAAAACCCTATGGGAAGGCCGTCGCACGGTAATCAAAACAACTTTGATTTTTATGGTACTGGGCTTATTTATTGCTATTTTCTCAGCGAAAGAATATACTGCCTCAACCACTATGGTGCCTCAAGTTGCTGATGGAGGGGCAAAATTAGGCGGTAATCTTGGAGGATTAGCAGCTATGGCAGGAATTGATTTGGGAGGGATAGGAGGAGGATCAAATATTGCCCCTAGTTTGTATCCAAAAATAATTAATAGTATTCCTTTTCAAAAAGAGTTGATGAAAACGGAACTGATTATCGATGGTCAAGTAACAGAAACGACATTTTCATATTATTATGAGAATATCTATAGTCCCGGATTATTTGGAGTTATTAAGGAGTATACGATCGGATTGCCTCGTTTGATTCTTAAAACAATTAAGCGTGAAAGAATACAAAATACTAGTTTAATTTCAAATCATCAAATTATCGAAGTTAGTGAAAGAGAGAAGGAGTTAATCGAACGATTAGAGGAGCAACTCACTTTTTCCATGAATGATAAAGATGGAGATATTACGTTATCAGCCAGTATGCCTGAAGCTATACCTGCGGCCCAATTGGTTGAAAAAGCTAAGGAACTCCTTCAAAAGTCGATTACTAATTTTAAAATTCAAAAAGCAGAAGATCAATTGGCTTTTGTGAAGGAACGTTACACTGAAAAAGAGAAAGAGGTACACCAAATACAGAAAAAACTGGCGGAATTTCGTGATAGAAATAAAAATGTTAGTACGGCAATTGCTCAAGCGGAGCAACAACGTTTGACTGCTGAATACAACTTGGTATATGGAGTATACTCAGAACTGGCAAAGCAATTGGAAACACAGAAAATACAAGTAAAGGAAGATACACCAATTTTCACTGTTATACAACCAACAAGTATACCTATAAAACCCTCATCTCAAAGTAAACTACTAACATTAGTTATTTTTTGTTTTCTTGGTGGAATTGTAGGTGTTGTAACGGTTTTTGCAAAAAAGTTAATTGGAACTTTAAAAAATGAATTTGTCAATTAAAAAATAACTAATCAAATAGAATAAATATGTTAAATTATAAATCTGTTTTAATTACCGGGGGAACAGGATCTTTTGGAAAAATGTTTACTAAATTGATTCTGAAGAGTTACCCTAATGTGGAGCGTTTAGTGATTTTTTCGAGAGACGAACAAAAGCATTTTCAAATGGCTCAGGAATTTCCGGAACACAAATATCCCCAAATGAGATATTTTATTGGAGATGTAAGAGATAAAGGCCGTTTGTTGAGAGCATTTGAAGGTGTTGATGTGGTAATTCATGCAGCAGCAATGAAACACGTTCATTTAGCTGAATACAACCCTATGGAATGTGTTAAGACAAATATATTAGGAGCTGAAAACGTAATTGATGCCGCATTGCAATGTGGAGTAAAGAAGGTTGTTGCATTATCTACAGACAAGGCTGCGGCTCCAATCAATTTATATGGTGCAACAAAATTAGCTTCTGATAAACTCTTTATTGCTGCAAATAATATTAAGGGTAGTCGAGATATTACGTTTTCTGTTGTTAGATATGGTAATGTTATGGGATCGAATGGTTCTGTGATGCCATTCTTTTTGAAGAAAAGAAAAGAAAAAGTTTTACCAATTACGCATGCAGAAATGACTCGTTTTACAATTTCTCTTGAAGACGGGTGTGAGATGGTTTTCTTTGCAATTAATAATGCTAAGGGAGGAGAGATTTATGTTCCTAAAATACCATCTTATAAAATTACGGATGTTGCAAAAGCAATTGCACCTGAATGTAAACAAGAGGTGGTTGGGATTCGTCCTGGTGAAAAATTGCATGAAGAAATGATAACAATTTCTGATTCAATGAACACTTACGATTTAGGTAAATATTATGCTATTCTACCTCAAAGTCCAAATTTTTCAGTGGAGGATTTTATAAACGAGCACAAGGCGATAAAAGTAGAAGAAGGATTTAGTTATAATTCTGGCGATAATACTCAATGGGAGACTATTGATAGTCTAAGAGATTTAGTAAAAAAGTATGTAGATCCAAATTTTGAAGTATAAATGAAAAGTAAACTTATTCTAGGAACCGTTCAGTTTGGTTTAGATTATGGAATAAACAATGATGTTGGAAAACCTAGCTTTGGTAAAGTTTGTCAAATTTTAGATTTTGCATTTGACAATGGTGTGAAAGTTCTGGATACCGCAGAAGCTTATGGTAATTCACAAGATGTTATTGGTAGTTATCATAAAATATCAAATCAAATTTTTAATATTATTACTAAATATAGCCCAAATAGAACGGACTTACCTGAAGGAATAGTTGAAAGGATAAATTTAAATTTAGAAACCCTAGGTGTTGATACATTATACGCTTACATGTTTCATTCTTTTGCCGATTATAGAAAGTATTATAAAATATTTTCAGAAGATTTAATCGAATTAAGAGAATTAGGAATAATAAAGAAAATAGGTGTTTCTCTATATACTAATGATGAACTTGAACAGGTTATCAAGTGCGAAGAAATTGATTTAATTCAACTTCCCTTTAATCTTTTAGATAATAATTATCAGAGAGGAGAAGTTTTGCAAAAAGCGAAGAATCGTGGCGTAGAAATTCATACTCGTTCAGTTTTTTTGCAAGGATTATTTTTTAAGGAATTGTTAGAAGATAAATTAAGTTACTTTACTTTATATCTAAAGCAATTACGAGATATGGCTTCAAGTGATTTTGGGATAAGTGATTTAGCTTTAAATTATGTGTGTAAGCAGGCAAATATTGATAATGTTTTAATTGGGGTTGACAATATAGAACAATTGAATAGTAACTTTATAAGTTTGCAAAAAGATGTACCTGTTGAAATTCAAAAATCAATTGATTTGATTAATGTTAAAGATAAAAGTATGTTAAACCCTTCAAATTGGTGAAATGAAGATAGTAGCAATTACCCAAGCAAGAACAGGTTCTTCTAGATTGCCGAATAAAGTCTTGAAGACTATTGGTGAAGAATCTTTATTAGAGATTCAAATTAACAGAATTAAAATATCTAAAAAAATCACTGATATTATTATTGCGACAACTGTAAAAGTTGAAGACGAAGTGATAGAGAAGGAAGCTCAGCGTTTAGGGGTCGCTTGTTTTAGAGGTTCAGAGGATGATGTATTGGATCGTTTTTATCAGGCTGTTAAATTAAGTAAACCTGATTATGTTGTTCGATTGACTTCTGATTGCCCTCTATTAGATGGCCATTTGATAGATGAAGTTGTGGAGTTAGCATTAATTGAGAATGTGGATTACTGCTCCAATACATTAGACGAAACCTTTCCTGATGGACAAGATATTGAGGTTTTTACTTTTGAGGCTTTAGAAAAGGCATGGCTGAATGCAAAACTGATATCGGAACGAGAACATGTAACTCCTTTTATAAAGAACAATTCAACTTTTCATAAGGAGGAGCTCTTTAAAGCAACGAACTTCTATTCGGAATTTGCCGAGTATAAAGATGTTAGAATGACGGTTGATGAGCCGGAAGACTTTGTTGTTATTTCCAAGATGATTGAGGAATTTGGTAAAGAAGAGAGTTGGAATGTGTATGCGAAATACTATGTGGAGAATGAAAGTGTGGGAAGTTTGAATAGTTGTATCGTAAGAAATGAAGGATACATTAAATCCATTAAAGAAGACCTACAAAAATAGATGCGATGAGAACAGGACAAAAATTATATGAAAGAGCAAAGAAGGTAATTCCAGGAGGGACAATGCTTCTATCTAAAAGACCGGAAATGTTCTTGCCAGAAAATTGGCCAGCTTATTATTCCAAATCAAAAGGCTGTGAAGTTTGGGATTTAGATAATAATAAGTATATCGACGTATCTATTATGGGAATAGGTACTAATATAATGGGGTATGGGCACCAAGAGGTAGATGCAGCTGTTTCTGAGGTTGTAAAGAATGGAAACATGTCAACCTTGAATTGTCCTGAAGAAGTTTATTTGGCTGAAAAGCTGATTGATATGAACCCTTGGGCTGATATGGTTAGATTTGCACGAAGTGGAGGAGAAGCTAATGCTATTGCTGTTAGAATTGCGAGAGCTGCCTCAGGTAAAGATAAAGTTGCAATTTGTGGTTATCATGGTTGGCACGATTGGTATTTGTCTGCTAATTTAGGCAATGACGAAGGATTGGCTCAACATTTGCTTCCTGGCCTGAATCCATGTGGCGTACCCCAAAACCTCAAGGGGAGCACATTGCCGTTTTTATATAATGATTACGAAGAATTAGAGAATCTTGTAAAGAATCATGATATTGGAGTGATCAAGATGGAGGTTCAAAGGAATGAGCCGCCCAAAAATGATTTCCTAAAAAAAGTAAGGAAACTAGCTGATGATTATAATATTGTTTTGATTTTTGATGAGTGTACCTCTGGTTTTAGAGAAACTTATGGTCCACTGTTTAAGAAATATAATGTAGAACCAGATATTACAATTTTTGGGAAAACCATCGCGAATGGTTATGCTTTGTCGGCTGTAGTAGGGAAAAGAGCCGTTATGGAAGCGGCTCAGAATACATTCATTAGTTCTACTTTTTGGACTGAAAGAATCGGTCCCGCAGCAGCTCTGAAAACATTAGAAGTAATGGAAAGGGATAAACCATGGGAATATATTACTGAAATGGGGAAATATGTTACAGTAAAGTGGTGTGAACTTGCTCAAAATCAAAATCTAAATATAAAAACATTTGGCATTCCTGCCTTAACTGGATTTAGTTTTGAGTCTGAGAATACTTTGAAGTATAAAACATTTATTACTCAGGAAATGCTTAAACGAGGGTATCTAGCGTCTACATTATTGTATCCATCAACTGCACATACTAAAGGTATTATAGATCCTTACATGACCAACTTAGAAGAGTTATTTCATGTGGTTAGTCAATGTGAGTTGGAAAATAAAAATATTGATGATTTATTAGAAGGGCCTGTTTGTCATGGTGGTTTTAAACGATTGAATTAAATGAAAAGAATTCTTATTACGGGAGCGTCAGGTATGTTAGGCTCTACTTTGGTTGAGATATTTAGCGGATGTGGTTTTACCGTGTATGCTACAGGCGCTGATAAAGAGGTAGATATTCCTAACTATAAATTTTACAATTTAGCATGTGAAGATTATTCAGAATTGATTAATTGGTCTAATCCTGAAGTCATTATACATTGTGCTGCTATTATCAATGGGAATTATTGTAGTGAGCATCCCAAAGAAGCTTTTGATATTAACGGTATTTCCTTAAAAAAAATAGTTGAGGCAACTGATAACTCCGTAAAAATAATTTATATATCTACCGATGCTGTTTTTCCTTCAGATACCCACTTGGCAACTGAGGAAGATAGCATTTTACCGGAGAGTATTTATGGGAAATCAAAAGAAATCGGTGAATTCTTTTTGAGAAATACCGATAGAGATTATACCATAGTACGCACTACTATCGTCGGTTTGAATAAAGATTCAGCTAAGATTGGTTTTGTAGAATGGATATTACAGTCTGCAATACAAAAAGAGGAGGTTGGTCTATTTGATGATGTTTTATTTACTCCTATAACTATTTGGAATTTGGCTGAAGAATTAATGTTTTTAGCAACTAATTCCCTGCCTTCAAAAATTTATCATATAACAGGGTCTGAAATCTTATCTAAGTATGAATTTGGAAAAAGCTTATTAGATGCATTGGGAATTCCTATGGAGAATATTGCAAAAGATTCGATTCTTAGATTTGATGATAGAGCTAAGCGTAGTACGGATCAAACGTTAAGTGTGAACTTGTATCAAGAGCATAGTAAAAGAGTTTTACCCAATAATGAAAAGACAATTCAAACCTTAGTTTCAAAAATTCAAGAAAATGAAAAGTATCAAATTAGGAAATAGACTAATAGATGACAACTCATTGTATTTTATTGCAGACATTGGAGCAAATCATAATGGGTCATTAGAAAAAGCGAAGGCTTTAATTCATTTGGCTAAGGAATCTGGTGCAGATGCTGCTAAATTTCAAAATTTCTCAGCAAATAAAATTGTTAGTAAGCAAGGGTTTGAGACAATGAAGGGAAAGCTTTCTCATCAATCAAAATGGAAAAAATCTGTTTTTGAAATTTATGAAGATGCGAGTATCAATAAAGATTGGACCAAAATTCTGAAGGAAGAGTGTGATAAAGTTGGCTTGGATTACTTTACAAGTCCTTACGATTTTGAGTCTGTTGATTTAGTGGATCCATTTGTTGATTTGTATAAGATTGGTAGTGGAGATGCAGCTTGGCTTGAAATCATTGAATATGTCCTTGATAAAGGAAAACCAACATTATTAGCGACAGGTGCCTGCGACTGGGATGATGTCGAACGAATGATGAATCTGGCAACATCAAAAACTAAGGACATTGTTTTAATGCAGTGCAATACAAATTATACTGGGAGTTTAGAGAATTTTAAGTATTGCAATTTGAATGTTTTGAAAGCTTATGCTGAAAAGTATCCAGATGTTGTACTTGGATTATCTGATCATACACCAGGACATAGTACTGTTTTGGGAAGTATTGCATTAGGTGCAAGGATTATTGAAAAACATTTTACAGATGACAATAATCAAGAGGGACCTGATCATGCATTTGCAATGAACCCTCAATCCTGGAAGGATATGGTAGATCGTTCTTATGAATTGTTATCCGCATTAGGAGATGGTGAAAAGAGAGTAGAAGAAAATGAAGCCCAATCATATATCGTGCAAAGACGATGTTTATGTGCTAAAGACAACTTAAAAAAGGGACATAGGATTACTAAGGATGATATATTTCCTTTACGCCCAATTGCACCAGATAGTTTTCAACCTTATGAAATCGATGACCTTATAGGTAAAGAATTGATATTGGATATAGAGGAAGCATGTAGTTTTACTTTAACAAATATAAAATGATTTCAGGTAAAATAATTGGACTGAGGGCGGTAGAGAAGGAAGATCTACCTTTATTTCGTGATTGGAGAAATATTCCAGAATTTAGAAGAAATTTTCGAGAAGTTCGAGAGTTATCGTTGTCAGATCAAGAATGCTGGTTTGATAGTCTTCAAAGAACTAAACACATTAACTATATGTTTACAGTAGTTGATTTAAAGACTAATGAAGCTATAGGTGCTGTGGGACTGTTATACATTAACTGGCAAATACGTTCAGCGGATTTCTCTTTTTATATTGGAGCGGACAAGAAGTATGTAAGTGATGATGCATACTCTAAAGAAGCTGCCAAACTACTAATAGAATACGGATTCAATAATTTAAATCTAAATAAAATCTGGATGGAATTATATGAGTTTGATTGCAAGAAGATAAACTTCTTTGAAAATCTATTTGGTTTCAAGGAGGATGGAGTTCTAAGACAGAATTGTTTTGAAGACGGTAGGTATTGGGATTCAAAAATTATTTCACTGCTAAAATCGGAAGTGAAAATGTAATATTCGTTATTTTCTATAATAACTTGTTCCAATAGATGTCTGTACCATACAAGAAATAATATTTTTAAGTATAAACAAAACTGAGTATCCCAATTAGAAATTTTTGCCTGCTATGGAAACTTTGGTTTACAGTTGTGGGCTCTAAGAATTATAAATAATTGATTGCCTATTTTTTACTAGAATAAGAGCTTGGCTTATCTATTTATAGTGCTTTTGTTTTCTTTTGAACGATGGTTGTTTTAGATCCAAATTAAAATGATATTTTGAATATTCTTCAAAGAATGGTTATTAACTAATTCGATATACTATTTTATTTGAAAAAATTTAGGTTTAGAATATGGGGAGAATCTGTTATAAACTTTGAAGGGGATGAAACTTATGTTACAACCTCTTCAAAGAAGATTTTTAATCAAGATCATTACCAATATTAGTATTACTGTGAGAGGGAAAATTAGAAAACCAAATATAAAATTACTTATAGATTCATTTATTGTATTTCTCAATATTTCGAATTCTTATTCAATCATTCCTTACTTACTATTTTTTCAATATTATAGAGCTGTTAATACATCAATAATTGTATTGATAAATATAGTATATATAATGTATAGATTTGGACGAAGGGGAGTGTTTAATATAAAAGATACTCTATTTGTCTGTTTTATAGTTATTAATGTCCTAAATTATATTTTTGGATTAGTTACTAATACATTCGGAATTGGCATGTTTCCATTCTTATTTGCAAATATGAGTTTTTATATTCTGCTTTATAACTTATTTAAAAATTATATGGCAGAATATACGTTTGATAGAAGTTTTTGGTTAATTATTCGAGGTTATGTTTGGTTAAGCACATTAAGCATACTAAGTGTGCTCTCACTATTCATTTTGATTAGTTATTTTAACTTTCAACCACATGTTAACGATATTGGAAATTCAATGGATCTTTTTAGGTCTAATCTCAGAGATCCAAGAGATACATATTATTTCCCTTTGGGAATATCTATCCTTTTTGATACTACAGGAATAAGAATCCCCTATTTGCAACAGTATGGTATTATCACTGGACTGTTTCATGAACCGCATTCATTTACTTTCTTGGTGATTCCCTCTTTTTTTCTTATCTACAGATATTTGAAAGGAATTTTGTTGAAGTTGATGGTATTCATTGTATATGTTGTTGTTATAATATTAGAGGCTTCTACTACAAATATTATCGCTTTTTTATTTTGCATAATGGTTTATTTTTCAGTTAAATATCGAAAAAATATTATTTTGCTTTTTTTGATAGTTGTGGTTTTTATAGGAGGTTTTTTACTCATTGATCCTATGTTATATGATTTTATTATAAACAAATTAACTTCAGGTTCAGCTTCATATTCTCAAAATACTATATTATTTGCTTTTGAGCCAAAGACTCTAATTGGTACTAATTTTTTTAATTTGGAATATTTGAAAACTTATTGGAATGAACCTGATCCTTCTATGAATGTAGGTTTCATTAATTTCTTTATTAATTTATTCTTTTTGTCGATATTTATTTATCGAATTATTGTTTTGAATTTAAGAAAAAGTATAGAAACTCGTTACGTTGGATTATTTGTTCTTTATTTTTTACTTCATTCAATGAAAGTCACCATGGTAACATATTCACTTTCATATTTATTATTTGTAATGTTTTTAATAAGGATTTTTTACTTTCGAAAAAATCAGGTCAAGACCAAATCAGTTATAATTTGATTAAGAAAATGAAATTTTCAATAAAAAAAATAAAAAACAACAGTGTTGTAGTATACCTAGCAACCAGATATCTTACTTATTTTGCCCAATTCGTTATATCGATATTTATTGCAGTAAAGCTAGGGCCTTACTATTTTGGCTTATGGGGTTTTTTATTACTTCTTTTGTCATATTTTCAAATTACCAATTTTGGAATATCAAATGCGATTAATATTCTTCTTGTTCAACATAAAAAAGATGAATTTAAAATTAGAGATCTAATTTCTAACGCTTTTGCCTTAATTAGCTGTTTATGCTTTATCGTTTTATTGTTAGCATTATATTATTATTATTATGGAATTTATTTTTTTGAAAAGTATGAAGTTGGAAATTTATTTTATCCAATATGCTTAATAGCGATGTTTGTCTATGTAAACATGTTACTGATGACCATTTATCGTGTTCGAAATAAATTATTTGAGATTGCCTTTTATCAATCTATAATTCCGTTTCTTGTATTGATTGCACTTATTACTGTTGACGACAAAAATTTAATTGTAATTTTATTAGGTATTTATTTGTTAGGACACACACTTTCTTTTTTAATGTTTATTTTTAGAAAGGTTTTGCCTGTCAAGGGAAATGTAAACCTTAAAGACAGTAAAATTATAATCAATAAAGGATTTTTTCTTTTTGTATATAATATTTGCTTTTACCTTCTAATAATTTCGGTAAGGACAATTGTTAGTATTTATTATCCCGTAAAGGAATTCGGTTATTTCACGTTCTCTTATACTTTGGCAAATTCAATATTACTGTTATTAGAGGCTATGACGTTTGTAGTTTTTCCAAAATTGATTGATAAGCTTAATTCGGATGATCCTGATGTGGTGGAAAAGAATATAGAAAAAATCAGAACGAATTATGTATACTTATCGCATGGATTGATATATATAGCACTTGTATTTTTTCCAATTTTTGTACAATTATTACCTAAGTATGTTGATACACTGCCTGCACTCAATTTAATAGCATTGACCATTGTTTTGTATACAAATGCATTTGGATACAATTCATATTTAATGGCAAGAAATAAAGAAAAAATAATTGCTTTAGTATCTTTTGTAGCCTTATTTATTAATGTATTACTAGCTCTGATATTAGTTGTCGTCTTTCAGATAGTTTATTCACATGTTATTATTGCAACAATGTTTGCTTATTTATTTTGTATTCTTTTGTTCGTCTATTTTGGGAAGAAGAATTTAGGGCGAAAAATATCGTTTTTATCAATATTTCAGGAGGCATTTCCAATTAAATTATTGATTCCTTATTTAGTAGCTGTTGTGATTTCACTCATGGAGATTAGGTTAGCAGTATTCGTACCATTAATTCTATTTATAATATTGAATGTTAGTGTTATAAAAAAGATATTGAATACAATAAAGAATGTAATATATAAACCAGAAGTTATTAATATTTAAATTATTAGATATGGATACAAATA
Source organism: Labilibaculum sp. DW002 (assembly GCF_029029525.1). Lineage (NCBI taxonomy): Bacteria > Pseudomonadati > Bacteroidota > Bacteroidia > Marinilabiliales > Marinifilaceae > Paralabilibaculum > Paralabilibaculum antarcticum. The sequence goes on along the minus strand of NZ_JAKJSC010000001.1, from coordinate 1,116,566 downwards.
ATGATTTATTAAATGATTTATTAAAAAAGGAGGAGGTAAGTGGTATTTATGATATTAAATTTTTTGGTTTTTCATTATGGCGGATTTTTAGATTTAAAACTCGTTCGAAATATTTAAACACAAAAACAGGGTTTAATTTTAAAACATCCAAGAATAAAATAAGTCCTTTTTTTGTATTGCATAATTGTTTAAAATCTTTTCTGAGTTTTTTAGAATATTTATTATTTGATAGAAAATCAATTGATAATATTATTTTTGCTTTTCCACGATTACAGAAGGTAGATGAGTTTTATTTTGATAAACTGACAGATCCAGTTTTGGAATATTCAAATTTAAAGGATAACTGTTTGATATTTCAACGTCATTTTTCAGGAGAACATAAACTACCTAGATATAATTCAGAACGTCTTATTATGACCGATGCGATTGAATGTTTATCTAAATTTATTGGTTTATTAATATCCCCATTTGTTCTACTATTTTACATTAGGACACTAACTGACTTATTTAAAAAAACACAGGAAATATTTGAATTGAGAGCTATAAATATATGTTTATACTCTTTTGAATTATCCAATTTCATAATTGAGTTCTATTTTTATAATTATTTATTTAAAAAGAAGAAAATAAAAAGAATTTTTGTTGTTAATCGGGAATTATGTTTTCCTGTTATTTTAGCTTCGAAAAGAAATGGTATAAGTGTTTATGAATTTCAACATGGTGTCACTCATGGAATAACACCTCTTTATTCTGGACCTTACAACTCGATAATTGATCCTGATTTTTTTTTAGTGTTTGGGAAGGTATGGAAAGGGCCACAGTTTGGAATGCCATTAGATCGAATTCTTAATATTGGTTGGGCTTATTCAATCTTTCTAAAAAAGTTGAATAAAGAAATTAAACCCTTGGGATCATTTTCGGTATTACTAATTTCCGAACCTCATATAACAGAGAAGGTTTTAAGGGTTGCTGTTCAGTTGGCGAATGAGTATAGTGATTATTTATTTCATGTAAGGTTGCATCCTCAGGAAGAATTAAATGATTACCATAAAAAAATATTCTCACAAACAAAGAATGTTAAAATACAGGATAACAGTATTGAATCATTAGTGTCAATTACGTATTATGAATTTATATTAGGTGAAAATTCTTCAGTAGTTTATGAAGCTTTAAGCCTAGGGAAAAAAGTTGGGAGATTGAATATTGGTGGATTAAATTCTGATAATATCCAGAATAGTACAGAGGATGGATTTTTCTATATTTCGGAAGTTAAAGATTTTGAAATTTTTTGTTCTAAAAGTTCTTCTATTTTAAATGAAAATGTTTATTCAAAATTCGATAGGGCTATTATTGATGGTTTGAAATAATTTAAATATCACAGGAAATTTTATATTTATTCAAATAATATAATTTAGAGAAATGAAGAGTATTTTTGATTTTATTTTAGCACTAATTAGTTTTATTGCCATAAGTCCTTTTTTTTTAATTTTGTTAGTATTAGTTTATCTGGATACAGGAGGACCATTTTTTAAACAGAAAAGAATTGGAAAAGGCGAGAAAGTCTTTTTTATTTACAAATTAAAATCAATGAAGGACATTGATGAAAAAAGAGGTTTGGTTAGCAATATTGATAGAGTTACAAACTTAGGACGATTTATTAGGAATGCAAGTCTTGATGAATTACCAAGTTTATTGAATATTTTGAAAGGAGATATGAGTTTTGTTGGTCCACGTCCTCTATTGATAGAATATCTACCTTATTATAAGGAAAAACATAAGATAAGGCATAATGTTAAGCCAGGTCTAACAGGGTTAGCTCAAATAAATGGACGAAATCAAACTACTTGGGAAAAAAGGCTTGATTTTGATATTGAATATGTAAAAAAACGGAATTTCCTTCTTGATTTAAAAATATTGTTTCTAACATTTTGGAAAGTAATTAGTAAAGAGGGGGTTGAAAGTAGTGTAGACCTTTCTATTGTAAGGTTGGATCAAGATGTTGAATATCAAAACAAATAATTAATGATTATGAGTAGAATATTAGTTACTACTGCAGCTTCAGGTGTAGGACAATCGGTTGTTGATTCGTTAAATCAGACAAATAAATATACAATTATAGGATGTGGAACAGATAGAAATGTTTATGTAACGAAATTTTGTTCCGATTTTTTTATCGTTCCGAGTTTCTATACAAGTGATTATTTAGATATAATTCTAAATAATTGTTTAAAGAAAAAGATTGATTTGATTGTTCCAGGTCATGATCAGGAATTGTTGCTATTTGCAAAAAATATTAAAAAGTTTAATGAGAATGGAATTGAAGTTCTTGTATCTCGTCCAGATTTAATTGATATAAGTAGGGATAAGTATGAATGGTATAACTATTTTATAAAATTTGATTGTCCTGTTGTTCCAACTTTCACAGTTTCTGATTTCAAACAAAATCCTGATACAAGTATATTTCCTGCTATAGTAAAACCGTCAGGGGGATCTTCGTCTCAAGGAATATCAATTATTCAAAATACTAATGAACTAATTGACACGAAGGATGAAGATATAATACAACCTTATTTATTTCCAAGAAAGGATGATGCTAACTATGAAACCATTTTAAGATCAGTTCAAAATAGAAAATTCGTTCAAATGTCGGAAATTTCCATTCAGTTGGTTTTTACCAAAGATTCTGAACTTAAAGGAATATTTATTTCTAATAACATTCTTAGAAATGGGATTCCTATTTTTGTGGATCCAATAGATCCTGATGAATTTGAGTATTTGGAAGATATCTTAAAATTTGCAGAGGTTTGCAAGGTAAAAGGTGTTAAGGGACCTGTGAATATTCAAGGTAGGATAAATGAAACAGGACTAACTTGTTTTGAGATGAATATGAGGTTTACTGGAATTACCGGTAATAGAGCTCAGTTAGGTTTTAATGAAGTTGAGTTTCTTGTTGATAATTTTTTAAATATAGACACAAAATTAAAAGGTTATTCAAAAAATAAACTTGGTGCTAGGCAGGTGGCATGCACTACTATTCCGAGAATTAAGAATAGTGAGAATGCAAAAAGAACATTTACTATAATTGGAGCTGGAGGATTTATTGGAAGTGCCTTTGTTGATAAATTAATAGAACACGATAGTAAGTTTGTAATAAATCTAATTTGTAGAAAAGAATCCTATCAAAAATATTTATTACTTTTTAAGAAGAAGTGTGTCAATGTCATTTGTGATACTGAAGATTTTGTTCAGACAATTCTTTGTCAGTCGGATGTATTAGTAAATCTAGCTAGCGCATTAGCACACAGGCCGGAAAAGGATCAGTATGACTCAATTTTGTTTCAATATAATCTTGTTCAAAAGATGATGAAGGCCAATATTCCATTGGTTATTAATATATCATCACAATCTGTTTATAATCAATTTGAAAACTGTAATAAAGATGAAAAATCAATCCCAGATCTAGATAGCTTGTATGCTTTTCAAAAACATATTGTAGAGAACTTTTTTTCTTCTATTCGAGACTTTTCCCCATCAACTAAAATAGTTTCAATGAGAGTGTCTAGGGTGGTTGGAATAAATAATATTTTGAATACAAAAGCTGGAGGTTTCTTTGTAAATATTATCGAAAAATTAAATGAAGGTAAATCTATCGATATACCTAATCCTTTTAATAAAACTAATTTGATTGATATTCGTGATGTTGTCGATGCTATTCTCTTTGTGATTAATTATGCGGGAGAGGATGAAATATCATCAATATTAAACGTTGGAGGTGAAAATGTTTCATTGAAAGAATTTTGTGAAAAGACAATTAAAAGATTAAATGGACGAGGAGATGATAGCCTTGTTTCATATGCAGACAGTAAAGATTGTAATATTGACTCCACAATTGATAGTAGTTTGATTCATTATTATGGATGGAAGCCCAAATATAAGTTAGAAGATACAATTGATACTATTTTAAAATAGTAAAAAAAACTATAAATTCTTAGATAAACGAATCTGATTTAATATTATTAATAATAAAATCATGAAACTATTTTGCATTGGAGCGAATCTGGAATCATTTAGATCACTTAAGTATTTAGTAGATCAGAATTGTCAAATAGATACCTTAATTACACTACCTAAGTGTGAAAATGAAAATGTATCTGACTATTATGATCTTCATGATTTTTGTGTAGAAAACAAAATTAAGACAATTGATACTGTAAATGTAAATAGTTTAGAAATTATTAATATTTTGAAAAATGAGAAGCCAGACTATTTGTTTACCCTGGGTTGGAGCCAGATTTTCAAAGAGGATTTTTTGTCATGTTTTAGCTATTTTATTGTAGGCTCTCATCCAACAAAATTGCCTTATGGAAGAGGTCGTGCACCTATACCATGGACGATTTTAGAAGATACGAAGAGTTCTGCTGTGAGTTTTTTTAAAATTGATCTAGGTATAGATACGGGAAAATTGATTCTTCAGAAGACTTTCGATATTTCACCAGGAATTTATGCAGAAGAATTATATAATATAGTTGCTCAAGAATTAAGTAAAGGATTTTATGAGATTTATCAAATGCTGATTCAAAAAGTGGACTTACCATTGATTGAGCAATCAAATGGTAATTTTAATCATAGATCTAAAAGGTCAAAATCGGATGGACTGATTGAATTCAGTAATTCTATTTACTTTGTTGAGAAATTAGTTCGAGCTGTTTCAAAACCATATCCAGGAGCTTATTGTTATTATAAAGATAAAAAAATAATATTCTGGAAGGTAGAATTCTGTGCCAATGAAAATTATGTTGGGACATTAGGTCAAATCCATAAAAAATCTAGTAACGGATTACTTGTACAATTTTGTGATGGTAATCTTTGGCTTAAGAATCCTACTTTTGAAAACAATGAATCTGTGGATATAAAGTTATTTAGGGTAGGAGAAAAATTAGGTTATAACATACAGGATGAAATTTACTATTTAAGACAAAATTTGAAAGATATATTTAAATGATCGACTTATTTAAAAAAGTTTTAGTATTGGCAGCTCACCCGGATGATGAGATTTTGGGTGTTGGTGGAACAATTTCGAAATTAACCAAGAAAGGAACAATTGTGGATATTCTAATATTCACAGATGGAAGTAGTACGCAATATGCTAATGATGAAGAAATTTCAGAAAATAAATTTTCTGAAGCGGAACGAGCTAATAAAATTGTAGGTACCAACAAAATTGATAGGTTTGATTTTCCTGATATGCGTTTGGATATGATTGCTCATGTTGATAAAAATATAGCATTAAGCAAATATATAAGTGAAGGAAACTATGATACAGTGTTTGTACAAGATTATAGTGACATCAATAAAGATCATCAGGAATTATTTGAAAGTACTATAGTTGCTTGTAGACCGGTACCAGGGCAGTGTGTGAAATATTTGTTGTCATATTACGTAAACTCATCTACGGAGTGGGGGAATATCTTAAGAAAAGAATTTTTCAGACCTAACGTATTTGTTGATATATCTGGCGAAATTGAAAATAAGCTTACTTCAATGAAAGAGTATAAAACAGAATTACGGGAATATCCTCATCCTAGAAGTATAGATTCTATTAGAAATACAGCAATGTATTTTGGAAACAGTGTTGGAATGAAGTATTCAGAAGCTTTTAATTTAATTTTAGCAAGATAATGAATTCAAAAATATGGCTCTCCTCTCCACACATGGGAGGAAACGAAATGAAGTACGTACAAGAAGCGTACGATACCAACTGGGTGGCACCATTAGGACCTAATGTAAATGGTTTTGAGGAAGATCTGCAGAACTACACTGGAGCGAAACATGCTTCGGCATTGAGTGCGGGTACTGCGGCCATTCATCTATCTCTAATTCTGTTGGGTGTAAAAGCAGGAGATGAAGTGATTGCTTCCTCTTTTACTTTTTCAGCTACAGTGAATCCTATTAGCTATTTGGGAGCAATTCCCATTTTGATTGATTCCGAAAAAGATACCTGGAATATGTGTCCAAATCAATTGGAGAAAGCAATAACGGATCGAATTGCAAAGGGAAATAAGCCTAAGGCGATTATTGTGGTTTACCTTTATGGCATGCCTGCAAAAGTTGAAGAATTGCTAGTCGTAGCAAACAAGTATGATATTCCTTTAATTGAAGATGCAGCCGAAGCTTTGGGTAGTAAGTACAAAGGTAAGTCTATGGGAACCTTTGGTAAGTTTGGTATTCTTTCTTTCAATGGAAATAAAATTATTACGACATCAGCTGGTGGAGCTTTAATATCAGATGATAAGGAATTAATTGAGAAATCAAGATTCTTGGCTACTCAGGCACGGGATAATGCTCCACACTATCAGCATTCCCAAATCGGTTACAATTACCGTATGAGTAATATTGTGGCAGGTATTGGCCGTGGACAAATGGAAGTTTTGGATGAAAGAGTAGCTCAACGTCGTGCAAATTTTAAATTCTATAAAGAACTATTTGCTAATATTGATGGAGTAAGTCTTTTAGAAGAGCCAAATGAGGATTACTTTTCTAACTATTGGTTGACATCTATTTTGGTTGATTCTTCAAAAACGGGAGGTATAAGTAGAGAAGATATTCGTTTGGAGTTGGAAAAAGAAAATATTGAGTGTCGTCCACTTTGGAAACCAATGCACATGCAACCTATTTTTGCAGATTGTCCTTACTATGGTAACGGAACATCGGAAAGGCTTTTCGAGGATGGTTTGTGTTTACCTTCAGGTTCTAATATGATAGATGAAGAACGAGATAGAATAAAGGCGGCAATTATAAAATTATTCAGGAAATAAGGATATCCTTCAGCGTACTACTTCGTAAAAGCCTTTTGTTCTTAAGAGGCCGGAGAAATGTAAGATAGTTATAGCATTCTATTAGAACGTATAAAAAAATCCCCAAAAGAAATAATTCTTTTGGGGATTTCTGTTTATTAGATTTCTTAGAAACAGAATTCCAATACTCTTGCGGCATTTTCTTGATCGCCTTTTTCAAGTAGGCTGTTTGCCATTTGAATTAATTGCGAATCTTCCATTCCGCTTTTAATAGCTTCCGCTATTTCTCTTGGTAAATTTTCCATTGGTAATAATATTATAGTAGTAGTGTATTTCTTCTGTGCAAAAGTAAACAAAAAAATACACATGGAGAGCTGTCAAAGCTGCCAACTTTTTATTTTAATATACGGAATTTATTGTTTTAATGTTAATATTCATTGTTTCGTGGAAAAGTTGTTTTGTATTTATCTCGCAATCCTTTGCAAGAGCATCGCTTGCATTCTTCACTTACAAAACACTAAAGTGGTCGTAGTTAATACCAATTTAATTTAAAAATCATCTATCTCGTGGCCAAAAAAGTTCACCTTTAGAGGGAAGACTTGTCAAGTTTCTTTCCTCTTCTTTCTACTTTCTTCCCTTCTTTGATTTTGGTATATGTTTTCCTTCCTTGGAATTTGGAACTTGTTTTTCCTTTTCACTTTTTCCTTCCTTTACTTTAGCCTTTTTTCCTTTTTCTTGGAATTTGGATCTTGTTTTAGCCTGGAGCTTTTTCCCCTTTTTTGGTATTTGTTTTCCTTCCTTTCTCCTTTCTTTCCTTTCTTCTTTAACCTTGTTTGTACTTTATCCTTTTTACTTATTCAACAATCCAGCTTTAGACAATCTAATATAAAAGCCGATATTATCTTTCAGCAAATCTCCTTGATCTACGGCACAAGCCAAATCAATATGGAAAGGAATCTTTTTAGAAGGAATTCTTAGCTCTACTAATCCTGAAAATTGATTCAATCCCGAATCATCGGAAGTAAGAGGATTCGCATTTGTGCCATAATTTTTAGAAAAAGTAAAATAGCTTTTGTAAGGAATCACAGATGCTATAAATCCACCTACTCCTAGATGAATTGCTTTAAATCGGTTATTAATAACTACAGCGTGTCCGTATTCCTCTCTATTGGTAAACAGCGGAGAGCCTATCGTTTTTCCATAATGAGTCCATCCGGACTCGTATTCTTTATGATTAAAATAATTGTCGTTCCCTCGATAATGCTTACCTTCAAATTCACCTCTAAATCTGCCAGATTGATCAGTGGTATGATAGAACTCGACCAAGGCTGATTGAATAAAGGGATTTTCTCCTTTTTTATTTTGATAATACAAGCCATACAAACCATCAGGGGCATTTTCTGATTTTCTTCCCGAGCCATCTTCAAAAATAGAACGGTAGTATGCCTGTAAATTGAATTGTTTGGTGTTGTAATAGGCATTCAAATGATAAGATCCAATATGATTTCCTAAGCGGTAGGTGTCATTAGTGAACGTGGCATCATCGTCACCAGAACCGGTGAATACATTAAAATACTTGTCAAGAGAATGTGATATTTTTCCGGAAATTGGATGTGTTCCAGCCCACATAGCGTATTGCTCAATTCCTCCACTAATGCTGAATTTGTTGTCCTTAAACAAGCGAACAAATAAATTTTTGTGGTGCACCAGGGCATTGTCTATATAACGATTATCAGTAGTTATTCCATCGGATAGCAATCCTTTAAAGGAAATGATTCCTTTTGTGAAGGGAATTGCTGTCCACTCAGGAACAGAGATTTCATATTTTGGGTAGGATCTGGCATTGTTTGAATAAAGCATGTTTCCATTGCTGGAGGATAAGCCATCAAAAGCAATTGCATCTGCTTTTTGTCCCAAAGAGAATTGGAAGATCTTCCATTTTGCACTTAGGTACAAATTGTCCAAAATTAATTTTGACTCATTACCGGTATAGGCAACAGCACTCGCTTGCCACATAAAATCAACTGCAGTTTTGGGTTTTTTACTAAAATCCATGCCCAATGAGAAATCACTCATAACATAGCTTTTATTGGGTACTAAACCTCGTTTGTTGGAATGCAACCAAAATGGCACTTCGCCTTTTGCAGCAATAGTAGAAGAAAGACCAACTTCGTATTTTACTTTTTTCTGGGCATTAAGCAGGCCAGTAAATGCAAACAATAGGATCAGCAATAAACTTTTAAACTTCATTTCTTAGTAATTTGAATTTTTATGTTCTGAAAATGTTCTCTTTCAAAACGCAATGCTTTTATTTAGATGAAACGATAGAAATTGTATTCTATTATATTCAGGCAAAAAACGCTGCAAGATACTGTGATTGTATTATTCAAAAAAATTTAAAATCACTTATGTTGAATATTTTTACGAGGCAATTATAAGCACGATTAGCAAGACGCAAAAGGGTATGCTATTAAACAAGACTTTGGCTTTTTTAATTGAACTTTCTATTAAACGAAATAAGGAGGAATTAATCTTTCTAAAAAGGCTTTACAGGCTACTTGATATGAGAAAAAAAGGATTCAGAAAAAAAATCATAATTTGAGTTTCAACGTATTAAATTATGTGTTATATTTAGACATTACAATAAGTAAGATGATGTATGCTATAATTCTACGGATTCTTACTTTTTTATTAACGACTACTTGACTACATATAAATTTACAGGAATGAAGAAACATCAGATTTTGATCGTTGATGATATCCCAGATAACATTAAAGTTTTACAATCCATCCTTTCCGATTCATCTTATGAAATTACTTCTGCACTGAGTGGCAAAGATGCTATTTCTCTGTGTGTTGCGAAAAGTTTTGATTTGGTTTTACTAGACATCATGATGCCAGAAATGGATGGTTATGAAGTTTGTGAGTACCTAAAATCAAAAGAGAAAACGAAGGACATTCCTGTTATCTTTTTAACTGCCAGAGTAGATGAAGAGGCCATTATAAAGGGTTTTGAAACGGGTGCTCAAGACTACGTTACAAAACCATTTAATCCGCAAGAGCTAGTTTCTAGAGTGAATACCCACCTCGATTTACAGCATAAAAGTCAGAAATTAAAGCTCATGAACCTCGAATTAGAGGAAAGAGTAGCTGCTCGTACCATGGAATTGGAAGAATCTAATCGTGGTTTAGCACATGCAAATCATCAGTTGTCAACATTAGAAGATGCCAAGAATGATTTTTTGTCCTTAATGTCGACCGAATTGCGTGAGCCATTAAATGGGATTGTTGGTTTTGCTGAGATGTTGGAATATTCGATCAAGAACAAGACCAATTTAAAATATGTTCGTTTTATAATACAAGCTTGCGAAAAATTAATTGGGGTTTCGGATATGGCCTTGTTACTTTCAGCTTTGCGATTCGATCGTTATGAGATGAAGTTATTGGGCATTTCGGTACACGATACTGTAAAAGAAACGATTGAAAAATTAAGACCTCTTATTTCTGATCGTAAAGTGAAGGTAAAGGTTGATATTCCTAAGAACTATATCATTAAAGGAGATCAGAAATTATTTGGCATCAGCATGGAGAAGGTGATTGAAAATGCGGTGACCAATGCACCTCCTCGTTCGGAAGTTTTTGTTGGTGCTTCTTTAGAAGGATCGGCCGTAAAAGTTTTTGTTCAGGATTTAGGCGTGCAATTTTCTCCAGCCGAAGTAAATTATACGTTCCACTTTTTTGAACTGAACAAAGAGGAGCGAAGAGAAGATTTTAATCGTTTTACAGCCGGCTTAGTGGTTGTGAAATTGGTTATGGATTTGCACAAAGCCAAAGTTGATGTTGATAATTTGACAGATGGTGGTGTGCGTGTTTCTTTCTTGCTTCCTGAATATTAAGAGATAAACCAATTGATTTCTCAAGCAAAGGAAGTTTTTATCACAAAAAATATTGAATGAATAAGAATAATTATATCGTAATTATGGCCGGAGGAGTAGGTTCTCGTTTTTGGCCAATGAGTACAGAAGAGAAGCCAAAACAATTTTTAGATGTTTTGGGAATTGGAAAAACCTTACTACAGCAAACAGTAGCCCGTTTTAATACGATTGCTCCTGCCGAAAATATTTTAATTGTTACCTCGGAAAAATACAAGCAGTTGGTTACTGAGCAATGTCCGGAATTGTTGGAAAGCAATATTCTGTTAGAGCCTTGTATGAGAAATACAGCTCCTTGCATAGCTTATGCAGCATATAAAATTAAAGGTTTAAATCCGGATGCTAATATTGTTGTGGCACCTTCGGATCATTTGATTACGAATGAAGGAGAGTTTATCCGTATTGTAGAAGAAGGACTTGATTTTACTGCTAATAATGACACACTGTTAACATTGGGTATTCAAGCACATCGTCCCGAAACCGGATATGGTTACATTCAGGCAAGTAGCGATGTAGACGGTTCCAAAAATGTTCAAATTGGTTCTGAAGGAGATTCTTATGAAACGATGCCTACTGTTCCATCTGTGAGTGGTGGAGTTTGTAAGGTTGTTGCTTTTAAAGAAAAGCCAAATCTGGAAACCGCTAAGAATTATTTAGCAGCGGGTAATTATTTCTGGAATTCGGGGATATTCTTGTGGTCTTTAAAAAGTATTTTGAATGCTTTTGAATCCTATGTGCCAGAAGTTGCAGATCTGTTTCAAAAAGGTGAGGCGGTATACAATACGAATAAAGAACAAGCCTTTATAAATGAAATGTTTCCTACCTGTATCAATATTTCCATTGATTATGCTGTAATGGAAAAGGCAGATAATATTTACGTTCAACCTGCTGATTTTGGATGGTCTGATTTGGGGACTTGGGGTTCGCTTTGGGAAAAAAGAGAACGAAGTGAGCAAGGAAATACTGTTGTTGGTGAGGAAGTTCATCTTTTTGAGGCGAGCAATTGCATTGTAAACATGCCTACCAATAAAAAGGTGGTTATTCAAGGACTAGATGATTTTATTGTTGTGGAAGACAATGATGTTCTTTTGATTTGCAAAAAAGAAGAGGAGCAAAGAATAAAGGAGTTTAGAGCCTCGGTTATGAATAAAAAATAGATTGTTGTTTAATCGAATCCTAAATATTTTAGAGAATAGATTTTACCTTATTTATTTAGATTGTATTATAGTTTATGATTTAAGTTACCTATTGGCTGGCATCTATTTTAAAGAGATTTTGTTTTGCCTCTAAGATCTAGTAAGACCGGGAAGCTTCGAACTTGTTCGAAGATCACCTGGCCGCACTTAAGCTTAAGGTAAATAAGGAAGCTTTTTAAAATGTAGCCTTGATTTTTTTTGCTTCCGTTTTTTGTATTAAGACAAAAAATGAAGTCGGGTTTGGGCGGATAGCCCAATACAAAATATTGATTGTAGAAATAAAAAATAGATTTCTAAGTCGAATTTGGTGGGTAATCTCATCTAAGGAGAATTAAAAATCATGAATGCCTTAATGGGAAAATGTTATAATGAATAAAAGCAAAAGCCATACGGCTTGAGTTAAGAAGACAAAGAGTATTTAATAAGCGATTTGTCTTGTTCATCTATCTAAAATAATATAGAGCAAAAAATACCAACTCAGAGGAGTTGGTATTTTTTTATGCTTGTTGGTTTTAACTATAGCACTTCTTGTTTTAAAACTAATTTAGCTTTATCAGCTCGGACAATAGCTTTTTTGTAATTTCTAAAATCATCATATCTGTCAGCAGGATAATTAAATTTAAAGAATTCCAAGGTTCTGATATAGCTTATCTCTTGCTCATTTTGTTTTACTTCACTTGTATATCTGCCAAAATCAGATTCAATTACTTTTTTACCAGGAAGATTTTCAATTTTGAACCCTTCTGGTATGGTAAAATGAATACTATCCGTATCGCAATATTCTCTTCTTCCAAGAATAGATGTTCTTCTTTCTTTTACTTTTTTAGGAATATAACTTGAGCGATTCATTAGATTCAAAGGGATAAATAAGCGGTCCCCCGATTTAGAAGCATAGTTTCTAACATCTAGTGTTAAATCTAATTTTGATTCAGGGATTCTTGTTTTAATACATTCTATTTTTACATCTTGAATTTTGAAATCAGGTAAGTCAATACTTTTATAAAGTTTCTTTTTTTGTTCTTCCAAGCTGATGTCATACAAGAATTCGATGTTTTCGTATTGAATACCATGATACTTGGTTTGTACCTTTACTTGGGCATTTCCGTCAGGTAAAATGGTAACATTTGCGATTCTATTTTGCGTGTTATCGGACATTTTATAGCGAGGTGTATGGACTAATTTCCCCCCATTTTCTGTCATGCATAGTACTTCTCTGTCATCGGTGAATGAACCCAGAAATCCACAAGCTTGTGTCTTACTGGTGCACTCCAACCAAATACTATCCTTTTCTAAGGGAACCATTAAAATGGCATGGTTAGAGAAATTGTGTACAAAACTGGTATCAGTTGAACTTGCACTGCTTCCTGCATTAACGATTGTATAATAAGAAGTAATATCAACAACCTTAAGTAGTGCTCTCATATAATTTGAGAGAGCTTTACAGTCCCCGTACGATTTATCTTCAACATCTTGAGCTGGAAAAGCTTGCCAGCCTCCAATGCCTACTTGGATGCTAATGTATCGGGTTTTGTTTTGTAGATATTCGTATAGAGTTTTAACTTTCTCAAAATCGGTTTTGCAATCTTTTACAAGGCTTTTAATTCTCTCTTGACTTTCAAGATCCAACTCATCTCTTCCAGTATTTAAGGTATATCTCCAATTTCCAAATTTAGACCAAGAGGACATTTGACCATCTATTTTGTCCATTTGAAAATCATTAGGAGCACAAATTAACTTGGGAACGGTCTGATAAAAGGAAGGGGAATAAGGTTCTTTTTTTATTGCAGGAAGCTGGCTTAATTCCCATGAATAGGATGTTTCATCTTCTTGCTCATCAATTTTTGGTTCGATGCCTAGATGATAAGCTTTGTATCGGAAATTATCTTCTTTGCAGGTAACATTAAATTGAGATTGTTCCACTGCACAACGATATCCAGGGTAGGGATACCAGCCTGTAAGATTGATATAGCTATTGAATGTTTGTGTGTAGGAGTAAACAATAGTGTAAGGATAGTTTTTTTGGATTGGCTCGTAATGTTTAAGTCTACCATCAGTAAAAAGAGAACTGCCAGATGCACTATAATCTTTTATTTCGCTAGATTTAACCCGTTCAATAAGTGATCCTTCAGAATCGTAAATTGCTGCTATTAGTTCTAGAATTGGTCTTGATTTATCGTAGTATAATTCTATTTCACCAAAATGATTGCCACTTTCGTTAAGTATGGTAATTGCTGTTTTGTGTTTTAGAACTACTCTTTTGGTTGAAATTAAATCAATATGGTTTGATTCTAGTCTCACAATAGCATCAGCATCGGCTTTAAGCAATACAGATATTTCAGAAACTGGGAATTGAGGAGTTTTTTTTGCAAAACTGATTATAGGGCTTAGGAAGTAAAGTAGTAAAATTAGCGTGTAACGAGTGTTCATATGATTTGATTTTGGGTTGCTAACGGAATGAAATAAAAGAAGAGAAGTAAATCAACGGTTGAATCTGAAATCCAACCGTTGAATAATTCTCCGAAGGGAAGTTATATTCTCTTCAATACGATCATTTCTGCATTTTTAGCTACAACAAGATTGTAGAATTCTTTTAAATATGGATATTCGTTAAATAAAAATTGTCGTTTGTTGATTTTAAACCTGCTAGTTACTAGGATTTTATTCCCATTCTGAGCAACGTTATACAAGTATTGGGCTGCTTTTTCTGGTAGGTTAATTCTTGCAGGTGCAGGCTTACTTTCCACTACATAACCATCTGGTATTGTTAGTTCTAGCATAAAGGTTTGATCTACAGGATAGGTGTAATCAACAGGATATTTTCTGTCTTCTAAAGTAAAAGGATTAGATTCAATCTTATTTACAAAGAACGGGTTGAAGTAAATTAAGCCATTTTCACTTTCAATATCTTCTGCCATTTCTACTTCTAGTTTGCTAACGATGTTTTTTTCTGCCTCTTTAAGGTTTTTCACATCTAAGCTTTCTACATTAAGAGTCTCATAAGATTCATCCATGCTTTCAAGAACTTCATCTTCTGTCTTGTCTTCATACTCTTCTCGGAATTGTAAAGCTGCAAATCCAGTTAGGGAGATGTTTAATTCTCCTGCAAGCAATCCGTCTTCATTTAAATTCATTTTTGCCATTGTTGCCGTTTTCGAAATATTTCGAGGCTCGATATCTACAAAGAAAGAACCACCACTTTTGATAACACGGCCTTTATCGTTTATACAGCGTGCAGGTAGCAGATTACAAGGACAATTGCTTTCTGTCGCATCGAGGAAAATTCTTTCTTCACCCATCTTGCAACTAGCAATCACATAATTAAATTTAGATGAACTAGGAGAGAAAAGACTTAAAAGACCATTGTTACGTGTGCTTAAAATTACAGGATCAGCATGTAAGCCTAGTTTATTTAAAAGTACTACTAGCATTAGGTTGATGTCAGCAACATTTCCTTTTTTATCTTTAAATGCAGATCTTAGCGTGTTTGTAGTATATTTTCCATAATACTCATTCCATTTCATGTTTGATTTGATGAAATTGAATGCCGCCATTAATTTTTCTTCATCGGTATTTGCTTTTGCATTAATTTCGGCAACGGTTTCTTTTAAGAATCCTCCCGTTTTTAATTGCATTCCAAAATTTTCACTTTCTAATAGGGTTTTATTGATTTTTTCCCAATTACCAGTGTAGTTGGTATAAAGACCATTAAAATCTTTTGTACCTGCGATCTCAAATTCTATGGCAGCCTTGTAATTACTACTAGTTGTTGTGTAAGGCTCTTTTTTAAATGCAGGAGCATCTTTTATTACAAATCGATAGTTATCAATAGAATAAGAACGCTTGTCAATGCTTCCATTAGAATATTCATGTGTGTTGATGTCAAATGAAAGGTATCCTTTGCCATTTTTTTTATAGTCGAAGTATTCAGGAATATTTACACGAAATTCACTCCAGACCACTGGGATGTCTTTTTGAAAATACCAAGGTCCTAAATTCCAAGGGATATCGGACGTTAATTGATAAGAAAACTCAACAACAGAGCCTGGTTTCACATTGGCTAGAGCTAATTTGTAGGTGTAGTAATTATCGGCTGTCTTTTCTAAGATTCGTTCCTTTGAAGTTATTTTAGATTTTACAATTTTTCCATTTTCAAGATTGTAGGTACAACCTTTAACCATGCTAACTTTGTACCTGTTTCTATTGAATCCAAATTCAAGATTACCATGATCCAATCCTTCCCCTTTTAAAATTTTGATTCTGTAGGTTCTTTTGATGCTATACTTAAAACCATAATCGGCAGGAGAATAATCAAAATTTCCTACACCGTAGTCGCAAAGATAAACAGCAACTGCGGATGTGTCTTTTTCATAACTTTCCATTTTAAGCTCATCGATACTTACTTTTCCATATTTAATTGGTGCTTTTTGTGCAATAAGAGTTGTAGCTCCAAAGAGTAAGAGAAGTGTTAGACTTAAGGATTTTAGGGTCATTAGGTGTTTCATGTTCATTAATCTTAGTTTACAATTTTATGAATATAGTAAAATAAGAAAATGGAATGAATATATATTAACTTAATGGTGTTATCAGGCTTGGACAGTTGAGTGAATGATACAATTTGTAATTTATTCTGATAAGAAAATTAAGTATTGCAATGATTACAAATGTACTTGTTTAGGTTAGATTCCTTTAATTTACTGAACAGCTTTTTTCCATACTTTGAGAAGTAGAATTGCTTTTTCAGGAATTCGATATTTTTATCATACCAAGATTGTAAGGGGATATTGCAATTGCTGACCGATTCAATTTCTTGTTTTAACTTAAGACATCTGTCTTCGTAGTCATTTAAAGTAAGATGAAACATATCTGCATCACAAAGAATTTTTTGTATTTGATTTTGTGGATTAGGAGGGTAATGTGTACACAAAATACAAGCGCTGACTTCCCTAATTCTTTCGGAAGGATATTTGATTTTCCTTAGAAATTTTTCAGCTAAATCTGCACCTGCTATTTCGTGACCAAAGTAAGTCTTGATATGTCCAGCATCATGAAACCAGGCAGAAATGATTAGTATTTCTTTTTCTACTGGGTTTAGCTTGCTATGAAGGGCTAATAATATACATGCTTCAACAACCTCTTCTGTATGCTTGAGGTTGTGGTAGCACAAATTACTCGGAAGTTTACAAAGCAATTCCGTAACAAACTCCCTTACAAGTTGTATGTATTTACTATTATCGTTCACACTTACCATTTCGAAGTGAAATAAGCAAAGTTTGCATAAAACAACAATTGATATTCTTTAAAAGATGTTATTCTTTGTTAATGCCTCAAATTTCCTTATCAATAAACCATTCTTGTTTTTATTTGAACGATACTTTGGTTCTTTATTAGATATCGGCAATAATTTCATTTAGAAATTGATTTAGAGGATATAATGCTTTAAATACCTGATTGATTTCAACTGAAAGTCGATCAGAATTTGCGATTTCATCACTTATGGATTTGGTTCCAACATAACTTTTGTAATTTAATAAGTTGATGTATTCAAAATCTTTAGCATAACCCCTTGGAGCTGTTTTTAGTTTATCATCATATAATTCGGAAAACTGTTTTGTAAATTCTGCATCATCAATAATCGTTTTGAAATCTGTAGGCACGTGAAAAATTTCTTCGCGAATTGCTTTAAGGGTTTTAGAATCTGGCTTATAGCATCCGCCACCAATAAAACATCTTTCAGGTTCAATTTGAATAAAATAGCCTGCATACTTGCTTTTTCTACCTCCTGTCGATAAAAATGCGCCAAAATTGGTTTTGTAAGGAATCTTGTTATTTGAAAACCGAGTATCTCTATAGATTCTATAGATGCAATCTTTGGCTTGCAGACCTGATATGTTGGGATCGATTGTTTTCAGTTGTTCGATTACCAATTCGATAAAAAATTCAAAATCCTTTTTTGCTTTATCGTATTTTTCCTTGTTCGCATGAAACCAATCACGATTATTATTTTCTCTAAGTTCTAGAAGGAACTCATATATTGAATTGTTGAGCATTTCATTTTGTTAAAAGGTAATTACTTTATAATCTTTTTGAAGGTATTCTGTTAGTGGTTTTCCCATATACTTAACATCAATACCTAAGCTTTCTAATTTGGTGCTAACTCCATATGAATCTGCACAAGCCTTGCAAGCAAAAATAGTTACGCCAGATTTTTGCATTTTAGCAACATAATCTTGTAGTTCCTTATCTTCACTTAACAATTTGGCAGATGGTCCCCAAACAACAAGATTTATTTTATCCCACCATTTCATTTTTGAGGAGTAATTAGTATACATAAAGACCATTTTTAGAGCAACATCTCGATCACCACTGGTCCAAATTACGGCTAAATTCTGTTTTGTGTTTTCTAAATTGATTTCTTCTTGTTTTTCTATTGTTTGACCATGAGTCGCTATCGAACAAAATAGGAATCCGATCAAAAAAAGGAAATTAAGTTTGATGATTTTTCTCATGGATTAAATAGTTTGATTAATTAATGAAAATTGTCTTTTAAACATCTATTTTAAACGATTTAGATAAAAAACAATACGATTGTGATGTATGAAATGGAGTCTTACGTCCATAATAAGAATTTACTTATCAAAAAAAACAAACCTTAGCTTGTGTAAACCCGTTATAAAGATGAGTTTTGCAGTAATATTAAAAAGAAAAGAGCAGATGTGGAAATTACTACGTGTAATTATTTTTTTGTTTTTATTGATTCCAGTGATTTCATGGATTAGTTGGAAGCTTATGGATCAGGAACAAATTAACCTTTTGGTGTTGGATAAAACAACTCCGAATGGGAATTATTCCGAACACCTTTCCTTTTTTTGGGTGGCCAATCAAAAACGCTGGGTAAAGCCAGATGGAGATGAATATAATTTTGCTGAAGATTTTTATGGTTTTCATCCTGAAGATGATGGTAGATATAAGATTAAGGATTTGAAAGTTTTAGGTAAGAGAGGTTTGGAGAATGTAGCAGATTCTTTGGATGTTGCCTTTTTTGCAGATACGTATGGGATTTATAATTCCAATTGGAAGGATCATCCAGATTATGGAAAAGATACAATTTCTTTGTTTTATGGTGGATTAAAAGAAGCAGAGTTTAATTTGCTTCGAGAAATGAAAAGAAAAGGAAAAACGATAATTGCCGAGTTTAACCTTTATGCATCTCCAACAAAACCAGTTATAAGAAGACAGACAGAGGAGTTATTAGGAGTGCGATGGAAAGGTTGGGTTGGTAAGTATTATCAAACATTAGATACGATTCTCGATCCGGAGATTCCGAAATGGATTCCAAATCTTTACCGAAAGAATTACAAGAAAGAATACAAATTTAACAAAGCAGGAATTGTATTGGTTGATGACAAAGAAAGAATTGTCATTTTAGATGCTAAACTACATTTAAAGCAACGTTTCCCTGTATTGGAAAGTGAATTGAGTACGCATTTGCAGTATAATGTTCCAGAAAAAATTTATTATCCATTTTGGTTTGATATTAATACAACAGATGAAAGAAATCATGTGTTAGCATGGTTTAAATTAGATGTGACTGAAGCAGGACAAAAGTTATTGGATCATTATAATTTGCCAAATCGATTTCCTGCGATCATAGAACATGATGATAAATATAGGTTTCTCTATTTTGCTTGTGATTTTTCTGATAATGAGATGGGAATCTACTCCTCATATTTCAGAGGAGTGAATAAATTAAGTGGTGCATTTTATAGTGCAAATCAAGTTAAGGATAGAAAAATGTTCTTTTGGAAGTATTATCGACCATTTATGGGGAACGTTATGGATAGTATAGTAGCCCGTAAGGCTAGGAAAATAAGGTATCTAGATTAAGTTAAATTATATTTGACAATATGAAATTATTGTTCGTAATTTGCAGGCTGTTATTTAAGTGTGATTATTGTAAAGTATAAAATGTGTAAAAATTAAAGCGGATGATTAGAATTTTATCTCTTTTTATAGTTTTATTAAATGTTATTTGTTTGGTTAATTTTGCATCGGCGCAAAATGACATTGGAAAAATAGCTAGTGTTTCTGGTGAATTTCAACGAGCAAAAGAATTAGCTTTTTCTGGAAAAAAGGCAGAAGCTCGAAGTATTTGTTATCGAATATTAGAGGAGAACCCTAAATATTATGATGCAAGAATATTAATTGGAAGAACGTTTTCTTGGGAGAAAAATTTTGATTCTGCTAGGGTGGAGTTGGATAAAGTTTTAAAAGAAGATTTAGACAATAAGGATGCTGTTATGGCAATGATTGATTTGGAGTCTTGGGCTGGAAATCCATCTAAAGCAATTTTTTATTGTGAATATGGTCAATCCTTTTTTCCGAATGATGAACTGTTTTTAGTTAAAAAGGCGAAATTATATCAAAATACAGGCAACGACAGAAAGTCAATGCAAACTTTAGATGAATTGTTAGAGTTGAATCCTGGAAGTGAAGAAGGAGTAGCTTTGTTAAAAAAATATCGATCGTCTAAAATGATTTACAAGGCGGTTTACAAACATGATTTTGAATATTTCAATGAGCCTTATGAGAGAAGATGGCATCTTAGTTCATTTCAACTTGCGAGAAGAAATTCATGGGGGAGTTTGATTGCGAAAATTAATTTAGGCGATTTAATTTCTTCAGGAGAAAGTTTCTGGTCTAATGAAGTTTCAAAACAATTTGAGTTGGATGCTTACCCTAAGATTTCTAAGAAGAGTTATGCTTATTTAAGTTATGGATATTCACCTGATAATCTATTTCCAAGACATAGAGCAGGTGCTGAATTGTATCGTAAATTACCCAAGTCTTTCGAAATTTCTGCTGGACTTCGTTTCCTTCAGTTCGATTCTGACTCTGGCAGCAAGGACATATATATTTATACTGCTTCCTTAGGGAAGTATTATCGTAACTATTGGTTCAACTTCAGAACCTATCTTACTCCTAAGAATAGTGAAGTATCTCAATCTTATTGGTTGTCGGTAAGACGCTATTTACGAAACGCTAAGAATTATTTTGGATTGCAATTGGGTACTGGAGTTTCGCCAGATGAACCAAAAGGAAATATTTCATCTTTTGATACTTATAATTACAAAAGTCAAAAAATTCGTCTTTCATATCAAGATCGTCTGTTTACCGATCGTTTTATTTACTTGCTTCGATTAGGATATGAAAAAGAAGAGTATTTAGTGGATGTGAAACGAGATGTGATATCATTATCCCTTAAGTTGTCTTATCAATTTTAAATGGTATGAATAGATTTTTAAATATCCTAATGTTAGGATTGTTATATGCATCACCAATATTTGCTCAGGATGTTTCTGAAAAGAAAGATTCATTGTGTGGAGACAGAATATTTGGAGTAGATGTAATTCATGAAGTGCGTATTAGCTTTCTTCAAAGTAATCCTTGGGATTCATTGTTTTTGATGAAGAAGGAGAGGGATTCTCTGGAAATTAAAAAATATATGCAAGCTAATGTTGAAGTTGATGGAGTTAAGTTTTATAGCAGTGGCGTTAGAATAAAGGGAGAGTCTTCCTTTGAATTTTATCCTGGGAAAAAGAAGTCACTGAAAATTAATTTTGGGAAGTATATTAAAAAGCAAAAATTAGATGGTTTAAAGACTATTAATTTGAATAATGCTTTTCGAGATCCCAGTTTTTTAAGGGAAAAGCTTTATCTCGATTTTATGAGAAAAGAAGGTTTGCCAGCACCCCGATGTACTTACGCTAATGTATATGTGAACGGTGAATATATGGGCTTGTATTCTTTAGTAGAAGAGATTAACAAAGGCTTTTTAAAGCGTAATTTTCAAAATAAGAAAGGTGCATTCTTTAAAGGTGAACCTAAGGCTAGTTTTGAATTTTTAGGTGATCAAATTATAGATTATCAGAATAGTTATAGAAACAAGAAAGATTCGATAGATGGGTTTTCTGATCTGATTGATTTAATTAAAGTTGTTAATGGAAAGGAGAATGAAGCCTTGGTAGATTTTGAGGAAATGTTCAACATTGAGGACTGTTTGAAGATTTTTGCAATCACTAATTTATTCGTTAATATCGATGCTTATAACATTCATTATCGACATAATTTTTACCTGTATAAAAATAAGCAAACGGAAAAGTTTGAATGGATTCCTTATGATGGAAATTATGCCTTTTGCGCTTTTAGTCCAGAGTTTAATTTAGAACAAGCTCAGCAATTGGATATTTTCTATCAGTATGAGAAAAAGAATAGTCCATTAATGAAATTCATATTTGCGAATTCTGAATATCGCAAATTTTATCTCGACTATATCAACCATTTACTTGATGATAAATTTTCAAAAATTGCCTTGGGTGACGAAATTGATAAATTGACATTGAGGATTCGTAGGTCGGTATATTACGATACGCATAAGATGTATAGTAATGAGGATTTTGAGAAGAATATTAATGAAACGATTGGAGATTATAATGATGCGGGAGCATTTATACCGGGCTTAAAGTCATTTTTAAATAAACGAATTGATTTTCTAAATAAGGAATTGAAAAAATAGAGTAGGACCTAAATATGTATTTGTCATTTATAAATATCATTTTTTATAGCATAGTTGAATGTACTCATGGTACGTTCGGGGTCTCGCTTGTGTTTCTAGATTTGTTCAATTCAATATTTGAGAGGGTAGAGGCGTTAATTAATTACACTTTTGAACGCTTACCATATAATGTGCTAAATAGGTTGATCATTTATATGATTATTATTTTTGCTATTGCACTTATGGTGTTATTGCCTTCAATTATATTTTCAAAATTATACATCGCTTATCGTAAGGAAAGATATGAGCGATTGTTCAGAAAGTATTCTGGTTATGCTGTTCGCTTTTTAATTGATGAATTGACTGATGATGAGCTTAAAGAGTTGAAAAGCTTAAAGTCGAAATTTCACAGAAAAGTTTTTACTGCCGTTCTAATTGCTATTGATACTGCTGAAAATAAAGTAGTCAGTAGAAAAATTAGAAAATTATATTTGGATTTGAAATTAAATGAGGACTCTGTAAATAAACTTCGAAAAAGATGGCATCAAAAAATTAAAGGTATCAGAGAGTTGAGTCACATGAGGGTGAAGAGTGAAAATAAGCGAATTATGGATTATCTTCAAAAGCCTAACGAAATTCTTCGTATTGAATCTCAAATGGGATTGATAAAATTGCTGCCTTTTGTCCCTTTTGCTTTTCTTGATTCACAGGAGAAGCCATTTACGGTATGGGAGCAAATTAATGTTTTTGATTTGATCCGTAAAAAGAGAATTGAAATACCTGAATTTCATTTGTGGCTAAATCATTGGAATGATTCTGTTGTGATGTTCTGCCTTGATATGATTCGAATTTTAAAGCAGAATGAGGCAGTGCCAGAAGTGCTTAAATTGGTAAGTCATGATAATGATTTGGTAAAAGGGAAGGTGATTAAGACGCTTGTGGATCTTGAAAATAAAGAGGCGGTTGGTAAATTAAAAGAACTTTTTTTACTCGAGGAGTTACCGAATCAAATTAATATCATTAGATCGATAGGACATTTAAAGTTGGAAAGTGAATTGAGTTTTTTGCTTGAAAATATTAATGATGAGGAATTTAAAATTAGACTGGAATGTTGCAAATCAATTGCATTAATTGGTGAGGTGGGAGTAAATAAGCTGAAATCCTTAGCTTTAAGTGGCGATGAAGAGTTAAAGAGGATAGTGAAGCACGTGTTAGATCCGAGAATATGAATTACGACGAATTTATAAGGTTTATAAGCTATTTTTTGGATAGGATATTTATATCCTATGCATTCGTATTGATTTTTAGTTATACCGTTTTGAGTATTATTTCTGGTATTGCTTTGAATTTTTACCTGAAGAAAAATAGTTTTGTTGATTATAAAGTAATATTAGATTCTCCTTTAGCTCCTTCTGTTTCTGTTCTAGTTCCAGCATTTAATGAAGCAAAAACAATCGTTGATAATGTGGAATCCATTTATACGATTCATTACAATAATTTCGATGTAATTGTAATTAATGATGGTAGTACAGATTCTACCTTTGATGATATGAGGACGGCTTTCAAGTTGGAGAGAGTTGATTTTGCTTTGAATATGGAGATTCCTACCAAAGAGGTGCGTGGAATATATAAATCAAAACTATCAACCTATTCCAACCTGATCGTAGTAGATAAGGAGAATGGTGGGAAGGCTGATGCTTTGAACGCTGGAATTAATGTTTCCGATAAAGCATTGTTTATGGCTATTGATGCCGATTCAATTCTGGAGCCAGATGCTGTGTTGAAATTGGTGAAGCCATTTTTAGAGAGAACTGATCGAAGGGTAATTGCAGCTGGTGGAGTAGTTCGAATTGCCAACTCCTGTTTGGTTGAAAATGGACGAATTACCGACGTTAAAGTTCCGAGTAATTTATTGGCCAGAATGCAAGTGCTGGAATATACTCGTTCCTTTTTAATGGGACGAATGGCCTGGGCTCAATTAGATGGTTTGATTATTATTTCTGGGGCAATGGGTATGTTCGATAGAGATGTGGTTGTGCAAAGTGGTGGCTATGCGCATTCTATTGGAGAGGATATGGAGTTGGTTGTTCGTATCCGTAGGTATATGTCTGAAAATAGAGAGAAATACAAGATTGAATATATTCCAGATCCACTTTGCTGGACAGAGGCACCTGTAGATATAAAGGTTTTAGGTAGACAGCGAAGTAGATGGACAAGAGGAACAATAGAAACCTTAACCGATCATTCTAAAATATTTTTATCTCCACAATATGGAGCAATGGGCTTATTAGGTTATCCATTTTGGTTTTTATTTGAATGGCTAGCCCCTTTAATCGAGGTGTTAGGTATTATTTATGTAATAATTCTATACTTTACGGATAACTTGAGTCTAAATTTTATTCTTGTGACTTCTTTATTTGTCTATACTTTTGCCGTATTTTTCTCTACTTGGGCTATTTTGTACGAGGAGTTAACCTTTCATCGATACGAGCGAAAAATGGATGTTCTTCGTTTATGGATAGCTGCTCTTTTAGAGCCTTTTATTCTGCATCCGTTAACTTTATGTTTTGCAGTAAAGGGGAATATTGAATATTTAATGGGGAATCGTTCTTGGGGTAAAATGGAGCGTAAAGGATTTTTACATAATAAAGAAAAGAAAGATGATCAACTTTCTAAAAAGTAGTATCAAATGTAAGGATTATTGCTATTTATCTTCTTGTTTCAAGTTTTTGAGTGTTGTTTCTTTTGGGCTTGTATTTATTGGGATATGAAATTCAAACTTAGACCCAATTCCTTCATTAGATTCCATGTGTAGTTCACCTTTAAGTAGTTCTATTAATCCTTTCGAAATAGGAAGGCCTAGGCCTGCACCTCCAAATTGGCGAGTGTAAATATTTTCAACTTGCCCAAATCGTTCAAAAATCAATTTTTGTTTTTCCTTTGGAATACCAATACCGCTATCTTCTACGCTAAGGTGTAGATTTGATTTTTTAACCTGCGATGAGATACGAATGTGTCCTTCTTTAGTGAATTTTAAAGCATTGTTAATGAGGTTTATTAGAATTTGCTTGATCTTGCCCAGATCAGAAATAACGAAGTCTGTTTCCTGGGGAACTTGGTTGTCAAATATGAGTTTGACATTTGTCTTGTGAAATCGATTTTCGTCAAGAATAAAGAAGGTGTTTAGATCATCAAACAGTTTTTTAATGGAGAATGACGTTGGGTTGGATTTTAATTGGTTTACCTCAAGGTAGGAGATATCTATAATATTATTAATAATCCCAAGTAATTGTTTTCCATTTTGATTTAAAATATCGAGGTATTTCTCTTTTTTTTCTTGTGTAAGACCTGGTTTTAATAGTAATTGACTAAAGCCAAGAATTCCATTCATAGGAGTTCTAATTTCGTGACTCATGTTTGCAAGAAAGGCTGATTTTAACCGATCGCTTTCTTCTGCTCTTTCTAAAGCTATTCGTAATTCATGTTCAGCCTTCTTGATTGCGGAAATATCAACGATAAAGGCTAGGTATTCGTTGTTGATTAGTTTTACAGCACTTATATATACAGGGTGTTTCTTACCCTGAAATGATTGAATAACAACTTCACCTTGGCATTTGCCTTCCGTTAAAAGTTGGGTGAGTAATTTTTGGTTTTGTTCTAGATGCTTAGGAGCGAAAAAATCAGGTATGTAGATATCGTCGAGTCTATCATTTGAAATATCCATTAGATCAATAAAAGCCCGATTGGTAAATACTATTTTTGTATTTGGTGAAAAAATAACCAATCCATTAGGAGATTCTTCAATGTAAGCTCTGAGTTTATTTTCACTGGCAATTAAAGCATTTTCAGTCTTTAATCTGCGAGAAATATCATTCATTAACCATATTTCTTTGCGTTCAAATTGGTAGCAGTGAAATTCTACTTGTTTTTGTTTGCCGTTTTTGCACGTAATACTTGTCGTGATAATCTCATTGAAATTATTGTTTTTATTCTCAAGGTATAATTGTAAATTTTTCTTTTTACTACTAGGATATAATTTTAAAAACCAGGTGTCAAAGTCCGCTAGTTCTTTGTTGGTATATCCTGTAATCTCGTATGCCTTTTTATTTATAAATAACTTATCATTTTCATTTAGAATGGCACCTGAAGGTAAGTTTTCAACCATTTCTCTAAAGCGTTTTTCAGATTGTTTTAAGGCGGCAACAATTCTTATTCTTTCAGATATTTCTTTCTGCAATTCGCTATTTTTATTGCTAAGGCTTGATGTTTGTTTGGCAACAGCTTTTTTTAATTGCTTGTTGAAAAGAAATAAGTAGGATGATATACCAATTACAATAATGATAAGGCCTAAAGTTGTTCCCAAAAGCCATTTTAGCCATGTTGGCGTATTGAATGATTCAGGTTCATAGATAAATCCTGTAAGATCGTAATTAAGCGGAATCATTCCCATTTTTGCACAGATATCGGCAATGTTTTGAATCCTGCCTGGATTGATGTGACCTATTTCAACATATTCGTTTAGAATTAGCTTTTTGATTTGCTCAGCTTCAAATTCAAGATGAGCTCTTGATTTTTTATCTGAATACTTGCTAATGATTACGTCAATAATCTCATCTTGATTTTCCAAGGCGTATTCCCATCCTTTTTTGCTTGCATTCAAAAAAGCTTGTACTCTATCTGGATTTAATTTCACTTCATCTTCACTAGTGAAAATACCATCTCCATAAAAATCAATGCCATAAGTTTTAGGAGATATGATAGTGTGAGGGATGTTCTGTTCTTTTAAAAAGTATGGTTCGTTTGTTATGTAAGCGTTTAATGCATCTGTTTTACCACCAATAAGATCATTTATATCATAAGAGGTTGAAATTCTATGGATATCATTGATTTGTATTCCTTCTTGATGGAATATGGCCATCAACTCCGGATCTCGGAATTCGTCCAAGAGCATAACTTTTTTATCTATAAGGTCGTGAGCGGTATGAATGTTCGATTTTTCGAGACTCAGAAATACGGATGGAGAACTTTGAAAGATGCATGCCAGTAAAACGATAGGTTGTTTGTTGATTCTTTCAATGAGTATATCGTTGGCAGCGATTCCATAATCTGCTTGACCGGAGACAACCGTCTCGATTGAATTAATTGTGCCACCTTCAATGATTTCTACATCAAGTCCAGCGTTTTTGTAATAACCTTTATGAAGTGCAGCGTAGTATCCTGCAAATTGAAACTGATGAAAATATTTAAGTTGAAGCTTTATTTTTTCAGTTTTTGGAGGGGAATTGGTTGGTTTGGAATAGGAGGATAGTGGAATGCATAATAAGAAAAATAGAAAAAGGAATTCAATTTTTAAATTTCTAATATATCTTTTTTTTAATGCAAGCATATCTGTCAAAATTTATTCCGGCTCTACTAAAGTTACATTTATCAGGTAAAGGAAAAAAATTTTGAATTGATTTTTTAAAAAAGAAGCCTTAGAACTCCAGTTCTAAGGCTTTTCGCTTATTATTTAATAAGATTAATTTCTATTTCATCGACCAGTTGATAGATTCTGCTTGTAGTTGTGTTTTTATTGAGGCCAAATTATTCGTGTTTTGATCAAAGGTTAGAATTTGTCCATTTGGTTTGTAAACTTGAATTAGATTTGCTGCTTCGTTTATTTGAACAAGCTTTTGCAATTCTTTATTACCATCTTTAAGGTTCCAACTGCTGCTTTCGGGATCAAAAATTAATTCAGCAGTATCACCTTTGTTTTCACCTTGTAGTTGTTCAATGTGAAACTTATTCTTTGTTGCAGTGATACGGTATTTGTTGCCATCTCTTTTTACGATTTGTACATCTTTATCCTTTTCTCCCATTGCTATAGGATTATCGCCAGTCCAAAATTCAATTGTGTTCAACACGACTCCATCGATAAATACTGCCACCTCATAAACAGGAATAACAATAAATGCAAAAAATACTAGTGAGTTAATGAATTTGTCTCCGACAGTACCATTCCATTCGTGTAGATTTTTTGTCAATCGAAAAGGGCCATAGCATCCAGATTGACCAATACTAAGGACGAAAAAGAAACAGGCTAATAGAAATACATTTAGTTTTTTCATGTGATAAATTTTATGATGTGTGTATTAAAAAACGATTTTGAATTAATGAAATTACGAAGTATTCTCGGAATTAGTATGAGTTGGATGAAAAAAAAATGACAAGAACATAAAGTTCTTGTCATTTTACGAGAAACGAGTTTATAGTTAAGTGCTAGTGGTAAGCTTTTTCACCGTGTTCGTAGATATCCAAGCCTTCTTCTTCTACACGAGCTGATACTCTTAGTCCAATTGTAACTTTAAGTATTTTAAATAGAATGTATGCTGTTCCAATTGCCCAAGCGGCGACAGCAACTACACCTAGAAGTTGAACGCCTAATAGGCTGAATCCACCTCCGTAAAATAAACCACCATCGGTAGCAAAGAATCCAACTAAAATTGTTCCTAATGCACCATTAATACCATGCACAGTTACAGCACCTACAGGATCATCAATACGCAATACTTTATCAATAAATTCAACACCAAATACCAGAGCAACACCAGCAATAAGACCAATGATAATTGCAGCTTCAGGTGAAACAATATCGCAACCTGCTGTAATGGCTACCAATCCTGCCAAAGAGCCATTTAGACTTAAGGATAGGGTTGGGCGTTTATATCTCATCCAACTAGTAAATAAAGCAGCAAGAGTTCCTGCAGCTGCAGATAAGTTTGTAGTTAAGAATATGTGAGAGATTGCAACGGTGTTTGAGGTTCCTGCGGCAGCTAATTGTGAGCCAGCATTAAATCCAAACCATCCGAACCATAAAATGAATACTCCAAGAGCGGCAAAAGTAAGGTTGTGACCAGGGATAGCATTGGCTTTCCCATTGTATTTGCCAATTCTAGGGCCTATTAAGATAGCTCCAACCAATCCCATCCAAGCACCTACAGAGTGTACAACTGTTGATCCAGCAAAATCGTGAAATCCAAGTTCGCTTAACCATCCGCCACCCCAAATCCAATGGCCTGATATTGGGTAAATAATTGCTGTAGTAATTACGCTAAAAAACAAGTAGGTTTTAAATTCCGTTCTTTCGGCCACAGCACCAGATACAATAGTGGCTGCTGTAGCTGCAAACACGGTTTGAAACATTAGAAAGGATAAATCAATGTCTGGTCGAACATCTTCCATAAAAGGAAGTTTTCCAATTAATCCTCCTACATCTGTTCCAAACATTAATGCGTAACCAATAAGAAAAAATGTAATGGAGCCAACACCGAAATCAAGAAGGTTCTTCATTAAAATGTTAGCAGTATTTTTAGATCTGGTAAAGCCAGCTTCTGCCATTGCGAAACCAGGCTGCATGAACATTACAAGTGCTGCAGATATTAGTACCCAGACAACGTCTAATGAATGACTGGTTTCGGTAATTGTTGTCTGTAATGTATGTAAAGTGAGTGTTTCTTCCATGATAAATAATTTTAATTGTTGAATTTACTAGCTGTCTTATTCTTCATCGTATAAGGAACGATCTCCTGAATCTCCAGTGCGGATTCTGTAAGCGTCTTGTACCTCGTAAATAAAGATTCTTCCATCTCCCACTTCTCCTGTAAATGCATTTTCTCGAATGCTCACGATACAGCTGTCAACATATTTATCTCTTACAATAAAAGAGATTAAAGTTCTTTCAATACTACTAGTATCATAGGTAACGCCACGATATACTCTCTCTTCTACTGATTTTCCAACACCTCTGACATCCCAAAAGGTGAAATAATCAATACCGATTTCGTGCAAGCCTTTTTTTACTTCTTCAAATTTTGTTTTCCGAATAATTGCTTCGATCTTTTTCATAAACTAATTGATTTTGCAGTGATTAGAATCATTTTTCTTCATTTTGGATGGTTGAAACACCGAAGCTCCCCGGATTAAGAAGCTTCGGGTTTCGGGTTTAGACCAAGCGTAAATTCGACCGTTGTCGAGAAATTGAAGATTGTGATTGTTTTATCCGTGATTCGAAATGCAGTGTGGTTTCATTTCGAATTGTTTTGTAATTCATCTGCATTGGTTAATTTTTGATTTTTATAGTGTTTAGTGATAATGGTCTTTTTATTTTTTAATACCCCTATAAATTACAGGGTCAAGTTTGTGAAATATGCTTTTTTTTAAATCAACCCCCTTAATTCGATAGGGTGACGATGTAAAAGTATTAAAAAAAATGAAACTACCACTAAAAAATAGGGGGTATGTGTAGAAAAAGTGCATTATTTTCAATTGTAACGTTTTCGAAAAGGGGGTGTGCCGATAAATAAGTATATTTTTTAGAGGGGAACCCCCATTTTTGAATTTGCGAAGCTCTTTTTTATCCTTTATATATAATAGTCCTTGTTTGTATTTGGGGGTGATGTTAATTTTTCATTAAAATATGAATTGTTTTAATCTTGATATTTGGATGCTTAAAATAAATTGTTAATCTTTGTTGCACACAAAAGAAATAGAAATGATTTTTAATGCACTACATCACCATCATCATTATCCTTACCGCCAGGTGAGCTGAAGATGTTGTGCCTTATCTCAAAAGATATTAAGTAACATTAACAATGCCCGCCTGATTTCAGTCGGGTATTTTTTATGCCCATAACTGAAATCGGCAGGAGCCAAAATTTTAACCATGGGAGAAAAATTAACAATTGCAGTGCAGAAATCAGGAAGACTGCAGGAAGATTCATTAAAAATTTTAAAAGAGTGTGGAATATCAATTGATAATGGAAAAGATCAGTTGAAAGCCAATGCGTCCAATTTTCCACTGGAAGTTTTGTACCTTAGGAATTCTGATATTCCTCAGTATGTTGAAGATGGAGTAGCGGATATTGCTATTGTAGGAGGGAATGTAATTGTTGAGAAACAGAAGGAGTTGGAAATTCTTCAAAAGCTTGGTTTTTCAAAGTGTAGATTAGCAATGGCTTTGCCTAAGGATGTTGAATATACTGGCTTGGAATATTTTAATGGGAAAAAGTTAGCCACATCTTATCCTAATTCTCTTCAGCAATTTCTAGACGAAAATAACTTGGATTGTGATATACACGTTATTTCTGGATCTGTAGAGATTGCTCCAAACATAGGTTTGGCTGATGGAATATGTGATTTAGTTAGTTCTGGTAGCACTTTGTTTAAGAATGGATTGAAAGAAGTTGAAGAGGTTTTAGTTTCGGAAGCATGTTTGGTTGCCAATAAGAACATTAGCGATTTGAAAAGAGCGATATTGGATCGTCTGCTGTTTCGTATGAAATCTGTTCTAGCTGCAAAAAACAACAAATACATTCTGTTGAATGCTCCTAACGATAAAATTGACGATATCATTAAAGTATTACCAGGGATGAAGAGTCCTACGGTTTTGCCTTTAGCTCAAGAAGGTTGGAGTTCAATTCACTCTGTTATTAATGAGAATGATTTTTGGGGGGTAATCGATCAACTAAAAATCAATGGGGCAGAAGGAATTTTGATTATTCCTATTCAGAAAATGGTATTGTAAGCTTTAACTCTTGATAACATGCAAGTAATAAAATATCCCAAAAGAAAAGATTGGAACCAGATTTTAAGCCGCCCTGAGAATAATGTGGAGGAAATGGCTGAACTCGTGAACCAGGTTTTTGAACAAGTCAAGAATGACGGAGACAAGGCTCTTTTAAAATATACAAGTCTTTACGATGGGGCAGAGATTGATTCTGTTGAAGTAAGTCTTGAAGAAATTGAAGCATCGGAAAGCTTGGTAAGCCAAGAATTGAAAAATGCCTTGACTGTAGCAGCAAACAATATAGAAAAATACCATTCTAGTCAATTGACCAAGCCTGAGCTTATTGAGACATCGGTAGGTGTAAGTTGTTGGAGAAAATTCACACCCATCGATAAGGTTGGCTTGTATATTCCAGGTGGTTCCGCTCCCCTATTTTCAACCGTTTTAATGCTTGGAATTCCAGCACGTATAGCTGGTTGTAAAGAAGTGGTCTTGTGTACACCTCCAAACAAGGATGGAAAAATCAATCCAGTTATTCTTTATGCTTGTAAGCTTGTTGGTGTCGATCGAGTATTTCGAATTGGTGGAATTCAAGCAATCGCTGCAATGGCTTTTGGTACTGAGACGGTGCCGCATGTTTATAAAATATTTGGTCCGGGCAATCAGTATGTGACAGCAGCCAAGCAAGAAGTTACTAAAAAAGGAGTAGCGATTGATATGCCTGCAGGACCATCAGAGGTGTTGGTTATGGCTGATGAGAGCTCTGTTCCTGAATTTGTCGCTTCTGATTTGTTGTCACAAGCGGAACACGGCGCAGATAGTCAGGTGATTTTAATTTCATGGAATGAGACATTAATAAAGGATGTAGCGATCGAAGTGGAAAAGCAATTGAAATCATTAACCCGAAAAGAGGTTGCGAGCAAAGCTTTGGCTAATTCAAAACTTATTTTGGTGGGTAAGATGGAAGAGGCTCTTGCCTTAAGCAACTTGTATGGCCCAGAACACCTTATTCTATCTGTAAAGAATGAAGACGATCTTCTGAATGGCATTCAAAATGCAGGTTCGGTTTTTATTGGCAATTACACTCCAGAAAGTGCTGGTGATTATGCCTCCGGAACCAATCACACCTTACCAACCAATGGTTATGCCAAATCGTATTCAGGAGTTGGGCTAGGCTCATTTATGAAGAGTATCACTTTTCAGAAAATCAGTGAAGAAGGATTGCGAAATTTAGGACCAGTAATAGAAGTGATGGCCACGGCAGAACAATTAGATGCTCACTGTAATGCGGTAAGCCTTCGTTTAAACAAGATTAAAGCAAAGTCGTGATGGGAACAGATACAAAATCAAGCTTTGACTTAAATAAGCTAGTTCGAGAGAATGTGAAAAAGTTGGTGCCTTATTCTTCGGCAAGAGATGAATTTACCGGTAAAGGTTCTGTGTTTTTGGATGCAAATGAAAATCCTTTCGAAAATGGGGTTAATCGTTATCCAGATCCTCTTCAAAGAATTGTAAAGAATAGATTGAGTGAACTTAAGAGAATTGATCCGCAAAGAATGATTCTTGGTAATGGTAGCGATGAAGTAATTGATTTGCTTTTTAGAGCATTTTGTGAACCAAATAAGGACAATGTAATTATTTGTACGCCAACTTATGGTATGTACGAAGTTGCGGCTGGGGTAAATGCTGTTGAAATTAAAGAGGTTTCTTTAGATCAAGATTTTCAACCCAATGTTGATGCGGTTCTTGCTGTAGCTGATGAGCAATCGAAAATGTTATTTTTGTGTTCACCCAATAATCCAACTGCGAATGTAATGGAGGCTGATAAAGTCATCGGTTTATTGGAGCAGTTTCCTGGAATTGTTATTGTTGATGAGGCTTATGTGGATTTTGCACCAGAAAAAAGCTTTGCAGATAAATTGGCAACCTATCCCAATTTAGTGATTCTGCAGACTTTATCTAAAGCTTGGGGAATGGCAGGAATTCGTTTGGGCATTGGAATGGCTTCTCCTGAAGTTGTTGGATATCTTAATCGTATAAAACCTCCTTATAATGTTAATGGATTGAGTCAAGATAAGGCTTTGGATTTATTAAAGAACGAGGATTCTTATAAAGACCAAGTTGACTGTATCATTAAAGAAAGAGAAAAGCTTTCTGTATTCTTGGATGGTTTGACTTTTGTGAAGGAAGTATTTCCATCTGATGCTAATTTCCTTTTGGTTCGTGTAGATGATGCGCGAGGCTTGTATAACTTTTTGCTAAAAGAAGAGATTATTATTCGTGACCGTTCTAAAATTGAAAGTTTAGAAGGCTGTGTCAGAATCAGTATGGGAACAAGTAAGGAAAATGAAATATTAAAAGGAGCTCTTAGTAAATTTGATCTAAAAAAATAAGGCTATGAAAGTAAAAAAGAAAGTACTGTTTATAGATAGAGACGGAACCTTGATACTGGAGCCTCCGGTTGATTATCAGGTGGATAGTTTGGAAAAATTAGCATTTTACCCGGGCGTATTCTCAGGACTTGCTAAGATAGTTAAGCAAATGGATTTTGAATTGGTAATGGTTACCAATCAAGATGGTTTGGGAACAGATTCTTATCCGGAAGAAACTTTTTGGCCAGCTCAGAACAAAATGATGGAAGCCTTTAGTGGTGAAGGAATTGAATTTGCTGAGGTGTGTATTGATAAAACTTTTCCACATGAAAATGCTGCAACAAGAAAACCAGAAACTGCTTTGTTAACCAAATATTTTTCAGAGGAATATGATTTAGAAAATTCCTTTGTAATTGGGGATCGTTGGACGGATGTTGAGCTGGCTAAAAATCTTAAATGTAAAGCAATCTTTATCTCATCAAGTGGAAATATTGGCGATGATGAGTTGTCGGAGTCAAAGCAAGAATTAGAAGCGTGTATTGAATTGCGAACAGAATCGTGGGAGCAGATTTATGAGTTTTTAAGATTGAGTGAGAGAACTGCTGTTATTGAAAGGAACACCAACGAAACCAAAATAAAGATTGTTTTGGATTTGGATGGCGAAGGAAAAGGTTCGTTTGATACAGGTATTGGCTTTTTCGATCACATGTTGGAGCAGATTCTAAAGCACTCGGGAATTAACCTTTCTATCCTAACTGTAGCTGATTTAGAAGTTGACGAACACCACTGCATCGAAGACACAGGCATTGCTTTAGGTGAAGCCTTTAAAAAAGCCCTTGGAGATAAATTAGGACTAGAACGATACGGATTCTGTTTACCAATGGATGATTGTCTGGCACAAGTAGCACTTGATTTTGGTGGAAGAAACGAATTAGTATGGGATGCTGAATTCAAGAGAGAAATGATTGGCGATGTACCAACAGAAATGTTCTCTCACTTTTTTAAATCGTTTAGTAATGCAGCGCTTTGCAATCTGAATATTAAGGCCGAAGGAAAGAATGAGCACCACAAAATTGAAGGCATTTTTAAAGCCTTTGCAAGAGCCATTCGTATGGCTATTAAACGTGATGTCAATAACCTTCAACTGCCTTCTACCAAAGGGCTATTATAAAAATAAAAACAATGAACAATCAAAATATAGTGATTATCGACTATGATGCGGGTAATGTTCAGTCTGTTAAATATGCACTTGAACGCATTGGTATATCGGCAGAATTATCGGATGATGTTGATAAAATTACCAAAGCTGACAAAGTCATATTTCCAGGTGTTGGTGAAGCGGCATGGGCCATGAAGATGTTACAAAAAAATGGGCTGGATGAATTGATCCCTCAACTTAAACAACCCGTTTTAGGCATTTGTTTAGGCATGCAATTGATGTGCGAGAGCAGCGAAGAAAGCCATACAAAAGGTTTGGGTATTTTTCCTGTTAAAGTAAAACGTTTTACAAATGAACGAAAGGTCCCACACATGGGATGGAATCAGTTGGAGAATTTATCTGGTGATTTATTTTCAGGCATATCACCAAATGAGTATGCTTATTTTGTTCATTCGTTTTATGTGCCAGACGCCTCAGGAACCGTTGCTTCATGTGATTACATCCGAAATTTCTCTGCCAGTCTTCAGAGAGATAACTTTTACGCTTGTCAGTTTCACCCTGAAAAATCAGGAGCGGTAGGAGTTAAGGTTTTGGAGAATTTCATCAATTTATAAAGAAAATCATGTCTACAATAAAAATAATACCAGCCATTGATACTATCGGAGGAAGATGTGTTAGGCTTACAAAAGGAGATTACGATACCGAGAAGGTTTATAGTGAAGATCCGTTAGAAATAGCTAAAGAATTTGAGAGGCTAGGGATTACTCGTTTGCACTTGGTTGATTTAGAAGGAGCCAAATCTGGACATATTTGCAATGCAGAAGTATTAAGAAGAATAGCTTCAGAAACGAATTTAAAAATTGATTTTGGAGGAGGAGTAAAATCCAATGAAGATATTGAATTGGCTTTTCAGTCGGGTGCTTCTCAGGTTACAGGAGGAAGTATTGCAGTTTCAAAACCAGAATTATTTGAAGAATGGTTGGCCAAGTACGGATCAGACAAAATGATTTTGGGTGCTGATGTGAGAAATGAAATGGTTTCAATTTCGGGTTGGAAAGAAGATTCGGATTATCATTTGTTTTCGTTTTTGGAAAGCTATCAGAAGAAAGGTGTTAAAACCGTAATTTGCACAGATATTTCTAAAGATGGAATGTTGCAAGGGCCAGCGGTAGAACTATATCAGAAAGTAATTGCAGAATTTCCAGAATTGGAATTGGTTGCCAGTGGTGGCGTTGGAAATATCGAAGATGTTCGAATATTAAATGAGGTTGGCTGTTGGGGTGCAATTATCGGTAAAGCGATATACGAAAAGCGAATTGACATGAACGAATTGGTTAACGAATTTATCTTATAATTATGCTGTCGAAACGAATAATACCATGTTTGGATGTGAAAGACGGACGAACAGTTAAGGGAGTAAATTTTGTTGATTTAAGAGATGCTGGCGATGCTGTTGAATTGGCGGCTTATTATGCTGAGCAAGGAGCTGATGAATTGGTTTTTCTAGATATTACAGCAACTCATGAGAAAAGAAAAACTTTGGTTGATCTGGTTCAGAAGGTTGCAAAAGAACTAAACATTCCATTTACCGTTGGAGGTGGAATTTCTACACCAGAAGATGTTGGCATTCTGTTAAATGCAGGAGCAGATAAAGTATCGATTAATTCCTCGGCTGTGCGAAATCCTCAATTAATTTCTGATTTAGCATCTCGTTTTGGAAGTCAATGTGTTGTTGTTGCCGTTGATGCTCGTTTTGAAGATGAAAAATGGGAAGTTTATTTGAATGGTGGAAGATTGGCAACAGGAATTGATTTGTTTGAATGGATATTGGAAGCAGAAAGACTAGGAGCCGGAGAAATTCTGTTTACATCAATGAATCATGATGGAACCAAAAATGGTTTTGCAAATGAAACTTTAGCGAAATTGTCTGCTATGGTTAATATTCCAATT
Source organism: Labilibaculum sp. DW002 (assembly GCF_029029525.1). Lineage (NCBI taxonomy): Bacteria > Pseudomonadati > Bacteroidota > Bacteroidia > Marinilabiliales > Marinifilaceae > Paralabilibaculum > Paralabilibaculum antarcticum. Next base: position 1,079,067 of record NZ_JAKJSC010000001.1, on the reverse strand, counting down.
ATTGCTTCGGGTGGAGCAGGGAATATGGAGCACTTTGCAGATACTTTTATTGATGGAAAAGCAGATGCAGCATTAGCAGCTAGTGTTTTTCATTTTAAGGAAATTGAAATTCCTGATTTGAAAAATTATTTAAAAAGTAAAAACATACCAGTAAGAATATAATTTAACCACATAGAAAAGATGAATTTTAAAGATCTAACAAATCAAATTGATTTTGATAAAGGAGAAGGCCTAGTTCCTGCAATTATTCAGGATGTTAAAACTCAAAAAGTTTTAATGTTAGGGTATATGAATAAAGAATCGTACGAAAAAACGATTGAAACCAATAAAGTGACATTTTACAGCCGAAGTAAAGAGCGACTTTGGACAAAAGGGGAAGAAAGTGGAAATTTTTTAGAGCTAAAAGATTTAAGTTTGGACTGTGATAAAGATACGCTGTTAATTAAGGTAGACCCGGTAGGTCCTGTTTGCCATAAAGGAACGGATACGTGCTGGGATGAGGAGAATAAGGCTTCATCAATTGATTTTCTATTGCAGTTGCAGCAGGTAATTGGTGAGCGCAAGAAAAACCTATCTGAAAAATCTTATACGGCTAGTCTTTTCAATAAAGGAATCAATAAAATAGCTCAGAAAGTTGGAGAGGAAGCGGTAGAGTTGGTGATTGAAGCCAAGGATGATGATAAGGATTTATTTATGGGTGAAGCTGCAGATTTAATGTTCCACTACCTTGTTTTACTTGCAGCAAAAGATTATCGACTAGAAGAAGTTGTCGAATTGTTAGTTGAAAGACACAGTAAGTAACTATGGTTTAATTGGGAGGGTAAAATAGAACGATGAGCCAGTGCCAATCGTTGATTTTACCCATATTTGCCCATCCATTAATTCTAATAATTTTTTGCAAATATTTAGCCCAAGGCCAGATCCTCTGTACAAAACGGTTGTATCGTTTTCTATTTTTCTAAAGCGATCGAAAATGCTGTTTAGAGCCGATTTTTCAATTCCAATACCATGATCTTGAACACAGAATTGAAGTTCATTAATATCGCTGAAACTTCCTGTGATTGTTATATCTCCTTGATTGGTGAACTTAATTGCATTGTTAAGTAAATTATTGAGTATTTGCTTAAAACGCAGAGGATCTGTATTGATTAGTAGTGAGTCCTGTTTGAACTGATTTGAAAAAATGATTTGTATGTTTTTATCTTTTGGTATGTTAATTGAATTGGAATAGATTACTTCTTCAATGCAATTAATTAATTCGAATTCTTGATTTGTAATTGTGATCAGACCAGATTCAATTTGAGATAAATCTAGAATTTCATCTACTAAATTACTTAGAGAATCACAGTTTTTGCTTATGATTTGTGAATACCTTTCCTTTTGTTCTGGGCTAAGTTTGTCAGTTATGATGAGTTCCGAAAATCCCTGAATCGCATTCATGGGAGTTCTTATTTCGTGAGACATATTAGCCAAGAATGAAGATTTTAGACGATTACTTTCCTCTGCTTTTTCTTTTAGCTTGGTTAATTGATGTGTTTTTATCGCAACTCTTCTTCTTAAGGATTTATTCCAAAGATATACCATCGCAAAAAATAGAATTAGGCCAATAAGTATTAGTAGCATAATACCCCAGAAAATATTTGATTGCCAGAATGGGATAGGATGAATAGGTATCCATTTATTGATGATTGCATTTTTTTCCTTCAGCTGAATGCGAGCAAGTCCTTTGTCTAATATGCGAGTTAATATTGCCCAGTCTTTACGAATGGCAAAGCCTAATTCGTTATCATAGCCAATATTTCCTACAATTTGTAGATTAGAAATAACTTCTTTGTGGATTTCGTAACTAGCATATCCTTGTTGTGTGATGACAGCGTCAATTTTTTGATTTGATAAAGCTTGTAAACAAGTTAGATCATCAGGGAGCGGATATAATTTTAATTCCGGATAAAAATCCTTTATGTATTCTTGAACTGCGTAGTTGTTTACAACGCCAATTTGTAGATTTTCAAGTTCATCAATAGAGATTTGATCAACTGTATTTTTTCTCATGATAATTACATGAGGGATAGAAATAAATGGCTTGGTAAAATGAAAATAGTTTTTTCGGTCAACAGTTTCCTGTATTTCCAAGATTACATCAACTTGTTTTGTTTTACCAGCAGTTAAAATATTTTTCCAGTTATTGAAATATACTTTCTCGAAAGTATAATCAATATTTTCCTCAAGTAAGTTTAAGATATCAATAGAAATCCCAATTGATTTCTGTTCTTCGTCGATAAATTGAAATGGAGGAAAGCTTGTACTGACTGCAATTTTGATGTTTGGATGTTGTTTTAGCCAGCTTTTTTCCTTTTGAGTAAGAAAATCTTCGTTTTTAGTATCGCAAGAAGTAAGAAGTACAATTATTCCGATAAGAATTAAGTGAATACATTTCTTGAACTTCATGATCAATTAGCTTTGAATTGTTTGATTTAGAAATATATGTATTTTTTTTTGAGAACGGAAAATTATTATCGCAAGAAAAGAGGATCCTTAAGATCCTCTCTAGTTTTCCTAATATGAGTTTTTGTGTATTTTTTCCCTTTTTAGATGTGTTTTATCTCTACCGACTTTTACTCCCTCTTTGTAACCTAGCGCTATAATAGCTAGTATTTTAATATTGGAAGGCATATTTAAACATTCTTGAATGTATAATTCTGAAGATTTTTGAATGTCGTGTGGACGTTCTCGAATTTGGATCCAACAAGAGCCTAATCCTTCTTTTTCCGCTTGTATTTGAACGTAGGATGCAGCGATCGAACAGTCCTCAATCCAAACATCACTTTTGTCAATATCTCCGGCAATAACAATAGATACAGGTGTGGATTTTAAAAAGCTAGCTCCGTGAGGTTTACATTCAGAAAGTTTTTCGTTTAGTTCTTTTTGGTCGACAACAATAAATTCGCAAGGGTATTTGCTTTTTGATGAAGGAGCGAGCAGAGCAGCCTGCATAATTCGATCTATTTTTTCTTCTTCAATTACTTGATCTGTAAATTTGCGAATACTTCGCCTTTTATAAAGTAAGTCTAGCATGTATTTGTTTTTTATTTATTTCAAAAATGGAAGATATAAATTAATTTATAATCTTCTTTTGTTTTACTAAACCAGATTAGTATTGATTATTCGGCCTGATGCTTATTTTTACTTGGTGAAAAGCACGATAAATAAAGGCTTTAAGAGGGATTTTATGCTTAGATTTGGATAAGGATTTTAAAAGTAAGTTCTATTGTTAAAATTAAAAAAAATCGAATCAAATGAAGATATTAGTCTGTTTTGCTATTTTATTTAGTAGTGTTATTGAATTATTCGCACAAGATAATCCGAAATCATATGTCTGCTATAAGACAGATGAAATTATTAATGTTGATGGCGAATTAAATGATTCGGAGTGGGGGAAATTCAAGTGGTCTGATTCATTTGTAGATATCGAAGGAGATAAAAAACCTTTGCCAACCTATGAAACCAAGGTGAAGATGGCATGGGATGAAGATTATTTTTACATTGCTGCAAAATTAGAAGAACCACATATTTGGGCGAAGCTTAAGCAGAGAGATACGGTGATTTTTTACGATAATGATTTTGAGGTGTTTATTGATCCACAGGGAGATAATCATCAGTATTATGAGTTCGAGCTTAATGCATTAAATACCATTTGGGATTTGATGCTGGTTAAGCCATACCGTGATGGTGCGCCGGCCATTAATGCTTGGGATATTAAAGGTTTGAAGTCTGCAGTGAAGGTATATGGAAGCTTAAATGATCCATCTGATACTGATCAGTATTGGACCATTGAAATTGCTTTTCCATGGGAGGTGTTAAAAGAATGTGCTTTTGAAGGTAGAGGACCCAAGGATGGGGAGCAATGGCGTGTGAACTTTTCTCGAGTAAATTGGGATGTTGAAATACTAAAAGGAATTTATAAAAAATGTGTTAATCCTGAAACAGGTAAAACTTTACCAGAACACAATTGGGTTTGGTCTCCTCAAGGAGTTGTTGCTATGCATCAACCAGAGACTTGGGGCTATGTTCAGTTTTCAGATGTAAAAGTTGGGGAAAGTATAATGGAGTATCAAAAGGATATAGATTACGACTTGAAAAAAGAACTTATTAGGTTGTATGGTTTACAAAAGCAATTTTTTGAAAAAACGAATGCATACACTTCAGATTTACAATCTAAATACTCCGTTGAAATTGAGTTTACAAAGAAGCAATTTTTGATCTATTCGAATGGGAAATCAGGTAAAACTTGGTATATCGATCAGGAGAGTAAGATTTGGAGCGAATAGATTCTAAAATCTATTTTTATGTTTTAATACTTGATTAATTTGTTTCGTATGATTTTAGGATTTTTGACACTTTTAGGTTGAATAATCCTATTTGAATAGTGATAGGTGCATTTTATTTTAAAATTATCAACATTTTTTTTAATAAACTAAAAGTAAATTTTGATAGGTAGATTATGATCTATTTATCTTCTTGTATATATAGGTATTTTAACAAAAATTAACAAATACTTGTTTTCGTTATTATTGCTTTAATAAACAAAATAGTGGTTGTTTTGTTCTCGTAATACGTTGATTGTTAATAATTGTGAAAAAAAGATGTAGAGGTTTGAATTAGGTTTTCGTACTTTTAATAAACCTAATTATAATCTAATCTTTTTTAAAATGAAGAATGTTAAATTACTATTTCTGATTTTAGCAATGGCAAGTTTTTTGCCCAATGCTTTATCGCAAGGGGTAACGACATCCTCTATGCGAGGAAAAATTGTTGATGGCAATAATGCACCTGTTTTTGCCGCTACAGTTGTTGCAACTCACACTCCAACAGGAACTCAGTATGGAACGATTACTCAGGATGATGGTCGTTTTGATATGAGGAATATGAAAATTGGTGGACCTTATACAGTAACGGTTACATTTATTGGTTACAAAGAAACAAAGCAAGAGAACATTCACTTACAGCTGAATAAATCTTCAGAGGTAAATCTAGTGCTTAATGAGGATAATGTTCAGATTGATGAAATCACAATTGTTTACGATAAAAACGATGTGATGAGTAAAGATAGGACAGGAGCCCAAACTAATGTTGATAGAGAGCGTATTGCTGCATTACCAACTATTTCAAGATCTCAGTCGGATATGACTCGTCTAACTCCAGAGTCGGATGGGAATAGTTTTGGAGGTCGAAACAATCTCTACAATAATTTTTCATTGGATGGATCAATTTTTAATAATTCATTTGGTTTAGATGTTTCCACTCCGGGAGGCCAAGCAGATGCTCAACCAGTATCTTTAGATGCTATTGATCAAATTCAGGTTTCTCTTGCTCCTTTCGATGTTCGCGAAGGTGGTTTTACTGGAGCTGGTGTAAATGCAGTAACCAAATCAGGTACAAATGAATTTAAAGGAGCTACTTATTATTATTTCCGTAATGAAAATATGATAGGCGACAAAGTTGGAGGCTTGAAAGTTGAAAACTTTGATTTTAGCACGAAGCAATATGGTGTTAGTGTTGGAGGTCCAATTATTAAAAATAAACTGTTCTTCTTTGTGAATTATGAGCAAGAAAGAAGAGATCAGTTGGCACACGGTTTTGTTGCTGACGATGGAACGAATACGGGTAACTCAAATACAACGAGTGTTTCAGAAGCTGATGTGAAAGCGGTTCAAAGCCACCTTAGATCTCAATGGGGATATGAACCAGGGGCTTATCAAGGATACAATCACGAAACTTCAAATGATAAATTCTTAATTAAATTGAATGCTAATTTATCCCGCAATCATAATGTAGTTCTTCGATACAATATGTTGGATGCATGGAAGGATATTTTGCCTCATCCTGAGGCTGTTGGAGGTAGAGGTCCAACAAGTTTCCGTTTGCCATTCGAGAATTCTTCCTATCGAATTTTTAACAAAATCAATTCTTTCGTAGGTGAATTACATTCTAGATTTTCATCAAAAATATCTAATAAGTTATTAGTAGGATATACAACTTTTAGAGATAAGCGTGATCCTAAATCAGCACAATTTCCAGTTGTTGATATACTTGATGGGAATGGTAATGTTGCAATTACTGCAGGTTCTGAAATGTTTTCAACAAGTAATGTATTGAATCAGGATGTATTTCAGATTTCTGATAATATGACTTATTACTCAGATCGTCATGCGATAACGCTTGGTTTTAATTATGAGAGATTTAAGTTCGAAAATTCCTTCAACTTATTCTATTATCCTTGGGTTACAGCCTTTGGAACTCAGAATTTTTTAAACAACGATTTTGCCTATTTCGTAGGTAATCCTACTAACGATCTAAATCAGGATGTAATTGATGCGAATAAAAATGCTTATGCATGGTCCGATGTGGATGTTGCGCAAATAGCATTCTATGCTCAGGATGAATTTCAAGTAAATGATGATTTGAAATTGACACTAGGATTGCGTGTTGACCTTCCTAAGTATTATAATAATATTCCACAAGATGAGGCTACAGACCGAGGAAAGAATTTCGACGGTTGGGTAAATGAAAAGGGAAATTCTATACGATTGGATCCTGCAACTTGGCCAGATTCAAAATTGATGTGGTCTCCACGTTTCGGATTTAACTATGATGTGAAAGGGGACAACACAATGCAGCTTCGAGGAGGATCAGGTATCTTTACTGGTCGTATTCCTTTTGTTTGGTTAGGAAATCAATCGACAAATGCTCGTATCGACGCAGGATATGAATTTCAGTTAAATTCAACTGCTGATGACTTTAAATATCCTCAGGTTTGGAAGAATAATTTGGCAATGGATGTGAAATTTGGAGATGGATGGTTAGCTACTGTTGAAGGTATTTATTCGAAAGATGTAAATGCTGTTGTTCATCGAAATTACAATATGCTACCTCCTTCTGGTAATTTGACTGGAACAGGAGATACTCGTTCTCGTTTTGCAGGTTTTAATGAGGTGAATATTTATTCAGCATCGGCAGGATCGGAATCTTTTCTTGATGCAGGAGCAATTGTTTTGGACAATACTAAAAAAGGATACCAATTTACGGCAACTGCGAAATTGGCAAAAAGATGGAATTCTGGTTTAACAACCGATATTGCATATACTTATTTAAGCGCAAAAGATTTAACTTCAATTCCAGCTGAGATTGCTGCTGATGCATTTCAAAGAAATCCTGTTGTAGGAAATCCTAATAGCCCTGCTTATTCATGGTCTCGATATGGCCTAGAGCATAGAGTAATCGCTTCAGCAATGTATAAGGTTAGCTATGGTAAATTTGCTTCTTCATTTGCCATGTTCTACGAAGCAGGAAAAGGGAATCGATACTCGTATACTTATACGGGAGATCTCAATGGAGATGCGATCGCAAATAACGATTTGATTTACATTCCTAAAAATTCAAGTGATATTAATTTTGGTACCGTTAATAATAGCGGTGATGGTGTTGTTGCAGTAAATTCGGCTGAACAATGGGCTGCCTTGGATGCTTTTATTAGTCAGGATGATTACATGAAGGATAGAAGAGGAAAATATGCAGAGCGAAATGGAGCTTTATTGCCTTGGTTTGGACAACTCGATTTCCGTTTTATGCAAGATTATAATTTCCAAGTTGGAGGCAAGAAAAACACCTTGCAATTTTCAATTGATGTTTTGAATTTGGGTAATATGATTAGTTCTAATTGGGGAGTGCGCCAGTTTGCAACAACTACGAATCCAATTTCTGTTAATGGAGTTGATAATTCTGGAACGCCTTGGTTACAATTTGATCCTAATCTAGAGGAATCTTATATTGATGATGTTTCTGTTAATTCGAAATGGCAACTACAGGTTGGATTACGTTATATTTTTAATTAGAAAATTAAGATTCTATTGAGGAATAAATTTAATAGCTGTTGCAATTTGCAACAGCTATTTTTTATGGTCAAAAGCTGTCAAATAATTAAAAGCTATCTATCTTTAGAGCTCTAAATCGTATATGATATGTTTAAATTTCTTTCGACCATAAGCCTTGCATTGCTTTTTGTTTTTTCCTGCAATGTTCCTACAAAATCAAAATCTTATCCAAATGGTGTCGTAGTTACAGCACATTATTTGGCTTCCGATGTTGGTAATCAAATTCTGAAAGATGGCGGAAATGCTTTCGATGCGGCAGTAGCTGTTCAGTTTGCATTAGCGGTTGCTTATCCAAGAGCAGGAAATATTGCCGGTGGAGGATTTGCGGTAATTCGAACATCAAATGGTGAATACAATTCGTTAGATTTTCGAGAGACAGCTCCACAGGCAGCTTTTGAGCAAATGTATTTGGATGAAAATGGTGATGTAAATTCTGATTTAAGTCAAAAAGGACATTTGGCAGTAGGGGTCCCTGGATCAGTAGATGGCATGGTAAAACTTCATCAGAAATATGGAAAAATGAAGTGGGAGGCATTGCTCGAACCTTCAATAAAGCTAGCTAAAGATGGAGTTGTATTGAGTGAGTTGGAAGCAAATAAATTAAATGATTATCAAGATCAGATCAAAAGTCAGAATAAAGGAAAAGAATCAGTTCCATATCTAAGAAAAACTCTTTTTGAAGAAGGAGATACGCTTAGGAATATTGCATTAGCGCGAACATTAATACGAATAAAAACAAATGGGCGTAATGGTTTTTATACTGGCGAAACTTCCGATTTGATTGTAGCTGAGATGCAAAAAAATGGTGGGATAATAACAGCTAAGGATTTGGAGAAATACCATTCTGTATGGAGAAAGCCAATATTGGGAAATTACCGAGGCCATAAGCTTATATCTATGCCACCACCATCAAGTGGAGGCGTGGCTTTAATTCAGTTGCTAAAAGGAGCAGAACAATGCCAATTAGACCAATATGATTTTGGATCTTTTGAGCACATACATTCTGTGGTTGAATTGGAACGTAGAGTATATGCTGATCGGGCAACTTGGTTAGGGGATCCTGATTGTTGCCAAGTTCCAACAGCAGATTTGATTAATAATGAATACTTGAAAAATCGTTTTTCGAATATAAGCATGACGGCTAAAACAAATTCGCAGGATGTTAAAGCAGGTTGTGTAGAATTGATTGAAAGTTTTGAAACAACACATTTTTCTATTGTTGATTCGGAAGGCAATGCCATATCGGTAACTACAACCTTAAATGGTAATTACGGAAGTAAGGTGATTGTGGTTGGTGGTGGTTTCTTCTTAAACAATGAAATGGATGATTTTAGTAGCAAACCAGGAATTCCAAATCAATTTGGACTAGTTGGCGGTGCGGCGAATGCTATAATGCCTGGTAAAAGAATGTTGAGTAGTATGACACCAACTATTGTGGAAAAGGATGGTCGATTGTTCATGGTACTTGGTTCTCCAGGAGGATCCACAATAATTACCTCGGTGTTTCAGAATATTGTAAATGCAATTGATTTTAAAATGTTACCGCAAGATGTTGTTGATGCTCCACGTTTCCACTCTCAATGGTTGCCCGATGAGGTTTATGTTGAGAACGAATTGTTGTCGGAAGAGGTGCTTGCAAGATTAGAATTTCTTGGACATAAAATAAAAAAACAACCTAGAATTGGAATGATGGCAAATGTTTTTGTGACTGACTCAGGCGAGTATATTGGTATTGCTGACTCAAAAAGACATAAGGATAGCAGTGTAAGTGGCTATTAGTAAAAAAGGCAAATTTCAAATGAAATTTGCCTTTTTAAATTTATGGTAGTTGGGTTAGGTTTTCGATATATCGTTTCGACTAGCAAATTAAATAATGGGAGGCCATGATATTTTTTAGCTCTCCATATAATAGCGACTTATTGAAACTCAAAAAAAGATAACCCCAATATTAAATGTCTGGATAAAACGAGGTCGGCTTGTCCCATTAGTTATTTGCTTCGATTTAAAAGTAGTAACTTTTCTCAGAAAACCATGGCTAAGAGCAGTTGTGTAGGGTAATTTTTAGTCAGTCTAAATTGATTAGAATCGCATAAATAAAGCGTTTTCTATTAAATTGAAAGTGATTTTCTGATTTGGGTAAACAATTGTTAATTGTTTTATGTAATCTTCTTTTCAATTCGAATAAATATTACTTTTGAGATGCAATTGCAAAATCCATACTTAATATTGATTTATGAGTCCTACAAATCCTCAAAAAGTAATAAAATACTGTCCAAAATGTGGCAGCCTTGAATTTAACTTTAAACTCGACAATTCTTTTTTATGTGCTAGTTGTGATTTTCATTTGTATGTAAATGCATCGGCTGCAGTTGCAGCACTAATAGTTAATGATAAGGGTGAAATATTACTTACCAGAAGAGCATGTAGTCCAGATATAGGCATGCTTGATTTGCCAGGAGGCTTTGTTGATGTGATGGAGACCGCAGAAGAAGCAATGCGCAGGGAGATTAAAGAAGAATTGAATTTGAATGTGGATAAAATGGAATATTTTATGTCTTACCCTAATGAATATATTTTTGGAGGACTTTCTGTATTTACAATTGATTTAGCCTACATTTGCAAAATTAATTCGTTTAATGGAATAGATGCTAAAGATGATATTTCGGCTTATGAGTTTTATCAATTCGATAAAATTCCATTTGATGAAATAGGTTCTGTTTCGATGAAGGAAATGGTAATGGCATTTGTAAATAAAAATTTGAATGAGAATACATATTAATCCCAAATACAATAAACTAAAACGGTTTTTAAAAGATTTACCTGTAAACTTTGAAAATACAGGAGAATCCATATATAAAGGGCGAAATGAAATTAAAGTTTTTGAAGTTGAGGGGATATTGTTGAATGTGAAATCTTTTAAAATTCCACATTTAATTAATAAAATCGCTTACGCTTGGTTGCGTGGTTCAAAGGCAAAACATTCTTTTCAATATGGTATGGAGATTATAAAGAGAGGAGCCAATACACCAGAACCAATAGCTGTTGTTGAAAAATTAAAGAATGGTTTATTTCATGATAGTTATTATATTTCACTTCATCACAAATATGAATTCACAATCCGTGATTTAATAGGCTTTGAGTTTCCTGATAAAGAAAATATTCTTCAACAATTTGCTGTCTTTACTTATGAAAAGCTTCATAAAAATGGAATTCACCATTTAGATTATTCGAGAGGTAACATTCTTATTACTAAATTAGCTAATGATAAGTATGATTTCTCAATTGTAGATATCAATAGATTAAAATTTGAAAAAATGGATTATTTGAAAGGCTTAAAAAACTTTTCTCAAATATGGGCTAGCAAAGAGGAACTTGAGATCGTGGCTAAAGAATACGCTCGTATAAATAATAAAAATGAGGCTGAGGCTGCTAAATTATTGATCCAATTTGATAAAGAGCATAAGGCTGAAATAAATAGAAAGAATAATTTGAAAAAAAGGCTGAAAGGTAATTGCTAGTTTATTTTGAACATTAAAATAATTGAGCATTGTCAGTAGATTGTCTTTTGTTAGATTCATAACAGTTAATCCAAAAAAAAAGAGAAAGAAATATGAAAATTCTTTTGGTTTGCGACCTGAAAATCCCCGCACTTCTATATGGAGGCACAGAAAGAATAGTATGGTGGTTAGGCGAAGAATTAACCAAACGAGGCCATGAGGTTAGTTTTTTGTCGGGACAAGGTTCTTCTTGCGAATTTGCTAAAGTTTATATTTATAACCCAAATGTTAAACTTAATGATCAAATACCTGCAGATATTGATTTAGTACATGTTAATTTTCCAATTAAGGAAGCATTAAAAACTCCATACATCGTAACTTTGCATGGAAACAGTGCTCCCGAAACTGTATATGACAAAAACACCGTTTTTATTTCTAAAAATCATGCAGAAAGACATGGTAGTGATGTATTTGTTTACAATGGTATTGATTTTAATGAATATGGCCCTGTTGACTGGAGTTTGAAAAGAGAGCATTTTTTATTTTTAGGCAAAGCCAGTAGAAGTAAGAAAAATTTAAAAGGTTGTGTGAAAATTTCGAAGGAGCTTAACGAAAAGTTAGCGGTAATTGGAGGTCGAGGTATTCCTTTTAATCGAACTGTAAAATACAAAGGTTTCCTCGGAGGAGAAAAGAAAAGCAAGGTAATTAATCAATCCAAAGCTTTACTTTTTCCAGTAGTTTGGCATGAGCCATTTGGTTTGGCTATTGTTGAGAGCTTATATTTTGGAGCACCTGTTTTTGGAAGTACTTATGGTTCATTACCAGAATTGATTCCATCAGATGTTGGTTTTGTTTCTAACTCGTATTCTGAATTGATTGATGCTGCTAGTAATTTTGGAGCTTATAATCGAAAATATTGTCATGAATACGTGTGTGATCGATTTAGTGTGAAACAAATGGCAGATGGTTACTTAGAGCTTTATGAAAAGGTATTGAATGGGAATAGTTTGCATAAAGATGCTCCTATTCATAAGCTAAAAGTTGGCAAACGACATTATCCAATGTTTGATTAATTGAGAAAGTTTAACAAAATAAGACAAAGAATGAAAGTTTGTGGATTTACAATAGTAAAAAATGCGGTTCTCTATGATTACCCTGTATTAGAAGCGATCAAATCAGCTTTACCGCTTGTTGATAAATTTATTGTTGCACTTGGAGATGGGGAAGATGATACAGAGAATTTTATTCGTACAATAGATTCAGATAAAATTGAGTTTGTTTATTCTGTTTGGTCTAAAAACAATAAGAATGGACATTTTTTAGGTGTTGAAACGAATAAGGCCATAGATAAAATTAGTGAAGAATATACTTGGTGTATTTATTTGCAATCTGACGAGGTTCTGCATGAGAAAGACTATCCCGAGATTAGAGAAGCAATGGAAAAGCATAAGGATAATCTTGATGTTGATGGATTTTTATTCAATTGGAAGCATTTTTGGGGAAGCTACGATTACTTGGGGTTTGGACGAAAGTGGTATCGAAGAGAGATGAGAATCATCCGAAATAATAAAAAGATAAGATCATGGCATGATGCTCAGGGGTTTAGGAAAGTTGATGGAGAGAAGCCTACAGGAGTTAAATTGGATGCTCATGTATATCATTACGGTTGGGTTCGTTCACCATTACTAATGAAGAAAAAGGTAAATAGTAGTCTTTGGAATAAACGATTTTGGAACAAAGGATCAGTAGAAACTGGTTTTGATTTTAGCAAAGATTATGACTGTGTTTTGGATTATAATGGAACACATCCTGAAGTAATGCAAGAGCGTATGAAGGAAATTAACTGGGAGGTTAAGATTGATCCTAAGAAGAGAAATTTTGATTTTAAGGATAGTATTCTAATGTGGTTCGAAAGATTAACAGGTCATAGGTTAGCCGAAAATCAACATTTTCATGTATATGGAAAAGGAAAGAGATTAACAAATATCTGGGATGAATCCATTTTTTAGGATTTTAAGGAGTGAGATCGTTCCTGTAATTTGATAAAATAGTAAAAGGCTTTCTTTGTATTCAAACACAAGAAAGCCTTTTATTATTCTTGTATCTTATGCGATATTGGTTAGTTTTGTGATATTATTGAAGGTAAGGAAATTAAAAAAAACGAAATAAATCAAAGGAGAGATTGATATGCTAAGAGATACCTTAACTAAATTTGCTTACCCAAGTTCATTGGTGAAAGAATACAAGCATTGGTTGGTGTTGTTGAGAAAAGAACAAATCACATTGGGTTCTTTGATATTAATTTGTAAAGAGGAGAAAACTAACTTCCATTCAATTTCACAAGATGCAATGATGGAGTTAAGTATTGTTACCAAAGATATTGAACTAGGTCTTTCAAGAGCATTTAAATGCGATAAGATTAACTATTTAATGTTAATGATGGTTGATCCAGAAGTTCATTTTCATGTAATTCCTCGTTATGAGATACCAGTTACAATAAATAATCAGGAGTTTATTGATGCATTTTGGCCAGGGCCAGCGAATTTAGCTGTAAATAATAATCCAGTTAATTCAGAAATGTTTCGTTTTCTTCAAGAAAAAGTACAGATTGAATTAGGAGAGTCATCACCTGAAAAGAAATACAAAAGAATTTATACTTCTGGTTGTTTTGACTTGTTTCATTACGGACACTTAAACATCTTAGAGAATTCTAAAAAATTGTGTGAACATCTTATTGTTGGGGTGTCTACAGATGAATTGATTTTAGAATCGAAAGGCAAAAAGCCAGTTATACCGTTCGAGGAACGTGCAAAAATTATATCGTCAATAAAGTTTGTAGATGAAGTGATTCCACAAAAGGATAAAAACAAACAAAAAGTTGTAGATGAATATCAGATTGATGCCATTTCAGTAGGAGATGATTGGAGAGGAAAATATCCGCCTGTGAGCTGCGAAATGGTCTATTTTCCTTACACACCAAGTGTAAGTTCTACGATTCTAAAAGATACTTTAAAATTGATAAAATAAAATAAAGGCTGTTTCATTGAAACAGCCTTTTGCTTTTAGTTATTCTCCAAATAATCTGCAATTCTAATCGAAGCTTTACCATCTGTTGGTCCAACATGATCAATATTGTATTTGCGTCTGTTATTTTTATAGTTTTTAGGATTTTCTATTTCATCCTGAATTATTGGTTTTAGTTTTTTATAGTTTGCAGCGTGAGCTCCTAGTTCTTTATATATTACAGAATCGGCCCCGAATCTTTTTGCAAAACGATATTTAAAGATGCCTTTGTAAGACCATTTCAAATCATAAAAGTCGCATATTACTACGGGTTTATCTAGAGCAGCAAACTCAAATAGAGTAGAAGAAGCTTCACTGATTAAAACATCAGCAGTTTTAAGAAATGGGACCAATGAAAATTCATCAACTCCTGCAACATAAACATTAGAGTACTGCTTCCATGCCTGTATTCTTTCTTGATCTTTCTTGTATCGATCTCTAGAAAGAGTAAGAGAATGAACTTTTACTAAAATATTATATTCAGAGAATTCACTTGGCCAGTTTTTTGGGAAACATCCTAATGAAGTTGGATTAAATGTAGGAGCATATAAAATTGTCTTTTTACTCGGATCCAATCCCAATTTTGCAAGATCTAATCCTTGTTCTGTTTCATCAAAAATAGGATCAAGCTTACTAAATCCAACCTGAACAAACTTATCCTTAGGATACATTTCTTCAATTTTCTTCAATCTTACTTCTCCTTCCATGAAACGAACGGTCATTGGAGTATCCGATTTTCGATAATAACTTGGTTTAGGTCCAACTCCGTGTCCCATTTGCACTGTTTTCGATTTCTGATGAATTTCATCAAGAAAAGCAAATTCATTTCCAAAGAAAATCCAATCAGGCTTTTGAGTCAGGTATAAATCCTTTGCTTCACTGTCATCATGAACCCAAGTATATGATATGTCCAAATTTTCAAGAGTACTTGCAAGTAAATTCTTATCGTTCTTTTTGGAGTAGACTATTAGAGAGCAATTGTGACCTCTTTTTTTAAGTTCTCTCCAAACAGGAAAATATTGAGGAATGTAGTAGATGTTTAAAACATCAAATAAGATATTCATGTAGGATGGTTTTTCTATTGATTTTGCGCCAAAGATAAGCTAATTTCTGAAGGGAGAATGTCTGAGAAGTATTATTACTAAAGCATTGCTTATTTCTCTTTTAAAATGATTTCCCCCTGCACTAAATCCTGCTCAAAAGTGATCTTTATATTCGATTCATCACCTTCAACGATAAAAATTGATTCGCTCGGTAGGTATTTTAGAACGACGCCGCAATCATCGGTAGCAACAAAATGAGGATCATTTAGAGCAATATCGTAAGCAGATTTAATGACATTGTACGAAAAGGCCTGTGGTGTTTGTGCACGTCTTAAAAGGTTTCTTTGTGGGACAGATACAATTTGATTTTTTTCGTTAATCTGGAAAATGGTATCTACAGTTGATATGGCTACAGCAACCGATTTACCATCTTTAACTTCTTGAATTACATTGTTGATTATATCCTGCGATATAAAAGGTCTTACTGCATCGTGAAAAATTAGGCTTACATTCGATTCCTTTTGGTAGGCATTGATTGCTGCCAAACTTGAATCACTTCTTTCCTTGCCACCAGGAAGAATGTGCTTCACTTTTTGGATTTGTCCCTCAATAAGGATATTCTCAATTTCCTGGATAAAATCAGAGTGAATAATGATGCATATTTCATCGATATTAGTGTTTTTTTCGAAAGCTTCAATAGAATGTTGAATAATTGGCTTGCCACCAAGAACTAAAAATTGTTTAGGCAAAGATCCACCCATTCTTCTTCCGCTTCCACCAGCTAATATCACGGCAACATTTTTCATGTAAAGAGTTTTGATTAATTAATAACAATTTTCCGATGCAATTCAAAGATAAAAAAAGAACCGCTTCAATAGGAAGCGGTTGCATTTATATTTTGTGAAATGAAATTTTATCGGAAGATTTCGTAATTGCCAACATCCGAAAGAATTTCATACCCATCTTTCGTAATTAGAATTGTGTGTTCGAATTGAGCTGATAATTTTTGATCTATAGTACGAGCTGTCCAACCATCTTTTTCATCAACAACGGCTCTTGCTTTTCCAAGGTTAATCATCGGTTCAATAGTGAAAATCATACCTTCTTTCATTTTTGGGCCTGAGTTTCGAGCAGCAATGTGCTCTACTTGTGGAGCTTCGTGAAATTCAACCCCAACACCATGACCACAAAATTCATAAACAACACTGTATTTTTTTCCTTTTGCATATCGGCCAATCATAAAACCGATATTTCCAAAGTAGTTGCCAGGTCTAACCTGCTCAATTCCCAAGTACAAGGCATGCTCGGTATCTTCTACTAATCTCAATGCTTGTTCACTTACATCGCCAATAGTAAACATGGTACTAGTATCACCATAATATCCATCTAAAATAGTTGTTACATCTATGTTTAGAATGTCACCATTTTTTAAGATGGTTTTTTCATTGGGAATACCATGGCATATTACATCGTTTAAAGAAATGCAACACGATTTTGGAAAACCATGATAATTTAAAGGAGCAGGAATGGCTCCATTATCTCTAATGTATTTTTCGATTAGCTCATCAAGATATTGGGTGCTAACACCTTGTTCAACGAAATTGCTAATGTATTTTAGTGTATTACCAGCTAGTTGAGCACTTTTGCGAATACCCTCAATTTGTTCTGGTGTTTTGATAAGGATTTTACTCATATTTACTTGTATTCAGAAGAACTTAATCGTTCTGTATTATTAAGTGGGCAAAGGTCTGCATAGTAATCGAATTTTGCAAATCAAATTAGGCCCTTAATTAGAACAAATTACACGAATAAAATCTAATGAATCATTGATATTGGTAAATATTTGTATGAATTGATACTTGTGATCGTTTATTTTTAATCATTTTCAAGTTGCTTTTTAAACTCATCTAAGTTTGCCAGCGTTTCCTTATCGAGGCTTGGTTCACTTATATCCTTATAAGTTTGTAAAGTTTGAAGTATTGTTTGTGCAACAATTAATCGGGTAGTAGCTTTATCGTCTGCAGGAACAATATACCAAGGAGCAAAATCTTTAGAAGTGTTATTAATTGCATCCTCGTAACATTCTTGATATGAATTCCACAACTTACGTTCTTTTAAATCATCGCTTGAAAACTTCCAGTTTTTTGCTTTCAAGTTTAATCTTCGCAACAACCTTTTCTTTTGTTCATTTTTAGAGAGGTGTAAGAAGAATTTTAATACAATTGTTCCACTCTCAGCAATGTGTTCTTCAAAATTAACAATGCGCTGCATGCGTTTGTGATAGAATTCATCATTCAAAACATTAATATTAGTTACTGAAGGTATTTTTTCTCCAAGAATATAATTTGGATGAACTCTTGTCACTAAAACATTTTCGTAATGTGTGCGATTAAATACACCAATCTTACCTCTTTCGGGTAAGGCAATGTAATGCCGCCATAAAAAATCATGCTTTAATTCAGCAGAAGTAGGTTTTTTAAAACTATGTACCACAACACCTCTTGCATTTACATCTTTAAAAACCTCACGCACTAAACTATCCTTTCCAGATGTGTCCATGCCTTGCAAACAAATAAGCATGCTATATTTCCCATGTGCATACATGATGTCTTGTAACTCGCTTATCTCTCTTCGGATATGCTTAAGTTTTTTCTTAGCATCATCAATTTCTTCGAAAGTGGCGATATTTCCTAAGCTTATTTTTTGTTCGACTTTATATTTGTTGATATTCATAAAGAAGTTTTAATTCAATTAAAAATAAGTATTTTTAGTCGTTTAGAAAATTATTATTTATCCTATGCCGATCACTTAAGTCTTTTATTCTTATGTTGTTTGTGAATTTGGATCCTTGCCTTAGGAACTTTTGTCCATCTGGCTCGATTTTAGAAATAGTTTTGGGCATTTTTGTAAAACTGTAATAATTACTCTTTTTGTATGATAAGATTTGTTAGAATATGTTTTGTTTTCCTTTGTTTGATATCTACGTGCGGACTTGTTAACGCTCAGTATTTTAGTACAGGACAAGATCCGGCTTCTATTAATTGGAAACAGATTAATACTGATGAATTTCAGATTATCTTTCCACAAGCTTATGAAGAAAAGGCAAAATACATGGCAGCTATTTTTCAAGATTTACTTGAAAAAGGAGGAAAAGATTTAGAGCATCAACCAAAGAAGTTTTCCGTTGTTGTGCATACGCATAGTGCCACAAGTAATGGTATGGTAGCTTGGGCACCTAAAAGAATGGAGATCTTTAATACTTCAGCACCCGATAATGATTCGCAATTTTGGATTGATCATGTAAGTACACATGAATATAGACATGTGATACAGATAGATAAAATGGAGCAAGGCTTTACTCGTATCATGAATTATATTTTTGGGCAGCAAGCCACTATGGTTGTTGTAGGATTGTATTTACCACCTTGGTTTTTAGAAGGAGATGCGGTTTGTACCGAAACGGCATTGGGCGAATCGGGACGAGGACGTTCTCCGTTTTTTGAACAGGAATTAAGGGCGCAATTATTGGAGAAAGGGAATTATTCTTACGACAAGGCAATTAATGGATCATATAAGAATTATGCGACCGATCGATATAAACTTGGTTATTATTTGGTTGGTAAAGCCAGAGCACACTATGGTGATCAATTGTGGGAACAAACATTAACGCGTGTTGCACGAAAGCCTTTGGGTATAACCAGTTTTGCAGATGGCATTAAAAAAGGAATGAATGGCAAACGAGATGCCGTTTTTTCTTTTTTATCCGAAAAGCAAAAAGAGCTATTAGCAAAAGGAATTAACGTTGAAGATGTTGATTGGGCAGAAGTAAAGAATAAAAATACCAGAGCAGATGGCAAATTGACGTTGTATTACGATACAATGAAAGAATTGCAATGGGAGTGGCAGGTGCAAGATGCTCAACTAGAGCTTACAAAGTTTGAACAATTGTCGAATCGTGAAAAATATTATACCAATATACGTTATCCGCATAAAGAGGATAATGGCGATGTAATTGTACTGAAAGAGGGCATGGCAGATGCTGCTTATTTTGAAATAATCCGTAAAACTGGTGGGAAGGAAAAATTATATATACCTGGATATGATTTTAACACTGGTTTTGATTATGCAGATGGCAAGCTGATTTGGTCGGAAAGGAAAGATCATTTGCGTTGGGAGAAGGCCGATAAAAGTGTGTTGGTAGTTTATGATGCCAAACTAAAGAATAGAAGTAAAATTAAGCACGAGAACAGCTTATTTGGACCAGCTTTTTCAGAAAACGGAAAACGAATTGTGGCAGTCGAAACGGATGATGTTGGAAATAATTATCTGTTGATTATTAATACAGAAAATAAAAGGGTAGAACAACGCATATCGGCTAATGAGAATGAATTTATTCTTTCTCCAAAATGGGATGGGAACAAAACCATTGTCTATGTTAGTTTGGATAAGCAAGGAAAACAATTGGTCGAACTTGATTTAGCATCAGGTAATAAGACTAGCCTGTTTAAATCAGGAAGTATGGATATTTCTCAATTGGAAGTAGGCGAAGGGTTTCTTTTCTTCACAGCCAATTTTACGGGAATTGATAATATTTTTACTTATCAGAAATCAAATGGTAAAGTTTACCAAGTAACTTCTTCCAGATTTGGAGGGCGCGATCCTCATGTAAATGGTAATGAATTGTATTATTCTGATTACACATCGGATGGTTATTTGCCAGTTAAAGCAAGAATTGAAACAGACAATTGGAAGGATTGGAATCATACTTTTCATAAATTTCCCTTGGCAGAAAGTTTATCTGATCAGTTGGGCGAAAAGTTAAATCCTGACACCACTAATATGGATCGTTTTGAGGTGAAGAAATATTCCAAATTAGGTCATTTATTTAATTTCCATTCTTGGGCACCTGTTTTTATCGATGGATTGGAACAGAAATCGGATATAGGTGTGTCTGTAGCTTCACAAAATAAGTTGAGCACATTGTTTACAACAGTGGGTTATAAAAAGCAAGAAGGTTATGATGATGGGCAATTTTATGTGAACATGTCTTACCAAGGAATGTTTCCAATAATTGATTCGAAACTGACAGTCGGTAAACAGGAAGCCAGTTTTGCGACACTAGCAAATAGAGTTGAGCCACAACAAATCGATACAATTTTGGTTCATCGTTCCTTAAAACAATGGAATTGGGAAAGCAGTATCAGTTTGCCATTTAATCTGTCAGGGGGCAAGTATTCGACAAAAATAACGCCTAAAGTAACTTACAGTTTGGCGAAGTTGACAAATATGAAATATACTCCTTTGGCTACCACTCAGACAAATACTTTGGGCTTAGGAGAGTATGATTTTGGGAAAAAGAGCATTACACAGCAAATAATGGAATATCAGTTATTTGCATATAATATTGTAAAAATGGCTCCACGTGATGTCCAATATCAATGGGCACAAGTTTTGGAATTGAACTATCGCCACACACCTTTCGGCGATAATGATTTAGGAGAGACTTATTCTGCTGAGGCTTATCTTTATTTTCCAGGAGTAAGCAAACATCATGGTACAAAGCTATATGGAGCTTATCAAAACCGATCAAGCTTTGAATCTCGATTCTCAAACATGATAAAAAGTCCAAGAGGGATGAGCAATTTGTATGGAGAAGACATTCTTACCCTAGGCTTTGATTATGCCATGCCATTGGCTTACCCCGATTGGAATGTTGGGCCACTGGCTTATTTCAAACGTATAAAAATGAACTCTTTCGTTGATTTTGGATACCAAAAGGGAATGTATAAAGATATGAATCAGGATTTGTTTACTTATACCGATACCTTTTTAACTTTTGGAACAGAACTTTCCACTGACCTGCATGTTCTTCGATTCTCGGCTCCAGTTGATTTAGGAATAAGAGTTGGTTACGAAAATCAAACGAATAACCTGTTCACTGAATTGTTAGTGTCTTTCTCGTTAAGCGCGTTTTAATTGAATATTCATATCGTATTTTTATAGCAAAAAAAGGATACACCATAGCGTATCCTTGTTCAAATCATAGCCACACGCTCAACAAGAGTTTATGGTAGGTTTTATTTGTACTTTTAAATTTCTGCTTTCTTATTATTCAAATAACGAAGACAAATCCAAAAGATAGCTGATATTGCAAATAGTATGGCTCCAGTAATTGCTGATATCATACTCACTCGCAAACCTGCTGCAATGGCCTCAGGTGATATGTTTGGATATCCCTGTATGATACTTAGAACTTCTGAAAGACCTATTCCTTGCCATAAAATTCCGATGAAAAAACTAAAACTTCCGAGAAACAAAATTGCATCAAGATGTCTTTTGGTAATGAAACCTTTTTTTGAAAATTTGGCAGTAGAAATAATTGACCAAATGATAGCTCCAATTCCAGATAACATTACAATACTCATTCCGGCTATGCCACCTTTAATAAAAAAATCAAACATGTTTTAATAGGTTTTGGTTAAACAAAAATACAAATCAAACTTATAGTCTGTTAGTTTATTTTCAAATTATTTGCGTTTAGGATATCATATGTTGCGATAAACGACACTTGCAATCGGTTAAATAGATTAAAACTAAATTCAGAAAGATTATTTCGAGATATATAGTTGAATAGTTATAAGTAAAGTTTAGAAGGAGAGGATTATACAAGTGTGTCCGTTCTCACTATTCCAATTGTCATTTATCGCATAAATCGAACTGTTTGTCGTATATCAAAAATAAGGAGCAAGGCTTCAGTATAAATTATATATTTTCGTATTTGTTATGGCGAATACTACAATTTTTACATTAAAAACGTTTAGGAACTGGAGAAGAACAGTTTTATCTCTGTTAACTTGGTCTATGGCCTTTTTATTCATTTCGGTTTTCTTTGGCTTGTATAGTCAAGATTATTACAATGCATTAATTTTTTGTCTTTGTTTTGTGCCGCTTGCCTATGTGAGTACACGTCTTCTTAACAATTTTCTGATTCCCAGATATTTACTAACCAAACGTTATTTTCGTTTTGGTTTGTATTTGTTTTACCTGATGTGCTTATCGCTTAGTATTGAAACCTTAATTATTGCAGGCCTTTATGTTTTAATATGGAACTATTCCCTGGCGGGAATTGATCCTGCAACTATGGATGTGCGTTTTTTAATCGTAGGCTTATATTTTGTAATCTTGGTTGGGGTAGCCTACCGTCAGCTTCAACGAAGCCTAAAAGAACAAAGGCTGAGAGAACAACAAGATAAGGTAAAGGTAGAAACTGAATTGCGTTTAAAAGAAGCAGAGTTAAGTCTTTTAAAGGCACAAGTTAATCCGCATTTTTTGTTTAACTCTTTAAATAGTATATATGGTTTAAGTCTGGAAAAATCGGAAGAAACACCTCGTATGATTATGCTGCTTTCGGATATTTTAGATTACACGCTTTATGGTTGCAATACCGAATTTGTGTCTCTTGCCAAGGAGATTGAATTAATAGAAAACTATGCAACCATACAAAAGGGAAGGTTTGCTGATACTATTGATTTGAATATGGATTTAAGTAAAGGGAAGGAACTAAATATATTAATTGCGCCTTTGTTGTTTCTTCCATTGGTTGAAAATTGCTTTAAGCATTCTTCCAGGAAAGAAAATGAGGAAAGTGAAATTACAATTCGAATGACTACAGATACCGATTTAGTATTTACAGTTAAAAACCCAACAGGATTAAGAATTCAAGATCATAAAAATGGAGGTATCGGTCTTGAGAATCTAAAGAAAAGACTGGATTTAATTTATCCTCAGAAGCATCAGTTAACGACTAAGGAACAGGATAATTATTTTGAAGTTGAATTGCGATTGATGGTCTTAAACGACAATGTATGCGAAAGATAAAATGTTTGTTGCTAGATGATGAGCCAATTGCTATTCGAATTATTGAACGACACTTGGAAAGTTTTCCTGAAATGGAAATTATAGGGCGTTTTAATTTTGCACCATCAGCTATGAGTTTTTTAAGAAGCAATGAGGTTGATCTTATTTTTTCGGATATAGAAATGCCGCAGATAAACGGATTACAGTTTTTAAAATCATTACAGCATCCGCCAGCAGTAATATTTACTACAGCATATCGAAACTATGCTGTTGAGGCTTTTGATTTAGATGTTGTTGATTATCTGATGAAACCAATATCACTGGAAAGAATGGCTCGCGCAATTAATCGTTATCATGATAGACAGAAAGAGGCGATCAGTAAAGTGATCAATAGCCAGGATACAGAGGAAGTAATTAATTTGAAGGTCGATAAAAAGATAGTTCGCTTAGGATTAGAAAAAATAAGCTACTTCGAAAGTTATGGTGATTATGCCATTTGCAGATACGATGGAGGTAAATGTATCAGTCGTGAAACGATGGCTCATTTAATGGAGATACTCCCTAAGGATAAATTCATTCGTATTCACCGTCAGTTTATTGTCCCTTTAGCAAAAATTGAATCCATATCTGGCAACACAGTTTCTCTTTCTGATAAAGAATTACCTGTTGGACGCTCTTATCGTAAAGATTTGAAAGAACGAATGAAATTGTAAGTGGTGGTGCGGAAGGTTAATTCGTAATTTGGAAATACAAAAAAGGATACGCCATAGCATATCCTTTTCTCTTTAAATATTTTTAGGACTCTTTTAAGTCAATTCAACCAAAGTAATCTCAGGTGGCATACCAATTCTTCCCGGGAAACCAATATAACCAAAGCCACGATTTACATATAGAAATTGCTTCCCCTTATTGTATAAACCTCCCCAACGCGGGTATTTGTATTGCACAGGGCTCCATTTGATGCCGGCACGTTCAATACCGAATTGCATACCATGTGTATGACCGGCAAATGTAAGATCGATATCGGTGTCCAGAACTTTTTCATCCCAATGTGAGGGATCGTGACTCATTAATAATTTGAATGGTAGCTTCTCATTATCCTTCATTGCTAAATCTAAATCGCCATGTTGAGGGAAAGGTGGTTTACCCCAATTCTCAACACCAATTAAAGCGATTTCATCACCATTTATGCTGATGGTTTCGCTCTCATTTAACAGCAATTTGAAACCCATATCGGCATGGAAATTTTTAATGTCCTGTAAATTTTTGGCTTTGGCTTCAGCTGATGGCCAATGGGAATAATCACCGTAATCGTGATTCCCCAATATGGAAAATTTCCCCATTCTGGCATTCATCTTATTCAAAACCGGTGCCCAGCCTTCGGTCTCCTCAGCAAAATTATTTACCAGGTCACCAGTAAAAAGAATAATATCAGGTTCTTGCTCGTTAATTAATTCAATTGCTTTTTCTATTTTTTCGTAATTCTTATTAAAACTTCCCAGATGCATGTCAGATATCTGAACAATCCTAAACCCCTGAAAGGCCTTTGGCAGGTTTGGAAAACTTAAGCTTTCCTGCATGATGCGGAACTTAAATTTACCTTTTGTTACACCATAAAGAATAGAGGCGAAGGGTATAGCTGCAAGCATTAAACCCATTTGATATAAAAATTCGGAACGCTCCATTTTTCTCTTCGAATTAAACTGTGGTACACTCTTTTTCTTTCTCTCCCTGAACCAACGAATGGTTCTCGCTATCGCCCCTTGAATATCCTGTAATAGAACGAAAAGTATAAATACAAACTTTGGAATGTAGAACAATGAAAAACCAGCAACTAGGTATCCAACATATATGTAAGATTCGGATTGTTTAACATGTTTTATTCCAAACATGAAAATGCTAAAAGCTGCAAAAATAAAAACCGAAATTCCCCAGAACAGTATGGTTAATGATTGTCTTGCCAGTGCATTGTTAATTCTGGCAATCAGAGGTTTTACACCGCGGTAAGTATAAATATCTACCAAAAGCATAAATAGTAACAGAGGAATCAATAGAAAAACACTTGCTTTCATCTAATAAATTAATAAGTGGTTCATTGATTATAAATTAGCCTCAAATATATAGAATAAAATACAAGTGAGTCCTTAATTTTTGTTAAAATATGCTTATCTTAAATGGCACCTAAAATTTAAGAGGATCTTACTGAAAGTAAAGGTTCTATAGTAATGATACTTTTAAGCACTTTAAACCACAAAAGAAATGACCGAGAAAATTCATGAGTTAATTGACACCAGATGGAGTCCAAGAGCTTTTTCTGATCAAGAAATTGAGGAAGAGAAAGTTGTTAAATTATTCGAAGCAGCATCTTATGCACCTTCATGTTTTAACGAACAACCCTGGCGATTTATTTACGCCACAAAGGAATATGCTGAACGATACGAACAACTTTTGTCTTGTTTGGTAGAATTTAATCAGATGTGGGTGAAAACGGCTCCAATGATTATCTTGACTTTAGTTTCTAAAAAGTTTGCTCAAAATGGTAAAGTAAATCATCATGCTGCTCATGATCTTGGTTTGGCAATTGGAAATATGTCTGCCCAAGCAACAAGCATGGATCTTTACATGCATCAAATGGCTGGCTTTAGTGTCGAAAAGGCAAGGGAAATGTTCGAAATTCCTGATGATTTTGATGTACTAACCATGATTGCAGTTGGTTATATCGGCAATCCTGATGTTTTGCCAGAAAATATTCGAGAAATGGAATCCAATAAAAGGGAACGAAAGCCATTGAACAAGATTCTTTTTGATGGTGATTGGGAAGATATGAAGTAAGTAGTTTGCAAATATTTAAAGGAGGCTTTTCTATATAGAGGAGCCTCTTTTAATTTTGAAATAATTCTAAACTTGTCGTAACTTGAAGATAGTGCAAAACATTCATTCGGAGCTTGTTGAATTTATAAATCAGACATTATGAAGGCAGTGGTGATGACAAGATATGGAGAACCTGAGGTTTTGGAAATAACCAATCTTTCTCGACCTAAAATTAAGGCAGATCAGGTATTGGTAGAAGTATATGCTTCTTCAGTCAATCCGGTAGATTGGAAAATCCGTAAAGGTACATTGAAGCTATTCATGAGAAAGAAGCTGCCATGTGTGCTTGGAGGGGATATTGCTGGTCGAATTGCTGAAGTTGGTAAGAATGTTCAGTTTTTTCGTATTGGCGATGAGGTTTTTGGTAAAATTGATATTCTTAAAAATGGTGCATATGCCGAGTATGTTGCCACTTCCGCTAGTCATTTAGCCTTAAAACCACAGAAAATGAGTTTCATAGAGGCTGCAACCTTGCCATTGGCGGGCTTAACAGCTTTACAGGCACTTCGAAATATGGGGAAAATCCGTAAAGGAATGAGTGTGCTGATTAACGGTTGTTCGGGGGGAGTTGGTTCTTTTGCATTGCAGTTGGTGAAAGCATTTGGCTGCAAGGCAACTGGCATTTGTAGTACAAAAAATGTTGAGTTTGCAAAGCAGCTTGGCGCTGATAGAGTAATTGATTATACCAAGGAAGATTTTCATTTACTACAAGAAGATTATGATATCTTTTTTGATGTGATTGGAAATCAGGAATATTTTAAAGTAAAGCACCTACTGCAGCGTGGAGGAGTTTTCGTAACTACCTTACCATCATTTAATATTCTTCTGCTTGGATCTATACACAATTTGGTAAGCTCGAAAAAAATGAAGAAGATATTTGTTCAGGAGAGTAAAGAAGATTTGGAGTTATTAGCTGATTTTGTTGATGCAGGTCTTTTAAAAACTTTTATTGATAAAACATATGATATTAACGATATAGCTAGAGCACATGAATATAGTGAAACGGGCAGGGTAGTTGGTAAACTATCGCTCAAAATTAGCGAATAATCGAAATGTAAAAGGCTAGTTTCACGATGAAACTAGCCTTTGTTTTTTATAAATGCTTATATTTTATCTCTAATTCTCGTTTTACCAAATTATAAGAAAATAGAAATCACTTCAGCTTTTAATTTGGACACTTCACCAGTATTCTAAATACAGTTCAACAAGAATTATCAAGATTACATGCACCTTTTCGCGTAATTTTATAGATGCAAAAGCGAGAAGTGTAAGCGAAAATGAGAATTGTAAATAAAAAATGTTTGTAACTTCTACCATCATTTAATATTTGCCAATATACTTTGGGCAAACAAGGAATGTTTATTCAAATATGTTTTTAATATAATCAGCAAATTGATTACGTTTAATACGAATTATTCTTAATAAATTATAAGCTTTGGCCTTAATCAAATAGTAAAAACATGAGTCAACATTATGCAAGTAATAAAACAAAAAAGAGGTTAGTTTTAATCTCCTTAATTTTTTCTCTTTTTATTAACGCTAATAGGACATTTGAGTATCTCATGGAGATATTTAATAGTGGAAATGATCATGTTAATTATTTACAATGGGCTTATGGTTTAATCATGACATTTGTAATATCGTGGTCTACCATTTATTTTAATTTGATCGTATTGCCTTTGGCTTTTCCATTACAGCATAAAAAATCAAAAATCTTATTATCGGTAATAGGAAACATTTGCTTATATGCACTTTTTATGGTGATGTGTTTTTTAGTAAGAAAATCATTATTTATTGTCAATGAAAATGGCGTTTCAGCTTATTATTTTGGATGGACAGTGGTGTATGTTTTTAGTTTTGTTATTTACAGTGCAATGAATTATCAGCAAGAAAGTTTATTGGAGCAAAAAGAAAAAGAATTACTCCAAACTGAAAAGCTGCGAAGTGAATTGAACGAAATTAAAGGTGTAATTAATCCTCATTTTTTATTCAATTCATTAAATACGTTAAGTGCTTTAATTCAATTAGACAAAACTCATGCAGGGAAATTTGTGACACATCTTTCTCGAATTTATAGATATATTTTATCTAGTAGAGACAAGGATTTAATCACTATAGAGGAAGAATTATCATTTACAAATGATTATATACAATTGATAAAAATTAGACATAAGGATAATTTTAATGTTGAGGTTAAAATTGAGCCTTCTAAAAAGCATTATTTGATTCCTCCAATGGCTATTCAGCTTCTTCTAGAAAATGCAGAAAAACACAATATTTTTTCAAGAAGTAAGCCATTGCTTATTTCAATTTATCTTGAAGATGATTTATTAGTGGTTTCGCATTATTTGAAAGAGCGAATAAATAAAGTAAATAGCACTGGCAATGGACTTTCAAGTCTTTCAAAAAGGTGTAGGATTTTATTAAAACAAGAACTGGTTATTATTAAGGACGATAAGTTTACTGTTAAAGTACCTATTAAAGCATTTTAGCATACTTAATTATACTTTGTTTAGTTTAATTGTTGATCAATAAATCAAATAGAAAAATGAAAATCGTTATTATAGAAGATGAGTGGGCAGCTCAGGAACAAATTAAATCCATGTTAACCGAATTAATTAAGGATTTGGATATTATCAGTATAATAGATTCGGTAAACGATGGTATAGATTTTTTCAAGACAAACCCAACTGTCGATTTAATATTAATGGATATTCACTTAAGTGATGGAAATTCTTTCGAGATATTCAAACATGTTAAAATATCCGCTCCAATAATTTTCACTACAGCGTATGATCAATATGCAATTCAGGCTTTTAAACACAATAGTTTGGATTACCTATTGAAACCAATTAGTATTGAAGATCTAGAGCTAGCAATGGATAAATACCAAGAAACAAAACCTCAAATTGATCAAACTCTACTAGAGTCGATATATGATAGCCTCAATGAGTCAAAAAGTGCTGCATATAAAAATTCATTTTTAATTCAAAAAAAAGACAGACTTTATCCTATCGATGTTGAAAGCATAGCAGCCTTTTATGTTGACAGTAGTTTGGTTAAATGTCATACTTTTGATAATGAAAGTCATGTTATTCCCTACACAATGGAAGATTTGGAAAAGACATTAAATCCATCTTATTTTTTTCGTGCCAACAGACAATATTTGCTAAACAGAAAAGCAATTAAACATCTAAGTATACATTTTAATGGGAAGTTAAAGGTGCATTGTGATATAAATATTCCTGAAGCTATTATTGTTAGCAGATTAAAAAGTAATGAGCTTAAAAAATGGTTGAATAGCTAGTTCAGGTTAGAATAAATATAGGCACTCATCTGCCAAACAGATAAGCAACCAAAGTAGAGGATACGGTTTAAAATGGATCTATAAAACAAGATTACATTTTAGTAGTATCCTCTATTTTTGTTCGTTATTTTAGGTCTAATAGCACTTAAAATCAATTGTTTTCATTTCACATAGCCAATTTGTCATTTCGCTAGTGTTATTATTCAGCTCATTAACTTTTGCTCTTAATTCCTTACTGTCTTGCTCTACTTTTACAGTGTAACAAATAAGAAATATTAATTAATAAAGTGAAATGATGAAAAAAATATTATTAATTTTTCTTGCAATCAGTTCCTTGATTTATACATCTTGTGACGATGATGACAATGATATCTTATGGGTCAATTACTATATGTCTGTAGGTACGGTAACAAAAAAATCTGATTCTCTTTATATAACAACCGACAAAGGGAATGTTCTTAAACCAAAATCCACTTATGTTGATACAGAGTTTTTAGAAGATGATATGAGGGTTTTAGTCGATTTTAGAATACTTTCTGATGCTGACGATAATGAATTCTACGATTATTATATTGAAATGTTTGATATTAATGAAATTTTGACAAAACCTGTTTTTAAGTTTGATTCTGAAACACCAAAGGAAGTTAAGGATTCAATAGGGGATGATATGGTTCATATTTCAGATACTTGGAGTCATAACGATTATGTTAATGTAGAATTCACATATAAAGGTGGTTCTAAAACACACTATATTAATTTGGTTTATGATGGTGAAAATGCAACCACTACAAATGGAGAGATTATTTTAGAGTTGAAACATAATGACAATAATGACCAGTATAAACATAGAATATGGGGGCTTGCTTCATTCGATGTTTCAAGTTTTAAAGAAGAGGGGAAAGAGTCTGTTGATTTCTTAATTCGTACAATGGGTGAAGATGGTGAATTCAATTACAATAAAATAATAACTTATTCCTTTGAGAAAAATGCAGAAAATGATTTAGAAACCGATCTAAGAATAAAGGATGACGAAATAAAAACAAAAGGTTTTGAATAAATGAATCTTATCAGCAATTGAGAAGATAAAATGCCCAAACGATCACGGTTTGGGCATTTGCTATATGCGGATTTATCTTTTTTACTTTGACTTAATTGAGCAGCCAATTGCTTTTGTGCTTGTTACTTTTGGTTTTTTATTTTGTAATAATGCATCCACTGCATCATTAATGTAATGCTCTGTTACCTGTTCGGCGTCCTTGTAGTTGTTATCTATTGCTCCAATGTATTCTACCTTATATTTTCCTGAATTATTGCTTAGAATGAATACGTGTGGTGTTTTGGTAGCACCGTAGGTTTTGTATATCTCCTGAGTATTATCGAAAATATAAGGGAATGTGAATCCTTTTTCTTCCGATCGAATAATCATGTTCTCAAAAGAATCGCTAGGATACAATTCCGGATCGTTAGGGTTGATGGCAATAACTGGAAATCCTTTTGCTTTGTATTTTTTGTCGATTTCGATAATTCGATCTTCATACGCTACTGAGTAGGGACAATGATTACAAGTGAAAATTACAATGAAACCTTTAGCATCTTCATAATCTGATAAAGAGATGTGTTTTCCATCAACGTTTTTTAGTTTAAAATCGATTGCCTCGTCACCTATCTGATAAGCTTGGGCATTAACTCCGATACTGGCCAATATAACTAGGCCAAGAAGCAATATTTTCTTCATGATAATTACTTTTTAATTTGTTTGATTACTAACTTGATCAATAGACTTCGCCAATTCATTATAGGATACTTGGCGAGTAAAAACTTTTCTATTATTCTTATGGTATACTACTGTCGCTGGAATTGCACCATCCCAATTTTCAGCAACTTTACCAATCCAACTATTGGCATCTGGATCATCTAGAATAACGACTTCTGCATTGATATTCTTTCGTTTTAAAAAGTTAGATATGCGCTCACTAACATTTTTGCCAAAGTCTAAACTGACAAGTATCATTTTTACTTTTTTATCAGAATAATCTTTACGGATATCTTCAAATTCAGGAAGTTCTTCAACGCATGGTTTGCACCACATTGCCCAAAAATTAATCACGTAAGTAGTGTCATTTTGATAATGGAAGATGGGCTCCAATTCATTAAAATTGAAGGTTTTGATTTCTTGACTAAAAGAAGTCTTACTTCCTAGTATAAGAAGTGCTCCAAACAGGATAAATTGTATTTTAAATTTCATTTTTGTGTATAAAGGACTAATGAGTATTAAATATACAACTATTGATTGAAAAAGAACAGATTAGCCTGTTATTGATTTGTTAAAAACAAAAAAGCGAGATACGATTACTGTATTCCGCTTTTATATGAGAAAATTGTTTGTGAATTTATAGAATCCAACTTACAGAGGCATTAATAAAGTATGGTGAACTTATACTGAAATGTTTGTTCTAATCTTATATTTTAAACTGATCGATACTAAATAGTTTTACTTTTTCTTTCTTTCCCTTTAGTTGAATGTCCTCCAATTCAATGAAATTGACTTGATTGGTTTTTTGGACATCGTTTACAATTTTTTCAGAAAGTAGAATATCGCGTTCGAAGCTATTGCATTGTCCTTGTATGCGGGCGGCTGTATTTATAGCATCGCCATGGTAGGCGATCGATCGTTTTAGATAGCCTACTTCGGCCACCATAATTCTTCCCCCATTGATCCCTGCTTTAAATTCAGGTACAAAACCATAAGTATCCAAATAGTATTGAGAGCGAGTTTTGAGTATGGATTTAAAATGAAAAAAGACACGAATGCAATTGGCCTGTTTAATGCCATCGGCGTATTTCCAAGAGAGAACGGCTTCGTCACCAACGTATTGGTAAATTTTAGCATGGCAGGCAGATACGGCTGGCGTCAAATCCGAAAAGCAATCTTGAATTAACTCGCTGTATTTTCTATGTCCCAAGAGTTCTGCATATGTGGTTGATGATTTCAAATCCATAAAAAGGAAGAGCAAGCGATCCTCTTTGGGTTGGCGGTATTTACCCAGAATTAGATTCCATAAAACACCTTTGCCAAGTTTCTCGTTTATAAGTTTTACAACAAAAATACTAATGCTGATAAGGAAGGTATATATTAATATACGGATGAGATCTTTCGATTGGAAAAACTTAATTAAGCCTGCCAAATTTTCCCTTTGTAAGGATCCAGAAAAAACAAAAACAGATAATGAGGCAACAAGCGAAATGGCCGCAAATACTAAAACGATGTGTACAATAGAGTAGGTAACAATGATATAGCCATATGATTTTGTTCGCAGTCGATCAGCATTGCGTTGTACATATAGGTTAATGAAACTAAATAATGTACCAAGTGCTATACTGCTGAAAAAACGGTTAAAACCTTGAATTTGTTGAAGAAGTGGGTCGAGAGCGACTTCATTTCCTTCTTTGAAATTAGAGAGTTGAATGAAATCGAAAAAATAAAAAGCAAAGATCCATACTAGGTTTAAGAATATAAAATCTTTGATTATTTTTTTGTTTTTAAGACTAATATTGATCATTATCAGTGGGGATCATATGTAATTTATGTTTGAAAAGGACATCCTATAGATGTCCTTTTTCTCATATCTTTTAGTAGCAATGTTAAAATAAAATTGAAAGTCCTACAGTGCCATAGAAGTTGTTATCTAAATCAAAATCTTCAACCACTTTACTTCCATCATTAAACTCGAATTTACGAGAGAAAGTGTGACCTCCTGCTAGTTTTAATTTAAAGTGCTTTCCGAATTTCTTTTGCGCTTCTAAGCCCCATCCGAAATTGGTTAATCTGATATTATCAATAGGAGTCGATTCGTTTTGATAAACTAAATTGTCACCTAAACGAAGGTTATCACCCGCAATAAATAGTTTACTTCCCAAAGATAGTTTTTCGTTGACTTTATAAGTAATGCCAGTGTTTGGGAAACCAAGTTCGTAGGTAAGCTGTTTGTTAGGTTTCCAAGTTAAACTAAAATAAGGGAGTGGTGTTGGGCTACCCAGAGTATTGGAATACATGGCTCCAATATTCAGATGTAGATTTTTTAATTTGTTTATTGCTTTCCCCAAAAAGATGATGCCCAGAAACTGTAAATCGTTGAATTGAACATCACCTTCGAAGTTTGATGCCAAAGTTGGAGAAAAAACACCTGTTAATCGCCATTCATTTTTCAAAGGAACACTGGCTCCTATTGAATATGAAAAAGAATGAAACTGCTCCAATTCAGTTGGTATACCTAGTTCTGCCGAATAATCAATATTCATATTCGCATAAGAAACTGTATGGAAATATAGAGCCCCTTTTTTAGTTAATTTACGATACAGATTTGCTTTTGCCTCAAATTTACTAAAGGCAATTTTCTGATGGCTACCTGAATCTCCTTCGCCTATATATGAATAATTTAAAGAGAGATCTTCTTTTTCCATTTGTGCTTGTGCACTAGAAAATACAAATGCAGATATAATGACTGCAAATGTTAATTTAATTGTGAAATTTTTCATTGAATGTTATTGTTGAGGTAGCCTAGAATTAGACTACCTCTTTTTTTTTAAATTGATTATATTTTTAATAAAGCTTTGTTGAATTGATAGCCTTTATAGCTGACCTTGTATAGAATACTATAGAAAGCCGGGATAAACACGAGAGTGATTATAGTTCCAAACAAAAGTCCAATCATGATTGCTATCGCCATAGGCTCCCACATTAATCCGCCACCCAAATACAAAGGCAAAAGCCCAAAAGAGGTTGTGAAAGTGGTTAATATGATGGGACGGAAACGCTGCAAACAGGCTGCTATTACCGCATCTTGGGGTGTTCGTTTAAATTTAGTTATCTCAATTTCTATCCTGTCGATGAGAACAATCGCATTATTGATAACAATTCCGGCAAGAGAAATAACACCTAGAAAACCAAAGAAACTAAAGAAAGAGCGAAATACCATTAAACCAATAACTACCCCGATTACACCCAAAGGAATGGTACTAATGACCATCAAAGTTTTTCGGAATGAGTTAAACTGAATAATGAGTAAGAGCAAAATGATGAATGCAGATAGAGGTAGATAAGAAATTACGGCACCCATATTATCTGCTGTATTTTTGCTGTCACCACCTAATTGATATTCATAACCATTTGGCCAATTCTGTGTTTGTTCATCAAGCCATGGAGTAATTACAGCCATTACCTCAGAGGCATTCCCTGTAACATCCAGTTCACTAGAAACATTAACACTTCTAATTAAATCGAGACGTTTAATTTTTGCGTATTGCCATTGTGGAACAATGTTGGCAACCTGCGATAAGGGTACCGATCTTCCCGATTGTTGCGAGAAAACATTCATGGTTTCGATAGATTCGTAGCTCTGTTCCTGACTATCGAATCCTCTAAGAAGAATAGGAATGTTTTTATCGTCCTCGCGATATTCTCCTGTTTGAAAACCATCCAATACCGTTTTTAACGATGTTGCAATATCTTGATTGGTGATACCCGCAATTTGAGCATTATTCTGGTTAATATCGATGATGAACTTCTTGGTTTTTGGTCCCCAATCATCTTTAACATTCTTTGTTCCTTGGATTTCTGATAGTTTTGATTTTATTTGATCCGACAATTTAGAAAGGATATCAGGATCTTTACCTGAAACTTTTATTTCGATTGGAGTTCCTGTTCCCCCTGCACCTAGTGCACCCACTTTAATGTCGGCATTTGGGAAATGTGAGAAGCAATACTTGTCCAAAAGCGTAATCATCTTATCGTTTACTTCAAATGAACTGGTATTGACCAAAATATGAGCATAGCTTGAATTGGCCTCATCCTGAGAATATCCCAAATCGTATGAATTTGGTCCTTGCCCTATGAAAGAAGACCAATCGGTAATTCCTTTTAATCTGGAATCGTTAATCAATAGATCATCGGCAATGTATTTTTCTATATTTTCAATAATCTCTTCGGTTCGTTCAATTTTTGTACCTAATGGCAAATTAATATCAACAGTAATCATGTTACGATCGCTATCGGGAAAAAAGATGAATGGAACAAGCCCAAATCCGTAGAGAGACAAGAAGAAAAGTGCAAAGATTCCTAAAATAACACTGCGTTTGAAATTCAAGGCTAGCATTATTAGAGATTTATAATAGACTTTTGTGGCATCGAACATCCTATCCATCAAGGCTGGTTTTGTTTCTGCCTTAGGTTTTACCTTCAGGAAGAAATAACATAGCATTGTAATAGTGGTTAAGGATATGATCCATGAGGAAAGTAAAGCCAATGTGATTACTACAAAAATTGGTCCTGTGATATCACCCATAGTTGACTCGGCCATAAAGAATGCAAGGAAAGCAACAGAGGTTGTTAATGTTGATATTAAAAGAGGTATTATTAGTTCTGAACAGGATGAAATAGCTGCTTCTTTTGCAGAGATCCCTTTTTCCATTTTTACCATGATGGATTCGGAAACTACAATGGCATTATCTACCATCATTCCCAGAGCCATAATCAGAGCCGCCAATGTTACTTGGTTTAATCCCATACCAATGAGCCCCATTAGCATCAATGTCATAATGGTCACAATAGGAATCAGACTAGCCACAATTAAGCCAGTTCTTAGACCAAGGAAAATAAGCATCACTAACAGAACAATTACAATAGATTGAATCAAATTGCCGATAAAATTATCAATGCTCTGATCTACATAAGTATCTAAGGACGATAGACGTTGTATTTCTAGTCCTATTGGTAAATTTTTATTCCATTTCGATACAACTTTATCTACCTCTTCTCCAAGTTTGATAATATTTGCTCCATCGATTAGTGAAATCGACATGGAAATAGCGGGTTGACCATTAACGTGAACGATAGAGGTTGCTGGCTCAATATAGCCTTTTCGAATAGTAGTGATGTCTCGAAGTTGTACAACTTGCTTACCATCTCCAATAGGAATTAAGGTATTTTCAATATCTTCAAGAGAATTGTAATTTCCTGTTGGTTCTAGTATGATTTTTTCATCTTCGAGGTTAACTTCTCCGCCCGAATCTAAAATGTTGGTTGATGCAATCGTATTTTGAAGCGAGGTTGAGGTTAGTCCATATTCTTTAAGTTGCGCTTCGTCGAATTCGATGAAGATACGTTCTTCTTGTGCACCACCAAATTCTACCTTTGCTGCATCATCTAGTTTGATTAAATCATCGCGAAGATCGTCGGCATAATCTTTCATCTCTGTATAAGAATAGCCGTCGCTTATTAGACCGACAACAATACCGTAAACCACACCAACGTCGTCGTCATTTAATTTAGGGCTAACACCTTTTGGTAAGCCTTTAATGTCGTTAAGCTTACGTCTTAGTTTATCCCAAATACTTTGAAGTTGGTCTGGACTGACTTCGTCCTTAAGTTTTACTGAAACAATAGATAAACCTGTACGCGAGGTACTATTTATTTCTTTTACTTCAGGAATTTCCTGTGCTTTCTTCTCAATTTTATCAGTAACCAAAAGCTCAACTCGCTCGGGGCCGGCTCCCGGAAAGGAAGAGATAATTGTTGCAACCCGAACCGTATAAGGAGGCATACTGTCTCTAGGTAAGGATTTGTATAGCGTTAGTCCCATTATCACCACTACAGCAAGCAGTGTGAATGTAATACGACTTTTTTCAATTGCGAATTTCGTAAGATTCATATTTGCCGATTTAAAGTGTTGATATTATTTAAGGCTAACTTTTTGTCCGTCAAGCAAGGTCTGTAAACCTGCTGTTGCCACAATCTGTCCGGGCTTTAACCCTTTTACAACTTCGAAACCTATAGGCGATAATTCACCAATAGTAAAGTGTTGCTTTTTGATTAAACCGATCTTTTCACTCTGTTTCTCGATAAGGTAAACAAAGTTTCCTTTGCTATCTTCTCCTACAGCTGAAATTGGAACAATGAGTACTTCTTGGTTATCTGTTTTAGGAAAGTTAAAGGTGATATTCGCAGCCATTCCTGACTTGACTTCAGTATTCTTACCAAGGAGTTTAACTCTAACAGGGTAGGTTGCCGATCCACTCTCGATTGAAGGTGCAATTTCATCAACAACACCTTCGAATTTTTTTCCCTGAAGTGCCGGGAATTTAGCTATCACTTTCATACCCTTATGCACACGATTAATCACATTCTCAGGCATACCCAGGCTAATTTCCATAAAGCTTCCTGCATTTAAAACAGCGATAACACTACCAGAACCTACGTTCTCATTATTCTCCACATTTTTTGACGCAATAATACCATTGGCAGGTGCATAGATAATACCATAACCAACTTGCTTTTTCTGGATTTCAACCGTGCGTTTTTTCGATTCAAAATCAGCTTTGGCAGATGCAAATGATGATTTAGCATTCTCGTAATCACTCAAAGAGGCAGAGCCCTTTTCGAAAAGTGTTTTAGTACGAGACAGAGTTGATGTGCTTGTGTTTAAATTGGCTTTGGCACTATTCAAAGATGAAATAGATTGTTCTAACGAAAGACGTGCCTCTGAATTATCGATTTGAGCCAATAATTCACCTTTTTTTACTTTTTGACCAGCCGAAATATTCAATATTGTTAGAATACCGCTTGTTCTAAAACTTAAATTAATTTCTTTATCAGACCGAGCTGTTCCATTGAATGATCTAACTTGTCCGATACCTGAATAGCTGATTTCGGCATACTTAACCGGACGTAAATTTTCTTTTTGTACAGGCTCTTTTTTATTTGAGCAAGCAGAACTAAATACGACGATGGCTAGGATTAAAGTATAATATATTGTCTTCATATGTGTGTTTTATTTTGTGAAATTTGTCAGAACAATAATGTGTTTAGACTTCTTTCGTATTGTTTGATTAATTTTTTAATTCATCTGAACGATTCGTTCTTTAACCTGGTTGACAAAAACTTGATTTTCTTCATCGGAATGGAGGCTAAAGAAATAGGACATGATTCGCTCGAGTTGTAAAATGCTCAATTGAAAGTTGTAGTCCGCATTGGCTTGTTGCTGTTGAGCTTGAAAATAAGCTTGCTGAGAATCAATTAACGAGGTAATACCAATCGCTCCGTTAGAATAGGAAATTTGCATTAGCTCTAAACTCTCTTTAGCGGCCTCGGTTGAAACCTTCGATAGCTCTATGTTTGAAAATTGACTGACGATGGAAAGAATGATATCATTCACATTTCTTTTGATTGATACAATGGTTTCATCTTTCTGAATATTCAATTGATCACGTTGTATAAATGACTTTTGTCGGTTTATATTTCTCTGATTTTTTTGAAAGATTGGCAGACTCACCTGCACGCCAACATTATAATAGCCGTCAGGCGCCCCCGTAATACCAGTTGGATATGTTGCGCCCTCACCATCTCTACTAAAAGTATGGTTATATTGGCCTTGCAAGCCGATTGTTGGCAGGAATTTGCTTCTTTGCTGGAGCATTGCTGAACGTTTGCTTGCACTAATATTGTGTTGCAATGATTTTAGCTCATGTGCATTCTCAATGGCTTTTTCTTCTATAAGATGAGTGAATCTTTCTCTTAGGAATGGATCATCCAGCATATTGAAAAATTTAAAATCGTCTTTATCACCAGGCTTCTTAAAATCGGAATTAAGAACATCAATTTTTAATCCTATTGGGTTGTTTAGAATCTGATTCAGTTCATTGAATGATTGATTGAGTTGTGTGTAGCTATTGACAATGTTTTGGGTTGCCATAGCCAGTTCACTTTTCCACCTCAAAACATCAGATTTTCCAGTTTGCCCTGCATCGTATTTTTGCTGAGCTATTTCGTAATTCTGACGTGTAACCCTTAGGTTTTCATCGTTAATTAAAAAGTTTGCCTTGGCAATTAGTGCATTGTAGAAGGCTACGCCAGCATTTAAAATGGCATCCTTTTCTTTAGCATTGTAAGTTTCTTTAGTCGCTTCTTTTAGTTCTTTTTGAATCTTGATGTTGGCACTAGCCTGTTCCGAGAAAATAAGTTGTTCGAATGTAATATTACCCGAAGTACTATATTCAGGATTCGATCCATTCGATACTTTAGCAAGTTCAGGATCCAAATGCGTTCCGCTTAGCGAAGTTGATAAATCTGGTAAGTATTCACTCTTCGATAGTTTAACTTCTTGATTAGCCAGTTCTATATTTTTCTGTTCTGCTTTTAGGTTCAAGTTCTGATTCAACACCTGATGAAAAACCTCAGGAAGGGTATATTGCTTTTGAAAAGAAATTTGGTTCGCGTTTCCCACAATATTGGTTCGTAAAAGAAAACTGTATTTAAGCGGGAAGTTGATTTGAAAAGCCGTTTCGATATTTAGAGATAATTTTGCCTGTAAATCCATATAGATAGGAAGTTGAGCTAAATTATCACCGTTCACAGCCGATTCAATATTCAATGCAATGCGTCTAAAAAATTGCTCCAGATTATTGACTGGTTGAGAGGTTAAAAGAACTCCATAGTCAGAAAGATGTTCGTTGATAGAAGTAAAGCTAGGTAAATTTTTCTGGTTGATCTTATTGACCAAACTGATTTGCTCATCTTTATTGAAAAATAGTCCGCCAGATAGATAAACGGCATCAAGAGATTCTAGTTTGCCATCAACATCATTGGCTTGTTTAATAGGTATAAGAACATATTCTGCTTCAATCGTTTTGAATATGTCATTTAGTGTATTCTTAACTGGATATATTTCAGTTAAGTAATCATCGACTATAATCCCAATCTTCTTAAAAGGATATATCTCCTTAAACTGTAATAAATCCCTTTTGTACGACTGAGGCGTTAATATATAGGTTAAGTTAGTGATGTTAGAACTAATTTGTCCTTCAGGAAAAGTGATAAAATCGTCGTTGATAACACCAAAGAGAATAACAGGTTTCGAAAAAATCTTGTTTTTTCCAATCACAAAATTATTGACTGATCCGAAAGAAAGGATCAGGTCAACATCATCTGATTGAACCATGTTTTCATAATTGCTTTTCGCCTTTTCAAGGTTTAGGTCATTCAACAGAATGAAAGAATCTTTGAATACGATATTCGCCGATTGTCCGACAACCGATTTGATTTCTTCTTTAAGCTGAAGCAGTATTTGTTCATTTTCAGGAATCAGTTTATCACCTAGAATGGCGATGGTATAATCTTCTTGTTGTTGAGATCGCCCCAAAAAGGAGGAGAATATCAAAAGAAGTAAGATGAAAGTGTTCTTCATGTTAAATACATTTAATAATGATTTTAAATATGATTAGAATCGTTTACTATAAATCTACAAATAAGGATTAAGCTCATCAAATAAAAAGAAAAAGAGTTTGGCGTCTTAATCTATAATTTTATTTATGACATTATAGATTTAATCAATTGTTTGAAATAAAAGTACTTGGTTATAATTTTAGTTGAATATTTATTGAATGAAGTTGCTTTTTTTTGAATGATAATAAAGTGGAAATTTGATACATTTCGATTTGTTATTTGAATGTTGTGTTTTATTTATAGTACGAAGATTGTACTAATAGGAGAATTAATCCATCTTAATTAAGCTCAAGTGGTAATATTTCAGACTTAAGTGTCCTTTTAAAGGTGTGAAGTGAATGCACTAGCTCATTGAAGTGACAATACAAAGTCGTGGAAGTTGGCGGATTGTTAAGATATTTTTTTATCTTTGAAATGAATTAGTACACTAAGTATGAGACGAAACATGCATATCGAACGATTTTTCTTTTTTAGCAACTGTTGTTAGAAGAGGTTTCGCATGTACTAGTAATTGTTGATGAGCCTCTTTAAAGGCTCTTTTTTTTGCACATATGAGAACAGTATATTTTAATAATTGGTTTTTTATTTTTTTCTTTTTTAGTGGAGAGAAGAACAGAATTCTAATGAAATAAATTTTAATAATATTCATAGAGAGTTCTGATTAATCAGAACTCTTTTTTTTGATCAAAATCTAACAGTAACCAAAATAACCATGGACAAAAGAAAAATTGTAATTCAAGGAGTTGAAGGGTGTTTTCACCATGTGGCTGCGAATGCATATTACGGAGAAGATGTAGAGATTATACCTTCTGGTAATTTTGCGACATTAATTGAATTAATTCAAGACGATACGGTATGTGATGGAGGAATAATGGCAATTGAAAATTCAATAGCAGGAAGTATTCTTCAAAACTATGGCCTGCTTCAAGATTCGGGTCTTGTTATTGAAGGAGAAATCTTTTTGCGAATAAAACAAAATTTGATGGCTTTACCAGGTCAGAAAATTGAAGATTTAAAAGAAGTTCATTCTCATCCAATGGCGATTAGTCAGTGTCGAGCCTTTTTTAGAGATTATCCTCATATAAAACTGGTAGAGATGGAAGATACAGCTTTGAGTGCGAAGAATATTCGAGATAATGAGCTGCTAGGTATAGGAGCAATAGCCGGTGATTTACCTGCTGAGTTGTATGAATTGGATATACTAGCAGAGCAGATTGAAAGTATTAAGAATAATCAAACCCGTTTTTTTATTTTAAAACGTAAAAAAGAAGTTGGACCTAATGGTGGTTTTACCAAGGCGTCACTTTATTTTAGTACAAGTCATAATCCTGGAAGTTTATCTTATATTTTGGATTGTTTTGCACAGGCAAACATTAATTTATCTAAGATTCAATCTTTACCAATTCCAGGAATTAATTGGGAGTATTTCTTCCATGTCGATTTAGAATTTGAGCTTCCAAGTCAGTTTAAAAATGTGATGAATAAAATATCGGAATCAGCTAAAGAAATGACAATCTTAGGAACTTATAACAAGGGAATAGTGATTACCTAATAGACTTTCATCGAATCATAAATATGATCGATTGTTTTGGCAAGTGCAATGTCTTTTTTTGTAATTCTTCTTTTGGAATGCGTTGTAAGTGAGATTCGTACATTTTTATAATTGTACAATTTTAGATCTGGATGGTGATCTGCTTTTTCAGCCTCATTGGCTATTAAATTGATAAAGTTGATTCCTTCCGCAAAATTAGG
The DNA here is from genome assembly GCF_029029525.1 of Labilibaculum sp. DW002. NCBI lineage: Bacteria > Pseudomonadati > Bacteroidota > Bacteroidia > Marinilabiliales > Marinifilaceae > Paralabilibaculum > Paralabilibaculum antarcticum. Next base: position 1,036,471 of record NZ_JAKJSC010000001.1, on the reverse strand, counting down.
CAGAACATAGTTTTTAACTAATTTGCTGTCTATTTCACTCCATCCTTGGTCTAGTAATATATTCATGATGTCTACATTAAATACATAAAGGTAAGGAAACAAAATACCAATGTAAATAGTAAAGGGTAGCTTAAATAGCTACCCTTTGTTATTTTTTATAAGATATTATAAAGAGACTACACGGTCTAATTCTTCACCCATAATTTGAGCGCCACTATAAAGAGCCGATCTCTCTTCTGCTTCCATATACATATCAAATGGCAAAGAAATATTGTAAGCTGTCATTGTTAAAGTTGCAATGTCATCTCTAGCACCTAAATGAGTTCGCCAATCCATTTCCGATTGATCTAAAAGATACGCATAAACAGGACCAGTATAGTAAGCAAAACAATTTACGAAGGAATCTGACTCCCAAATATTCTCCAACTTATCTTGCAAATAATTTTTAAATCCCTCATTACTCCTGCATATTTTCTGAGCAGTGTATTCTGCCATACCTTCATGAATTTCGAATCGATTTTCACAATCGTCACATTCGCTATACAATGCTCTTCTGTAATTACGAAAACAAATTGCATCAGTAATCGCTTGCTTCATATTTTCACCTTCACTTTGCAAAGCAAATTCCAATGCTTTCCATTCCAATTTCATCCAAAAGCGAGCTTCCATCTCTTTCATATGGTTGTTGTCATATGGTTTTGGTTTAAGGTTCATCTCTGGCTGTACACAATGAAAGGCTTCGTGGATAATAATGCATTGTCTTTCGATTGTATTAATTGGTAAAGGAAGAGGAATAACAGCCCATATACGATTGTCTATTTTTGCAGGTCCTTTTACAATATTTATAAATTCGGGTAGCGCACCAGAATAAATGTTATTGTGCGAACTTAATTCTAGTTTTGAACTATTTGTATTTGTATAAATGATTCCGTTTTCTTCGTCTACTAATAAAATTGGAACATCAAGAGTTCGGCCCCATAGTAAGCCATTTTCAGAGGAACATAAGGCTTTCGTTTCGGAGAATATTTTTTCAATCTCTTTTAAGTCGTTTGCTTTCGCAAAGCTCAACGAGGAGAACAATAGTTGCATGCCTAGAAAAAGGGAAATCCATATCAATCTGTGTGTTTTCATTTTCTTTGGTTAATTAGATGTTTGATTTCTTACTCTTTTAATCTGTTTGATGCATTTGTGGTTTTACACTTAGGCAATATCAGTATTTGTGCCATTGTTTATAAGTGGTTAATATATAGGAGTTAAGCTTTGCTTTGTTTCTTTTTAATAAATCTTAATAGTGATTGCTATCGTACAGTTAGTGTTCGAATATGAACAAATTCACTTTAATAAAATATTTCCTTAAAATTGAGTTGAACTACCATTTTAAACGCTATTAATTTTCATTTTATGATTTATCTCTAAAAACAAAAATGAATTGAAAATTAATTTGTTGATTATATTCTGTATCTTAAAATAGAAACTTATGGGCGATAGTAGGTTTGAATAGTTTTGTAAGGTGTCAATATAAAATTACTTGAATGGGTAATGCTTTTGAAATAGCAACAATTATTATTGGTTTTCTAATTGTAGCAACTGCTTCTAATAGAATAGCCAAGTATTTTCCTAGAATTAAATTGCCTATCATTACTGGTCTTCTTTTTATAGGGATTTTATCTGGCCCTTTCATATTAAATTTTCTACCAAAACAATCTCTTAAGCATCTTCATTTTATAAATGAAACCTCTCTTGCCTTTATTGCTTTTGCTGCAGGTGCCGAATTGTATTTAAAGGAATTAAAAGGACGAATGAAAAGTATAAAGTGGATGACTTTTGGGCAACTCTTTTTTACATTTGGATTAAGTATTGCTGGAATTTTATTCTTTTCTAATAGAATAGGTTTTTTATCAGAACTAGAATGGCCTGTAAAATTGGCCATCGCATTGCTTATAGGAACAATTTTTGTTACTAGATCGCCTGCTTCGGCAATTGCAGTGATTAATGAGATGCGTGCAAAAGGTCCTTATACTCAAACGGCAATTGGTGTTACGGTAATTAAGGATGTTTTAGTAATTGTATTGTTCACAATTTGTTTCTCAATAGCTGGTGCCTTAATCTCTAATGTTCCTTTCGACTTTTGGTTAGTTGCAATATTATTTGGAGAATTGTGTTTATCCATTTGTATTGGTTTTATACTTGGCCAAGTAATGAACTTAGTTTTAGGATTAAGATTGGGCACAATGTTCAAAGCTAGTTGCTTGGTTGTTTTAGGCTATAGTATTTATTTATTGGCTCATCTGGCTCGAATAAAAAGCAATTCTTGGTTTGGATTTGAACTTTATATAGAACCATTACTAATTTGTATTTTAGGTAGTTTTGTGGTTGTTAATTACGGAAGTAATAGAAGAGAATTTACTAAAATAATAGAGTTAGTTGTTCCCACTATTTATGTGTTGTTCTATACTTTAACAGGTGCTTCAGTATCCTTAGATGTCCTTGCTCAGGCTTGGTCTGTTGCCTTGTTGTTTTTTATCATTCGATTGGTGAGTATGGCAATTGGTGCGGTAATCGGAGGTGCCTTAGGTGGCGATCCGATGAAAATAAATCGTTTTGCATGGATGCCTTATGTAACGCAAGCGGGTGTTGCAATAGGATTGGTTTCTGTTGTATCTTCGAAATATCCTGAATGGGGACCACAGTTTGCTGCGATTTTAATTGCTGTTATTGTAATGAATGAAATATTAGGACCTCCATTGTTTAAGTGGTTTATTTTAATGGTTGGAGAAAGCCATAAAAAAAAGGAATTACAGCATGAAAATAGAATTCAAAAGGCTATCATTTTCGGTCTAGAAGGTCAATCACTTGCTTTGGCAAGACAACTAATGGATAATGATTGGATTGTAAAAGTGGTAACTCGAAATGAAGAGAGAGCAAAGCTAGAATATCAAGGTGTAGATGTTCGCTATGTTAAAGAATTAAGCTTGGTTGAACTAAAACGTTTAAAAGCAGATAAAGCAGATGCCATTGTGATGATGAACAAAGATGAGGATAATTTGAAGGTTTGTGAAATTGCCTACGAGCATTTTGGTACTAGAGACTTGGTTGTTAGAGTTCATGAGAGGAGCTTTATAAACAAGTTTCATGAACTAGGCGCTTTAATTGTAGAGCCAACTACGGTTATGGTTAGTTTGATGGATCATTTGGTACGCTCTCCAATTGCTACTAGTTTATTGTTGGGCATGGAGAAAAACCATGATACTGTTGATATTGAAATGCAAAATCATGAATTGCATGGAGTATCTTTACGTGATATTCAAATACCTACAGACGTAATTATTTTAGCTACAAAACGAAATCAAAATACGCTAATTTCTACTGGGTATACACGATTGCGTTTGGGTGATGTATTAACCGTTGTAGGATCAATAGAAAGTATTGAAAAAGTGCGTTTAAAAATGGAAAATTTAGATGCTCCAAATTTTAGACAATCACGTTTTACAGGAAAAACAATATCCTTTAAAGGGAAGCCAATACCTACCGACCCAGATTTACCAACATAAAAAGACACTAGTCCAAAAGGCAAGTGGTACGACAGTACCCCAAATAATTTCTTCCCGATGACGTGCCCGGTTTACTCTTTCATTTTCAATAATAATGCGCATTTTGTTTAATTCACTGCGATTCAGGTTTTGAGTAATAATTTGTTTCTCTTTTTGAATATTGTCCAGATAGATAGTTGCTTCTCTAATTCTGGTTGGAGTGCTGTTAACCACTTGAATTAAGTCATCTTCCGCTTCCATTAGTCGATTAAGATGATAAAGTGCCATGCCTCTTTGTAATCGCACTTCATCTAAATAGGGTTTTTTGTCTAAAACATGATTGAAATCCTGAATAGCAGAAGTGTAATTTTTAAGTTGCATTTGCGCATAGCCTCGATCTTGAAAAATAGCGCTGTAATAGGGCATAATTGAAATTGCAGTATCTAAATTATGAATCGCATTTTTGTAATCTCCCTTTAGAATCAAGGTTCTACCTTTGTCATGATACGCTTTGTATCGTTCTACATTTTGCGCACTAAGCCCTGAAAACCATAGCGTGCAAATTGCTAACAGAATAAAATTTTTCATTTTTGTGCTTATTGATTTATTAATACAACTTAAAAATAGAAGCATAAATTGTACCAAAGTGCATAAAAAAACCCTTCGATTATTACCGAAGGGTTCACAGATATTTATAATATCCTTATGCTTTCTTGCAACATTCTTTTTTGCAATCAGCATCACATTTCTTAGCACTTGCTTCTTTAGTACATTCTTTTTTGCACTTAGAATCACATTTTTTAGCTTTTGCTTCTTTTGTGCACTTTTCAGCTTTATCACATTTTTCAGCTTTAGCTTCTTTAGAGCAGCAAGCTTTCTTTTTTGCATCTTTCGAGCAACAGGCTTTTGTACAATCTTTAGAACATTTTTTCTTTTCAACCTTTTTTTGCTCCTGATCTTGTGTTTGATCAAGGTCTTGACTTAAAGAAATTTCGTTATCTAAAATTAAAGTAGCTGGCTGACTTGCAACACCAACAACACTTATCGCAAATACAAATAGAAGTCCAAATAATAACTTTTTCATGTTTATAAATTTAAAATGTTAATTAATCTGTTTTAGTTTTTTTTTGAATTGTTTCATAAAGATTGTAAAAGATCTTTTTATCTCTTGTTAATGAATTGTTAAAGGATTTAAATCTTTTAAAAATTAAACTAAATTTGATGTGAGAAACTCCGCACTAACACCAAGTGTTCTAAATGAATGTGGAGTGTTTGATATGATTACTGAAGCGAATGAATAAAATTAAAAAATATAGAATTCAAATCTTTATTGTTATTTCAATTATAGTCTTGTTATTGCTTTTATTAATTCAGATTAGATGGATTAGCAGAGCTAGGAGCTTAAATGAAGAACAATTTAATCATCGTGTAGGATTGGCTTTACATGAATCTGTTGATGAGTTTACAAAGGATCAGCAGAGTTGTGAGCAAATGCGTAAATGCATGAGTAAATCGAAATACGATGCTAATGATAGTGCTTTGTTGGAATTAGAAGTAAGCCGATTGGATTCAATTATAAAGCAGCAGTTTAAAAACTACCAAATACAATCTCCTTATAACATTGAGGTATTAAGTACGGAAGATGAACAGCCAAAAAGTAAATGCTTTTATTATAGTCTAAGAAAAGCTTTGAGTCATGATAAGGCGATTTTAAATGTGTATTTTCAGAAGAGAGAAAAGAATTTAATGGATAGTATGGGTAGTATGTTTATTTGCTCCTTAATCTTGATTATTATTCTTTGTACATTTTTTGGAGTAACTGTCTTTTCCTTAATTAATGATAAAAAAATATTGGGTAGAACAACCGATTTGATCAACAATATTGCCCATGAATTTAAAACGCCAATGGCAACAATTTCATTGGCTAGTGGGATGTTGAAGCGAGAGAAAATACACTCTAATTCAGATCAAATTATGCATTATTCTAATATGATTTTCTCAGAGAATAATCGTTTGAAAATTCAGGTTGACCAGTTATTGAAATTAGCTTGTATGGAACGGGGAGAACTGAAATTGAATTCAGATCAATTTCATTTGCATGAGTTAATGGAGGAGTGTTCGGACTGTATTTCTGTTCAATTAGCAGAAAAAGGAGGAAGTGTAGATTTTAAATTGGAAGCTGTTAATGATAAAATTTGTGGGGATAGAAGTCTAATTCAAAACGTATTATTGAATATCTTAGATAATGCGGTTAAGTATTCTGATTCAGCACCCGAAATTAAAATTGAAAGTAAGAATATAAATGGCCATCTTTATGTTGCTATATCCGATAAGGGAATAGGAATGACTAAAGAAGAACAAAATCATATTTTTGATCGATATTATCGTGCATCAACAGGTGATTTACATGATGTAAAAGGATTTGGAATCGGCTTGTCGTATTCTAAAATGATTATTGATTTGCACAAAGGAAAAATAAACGTATTAAGTAAGAAAAAGAATGGTAGTACCTTTACTATTGTTCTACCCTCATTATAAGAAATGGCTATGACTAACTCTCACTCAAAAAATATACTTTTAGTTGAAGATGATCCCAATTTAGGACTTGTTTTAAATGATTTCCTGAAAATGGAAGGTTTCAATGTTACTTTAGCAAGAGATGGAGAAAAAGGTTTAGAAGCTTTTACATCTTCGGAATATGACCTTTGTTTGTTAGATTGTATGATGCCAAAAATGGATGGGTTCACATTAGCCACTAAAATTCGCAAATCCAATCAAGACATTCCAATTATATTTTTAACTGCAAAATCATTAAAAGAAGATAAATTAAAAGGATTTGATTTAGGGGGCGATGATTACATTACCAAACCTTTTGACGAAGACGAATTGGTAAGAAGGGTTAATGCAGTTTTAAAGAGAAGTAATAAAACTCCAGAATTAAAGGAACAGATGTTTAATTTAGGTGGTTTTGTGTATGATCATTTAAACTTAACCCTTACCAAGGATGGTGAGGTGTCTCGAATTACTCAGAAAGAGGGAGAAGTCTTATACCTTTTGCTGAAAAGTAAAAATAATGTTCTTCGCCGAGAAGATATTTTAGTGAAAGTATGGGGAGAGAATGATTACTTTATGGGGCGAAGCTTAGATGTATTTATCACCAAACTTAGAAAACATTTAAAACTTGATCCTAAAATTAAGATTGAAAATGTACATGGAGTAGGATTTATTTTATCCGACAGTAATTAAGTTAGGAATCAATATTACAAAATCCTTAAAAATTGTAATTTTGAAACTGAAATTTAAAAATCTACAATTTGCCATGAGCATACCTCAGAAAATAAATACCATTATCGAAGAAATACCATCTAATGTAAAATTAGTTGCGGTCTCAAAAACCAAACCACAGGAAGATATTCTAAAAGCGTATGAGGGAGGATATCGAATTTTTGGGGAGAATAAGCCACAAGAACTAACACAAAAACATGCTGATTTACCAAAAGATATAGAATGGCATTTTATCGGTCACCTTCAGACAAATAAGGTGAAATACATTGCTGAGTTTGTTCACCTTATACATGCTGTTGATAGCATGAAGCTACTAAAAGAAATCAACAAGCAAGCAGCTAAAAACAATAGAGAAATTAATTGTTTACTTCAATTTCATATAGCAGATGAAGCTTCTAAGTTTGGTTTAGATTTAGTTAAAGCGAAAGAATTATTAGCATCAGATGAATACAAAGCATTGAATTCAATAAAAATTGTTGGTGTTATGGGAATGGCAACTTACACGAATGATGAGGATCAAATCAGAAGAGAATTTGCAAATTTGAAGACAATTTTCGAAGCTTTAAAATCAGAATCCTTTTCGAATGAAGATAGCTTCAAGGAAATATCAATGGGAATGTCGGGTGATTATAAAATTGCTATTGAAGAGGGAAGTACGATGATCAGGCTTGGGAGCACAATTTTTGGATCGAGATAAAACAAGCTTATTTATTTTAGAGAATTAAGTCACTTAAAAGGATGTTAATATCTCTTTTGAAATTAGTATATTTGTTCGTTAACGTTTGAAATTTATAAAAAAAAATAAAGAATACTAGCATGATAAATCTTGAAACCACCTATATGGGATTGAATTTAAAAAATCCCATTGTAGTTAGCAGTTCTGGTTTAACCAACTCTGTTCGTAAAATAAAAATATTGGAAGAAAAAGGTGCTGGCGCTGTTGTACTGAAATCTCTTTTCGAAGAGCAAATTAGTAATGAAGCAAAACATTTGATCAGTAAAGATCCTGCAAATGTTAGTTATCCTGAGGCAGAAGATTACATTCAGACCTACATAAAAGGAAATTCTGTATCGAATTACTTAAGCTTAATTAAAGATGCTAAAGAGGCAGTTTCGATACCTGTAATTGCAAGTATTAATTGCGTAAGTTCTTCTGATTGGACCTCTTTTGCAAAAGAGATTGAACAAGCTGGTGCTGATGCTATCGAGTTAAATGTATTTATCGTTCCTAACGATAGAAATATGAGTTCAACAGAATATGAGAATTTGTACTACAATATATTTAAGGCAGTTAAAAAAGAGGTGAGTATTCCTGTTTCTTTGAAAATTGGGATCTATTTTACCAATTTATTTTCTGTTGCAAATCGATTGAATGCTGGTGGAGCAGATGCTTTGGTACTGTTCAACCGTTTTTACGAACCAGATATTGATATTGAGAAGCTTGAGATGACTTCAGCTGAGGTTTTAAGTTCGCCTGCGGATATTCGTAAATCTTTGCGTTGGGTGGGTATGGTTAGTGATAAAATTCGTGGTATTGATGTTTCAGCTTCCACTGGAATTCACGATGGTGAAGCGGCTATCAAGCAATTGCTTGCAGGTGCTAAAACGATTCAACTTTGTTCTACCATTTATGAAAATGGTTTCGATCAAATTACAAATATCTTGGAGGATATATCCAAATGGATGAATAGAAAAGAATTCAAATCGATTGATGAATTTAGAGGTAGTTTGAATTATGGAAGTATTCCAAATTCAGCTATGTACGAGAGAGCTCAGTTTATGAAATACTTTTCGAATAGTCAAAAAGAAGTTTTAATATAAAAAACAAAAGCCGCTGAAAAGCGGCTTTTTTATTTTTTATAGCTGATCGATGATATGAATAGCTTCATGAATCATTCCTTTTTTCTCTGCTGAAGAGCCTGGAATAGCATTTTTTAATTTGGTCATCTCAACAGGTTTTATCATTTCAGGAACTTTTTCAGTAATATTCTCAATTACGGTAAAAGCTTCAAAAGCGATTTCAAAATCTGCTTCAATAAGCAAGTCTACAAAAACTGATAGATGTTTTGAGAAATCAATACTTGCCTCCCAACATACCTCAACAATACTTTTACGTATCGAAAGATACTTATCATTCTTAATTGCTTCGATAATTATTTTATCTGTTTCCTGAATTTTAAGATCTGCAAGAAAATTAAGTATAGACACTTTAATTTCGCTAGTAGGAGTGCTTAAAAGTAAATCAAATAAATGATTGACATCTTCGGGTTTTCCTTCTTGTCGTAATTGATTTATTGAATTGAGAACTACCTTATTGTCCTTAGAGCCTAGTCCTAAGATAATTGCTGTGTGTAAATCCTTTTTATTAATTTCGCTCATGAAATAGTTTAATTTATTTGATGCGAAATTACTATTTTTTATTCGTTTACATCTCAAATTTAAAATCAAGTATTTAAAAAATTGATTGTCAGAATTAAAGAAGATGTTAATTTTGTTAGATTATCAATGCTTTACGTTTATTCGCAAGCTAAAATTTAAATATTGTTTAAAAATATGATATATTATTCCTGAAAAATTGTAAATTAAGTTTGATAGAAGGAATATGTTAATCTATAGCACCTATACTATGAGAATTATTATTTCGTGTATTTGTATTTTGTTGCTGTTTTCTTCGTGTAATTTATTCTCATCAAAAAATAAGGATAAAATTACCGAAGAACAGATGCTGGAACACCAGTTAATGGAAGAGAATACAGAAAAAATGAAACGAATTTTTTTCGTTTTACCAAGCCCAATTGAAATTTCCATTTTGATAAAAAAATCAGGAGTTCATTTTCAGGAAAATTTATTGAATAGCACAGAAAACTTGCCTGGTTACTCAACAAGTCCGTCAAGAGCCATTGCATTGGGAGTGTATTGTGCCGATCTTAGTTATGCTAGCCTAAACGAGCAATATCAAATATCGATAGAATATATAAATGTTGCGCGTAACTTGGCAGAGTCCTTAGGTGTTCTTAGAACGGTTGATCAGGAGAAGATTAATACCTTAGAAAATAACGTAACCAATAAAGATTTGATTGTCGATATCATTTCTGAAATTTATATGGAATCAAGTGATCAATTGCGAGAGCAAGATCGATACTCCTTGGCAGCTTTAATGCTAATTGGAGGTTGGGTTGAAAGTATTTATCTGGCTACTCAAAGTGTTTCTTTAGACGAAGAATCTCACCAGCTTTTAATCAAACAAATATTAGATCAAAAATTGTCTCTTGAAAGTATCAAAACTGTATTAAGAGATAATCAGTCTGATCCAACAATAAAACCTATTTATATGGATGTATTGCAGTTGGAAAAACTTTTTGATAGATGCGTAAAGAATACTAATTCTGAAGAGACTAATGACTTTAGAGAATCTGTTGATTCTCTGGTTTTTGTTCAGTTAGTTGCTAAAGTTGGTGAAATGAGAGAATATTTAGTTCAATAATATAAAGTCATTAAAACGTAAATTGTAAGTATTATTTTATGAAGTATACAATTATTACAGTTCTACTTTTATTATTTTTCAATGTAAATATTGGATATACTCAATGTCGGGATTTTGCAAAGGAAATTTGCAAACCGAAATTGCAAAATTATGCTCATGATGGAAATTACAATGGTGCTTTTTTGAATGAAGAGGAAGAGGTTGAAATACACAAAGCCTTTTTTGTTGGTCAAAAGTATCGAATTGTTGTGGGGAAGGAAGAAAACTTGCCTACCATTCATTTTCAAGTAAAGGATACAGACAATAATTTACTTTTCGATAATCAAGAAAGTGCGTATGTTGATTTTTATGATTTCACTTTAGAAACATCCAAAACACTTGTTATTTCTATTCGTTTTGTAAAAGATGAAGATCCTGAAAAGAACTTAGAAAATGGATGCATTTCTATTCTATTTGGTATTGAATTATAAAAAAAAAGGTTCCTATTAGGAACCTTTTTTTTTTATAATTTATCTTGTAAGTATTGTCCAGTATAAGATTTGGAACATTTTACGGCATCTTCAGGTATTCCTTCAAAAACAACTTGTCCACCTTTATTTCCGCCATCAGGCCCCAAGTCAATAATCCAATCGGCACACTTTATAACTTCCATATTGTGTTCAATAACGATCAAACTATGACCTCTTGCAATAAGAGCATTGAAAGCATCCATTAACTTATTAATGTCATGGAAATGAAGACCTGTGGTTGGTTCATCGAATATGAAAAGGCAAGGCTCAGCTTTCTCTTTTGCCAAGAATGAAGCTAGTTTTACTCTTTGGCTTTCACCACCACTTAACGTGCTTGATGCTTGACCAAGCTTTACATAACCTAGACCGACATCCACTAAGGGTTTTAATCGTTGTGCAATTTTTTTCTCTGTTCTTCCATCCGATGCCATGAAGAATTCAGTCGCTTCGTTTACAGTCATCTCCAAAATATCGTGTATGTTCTTTTCACGATATCTGACATCAAGAATATCATCTTTGAATCGGCGCCCTTTACAACTTTCACATTGTAAATAAACATCAGCCATAAATTGCATTTCTACCTTTATAATTCCTTCTCCTTGACATTCGTCACATCGGCCACCATCAATATTAAATGAGAAATGAGCAGATTTAAAACCACTGTATTTTGAGGCTTGTTGTTCTGCATATAACTTTCGAATCTCATCGTATGCTTTAAGATAGGTTACGGGATTCGATCGAGATGATTTACCGATTGGGTTTTGATCAACAAACTCAACATTGCTGATCATATGTAGATCCCCTTTTAATGCATCAAAATGTCCACTTTTGTCTGAATAGCCGCCATAATGTTTTTTAAGAGCAGGGTAGAGGATCGTTTTAATTAATGATGATTTTCCAGATCCACTAACACCAGTTACCAAAGTCATTGTGTTTAAAGGAAACTTGATGTCTAAAGACTTTAAGTTATTCTCTCTTGCACCAAGAATTTCAATATAGTTATTCCATTTTTTGCGGGTTTCAGGAACAGGAATAGCCATTGTTTTTGAAATGTATTTAGCAGTTAAGCTATCGGTCGAACTCTTAAGCTCCTTTAAGTTTCCTTGAAAAACAACCTCGCCTCCAAGTCTGCCAGCATATGGTCCTATATCAATTAGTTCATCAGCTGCTAGAATAATGTCTTCATCATGTTCAACAACAATAACCGTGTTTCCCAAGTCGCGCAATTGCCTTAGTACCTTAATAAGAAGTTCCGTATCTCTGGAATGTAGTCCAATGCTGGGTTCATCTAATATATATAGTGATCCAACAAGGCTACTGCCTAATGAGGTTGCCAGGTTAATTCGTTGTGATTCTCCACCCGAAAGGCTACTGGATAACCGGTTTAAGGTAAGATATCCAAGTCCAACATCAGATAAAAAATTGATGCGATTATTAATGTCAATTAATAGGCGGCTAGCAATTTTTTCATTTGTTTGGTTAAGCGTTAAGTTTTGAAAGAATTCCTTTAGTTGGTTTAATGGCATCAGAACTAAATCCTGAATACTCATGCCTTCAATTTTAATGTATCCTGCTTCTTTTTTTAATCGTGTTCCTCTACAATCGGGACAAGTTGTTTTACCACGATATCGTGAAAGCATCACTCTATATTGGATTTTGTATTGTTTCGATTCCACATAGGCGAAGAACGCGTTCAGACCTTTAAAATGTTTATTCCCAGTCCAAAGTAATTGTTTTTGTTTTTCGCTAAGCTCGAAGAAAGGTTTGTGAATAGGGAAATCGAATTTGTCAGCAGCAAAGATCAGAACTTCTTTCCACTTTTTCATTTTCTCACCTTTCCAGCACACAACAGCATCTTCGTACACACTTAAGGTTTTGTTTGGAATCACAAGATCTTCATCAATTCCAATAACTTTTCCAAAACCTTCACATTTAGGACAAGCACCAACTGGATTATTAAAACTGAATGTGTGTGTATTAGGGTCTTCGAATGTCAAGTCATCTGCTTCAAAACGATTTGAAAAGGATTTGTAATTGGTGCTTGAGTCAATTGACAATAGGCATTCACCTTTACCTTCATAAAAAGCAGTTTGTAAGGAGTCTGCAATTCTGTTTTGTGTATCTTCATCAGAGGAAACTCGAATTCGATCTATGACAATATGAATTGGTTCATCTATTTTAAGAAGATCCGGATTTTCAATTGCCTCAAATATTTTATGTGCTTTACCATCAATTTCAATTCTCGAAAAACCTTGTTGAGAGAGAACCTCTAGCTGCTCTTTTTTACTTCTGTCACCATTGTGCATTTCTGCAAGAATCATAACAGGTACATCTTCTTTCTGTTTTAGAATGTAATTTACAACATCAGTAATCGAATGTCTTTTAACTAACTTATTCGAAATAGGAGAGTAGGTTTTTCCAACTCTTGCGAACAGAAGTTTCAGATAATCATATATTTCTGTAGAAGTACCTACGGTTGAACGAGGGTTGCGGGTGTTTACCTTTTGTTCAATGGCAATAGCAGGTGGTATCCCTTTTATATAGTCTACTTCTGGTTTATTTATTCGACCAAGGAATTGACGTGCATAAGCTGATAAACTTTCAACATAACGACGCTGACCTTCTGCATAAAGCGTATCAAATGCTAAAGATGATTTTCCAGAACCGGAAAGTCCTGTAACTACAATAAACTTATTGCGAGGAATTTTTAAGTCAATATTTTTTAAATTATGGACCTTAGCTCCTTTTATATAGATGTATTTTTCTGAATTTTTTTCTGTCATATTCTCCACCCGAGTGCAAATTCGGTCTCCTGTATCATTGCTAAAAACGAATCTACAAAGTTATTTAACTTCTAAACATTTTCAAATCTCATTAAAAATTAGTTTATTGCATATTGTAAGACATATTTATTCACCATCAATTAAAAAAGGAGATCTGCTTATCGAGTAATTTTTACACTGTTTAATTTAAAATAGCTGTGAAATTGAGAAAAAATAATCCTACCGATTATGATCTCGTTAAGCAATTCATTGATGGTAATCATGATAGTATTGATGTGCTAATAACCCGTCACCGGGATAGAGTATATACGTATATTTATCTAATCGTAAAAAATCATCAGCTTTCCGAGGACTTATTTCAGGATACCTTTATAAAGGTAATCCGATCGCTCCGTATGGGCAAATATCAAGACAATGGTAAATTTTTAGCTTGGGTGCTGAGAATTGGTCACAATTTAATTATCGATCATTTTCGAAAAGAAAAGCAAAATAATACTTTTTCGAAAGACGATTATGAATTGGATATTTTTAACTCTTCAAAATATTGTGAAGGGAATTACGAGGATGAACTGATTCGAGATCAGATTCATTCAGACATTCGTAGTTTGGTAGATGAATTACCAGATGATCAGAAAGAAGTTGTTATTCTTCGACACTATAAAGGTTTGAGTTTTAAAGAAATTGCAGACCAAACAGATGTGAGTATTAATACTGCCCTTGGCCGAATGAGGTATGCTTTAATTAATATGAGGAAGACAATTGAGGATCGAAAGATGAGTTTGACCTTCCAATAAAAAGGATATGATATAATTAGACTGAAAAGCTTAAGTTTTTCAGTCTTTTTTGTTTTTGGATAATAAAAAAGTTTGTAGCGCGTTATAAGGGAAATGAAAATTTTATTTGCCTATGGATAATGTTTATACTCTTTTTAAATTAGACTGTAAAAATGCTGGACAAGAAATCTTTAATCTAATGGATCGAATAGGTGATTCTGATGTTTTTGAATCTAATGATTTGATTGATTATTTAGATAAGCATAGGGTTGATGCAAAGTCAAACCTTGTCCATCGTATTTTGGGATTTCGTCAATCCACTAAAAATGTAAATCTGAAAATTCCAGATCTTGCAGAAATCACATTAAACTAATAAGAAGGCTGAAGTAATTTACTTCAGCCTTTTTTTTTGCTTCTTTTTTCTAATTTAAAAAATAGTTGTATATTGATATCAAAATGATATCAAACTAAATAATTATGAAAGAAGAAAAGAGTTATTCTGCAAAATCCGGATTTTTAATGGTTTTCCTTGTTCTTACTATGCTGGTAATTGGTATTTTCGGATTGGTACTAATAAAGAATCCGTTTTTTGTTATTCTAATTCCTTTGGTAATAGGATGCATTCCTGGTTTTACGATCGTAAATCCAAACGAAACTTCGGTTTTGGTACTGTTTGGAGCCTATAAAGGAACTATTTTAGGCAATGGTTTTTTCTGGGTTAATCCATTTTTTTCGAAGAGAAAAGTATCTTTGCGAGCACGCAATCTTGATAGTGATCCGATAAAGGTGAATGATAAGATAGGTAATCCAATAATGATTGGTGTTGTTCTGGTTTGGAGAGTTAAAGATACCTATAAGGCAACTTTTGATGTTAATGATTATGCGAATTTTGTAGCAATCCAATCAGAGGCAGCAATTCGAGGTATGGCTGGATCGTATCCATATGATAATTTCGAAGATGAAATGGCAGAAATTACACTACGATCAGGAGGAAATGAAGTAAGCGAACTATTGGAGAGAGAGCTGTCTGAGAGATTGGCAATTGCTGGTATCGAAGTGATGGAGGCTAGAATTAATTACTTAGCATATGCAGCTGAAATTGCTGGAGCAATGTTGCGTCGTCAGCAAGCAACTGCTGTCGTAGCGGCTCGATTCAAAATTGTAGAAGGTGCAGTAAGTATGGTTGAAATGGCTCTTGAGCAATTGAAAGAAAAAGATGTAATTGAACTTGATGAGGAGAAGAAAGCTACAATGGTGAGCAGTTTAATGGTTGTTCTTTGCTCAGATAAAGATGCTACACCTGTTTTAAATACAGGTAGTTTGTATCAATAATTATTTAATATGGCGAAAAAAAAATCCTTTGTTTTGCGTTTAGATCCAGAAATCTACAAGAAATTGGAGAAGTGGGCTGCTGATGAATTTCGGAGTTCCAATGGACAAATCGAATGGATTCTTAATAAGGCTTTGAATGAATCGGGTCGAAAAAAAGATAGTGGGGCAACGGATGCCGACAAATTAGATAAATAAAAAAAGCCCTTTAAGAGGGCTTTTTTAATGATTTTCGCATTATAGACTTTCCATCTTGCAAGTTAGATTCAAATCCCATTTTCTCCATGTACTTAAGATTTGCGCCTGTATCGCAATAAACAGAGTTAATATCATGTAAATGCAAAATGTTGCTTAATTGCTTGTATAGGTAACTTCCAACCTTAAAATCTCGATATTGAGGTAGAGCATAATCTAACTCGATACGTAATTCCTGTTTTTGCAGCGTCCCAATAAAAATCCCAGCTACTGCCATATCTCTTAATACGAACATACCAAGTTGACCTTTCTGCATTGTAAAATCAGGAAAAAAACCATTGATGTCTTTTTTGTAAAAATCTAGAAAGTGCATTAAAAGCTCATCGTTCTCTTTAATCTCAATGATTTTAAAATCTTCTACACGCTTATACATTTTTCGAAGATTGTACAAGTTTGCGCATACAATAAGGAAGTTCATAATCCCTACAGGAAGAGAACCAATTAAAAAACCATAAGTAGAAAAAAGTATTGCACCAGCCAGATTGTACCAGCGAAGTTTAACAATAGAAGTCATTGTTAAGGATACCAATACCAAAACAGATGCGGCATAACCAATCCATTCCAGTAATTGGATGCCTAAGAAATTATATTCCAACATATTCAATTTATTTGTAATGTGTTACAACAAACAGAGGATTCTAAAATGGTTTGGGGGTGCTTCTAAATGAAGAAACCTTCCGAGTCCGAAAGGTTTCCCAAATGTAATAAACATTTTGATATCTACAATCCTGTCATTAAAAATAATGGCTGTAATTCGAAACTATTGTATTTTGGTCTCAATCGATCAACATTGTAATAACGATCGACATCAACTAGCTTTTTTGTACTGGTTACGATGTCAATTGGAGCATTATCGTATCGACCATTTCGTAAAGTAATTAATCTACCATGTATCCCTTTAATAATTAAATCGAGCGCAAGATTCCCAAATGCCATTGGCACGATAGAATCTATTGCATCAGGATCACCACAACGAACCATGTAACCTAATTTCTGATTGATAACATTTATGGGTTTTGAATTGTTATACTTTGGTGATAATAGCTTCAGGTTTTCGGATACTCGGTCGCCAATACCACCTAGTTTTTTGTGCCCATAATCATCCATTACATCGTCTTGGAAAATCATTTGTTCACCAGAAAAACTAGCTCCTTCCGAAATAAGAACAACAGAATATCGACTTGGATTTGAGTAGCGATCCTGAATCATTAATTCAGTCAGTCGTTCAATGTCAAAATCGTATTCAGGAATTACGCATCGATTTGCAGCACCAGCCAATGTTGGTAGGATCGCTGTAAATCCAGCATATCGTCCGAAAACTTCAAGAACAAGTAAACGTTCGTGCGATCCTGCAGAGGTTCTTAAACTGTGAGTTAAGGATATTGTTCGAGTAATACATGTACTAAAGCCAATGCAGTAGTCTGTTCCTGGAACGTCATTATCCATTGTTTTTGGAATGGCTATTACTTTAAATCCTTCTTTGTAAAGCCGTACCCCATAACTTAAGGTGTCATCGCCACCAATAGGAATTAAATAATCAATATTCAGGAATGCTAAATTTGCTAAGACTTCTTCTGTTAGGTCGTTAACATCCTCGTCGTATTTTTCTTTTAAATGTATAGGAATTCTCTCTCTTGCCGTTTTTGAAGGGTTAACTCTTGAAGTATGTAAAAAAGTACCACCTGTTCTACCTACTTTATTGACCAATTCTTCGGTTAATACTTCATAGTTTTCACTATTATCAACTTTTTTATCACGTACTAAATCTATCAATCCTCTCCATCCTTTACGGATTCCGATTACTTTATACCCTTCTCTTAACGCACGAATGGTAACAGCTCGTATTGCTGGATTTAATCCGGGTACATCACCACCGCCTGTTAGAATTCCAATTATTCCCTTCGTAGCTTTAGATCCTGTCATAGTAATAAAGATTAAGTGACTGAAAACAATGTAATATCACTATAAGATATCATTTTGTTAAGGAAAATTCAAACGGAAAGAGTAGGATGTTTGGCTTAGCTTCAGAAAATAAGGTAATTAAGAATAAGTCTAATTACTAAATGCATAAGAAATTATATTGGCTCCCATCTTTAAAGCCTTCTGATGATTGGTGTATGTATCATTATGAACAGATGGATTTTCCCATCCGTCACCTAAATCACATTCGTAAGTGTAAAAACAGACTAGTCTACCTTTGTGAAAAATACCGAAGCCTTGGGCTGCTTTACCATCATGTTCGTGAATTTTTGGAAGGCCTGTTGGGAATTCGTAGGTCTGGTGATAAATAGGATGAGAGTAGGGGAGTTCTACCAATTCATCATTTGGGAAAACCTTTTTTATCTCTCTTCTAAAATAGGCATTTAGGCCATAGTTATCGTCAACATGCAAGAATCCACCACCTTCAAGATATTTCCTGAGGTTAATTACCTCTTGATTGTTGAATACGATATTGCCATGACCAGTTAGATGGACAATAGGGAAAGAGAATATTTCAGGACTACTTACTTCTATAGTTTGTGGCTCCTTGTGAATGTTAGCAATTTGATTTTGATTACAGAATTCAATTAAATTGGGCAAGGAACCTGGGTTTGCATACCAATCACCACCACCATTGTATTTTAATAATCCGATACGGATAGTTGTACTCTGGCCTGAACAACAAAAGCTGATTAGAAGGAAAATGGCGATATGAATTGCTTTGTTTTTCAAATTTTATTGATTTTCTAGGCTTACAACATTACATGCAACAACACCGGCTGTTTCGGTTCTTAGGCGACTTTCGCCTAATGAAATTTCTTTAAATCCATTTTCTTTAGCCAATTGTACTTCATCTATTGAAAAATCTCCTTCTGGCCCAATTAAAATCAATACATTTTGTTTTGCCTGATAAAGATTTTTAAGGTGAGTTTTTTCACCTTCATTGCAATGTGCAATATATTTTTCACCATCGAAATTAGCTGTTACTAAATCAGAAAACTTAGTTAGTTCATTTAAAACAGGATGATAGGCTTTTAATGACTGCTTAACAGCTGAAGTTATAACTTTGAATAAACGCTCGTGCTTCACCACTTTTCGTTCGGAATGTTTGCACAATAGAGGAGTGAATTCACTGATTCCTATTTCAGTGCATTTTTCCATAAACCATTCTGTTCGATCGATGTTTTTTGTTGGAGCAAGAGCGATATGCAATTGATAATCTAACTTGCCAAATTCGTGTGTCGTTTCAACACATTCAACTGTACATCTTTTCGGATGAGCATCAATTATTTTGGCTTTGTAAAGACTTCCTTTACCATCTATTAGGTGAATGATATCTTCCTCTTTTAATCGAAGTACGCGAACGCAATGTTTAGATTCAATTTCATCCAATTGATAAAACTGATCGCTTATATTGGGTGTGTAAAATAAGTTCATAAGTGTTCCAAAGTAAGAATAACATGAAGTTGCAAAGTTAGTTCATGTATTTCTTTTGAAGAATATTTTTTAGATAAAAATTACCAAATCATAGGCTGATAGATAGCTGCCATAATAAACGTTAATACAGATACAATTAATCCATACATAAATATTGTATAGGATATTCTAAGAAGACGGTATTTTTTACCCAATACTTTTCCTAGGTAATATTGATCTTTTATCAAGCTATCGTAAAGTTCATCGTAATCTGTCATTACGCCTTTAAGGGCTGTAGAGTAGTCTGTTAGTTCCATTCGGTGGAAGTTCCCAAAAAACATTAAATTCACTCTCTTTTTCTTAATGTCTTCTTCTGAAAAGGTTCCGTCGGTAACATTTGGCCTTGTTGCTAAAACCGAATAAGTAATTGTAAATAGGCAGACAATAAGTAGAATAATGCACGGAATTATAAAGTGGGGCACATCCATAATATTTTTGAAGATAAAAAAGATCG
The DNA here is from genome assembly GCF_029029525.1 of Labilibaculum sp. DW002. NCBI lineage: Bacteria > Pseudomonadati > Bacteroidota > Bacteroidia > Marinilabiliales > Marinifilaceae > Paralabilibaculum > Paralabilibaculum antarcticum. The sequence goes on along the minus strand of NZ_JAKJSC010000001.1, from coordinate 1,016,613 downwards.
CCGAGATAATTATTGAATTCACAGAGATCATTAAATTGGCCTTTTTATCAGCAATAGAACTCAGGTTAATTTGATTTCTTGATGTTACCTTAAACATGGTTTCAATGCCACGTTGAGGAGTTTTAAGTTTGTAATTTTGCTGTTCCAATTTACCAACCATTTCGGTTAGTTTTTTGATCTCTTTATTTTGATAGCCAGCAACTTTCTCTACAACTTTTTGGTAATTTACCTCTTTCTTTTTAGCAAGAGTTTTTTTTCCATAATTGGTATGGTAATGATGCTCTTTTAAGAATCTTAAGGTTTCCTCCCAATATATTTTAGGACTAATTTCATGCTGTAAAATCGCATTGCGTTCTTCTCTAAGTTTTTCGGATGTTTTTAGGTAGTTCTTCGAAGATAAATGATGTAAATCAGCATCGCAAAGTACATTGCAAACTTTTTCATCACATGGCAAATGAGGTATTTTGGTATGCGATATAGCATCTGTAACTTGCTTGACTTTTTCTTCAGGATAATTTTTCTCTTCTAGGAAATTTTTAGCGTGTACAGCACTTATCTTTTCATGCTTCGCAAAATTTTCATAGTATCCAGTATCATGAAACCAAGCGGCAATAATTAGAATTTCCATTTCTTCTGGAGAAAGACCAGTTTCTAATCCAATTTTTTTTGCCTGTTTAACCACATTTTGAGTATGTTCCAAATTGTGGTATGTAAACATAGCTTGATGGCCGTTTTCAATTAAATTGCTTGCAAATGCTTCGGCTTCATGTATGATATCCATTTCTCTTTTTCTTTTTCTGAAATTACTTCTTGAAATTGTAGTGAATAAATATAATCATTATAGCGGAAACCGATTTGAAATTTTGGGATTAATGCACTCCTTCCCTCTTTTTTATTGGGAATTGCTCCTTATTTGTGTAATTTTATGTTCCCGATCAATTTTTTATACAGACCTGAAAATAATGATGAAATATTTATTTTTTAGCCTATGCTTAATTGCTGTTCTTACTTTTTATACTTCCTGTGCTCAAAAAGCAGAAGAGTTCAAAATGATTTATGAATTAGAGGAAGGGTATAAATTTCCTTATGCCATTTATGAGGCAGATAAGAAATTTGAATTAAAAGAGGATTTACGTGAAATATCTGGACTTACCTATTATAATGATCATAGTTTATTGTGCGTTAATGATGAAAAGGGGATAATCTATAAATATCATTTGGAGAAAAAAGAAATATCTAAGAAGTATCATTTTGATAAATCTGGTGATTATGAAGGGATAGAATTAATTGGTGATAAGGTGTATGTTTTGCGGTCTGATGGTGCGATATTTGAAGTGGATCATTTTCGAAAAAAGAATATTAAATCAGTAAAAAGCAAAACTGTTCTCGATGCAGGAAATGATACCGAAGGTTTGGCCTATGATGCCCAAAATAATTCTTTGTTGGTTGCTTGCAAGGGGAGTCCTGGAGATGATAGAAAATTAAAAGGGAAAAGAGCAATTTATGAATTTTATCCAGGTGAAAATAAAATCTCCGATGCTCCAAGATTCTTAATTGATCAGGATGAAATAAGAAAAACCCTAGAATTTAATGCATATACGATATTTTCAGTTAAATTATTGGAGAAAGTAAATCCTTCCGAAGGAGATGTTACTTTTCAGCCTTCTGCAATTGCTGTACATCCAATTACTGGGAATTTATATGTTATTGGTTCGGTTGGAAAATTGTTGGTCGTTTTAAATCCAGAAGGAAAACTCTTGGCGATTGTGAAATTAAAACGGAAGTTATTTCGTCAACCAGAAGGTATTTGTTTTGCTCCTGATGGACGTATGTTTATATCCAATGAAGGAAAAGGATCAAAGGCTAATATTTATGAATTCAATTATTTGAAGTAGTTGTGCGAATGCTCTTGTAATTTGAAAAAATACGATTACACATGAAAAGAATAATTATTATATATATCTGTGTATTATTATCAGCGGCAGCTGTTTTTGCACAAAAAAAGGATCTGACGCAGAAACCTTCTCAGGTTTTACTTGATCATTCGATCTTCTTTGTTGGCGATATTGGAGAAGGCCCGATTATCGATGCGAACATCGATATGTTGAAGCGTCAAATGAATGAGGTGAATGAAAAAGGAACAGTTGTATTTTTAGGAAATTCAATTTCGAAAGAGTATGCAAAAGAAACTGTTGAAGAAATCGATTCAGGAGATCCACATTTAGTGAGTTTACTAAATTCGGTTAAAGATTTTTCTGGAGAGCTAATTTTTATTCCAGGAGAGAAAGAATGGAATCAGGGCAGAAAGCATGGTTGGGAAGCCTTAATGAATTTAGAAACATTTGTTGAGGATTATCTTGATAGAGGAGATGTTTTTCTTCCATCAGGTGGATGTCCTGGGCCAATAGAAATTGATTTAACAGATGAAGTTGTCTTGCTAATTGTTGATTCTCAATGGTGGTTGCATTTAGGAGATAAGCCAGAGGCCGAATGTGGATTAGAGAATACGTCTGACTTTTTAATATTACTTAGCGATGCAATAAAGAGGAATAAGAACAAGAAGATTGTTTTTGCTTCGCACCATCCCGTTTATAGTGCAGGAAATCATGGCGGTAATTTTGCTTTCCCAGGTCCTGTTGAATTGTATCGTAAATTGTTCGGAACACCTCAAGACTTTGCTTACCCTTTTTACAAGCAAATGCGATATATGGCACGTAAAATTGGTGTTGGGCACGATAATTTGATAAGTGTTTCTGCTCACGATAATAGCCTGCAATTTGCTAAAAAAGATGGATCATTTTTTATTGTATCTGGTTCTGGAAGCAAAAGTGAATACGTATCTCAGAAAAAAATGGATGTGGCTTTGCGTGAAGTTGGGTTCACACGTTTAAATTTTTATTCGAATAATGAAGTTTGGCTAGAGTTCTGGACGGTGGGTGAGAATGGAAATAAAGAAGAGCATTTAGCTTATCGTGAGAAATTATATACCAAAGATGTACCTACTGCTGAAGATTTACTTGAAAAGTACAAAGAGATTTGTTTTTCAGATAGTACAATTACCATTGCAGCAAGTCAGCTTTATAAAACAGATAGTAAATTAAAGTTAAAGTTTTTTGGTACGAATTATCGAAGGGAATGGGAAACGCCAATTCAGGTTCCTGTTTTTGATATTGGAAAAGAAAAGGGCGGATTGAAAATAATTAAACGAGGAGGAGGACAACAAACTCGCTCCTTAAGATTGGAAGCTAAAGATGGAAAGCAATATGTGTTGCGATCAGTTGAGAAGTACACCGAAAAAGCTATTCCAGCCGGTCTTCAAGGAACTTTAGCTGCTAAAATAGTACAAGACGGAATTTCAGAATCTTATCCTTACGCAGCTTTAGCAGTTCCAAAAATGGCTAATGCAGTTGGCGTTTATCATACCAATCCTAAGATTGTGTATGTGCCTGATGACCCGCGTTTGGGAATTTATCAAGATAATTTTAAGAATGAACTTTTCTTGTTTGAAGAACGACCTAAAGGAGATATGTCTGGATGGGACAATTTTGGTAATTCCAAAAGTATCTTGAGTACGGATAAATTACTTGCCAAAAGATTTAAGAATTCAGATTTGCGAATTGATGAAACAGCAGTCCTTAGAGCGCGATTGTTCGATATTTTCCTAAATGATTGGGATAGGCATGATGACCAGTGGCGTTGGGCAAGCTTTGAGAGAGAGGGTAAGATCATTGCAAAACCAATACCTAGGGATAGAGATCAAGTATTTTTTTATAGCGATGGTGTAATTCCTAAGGTAATGCGTCGTAAATGGTTGATCCCAAAATTTCAAGTTTTCGATTCGATTGTTGAAAATGTGGTTGGCCTAGGGTTTAACGCGCGTTATTTCGATCGTAACTTTTTACAATCCAAAGTAAAAGAAGATTGGATTGCTATGGCTGAAGAACTGAAATCGAAATTATCTGATGAGGTAATTGAAGAATCGGTTAAAGGTTTGCCAATTGAAGTATATGAAATATCAGGACTGGAAATAACAGCGAAATTGAAAGCTAGAAGAGAACAATTGACAGATTTAGCTGAAGAATTTTATTCTTTTTTGGCAAAGGATGTGGATGTTGTCGGAACAAATGATCAGGAACAATTTGATATTAACTGGTTGGCCGATGGACGATTAAAAGTCGAGACACATCGATTAAGCAAAAAAGGAAATAAGAAGGATCTTCTATACAGTCGAACATTTAAGAAAGAAGAGACCAATGAGGTTAGAATCTTTGGATTAGATGGAAAAGATAGGTTTGAATTGAAAGGAAATAAAGAGAATGGAATAAAATTGAGAATTATTGGTGGAAAAGGAAAAGATAAATTTAAGCTGAAGGATACCAAAAGACGAAATCTAAGTTTATACGACAAAAAGAAAACAAATATTAAAGGGAAGGGACAGTTTAAGAATAAACTGGGGAAAAGTTCTGAAGTAAATAACTACGATCGTAAATCCTTTAAATACGATGTGGTAAGTCCTGGCGTGAACCTTAATTTTGTAAGTGACGATGGATTGATTTTAGGTGCAGGAGTAAATGTAAAAAAACAAGGATATAATAAAGAACCATATGGAGCACTGCATAAATTTATTGCCAATTATGCTTTTGCATATCCTTCTGTCGAAGTAAAATACTCAGGAGAATTTAGAGAGGTTTATAGAAAAACGGATTTCTTAACTGACGTGCATTACAATACGCCAAATTTTCAAGGGTATTATTATGGTTTAGGAAATGAGACAAAGAACATCAAAAGTGATGATGATCGTTACAATAGAATCAGAATGGCTCGATTTGAGTTTAATTCTAGCTTTAGGAGATGGCTTGGTAAAAATCACAGTATTGCCATTGGTGCCTTTTATCAGCAATTAAAATTAAAGGCCACACCAGATCGATTTGTTACCGATTTTTCAAATTTGGATAACAATTTAAATTCATTAACAGATTTTAGCACAAGAAAATATGTAGGTCTTAAGGTAAGCTATTTGTGGGATTCTCGTGATAATAAGATAGTTCCTTCGCGAGGTATTTACTGGTCGTCTTCATGGAAATACTATAATGGATTAAAAGATAATGATCGTGATTTTCAAAAAATGGAAACCGATTTACGAATGTACTTGAGTTTTGGCAGGCCACAACGAACCATTTTAGCCATGCGCTTCGGTGCTGCACACAATACAAAAGGCTACTCTTTTGCGCAGGCAAATAGATTGGGCATAAAATCGAATTTAAGAGGATACCGACAAGAACGTTTTGCAGGAGATGATATGGTTTATCAAAATACAGATTTGAGACTTCGTCTTGCACGTTTTAAGTCCTATTTGTTAAACGGAGAATTTGGAATTCTTGGATTTAATGATTTTGGTCGTGTATGGGTTGAAGATGAGAAATCGAATGAATGGCATCATGGTTATGGTGGTGGATTTTGGTTAACACCTTATAAGTTAATGGTGGTAACAGCTAATTTTAGTCACTCAGTTGAAGATGATATATTCTCAATTGAATTTAAATATATGTTTTAAATAGTTTTGCAGATAAAAAAAGCGAAAAAAATGAATGACGAAAAGCCAGATTTGAAAGATGGCCGAATATTATTGGTTGAGGATGATTTTGTAAATGGTAAGATTATATCGCGCCTGCTAGAGATGGACAATATCCCAACCGATTGGGTTAAAAATGGGAAAGAAGCGATTGACTTTTATCTTCAGAACAAAGATTCCGTCTTGATGGTTTTTATGGATTTACAAATGCCCATAATAGATGGTTACAAGGCAACTGTAGCGCTAAGAGAAAATGGTTTTAAAAGACCGATTATAGCTATGACTGCTAATGCTTATTGTGATGAAAAGACCAAATCAAAAGAAGCAGGAATGAATGATTATATCTCGAAACCTGTTTCGAAAATGGATTTGTTCATGATGATAGAGAAATGGGTTAATGTAGATAAAAAATAAATTTGATAGTAGTAATAGTAAAAACTACTTATTCCATTATTTTTGTAGACATAATTAGAAGTTATAGATTGAATAGTCAGGAATACCTAGCCTAAAAAATTAGAAGATTAACGGATGAAAGTTTGTATAGCCGAGAAACCAAGTGTTGCACGTGAAATTGCAATGATTTTAGGGGCTAAAAGTCAGAAAAATGGATACTATGAAGGAAATGGTTATCAGATTTCTTGGACATTTGGGCACCTGTGTACACTTAAAGAACCTGGTGAATACAATCTTAATTGGAAATATTGGCATTTAAATGATTTACCAATGATTCCGGGACGTTTTGCTATTAAAGTAATTGATGATACCGGTGTTCAAAAGCAGTTCGATGTTCTGGAGAAATTGATCGAAGGGGCTGAAGAAGTCATAAACTGTGGTGATGCTGGTCAGGAAGGAGAAGTGATCCAGCGTTGGGTACTTCATAAAGCAAAATGTAATGTACCAATTAAGCGTTTATGGATTTCATCTCTTACCGAAGAGGCAATACGTGAAGGATTCGAAAATTTAAGAGAAGGTAAAGAATTTGATCGTTTATATGCAGCTGGTTCATCGAGAGCAATTGGAGATTGGCTTTTAGGGATGAATGCAACTCGATTATTTACCCTTAAGTATGGTAGTGGTAAGAATGTTCTTTCAATAGGGCGTGTGCAAACTCCTACTTTAGCTTTGATTGTAAATCGACAGAAAGAAATCGATAATTTTGTTCCTCAGAATTATTGGGAACTTAAAACAGTATATCGTGATGTTACTTTTTCAGCAACGCGAGGGCGATTTGATAAGAAAGAGGAAGGTGTTGAGTTTCTTAGTAAGATAAAAACAGAACCTTTTGAAGTTGTTTCTTTTGAAAGAAAAGCAGGGAAAGAATTACCACCACAGCTTTATGACTTAACGTCTTTACAAGTTGATTGTAACAGAAAACTGAATTTGTCCGCAGAAGAAACTTTACGTATTATTCAGAGTTTGTATGAGAAAAAATTAACGACTTACCCAAGGGTTGATACCACATATCTTACTGATGATATTTATAAGAAGATTCCGGAAATTCTAAAGAAATTGACCCCATATAAGGAGTTTACTGAATCTTTATTGGGCGAAAAATTACGTAAATCTAAAAAGGTTTTTGATAATAAAAAGGTTACCGATCACCATGCTATTATTCCTACAGGAGTTCAACCAGGAGGATTACGATACGAGGAGAAACAAGTTTACGATTTGGTAACGCGTCGTTTTATAGCTGTGTTTTATCCTGACTGTAAAGTTAGTCACACAACAGTTTTAGGGCAGGTTACAAATATTGATTTTAAGGCAACAGGAAAACAAATTGTAGAGCCAGGTTGGCGCGTGCTTTTCTCGAAGGATAGTAATGTAGGAGAAGGGACAATTTTACCTGTTTTTGAAAAAGGAGAGAGTGGAGCACATGTACCTGATTTAGCCGAGAAGCAAACACAACCACCTAAATATTATTCAGAAGCGACATTGCTGCGTGCTATGGAAACAGCTGGTAAGCAGGTTGATGATGATGAGTTGAGAGAGCTGATGAAAGAAAATGGTATTGGACGTCCATCAACGCGTGCAAATATCATTGAAACACTTTTCCGACGTAAATACATCAAGAAAGAGAAGAAACGACTTGTTGCAACAGTTGCGGGTATTCAGTTAATCGATACCATTCAGAATGAACTTTTAAAATCAGCTGAATTGACAGGTATGTGGGAGAAGAAACTGAGAGATATTGAGCAAGGAGAATATGAAGTAGATCAATTTATGCTTGAATTGAAGCAAATGGTTGTTGGCATTGTCTGGGATGTGAAGTCTCGCAAAAATATCAGTCAAATAGAAGTGATTGATGAAGAAAAAGAAAAAGCCAGAAAAAAAGCAGAAGCAAAAGCAAAGCCAAAAGAAAAGAAAGAACTGTCTTGCCCGAAATGTAAGGAAGGTAAAATTCTAAAAGGCAAATCTGCCTGGGGATGCACCAATTGGGGTAATGATTGTAAAATTAGAATTCCTTTTGAATATGCAGGTAAAAAGCTAACCGACAAACAAGTGGAAGCCTTAGTTTTAAAACAAAAAACGCCTAAAATAAAAGGATTTGAGATTGATGGGAAAAAGCAAAATGGACACCTAGCCTTCGCTCCAGATTTTAGTATCGATTTTATTGGAGATGAGCCAGAAGTTTGGACTTGTCCTGTGTGTAAAACAGGTAGTTTGTTAAAAGGAAACGCTGCCTACGGATGTTCCAATTACAGGAATGGTTGTAAGTTTATTGTGCCATTTGTATTTATGGATAAAAAATTAACTGAAGCCCAAATAAAATCACTGGCCACACAAGGAAAAACTGGATTAATTAAAGGTTTTAAAGATCCACAATCGCAGGAAACAGTAAATGGGAAGTTGATTCTAGATAATCAGGGTAAAATTATCTTTGGGAGGCAGTAATCACTCCCAAGAGGATTACGGTCTCGCATGCTTACGATGGTGATTTATGGCTGCTACCTGACCAAATCTATTTACATTTATTATTTACTGTTACCGCACTTTTATTCTAACATAAACCAAGCATAATTAAAAGCGAAAATCCATTCAAGTGACTGATAGCCAGATGGTAGAAAGTGTATTTTGGCCTTAGTTTTTATTGTCAGTAGTACTTGTCAATTCCACCAAAGCCTTTAATCAGCTTATTTTCTTTCGTCTTTTCAATGAAGTTTTTCAAGCGTTTATTAAATTCATCAGGTCTTTTTCTTACACAGGCAATGTATGCAATTCTGATTCGTTTGTATGATTCTGAAAAATTTTGATAATTCTGCCAAACAGCTTTTTCCGACTTTAAGTACTTTATTATGTCTTTCGGAAAAACGAATTCTTGTTGAATTGTTTTTAAAACGTTGTTCTCAATTGACTTGTGAATCAAGTTGTTCTCAAAGAGCCACTTCAAGCGTTCTATGTTTGGCTGTGAGAAAGTCGAGTTTTTTCTTCGTTTACAAAACCTTTGAATAGTAGTCTCTTCGTTCAATGATTTAAGAGTACTGTCAATCCATCCAAAACAGAGGGCTTCTTCAACCGCATCATTATACAAAATACGTTCCTTACCTGTCTTCTTTAATGGATATTCTAACCAAATATCATCTTTGGCCTCAAAATTTGTTTCGAGCCACTTTCTCCATTCTTTTCTGTCAACAAAGTATTGAGTTGATATTTCGTTCATTTCTTTATTGTATGTACAGGGAGATCGTTTACAGTTAGCTTATCAATGCGCCAAGTAAGCAAGCCGATTAAATTTACTTTATTATAATTTTACAAACCCAATTGAATTGGCTTGCTAATCCCGACTCGTCTGGATTAATTGCACTAAATTTTCGGACTGCACATCAACGCCCATGAAAATTTTGCTTTTGTTGTAGGTAGTACGTTGTTAATCAATCCGAATTTCGTATTTTTTCACATGATCATTTTCCATTCATATTAATAACCACTTACTATCTATACCTATGAGACTTCTATTTGGACCTAAATAATATATCATGTCTCTTCCTGAGCTAAAAAAATAACCACAAATTGTTAATGGTTCTCCTAGTAAATCAATCACTTCTTTTTCCAATAAGCTAGCTAGTTGTTTTTTTTTCGATTAAATCGTCAATTAATTCTATCCTTTGGCTCTCGTTTAATTTCCAATTTTCTGAGTTGAATTTTCTATTTGGTGTGTTAGATTCATAAAACATTGTAAACACAAGAATAAATGGATAAATAGAAAATAGAAATAATGAAGAAATTATCAAGGTGATCCAAAATTCAACTTTTAAAATGGTGATACGTCTTTATATACCAACTTAACAAACAAGTAAGAGGCTGCTAAACAGCTAATAATCATTAATATTTTTATCTCAAAATTTATCTTTTGATCTTAAAGTATTACCTACAACTTTGAAATAAATTCAATAGCCTAGGCTTCCTTATATTTTTTAGGATATTCATAAAAGGAAAGTTTTCCAGTTCTAACCTCAATATCTTTCCATTCTTCGATGTTAAACTCAATACCAATTACGGTACAAGTTGGAACTGCTTCGTAAAATTCTTCGGTCAGATTAAATGCCAAGTATTCAATAGTAGGATTATGCCCAACAATCATAACTGTTTCATGATCTTTTCCTAATTGATCAAGCATGCCTAAGAATTCCTGCGTTGTAAAGCCATCATACAAATCATCAATTTTTTCTATCATTTCTGTCGGATATCCTAAAATATCCGCAAATAATAGAGTAGTTTCTATAGCTCTGTTAGCAGGGCTCGATATTATTAAACCAGGAATAATATCTTTTAAAAACAGCTTGTTAGCAATCAACTTTGAGTCATTAATTCCTCTCTCTTTTAGGCTTCGCTGATAGTCAGTAATATCGTATCGAATTACTTCTGTTTTAGCATGTCGAACAAGAATAAGTCGTTTCATGGGCTGTGGGGTTTTGTTTATTATTGGATCTGATTTTTATACATTTGTTTTGGGCTTTCTAACAATTTCTTTCTTGCTTAGGTATTGGGTAATTTCTAATTGAGATTGAATTAATTTTTCATTTCCATTTAATGGTATTGGAAGGTTATTTAGTTTGCTATCCAAAATGCGAGCGCTTACATTATCTTTCAATTGAATTTTGATAATATCTAAGACTTCTTTTTTGATTTTAGGATCCTGTATTGGAAAAGCACACTCGATTCTTCTGTGAAGATTTCGATTCATCCAATCGGCTGATGATAAATACAATAAGTCTTCTCCCTTGTTATGGAAATAAAAGGCACGCGCATGCTCTAGGTACTGATCAACAATACGAATTACCCTAATGTTTTTTGCGTAAGTTTTGTTAGGCTTTAAGCAACAAATACCTCTAATTATTAAATCTATTTTTACTCCCTTTTCACTAGCTTCATATAATTTAGTAATCATGTTTCTTTCCTGAAGGCCATTCATCTTAAGAATGATATGTCCTTTGCCACCGTTTTTTACATTTTCAATTTCTTGGTCAATTAAAGCTGCAAGTCCAGAGCGCAAATTAAATTTACCTACCATAAGTTTAGAGAACTCGTAGCCAGGAGTTTGGTTTTCCAAATAATCAAAAAGCTGCTTTAGTTCAGATATAATAAGCTCATCAGAAGTAAATAATCCATGATCAGCATAAATACGAGCCGTTTTTTCATTAAAATTTCCTGTACTTAAGTAGGCGTAGTCCTCTTTATCTTCTTTTCTGATGACTAAAGCAATTTTTGCATGAACTTTTAGCCCTGGCAAACTGTAAATGATTTTAACACCAGCCTTCGTCATTGTTCTTGCCGAATTCATATTAGCTTCTTCGTCGAATCTTGCTTTTAATTCAACAAGAACAGTTACTTTTTTTCCATTCAGGGCTGCATTAATTAATGCATTTACAACAGCAGAATTCTCAGCAACTCGATATTGTGTGGCCTTAATTTCTTCTACCTTAGGATCAAGAGCAGCTTCATTCAAAAAGCGAATGACATACTCATATGATTGATATGGGAAATGGAGAATATGATCTTTTTTACCTATGACTTTAAATATCGATTTGTTCACTTGTAAAGCTTTCACTTTTATAGGTGGAGTCGATTCCCGCTCCAATTCGGGGTGATTAGGATTTGGAAATCCAAAGAAGTCCTGAAAATTATGATAGCGAGCCCCCTTAACCATGTTATTGCCCACAAGATTAAAGGAATCTTTTAAGAATTTTAAAAAATCTTTAGGAATGCTTTCATCATATAAAAAGCGGGAAGGAGTACCAATCTCTCGCTTTTTTAGACTGTTTTCAATCATTTTAATCAAGTCTCCAGAGTATTCGTCCTCAATTAATAAATCGGCATCTCGGCTTAGTTTAAAGCTATAACTTGAATCAATTTTGTAGCCAGGAAACAAAACTTTCATCCTTTTCTTAATGATATCATCTAGAAACATGATGTAATGCTTACCATCTTTTTCTGGCAATTCAATAAAACGAGCAAAACGATGACTCGGAACTTTTATAATTGCATATCGTGATCTGCGAACCTTCGGCTCACCTTCTTCTTCTTTTTTACTTCGCTTTTTAAAGAGTTTCACTGCAATGTATACTACATTATTCTGTAGAAAGGGTTGTATTTGCTTTTTGAGTAAAAGCATTGGTTGCACGTGTGGCAATAAATTGTCGAGAAAGAAATCTTTAACAAACTGGTGATGTTCATCACATAGTTCTTCGTCACGATAGAGAATTATATTGTTCTCTTTTAGAGCTGGTATAATATCCTGAGTAAAAATCTGACCAAATTTATTTTGTTGGCGATCCACCTCGGCGTTGATGTTTTTTAGAATTGCATCTGGATTTTCTCTTAAATTTGACTTGTCTTCAGCAGGCAATTCGGTAAAGCGCTTGTATGTTCCCACACGAACTCGATAAAATTCATCGAGGTTAGAAGAGTAAATTGCAAGGAATTTTATTCTTTCGTAAAGAGGAAGATTTGCATTAGCAGCCTCTTCAAGAACTCGTTTATTGAAGGACAACCAACTTAAATCTCTATTAAGGAACTGATATTTTGGCATATGTAATTTGCTAAGGTGTGTTTATCTGTACAGATAAAAATAAGCAAATTTTTGCTTTCTATTATTAGAAAGTAGAACCTTGTTTTTATTGATTTAATTGCTTCTTAGGCTAGTTTAACATTAGCAAAATTTAGATTTCTAATAAATTGAGAAAAGTTTTCACCTTTTTTTACATATAATTTATGCTTTGTGCCATCTTCAAATTCGAAAGCTAATCTGGCATTTCGTTTCCATTCTTTTAATCGAAGATTCTTAATTTGGCTGTAATAATATTCTTTACCATCTATTTTTTTTCCTTTGTTATACTGGCTCCAAGATAGAATAACAAGAACGATTGATATAATAAGTGTACCGAGGAAAAATAGTATTTCCATATCGTTTTCATTTCTTTGAGCATTATAAAGATTAAGAGAACTCGATATAAGCAAAATTGGTAGAATTACAATAGGTACAATTATACTGTAAATATTCGTTTGAAAGCTGAGTTTAGTGTACGAAAAATAGATGTGCTCATTGGTAGAAAAACTAGCTTTTAGTACCTGATAGGATGAAGCTTCCATTTTAATCTCGAATTAAGTTATACAGGAAATAAGAATTATGTTTTGATAAAGATAATCAAAAAAACAAATTCAATTTAACGGTATTGTTAATTTATGATTAGAATGTTGTTTTCTTCACTATTCTAATCCAAACTGATAGGTGCAATATGAAGAGTAGCTTTCTCCTGCTTTTAAAATACAAGAAGGGAAGTGAGATTGATTTGGACTATCAGGAAAATGTTGGGTTTCTAAGCAAAGAGCTGTTCTTTTTTTATAAGCTTTTCCATTTTTTCCAATGTGAATTTTCTCGTTTAAATAATTGCCTGTGTATAGTTGCATGCCTGGTTCATTTGTAATTACATCCATATAAATACCAGATTTAGGTGAGCTAACTTTGGCAACAAACCGAATTCCCGATCCTTTTAATACAAGACAATGATCGTAACCATTCCCAAGCTTTAGTTGCTCGTTATTATCATTAATATGTTTCCCAATTGATTTAACATTTGTAAAGTCGAATGGTGTATTTATCACTGAATGAATTTCTCCTGTTGGCAAGCCTCCTTCTTTTATTGGTAGGTACATATCTGCATTTACACTTAAAAGATGATCAGTTATTTCCTCATTGCCTGCACCATTTAAATTAAAAAAGGAATGATGCGTTAGGTTGATAGGAGTGTCCTTGTCACAAGTTGCAGTATAGGAAATTTGCAGCTCATTTTTATCGCTAAGACGATAAGTTAGCATAACTGCAAGATTACCAGGATATCCTTCTTCACCATCTATAGACAAGTAATTCAATTGCAATTCCGATTCGGAAAGAAGAGTAGCATTCCATACTACATTGTGTAATCCTTTTACGCCACCATGTAAATGATTGTCGCCATTATTTTTAGTGAGAATGAAAGTGCTATCGTTTAGGTTGAATTTGCCTTCAGCGATCCTGTTTGCAAACCTTCCAATGCTAGCTCCTATGTATTGCGCACTTGCTTTTTGGTAATCGTCAATATTGTCATATCCTAAAACTACATCGGTATATTTTTCATTTTTATCTTTCACCCAAAGGCTAACGACTCGGCCTCCAAAATTGGTTATTTGGCAAGTTGCTCCTTCTGTGTTTTGAAGCTTAAAAAGGCTTACTTTCTTATCGTCAATTGTTATGTCAAATTTTCTTGCATCAACAAGTTTTATATTCGAATTGTTGTTTGTGCAAGATGAGAAAAGGTATACTATGCTTATTAAAAAAAGTAGTTTTTTCATGTTTTGGATATTGTGTTTTGGGATGTCTACGAAAGTAAAGATCCTTTATGATAATTGCAACCAAGCGAATAGGGAGCTAAGCACTAAATTTGAATTATCTTATCGATAATATGATAATCCGCAAAAAGGCTTTACTTTTACATAGAAGAGATCAAATGAAAATAGCATTATCTAAAAATATAGAAATGAACGAAGGAACAAGAAGAGAGAATATCAAGCCAGGTGTTACGGTTAAAATTGTTTTAAAGGCCGACCAGCGAAGTGGAAAGTTAACAGAAGGCGTTGTAAAAGATTTATTAACGAATTCGTCGATTCATCCACATGGTATTAAAGTACGATTAGAAGACGGGCAAGTAGGCCGTGTACAAGAGATTGTAGAGTAGAAATCATAAAATTAAACAGCTGATTTTACAGTTGATGCAACAAAGCCACGAACTTAATAGTTTGTGGCTTTGTTATGAAATGCATTTATAAATTAAATCGTTTCTTAAATTTAGTTTTCATCGATCGGGGGGCAAGAATATAGGAGTAAGGATTCTTTTTTAGTGGATCTTTAAACTCTCGTTTATCCTCTTTCATTTCATGTAAAATATTATTGAACTCTTCATTTGAAGTTAAAACAAACATTACTCCATGATGATATTGGAAGAAGAACCAAGTTGATTTATCAATTTCAAGATAAATGCTTAAACGGTTGCCGCTACGCTTTTTATCAAGTTCTATTTTCCCTTTTACACTTTTGTTGATTTGTTTATCGTTAATGTTTCCAAGTCCAATTTCACCTATCGATTGGTATGCCTTTCTTTCTTTGTCCCAAATAAAATCGAGATTGTTGAAGTAAAGCGAATGAGCCAGTTCGTGAGGAAGCGTTTTAAATATTCCATTTGCATCTACCTCTTTCATTGCCAATTCGGCTCTTTTTCGGCCCATTATTTCAGCCAATTTGCGGGTATAGGTCTCAGCATTAAGCCTATTGTATTTTAAATTGGCTTGTGAAAAGCTGTTCTCCATAATCTTCATGGCCTGCTCATTCATAAAGAAATCAATACCATAAATAAGATCTAAAGTTACAATGTCACTTGTTAAGTCGTGTTCTATTTTTCCTGCCGAAATTTGCTTTATTTGTCCTAGTTCAGCACCTAATTCAATTGAGCCTTGACCGCTCATGTTGCAATTGTTCTGGTAAAAAGTAAGCAGATTACCTGTTGCATCTATATCCTGTAATTTATCTTTACTACCAATTTGATAGGCTTGCAATTTAGAGTTGAATGTCAAAAATCCTTTGGCCTCTAATAGGACATTATCAGTATAAAAAATACGTCTAGATAGAAAGGAGGAGTAGATGTGAATGGAGTCATTGGTTAGGAAAAAACTATTGTATAGCTTCAAACTCTCATCATCTGTTACATACAAATCAACTGGAATGTAAATGTCTTTTGGATCAATTTTAGAAGAGAAATCAAGCCAGTTATCACCAATTGTTTCGCATTGGTTATGAATCTTCGTCTGACCATTAAAGAATAGTGATTTTTCTTTTGCTTCTAATCTAACCTTTCCTTTGTAATCAAAGTCTGGACTTAAGGTAAAAGAGTCATCTTCCAATAAATTTCCCATTGCAATTGTTTGTCCTAAACTGTCCACATCAATTACATCAAAAAATAGTTCTTGTTCTTTTTCCTGTGCATCGATGAATGTGTAATTTCCAGATCCTGAATAGGAATTCTTGCCATGTACATTAATCGTTGCATTAAATATTTTATGAAAGTCGTTAATCGTATCAGCACTTACCGTAGAATTCCGGAGTGTTTGCATAATACCTTCATTCTCGATGTTGACATCTCCCTTATCAGGATAAATTCTTGCATCTGCAACATCAATTTTTGAAACAAATTTGGCTTTTATACTATGATCTATTGCACTGTAACGAGCAAAAGGTGTTAGGAAACTTAAAGAATCCTGCTTCATGCTTGTAGAAATGAATTCATTGTAAGCAAGCTCTGGCAAAGACTCCATATTATCTTGCTCCCATAAATTGGCTAACATACTTTCATCTTCTTTACCAAAAACAAGTTGTTGGGCATCAATTTCCCATCCAAAGTTATTGATATAACACATGTATCGATTGGTAGGGAATCTACTCAAATTACCTTCTTTGGTACTCTCAAATTTTCCAGTACGTGTATTAAAGTCAATGTATGCTCTTACATCATTACTTTCAAATGCATAACCTTCTGTTTCTGCATTTCTAATTTTAAAACTTGCCGTATCTGCAACAATCGTTTTAGGCGTATAGGTAAAATATTCCGAGTTCAACTCTGCATTTACCAATTCCATATTTCCTACACCAGTAATTTCTGTTGGTGTAATTTTTAAGGTACCCGCAAGTGATGCCAATTTTCTATACATGTCAAGAGGTAATGCAGTACTTTTTACGTAAAGTTCTTCTTTGTAAGGATACCATTCTGCAAAAATTTCCACCCCATTTACCTCTGGATTGTTCATGTGTGAGGCAAGTTCTTTTAACTCAAAACTCTCAGCTTTTGTAGTCATTATTTCTGGCCTAAACACAAATTCCTTCGATTTGGTTATCGAGGTAAGATAGTTTAGGCTACCGTTTCCTTTCAAACCTGCATTCGATAGGTGAATGGTATCTGTAAACACACCTTTTCCATAAACAGGTAGTCCAGTGTTTGGTGTTGCATGATAAAAGCCAAGTGAATTATCGTCGTTGATGCTTAGCGTCTCTTTAAAGTTTGGGAAGATACTATCTGATACGAATGTTCCATTTAAAGTAATGTCTTCCTTTTCAAAATCATTTATATTGTTGATGGTGTAAGGATCAACCTTAAAATAAAATTCTTCTTTTTTATAGACTCCGTCTTGTATATTTTTGCTGTCGTAATAAACATATGATGAGTCGGAACTATTAAAAATTGGGTATTCATCGAAGTTCTTACGACCTGATTTATTGTTTGGATCATCAATTAATAAGTCACCAGATATTTTTTCAATAACACTACCTAACTGGCTCGTGTATCTTTTACCATATTTGGATAAGGTATCATTTACAATATTAATTTGAAGGGAATCGATAAGATCAAGGTCGATTTTAAAATTTTCATACGAGAAATAGAAATCTGATCCATACATATCTAGCAATCCTGCCATTATTTTCCCATCAAATTGAAAATCTCTGTTCTTTTTAAGGGTGATTTTTTTATGTTTTGGAAAAATCACCACGTTTTGAGAATCGCTAACTGCAATGTGTTTAACCCCATTAATATCCAAGTTGTAGTTACCCATTCTTAGAGTGGCATCATCTTCATTATTCTCAGTTTGAGTTGAGAATCGTATTACATCGTAATCTTGCAATCCCATTCCCGATTTTATGTAATCTGTTAAGCGTTGATTAAGAGTGACCTCGTCAGTATTTCGATTGTAACTTACAAATCCTTGGAAAGATAAACCCAATAATTGTTGTCGTACCTGATTAACAGGTTTCTTAATATAGTTGGCATATTCCATAGCGGTAAAGGTCTCCACATAAGAATATTCAGCATACTTTTTCAGAAGAACTAATGGATTTACTTGATCCATTCCTTGAATTTTCATAAATCGATTGATACTGAAAAAATTCATAGATTCGAATCGAGCCTGTCGTTTCGTTGCGCCTTTCATACTGCTGAAATGCATCAAGTTCTCATCCATATTCCAAATTAACATTCCAAAATCCATAATTAAATTGTGGTATGTGTTAAAATATGGACTTAAAGCAATTCCCTCTCCATCTCGAATTAGATTTACTTCTTTCTTATTCGTGAAGTATTTGAATAGTAATCCTGGATGATAAATTTGACAGGTGTCAATGAGTATTTCAATTTCGGTATCCTTACCTACGATACGATCGTTCTGAAAGGCAAAATGCTCAGAAGTGGCTCGAAGAAATAAGGTGTCATGACGTGAGAGTTCAATCACTGAAGGAATTTCGGAACTTCCTTTTCCAAGAAATTTTGCTCCGTGAATGGCAATACCTCCTTTGTAATCTAAGTTTTCGAACAATTTTTCAATTATTATTTCTTTTTCGAAAGACTCAAAGCGTGGATAAATTGCTTTTTCAGGGTTCTTTACAGAATTCATCTTCTCTGACACTTTCCCTTTAATTTGATTTTGAAAAAGAGTGGAGTTGTAATAGCTTGCAGTATCAACTTCAAAAGTTGATTTTTTTGTATTGATTGTGTAGGAATCAAAAGTTGCATATTCTTCTGATGCTTCCTTTCCAGCTCTTTCCCAAGTTATTTTACCTTTATTACCAATCCATTTTTTTTCAAAAGGCAAGTAGGTTCCACTTGTATTGTATATGCACGAACTATCCCGTTGGGCAAAGCAATAAAGGTCTGCCTGATCAAATTTTATCATGAGTTGTTGATCAAATTGGAATTTGAATTTAGCGTTCTTTGCTTTCCATTTTGTGGTGTAAGACTCGTGGATAATCGTATCCTGTAATAATTTTTGTGTTTGAACAAGGAAGTCCTTAGTGGCACTTAGTTTATTTTTTTTGTTTTTTATTTGCCCCAATAAGCCTTGTTCCCAATTCTCATATTCTTTTTTATCCCTGTTTTGCTTCTGAAAAAGCATTAAGCTTTTAAAATAATTGTAAAAATCTGGGAATGACCTAGCTTTTTTAAGTAAGAATAAATCGCATATTTTGTAGATGTTTTGCCTTTCAGTTGCCGTCATTTCTGGGGATAGCCAAAAACCAGGAAATTGCTCTTTAAATTCTTTGCTCTCTTTTTTTTTGGTTGGATGGTCCATAAATTTTAGAAATTCATTCTGAAATTCAAGAGAATCATGAGGGAATGACTTCAAGCTTTGAGCAGTGATTGTATTTGGCAATATGCTTGTTACTATAAGAAGAACAAGAAATAGGAGTAGCTTATTCATTGTAAATGAATTTTCGGGTATAGATAAATTTGCTAAGGCAATTTAACAAATTTGAGGGAATATGGAAAGTAAAATGCCGGTTCTGTATCCTAGAGATCAGGATTCACAGCTACCGGCAAATAAATGAGTTTATTGTTTTATGAAACGAACGGCTACCCAGTTCAAATCAACTTTATGGCTTATGTATTTTAAGTTGTTCTTTTTTGCTTCATCTTGAATGTACGATAAGTCTTCTGTGTAGAAACCACTCATAATTAGTTGGCCATCTTTTGGTAGGCAAGCAACGTAACGCTTCATGTCGTTTAAAAGGATATTTCTGTTGATGTTAGCAAGGACTATGTCGTATTTCTTTCCTTCAAGTAGTGCAGCATCACCCAGAAAAACAGAAACATTATTAGCTCCGTTATTTTTAATGTTTTCTAGAGAGTTTTTGTAGGGCCATTCGTCAATGTCAATCGCATCAACCTTAGCAGCATTTCTTTGTGAAGCTAAAATGGCTAATAAACTAGTGCCACAGCCCATATCCAATACTGTTTTATCCGTTAAATCAGTTTCAAGAATGGACTGTACCATTAATGAAGTGGTAGAATGATGCCCAGTTCCAAATGACATTTTTGGATCAATTACGATGTCGTGAGGAACCTTAGGAGTATCAGTATGAAAAGAGGCTCTAATAACAACTTGGTCAGCAATAATAACAGGGTTAAAATTGGATTCCCACACAGCATTCCAATCTTGTGATTCGATTGTTTTGTGCGAATAGCTTAGGGTAAATGGAGCATTGGATAGATGGTTTAAGCTAATTTGTTTTACCGCTTCCATATCAAATAACGGAACTTGTATGTATGCTTCTACTGCATCATCACTTTGAGTAAAACTTTCATATTCTAATTCTCCAAGTTCAGCAATTAAGATCTCTGCTATTTCTTCCGTAAATGGTTGAATTTGGCACTTCAATTCAATGTAATCCATTGTGTTGATATTAGTTGATTGTATTGTAAGTTATATTAATCTACTTCGAAAAACAAAAGCCGATACAATCGTACCGGCTTTTTTATAAGGTATTTACATTACTAAAAAGCAGTCACAATCCCCATGAAGTCTTCAGCAACAAGCGAAGCTCCACCAATTAGTCCACCGTCAACATCTTCGTTACTAAATAACTCTTTAGCGTTAGATGGTTTGCAGCTTCCACCATAAAGGATAGAGCAATTATCAGCAACATCTTTACCGTATTTTTCAACCAAAGTTTTACGAATAAAGGCATGCATTTCTTGAGCTTGATCTGCAGATGCTGTTACACCTGTTCCGATAGCCCAAACTGGCTCATATGCCAATATAACTTTTCCAAAATCTTCAGCAGAAAGATGAAATAAACCATCAGCAATCTGAGATTTAACAATGTCAAAATGCTTACCGCTCTCGCGCTCTTCTAAAACTTCACCAATACAGAAAATTGGGGTCAGTTTATTCTCAAGACAAAGGTTAGTTTTCTTAAC
Source organism: Labilibaculum sp. DW002 (assembly GCF_029029525.1). Classification (NCBI taxonomy): domain Bacteria; kingdom Pseudomonadati; phylum Bacteroidota; class Bacteroidia; order Marinilabiliales; family Marinifilaceae; genus Paralabilibaculum; species Paralabilibaculum antarcticum. The sequence continues at coordinate 995,775 of NZ_JAKJSC010000001.1, read as the reverse complement.
CAAGATCTCGCTCGTTTCGCCATAATAGCTTCTACGCTCTGAATGACCAAGAATCACACACTGAGTTCCTGTAGATGCAACCATTGAGGTTGATATTTCTCCAGTGTAAGCTCCGCTTTTTTCATCGGCGCAGTTCTGAGCTGCAACGCCAACTTTATCACCAACAATCTTGTTTACCTCAGTTAGGTGAATAAAAGGAGTACCAATAACTACATCTACACCATTAATCCCAGCTTTCTCAACTAAATCATTGATTTGTCCCGCCAACACAATACCTTCTTGAAGGTTGTTGTTCATTTTCCAGTTTCCTGCAACAATTTTTTTTCTCATAACTGTCATCTGTTTTTTGCTCCTGTATAACGGATTCTTATCCAACTGAAAAGAACCAGCAACAATAGCAAAGTTGATGTAATACTAATAATAAATAGATTGATATTAAGTGTTTGATGTTTCGTAATTGAGTGGGCCGCAAGATCTCCTTTTAATTCTTCTACTTTAGGAAAATCTCTAAAATGCCATTTGTTTAAAATTGTTCCATTTTGCAATAGAACTAAGCCCGGATTGGAACGAATGATTGTTTTTAGTTGAATTTCATCTGTCGCATAAAATTCAAAAGGTAGATCTTGTTCTATTTTGAATCTTTGTTTTTCACTAAATCCAGAGGCTGTAAGCCCAATAAATTGAATGTTATTTTCCAGAGCAAAATAGGATAATTCTCTTATCTTTTTATGAGAAGTCTTATTGATTTTACTAAGGTCTTTCGAAACCAAAACAAATGAATAATCTTCATTTAAAAGAACAGAGTTGGTAATATCTCCATCGATCTCATTCGAAATTGAAAAATCATGAATAGGAGGTGTGTATCCTTCTTTTATTTTAATTTGCTCAGAATCTACAAACTTCCATGTTGAATCTTGCCAAGGGTAGTTACTTTCATCAAATTCTTTAACGATACCATCTTTTTCATATTTAAAAAGACTTCGATATTCATCGGCAGTAGCTCCTTCTGGAATTATCATTCCATCACTAATGTTAGCGCCAATATGGTAAGGTCGGAAATCAATTAACGGTAAATGGCGATAAGAATAAGTAGAAATGCCAATAGAGACAATAAGAGAAAAAACAAGAAGTAGGTTTTGTTCTAATCTTGTTTCTTGTTTTTCAATTTTTTTTCTTCCGAAAAATACAATTAACGTTAAAGCTAGAATTATAATGTTCTTGCCGAAAGTTTCCCAATTGGTCAATACAAGAGCATCGCCAAAGCAACCACAGTCAGATACAGGATTTGTTATTGCCAATACAAGCGTAAGTGGCGTAAAAAATAACATGAAAATAAGAGCAAAATATGCTATGATTTTTATTCGAGCATTAAATAGCAAGGCTACTCCTACAGTAAATTCAAGAGTTGATAATAGGATAGCAAGAGGAAAAGCAATTCCTGTAAAACTATCCATACCAAAGGCTAGAAAATAATCTGAGAATTTAAAGGTCGAACCCATAGGGTCAACGGCTTTTACAAATCCAGAGAAAATAAATAGAAGGCCAACTAAGAGGCGACTAATAAATTGTACCACTTTCATGATATTTTAGAATTTATTGAGCGTTTTCGAATTCAATTTTAATAAGACCAAAAACAGAATAATTAATCATATCAAAGTAATTGGCATCAATTCCTTCAGATATTAATGTTTTTCCCTGTAAATCTTCAATTTGCTTAGTTCTGTTAATTTTCATCAGAATTAAGTCTGTGTACGAACTAACTCGCATGCTACGCCAAGCTTCATCGTAATCATGATTTTTGGCTTCCATTAATTCTTTTGCTTCAGTAAAATATTTAAGATATAGTTCTAAAGCTTTCTCAGAATTAAGTTCTTCTTCAGAAGGCCCTAGTTCCAATTGTACTATTCCCATTATGGCATAGTTCACAATTCCGATAAATTCGTCGCGAATATTATCTTCAATTTTACTAACGCCTTTGGTTTCAAGACTTCGGATTCGTTGAGCTTTGATGTATATTTGATCGGTTATGGAACTTGGACGAAGAATTCTCCAAGCGGTTCCGTAATCATGCATTTTTTTAGTGAAGATATCTGTACAGATCTTAATAATCGTATTGTACTGTTGTTCTGTTTTATTCATAATTTGTTTTAGAAATTTCTCCTCAAAAATAAGAATTTCAGCCAAGCCATGGTATTTTATTTTACTTTTGCTGCGGAATTTGTTCAAAAAAATTGATTATGCAAAATTACAAAACTAATTCTTTTAACAGCGATAATCTGTCCATTAAGTGCGGTGATAAATTAATTAATTTTGATAAGCCTTTGGTTATGGGGATTTTGAATTTAACGCCAGATTCATTTTTCGATGGAGGACAATATATTAATACTGACTCTATTTTAAAACGTGCCAAACAAATTGTATCAGAAGGTGCAGATATTATTGATCTGGGTGCTTATTCGACTCGCCCAGGAGCGGTATTGGTTCAACCAAAAGAGGAATTAGCCAGAATGATTCCTGCTGTTGAATGTATTCGTAAAGAGTTTCCTGAGGCAACATTATCAATTGATACATTTAGAGCTGATATAGCAGCTGAGATAGTGAATCAGTTTGGAGCTTGTATTGTTAATGATATATCTGGAGGCACGATGGATAATCAAATGTTTGCTACCATAGCTGAACTTCAGGTGCCATACATCATGATGCATATTAAAGGAACGCCTCAAACCATGCAAAACAATCCTACTTATGAAAATTTAATGCGAGAAATGATTGATTTCTTTCGAGTGAGAATTGAAAAATTGAATAAATATGGAGTGAAAGATGTAATTCTTGATCCTGGTTTTGGCTTTGGAAAAACATTAGATCACAATTATGAAATATTGGGCAAACTACCAGAATTTAAAGATTTAGATTTGCCATTGTTGATTGGTTTATCCAGAAAGTCAATGATTTATAGGTTTTTAGGAGGAGATCCTACAACAAGCTTGAATGGAACAACAGCTTTAAATATGATGGCTTTGGATGGTGGAGCGCACATTCTGCGTGTGCACGATGTAAAAGAAGCTGTTGAGTGTGTAAGCTTGCATACTAAGATCAAAGCATCATTAAAGTAAAAATGTCCAATAAAATTGTAATTTTGTTAAAGACTGAATTTAAAAGAAAATAATGACTACAGCGTTTATAACTCTTGGACTGTTTGATATACTTGATATTCTTTTGGTAGCCTTTCTGCTATATCAGGTTTACATGCTAACAAGAGGAACTGTGGCTATCAATATTTTTGTTGGACTATTCCTTTTCTATTTGATTTGGTTGTTTGTAACGGCCTTGAATATGGAACTCTTAAGTAACATTCTTGGAAAATTTATTGGCGTTGGGGTAATTGCATTACTAATTGTGTTTCAGCAAGAGGTTAGACGCTTTCTATTATTGGTTGGTTCCAGATATAATATCAGTCAAAAATTTACTTTAGATAATTGGTTTTCTTTCGAAGAAGTTGGTGTAAAAGAGGAAGAGGTTGTATCAATTGTTGCAGCTTGCGAGAACATGTCTAACACAAAAACGGGAGCATTAATTGTAATCACTAAACGTACTGATTTATTTAGTTTTGCAGAAACAGGGCAAATCCTTAAGGCTCGAATCTCATCAAGTTTATTAGAGTCCATCTTTTTTAAAAATTCTCCTTTGCATGATGGTGCTTTAATTATAGCAAACAATAGAATTGTTGCGGCTCGTTGTATATTACCAGTAACAGATAGTAGTAACATACCTGGAAGTTTAGGCTTACGACATCGTGCTGCGATCGGCATGAGTCAAGCTACCGATTCTCATGTGATAATCGTTTCTGAAGAGACAGGAAATATTTCCTATATAATGGGAGGTAAGATTAAAGTTAGAATAACAACCGCTGAATTGCGAACATTTTTAGAAGGAGATTTTTCAGGTTTTATTGTTTAAATTTAGAAATATGAAAATAGGAATAACTGGAAGTTCTGGATTAGTTGGTTCGCAGTTGAGTGAAAGGCTAAAGAAGGAGTTTCATGCGGATATTCTTAAGATTCCTCGTTCTTATTTATACGGTGAAGTTCAATCTTTGTCGGAATACATTGGCGATTGTGATGTGATCATTAATCTTGCAGGTGCCTCTATTGTTTGTCGCTGGACAAGCAAAAATATGAAAAGGATTTATGATAGTCGAGTGCTTACAACGCGAAATCTTACAAGTGCAATAGCTTTGATGGATAAAAAGCCCAAACTAGTAATTTCAACTTCTGCTGTGGGTATATACGATTCCATTCACACTCATGATGAATGGAGTACACATTATTCAAATGATTTTTTAGGCAATTTGTGTTTAGATTGGGAGAAGCCTGTTATTGAAAAATTGGCAAAAGATGTTAGGACAATTATTTTTAGATTAGGGATTATTCTAAGTGGACATGGGGGAGTGCTTGCTCGTAGCTTACCTATATTTCGAATAGGACTTGGAGGGAAACTTGGTGATGGCAAACAAGCTTTTCCTTTTATCCATATTGATGATTTGATAAATGCCTATGTCTATGCAATATCTAATACTAAAATACTTGGAGTTTATAATCTCGTTGCTCCTCAATTAACATCAAATTTTGATTACACAAAAGAGCTTGGAAATACAGTAAATAGACCAACCATTTTTGGGGTTCCATCAGCGGTTCTTCGCTTTTTATTTAAAAATGGAGCAAACGTATTTCTTTCTGGACAAAAGGTTTTGCCTCAACGCCTTTTAAATACAGGCTTTCGCTTCAAATATCCCAAGTTAATTCAAGCAATTTCTTCAATTGTGAATTACTCATCCAGAAAATCTTAGTACCCGTTTTCGGATAGTTGATCGTTAATATCAGTATTTTTAAGTAGTTTATAAGGGCTTTAATCATAAAGGGGTTGATTATTAATTGGTTTAGTTTTAATTTTGATTAAACAAGCCTCATGGAATAAAATGGTATGCCCTGCAAGGGTATTTTTTTTCTATTTTGGTTCATGTTACTCAACCTTTTAGCCTATGGAATTGGATTTTACTCCTCAATTATTGATAGTTGATGACCGTCCGGAAAACCTTGAACTACTTAGAGCTTTACTTGGTAAGCTAGAGGTTGGTATGGAGTTAATTCAGTCGCCTATTAAAGCTTTACAGGATATTGAAAAAAAAGAATATGCACTTATTATTCTTGATGTTCAAATGCCACAAATGGATGGTTTTTTGTTGGCGCAGAAAATTAGAAGTGGTATTGTGAACAAATCCACTCCAATCATTTTCCTAACTGCAATATTTCTAGATAAACAAAGTGAATCTAAAGGTTATAAATGTGGCGGAGTCGACTTTATAATGAAGCCTTTTGATACCGCAATATTGCTGAATAAGGTAAATATTTTTCTTGATTTATATACCAATAGGCGTTTGTTAGAGACTCAAAATGAGAAGTTAACAATTGCTTTACAGGAAAAAAATCTTTTAGAGAGCAGATTGCGCAACTTGGCGTCTGATTATCGTTCGATTTTGGAAGGGCAATCGGAGTTAATTTTGAAAATGGATAGCCAGAAAAGGGTCGATTTTGCCAATAAGGCATTTACTGATTTTTTTGATTATACGATTGATGGTATTGTTAAGGATCCCTTGTCAAAAATCAGTCTTTTTTTGCAAGAACAAATCAGTAAAGGAGTAGAGAATCTAAATGGTAAGAATAGAGTAACTATTTTCGAAGAGTCATTTGTAAATTCTGATGGAAATTGTGTATGTCTTGAATGGACTATTTACAAAAAAATCGAATTCGAGGATACTTGTTTTCTAGCGATAGGCCGCGATGTATCTGATCGGAAAAAAATGACAGAATCCTTAATTAAAAAGGAAGATGTTCTAAGGAAAATTCAAAAAAAGACTAGTATCGGAAGCTTTGAATGGGATTCTTATTCAAAAATTATTCGTGGTTCGGATGAATTTATGCGTCTTTACGAATTATCTAGCGATTTGGAACAGAGTTTATTCGATCAGATAAAATTAAAAACACATATCGAAGATCGAAATGCTATAGAAAGGATGTTATTAAACTTTCCTCAAAAGAATCAAAAAATAGAATTTGAACATCGATATAATTACACGGATGGAACACTAAAGCATTTCAAAATAGAGATTTATAGTGAATATGATGAATCAGAAGACATTTTAAACTTGTTTGGCTTGGTTTGTGATCTTTCGCAAGAAAAGGCATTGGAAATGACTTTTAAGGAAAGTTTAAGTCTTGAAAATGAGGCTTATGTCGATAAGGCTATTTTTGAGTTAGATGAACACAATCATTTTAGTTACGTGAACGAATTTGCCTGTAATTTTCTGGAATGCACTGAATTGAAAAAGACCAAAGGGGTTGAATTTTTACAATTCTTTGAAGACGATTCGAAAATTAAGAAAGTATTGAAGGCATGTCATTTAGAGAAGAGATTTGTCTTTGAGGTATTGTCTGTTGTTACCAGAAAAAATAAGAAAAAACGCATTGTTTTAGCGGCGCATCCTATTATTGGAGATAAGAAGAAATGTGTTCGTGGAATGATGATGGAAATAGCTAGTGATGGCGATTTGGCAGAAGATACAGCGGAATATAAAACTATCATAACAGGATTAAAGAGACAGGAGAAAGAATTCGAAAAAAGCACAATTGAACTTAAGGAAAAAGTTGATAAGGAGTTGAAGGTTAATGATTTTCATCGTCAGCTGTTGCTGAAAAAATCAGAGCTGGAGTCTCTTGGAAAGATGGCTACTTCCATGGTTAATGAAATAAATCAACCTCTAACTGGGATTTCGATGATAATGGATAATCTTTTGTTGCGTTTGTCTATGAATAAAATTGATGAAGATTATATTCGGGAAAAATGTTCTCAGGTTTTCGTTGATATTGATCGGATTAAAAAATACTTATCTCAAATTGGGATTTATAACTCCTCACAAAAAGAGAGTACCAAAGAGTTAATCGATGTAAATAATATCATTAAAATAGCTGTAAGCTTAGCTCAAAAACAATATAAGAATAGTAAAATAGAATGGACTTTTAAGGAATCTAAAGATGACCTTTATGTCATGGGAAATAAATATAAGTTGCAGAAAGTTATAGGTGATGTATTAAATAATGCTTATGAGTCAATTGAGCAAAAGTTTAAAGATTTAAGTTCAGAAAATAAATACATAAATATTGCAACAAACTTAGATGACAAGAAGGTGCTTATTTCTATCAAAGATAATGGTTGTGGTATATCTCCAGATAACCTGAATTATATTTTTGAACCATTCTTTACAACAAAGCAATCTGGTATTGGATCTGGTTTAGGTTTATACATTAGCAAGGGTATTGTGCAGAAAATGAATGGCCGAATTTCAGTGGATAGCAAAAAGGGTGAGTATACTGAGATGACATTAATTTTGCCTCATGAATTTGAAAGTAGCAAAAAGGAAGTAAACTTTGAGAAGAATTAATTATTGGTAAAAGATCATAAAAATGGTGTCGATAAGTAATCTTAGAATATTAATTTTAGATGATGAGCAACTAGTTAGAGATGAGCTTAGTGAATTTCTAATAGACCCTAACTTTAAAATTTTCAAGGCAGGTAGTCCATCTGAAGCTTTCAATATTATGGAAGTTAATGATATCCATATTGCTATTGTTGATGTAAATCTGCCTGAAATGAGTGGCTTAGATGTTCTTGAAAAAATTAAAGAAGACTTTCCAGAAATTGAAGTTATCATGATAAGTGGTTATAGTGAAATGGATTCAGTTATCCATGCTATGCGATTGGGAGCTTTAGATTTCTTCACAAAACCATTTAGACTTAGTGAAGTAGAAAGTGCGATAGAAAGAACCAAAAAATTTATCCATTTAAATAAAAGCTTGATAGAGATCAAGAGGAATTATTCAATAATTACAAAAGAGTTTTATGAAGCAATGGGCTATGAAATTATTGGAGATAGCCCTCAAATGAGAAACTTAATCAATTTAATCAGTAAGGTTGCAAAAGCGGATAATACATCGGTTTTAATTACTGGCGAGAGTGGTACTGGAAAAGAATTGGTGGCTCGTGCAATTCACTACCTAAGCAATCGTAAGGATAATTGCTTTTATGCTGTAAATTGTAGCGCCATTCCAGAATCATTATTCGAAAGTGAATTTTTTGGACATACAAAAGGTGCATTTACAGGAGCGTCGGACACAAAAACGGGTTGGTTTGAAGCAGCTAATGATGGGACCTTATTTCTTGATGAAATCGGCGATATGCAATTAAATCTTCAGACCAAATTTTTGAGGGTTTTGGAAGATAGAAAAATTATGAAAGTTGGATCGAACGTTGAAATCCCTTTTGATACAAGAATTATTGCAGCAACCAATCAAAATATAGAAGGGCTGCATTCAGAAAAGGGTTTTAGGTTGGATTTATATCATAGAATTAGCTCGTTTGTTATTCATATTGATCCCCTAAGAGAAAGGAAAGAGGATATTCCTTTACTACTGGATTATTTTGTGAAATATTTTAACCGCGTAATGGGGAAAAACATTAATGAAATTGATGGAGCAGTGATAAAACGCTTATTGGCCTATCAATTTCCTGGCAATGTTAGAGAGTTGAAGAATATGGTTGAGCGTGCAGTAATTATTTGCGATACCAATCGCTTAAGCTTGTCACATTTTCAGTTGTCTCACCCGAAAGAGGAACAGAAGAAAATTAATTTTGCCACAGATGATAATTTAGACCTAGAACTAGTAGAAGTAGATTGTATTAAGAAAGCACTAGAACGTACGAATAATAATAAATCTAAAGCAGCAGATCTTCTCAATATCACATGGCAATCACTCGATAGAAGAATAAAAAAATATAAAATCGAAATGTAATACCTGATTCTTAATCAGGTATTTTTTTTTATTCACAATTTGCCAGAGTTTTAAACATTTTACTCGTACTCAGCTAAAGTAATTCCTAAATAATTTTTTCAATCGATATATTGATATCCGTTTTTCATTGTATCCGAAAATGGATAAAATTTATTGATTTTGACAGGTGTCAAGTATATCAGCTTGTTACATTCAAAGTTTTATTTTTCTTAAACTTAAATATCCGTTAGTGGATAGGAGATATTTAGGTAAATCTGACGCACAAACGGGATAAGTATCATTAAGTTAGAGAGTTGTTGTTTGCGGCATGCTGATTGATAGTATAGATTTTGTTGAATCGCTAATAAAGTAATGGATATATTAATATGGGAGGAAATAGTTTTATCCGTCTTCCTTCATCAGAGAAACCAATGAATATCTTATTTATAAAAGAAAATAGATTACTGATTGATGAGCTGAAAGAATATATTCAGAGCTTGGACGCAAAAGCATATTTTGCTGATGACCCAACGGAAACTGAAATTATTCTTAATCAGACCACAATTGATTTGGTTATTATTCCGTTAAAAGCCTTGTCTAATTTAGATATGCTTAAATATATTAACGATCATTTTAAAGAAACCAAAGTTGTGATTACGGTCGATCGTGAAGAGTATACCTCTAAACTTGATAACCGGAAAGCACTTCATACGAATTATGAATTGCTGCAAAAGCAACTTCGTATTTTCGAATTAAAAAAGGCTATTGGTTCTGGATTGGATTACAGTCCGAACTAATATTTAGCTCTATTCACTTAAAACCAACCATGTAGATTGATTTCAATTTACAAAACTAGTTTGAATCTGGAGGCAAATGCTTTACTCATTTGTTTCCAGTTCAAATTAAGAAAAATGAAACCTTAATACTCAATTATATAATTAAAAACTGAAGTTTATGAAGCAGGATGTTCAGAACGATTTGGTTAGAATTAAAGACAGACTTCGAATTCTTGATGATAAGAAAAAGAAAGTTGCCAAAATTATTGGTATTACCGATGTGTATTTGTCTTATATTCTAAATGGGAAACGACCTTTGACTACAACAGTTAAATCAAAACTCTTCGATTACTTAGGCCTAAGCTAATTTATAATAAGGCTGATAAACAAATATTAAAATCAGGTAATTATCATAGCTAATGTGAATATTGCCTGATTTTTATTTATTATAAACAAGTTCTAATTCATTGGTTAAATATATTTTGTAAATTGTATATAACTGAAAGTAAATCAGATTTTAAGCATAACTAAACATTTCTACTATTGTAGGTTTGTAAAGATAAATAGCAAATGAAATTTCTCTTTCGCATAGTTGTCTTTTTTACATTTTTCTCTCCTTCCGTTTTGTTTGGTCAGGGACAGGCAGGAGTTTGGTATTTTGGCGAAAATGCTGGATTAGATTTTAATGTTGATCCTGCAGTTGCCTTAACGAATGGAAGTTTGGATACTGAAGAGGGATGTTCAACAGTATGCAATGCACAAGGAGATTTATTGTTTTATACAGATGGCATTACAGTATATAATAAGAACCATGCTGTAATGGCAAATGGGAATGGATTAGATGGCAATTCTTCCGCAACACAGTCTTCAATCATAGTTCAACAACCTGGAAGTACTATTCTTTATTATATTTTCACAGTAGATGCGCACCAAAATGCATTACGAAATGGTTTAAATTATTCCATTGTCGATTTGTCAATGAATGGTGGATTGGGAGCAGTAACGGTTAAAAATACTGTTTTAAATGGTAATGAGGTTTGTGAAAAAGTTACAGCAGTTAAGCATGCTAACGGAACTGATTTTTGGATTTTAATGCATTTGTATGATAGTCGGGATTTTTATGCTTATCAACTAAGTGCAGCTGGAGTTGGAACTCCTACGATTAGTACAATTGGGGTAAGGCATAACAGCGATAGAAGAACAGCAATTGGTTATATGAAAACCTCTCCGAATGGGACAAAATTGGCAGTCGCTATTTATACTCAAGACCGAGTTGAGCTTTTTGATTTCAATACCAATACTGGAGTGGTGTCGAATCCAATTCAATTAAATAATTACACTACGCCTTATGGTGTTGAATTTTCACCCTCTGGAGAATACTTATATGTAAGTTCCTTTTCGGCTGGAGACTTATATCAATTCAATATTTCTTCAAATAATCAGTCTACAATTAATAGTTCAGCTCAAGTCATTGGAAGTGGTACTTGGTTGTATGGAGCTTTGCAATTAGCCCCAGATAATCGAATCTATATGGCTAAAACGAATACAAATGGCACCACAGGCAGTCTAAATTTAGATGTGATTAACAATCCTGATGTTGCAGGTGCAGGAGCCAATTTTGTTGCTGATTCAAAGAACTTAGCTGGAAGGAGATGCCAATTAGGATTGCCTAATTTTGTTACTAGCATATTTACCCTAGAGTTTGCCTATCAATTTGATTGTGTTGGTGACAATACTGAGTTCACAATAACTTCTGATTTAGCGAATATAAGTAGCGCTACATGGGATTTCGGAGATGGAAATAGTACCACCTCAAATACAAGTCCATTTACTGTGAATCATGTGTATTCGAGTGCGAACACCTACAGTGTTAATTTAGAGGTAAATTTAATTTCTGGAGGAACAGATAATGTGACTCAAGCAATAACAATTCGGGATTTACCTGTTGCAAACGATCAAACCGTAACCGTTTGGGAAGATGCTGCAGGAACTGGAATAGCGAGTGGTGTAGATCTTACAATTAATGAAACTGCTGTGAATGGACAAGCTGGAACAACTTACATCTGGTATTCTGATGCAAGTCTCACAACTTTAATTGGTACGCCAACAAATGTAAGTGTTACCAATGGACAGCAGTTTTGGGTTGAAGTAAATGATGGATTTTGTTCTAATGCTGCAGTTGTTACCTATACCGTAAACGCTCTGCCGATGGCTGTGGATCAAAACATTATATTGTGTGAAGATAATTACAATTCTGGAGTTGTTTCTAACGTAGATTTAACCTTATTAGAGCCTGCTATTACTAGCAATAATGGCTTTGTGGTAACGTGGTTTCATGATTTGGCTTTAACTCAACCGGTGAATAGTCCTAATAATAGAATTGTTTCTAATGGAGAGAATTTTTATGCTCAAGTTTCTACAGGCACTCAAACTAGTGTTGCAACAGTAAATTACACGATTGAATCTTTGCCTGAGGGCAATAGTGTGTCCGTGCAAATGTGGGAAGATAGTTTTGGGTCCGGTAGTGCATCGGGAGTCGATTTAACTGCCTATAATACGCAAGTAGCGGGAGCTAATAATATTGTTTGGTATCAAGATGCAGCTTTTACGATTCCAATTGCCAATCCAACAAATATGCTTGTTAATGACCAAGATATCTTTTATGGTTTTATAGATAATGGGGTATGCTTGAATCAAGGTAGTATTCAATTTACAGTTCGATCGTCACCTATAGCCAATGATCTATCCATTGAAGTTTGTGAAGATACATTTGGAAGTGGAACTGCTACGAATGTTGATTTGTCATTACTAAATGCAGCAGTAAATGGAGGAACACCAAGTACGGTCGATTGGTATAATGATTCTGGACTAACAAATGCAGTTGTCAACCCTTCTAATGTAACGGTCAGTAACGGACAATTATTTTACACCTTAGTGCAAAGTGGAGGCGAAACCAATAGTTCGATAGTAGATTATACCGTAAATGCATTACCTATTGCAAATAATCAATCCATTGTCGAATTTGAAGATGTTCCAGGCTCAATGATATCACTTGGAGTTGATCTAACTTTTTACAATAATACTATTCTAGGCGGTGCATTTAATACTCTTGATTGGTATTTGGACGCAGCTTTAACAAATTTGGTTACTGATCCAACTAATCATGATGTTACTGATGGTGATGTTTATTACGTTTTAGTTTCGAATGGTTCCTGTGTTAATGTGGCAATAGTAGACTTTTCAGTTGTTAATACGCCAATTGCACGTAATGTTTTTCCTGTAATATGTGAAGATACGGAAGGTTCTGGTAGTGCTAATATCGATTTAACCTTATTGGAAAATCAGATAAATGAAGGTAATGGAGATACCTTCGCTTGGTTTACAGATTGGCCAACAGAACCTAATGGTTTACCTATTAATGCTGTTCCAGATCCTACAAACGTAATTGTTAATGATAGTGATCGATTTTTTGCAGCAGTTAGCGATGCTATTAATACAAACGTAGGAATAGTAGAATACTCTGTCAATTCACTTCCGAATGCAAGTGATCAAACAACGGATGTTTGGGAAGATAGCTTTGGAACAGGAACTGCAACAGGAATTAATTTACTTGCATATAATTCTTTAATTAGTAGTACTGCAGGAGCTACGATTTTTTGGTATTCCGATATCGCTTCAACATTACCCGTTGTAACACCTGGAAACCTTAGTGTTGTAACTGGTTCAATATTTTATGCGATGATTGATGATGGGAATTGCCAGAATCAAGCAACTTTAACTTTTAATGTGAGAAATTTACCTGAAGCTAATAACTTGCAAATTCAGTTGTGCGAAGAAGTGATGGGAAGTAGTTCAATTGCAAGTTATGATCTTTCGCAGTTAGAGACAGCAGTTAATAATGATCCAGGTACTTTAAAGGAATGGTTTTTTGATGTGGGATTGACCTTAGCTGTGCCATCACCAATGAGTACAACAGTGTCTGATGGTGATAGCTTTTATGTTCGAGTGAGTTTCGGTACAGAATCAAATGTTGGGCAGGTCGACTTTACAATTAATGCGTTGCCTAATGTTCAAAATTATCAGGTTACACTTTGTGAAGACATATTTAACACTTTACAAGTCCAAGGGGAAGATTTAGCTTTTTATGAACCTAATATTACAACCTTAACAACGGGTTCTTTAATTTGGTATTCCGATCCAGCTTATTCAAATCCAGTTATAAACACAGGAAATGTTTTGGTTTCAAATGGGGATATTTTTTATGTCCGTGTTTGGGATGGAACATGTGAAAATTTTGCAGAATTATCATTTGATATTGTGGCTTTACCGCAAACTACAACGGTGAATGAGATGTTTTGTGAAGATACTTTCGGTTCTGGAATTGCAACGGGAGTTAATTTAACCGACTATAACTTGCAAGTTAGTAATGATCCAAATGCTGCCATTCAATGGTTTGAAGATGATCAGTTGATTATTCCTGTTTCTGATCCGCTAAATGTGACTGTTTCAAATCAGAGTTCCTATTATGTGTTGGCGGTTAATGCGAACGCATGTGAAAATTCTGGGCGATTGAATTTTATTCTTAACCCACTTCCTGAAGCTATAGATTTAAGTTTAGGATTGTGTGAAGATGTATCTGGAGAAGGAGAAGTGAAAAATTACAATTTGTCTAATTTGAATAATCAAGTTTCTACGGATCCATCAGTTACAGTAAGTTGGTTCGAGGATGTTGATTTGTTAGTACCAATTGCAAATCCTTTAAACCATACCATTTTATCAAGTAGTAGTGTTTATGCTAAAATCGAAAATGGATGTTCAAATGCAGCAATAGTAGATTTTACGATTAATGAGAAGCCTATTTTTGATTTAGGACAGGATACGACAATTTTTTATACTGAAACAAAAATTTTAACTCCATCAATTGATATCAAGTTTTTACCTGGAACGTACATATGGCAAGATGGATCAACAGCTTCAACTTTTACTGTTGTAGAAGAAGGGAAATATGCGCTAGAGTATACTGATTTAAACTCTTGTGTTGGAACTGATTCCATAATGGTTTACATGGACCGATATCGAATTTTTGTGCCCAATGCTTTTACTCCCGATGGAAATGGAGTAAATGATACATTTGGACCTTCAATAACCGGCGATATTACTGGTGAAGATGTTGAGATGTTTATATACAACCGTTGGGGAGAGTTAATTTATCAATTTACAGATTTAGGTCAGGGATGGGATGGAACTTACAAAGGAAAAATAGCTAGCACAGGAGTTTATGTGTGGGTTTTAATTATAAATGGTAAAGCACGCCAAGATGGCAATGTTTCTTTAATTCGATAACATGATAAAATGGAGATTTATTCATATCATCTGTTGTTTGTTTTTAGCTTCATTAGCTAAAGGGCAGGATGTGGAGTTTTCTCAGTTTTACGCGAATAGATTATATTTAAATCCTGCATTTGCTGGATCTGAATATGTGCCCGTACTAAGTATGTCTTATCGAAATCAATGGCCACAAAACAATCGGCCTTTTGTTACTTATACGGCTTCGTATGATCAGTTTGTTGATTTCATGAGAGGAGGTCTTGGTGTTTTAATTCTTCAAGATAATCAAGGACAGGGAGCAATTAAAACAACAATGGCATCTGGGATATATTCTTATTCGCTAGATGTCAATAGAAATTTATCAATTAATATTGGTTTAAAAGCAACCTATATTCAAAGAAAATTGGAGTGGGAATCATTTGTTTTCTCCGATATGATAGATCCATTGTATGGTGTAATTTATCCGACTAGAGAAATACAACCTAATGAGTTGAGTAAATCTTATTGGGACTTTTCGACTGGGTTTATCGTAAATTACAAGAGTTTGTACTTTGGAGGTGTCGTTGATCACATGTCTGAGCCAAATGAAGCGTTTAAATCAAATGAGAACGTTGCCATATTGCCTCGTAAATATACGATTCATGCTGGAGCAAGTATTCCTCTTGGGTATTCCAGAGGTTTAATGAAAAGTAATTATACGATTTCACCTAACGTTCTTTATCAGAAGCAACAAGATTTTGAGCAAATCAACTATGGAATGTATTTTTATCGAAATAACTGGGTGCTTGGCGGATGGATGAGGCATAATCTATCTTTTGATTTTGATGCTTTTATACTTTTGTTGGGATTTCAGACGGATCGGTTTAGGATAGGGTATTCCTATGATTACGTAATCTCAAATTTAGTGAAGACAAATTCAGGTGCTCATGAAATTTCTTTAAGTTATTTGTTAGGAAAAGCAAAATCATCCTGCTCAGGAACGCATTTTTTGAGAAGAAAAAGAAGGATTAGAGCAATTAAATGTCCAAAATTTTAACCGTTGAGATATAGAAGTGTGTGTAAATAAGGATGTTTGGGGTTTAATTTAAATTAACAGGTTAACAAAAGTTAAGATTCCTTAAGAGTACACGAATGGCTACTTTATTGTTATGATATTTAATTTAGAAATGATATATTTATGTTGTAATAATCATTGATTTTATTGAGCTAGAAATGAGATTGTTTTGTAAATGGGTGGCTTTATTCTTTTTTTTTATGTTTTTTTCATCGATTTCTGATGCAAAAGGGCAGGAGAAAAAAAATGTCAATGATTCAATTCGAACACTAAAAATTTTAAAGAAAACATTAAATGAAATTATAGAAAAAAACAAAATGGCTGAAGATCCAAATTTCGATATGGAAATTGATGGATTAATTATGGATGAAACCATGACAAAGGTAGGCCGAGATTTTTATGATATGTTTTTCTCAGTGTGGATTGCTCCTGAGAAAGTAAAGAACTATACCGTTACAATAAAAGAAATGGTAATGCCTGGTATAGCTACAGAAATTAGTGTTCTCGTAAATGAATCATTGGTATTTAAGCAAAAAGTTCAACCAAGGTATGATGTCTTGGAGCAAATGACAAAATATGCGAACCAACGAGTTGTTCAATATTTAAATAACTACGAAAAAATGAAAGCCCAGCTTGGTGGTGATGATCAGGAGGGGTCAGGAATATTTTAAACCTAAAATAAGAACCATGAATATATTAAAAGTAAGCTTAGTAATGTTTTTCTTGAGTTTGATAATGTCGGTTGATGGTATAGCTCAAGATTTTGTTTATACACCTATAAATTCAAGTTTTGGGGGAAATACATATAACTATAATTGGTTGTTGAATTCTGCAACACAGCAAAATAGAATTGAAGACCCAAATTCTGATGATGCATTGAATCAAGATCCATTGGATGATTTTCAGTCCAATTTGAATAGACAAATATTGAATCAATTATCAAGTAAACTAGTTAATTCAATATTTGGAGATAATAATGAATTGGAAACAGGTTCGTATAACTTAGGGAATTATTCTGTTGATATTTTTGAAGATGGAAGTGGGGTCACGGTTAACGTTAAGGATATATCCACCGGGAATTTCACTAACGTCGTCATTCCTAGTTATTAGTTAATCGAATCTTATCTATTATTAATTCTCTCTATATGTTTAAACGTCTACGCTATTTATATAGCCTTATTATAATTTTACCTTTTATTAATGGTTGTGTACCTTACTTTAATCAACCTCTTTCGGAGCAAAGGGCAGAACTTGGTGCTGAAACTCCTGCAAGAAAGAGCTTAGTTAATTTGCCAGAGCCAAAAGAAAAAATGGTTGCTGCAGTTTATAAATTTAGAGATCAAACAGGACAATATAAACCATCTGCTACTGGAGCCAATTGGTCTACTGCGGTAACACAAGGAACTACTTCCATACTTTTAAAAGCAATCGAAGAATCTGGTTGGTTTATTCCAATCGAAAGAGAAGGCTTATCCAATTTGCTTAATGAGAGAAAAATAATTCGATCGAGCCGAGCTAATTATGCAGGACAAAGCGAAAAGTCACAACTATTACCACCACTTTTATTTGCAGGATTAGTTCTCGAAGGAGGTGTTATTAGTTACGATGCAAATGTGCTTACAGGAGGAGCTGGATTAAAATATTTTGGGGCAGGAGCTTCTGGGCAGTACAGACAAGATCGTGTTACGGTTTATCTCCGTGCTATTTCTACAAGTAATGGTCGGATTTTAAAAACTGTCTATACATCTAAGATGATTCTTTCTCAGAAATTAGATGCTAGTGTATTTAGATATGTCAAATTTAAACGATTATTGGAAGCAGAAGTTGGTTTTACCTACAATGAGCCATCTGAAATGGCAGTTAAAGAAGCTATTGAGAAGGCTGTTGAATCCTTAATTATTGAAGGTGTGATTGAGGGACTTTGGGATCTGAAAAATCCAGAGGATGTGAATTCAGATGTTGTTACCGCATATGTAGAAAGTAAAGAGGATAATCAAGGATCTGATTTCTTTGATCAATTAATTACTCCACGGCGTCGTAATTTTGGCTTAGGATTTAATGCTGGTTCATGGCTTTACATGGGAGATTACAGTCATACCGAAATGGAGGCAGCAGGAGGTGTTTCTTTATTATACGATACGCAATCAGCATTGCAGTTTGGACTTAACTTTAGTAGAGGAGATTTAGCTACAACTGAAAGTTTCCAGAGAACTTATAATTCCTTAGATGTAACCGCGAAGTATCGTTTGCTTCCTTATAAGGATTGGACGCCTTATATAGAAGGTGGATTAGGAGTATTTTCTCAGCAGGAAAAATCGGCATACACTATCGATCTATCCAATTCTATCTATACTCAAGCGTTGTATGGGGCAGGTGTCGAGTTTTTATTTAATGATCGATTGGGTTTGAATCTCTCAATAATAAATCATTACATTTTTAATGATAAAATTGATGGTTTGAAACAAGGAAATTATAATGATTATTTCTGGGAAGGTAAAATTGGATTGAATTTCTACTTTGATAAAATTTGGGATACAAGTAAGAAGAAAAAGAATAGAAAAGAAAAAATACGAAAAAAACAGAAAGAAAAACCTATATCTACTGAATAAAATATTAACAACTTATCAACATGGCCGGAAGTAATTCCGGCCATTTTTTATTTATTCTTATCAGGTCTCAATGTTTCTTTTAGTCTAGTGTTTTTAGGTGTTTTGGCGAGCTTGTTTAATTTTAATTAACTTTTCCTTAGGTGTTTAAAGGAATAGCTTATTTTGATCAATTATTTATAAGCGTTTGTCATTTAATACATGTGTTTAATGTAATTCGGTATAATATATTCAATAGAACTCTTTACATTTAATTTGTATTTGAAACATAAGTTATCAAATGCATTTAAACCAAATTTATTTTTTTTATCAGGGTAACCTGATTTATTCACTTTAAACCTTTAAAACAACCGAACCATGAAAAAGATTTTATTCGTCTTTTTGACAGTATTACTCACAGGAGCGTATTCTATCGCTCAAGTTAACCAATCGAGTGTTAATCAAATGGGAACTGATAATTCAGCTCTTGTTACACAGGTTGGCGTTTTTAACATTAACGACATTTACCAAGATGGAACTTTAAATGAAGCAGAAGTTGACCAACTAGGTGTCTTCAACGTATCATTACTTCAGCAAGTAGGTGAAAAAAATGGATACTTTGCTACTCAGGTAATGTCTAATTTCTCTACAGCACTTCAGTTAGGATGGAATAACCTTGCGGTTGTTGATCAAATTGGAATGAACTCTTCTTATGTAACTCAATTTTTTGGTGAAGATAACGAAGCTTACGTTACTCAAAAAGGTTTCTTCAACACTTCTGATATCGATCAGTGGTTTAGTTATGCTGAAACAGCTGATGTATTCCAACATGGATTGTTTAATGCTGCTAAAGTTCTTCAATTAGGTGGTATGTATGATGAGGCTGTTATCAGCCAATGGGGTATAGGTAACTATGCAAATGTATTGCAAGAGGATACTTACGCAAATTACGCACTTGTTAATCAAGTTGGTTTTATGAATAGTGCATTCGTTGATCAGTGGCTAGGATATATGAATTCTGTTGAAATTGATCAGCACGGTATGTTTAATACTGCTTACGCTGACCAGTGGGGTGGAGAATCAAATGTTTCTTTAATTAGTCAGAAAGGTAAAAATAATTTTACTTCTACTTTCCAAGGTGGTGGTTGGATGAACGGAATTTCTGTATCTCAAAAAGGTAACGGAAATGCTGCTTATGCAACACAGTATGGTGGATGGTTAAATACAGCATTGATCGCTCAACAAGGAAAAGGTAATTTAGCAGTGACTACTCAAGATGGTGGTTTTGGTAATTTAATTGATGTAGATCAAAGAGGAAAAATGAATGATGCATTTGTTTATCAGCTTGATGGATCTTTAAATTGGGCTTTAGTTACTCAAAGAGGAAAATCTAATTACACTGAAGTTGATCAGATTGATGGTTATTGGAATACTGCTGATGTTTACCAGCAAGGTCGCGGGAACAGCGCTGACGTTGATCAATTGGGTGGCGAGTTTAATACAGCAGAAATTGAGCAGTATAGAAAAGGTAATGATGCTAAGATTACGCAAGTAGCAGGTGCTTTTACCAATGCTTATATTGGACAAGACGGAAAATATAACGAAGCTGAAATTTACCAGGAGTACAATTATGGAAGTACAGCTCAAGTGGCTCAAATTGGTAATGAAAACTTAGCTTACATTGAGCAATTCGGAACAGCATTTACATATGCAGGTATTGGACAATATGGTAACGGTAATGTTGCAGGTATCGGACAATACGATGTTGTAAATAGTTCAGCTTTAATACTTCAAACTGGTGATGATAATTTCGCTACTTCAGTTCAAGCATTTGGTGAAAACAATGTTGCTCTTACTCAGCAAATTGGTGAAAACAATTACTCAACTACACTGCAAGTTGGTAGTAATAATAGCGTAGATGTTTATCAAATGGGTTATGGTCACAGTTCTACTGTTACTCAATATGGAAATGGAAACACTGCTACTGTTAGTCAATACAATACAGGTTTAAATCCATAATTGAATCCATTGATTTAATTAATATAGAATAATAAAACCGCCAAAATTTGATTTTTAATCAATTTTGGCGGTTTTTTTGTTGAGAAACATTAATACATCTTAAACTTTTGTTTAAGTTTTCTTATTCTTTTTTAGAACGAATAAAAATTAGCATAAAAGAGACTTGGTTTAATCACTAAATACAAGGCGTTTGTGTAAAAACTGAAGTGGTTGGAAAGGCTTTTTCTTAATTTAGATAAAAGATTAGATGATGTAATAAGTGCATTATTAGATCTGTCGGAGCTCTTAAACCTTTAAACGATTTTAAATTTAATTCACTTTAAAACCTTTAAAAAATTCAACCATGAAAAAATTTTTATTTTTATTAGTAGCCGTTGTTTTTGCAGTATCTTCTGCATTTGCACAGGTGAACAATTCGAATGTCAACCAAACGGGTTGGTTAAACACAGCTGGTGTTACTCAAGTAGGATGGTTCAATAGTAGTGATGTTGACCAATTAGGCTGGTTTAATGATGCAACTGTTGATCAGACGGGAATAGCAAATATTTCTTATGTCGATCAATTCTTCATTGGCAATATGGCTAATGTAACTCAAGATGGTATATTGAATGTATCGTACGTTGATCAAGCTGGATTTATGAATTCTGCTATGGTTTGGCAAATGGGACTTCATAACATTTCTCAAATTTTTCAACTTGGAGATGGAAATGGTGCTATGGTAGGTCAAGATGGTCTATTTAATATGTCAAGTGTTAATCAATTCCTAGTTGGTAATACAGCATCTGTATCGCAATCGGGAGTGTTAAATGTATCGTATGTTGACCAGTGGGGATTCTTTAACTCCGCAATGGTTGCTCAATCAGGACTTCATAACATTGCTCGTACAACTCAATTAGGTGCATGGAATATGGCGTCTACTTATCAAGTAGGAATGTTTAACATGTCTAACATTACTCAGTATGATTTCTTAAATTATGCTACAGTTATGCAAATGGGATTAGCTAATTATTCAACAGTTCTACAAGCAAACCATAACAATATGGCTATGGTAAATCAAATGGGACGTTTTAATAATAGTGATATTCTTCAGTATGGTGCTTTGAGTACCGCATCAGTATGGCAAATGGGAGCATGGAATTCAGCTACCATTACTCAAATTTTACCTATTTT
Source organism: Labilibaculum sp. DW002 (assembly GCF_029029525.1). NCBI lineage: Bacteria > Pseudomonadati > Bacteroidota > Bacteroidia > Marinilabiliales > Marinifilaceae > Paralabilibaculum > Paralabilibaculum antarcticum. The sequence goes on along the minus strand of NZ_JAKJSC010000001.1, from coordinate 973,961 downwards.
CACTTCTGCTGATATCATGCAGCAAGGACGAGCTAATCGTGCAAGTATTTACCAAAGAAGAGGTGCTTATAACTCAGCTTTCATAAACCAATGGGGATTGAGAAATAATGCACGTGCAACTCAGTTGGGTGGAGAATTTAATCATTCATCTATTACTCAGTTGTATGCTTTTAATAGAGCTAATACAATGCAATTAGGTGGATATGGTAATCTTGCTAATATTCATCAGAATGGTCTTTGGAATATGGCTTCGACCTTCCAAAGAGGTGGTGTTGATAATGAGGCATTTATTATGCAGAATGGTGTAGCTAATCGTGCTCGTACAGTTCAGATTGGTGGAGACCATAATGTTTCAAGAACCAATCAAATTGGTACTGCTAATTATGCTTTTGTTGAGCAGATTTTTGAATCAGGAGGAGATGTTGAAGTATTCCAAAAGGGAGATTTCCATTTTGCTGATGTAACTCAAAAATATGGTTCAAAAGATAAAGCTACCGTTAAGCAATTTGGTGATAGTCAAGTAGCCTATATCTCTCAATTATGGGGAACTAAAAACAAAGCTAAGATTACTCAAAGAGATCATGGAAATACTGCTATAATTGATCAATTAGGTGGTAAGAAAAATAAAGCTAATATTTTCCAAAAAGGTGAGCATAACTTCTCATTTGTTGGTCAGTTTGGTGGAGAAAAATCTGATGCTTTTGTTGAGCAAAGAGGCGACGACAATAGAGGTTGGGTATTCCAGTACGATCAAGAAGAAAGTTTAGCAGACATCTTACAAGAAGGTAATGGTAACGTTGCAGTAATTGCACAAATGGATGGAGCAAGAAATGAAGCGTTTACGATTCAGACAGGTGATGATAACACAGCTTTAACTTACCAGTTTGGTGATGATAACTATTCATACTTAGAGCAAGTAGGTAACGACCACTTTGGTTTAGTTATCCAGGATGGTAACGATAACAGCGCTGTTACACAGCAAGGAAATGCTGGTACAATATTCGTAACACCATAGTGAAAATAAAATATAGAAAAAATTCCCGCTTCGGCGGGATTTTTTTCCTCTGTTAACTAATGCAATCACTCAAATGTCATTAATTATTCGTAAGTATTTATGGTTAGCTCTGTTCGTATTTTGCTTCGGTAATTTGCTTGGACAAAATTATAATATTGAAGATCAGATTTTAAATCAATTGAATTATGGTATTGTTGATGCTATAAATTCGGAGAATGGAGTTGTGATTTTGCAGTCTGGAGATGATAATAAGCTGGATTTAAATCAGTTTAGTCAAGGACAATTGGCCATTATTCAGCAGGTAGGAATGGATAACTTGATTAAGGCAATGCAAAATGGGGACTTAAATCGTCTGTCAATTTTACAAGCAGGTGATGGAAACTCAATTGAATCCTTACTTCAGGGGATAAACATTTCCACTAGCATTCATCAAGATGGTGATAACAATTCATTGCAACAAGAAGTTATTGGGAATAATAAGAGCTTTGAAATAACTCAGGCTGGTAATGACAACCAATTGGAGGTAGTTTCCGGGGTAGCAAATAACGGAATGATAGTTACTCAGGTTGGAACTGGTATGAATGTTATAATAAAAAGTGGTTTGTGAATACAGAGCAGGTTTAAATTGATGGGGTGTCTTGAAAAAGACACCCTTTTTATTTATGTATTTTTATCATATAAGTACTTTTTTTTATAGTAATTATAATAATTTAACGCACAATGTATTGATTGAAATGTAAATATTGAATATTTTTAAATATGTTTTTAATGAGTTAAGAATGGAGTGGGAATGTGTTGTGAGAAGAATAAGGTTGTGTCTGTTTTTAAGAAGCATTTTTTCAGTAGGATTATAGTATAATTGAGGATCATATTCTTCTAAATGATGATAGAATATCAAAAAATGAAATCTATAAATGCCTTCTAATATCGATGTTTTTGAACTTAGCTTGTATGTTTATCAGGATATAGAGATCATTGCTCAAGATTTGGTTGTTTTCCATGGAGATAATTATTAATTTAAAAAAAAATAAAATTAACATCATATATGCGACATTTCTACCTACTCATCAGACTTTCGATATCGATGTGTCTGTCTGTTATTATTTTTTCTTGTAATGAAAGCACGGTTGATCCAAAATTATATGGATCGATAAGTGGAACAGTGACTACTTCAGAAGAAGGTCTCCCAATGGAAGGGGTGAGCATCTCAACTAGTCCTGGAACAACTTCCGTTTCTACCGATGTTGAAGGGAAATTCTTATTGGATGATGTTTTGGTCGGAGATTATTCTGTCAGTGCTAAAAAGGAAGATTACACAGGCGTAAATACCAGTATTAAGGTTGGTGAAGGACAGGAAGTAGTGATGCAGATTATTATGCAAATTGCTCCCGATGAAACTTTAGCTCCAGCTGAGACGGTATATGTAACACCTATAGATGCTACTGCGAATTTAGCTACAGAAATAGAGTTGGTCTGGAATAATGGCGAAACCGAGAAGGGAGATACCTTATTTTTCGATGTAATCCTTTATGAAGATGGAGAGTTTGAAGGCGATACGATTGCTGAAGGAATTATGGATACAACATTTGTAGCAACAAATTTGAAATTCGAAACAAATTATCGATGGAAAGTTGATGCAAGTAATCGCGCTCGTTATAAAACAGAAGGTAGAGAATGGAAATTTAAAACGGAAGATTTTCCTAAAAACGGATATTTATTTGTTAAAGATACTTTGGGTAGTAAAAATATTTATTCTTGGGATTTAGCTGATAATCATTTAATAGCATTGACAAATCTTGGCGGCAGTGAGGTGAATCCGAGAATTTCTCCTAATGAAGAATTGATTGCATATGCATCAAATCAAACTAGTGCATACCATATTTACACTATGGATGCAAAAGGTGAAAATGTATTTAAAGTTACAAACGATAAGTCTGTTGCAAGTTATCACAACAATGGAAATGGATTTGTTTGGTCCCCTACGGGAGATCAGTTATTGTTTGGACACTATGGAGAGTTGTATAGTATTAATTACAATGGTACAGGTGAAAATAAAATTGCAAATGCTCCAGTTGATAGAGAATTTAAATCTTGTGATTGGACCGAACATTATAATAACACATCTCAGGAAAAAATTGCTGTTTTAACGCAAGGAGAGAAGCCATATGATAATGAAATCTACTTAATGAATACAGATGGGTCTGATTTGTTTTTGTTGGTTGACAATTTAGAAGGAACTTTGTCAAATCCACATTTTTCTCCAGATGGAACTAAAGTGATTTTTTCTCTAGATAGTTTATTTGAAGATGATAATGGACGACAATTAAATGCTAAAATTTATAGTATCGATATTGATGGTACGAACATAACAAACCTTTCAGGAGATGATAAGCTTGCTGGTACAAATGACCTACAAGCTCGTTTTACTGAAACGGGTGGTAAGATTGTATTTATGAATGTTGCCAATGATGGTGAGGGAGAAAAAAGTATTTGGATTATGGATATAGACGGTAGTAATAGAGAGAAAATTATTACTAATGGAGAAATGCCTGACTTGTATAATCCTTAATTATGAATTTAATAAGAGAATAGAAGATATAAAAAAAGCCTTCCAAATGGAAGGCTTTTTTCAATATTTTCAAAAGCTGATTAGAATCTTCTTTCTTTAATTCTAGCTTTCTTACCTGTAAGCTCACGTAAGTAGTAAATTCTAGCTCTACGAACACGACCTCTTTTGTTCACTTCAATCTTGTCGATAAAAGGAGAACTTAAAGGAATAATTCTTTCTACACCAACGTTACCAGACATTTTACGGATAGTAAAAGTCTTAGTTGATCCAGTACCTTTAACTTGGATAACAACACCTCTAAAGATCTGAATTCTTTCTTTGTTTCCCTCTTTAATTTTGTAAGAAACACTAATTGTGTCTCCTGCTCCAAATTCAGGAAGCTCTACGTTAGTAGCAAATGCTTGCTCAGCAACTTTAATTAAATCCATCGTAATGATTTTTTTTAGATTCACGAACGCAATGTAAACATATATAACTGTCTTGATGCCAGAGATTACGCACGAATTCGCCGCAAATTTAATAAAAAATATGATATAAACATCTCTTTGTTATGAATATTGTTGTTAAAAATAAGGAGTAATGGAAAATATAGTTAATCTGAGAATGGATTAAAATAGTTGGAATAAAAAAAAGGAGTCGTTCGACTCCTTTTCTATTCATTATATCATATGATATTAATGGCCATCACCACCAATAACCTTTAATTTATCACCTGTTGTTTTAACAATTGTTTCATAATATTCTTTACTATAACCAGGTTGTTTCATTGTTGGGTTCTGCTTGTCGCCATCCTTAGTTTTGATGTTACCATCCATAAACTTAGCAAATAGATAACCGTAGAAGTCTCTCCACTCATTTGTAAGGTTGTCACCTTGGTTACAAGAGAAATCGGTTAAGAATTCGATTGCAGCAGCTTCGTTAGTTTTAAACATACCTTCAGCAGCCATATCGATAATCTTAGTGAAGTTCTGGTATTTTGTTTCAAGAGCAACTTGTTTGTCTCTTATTTCAGGGTGAATTGCATTGTAACGCGTATAAGCCAAGTTAGTTACTTGGTTGAATACCCAGAATGCAGATTTGTTGGTGAAATCCATCATTTTACCATTACCAACAGCAAAAGATTTAGGAACACGTGTAGATCCACAATACATTGGGAAATAAACCGAAGAAGCAGCATCGTCAACACCAAACCAGTTGATTCCACCTACAGCATCGGGTAACCAGTCACGAGATTGTGCTACAAAAGAGAAACCTGTTTGTTGAGTTGCTGTTGCACGTTCGTTGCAATAAGTTACACCGTCAACTTCCCAAGTTAATGGTCTCCAACGGTAAGGGTTGCCAAATGGACCAGCACCCATATCTTTAGACATATCCAATTCTGTTCCTTCAAGGTGATCTCTCATGGCATCCATTAGTACCGAAAGCTCAACTTTTTTATCTGGCTTAATCCAAAGAGGCATACGGTTGCTTGCATAACCTTTTTTATCAAGTTTTACATTTCCTTTTGCGTAATCGAAATGCTTGTCCATGTCCTTGCTTACGCGGTTAAAGAAAGTCCAAACGCGCATTTCGCAATATCGTGCTCCACCAAAATCTACAGGACCATAAGAATCGGAGAAACTAAAGTTTTTGTTTTTTCCATCCTTAGGGTATAAAGCTTTTTCTTTGGCAAAAGAAATAACATCCTTAGCATAAACAGTTGTAACTTCAGGATTGAAAATTTTATCCATTTTGTCAGAAGAGATGGATGTTTTGCCTTCCAATGGGAAAGTTGTGATACGAGCGTGGTTTCCGTGTCCGCTCACATAGCCATCAGGAATCATACGTGCTACCCAAACAGCACCTTTTTCGCCATTTCCTTTTCCAATCATTTCAAGAATCCAAACCTCATTTTTATCAGAGATTGAGAAAGATTCTCCTGAGCTATAGTAACCGTAAGTTTCAACTAATTCAGTCATTACTTTAATAGCCTCACGAGCTGTTTTAGAACGTTGAAGTGCTAAATACATTAAACTTCCGTAGTCGATTAAAGCACCTTCTTGTGACCCCAATTGCTTAACGCCACCCCAAGTGGATTCGCCTATAGCCAATTGAAATTCATTCATGTTTCCAACCACATTATATGTGTGTGCAACCTGAGGAATTTGACCTAAATACTTTCCGGTATCCCATTCATAAACATCAATCATAGTACCTTCTGCCCAATCAGCAGCAGGGCGGAAGTAAAGCTCACCATATAAAACGTGTGAGTCAGCTGCATAGGTAATCATGTTGGAACCATCAGTGGAAGCACCACGAGTGATTAGGTAATTAGTACATGCACTAGCATTTGGTGTTGAGAAAACAGACACCAACAGCGCAAGCGCGGTAAGTACAAAAATCTTTTTCATGTTTAGCTATTTTAAATGAATTCAAATCTGAATTAAATCGTTTTCGATCGTACAAAAATAGAAAAAAAAATCATAGGTAAAAGTGATAAAAGTCTCTATTTATAAGAGTTTTGAGTGTTGTATAAGATATTTGTTTGTAAATAATACTCTATGGTACATAAGATTGCCTACCAAATGAATTCTTCCTTGAAATTCGATTTGTTTCCTATTTTGTCAGTAACTATTAGTTGTAACTTGTGTTTTCTCCCTGAAATTAGTCTCTTTTTGTCGAAAGTATAGAAGAGCAGTTTATTTTTTTCATCATATTCAAATAGAACCCATTTTTCATCAATTAAACCTTTGTACGATTTAATACCTGATAGCTCATCATCAATAGAAAAACGAATAGATTTCTGACCTTTTAAACTGTTTAAAGCAAAATTAGTTCTGGCCTTAATGGTAGGAGGTACTGTGTCTATCGCAATCGTAAAATCACCGAAATATCTTGTTTTGGTTTTCATCGACCCATCAAAATAAATCCCACCTTCGTAGGATAAGCTTTTGTCCTTATTAACTCTAACAATAAGTAGTTTTTCTGATTTGTGATTAGGAATAGTTCTTGGTTTTATAGATAAAGTGTAATAAGTATGTACAGGAACATTTTCATTTTGTATGGAATAAATATCGGAATAAAAGTTAGAATCCTTCTTTACCGAATAGTTAAATTTTAAATCTGTGTAGAAGCTATTTTTTGGAAACTTAATTTGGATTCCGGAATTTTCGTAAATATTTTCTGTTTCCCAATTTAATAGTTTTGTAAATTTCTCTTGTGGAAATGCTTTTATACTCGTAGCTCCTTTTGCATAAACTCTCAATTTCGATATGTTATTTTTTGCGTCAGATATAATGAAGTCTATTTTATAACTTTTTTCAGATTTAAATGAATAAACCCCATTGTTATTCATTTTTGAGTAAATACTAAGTTGATTGTTGGGATCCTTAAATGTTTTGTGAATGCGTTTTTTCTTAGTAATATTCAACGCATAGTCCATATGGCTGTTAATAAATCTTGATTTATCAAAAGAAAATTCTTTAAATTTATAATTAGTTTGTAAACTATCGTTGATATTCATTTTTAATTCGAAAATTCCACATTTACCCCATGTGTTATCCATGTAATCATTCGTTTCCAGAGCAAAGCCAATCTGACCCAATAAGCGCACTTTAGGATCTCCTTTTAAATGATAAGCATTATTATAATAGGTAACGGAAAATTGTTGTCTTGTATTATGACCATTAACACTACTTATAGAATCAAGAGGATAGATGTATAAATTGAATATTTTAGGAGGAGTTGTATCCTTTATTCGAAATCCAAAAAGTAGTGGATTTAATGGATGTTCCGATTTTGTGTCTCTAATCTCAAAATGCAAATGTGGACCAGCAGAAGATCCAGTATTCCCAGAGTAAGCAATTATATTTCCTTTTTTGATTTGTATTTGATCCTTTTTAAGTTCCAGGTCGAATTCGAATGAGTTCTTTTTGTATTGATGCGCTTTTATGAATTTTTCAATTTCTGGATTGAAATGATCCAAATGAGCATAAACAGAAGTGTAGCCATTAGGATGATTGATGTAAATGGCTTTCCCGTAACCACCTGCTGCAATTTTTATTCGGCTAACAAAACCATCAGCAATGGAATAGACTTTTTTTCCTGTGGTAAAAGTTCGGATATCAATACCTGAATGAAAATGATTATTTCTTAATTCTGCAAAATTTCCTGATAAGGTCATTGTGAAATCAACAGGAGCTCTAAAATAATTTTGAGGAAATTTAGCATCCTGCGAAAATGTTGTAAAGCTTACTGAATTTAGTAGAAAAAATAGGCATGTGATTATGTTTGTTGTGCTTAGCTTCATCGTAATTGTAAAAGATTCGTGTAATGATTACCAAAACTACAAAAAAAAGCTTTTTTTTCTTAAATGATTTACAAAATACGAACTAATATATTTGATTATCTTCTCAGCAATGTTAATTTTGTAAAAGAAAAATTTTAATGATGGACCAAGAACCAAACGAAATAGTAAATAGTTTGAAAGAACAGATTTCAGAACTAATTTCGTTGTACAAAAAATCCAAGGAAGAAAAAGAATCTTTAATACATGAGAAGTTAGAACTTATGGAGAAGATTGAAAATCTGAATAGGGACAAGGAAGAATTGGACCATCAATACAATACATTAAAGTTAGCCAAAACATTTGCGGCAAATAGTGGAGATTCGCAAGAGGCTAAGGTTAAAATTAACCGAATTGTGCGGGAGATTGATAAATGTATTGCTCTTTTAAACAGGTAGAATTTGTTTATGGACGAAAAACTTTCGATAAGAGTTAATGTAGCAGATCGTTTCTATCCTTTAAAGATAGATCGGAAACAGGAAGAGGTTATCCGAAAAGCTGCAAAAATGATTAATGAGAAAGTATTGCAATACAAACAACGATATAAAGATAAAGATACTCAAGATTTTTTGGCAATGGCCTCATTACAATACGTTATAAAGGTTATTGAAGCAGAAAATAAGACCGATGTTTCACCAGTTTTAGATGAAATTAAAGTGATGGAGCAGGAGTTAAGAGAATTTTTGGATAAAGAGTAGTTTACTTTTGAATAAAAAAGTAGAAACCCGCATTATTTCTTAAGCGATTAGCAATTTTAATGTTATGTAGTGATTTTCTCGTACCTTAAAGGTCGTTAAAATAATACTATTTAATGTTATGACTGCAAGCCTGAGTGATAGTGCGGGTTTTGTTTTATATATATAATAATATTGACTTAATATTCTATGATATGATTGAAATAATAATAGGGTCCATTGCTTTTGTTGGCGGGGGTGTTGTTTCTTACTTTGTTTTGCAAAAAGCTCTTAAAACTAAGAGCAGCTCAATAATTAAGGATGCCCAATCCGAAGCAGAGGTTCTCAAAAAAGATAAAATCTTACAAGCAAAGGAAAAATTCTTACAACTTAGAACCGAGCATGAAAAGCAGATTAATGCAAAGAATGCAAAGCTTTTAGTTGTTGAAAATAAAGTAAAACAGAAAGAAAATGCAGTAAATCAGCGTGTAGAAGATTTTCAGCGTAAGAAGAAAGAAGTTGATACCATACGTGAGAACTTAAATGTTCAAATGGAGTTGGTTGAAAGAAAAGAGTTGGAATTAGAAAAATCTAAGCGTCAACAAATTGAGCAGTTGGAGAAAATTTCCGGCTTATCAGCAGAAGAGGCAAAAAATCAGATTGTAGAATCTTTGAAAGAAGAGGCTAAAACTGAAGCTATGTCATATGTAAACGATATCATGGAGGATGCTAAGATGTCGGCTAATATGGAAGCTAAGAAAGTTGTTATTAAAACAATTCAGAGAGTAGCTACTGAAACTGCGATTGAAAATTCAGTGACTATTTTTCATATAGAATCAGATGAAATTAAGGGACGTATTATTGGTCGCGAAGGACGTAATATTCGTGCACTGGAAGCAGCTACAGGAATTGAAATTATTGTAGATGATACACCGGAAGCAATTGTACTTTCAGGTTTTGATCCGGTTCGCCGTGAAATTGCTCGTTTAGCCCTTCACCAATTGGTTACTGATGGTCGTATTCACCCGGCTCGTATCGAGGAAGTTGTGAATAAAACGCGTAAGCAAATTGAAGAGGAAATGGCTGAAACAGGTAAGCGCACAGCTATTGACTTAGGAATTCACGGTTTGCATCCTGAGTTAATTCGTATGATTGGTAAGATGAAATACCGTTCGTCATATGGACAAAACTTACTGCAGCACGCTCGTGAAACGGCTAACCTTTGTGCTATTATGGCGACAGAACTTGGTCTGAATGCTAAAAAAGCAAAACGTGCAGGATTGTTACATGATATAGGTAAGGTGCCAGATGATGAGCCAGAGTTGCCACACGCAATTTTAGGTATGAAATTGGCCGAGAAATACAAAGAGAAACCAGATATTTGTAATGCAATTGGAGCTCACCATGATGAAATTGAAATGACAACTTTGCTTGCTCCGATTATTCAAGCTTGTGATGCTATTTCAGGCGCTCGTCCAGGTGCACGTCGCGAGATTGTTGAATCTTATATCAAGCGTTTGAAGGACCTTGAAAACCTTGCTCTTTCGCATCCAGGTGTGTTGAAAACATATGCAATTCAGGCTGGTAGAGAATTAAGAGTAATTGTAGGTAGCGATAAAATTTCTGATAAAGAAGCAGAAACTTTATCCTTAGATATTGCTCAGAAAATTCAGGATGAGATGACTTATCCTGGACAGGTAAAGATCACGGTTATTCGTGAAACTAGAGCCATTAACTACGCTAAGTAGATAAACAATTATAGGTTAAAAAAGCACGCTTCGAAAGAAGCGTGCTTTTTTGTTATAAGGATTTGAATAATTCTTTGAAATTTGGAATGTAGCTATTCAATTTTAACTTTTTGTACACGCTAATTTCGTGCTGTACCAACCTTTTTATTAGACTATTATTCGATGTGGGAAGATAATATTTAGAGTTATTCTCTATGTTTTTTGTTGAAATAATCTGCGCAAGTTCCTTTTGTCCGAAAACGGTTCCTTTATCGATTGGGTTAATGTAAAAAAGAATTGAGTCGGAAGGTGTACGTTTTGATTCTGGGTGTTGTTCGTTTTTATAGCATAGTAAAACACTTCCAGGCAAATTAATGCCATAGACAGGTATGTTTAACTCTTGGGCAATTCCAGCGTAAATAATGGCTAGAATAATGTAATTACCATTTTTTTGAGATAAAACAGTTCCAATATCGCCGTCCCAATTAGTAGGCTGGTTAGGAGGAAGTGGATGATAATTATGAATGTTGTAGAAAAAATGGTTAAGAATTTTAATCTTTTCCAATGCAGTATGATGCTCGTTTAGTTCAAGGCTAACATCGTACTTTATTTTCTGAACATTTTTTCGAATAGGATCCGTTAAGAGGTTTGGATTGTAACTTTGATTGATTAATATAGCTCCATCAATCAAATTTGGTGATTCGGAAGCGGCCCATTTTATTAGATCCTTCTTGACATTAGTGAATTGAATTTTGTTGATAACTGATTCCAACCTTTCCTGGTACATTTCATTCTTTGAATTGAACCACGAATCTTCTAATTGAGGTATCGTACTTATCGGTAATTCTGCTAGCTCCTTTTCAATACTTCGATAAATTTCTTGATCAGGATCATCCAGTAAGGACAATAGAGCAGCTAATTTATTCTTATTCATATCAATAGGTTTAGTCCTCACTAAATATAGTAAAACCCGCAAGGAAAAACAATCTTGCGGGTTAAATCTTTGATAATAAGGGTAAAAGCTATTTGCAAAGTCGATCTAAAACGGTTTGAATCAACTTTTTTATCGTTGGTTTATAGTCTTTACTTGCATCTTTATTGATTCTGTTGGCAATAATTGCACAAACTGCTACCGATTCGTGGCCTAACATTGCTGAAAGACCAAAAATTGCCGAGCTTTCCATCTCATAATTTGTAATTTTTTGCCCCTTGTATTCAAATGCTTCAATTTTATCATTCAAATCCATGTCAAGAGTTTTCAAACGGAGAACTCTTCCTTGTGGACCATAAAAGCCATTTGCTGAAATGGTTATACCTTGAATCATATCTTCACCGTCAAGTTGATCTACAAGTAATTTAGATGCAGGTACAACATAAGGAGATGCTAGTTTTTTATCCCAGTTCACAAATTGTTTGAATGCCTCTTCAAAATCAAGCTCTGATACAGAATCTCGATTTGCATAAAAATTAAGCATTCCATCAAAACCAATTGACTTTTTTGATAATAAGAACGAATCTACCGGAATGTTTCCTTGAAGCGATCCTGAGGTTCCAATACGCACAAGCGTTAGAGTTTTGTGTTCTTTCTTAGGAATTCGAGTTTCCAAATCGATATTCACCAAAGCATCTAATTCGTTTACTACAATATCGATATTGTCTGTTCCAATTCCAGTTGATAAAACTGAGAAACGCTTACCTTTATAAGTACCGGTTTTAGTTACAAATTCGCGATTCGAAATAGTTAACTCAACTTCGTCGAAATAACTGGCAACTAATTCCACTCTGCCAGGATCACCAACAAGAATAACTGTGTCAGCCAGGTCTTCTGGTCTTAAGTGCAAGTGAAAAACGCTTCCGTCAGGATTAATAATTAGTTCTGATGATTTAATTGGTTCCATATGTTTTAAAATTTTACGAGAGCAAAGAGCCGAAATTATGTAATTTTTCTCAATCTTCAAACTAACATCTTATTTTCTTTTGATAAGAAAGGTGTATTTTTTATTTAGACGCTACACATACCGTAATATCTAATATTATTGTACTATATTTAACATGAAATAGAAAATAATTGAAACAGTAAATATAAAAAAGATGAAGAAACAACCTTATTTTTTAATAGTACTAGGTATAATGGCCGTAATTTTGGTCTTGTCAGGATCGAGTATGTTTAAAACGCTTCAGCCTGGTGAGCGTGGAATTATTTTCCGTAAATTCTCAGACGGATTAGATAAAGAAAATGTCTTTATGCCAGGTTTCCATGTGATTGCTCCTTGGAATGACTTACATGTATATGATGTAAAGGAACAAAAAAGTGAAGAGACTATGGATGTTTTGGATAAAAGTGGATTATCTGTGAATATTGATGTGTCTGTTCGTTTTAATCCAACTTATAATAAAATTGGATATTTACATGAAATCTTTGGTAAGAATTATATCAACCAATTAGTTGTTCCTGAAGTACGTTCTTCGGTTCGACAAGTCGCTGGTCGTTATACTGCTGAAGAAATTTATTCTACTCGTAGAAAAGAAGTTGAGGATGCTATCATTACAGAGACTTCTTTAATTCTTAAGAAGAACAATATTGAAATGAAAGCTCTTTTAATTCGTTCAATTAATCTACCTGCAAAAATTAAGCAAGCTATTGAAAGTAAACTTAAACAGGAGCAAGAAGCTCTAGCTTATAAATTTAAGCTTGATCGAGAGAAGAGTGAGGCTGAAAGAAAGCGTATTGCAGCGGAAGGTGAGGCAAAAGCAAATAAGATTATTAATAGTAGTTTGACTACTGCTCTACTGAAGATGCGTGGAATTGAAGCAACTATTGAATTGTCGAAATCACCTAATTCAAAAGTTGTTGTTATTGGAAGTGGGAAAGAAGGTATGCCTCTAATTCTTGGAAATAACTAGGAATATTTAATCCTAAATATAAGACGAACCGCTTGAGCAATCAGGCGGTTTTTTTTGTGTATTTTTTCAATGGACTGTTCGTTAACGTACGTTAGTGTTCCAATAACGTTCAGTTATAAATAACATACAATTATTTAAGGGCTTGATAATTAGTGCTAGGAGATGGCTTGGCATAAAATGTGCTTGTAAACGGATGACAATCTGAATTGCCATCATGCTATTAACCAATTGCCCCTAAGTGACTATGAATAAATTGCCATTACTAATTTGCATTTTCATTCTTTTTATTGCCTTGCCTACTCAAGCATTGCAAACCAAAAAAGAAATATCTGCTATCCGCGTTTCCTCTAAACCAATAATTGATGGGAAGCTAACCGATGATATCTGGAAAGGAATTCCTGTTGCAACTGATTTTATCCAATTTGAACCTTCAAATGGTGCACCTTCTAATTTTAAAACAGAAGCAAAATTTATTTATACTGATCAGGCGATTATAGTTGGTGTGATGATGTATGATAATGAGCCTGAAAAAATATTCAAGGAACTGAGTAAAAGAGATGAGATTAATAATTCTGATTTTCTATCCTTATTAATTGACCCCTTTAACAATGGATTAGATGCATTTGAATTTATTGTTACACCTGCAGGTGTACAGTGGGATGCTAAGGTTGTAAAAGGAAATGAAGATTCTAGTTGGGATGCTGTTTGGAACAGTGCCACAGTGATTAATGGAAAAGGATGGAGTGCGGAATTTGAAATTCCCTATTCGGCTTTGCGTTTTCCTACAAAGGATGTGCAAACTTGGGGTATTAATATAATTCGAAATATTCAAAGTGTTAGAGAGAAAATTAGTTGGAATTTTATAGATAAAGAAGAAGATGGTTGGGTCGGTCAATCAGGTATATTAAATGGAATTGAGAATGTTAATCCTCCTGTTCGTTTGTCTTTCACACCTTATTTTTCAACTTATATAGACAAATCTTCAGATCATTCATCTGTAGAAATGAATTACAGAGGAGGAATGGATTTAAAGTATGGGATTAATGAAAGCTATACTTTGGATATGATGTTGGTTCCCGATTTTGGTCAGGTACAATCTGACGATGAAATATTAAATCTGTCTCCGTTCGAAGTGAAATTTGATGAAAATAGACAATTTTTTACCGAAGCTACTGAGTTGTTCGATAGAGGTGAAATTTTCTATTCGAGAAGGGTTGGTGGACGTCCTATTAATTTATATAATGTAGAGGATGAGTTAAAAGACGATGAAGTTATCACAGAGAATCCGATTGAAACAAAAATAATTAATGCGACGAAAGTATCAGGGCGAAATTCAAAAGGATTGGGTATAGGTGTATTTAATGCAATGACGAAAAATACTTTTGCTGAAGTTAAAGATACAATTACCAGTGTAGAACGTAAAATTAAGACGCAGGCATTTACCAATTATAATATGTTGGTGGTGGATCAAAGTCTCAAGAATGAGTCCTATGTTAGTCTTTACAATACGAATGTTTACATTCCAGAAACTGATTATATCGCAAATGTTAGTGGTACAGAATTCGAATTCCGAAATAAGGAAAGATCATATAGTCTTCAAGGAAAAGGAATTGTTTCGCAACGATTTGAAAAGGGAGAATCAGATGAAATAGGACATTATCACGAGATGGAATTTGGTAAAATTAACGGAAAGTTTACTTGGGATTATTACCATCGAATGATTTCAGATCAATACAATCCTAATGATATGGGATTTTTAAATCGGAATAATCAGATCAATAACAATTTGAATTTCTATTATAACAATTCAGATCCCAAGGGAGCTTTGTTGGTTCGAAATGGAAACATTCGCTTTCACCATGAGGCAAGATATTCACCTCGAAGATTTTCAAGGTTTACCATTTTTTACAATGCTCGAGTTAAATTTAAAAATCACATATCAACTGGTATTTATGGGAATTTTAGACCAATACATCAATATGATTTTGATGAGCCGAGAATTGATGGAATGAAATTGAGAAAAGGATCTTCGGCATTTATTGGTGGTTGGGTATCATCTGATTACCGAAAAGCCTTGGCAATAGATATTAGAGGTGAATATGGTAAAAGATTATCGACAGATAACTTAAGAGTGTTTGAAATGGAGTTTGAATCTCGTTATCGCTTTAGTGATCGGTTCATGATGGAATACGAAATAGAGTGGGGAAGAACCTTAAATGATTTAGGCTACGTTGATGATGAAGAAATTAATGGGAATTCAACAGTTTATATTGGAGATAGAAACAGAACTTATGTTGAGAATAAACTATCGAGTGATTATATTTTCAATAACAAAAGTTCTTTAAGTTTAAAAGTTAGACATTATTGGGCAAAAGCAGAATACAATAGCTTTCATCGCTTAAAAAATAACGGACGACTAGCGAGTACCGATTATAATGAAAATAATGATATCAATTTTAACAGTTTTAATATTGATATGGTTTATTCGTGGAGATTTGCTCCAGGGAGTGAATTAGCTGTGGTTTGGAAGAATACTATTTTTAGTGATGATGATAAAGTAGCTCATCGCTTTGTAAATAACTTGAAAAACACATTTGATGCGACGCAGTTTAATAGTTTGTCGGTCAAAGTTTTATATTATATCGACTACATGTCGTTAAAACGAAAAGGTTAATAACCTACTTAAATTTTGCAGAATTAACTTGCTGTAAAAGCTTGCAAAAAATCGGCTTTGTTATTAGGGGTAATTCAACAAAGTTTTTATTTTTTTTTACTAAGTGTGATTAGTTAGTAACGTAATGATGGTAAAAAGCAGCAATTGAAAATTTGCTGCTTTTGTATTTAAGTTTAAATTTGTAGCAAAAATTAAATATACGATGATACAAAGAATTCAATCTTTATACCTATTAGGGAGTTTTATTTTAATTGCAATGATGTTCTTTTTTCCTTTAGCTGAGCTAATTGATGCATCGAATGTTGCATATGAATTTATTTACCGCGGTATACCAGCACTTGTGGAAGGTGAGCCTGCAGTTTTTAATGCATTACCTGTAGCTGTTTTATTAAGCATTATTGCTTTAATTGGCTTGGTTACAATTTTCTTATTCAAGAAAAGAATGTTGCAAATTCGCTTAACGATCTTTAATATGATTTGTATGATTGGTGCGGTGGGATTGATCTACTATAGTATCAATAGTCAGGCAATAGAATTGGGAGCCATTGCAAATTATAGCATTATTAATGCATTCCCATTGGTTGCATTGGTTTTATGCTATTTGGCAATTAGAGAAATTGGAAAAGACGAAGCTTTGATTCGTTCTATGGATCGAATTCGATAAGCGACCACAAAATAAAACAACAAAACCGGCTCAAAAGGCCGGTTTTGTTGTTTTAATCAGTGAATAGTATCGCTTATAATTTCCTTCACTTATTTCTTTTGTAGTTTTTCCTTTGTTTTCTTTTTCATTACGGAGTATCCAAAACGCCCAACCAATTCTCCTAGTTCGAAGTAATGACCATGAGAATAGGCTATCGGACCCGATTTAGCTAAAGAAAATCCTCCTTTTTCGTCAATGTATCGTTCATCGGCTTGAACGTTTACAACTTCGGCCATAAACATGTCATGCGATCCTAACTCTATAATTTTGGTCACTTTACATTCTATGCTCAAAGGAGATTCTTCTATAATGGGTGCAGATATCTCTTTTGATTTGCCAGGAGTTAATTTCATTTCCTTGAATTTGTCGAAATCTTTACCCGATTTAACACCACACCAATCTGTTGCAAAAGCAAGATCTTTCGTTGTTAGGTTGATAACAAACTCGCCGCTATTTTTAATAATATCGTAAGAATGTCGGTTTTTGCGAACCGATATATAGCACATTGCAGGATCAGAACAGATGGTGCCTGTCCAAGCAATGGTAATGATATTATAATCTTCAGGTGTACTGCCGCAGCTTACCATTACAGCAGGCAAGGGGTAAACCATTGTACCAGGTCTCCAGTGTTGTTTTGTCATACTCGTAAAGTTTAGACCTTAAAATTACAAATAAGTCTTTCTTTTAAGATCAATTGAGTGTATTTATTCGATCGGAAATGAAAAATACTTACATTTGCCTCGTACAACAAGCGACTAAATTACTAATAAGATGAATAAAGATATAGAGAATAAGATAATCGAAGCAAGGAAGCTAGAGGCTTCGGAGGAGTTTCGATCTGCCTTGGAAAAATATCAGGAGGTAGTTGAGGAAGATAAGGAAAATGTAGAAGCTCTTTTTAAGGTGGGAGAAATGTATCACCAGTTAGGGGAGTTACCTGCAGCAATGAGTGCCTATTTTCGTGTGACAGATATTGAACCAGATCATAAAAAAGCCAAGGTAAAAGTTGAGATGATTAAATCGATTATGGATTATTTTAATCCTGACCTTTATAATCCTTGATTTGATTAAAATATAATGATTCTATGAGCCTGACCTGTTTAAGTCAGGCTTTTTTATGAATTACTTTTTTTGACTATGCTTTGTATAGTTTTATGCTCTCACAATTGATGATGTCAACTGGAAGGTATTCATCTTTGCTTATTTTATGTTGTAATAAAACATGCTCGAACAGTTTCTTGACTGCTTTAAATCCTTGTTGATATGGATGCTGGCCAATTAAGAAGTTTATACTTCCTCTATTCAGGTAGTGAATGTTTTGATCGATGGGATCGAAGCCAACCAATATGATATCGTTCAACTGATTCGTTTCGAGGTATCGAGCAATTTTATAGACTTTGGAGCCAGTTGTGAAAATGGCCTTAATGTTTTTATTTTGCTTTAAAACGTGATTTAGCTTTTCTTTAATTAGGTCTGATTTTGACTTTGGAATCTCGATTGATATTTTTAATCCCTCGTTATTCCCCTTATCCATAAAGTAACTTAGAAAACCTTGAGTTCGCTGATTTAGGTGAAGAACATTTTCAAGATTTTTAGCCAAGTTGACTACTAGAACATCTGCATTTTTAGAAATGCCAAAATCAATTAGGTTTGCTGCGACTCTTCCACCGTTGTATCCATCGCTTCCTACGTAGGCTAAATAATTACTATTTTCTAATTTGGATTCAATAAAAACGTATGGAATTCCTTTTT
The DNA here is from genome assembly GCF_029029525.1 of Labilibaculum sp. DW002. Classification (NCBI taxonomy): domain Bacteria; kingdom Pseudomonadati; phylum Bacteroidota; class Bacteroidia; order Marinilabiliales; family Marinifilaceae; genus Paralabilibaculum; species Paralabilibaculum antarcticum. The sequence continues at coordinate 955,619 of NZ_JAKJSC010000001.1, read as the reverse complement.
TATCGAGCTTTTTTGTGAAAGCTAAACTTTCTTTAGTGAAGATAGGAGAGAAGACTACACCTGCTGGATTTAGCTTTAAAATGGCTTCGGTTTGTACAATAAAGTCTTGCTCGTTGTAATGTTCGAAAAAGTACTTCTTTACAACGACTTGAAATTGTTCTAATTCTTCTGCAGCTTCACTAATTCCATCCAAAGGTCTTCTCCAAAAAATATCTTCTTCGGTTGGTGTTGGCAATAGCGAGGCGAATACACATTGTTTTTTTGAAGTTAAGGCTCTTGCAATAAGATTAGGCTGATAATTGTTTTTCTTGGCAATCTCTAGGATCTTGGTCTTCGTTTCTTCAGCAACTTCACCTCGATTGTGAAGAACACGATCTACTGTTCCTACCGATACGCCAGCTTGTTCAGCAATGTCTTTAATACGAATTTTCGCCATTTTTCTCCTTTTTCTAGATACTCAGAATAGGACAGCAGTTTATTCTGAATAGAAAGTTTACAATTATAGTTAAAGAACAAAAATAAGTGTTCTGTTCATATCAATAGAATGTTTTTACAATTATTAATCAATTAAAATGGAATTGCTAATAATTAATGTGTAGAATGTCTCTTTTTCAAAATTAAAGTTGATAAAAATCACATTTTTGATTAATTGAATCGCTACAATTACATAAATTTCACAATCACATGTAAATTAGCTATTGGTATTGATTTTGAGCTTACAGATATTTAATGAGTGTATGATTTTTGCCCTATTCTGCACTATTGTAATCCTTGTATGGACTTGGATTATCTAATTTTGGTCAGACTTCTTTCTGTAGAGAAGGAACTTTATTGGAATGTACAGAAGAATCATGTTTTAAATAATATAAAATGAGAAGAAATATAGTTTGGGGAATTTTGACAATGTTTGTTTTGTCATTTTCTGGATGTGGAGAGGTGAAAGAGGAAGCAGCGCCTAATGTAATTTTCATTTTTCCTGATCAGTACCGTCAGTTTAGTTTGGGTTTTTGGTCGCAGGGAGACAATGCAAAATACATACATGGAACGCCCGACCCTGTAAAAACACCTGCCTTGGATAAGTTAGCTAACGAAGGAATCGTTTTTAGTCAGGCCATGAGTAATTTTCCATTGTGCAGTCCTTTTAGAGGCATGTTAATGAGTGGACAATATCCATACACAAATGGCTTAACAGCGAATTGTCGAAAAGATCGCGAAGTTGGAATTAAGGTAGATGGCAAGGCTATGGCAAATGTATTTGCCGAAGGGGGTTACGAAACGGCTTATTTTGGAAAATGCCATTGGCAAAGAACAGAACCACTTTTCGACGAGAAAGGTACTTATGTAGGAATCGAAGAGGCGCCGGGCGGTCATTTCGTAAACAGATACGATACTTACGTTCCACCAGGGGCAGATCGTTTGGGTTATCGTTATTTCTTTCAAACCTTGCGCGATACGCATAAAGATCCACTTTGTTATTCAAATGATCCTAAGGCAATCAAAGGAATTAAAGATGGAGATTTGTATCAGCCTAAGCGTTTTTCTGCTGAATTTGAAGCGGAAGCATTGTTGAATTACCTAGACAACTCACACGGACAGCGTGATACCGGCAAACCATTCTTTATTACTTGGGCATTAAATCCGCCACATAATCCATGGACAGAGGAAAGTACCGATATGACTTTCTTCCCTCAGTACACAGACCATGGAGATGTAAAAATGGATGAATTACTACTTAGAGGTAATGCCGATAAAAAGGTTGGGGAATATGCTCCTTACTATTTTGCAAATGTGAGTGCGGTAGATCATTTTATTGGTTTGGTATTGGAAAAGTTGGAAAAAATGGGTGTTGCTGATAACACAATTATCGTGTTTTCTTCCGATCATGGCGAAATGTTGGGAAGTCATGGACACAAAGGAAAACCATTCCCAGAAAACGAGGCCTTTAACATTCCATTCATTATTAAGTGGGGAAACAAGTTAAAGCACCGTGTAGAAGATGTAATGTTGAGCACTCCAGATATGATGCCGACCTTATTGGCTATGGTTGGATTGGAAGATAAGATACCAGCTTCGGTACAAGGTCTTAATTTGGCTGATGTAATCGAAAATCCGAAAAGTGAAAAGAATGCTCCGAATGCAGTACTGTATTTCGATTACAATTCGCGTGGATTGTATACAGGCGATTATACCTATGTGGTAACAACATCGAATACGGTTGACTTTAAAGAGTCATTTTACTACGATAACAAAAAAGATCCATACCAAATGAACCGAATTAAAGGTGACGATATGGATGAAAAATTGGTGGCTAAGTTTAATGCTGACTTGGTCAAGCAATTGAAAGCTATTGACGACAAATGGTCACAAAATGAAATTTGTGGTGATTATCTAAATTACTAATCATTTTAATGAAGCTTATTGGTGTTTGAGAAAATCAAATAATAAAAGAAAGAACATAAGTGTACCTTAAAGAAGAGGATGTCCATCAGGGCATTCTCTTCTGTTTTTTTATAGACTATTGAGTTAGTTAATGTCCAACAGCCAAAATCAATTCTAAATCGGTGTTGTTTCTGTTCACTCCTTTGGTAAGAAAAACGGCAGTAAAATTGTCTTTTGTGTCTAGAAATTTTTCCGTGAAATGTTCTAGGGAGTCTGTATTTGTAAAGTACTCTACCGTAGAGCGAACGCCAATGTCATGATTCGAAAAGAAAATGAATTGCTCACTATTATCAGGGCCAAGTATTTTGGAAACAATGGAATAGTCCGATTCACTTCCGTCAGAAATAAGATTTAGCACAGTATCTCTTAGGATAGGATGATTGGAAAATAGAAGACTATCTCCATCAATTTTAAAGTAAGGATTTTCCTCATTAAAAAAGTGAATAAATTTATTGTTGTTTTTTAATGGTCCGATGTAGATGGAGTTTCCTTCTTTGATATCTGCAATGGTGCTTTGCATCGAAAATCGAATGTTAAATTCTTTCCCGTAATCTTTAAACAAGAGCGTAAGTCTTTGTGTTGATAAGGCAGCCATTCCGTTCGTGTAAGAATAGTTTGCAGCTTTTAAATTACTGGCAAGTTCGGGATTATTTTCACAAAATTGATAAAACTCTTCCAGATCATTTATGTTGTAGTCGCGATTCCAACCTATATTGCCAGTTGCAGTTGTGCCCATAACGCCAAATACATCGCCAACAAATAAGGTAGTTGCGCTTTTGTTGGTAAGAAATGAACGCCATAACATTGGTGGCTTTTTAGGCATACGGCTTAAGGCAAATAGTATTAGAACAGCAAACAAAAGCAGGTAAGGGATTAGAATAGCAGGTTTGGCTGATTTAAGCAATCGCTCTTTTGGATTTTTTGCAACGAATTTTACCTGATATTGTCCCTTATCGATAATTAATTGCCAGAAATCATTTTTACCTTCTTTCTCATAATAGGCTGTCAGTTTTTTTCTCAGGTTGTAAATGTTTACTCGAACCCGAGGATTGCTTTTGTCTGTATTCTTTGATTCTCCAAAAAAATCGATCTCGATAAGCTTTTCTTTTAAATCGGTTCCTTTTAGCGTTTCCTCGAACAAATATTGAAGCATCGAACTGCTTGTTGGAGCTTTCGAAAAAGTCTCGCTTTTGCGGATTTTATCAAGCGTTAATCGTTTTTTTTCTGAGGATATATTCATTGACTGAAAATGGGACAAATTATACTGTTGCTTGCTAGGTGTCTGTAAGTGAGTGTGGTGTAGTTGCATTTAACCGTTACAAGTACCGTTAAAACAGTGTTAAAGATAAACAAAATGCTCGAAATAGTGTTCATTTGAGATAGTAGTTGAGAGGAATGGTAATTATCACCAATCTCAATTCTATCTACGATTATACAAGTTGATGAATATTTAAATTAAAATCCATGAAAATGATAAAGGCCATTTTATCAATCGTTTGCTTTTTATTGCTGACAAGTAATTTATTTGCACAGCAAAAAACCATTACTGATGATGGTGCCTGGTGTTGGTTTTCAGCACCAAGAGCCATTTACAAACACAATGTTGCCGATGAAATTGCAACCGGTTGGGTGAGTGAAGATGGTTCCATTATTAGTGCGATTCTTAATTTGAAATCCGGAGAGAAGAAAATTCAAAATGTGAGCTCAAAATTGGATAAGGATGATCATGCCAACCCTTCTTTTTTAGAATTAAAGAATGGCGACGTTTTAATGAGCTATGCCAAGCACATGGATACAGTGGTTCGGTTTCATCATTTGAACAAGGGGGAAACAGAATTTTCATCGTTGATTGCAAAAAAGGTACTGAATAAGGAGCAGTTTAAGCTGTATCCACGAAAGTGTGTGACTTATGTAAACCCATTTCAATTGAAAAAGGAAAATGGGCGTATTTATTGTTTTGGCAGATGGACAGGTTTTAAACCAAATGTAATGTGGTCGGATGACAATGGGAAAACATTTTCTGATGCGCGCGTCTTTATCACTAACAAACCATTTCAAGGCGGAAATCGACCATATGTGCGTTACTATTCCGATGGGCAATCAAAAATTCATATTGTCTTTACAGATGGTCACCCGCGGAATGAAAAAAACAATTCGGTTTATTATGCCTGTTACGAGAAGGGAGCTTTTTGGAGAATTGATGGCACAAAAATTTGTGATTTCGATCAATTGCCTTTTGAACCCAAAGAGGCATCGGTAGTTTACAAAGCGACAGAGCAGGAGGGAAGAGCTTGGGTATACGATATAAATGCAGACAAAAAAGGAAATCCGGTTATTCTGTATGCGCGATATCCGAAAGAAACAGAGCATTTGTATCGTTATGCGCAATATGTAAAAGGAGAATGGATCGATCATGAGCTTTGTAATTCGGGGAAGTGGTTTCCGCAAACTCAAGAAGGAAAAGTTGAAAAAGAGCCCCACTATTCGGGAGGCATGTGCATTCATCCTTTAGAGGCGAATACCATTTACATTTCGAAAGATGTGAATGGAATATTCGAAATTGAAAAGAGAGTAACTTCTGATCATGGAAAATCGTGGGACATTACGCCCATAACGCAAAATTCGAAATACGATAATGTACGACCTGTTGTTCCGCAAAATATGAAACGTGGGGATAAGACCGTCTTGCTTTGGATGGTAAACGAGAAATATGTTCATTATACCAATTATAAAACCCGAATAGATTATACCTTAGATTAATTAGATTCTGAAACTCAAATATTAATTCATATGAGACTTAACAAATTTATTTTACTGAGCCTGTTGCTCTTATTTATGCTGCCTGGATTTTCACAAAGCATTAAGCCCGAAGAGGTGAAAAAGGAAATGAAACGAGTTGCCGATTGGCAAATAGAACATTTTAAAGATTGTTTTAGTGGGCGAGATAAAGCACATCATATTGCCGACTGGACCAATGGCGCGCTTTATGTAGGCATGCAAAAATGGGCTGCAATGGCCGATGATGATGCCTATTACAATTGGTTGAAAAATATTGGAGAAGAGCAGAATTGGACCTTGCACAAGCGCCAGTATCATGCCGATGATCATACCATAGGGCAAATGTATTGCGAATTGTACCGCAAGTATGGCGACGAGAAAATGATTAAAGCAACGCGCAAGCAGTTCGATTTTATCCTATACCATCCTTCTCAGAGTAAATTGAATTGGAGAACACCATTTCATCAAGATCGTTGGAATTGGTGCGATGCCCTGTTTATGTCGCCACCAGTTTGGGCACAATTGTATAAGATTACCAAAGAGAAAAAGTATTTGGACTTTATGCTTTCGGAATACAAAGCAACTACCGACTTTTTGTTCGATAAAAAAGAGAATCTGTACTATCGCGATGAGGGTTATATGGGCAAACTCGACAACGGAACAAAAATATTTTGGGGAAGAGGTAATGGTTGGGTGTTTGCTGGTTTGGCAAACATTTTAAAGGAATTAGATCCGAAAGAAAAGGAGTACAAATATTTCCTTAAAATTTACAAGAAGATGGCTAAAAAGTTGGTGGAGATTCAAACGCCAAATGGCCATTGGGCAATGAGTTTGTTGGGACAAGAACATTACCCTACACCAGAAACCAGCGGTTCTTCCTTCTTTACTTTTGGTTTGGCTTGGGGAATTAACCAAGGAATATTAGATGCGGAAACCTATGAGCCAGTAGTGCGAAAAGCATGGAATGCAATGTGCAATTGCATTACCGAAGATGGCATGTTGGGCTATGTGCAGCCAATTGGCGCAGCACCAGGTAAGGCTTGGCCCGATAAATCGGAAGTGTACGGTACAGGTGCTTTCTTAAGTGCCGGTTCGGAAGTATTTAAATTGTATAGCAAATAGAAATAATAGATTTATTAGATAGTAGAAAGCCTAACAGTGTGAATTGTTAGGCTTTTTTTCATCAGCTCGACAGCTAAAGAACTGTTTGTTAATGAAAAGCGCCAAATACTTGCACTTTAGCTGAATAATAAGTGCTTAGCTTGCGCACAATTGTAGCCCTTTCTTAGTTTTAAAAAGGCGAAATTTGGAAGATGTAATTTTACAGTACTTGAAAAAACGGATACCATGAGATTAAAGCTACTTGCAATTGGGGTGTTTATTTCCGCTAGCATTCCAATTTTTGCTCAGAATACAAAGGAAGAATTGCAGGCTCCGGCTAAAATTCTAGAAAGTTTCGAAGAGGGAATTCCCAAAGGATTATCGGCCACAGGTCGAGCCATTTCCATCGATGAACATCGAATGAAGCAAGGTGAGAAATCTTTGAAATGGCAATGGAAAGGGAACGATCAAATTGTATTTGATACACCCATTGGCTACCACAAACAAAGAATGTTGGGAGCAGATGCTTTGGAAAAAGGAGATGGACATGGCGGTTCGCTTAGCAATCCAATTTTGGAAGATCCGAGGGGATTTTTTATGTGGGTGTATAACGATGAGGCAAGAAATCAGCGTTTGCGCATTCAGTTCGGACGTGAGAATGTTGTTGATTGCGAATTCGATTTCAACCTGAATTTTAAAGGCTGGAGAAGCATTGCAATTGCTTACGATCGTGGCGATATGCGTGGTGTTCCTCGCGAAGACATGACAAGAATGACCATTAATGCGCCGGCTACAGGTTCGGGAACTTTCTTTTTCGATATGTTGGGCACTTCGGTTACGATGAATCCGCGAACGGTAGGGCCAAATCTGCAATTGCCAAACATCGATCAGCACCCACGCTTGGTTTCTCAATATCCGCATTTGTTAATGGAGTACAGTAAATACAGGCCAACTTATGAATTGGAAAAGTTAGACAAAAATGACATTGCAGATTTTAGAAAAATAGAACATCAGGTGATGGATCTGTATTGGCCAGACTACAATCGTGAAAAAAACAGCGATGATAAGTTTGCTAAGGTGAAGGCGAAATACGAGAGCTTTCAGATTAGGCGTGAGGGAGATAAGATTTACGGGCGTCCCTTAATCTATCAGCACATCATGAATGATCATTTTAAAGAGCTAAAATTACCCAAAGCGGAGAAATTTGATGGTTTAATGCGCTGGCGACAGGATTTTAATTACGTTTTGCGCGATATTTCGAACCTGCATTACTATAGCCATAACAAGGAAATAAAGGATGAATTGGAAGAAATGTTCATCAACCTTTTTGATTATGGCGTTGATCAGGGTTTTGATTTTGGAGCTGGTTTGGGGTGGTTGCATCATTATTCTTACAACATTCGCGAATATGGCCCAGCCATGTTTATCATGCGCGATGTACTGAAAAAACACAAGCGATTGAACAAGGCAATTGATATTTGTCGATGGTTTTATTCTTTTAATCAGGTATATAATGAGCAAGAAGTTTATGGGTGTGCAGGGCGTGTTGCTGGTAACGCCGATGAAATTCAAGGTCTGTTGATGCCCCGTTTACTAACTGCTCTAATGCAGGAAGATTCTGCTGAAAAGTTAAGAGATTTGCGTCATTTTTCGTCTTATTTTTCGAACATCACAACGGGCTATGCTCAGGCATTAGACGAAACTTTTAAGCCAGATGGTACGGTTTTTCATCATGCCGGTCATGCTTTTGGTTATGGTGGTCGTGCGATTAATGGTGCGGTTTCTACCATGTACATACTATCGGGAACTTCTTTTGCGGCTAGCGAAACTTCTTATTCTCGAATGAAAAAAGTTACCGAGACCTACTTATTTCAAATGTTTACCGATGAGATTATGGCACCCAAGGCTTTTGCCAGCATTCGTTTTAGCAATTATACTCTGCCAGATTTATTCTTTCCAATCCCTGCAATGTTGGCTCTTTCGGGGAAAGAGTTTGATGAGGAAATGGCCGCTTTGTATGATGATTTGTTAGCGAAATATGGAAAAGAACAGGATGACCATAAGTTCTGGACAAAGAAGTTGGCTGCTTTGCGATTGACAAAAGAGGACTACAATTACACCGGCTGCAAGGTGTTTCCATACACTTGTGTAGGCATGAATCGTCAGCAGGATGATTACATGATTTCGGTTCGAGCACACAGCAAATATGTATACCCCTTCGAAAGTTGGGGGAAATCATTTCAAGCCTTTCCTTTGTTTATCGCCAATGGTTATTTGGATGTTGCTTATCCGGAAAGTGTCGACAGTCCAACACCTAAAAATGATAAATGGTTTAAAGGATACGACTGGCATTTGTGGCCGGGTGTGACAGCTGTACATTTGCCATACAGCGAAATGTTGACCGATCCGGGACAAGTCCGCGATGAGGCGGGAGAGTATTTGTTGAGTGATCAGGCCTTTTCGGGTGGCGTTTCTACTTCTTATGGCTGTGGAATTTACGCCTTTCAATTTAAAGGTCACGACAAGTTTAACTTACAAGGTTTTACGGGTAAAAAAACCTATTTCTTTGTCAAGGATAAAGTACTTTGTTTGGGAACAGATATTCAATCTGATTTGACTTACGATGTAGAAACAAGTCTTTTTCAAACGCATTTAGAGGAAAGTAATGTACAAACCAATACTAGTTTTGCTGGCGAAATCACTACATTTCCATATGCCAAAAGTATGGGTGTTAAGAATGCTTTGTGGATGATTGACAGTAGAAATACTGGTTTTTATATTTCAGATATTGGTGAAGATGCCGAATTGATTTTCAAACGTTCGGAACAGCAGAATCCAGATCACAAGAACAAGGCCGAAGTAAAAGGAAATTTTGCTACTGCCTACATAAATCACGGAAGTGCGCCTAAAAATGCTTCTTACCAATATGTTTTACTAGCTAATGCAGATGCTGCAAAAATGAAAGCATTTGCCGAGCGTATGGAAAGCAAGAAGCAGCCAATTGTAGTGCTTCAGCAAAATGAAGAGGCGCATGTTGTGAAATTGAATGATGAAAATGCCATTGCTTATGCGGTTTATGCAAAGCAAGGAGCTGCTTTTCGAAAAGGAGTGATTGCTGCTGTCAACAAACAAGCCACCTTCTTGGTGAAAAAAGATGGGCAGAATCTTGTCGTATCTGTTGCCGATCCTGATTTGAATATCTACGACGGTCAAGATGATTTATTGCCCGATGGTTCCCGTTGCGAATTGTCGATATACGAACGAGAATGGTTTTTCTGGAAAAGTAAATCTACGAAAGTACAGTTGACTTTAAAGGGAAATTGGAAGATCGAAAAGCAGTTGAAAGAAATGGAAACTGCCCAAGAAAAGAAGGCTAAGATTGTATCGGTAGACAAGAACAAAACCGTAATCGAGTTCGAGTGCAGAGATGGATTAAGTGCTGAGGTATTATTGGTTCAGTAATTATTTGAAAAGATAAAAGAGATAAAAAATGAGAAAGTTAGTACTGAGTTTACTCGTAGCAATTTTGTTTGCCAGTTGTGCCGAAAAGCCATCTATAGCAAAAACAGAATTAGCGACGGTGTGCAATCCAATGAATTTGTCTTACCGATTCAGACCCGATGGGGAATCGAGAAGGGAAGCGGCCGATCCTACCGTTATTGAATTTAAAGGAGAATACTATTTGTTTGCTTCGAAATCGGGTGGCTATTGGCATTCGAAAGATCTAGCGCAATGGACTTTCGTGCTTTCCAACGAAATTCCAGTCGAGGATTATGCGCCAACAGCAATTGTTTTGAGAGATACGATTTTTATGGCGATCTCCTCCAAGGGCAACAATAAGGTATACAAATCGGCCGATCCAAAGAGTGGAAAATGGTTGGCAGTTGATGATTTGGATTTTCCGGTTGAAGATCCTTGCTTTTATCAGGATACAGATGAGAAATTGTATTTGTATTGGGGGTGTTCGAATGTGAAGCCTTTGTATGTTAGTGAAATAGATGTGAACACCTTTAATGTAATTGGTGAAACCAAGGAGGTGTTGAATCAGAACCCAGCTGAGTATGGTTGGGAAGTAAGAGGTGATTACAATACAGAATATGAAAATGCACCATGGCTTGAAGGTTGTTGGATGAACAAGCACAATGGCAAATACTATTTGCAGTATTCAGCGCCAGGTACAAGAGAGAAGTCTTATGCTGATGGGGTTTATGTTGCTGATCATCCGATGGGGCCATTTGCTTTGGCGGAGCACAATCCGTTTGCATACAAACCAGAAGGTTTTGCTTGTGGTGCAGGTCATGGAAGTACAATTGAAGATGCCTATGGTAATTTCTGGCATTTGGGAACCATTTCCATATCGGTAAAGCATAAATTTGAACGTAGAGTGGGATTTTACCCAGCTTTTTGGGATGAGGATGGCATAATGTATTCCACTACAAAATATGGCGATTACCCAATTGCAATTCCAAATAAAAAGATTAAAAGCTTTGAGGATATCTTTCCAGGATGGATGCTTTTGTCTTACAACAAAAAAGTGAGCGTTTCGTCTACTTTAGACGCTTACCAAGCGAGTAATATCAACGATGAGAATATTCGTACTTATTGGGCTGCGGCTACGGGAGATGGTAGCGAATGGGCTAGTATCGATTTGGGCGAGCAATACGATGTTTACGCTATTCAGATGAACTTTGCAGAGCAAAATACCAATTTGTTTGGTAGACTTGCTGGTTTGCGTCATCAGTATGTAATTGAGGCTTCCAACAACAATAAAGATTGGGCCGTGCTTGTTGATAAATCGAAGAACGACAATGACAATTCGCATGATTACATTCAGTTGAGTGAGAAGGTAAGCTATCGTTATTTGCGCGTTATAAACATTCAGGTTCCCGATGGTAGTTTCGCCATTTCTGGATTTAGAGTGTTTGGAAAAGGTTCGGGTGCTAAGCCATCGGCAGTTAAGTCTTTGACAGTCTTACGAAAAAAGGACAGAAGAGCAGTTGATTTAAGTTGGAATAAATCGGAACATGCCACAGGATACAACATCAGCTATGGAAATGCGAAGGACAAATTGTATCACAATTACCTTGTTTATGGCGATACAGCAGTAACGATTCGAAGTTTGAATAGCAATCAGGAATACTTTTTCACCATTGAAGCCTTCAATGAAAATGGGATTGTGAAAAGTGAAGCTTTGATTTCAAGAGCTGAATAAAGGTTTCAGTTGCCCTTGCAGGGCTCATTTCATCTTCCATAAGAATAAGGCGTCCAAATAGCTATCTTCTGTCGTCATTCTGAGCTTGTCGAAGAATCTATCTCGTAATTTACAGATGTTTCGACTACGCTCAACATGACAATTATAGATTGAACTTGCTATTTTGGACAGTTTCTTGAATTAAATGAAAAACCTCAAGTCTGTGATCAGGCTTGAGGTTTTTTTTATGGATCAGTAATCATCAAAATAGGACAAGTTTTAGGAGCTAAGACCTTATCTCAATTCACGAAACCTTTCGAGGATTTGGATTTGACATTGAGTCCGGAGATCGGGACCCGTTTAGTGAAGAGAGCGTTAAGAACAAAAAGCTGTTTGAGCGTAGCGAGTTCTTTTTGTTTAGCAATCGAACTAGTAACGGGTGATTGAGGACGTTGTCAATGATTTTTTGTTTACTTTTTCATCCAAGGAAAAAGTAGAAGCCCGTCCGGCTAAAGGACAAGCAAAAAATAAGGAGATTCGCTCCTTTTATTGAAAATCCTTAACAACAGAAAGTATCCTAAAAAGCAAGCTTTGAATATGCAAGAATGCAATCTTTCAACAATCTACCTTTCGCTATTCCGACGCAAACGGGAATTGCTTTCCAAATGTTTTTTCTACTTGCGCCGGTATTTACTGCTACATTATTATCCCTGGGTGGCATTCGCTGTGCTCATTTACCCTGGGCTATTCTATTTGAGCTCCCGATAAGGATCGGGACTGAGAAAAAAGAGATAACAAAGGGATGATTGTAAAATACTTCCTTTTTACTTGCTTGTTGCTCCGTTTAGCAGGATCGGATAAAGTGTTCCGCCTTTTGGAGTCATTTCTTTTGGTAACTCTGGAAAGTTTGTCCAATGATCCGCTGGTCTTACCGCAATTGGACCAGAATACACTACTGATGGATCGGACCATGGTGTTTTGTTGTTGTGATTCATTTCCAAACATTTGTTTTTAAACAAGAAATTTGGACTTGTTGAGATGTGGTGAAAAGAAGCCCATGGACCCATGATCGCAAAATAACTTTTGCTGATATCTTCAGGTAATGTAATTCTGTTGTTTTCAATCAGGTTGTTCCCATCATCGGCTGTGTGAAAGCTTATTTCCTGTGCTAAATCATTGTCGTAAACTACATTGTATTCTACGCCGGCACCTTGCAAGGAGATGTGACGAAGGTGTGTTATTTTACAGCCCGTAACCAAATTGTATTTCGATCCATTTAGAAGGAAAAAATAGCCGTGGCAACCGCCAGATTTATTAAATACGCCATCTACATTTAAATTACGCATCGTAATATGAGTACCGCTACATCTTACTGGGAAATCGGCACTGTTTAAAATGGTCAATTCATCAATCCAACAATTGCTAGAACCTAGAAACCATACCGAAATATTTTCATTGCCAGGAAGTTCATTGTTGAGCTTTTGATTGCCAATGTTCCATGCATACTTTGGCGTTCCCCAAGCACCATTAATCGTTAATCTGTAGATTCCACAATTTTCTACTTTGCCAAATTTAAACCCACCGTTTCCATCATCCCATGCTTTAGGATCGTTACACATCGGGTTTTTGTCGGCATTGTTTTCGTTAATGTCTTTGTGCAGCTGGCAAATTACACCTTCCTGGCTTTCTCCAATAAGGGAAACATTGCTTGCCATATTAACCTGTACATCGATGTTATAAGTTCCATTCTTTAAAAAGATTGCACCGCCACCAGACTTCGCTACCTTTTGAATTGCCTTGTTAATGTCAGCACTATTTGATCCAGATTTCAGTCTTTTCTTAATTTTTAGATTTTCAATGAAAGGTATTCCTCCTTCTACACCTGCTGTAGCCCAAATTTTCATTTGTGGGTAGTTCGAATCGAATTTATTTTCATCGAATTTAACGCCGGGATCACCAACTTGCAACTGTGCTGTAACTGGTAAATAGAGGCTCAAAAGTAGAATGATTGAGCTGATGCTGATTTTATTTTTTAATGACATTTGAATAATGATTTGGTTGATAAATTTTGAAGTTAAATTTACCCATTGCTTAAGAATACCATTGACAATAAAATTCAAACATGAGCACTTATTATACACGTAAGTAAAGATTTATTCAACTTATTAAGCTTCTTGATTTTCCCCATTGACTTTCTTTGCTTCTACCTCAACTTTACCATATTTGGAAGGGGAAACGCCAAAGTGTTCTCTAAAGCAACGACTAAAGTATCGTGGTGTACTAAAACCAACCGAGTAGGCAATTTCAGAAACATTCATTTCTTCATCATTGGTAAGTATCATGTCAGCAGCCTTTTTTAGTCTGGTCGATAGAATAAACTCATTAGGAGTTTGACCAGTTACACCTTTAATTTTTGAATAGAGTCTGGTTCTGCCAATGCCCATTTCTTTTGCAAATTCTTGTACATCAAATTCAGTGTTGTCCAAGTTTTGTTCAACGATTTCTTTTGCCAGTTTAAGTACCTTTTGATCGATTGAATTTGAGGTGATTTCTTTTACTTCTGCTTTTGGATCTTGTCTGAATTTTTGCTGAAGCAATACTCGGTTTTGTAAGAGATTTTTAATACGAGCCTTTAATATTTTGGTATTGAATGGTTTCGTTAAATAGTCATCAGCACCTGTTTCCAAGCCTTCAATTTTGTATTTGGTTGCTGATTTTGCTGTTAAAAGTATTATTGGAATGTGACTGGTTTGTACATTTCGTTTAAGTTTTGCGCACATTTCAGTACCGGTTAGATTTGGCATCATAATGTCAGATAAGATTAAATCAGGTTGATGTTCAATGGCTAATTTGATGCCTTCATTTCCATCCGAGGCGATTATAATATTGTACATTTTATCCAATAAATCGGACAACATTTTTTGAACCTCTGGGTTGTCTTCAACAATTAATAAGTTATGCGCTTGTTCTTGTATCTGATTTTCCTCGTCGATCTCTTCTTTTTTCTCTAATAAGAGTGTTTGCGAAACTTCCGAAGCGTCATCTATTACATTGCTTTCAGACATGAATTCGTCCTCTTCAAAATGGCGATTTCCTTTTTTTAGGCGAACAGTAAATTTTGTTCCTTTCCCTTCTTCGCTGTCAATAAAAATTTGACCGTCATGTAATTTTAAAATATTCTTGCATAAAGCAAGTCCAATACCACTGCCATGGCGGTTGGTTTTCCCTTCTAAATTATCAATCTGGTAATACTTGTCGAATATTTTTTTAGCTTGATCAGCAGGCATGCCTAAACCATTATCTTCTACTATAACATCAATGTGTTTTTGACTTTCAAGTGTACAAATGGAGATGGTACCAGTTTTATCTTTTACAAATTTAAAAGCATTAGAAATGATATTGTAAAAAACCTTTTCCAACTGTTTCTTATCAAACCAAAGGGATAAACTTAAGGAAGATATAAAATCTAATTTGATTTCATGATATTGTGCGTATTGCACAAAAGATTGGTTTATTTCGTTCAAGAAAACAGTCAAATCATTTTCACTCACTTTAAGTTTTATTTTACCGTGTTCCAACTTTCTGAAATCTAATAATTCAGTAATTAAATTGTTTAAACGTACTGCATTGTTGTGCGTTGTAATGAGTTTTTTATAGGTTGCAGGCCTTGTTTTACTATCTTCTAAAATGGATTCGATTGTTCCTGTAATCAGGGTTAAAGGAGTTCTGAATTCGTGAGAAATATTGGTAAAAAAATTTAGTTTGGATTGATTCAGTTCCTTTATTTGAGTCTTTTCTCTTTGCTCTAATTTAATGGTATGTTCCAATTTTAATCGAGATCGGTAAATGTGATTTAACCACCAGGAAACACCAACTACCAATAAGAAATAGGTGAGAAGTGCATACCAGGTTTTGTAAATTGGAGGGTTAATTTGAATCACCAGTTGCTTTTCATCAATAATTGTTTCTTCAACACCACTTAAGCCCCGAACGCGAAGTGTGTATTCTCCTGGATTTAGGTTGGTGTAGGTAATAGCAGTTTTATCTCCAGAATTTATCCAATCTGTATCAAAGCCCTCAAGTTGATATTGGTAGGTGTTCTGATTTGTTGAGATGTAGTTGCAGGCAGAGTAGTTTATCGTGAATACATTTTGTCCTGGCTTAAGGATCAATTTTTTGGTGTAGGGAAGGTCATTGCTTAAAATTTGAGTAAGATCACTAGGTTTTACTTCAGTATTATTAACACTTAGAGAGGTTAATATTAGTTTGAATTTATTGGAACGATTTAGCATTTCTTCTTCATTAAAAGATACTAAACCATTAATTCCACCTACAAAAATTTCTCCATCACTAGTAAGGTACAGAGCGTTTTTGTTAATCTCGTTAAGCGGAAAGCCATTTTGATGTGAATGGTTATAAAATCTGTTGTTTTCGATGTCAAAACGAGACAATCCTTTTGAACTGGAAATCCATAAATTGCCAAACCTAGACTCTTTAATTCCTTGAATAAAATCACTTGGCAAATTGTTTTTTGCCATATTGTAATTGATAAATTGGTCTTTTTCTCTATTGTATTGATCCAAACCTCCGCCATGTGTGCCAAACCAAAGACGAAACTGATGATCTTCAAAAATACAGGAAATATTACTTCCACTAATTGAAGTTAAGTCAGTTGGCGTTGATTGAAATTCTCGAATCTCACCAGATTTACTATCGTAAGAATAAAGACCCTGCTCTTCTGTTCCTATCCATAGAACACCAAAACTATCTTCTAATAAACAGTTAATTGATTTTTTATGTAGTTGAAATTTTTCATCTATTTTAAAAAAAGGCGAAAATTGATAGGTGATAGGATCAAATTTAATAATACCTCCTTTAGTGCCTAAAAGGAAAATATCCTTGTAGGAAACTACCTCATTAACAATGTTAGATAGAGGAGAGGTACCATTTTTATCACTGTTTATTGGATTTTTAAATCTTCCTGATTGGATATCTAAAATGCTAATTCCTCCCATGTGAGTACCTGTTAGGAGGGTGTATTTATCTATAAAGGCAAGGGCTCTTACATTGTTATGAGAAAGTCCAGATTGTCCTTCTTCATGGCGATAGTGTTTGAATGTATTGTGCTTGCGGTTGTAAAAGTCTATTCCTCCACCTTCGGTAGCAATCCAAAGATTTTTATTACTGTCTTCGATCATTTCACCAACAACATTAAAGCTAATTCCATAGCCATCATGTTCAATTACAGGATATTCTTGGTACAGCTGACAATCTTGATTAAAGTAGCTTATGCCTCCAAAGTAAGTTCCCAACCACATACTTCCTTGTTTGTCTCGTAATATTGAATAAATACTATTGTGAGACAGAGAGTTGTTGTCATTTTTATTATTCACATAATTGGAAATGGAATGCGTATCATTGTTTACGATACTTAAGCCAAGAAAAGTTCCAATCCAAATGTTACCATTAGGATCTTCACTAATATCACGAATTGTATTGTTTACAATAGATGATTTTTTTTCATTGTGAGTGAAATGAGCGATTTGTCTTCGTTGATTATTTAATAGGAAAACCCCATTTTCTGCAGTGCCAACCCAGACTTGCTTTTTAGAATCGGTGAAAATGCTTGTTGTATTGGTATTGAGTATTTTTTCGCTTAGCTTTTTATCTGGATTATAGGCAAATAACCCTTGGTCAGTTCCTATCCACAATATACCAGAACGATCAGGATATAAATTTTGAATTGTAAAATCTTCATTTAAAATGTTTTTCATTTTTTCAAATGAACGCTTCTCTTTGTTCAATGAGAAAAGACCATGATGAGTTCCTATAAGTATTTTATTGTTGAATTTTGCGATGGAAACTAGTTCTTTTTTTTGATATTGCTCGAATTCCAAATTGATGGTGTTAAGATAAGAAAGACCACTTTTTGAAATAATCCATAAATCATTTCCATCGGAAATGATTGAATTAATAAAATGTCCAAGTAGAGAAGTTGAATCACCTCTTATGGGTCTAAATGTTTTAATCTGTGTACCATCATAAACATTAAGTCCATCTCTGGTACCAATCCAAATTCTTCCTAAGCTGTCTTGCGTTAGGCAAGTAACGGAGTTTTGCGATAAACCATCATTCACATCCAAATAATCGAAGGAGATTTGCTGACTTTTTGCAGTAAAGAAAAAGAAAATCAAACCAACCAATAAGATCTTAGCTTTTACAGTCATACCGTTAATTAATTTGTTTTGGCAAAATTTAATGATACTGATTAGGACTTTGCTCATTTTAGAAAAACTGATGAATTGTTTTGATCTGATAATCAATTTCAAATTTAATAATAAGGATTAAAAGCCAATGCTTAATATCTGATTTTAGCCATTTAAATTTATCTCTAAACAACTTTTAAAATTGATCTTGATACAAGAATAGTTCTATGCTAAAAACGGTCTATAAACAATAGGTACAAAGTAAGTAGCTTATATAGTTAATGGGGTGTGAAAACGTTCACAAGAGGTATAAAATTGTACAGTCAATTGGTTTATTGAGATGTTATAGGCTTAAGGCAGTGTGCTTTTGTGGCGGTGTACAATATTAACCTTAATAAGAAGTATCCTGCTCAGTTGAGTATTTGAATTGATCTAGTTTTGTTTCAGAGATTAAAGATAATAGAAAGTCAATTATAAAATCAATAAAAGTTGATAATGAAACAACCCTTACATTATTTAGTTACAGGACTAATCGTTTTTTTTGCATTTAGTTGTCAAACGAAGCAAAGTACAAGAGAGTTTTGTGAAGAGAGTTTAGATTTTGCTTGTAAACAGACGGAATTGTTGAGAAAGGAATCAATTGAAGTAAATAGAATACCTAGGACACTTACAGCTACAGGTGATATGCATTGGGCAAAGCCTGGCTTCGATTGGACCGAAGGATTTTTTCCAGGTACTTGTTGGTATTTGTATGAATATACAAAAGCAAACCAATGGAAGGATAATGCAGAAGAGTTACAGTCCTTATATATTGACCATCGGTTTTTAACAACCAATCACGATTTGGGTTTTGTATTTAATTGTTCTTATGGGAACAATTTTAGAATAGATGGTGATAAGGATGCTAGGGATATCATGATTGATGCTGGTAATTCTTTAATGACAAGGTTTAATCCTGCAATTGGATGTATTCAATCCTGGAATGTTGATTCAGGTTGGCAAGCTAAACGTGGCTGGCAATACCCTGTAATTATCGATAACATGATGAATCTTGAATTGTTGTTTGAATTATCGAAAATAACAGGAGATGATAAGTATAAAAAAGCTGCAATTACACATGCTAATACCACAATGAAAAATCACTATCGTCCAGATGGTAGTTCTTATCATGTTGTGGATTATGACTCTGTTTCCGGAGTTGTAAGAAGCAGACAAACAGCACAAGGTTATGCACATGAGAGTGCATGGTCCAGAGGTCAAGCGTGGGGATTATATGGCTACACGATTTGTTACCGATATACTAGAGACAAAAAGTATCTTGACAAAGCGGAAGAAATCGCAAATTTTATTTTCACAGATGAAGGAATGCCAAAAGATTGTATTCCATATTGGGATTATGATGCTCCAAAGATTCCTTCAGAACCGAGAGATGTTTCAGCGGCTTCTGTTATTGCTTCGGCTTTAATCGAGTTAGATGGATATTCAACAAAAAATTATATGAAAGAAGCACAGTTCATTCTTAAGAATTTATCCTCTAAAGAGTATAGAGCCGAGCTAGGTGGTAATGGTAAATTTATTTTAAAACATAGTGTTGGAAGTATACCTCACAATGCAGAAATTGATGTTCCCTTGTGTTATGCTGATTATTACTATGTGGAAGCACTAATGAGATTGCTGAAAACGGAGAATGAAAAATTAGCGGCTTATTAAATTGTAATGATTAATGCTATATGGTGACATTAATATGTCACCTTTTATTGGAATTTAAGTGTCATCATTAAACAAGTTTCTTATTATTACTGACACTTTAAATAAGAGAAGAAGAATATTGAAAGGTACTAATTGCTAATATGCAAGAATAAGATTCTATAAGTTACAGTTAATATTGCATTAGGGAAGATATAATTAATTAATAATCAGGATCTAGTATGATATTGGAGTGTTTCGGAACGATTCTGCACATTGAAAGTTTGCCTTAAATCTATATTTGACATCATAAAGTCAAGTGGTAGTTAAAGGAAATTCGGAAAAGAAGAAAGTGACGACTTGTTATTCTCTTAATTAGTAAAAGAGATGATCTGTTTTGAATTTGCTTAACCAACTATCATGAATAAAACATTAAAAACTAATTTCTAATCTAATTTTATCTATTATGGTTAAAAAATGCACATATTGGAATAAGTATTTGTTAATGCTTGTTTCTATATTTTTTATATCCACAAGCTTGTTTGCCCAGTCAAAGCAAGTTAGCGGTCTAATTACAGGTCAAGATGGCGATCCTATTATCGGTGCATCTATTGTAATTAAAGGTACCTATACAGGAACCGTTACCGATTTTGATGGTAAGTATACCATTGGTGTTGAAGAAGAGAATGCATTTTTAGTTTACTCTTTCCTAGGAATGAAAACGATTGAAAGACCAGTAGCTGGTAAAACAATAATAAATGTAACAATGGAAAATGAAACCATTGGCATGGATGAAGTTGTTGTTGTTGGTTACGGTGTTCAGAAAAAAGCAGATTTAACAGGTTCTGTTTCTACCGTAAAAGGTGAAGATCTTAAACGTGCTCAGGCTCCGAACATCATGAATGCTATGGCAGGGAAAATGACAGGAGTACTTGCAGTGCAATCTTCAGGTCAGCCAGGTAAAGACTCTCCTAAGTTTTTTATTCGTGGACAAAGTACAACAGGAAATAGCGATGCATTAACAATTGTTGACGGTATTGAGCGTTCGTTTTCATCATTAGACCCAAATGATATTGAAAACATTACGATTCTGAAAGATGCTGCAGCTACAGCAGTATATGGTGCAAGAGCAGCGAATGGTGTTGTGTTAGTGACTACAAAACGAGGAAAAGAAGGAAAAGTATCTTTTAATTATTCTGGAAATTTCTCCTTACAAACACCAACCAAACGTCCTGAACTATTCAATAGTTATGAGTATGCAAAATATTATCGCGAAGCAGAAATCAATCAGAATGGTGGTGTAGTGCCTGCAGATCTTCGATTTACGGAAGATGATATTGAAAAGTACAAATTAGGTACTGATCCACATTATCCGAATACCAATTGGTACGACCAAGTTTTTGATGACTATGCCCCAATGCAAACGCATAACTTATCCGTTTCTGGTGGTACGGCTAAAACTAAATATTATTTCTCTTTTGGTGCATTGAATCAAAAAGGTCTTTCAAAAAGTTTGTCATACGATAGATATTCTATTCGATCTAATATTGATACAGAGATTACAGATAATTTATCTGTGTCCTTGAATTTATATGGCGAAATGAGAAAAACAGAGCAGCCTCCTTCAGGATTAAGTGGAGCTTTTGCTGATGTGCTTAGAGCACATCCAACCGTTGAACCATATGTTGGTGAAGGTTACGCACAAGCTGGAGAATTGGGCTATAATGGTTTCGGTGGTAGCCCAATCGGAATGGTTGATCAAGCTGGTTACAATACACTTGATAACGATCGTTTTGAAAGTTCGCTAACCGTTAATTATAAGATTCCTGGTGTTGAAGGTCTATCTGTAAAAGGATTGGCTTCTTTCGATAAGACATTTCAAAAGAACAGAACATTTAATACTCCTTACGATGTTTATTTCTACGATCAATCGACAGATGCTTGGGCTATTAAAGCAAATGATAAGGATACAAAAATTTCTTTATCAGATGAACGTAAAGAGTGGTTTGATAAAGTGTATCAATTTCATGTAAATTACGATAGAACTTTCGGCGATCATAAAATTGGTGGTGTTTTCGTTTTCGAGCGTGAAGAGAAAAATAGTTCTAAACTAAAAGGTGCTCGTACAGGATTTATATCATCAGCAGTTGATCAATTGTTTGCAGGTAATGTTGACTTGGTTGAAAATGATGGTTCATATGGAGAGAATGTTCGTGAAGGTTATGTAATGCGTGTTAATTACGGTTACAAAGGAAAATATTTATTCCAATTGAATGGGCGTTATGATGGTTCGTATATTTTTGAAAGAGAGAATCGATGGGGATTTTTCCCAGCAGCTTCGGTAGGTTGGAGAGTAAGTGAAGAGAGTTTTATGGATGATCTTGAGTTTTTGGATAACTTGAAGTTGAGAGCATCATATGGTCAGATTGGTAATGATCGTGTTGGAGCATTCCAATACCTAGATTTGATGAGCATTCAGAAAAGTCAATACTATTTAATTAATGGTATTCCTCAGAACCTGATTATTGATGGTGTTGTTGCTAACCCTAACATTACATGGGAGACAGCAACTAATTATGATCTTGGAGTTGATTTCTCTTTATGGAATGGCTTATTTTCTGGAGAACTTGGTGGTTTCTATAAACGTACTGAAGATATCTTGGTAGCTAGATCTAAATCAATACCTACAACTTTTGGTGGTAAATTACCAAAAGAGAATATGGGAATTGTTGATTTGAAAGGTGCTGAAGTTCTATTGAATTTCCATAAGCAAATTGGAGAAGTAGATTTTTCACTTTCTGGTAATGCAACCTATAGTAAAAGTGAAGTTATAAACATCGATGAAGCCGCAGATGTACCTGATGCAATCAAGCAAGAAGGTCGTCCATTCGGGCAAAAATATGGTTATAAATCTTCTGGTTTATTTAAAACACAGGAACAAATTGATACATGGACAATTGATCAGGATGGTCAAGGAAATGCTTCATTACGTCCAGGTGATATCATTTACCAGGATTTTAACGAAGATGGTGTAATTAATGGTGATGACCGTCAGCATATTGGTAAAAGTTCATTTCCAACTTTGGTTTATGGTTTAAATCTTTCAGCTAAATATCGCGCATTCGATATTAAATTAGACTTTCAAGGAGCTGGTGGACATGAGAAGACAATTGTGATAGATGCTTTCTTGAACGATAGAAATACACCAGATATCTTAGCCGATTCGTTTAGAGAAGGAAATGAGAATGCTAAATTTCCACGTATGGAGATAGGATTAAATCCAAATAATACTCAAACGTCTGACTTCTGGATTTATGATGCTTCTTATTTCAGATTAAAGAATTTACAAATTGGTTATAATCTGCCAAAGACTTTGTTGAATAAATTTAAAATCAACAGTGCACGTGTTAGCTTAAGTGGTACAAACTTATTAACCTTTAGTGCAATTGATTTTATGGACCCTGAAGCAAATTCAATTATTAGTTACCCTCAAATGAAAACATACACACTTGGGGTTAATGTTAGCTTTTAATCATTTGTAAAGAAATCATGCACAAATAAACTGTGCATGATTATCAAAGAACACATAAAATTAAAATGGAAAAAATGAGACGAATAAATATATACATAGCAATTATAGCAACAGTTTTCTTTGCAGGTTGTGATGATTATCTGGACAAAGAACCATTTGATAAGTTGGCCAATAATGTAATTATTGACAATGAAGATTATGCAACTTCCTATTTGTTACAGGCTTATAACTTTTTACCAATGGGCTATGGAGATAGAGGAACTGTAGGTCATGAAAATACAGGTAATGGTTGGTTTTTCAACTTCTCTACCTTGTGTGATGAGATGCGTAATAAGTCTGGTTGGATCAAATCTGAAAAAGTTTACGTTCCTGGGCTTTTAAATGCAACAAATAATCAAATTGATGCATGGGAGAAAAGATACAAAGCAATTCGTGTTTGTAATAACTTGATAGGAGCAATGGAAGAAGCTACTTTTGGTGAGGAAGCTGATCGCTCCTTAATTAGTGCTGAAGCTCGTTTTGTAAGAGCATTTCAATATTTCGATTTAACAAAGAAATATGGCAATGTACCATTGATAAAAGTTGCTCAAGGTATAAACGATGAAGATTTATTAGTGAGCCAAACTTCACAAAGTGAAATTTTTGATTTTATTTACAGCGAGTTGAATGCAATAATTGATATTCTTCCAGCGCATGCTGAAAATACTGCATTACATTATGGGCGTGCAACTAAAGAAGCTGCTTGGGCATTAAATGGTAGAGCTATGCTTTTTGCAGGACGTAATGCTGAAGCTGCTGCATTAAACCAGAATATTATAGATGCAGGTGTATTTTCTTTAGCTTCAGATTATGGTGCATATTTTGAATCTGACGGAGGATATCAATCAAGTCCAGAAACAATTTTTGAAATTATGTTTCAGGATCCTTTAAAAGTACATACTTATGCAGCAGATGCTGCTCCAGTTCGTTTTGGTGGAGGATCTCAATACAATCCTGTTCAAGAAATTGTTGATGAATATGAAATGGCGAATGGTTTAGCTATTACTGATCCTTTATCAGGATATGATGAGCAAAATCCATATGTTGGAAGAGACAAACGTTTTTACGAGTCTGTATTATATCATGGAGCATCTTATAAAGGTGATGTAATGGATATGTCATTTACATATAATGCTGAAAAAGAGAAGTATGATCCAACAGGTGGTGATGCAGTTCTAAAAACTGGACTGCACACAGCTTCAGGTTACTATTTGCGTAAATTTACTCATGAATCGGCGCCTGTAGAGGAAAGACCAAGTACGAACAGTTGGAAAACCTTCCGTTATGGAGAGATATTATTGAACTATGCTGAAGCTAAAAATGAAGTTGATGGTCCTACTGCTGAAGTTTATGCAGCCATTAACGAAGTTAGAGATCGTGCTGAAATGCCTGCGATTGCTGCTGGTCTTTCAAAAGAGGCTATGCGATCTGTAATCAGACATGAAAGACATATTGAATTGGCTTACGAAGGACAACGCTACTGGGATTTAATTCGTTGGAATAAATCTGAAGAGGTTTTGAACGATAAAAAATTCACAGGAATGAAGGTTTATGTTGATAAAGATTCAGGAAACCTTAGATATGAAAGATTTGTAATGAGAAATAAGAAGCAAGTGTTTTTACCTAAACATTACTTGTGGCCTATTCCTCAAAAGGAAATCGATAAAAATCCGAATTTAATTCAAAATACAGGATACTAAGAATATGACTAAAAAGAGAGTCCAGAGGTTAACTCTGGACTTTTTTTTACGTCAAAAAGTTTAGCTTTGATAATGTTGAAATAATTTAGAATCATGAAAAAACAAAATCAATTTTCGATTAGAATAGTGCTGATGTCTGTATTATCAATTTTGCTAATTGATAATGCTATTGCCCAAACAATAGGAAAGAACTTTATCGTTATTGAAGCGGAGAATACGACATCTGAACTTGGTTTGTGGAAGCTTATTACACCAACGGATAGTACTTATTTTAGTCTAGAAGGAGAAGTTGCTCCTGTGAATGAAACGCATTTAGAGTTTACAGGTAACGATCACAATGGAGGAGAAGCCAATTCGCCTTTGGAGTACAGGTTTACTTGTCCTAAAACGGGAGAGTATCGTATGGTGATGAGAATGCACCAACGTTTGTTAGGCTTGGCAGAGGACAAATGCAACGATGTTTATGTGCGATTAGCAGGTGAATTTACTTCTGCATCAAAAGCGTTTACTACCGATGATTTAAAACAAGATATGAAGTTTTATGGTCGTGGAACAGATACTTGGGGTGTTTGCTATAAAGGTGAAGGTGGAGAGCACCATAAACGAGAAGCCATCATGTACAATTTGAAGAAAGGACAGGAGTATGTTTTCACCATGTCGGGGCGCGCGCAACGAACCAATATTGATTACATTTTGTTTTTCGAAACAAGTATTCCCTTAATCGTTAAGTCTTTTGTTGATTTGGCGACAAATAACGATGAAAAATATCGTCCTCAGGCATTAAAGAAAATGGTAATTAATGCAGTTGATTTCAATAAATTTTCTCGAATTGAGGGATTTGAAAGTGCTTTGATAGATAAAAAGAAGCAGGCGGAGATTCTAAGTGTAAAGGTTCCATTGGCAACTGCTGCGGCTCAAACTGTTTACAAAGGAAAATCAGGTAAGGCAGTATTTAAAATCAATACCATGCTCGAAATAGATGGAGAACCTAAATATACCTTAAAAGTGAATGGAAAAGAAGTTGGTTGTGTTGTTAATGATCGAATTTATGGCAGTTCTATTGCAGATTATACCATTCAAAATCATGTGCTGAATAGGGTGGCAATACCTATTGAAAAGGGAGATTTATTGCAGGTTGAATTTACGAATGCAACGAATGGATTTATACCTGAAGGAGAGTCTACAGCAACAGCTCGTGCTCGATGGGTAAGTCTTGAAATTTGTACAATGAAATAAGAAATTTTCAGAATAAGTTTCTTCATAAAAAATCTCGTTACAACTTGTAACGAGATTTTTTTGTTTATGCCATATCAATTCGGATAGCATTATTTGTTCAGTCGTAGTTTTAACTGTGTTTCATAAAGAGAAGGTAAATTCATATTCTGATTTAATCCTTCAACATAAATCCATTCATCGTTACGATCTTCTGTTTTGTGCTCTATCGAAAGTTCTTTATTTGGGTTATGGATACCTACCATGATGCTACGCAGATACTGCTTGTGGCAATCAATATGGAATTCATTGTTAAAGCGTTTGGCATCTCTCCAAATCCAAGAATAGAAAAGCTCATTGAAGTCATCATCATTAAAGCTAGCCAATTGTAATCCCCAAAAAGTATTGTATTCACCTGCATGAGGAATGTTTGTTGTAGCACCGCCACCGCCTAATTTTGTAAGGTTTGAAATGTTCTCATACAAATTGTACATCGGAGGGCAAAAGTCAGGGCCGCCAATTCCATGTAAATCGATAGGAGAAGGATGAGCTAATTGTATGTTACGGTATACATTTCCGAAGCTTGCACCTTCTAAACCCGGGCCGTGAGTATAAAGAGCATTAATTGTAATGTCTTGAACCAAGTTATCGTTCGAATGATACATTTTTGGTCCGTAATGCCCATTTAATCCAGACATGCTGATGTTGCTTATCGTTACATTTCTGCTGTTTACTAAATGTGTGTTTTGCGTGTAATTGTTGATATCGATATTTCGAACCCAAGCATGAGATACTCGATGCATACAAATGGCTCCCCAGCCGTAATCGTGTTCTCGTGTTTTGTGATGGCCGTATCCGCCTTTGTAGGCACAATCAAAACGGAAGTTCTCAATGCCAATATTTCTGAGCATTGGCATAATCGCAACTCTTGCGTTAAATTTGGTTTTAATATCTCTTCTAGATGGCTGTTTCAGAAGCACTTCTTTGTTGTTAATCACCTTATCTATTTCCACAGACCATTGGAATGAAGATTTGCGATCACGACCTGCATTTATATAACTGGTTTGAAAAGGATCGTATTCCAATGGATCCATTAAATTTTTCATCAAATCACCATCATCAGTAGTATTACTCATGGCAATTAAAAGTATGTTTCCGCTTTTTAAACCATCTGTTTTTTCTAATTGTAAAATAGCTTCACCTTTTAGTAAATCGGCCGTGAGTTGAGCAAAAACCGGTTCTTCGTCTATGCTGTAAAAGCGATCGGTTCCAAATAGGTTTAAACCAGTATGAAACACAAAAGGAGATAGCCAAGGGCTATTGTTTGCCGCTTGTGTTGTTGCACTTCCGCTGAATATGGTTGTTCCTGTAGAATTACTTCCAGAGCCGCGCATTACGATATTGCTGTAGTTGATTCGGATAATATCAAGTTTCGTTGTATCCATATTTACATGGAAAGTACCCGGTGGGAAAAATACGATTCCTCCCTGATTTGCTCCGGCTGCATCTATAGCTGCTTGTATGCTTTTTGTGTCGTCGATATTATCATTTGGAATTGCACCGTATTCACTAACATCAAAAACTATTGCATCGCTGTTTGGAATTTCTTTTTCACCATACTCATATCCAGCGTAGGAGAAATCAGGAAGAATGCTTTTTGAGCCATTTTGGATGAAATCTTGTAAGATTTTAGGCTGTTTGTCTTGCTCACTATTTTGGCAAGAGCTTCCTAAAATTATCAAAGTAAAAAGAATAAATAGATTGCGCATAAACAGATATTATAGGGTTAAATATAGAAACAAAAAGTTCTGATAAGTTGGACTCATCAGAACTTGAAGTTATTTTTAGTCTTTTTGTTGAATGAAAATGGCATCAGCTTCTCCATACCAAGGAGAAATAAAATGTTGTTTTTTGGTAATGCTAAATTCTTTGGAATACTCTCCAGTTAACGTATTGAACCATTTGCATTTGATTGGCTTCGAATTTTGCTTAAAAATAAACTCTGTGCGATACCAATAAGTTTCTTTAGGTACATAGTACAAATAATTGTCTTTGCTTTTTTCCTTTAAACAAAAACCAGCTTGATTATGTGCCGGATCGGGCTCGTAATTGGTAAATTCGTACTCCGACATGAGGTCCGTCATGTGCTTAAAATATTCAAATTTAGGTTTGTAAAATGATGCATCTTGTTCGAAAGGGTTCCAAATAATTGCATTCCACGATGTTCCTTGCCAATAATAAGTGGAGTAAACACCAGCAAAAAGACATTCGTAATTTCGACGTAAACATGCTTCCGCATTGATATAACTTCCCGAAAAAACAACGTATGGTGATTCTTCATACCCGCCATGCTCAATATTGAAAACTGGTTTGTCTGTATATTTGTTGTGATCATCAAGCATATTTCTGTAAAGTAAATGCGTCCAATCTTGACGAGAGATGTAATCAACATCTTTAGCATTACGCTGACAGAATTTGTAATCGTGAACGGTCACCAAACGATCAAAGGTATTGGCTTCTCTCAATCTGTTAATACGTTCCAAAATATACTCATCATCTGCTCGTCCATAGAAAAGGGCTTCTTTTGATACATCCCACATAATGTTAGGAAAGGCTCCGTAACGCTTCACAACATAGTCGTAATACATGTTGTCAGCATCAGTATTCATATCAGGCCAGTTTACATCCTTATTCCAAACGTAAATCATTAAATGTGAGATGATTTCCTTCTCATTCATCAAATCGATTGTTCGGTCTAATTTCTTGAAGAAATCTACATTTAGTGCTGAGAAATCAGGCTTGTTATTATTCCCTAAAAAAGGAAAGATATCTTTAGGAGCACCAAATTCATGCTCTGGGTGTTCTTTTAAAAGAGGATCTTTTCCCCATTTCCAATGAACATCGTACGAGTAGACATTCATCACCACCTGATTCATTCCATTTTCTTTAACCAAATTTAAAAGATGATCTGTTTTTGGTAATTCTTTTTCGTTGTGATAGTCCAAGGCAAACAACCAATCACATTCAAATGCCATTAAAAAGTAAGGAGTTCCATCTTCGTAATAAAAATGTTGAGGATCTTCCTTCGGAATTACAATTCCACCTTTTTTTGCTTCGGCTAATTCATTAGCTATACTTAGTGTACCTTTTTTGTTATTCAATGTTTTGATGTCAGAAGAAGTGGTGTATTTCCATTTTCCAGCTTCCGACGCAGAAAATCGTAGCAACCATTCTTTGTTGCCATTATAAAAACCAGCTACTTTTTGTTCTTTTCCACTTGGAGAAGTGAAAACAGCATAAAAATCTGTTGTGAAAGGATTTTTCGATTTTGCAGTAAAAACAATATCTAAAACTTCCCATTTTTTAATTTCAACCATTTTTCTTGAAGAAAATGGAGTCGATTTTATTTTTGCATTGGCAACTGTTACTGATAATAGTAAAAGTAGTAAGAGTAGGTTTTTAAACTTAGCAGTCATTGTTTTGTTTTTATTATTAGCTACTTGATTATATAAATAGTTCAAAATTATTCTTCTTTCGCTACTTGATGGTGTACAAACGTTTTGCATAGGTGCAATAAAGTACAACTGAATTTTATTGTACCTAATGGATACAATTATATACAGTGTGTTTTGATGGTTTAGAGCATATTGCACTTAAAAGATTCGCAGGAATAATAAATCATTTAATAGATAGACAGATGAATAAAGTATTATTAGTAATAATGATTTTGGTTTTTTCTTTTGGAGTACAAGCTCAGTCGCCAATGTGGCAAGGAAAAGGACGAATTGTTATCAGTTCAGATGGTAATGAACACGATCATGATGATTGGGCAGCAACACCGCTAACTTTAGCTATGTTGGCAGCAAGAGGATTGCAAGATAAACTGGTTTTATATACGTATAGTGACCATATTTGGTGGAGTAACTTAGCGCATCCATCATCTCCGGAAGGATTGAATGCATATGAACACATGCGAGAAAGTGCATTGGGAGCAAAAAAGAGATTTGGTTTTAAGAAAACTAAATTTTTGTGCGCTGTAGATAATCCAGGGAAAGCTTACAAAGCAATGACGAAGGCAATTAATGCATCATCCATTGATGATCCTTTGTTTATTATTGCAGCGGGGCCAATGCAAGTTGTTGGAGAAGCTATAAATCGTGCCAAAGCAGAAAAACGTCAATTTGTAACGGTACTTTCTCATTCGTTTTGGAACAATAGACATTCGGATAAGATTAACAAAGGAGAGCCAGAACATACGGGCTGGACTTTTAAAGAAATGATTGCTGAATTTGGTAGTGAAGAAGGAGGCAATGTGAAATTTATTAAGATTCTAGATCAGAATAAAGGGAAAGATTACCTTGGTTTAAATTGTCCTAAAAAATATTACGATTGGATGAAAAATTCGCAAGCTCGTAATGATAAATTCTATAAGTCAGGAGCATGGGATTGGATGTATTCTCGATTGATAACTTGCACTAAAAATAAGAGTAAGCATTACGATCCATCAGATGCTGGAATGGCCATTTATTTTCTTACTGGAGTGGAGAAAACAAATCCTAATATGATTAAAGATATATTGGAGAATCCAATTCAGAAAGATTAATATTCATAGAGAATATTATTTGATTCATTTATGGCGATTTGTCAAAGGTTTTTTATTTTAAAAATATAGGCAGATCGCTTTTTTTATAGGGTAAGATTGGTTTTGTATGAGGTGAATTTTACTCAAGTAACACAAAGGCAGAATGAAACAATTGAATTGTTCTTTCTTAATCAGAAGGCGGTATTTACTAGCGTAAATGATAATGCCTTCATTAGCGAACGATTTAACCCCTATATAATGGGTTTTTTAACCCTTCGAATCATCATTTGTTAGGTAAATTTGTACTTAACTCAATTAATAAGACTACTAAAATCAAAAAAATAAAAATGAATCTATTTACTAAAAGAAATTTGTTTTATGTGTTGATTTCTGTCCTGCTATTTTCTGTATGCAAAAATAATGTGCAAAAGACAAAGGACAATTCAGAAAAACCTAATGTTGTTGTGATCTATCTCGATGATTTAGGATATGGCGATGTTGGTGTTTACGGAGCGAAAGGATTAGAAACCCCAAACATTGATGCGCTTGCTAAAGGTGGTGTTCAGTTTACAAATGGATATGCTACTTCGGCAACATGTACACCTAGTAGATATGGATTATTAACAGGCGTATATCCTTGGAGAAATAAGGATGCTAAAATTCTCCCAGGAACTGCACCCTTGCTAATTGGAACGGAACAAATGACCATTCCAAAAATGATGAAAGCCGAAGGTTATCAAACTGCAGTTGTTGGTAAATGGCATTTAGGATTAGGATCTGGGGTTAATGATTGGAACAAGCAGATAACTCCTGGTCCAAACGAAGTAGGGTTCGACTATGCTTACATTATGGCAGCGACCCAAGATCGTGTTCCTACTGTTTATATCGATAATGGTTTTGTTGATGGATTAGATCCTAAGGATCCGATTGAAATTAACTACGCTGAGAATTTTGAAGGACAACCAACAGGAAAAGATAATCCTGAGTTGTTGAGAATGGAATGGCATCATGGTCATAACAGCAGTATTGTAAATGGAATTCCACGTATTGGTTATATGAAAGGTGGAGAATCTGCTAAGTGGGTTGATGAGGATATGGCTGATCACTTTTTGGCAAAAGCTCAAAAGTATGTGAAAGAGCATAAAGAGAAACCATTCTTTTTGTACTACGCAATGCAACAACCACATGTGCCTCGTACTCCAAACCAACGTTTTGTTGGAAAGTCGAGTTTAGGACCTAGAGGAGATGTTATTGTTGAAGCAGACTGGTGCTTAGGTGAGTTTATGAGAACATTAAAAGAAGAAGGAATTTTAGATAATACGCTAATTATTTTTTCTAGTGATAATGGTCCTGTATTAAATGATGGATATTATGATGATGCCGTTGAGAAATTAGGAGATCATAAACCGGCAGGAGCCTTAAGAGGAGGAAAGTACAGCTTATTTGAAGCAGGTGTTCGTGTTCCTTTCATTACTTATTGGAAAGGTATAATTCAACCTAAAGTTTCCGATGCATTGGTTTGTCAAGTCGATCTATTTACTTCTATCGCCAAATTAGTTGGAAGTGATCTTACTGTGAATGATAGTGAAGAGATTCTTGAAGCATTTATGGGGACCAAGGAGCAAGGACGTGAGGATTTAGTTATAGAAGCAACAACCAGAACTGCATACAGAAAAGGAGATTGGTTAATGATTCCTCCATACAAGGGAGATAAAGTTCTAGATGAAGTGAATATTGAGATTGGTAATTCTGATGAATTTCAGCTTTACAATTTGAAAGAAGATATAGGCCAGCAGAAAAATTTAGCAGCATCTAAACCTGATAAATTAAAAGAAATGTTGACTGGCTTTGAAGCGATTCGTGGTATAGACTACAAAAATGTAGAAGCCGTAGAATTAAAATAATATAATTGTGATGTTTGTTGATGTTAGTTTGAAATTGGTGTGGCTAAGGCTGCACTTTTTTTTAAAGAACAAGCTGCGAAAAAAAAAGCTTATCGAATGGTGTCGATAAGCTTTTGTAATTTATAAATGGTTGCCGATTTGAGTTTATTTGTTGCTTGATTCTCTTTCAATTAAATTAACGGGTAAAACTATTGTTTCTTGTGTATTCCCTATTTTGTTATTTATAATATTAAGAAGAAGTTCCGTGGCTTTTACGCCGACATCAAAACCAGATTGTTCAACAGTTGTTAATGATGGAGATAGAAATTCAGAGAAAGGCTCATTACTGAATCCGACTACGGCTAAATCTTCGGGAATCCTAATTCCTTTTTCTTTAGCATAGAGTATAATGCTTAAGGCAGTTGTATCATTGGCAGCAAAGATTGCATCAGGAGGATTAGAAGATTCAAGTAACCTTTTAGCACATGCCATGCCATCTTCCCTGCTAAGCGGACTTTCAATAATCTGGTCTTCATTGATTTGGATATTGTGCTTTCGCATTGCTTTAAGATAGCCTTGAAGTCGGTTGATGTATAGGTTTAGGTGTTGTGGGCCACTGATGTGTGCAATACGTTTGCATCCTTTTGATATTAGATGTTCAGCAGCTAGAAATCCACCTTTAAAGTCATCGACTACCACCTTATTAGTTTCCAATTCATCACACACTCTGTCAAAAAATACCAAAGGGATATTTCTGTTTGTAAAAGTTTTATAGTGATCGTAATTGTTTGTTTTTAAGGCAATAGATGAGATGACACCATCGACTCGCGATGCAAATAGAGTTTGAACACAGTCTGCTTCTCGTTCTTCCTGATCGTTTGATTGGCAGATAATAACATTATAACCTTTTTCTCGTGCATATTCTTCGATACCAGTGATCGCAGAAGAGAAGAAGTAGCGACTGATGCGCGGAATGATCACACCAATGGTTTTTGTGCAATTGGTGCGCAAATTTGAAGCTAAAGCATTGGGTTGATACCCTAACTTTTTAGCCATCTCACGAACAGCCTTCTTTGTCTTTTCGCTAATGCGTGAATTATCGTTTAAAGCCCTGGAGACAGTAGATCCAGAAGTGTTTAATGCTTTGGCTATATCGTGAATTGTAATGTTATTTTCCTTCTTCATTCTTGTTGTAACGGTAATAAAATCCATTACAAAGATGCAACTATTTTTTATAAATAGGACAAAAATTGAAAATAAAAGGTAATCGATTGCGCGGAATGAATTTAAATAAATATCAAATTTTAATCCTATCAATTAAGCTTGTGTTTGTTGATTTTAGCGGCTTGTGTCTAACTTGGATCAACAAGATTATTTGAATTGAAAAAGAAAAATTAGACAATCGATTGCACAATTCAATTGCATTTTATTTCTTTGTGTCGATCAAGAAGTGAAAATGAAATATTCTTGGGATATCAGATTATTTAAATTAATAAAAATAGATAGCAATGAGCCTAAATTACGAAGAGAGATATGCTACTCATCCAGCAGATGCAAAGAATTACGATACGAATCGTTTAAGAGA
The DNA here is from genome assembly GCF_029029525.1 of Labilibaculum sp. DW002. Taxonomy (NCBI): domain Bacteria; kingdom Pseudomonadati; phylum Bacteroidota; class Bacteroidia; order Marinilabiliales; family Marinifilaceae; genus Paralabilibaculum; species Paralabilibaculum antarcticum. The sequence goes on along the minus strand of NZ_JAKJSC010000001.1, from coordinate 921,685 downwards.
TGAGTATTTGGTGCAGAATATCATGGAAGAGGGAAATCTTAATCTAACCTATTCTCAATACGATAGATTGATTGTAGGAGGTGTTGTACCAACAGATAAGGCTTTAAATCTGGAAACAATTGATCCTCTAAAAGCAGAATTCTTTCTTGAAAGAAGAGAACTTGGTGTTGTAAATGTTGGTGGGAAAGGTAGCGTAAGTGTTGATGGTGAGGTGTACGAATTAGAATACAAAGAAGCACTATACGTAGGAAAAGGAAAAAAAGAAATTGTGTTTAATAGCTCGGATGCTTCTGCTCCAGCACATTTTTATTTGAATTCAGCCCCGGCTCATGAGATATTCCCGACGGTAAAAATTAGCCGTGAGGATGCTATTGTGATTGAATTAGGTGAAGCTAAAAATTCAAATCGTAGAACACTTAATAAGCTTATTGTATCTGATACTATTAAAACAAATCAGTTACAGATGGGAATGACAGAACTGCATTCAGGAAGTGTTTGGAATACAATGCCAGCGCATACACACAGCAGAAGAATGGAAGCTTATTTTTATTTCGAAGTGCCAGGCGATCAGGCAATTTGCCATTTTATGGGAGACCCTAAGGAGACTCGCCATATTTGGATGGCCAATGAAGAAGCTGTTTTTTCTCCAACCTGGTCGATTCATTCGGCAGCAGGAACAAGCAACTATACCTTTATTTGGGGTATGGGTGGTGAGAATTTGGACTATGGAGATATGGATATTTGCCAGGCCAATGATTTGCGTTAAGCAGTTGTTTTATAGATGTTAATTGTAAGTTTTTAAAAAGAAATAGATATGATTCTTGATTCGTTTAAGTTAGATGGAAAAGTTGCTTTAGTTACCGGAGCAACACATGGTATTGGAATGGCAATAGCAACAGCATTGGCAGAGGCTGGTGCGCAAATTGTTGTGAACGATATTTCCAAAAAAAACCTTGATAGAGGTATTGCTGATTACGCAAAAAAAGGAATTGATTGTAAAGGATATATTTTCGATGTAACAGATGAAACTGGCGTAATTGCCGGTGTTGATAAGATAGAGAAAGAAGTTGGACCAATTGGTATTTTGGTGAATAATGCGGGTATCATCAAACGTGTTCCAATGCAGGATATGGAAGTGAAAGATTACCGCCAGGTGATTGATATCGATTTAGTAGGTCCTTTTATTATGGGGAAATATGTTGGTCGTAAAATGATCGAGCGACGCGAGGGTAAAATCATCAACATTTGCTCAATGATGAGTGAATTAGGACGTAATGATGTTTGTGCCTATGCTTCAGCAAAAGGCGGTTTGAAAATGTTGACAAAGAATATGGCAACAGAGTGGGCTAAATTTGGTATTCAAACTAATGGTATTGGACCAGGTTATTTTGCAACATCTCAAACAGAAGCGATTCGTGTTGATGGACACCCATTCAATGAATTTATTATTAATAGAACGCCTGCCGCTCGCTGGGGCAATCCGGAAGATTTAGCTGGTACTGCTGTATTCCTTGCATCCAGGGCATCAGATTTTGTTAATGGACACGTCGTTTACGTTGATGGAGGTATTTTAGCTACTATCGGTAAACCTTCGAATGAAGAATAGTTAGTGTGAAGGAAGAAGGAATAAAAAGAGCAGTAGGTGTGAATAGCTGGGGAGTTAATCTATGTTCTTTTTATTCCTCTTTTTACATCAAATAAGTCTGTGTTTCAAGATCTAAAATACTTTGTATGATAAAATATAGTTTTGTTGTTGCTGTAATGGCTACCGTATTAAGTGCATGTAGTACATCAACTTTTCTTGAGTTAACGAACGAAATGGAGCAAGCGAGAAAAGATGCACCAGTAGTTTTAACTAGAGCAGAAGTAAAGAAATTAGTTGGAGAGATACCAACTGCAAAATTACCAGTTGTAACCGATGAAGCAGGAAACACAATTGCAAGTCAGCTTGATGATTTAGATCGTGATGGAAACTGGGATGAAATGGCTTTCGTTTGTGATTTTACTGCAAATGAGGTGAAGAAATTTAAGGTGAATTTTATTGAAGCTGATAAAGCACCAAAATTTACCATGCGTACAAATGTTCGCTTAGGAATTGGAAACAAAGAAGATGGATTTAAAGGAGTTGATCAGGCAGTATCACCAAAGGGTTTTGTTGGAATTCCCTTGAGTTATCAGGCTGAAAGTGTAAGTTGGGAAACTGACAAAATGGGATTTAGAGACTATTTTGATTGTAGAAATGCAAAAGACCTTTTTGGAAAGTTAACGCCTGAAATGATCATGGATAAAATCGGCACCCATGAAAGTGGGAGCTATCATGAGCTTTCTGATTGGGGAATGGATGTACTCCACGTTGGACCTTCTCTTGGTTCTGGTGGTTTAGCCATGTTTCATAATGATTCATTGTATCGTTTAGGATCTACAGATAAATTTGAATTTCAATTGATTACGAGAGGTCCGGTTCGCTCAATATTCGAATTAAAATCTTCGGGTTGGCATGTTGATGGGAAAACTTTAAATGCAGTAGAAACCATAACAGTTTGGGCAGGTAAATATTGGTTTCAAAGCGATGTGCTTGTAAGTGGCTTGAGCGATGAGACGGAGTTGGCTACTGGAATTGTAACAAGTTATTTAAAAGAGAAAAAGCCTTTTTCTTTTACCGCAAACAAAGAATTTACTGCTGTTGCAACTCATGATGTACAATCAATGAATAACGACTATTTGGGAATGGGAATTCTGCTTCCTGCAGATAGTAAAATGAGAACAGGTGATGCTCCTTTGTTGAGTAAGAAAAGAGTGAAAGGATCTCGTTACAATATGCCGGTTGGTGAAACTCATTTTGTAACCCAAAAAATCAAGAATAATCAATCTGCTCGACACTACTTTTTTGCTGCATGGGAAGTTGAGAATAAAGACTGGAGCAAGCAAACGAATTTCGAGGGCTTAATGAAATCACAATCTGAAGAGTTGAGTTTGCCCATTAGAGTGACAGTAAAGTAAGAATTGTTTCAATAAATTATAAAGAAAGATAAGTGATGAGTAATAAGGTAGTTACTTTTGGAGAAATCATGTTGCGTTTGGCGACACCAGGATATGAGAGATTTTCGCAGGCATCAGAATTTAAAGCCACCTTTGGTGGTGGAGAAGCAAATGTTGCAGTATCACTAGCAAATTATGGAATAGAATCGAATTTTGTAACTCGACTGCCTAAAAATGATATTGCTCGTGCTTGCGAAATGGATCTTAAGAAATATGGCGTAAAAACCGAGGATATTATATACGGTGGTGATCGTTTGGGTATTTACTTTTTGGAAACAGGAGCCGTTAGTCGTGGTTCTAAAGTTGTATACGATCGAGCTCATTCTGCCATTTCCGAAATTGAATTGGGAATGATCGACTGGAACAAAGTTTTTGAAGGAGCTAATTGGTTCCACTGGACTGGAATTACACCAGCTATTTCTCAGGGAGCAGCAGATGTTTGCCTTGAGGCAATTAAAGCGGCAAATGAAAGAGGGATTACCGTTTCTTGTGACTTAAATTATCGTAAAAACCTTTGGAATTACGGAAAAACAGCTGGAGAAATTATGCCTGCATTAGTTGCTGGTACTGATATTGTTTTGGGTAATGAGGAAGATGCAGAGAAAGTCTTAGGTGTTAAGCCCAAAGGTGTTGATGTGACAGGTGGTCGTGTTGATGCTGACGCATACCTTTCCGTTTCGAAACAAATCATGAAGCAATATCCTCGTTGTAAGAAAGTAATTACAACTTTAAGAGGTTCTATTAATGCCAATCATAATTCATGGTCAGGTGTTTTATATGATGGGAAAGAGTTGTTTAAGGCAAGTAATACCTATCAAATTACCGATATTGTTGACCGTGTTGGTGGTGGCGATTCATTTATGGGAGGATTGGTTTATGGACTACTAACCTGGCCTGAAAATGATCAAAAAGCCTTGAATTTTGCCGTTGCAGCATCTTGTTTAAAGCATACCATTTATGGAGACTACAATCAAGTTTCGGTTGAAGAGGTTGAGAAATTAATGAACGGTGACGCTTCTGGAAGAGTAGCACGATAAATGAATTATAAATGATGAATTAATAATTATGAATTAGAAAAATAGAATGCTCTTCTTACTAAAGCAAGGCAACTCATAATTCATAACTTATATCTCATAATTAAAATAAAAATGGCTAGATTTTCTAGAATAGAAGTGGCATTAAAAATGAAAGAAACGGGAATGATTCCTGTGTTTTTTCATTCAGATATAGAAGTGTGTAAGAATGTTGTAGCCGCCTGTTATTATGGTGGAGCACGATTATTCGAATTTGTAAATAGAGGTGATTTCGCTCACGAAGTTTTTGGTGAATTAATAAAATGGTCTGCAGAAGAATGTCCTGAAATGATATTAGGTGTTGGTTCTGTAATTGATCCAGGAACCACATCATTATACCTTCAATTAGGAGCAAACTTTGTAGTTTCTCCAATTTTAAACCCAGAAATGGCAAAAGTTTGTAACCGCAGAAAAGTAGCCTGGTCTCCGGGCTGTGGTTCACTTACTGAGATTTCCTATGCTGAAGAGCTGGGAGCTGAGGTTGTGAAAATATTCCCTGGAGCTCAGGTAGGAGGTCCAGAATTTGTAAAAGCAGTTAAAGGCCCATTTCCATGGTCATCTATTATGCCAACAGGAGGTGTAAAACCAGATGAAGAGAACTTAAGAGCATGGTTTAATGCCGGTGTTCACTGTGTGGGTATGGGCTCGCAATTGATGGTGAAAAAAGAGGATGGTTCATTTAACTATCCAGAGATTGAAGAGTCCTGTAGTAAGGCTTTTAGAATCATTGAAAAATTAAAATCATAAAGGAATTATTCCTTTTAAAATGAATTAATATGACTGCAATAACTATGGAAAAACCACAAGGAAATTATCGCTATAGGATATTGGCGATGCTCTTTTTTGCTACGACAATTAATTATATGGATCGTAGTATAATGGGGGTGTTAGGACCAACATTGATGGAGAAGTTTAATTGGACCAACGCAGATTATGGGTATATTAATATGGCTTTTAAGGCGGCATATGCTCTGGGAATGCTTACAATGGGCGGTATAATTGACCGTTACGGAACCCGACTTGGTTATACCCTTTCAATTGCGATTTGGAGTGTTTTTGGTGTTCTGCATGCCGCAGTTCAGCCAGCTTTCGCTTTAGTAGGCTTTATTGGAGCACGATTTGGTCTTGGAATTGGTGAAGCGGGAAACTTTCCTGCGGCAGTGAAAACTGTAGCTGAATGGTTTCCAAAGAAAGACCGGGCCTTTGCAACCGGTATTTTTAATGCAGGTTCCAATGTAGGAGCAGTTTTGGCTCCAGCCATTATTCCTTTGGTCGTTGCTCCCAATGGTGATAATTGGCAATTTGCTTTTCTGGTAACAGCTAGTTTTAGTGCTATTTGGGTTGCCGTTTGGCTTAAGATATATAAACGACCAGAGGAGCACCCTAAGGTTTCTAAAGAGGAATTGGACTACATTTTACAAGATAATAAGCCAGTTGATGCGGAGAAAGAAAACGAGAAAGTGTCATGGGCAAAAGTATTGCCATTAAGACAAACCTGGGCTTTTGCTATTGGTAAAATTACCGATGCTGTTTGGTTCTTTTTTATGTTTTGGTCGGGTATCTTTTTTAAACAACAGTTCGGGCTCGATAGTATTAAGGAATTGGGAGGAGCACTGGTAGTTATTTATATAGTAGCTGATTTTGGTAGTATCGGAGGAGGTTACTTATCTAAGATATTTATAAATAAAGGCTGGACTCTGAATTCAGCACGTAAAATTTCATTATTAATTTGTGCACTTTGTATTGCACCTGTATCTCTGGCTGCACTGACAAGTAATGTGTGGATCGCTGTAAGTTTAATTGCTTTGGCTTCTGGTGGACATCAGGCTTGGTCTGCAAACCTGTTTACCCTTGTTTCTGATGTGATGCCTAAAAAGGCGATTGCTTCCGTTGTGGGTATTGGTGGAATGGTTGGTGCCATATCAGGTATGGTTGTTGACTTTGCACTTGGTCAAGGTTTAGATGCAACAGGAAATTCTTTTTACTTCTGGATGTTCTTAGTAGCTGGTATGTTATATCTGGTTATTTTATTGATTATACATTTAATGTTACCAAAACTAACTCCTTTGGATGAAAATTTTAAGATTGTTTCAGAATAATATCGTGATTTAGTATACATTTATTGGTTAGATGTAACAAGCTTGTATTCTTTTGAATGCAAGCTTGTTTTTTTAACGCCAATTTGTAGATTTTACATTTATGATGAGAGTGTTTATTCTTTATGAGTCTACTTGTAAATAGTACCCAATCCAAGTCCTCGGGTACATAGGTAGTAAAGCTTAGCGAGGCCAATTGTATATTTTTTGATTCATTTCACCGATCTATACTATGCAGAATGTTTACTCGCTCTAAGCGATCCTCTCAACTTCTTTTTTAGGAAGTTTCGACTCAAACCAATGTCTCAATTGTATCACTTACCTTTTTGAATCATAGATATTAATTGTCTCTTTTCTCATTCACAATTCCATATGCAAGCGAGGAATTTTTTGTATTGATAGTTGAATTTTTTTGTTTGGTTCGTTTTTCAATTGTTTAGATTGTAATAAACAAATGTATTCGTTTTAGTAAGAAGCAGTTGATATTGTCCTGATTTTTCTTCTTATCTTTCTATCCAATTTCCATTACAAATACGATACAAAACACACACAACTAATGAGTAAACTACTAAACCTTGGACAAGCAGTTTTAATAATGTTATTGCTTTTTTCTTGTAAAACACCAACACCAAAAGATTTGGGAAAAGAAATTTTAATTCCGCAACCAACAAATTTAATTGCGACTGGAAGTTCTTTCGACTGGACTGCAAAAACGAAAATATATGTTGAAGAAGGCAGAGAAGACAGTAAAGGAGTTGCTAATTATATTGCAGATTTAATTGCTCCAGCTACTGGTTATACCACGGAAGTGGTAAGTGCAACTAATCCAGCAAGTAACAAAGGAATTGCTTTGGTGATATCAGAAAATGAAAGTTTGGGAGAGGAAGGTTATAAATTAACAATTGACGAAAAACGAGTTATTATTGCGGCTAATAAAGCTGCTGGACTGTTTCGAGCAGTACAAACCATTAGACAGCTTTTGCCAGCAAAAATTGAATCGGATAGTTTGCAAATGGGATCATGGGAGATAGCTAGTGGAACAATTGAAGATGCACCAGACTATGGCTACAGAGGTGCCATGTTGGATGTGGTACGTCATTTCTTTGATGTGACCGATGTGAAACGATTTATCGATTTAATTGCGGCCTATAAAATGAATGTTCTGCATTTGCACTTGACTGATGATCAGGGATGGCGAATTGAAATTAAATCGTGGCCCAATCTGACAAAGCATGGTGGTAGTACACAAGTAGATGGTGGTAAAGGTGGTTTTTATACTCAAGAAGAATATACTGAGCTTGTAAAGTATGCACAGGATAGGTTTATTACCATTATTCCTGAAATAGATATGCCAGGTCATACCAATGCGGCTTTGGCTTCGTATGCCGAATTGAATGCTGATGGTAAAGCAAGAGACTTATATACAGGAACCAATGTTGGTTTTAGTACGCTGGATGCCAACAAAGAGATCACTTATAAATTTATCGATGATGTGATTCGTGAATTGGTTGCTCTAACACCAGGTGAGTACATTCATATTGGTGGAGACGAATCGAATGCGACTAAGAAGAAAGATTACATCAAGTTTATAAACCGTGTGCAGGATATTGTGACGAAGCACAAGAAAAAAATGATCGGTTGGGCCGATGTTGCTGCAGCGGAATTGGAAGATAATTCATTAGCACAATTTTGGCAAACCAAGCCAAAGAATGCCTTATTAGCAGTCAAGCAGAATGTGAAAATATTGATGTCGCCGGCAAAAAGAGCCTATATGGATATGCAGTACGATTCCATTTGCCCACTGGGTTTACATTGGGCAGGTTATCTTGAAGTAGATAAGGCTTACGACTGGAATTTGGAAACCAATGTAGAAGGTATCTCTCGTGAAAACATCATTGGTATAGAAGCACCACTGTGGTCGGAAACTGTTGAAACCATCGACGATATCGAATACCTTGTTTTTCCTCGTTTACCCGGATATGCTGAATTGGGCTGGTCGAAAAGTGAAAATAAAAATTGGGATGAATACAAGATTCGTTTGGGCAAGCAGAAAGAACGCTTTGAGTATATGAAGATTAATTATTATCAATCTCCAAAAATACCTTGGGCTGTTGAGGAAGTAGCGCCTGTAGTTGAGTAATTTTTTGTTAAACATATTTGAAGTCACCTAAAATTCGGATCATTTTTGTAGTCGATTTTTTAGGTGACTTGTTTTTATAAGCTACTTAAAGCCTATATTTGTTGAAGCATAGAATAGCTTTGGCTATTGGAAAATAAAATAGATAAGAATAGAATGTATAAATATTTATTTGGACCTGTTCCTTCAAGAAGACTAGGCATGTCTTTGGGAGTTGATTTAGTTCCTAAAAAAGTGTGTAGTTTGGATTGTGTTTATTGTGAAGTAGGTAAAACCACAAAACTTTCACTTGAGCGCAAAGAGTATATTAATGCAGACTGCATAAAAGATGAATTAACGCATTACCTAAAAAATAATCCTAGCCCCGATTACATTACCATAACCGCATCGGGAGAACCAACATTAAATCAGCATTTAGGTGCAATTATCGATTTTATAAAGCAAACTAAAGCAGATATTCCCGTTGCTCTAATAACGAATGGCAGCTTACTTTACGATCCAGAAGTAAGAAAAGAGATGATGAAAGCGGACCTTTTACTTCCTTCTCTTGATGCTGCGACCAATGATGTTTTCAAAAAAATTAATCGCCCAGCAGAGGATTTAACTGTGGAGATGTGCATTGAAGGAATTATTTCTTTGCGTAAGGAATTTGAGGGTAAAATTTGGCTTGAGGTATTTATTTTACCTGGTTACAATGATAGCAAAGAAGAGCTGACTGCTCTTAAAGAGGTCATTTTAAAAGTAAATCCAGATTCTATTCATTTAAATACTTTGGATCGACCGGGAACCGTTGCTAATCTGAGAGGAGCAAGCAGAGAAGAGTTACAGAGGGTTGTAGATTTTTGGCAAATGGATAAGGTCGAAATTGTTGCCAAGTTAAAGCAAGTTGAAACGCAGCAAACTTATCGGAAAGATACAGCAAGTGCAATTTTGGAAACAGTTGCCAGAAGACCTTGTACATTGGAAGATTTGACTAAAATGTTAGGCTTAAAAAGTGAGGAGATCGAAAAACAGCTTAAGCAGTTGATTGAAGAATGTAAGCTCGAATCTGTAGCGCAAGATAGAGGTGTTTTTTATCAGTTGTTGGAAAAGGATATGGACTGATCATCAAATCGTTAAAAAAATAATTGAAGTTTTCCTGATATCATTGGCATTCTGGAACAACATAAAATAAGAATGCGATAAATTAGAAACCTAATACAATTTCTTCCGTAAATAATGATATCTCTAAAATTAAAAGGAGATATGATTTGGTAAATGGCAGTAGCTAAACTGCTTTTTAGATTCAATTAAAAGTTGACGGATATGTATACAAATTTATCAGAAATTCAACAGCAAAATTATTATAATTTATGTGGAGAGACCTATCAAAGGTCAGAGATGAAAGGACGATTTTCTACCAGTAAGCCTTACAATAACGAGCTTTATAAATTTTCTCCATGGGGATTTGAATATATTTTCGACAAAGAGAATGGTTATCTGCTTTGTGAATTATCTCATAAAATTGCAGATAAGAGAATGTATGGTTGGGATCAGAATGGAGAAGAACTGCCAAAAGAAATTGTTTCGAAATATTTTAAAAGCAACAAAGTAGCTTAACGATTTGCATTATAGTTTAGAATTAAAAATAATGGTTCAGCCGACTTCGAAAGATGTCGGTTTTTTTATGCCTTTAAATATTTCATTTTGAAATGAATTGGGATCAAGTCTAATTCTTTGTAAATCTAATTTTATATGTATATTTACAAACCGACCGAACGGTCAGTGAGTTGAGGTAATCTAAAATTTATGGATAAAAGACAGCATATACTCGAGGTAGCAACCAAATTGTTTTCAGAAAGAGGATTTGAAAAAACACCACTTTCGGCAGTTTGTGAAGCAGCAAATGTGTCCAAAGGACTAATATTTCATCATTTCAAAAATAAAAATAACTTATTAAGAGAGATTTTTAAATCAACAACAGAATTAATTGTTCAGATTAATGAATCCAAAACAAATCAGCTTTCAGGCAAAGAAAGATTGCTTGAACTAATTGATTCCTTTTTTCTACAATTAGAAGTAGACAAGTTGTTTTTTCAGCTCAACTTAAATGTGATTTTGCAGCCCACCACAAGAGAGATCTTAAATGATCTGATTGAGGAAAGATCTTCATTCATCATGAAATCGGTGAGGCGCATATTTAATGAAATAGATCTTGAAAATTCACTTGTGAAAAGCTACCTTTTTATTGCGGAGTTGGATGGAATTGCTTTAAATTATTTAGGGATTTTTGAAGATTATCCTTTACATGAAATCAAGGAAGAACTGATAAAGAAATACAACTAGAAATGAAGTTTAATACAATAGATAACAACGAAACGATTGCTCGATTACGAGTAGAATTATATAAGAAACTAAGAGGTCCAATAGATGCTATGTGGGAGCAATTGTATATTGCTTCTGCTCAACATTACACAATTGAGAAAGATTCAAAAACAATTGGCTATTGTTGTATTGACGAAGTGAAAAGTTTGAAGCAGATATTTCTGATTGACGATTACATTTACTTAACGATGCAAACCATTAATGCTTTAATTAATGAGGACTTGATTTGTAAGGCTAGTGTAAGTGCTAACGAGCCAATTTCATTTAATGCCTGTTTGTTTTATGCGAAATCGATGCACACAAATACATTTTGTTTTGAATATTCGAATAGGGCAATAAAAAATGGAACAGACATACCAATAGTGCCAGTTTCTGAAAAGGATATGGCTTCAGTAAAGGCATTCTTTAAAAATCAAATAGGCTTTGATGATACCTTCGGATATACTGAAAATCTAGTACAAAGAAAGGAGTTATACCTTGTTAAAGAAGGTGACTCAATAGTTGCAACTAGCGAGTGTCGATGGAGTGACTCACAAGTTGAATTTGCCGATTTAGGCGTAATTGTAAGTAAGGATCATCAAGGAAAAGGAATTGCGACCCAAATTTTAAAACAGCAAATAAAAAGAGTTCTAAAAGCGAATAGAAAACCAATTTGTTCAACGACTTTAGATAATGTTGCGTCGAAAAATGCGATAGAAAAAGCTGGTTTTCACTGTTCTAATATCATTTTTGATCTTAACTTTATAGAATAGGTAAAATAATAACAATGAAACTAGAAGAATTAGGATACAACAATAAGCTTGGTGACTATAGAATCGATCAAAATTTAAGTGAATTAGAAATTGGTCGAATTACATTGGAACACAAGGAAAGGTATGTTGTGAAAACTCCTGACCATGAATTCGAGGCTGAATTGATGGGGAATATAAGATTTACAGCAGAAAGTAGATACGACTTTCCAGCAGTTGGAGATTGGGTGGCTTTCTCCGCATATGATGAAGGAAAAGCACTTATTCATGCGATTTATCCAAGACATTCTATTTTGGAAAGAAAAGCAGTTGGAAAATCAGGACAAGTACAAATTATTGCTACAAATATCGATTGTGCTCTAATTGTTCAAGCGGTTGACAGAGATTTTAATGTAAACAGAATAGAACGCTATTTGACCATTTGCCATGCCTCTAATGTTGAGCCCTTAATTGTGTTGAGCAAAATCGATTTGATTGATGAATTGGAATTAGAAGCAATAAAGGATCAAATAATACAACGAGTGAAAGACATTCCGGTAATTGCCATTAGCAGTATTCAAGCCGTTTATGCTCAGCTCGAAGAATTAATAAAGCCAGGAAAGACCTATTGTCTATTGGGTTCATCGGGAGTCGGTAAATCAACATTGCTTAATGCGCTCTCGGGTAAGGAGCAGATGAAAACTGGTGAAATTAGTTCAAGTGTTAACAAGGGAAAGCATGTTACCTCTCATCGAGAGTTGATAGTTTTAGAGAGTGGAGGAATAATAATTGATAATCCTGGTATGCGCGAGGTAGGAATCGCCGATACAAGTGGAGGTTTGGAGATGACTTTCGACACCATTTTAGCCTATGCTGAAAATTGCAGGTACAAAGATTGTTCTCATTTGCACGAAAAAGGATGTGCTATTTTAGCAGCAGTTGACTCGGGCGAAATTGATGCTGATTCTTATGCGAACTATTGCAAAATGGAAAAAGAAAAAATGCATTATGAATCGGATGCCTTAGAAAGAAAAAAGAAGGACAAAGACTTTGGGAAGATGGTTAAGAATGTGAAAAAGCAACGTAAAAACAGTAAGTTTTAATGAATATGATTGAATCGAAAAGAACTTTATTAAGACCGATAGCAGCAAGTGATAAAGAAGCTGTTTTTTCTTATCGTTCCGATGCAGAAACCAATAAATACCAAGGTTTTGTTCCGAAAAACATAGATGAAGTTGCCGATTTTATAGCTAGAAATCCCACTGAGTTTAATCAAGCGGATACTTGGTTTCAATTGGTTATTATCGATCGGGAAAGTGATTGCTTAATTGGCGATATTGGCATTCATTTTATAGATGAATATCAAGTAGAAATAGGTTGCACATTAGCCAAGCAATTTCACGGAAAAGGATATGCCACCGAAACTTTGCATGCAGTAATTGATCATTTGTTTATGCAACAGAACAAGCATAGAGTTATTGGTTCAATCGATCCATTAAATACAAGCTCTATTGGCCTACTGGAACGATTAGGATTTCGGAAAGAGGCTCATTTTAAGCAAAGTCTCTTGATTGATGGAGAATGGGTTGATGACATTGTTTACGCCATTTTAAAAAGTGAATGGAAGTAAACTATTAGATGTATAAAGATTATAGACAAGCCCCAACTTTAATAGAGTTGGGGCTTTTTTTATGTCTTAAAAACACACATAAAGAAGGATTAGTACTTTTTATACAAAGAATTTCTCTTTAGTTAAATTTAAAAGGACTTGTTTGTCTTTAATTAGTAAGCATAAGATTATTTAAAGTTTAGGATAAAATTGTTTTGATCACTAAACATAGTTTAGTAGATTCGAAAATCAAATCTGATAATACTTATTGGTTTTACTGCTGATTTTTGGGATTGCAACAACTTTTGTTAGTTAAGGGGCATTATTTAATTAAATCAAAATTATACGATTACTAAAAATAAGATAAATGGGACTATTTGATTTTTTAAAGAAAAAAGAATTTAATGAAATTGCTAATTTAAAAGAACAGCTTGAAAAATATAAACCCTTAATTGATATTGATAAGGAACTTTCGACTAAGGAAAGTGAGATTAAAAAGTTAATTGCAGACAAAGAGAGTGAATTAGAACTTGTCTACAAGAAATCATCAACTGAAATTAATAAAGTCAAAAAAGATTTATCCTCAATAAATCAAAAATATAAGGATTCATTAAATACATATAAGAAATTAAGAAAAGAAGTAGGATTGTATGAATCGAAGCTTGATTTAATTGAATTTGGTATTTATGATCCTATTTATGAATTTGAAAAATCGGATGACTATAGAGAAGAACAAAAAAGAATTATTGCTCTCCAGAAAGAGATGATAAAAAATGAAACTGCTGCAACTTGTCCTACTAATTGGACTATTGATGGTAGTGAGGCAAAAGGGAGGGCATCTACAAAAAGGAATATTAAACTTGTATTGAGAGCTTTCAATGGTGAATGTAATTCTCTCATTACAAAGGTTAAGTGGAATAATGTAGGTCAAATGAAAGAGAGAATTAGAAAATCATATGAGGCTATTAATAAACTTGGAAAAAGCTCAACAATATCCATTGAATATAATTATTTAGATCTGAAAATTAAAGAATTATCTCTGGAACATGAATTTCAATTGAAGAAGCAAAAGGAAAAAGAAGAATTAAGAGAAATACAAGAACAGATAAGAGAAGAAGAAAAGGCTAAACGTGAGTTTGAAAAAGCACAAAAAGATGCAGAAAAGGAGGAGAAAAATTATCAATTAGCTTTAGATAAAGCTAGAAAGGAAATTGAAAAAGTTACTGGAGATGAGCAGAATAAGCTTCAAGATCAAATCAAAAAGTTAGAACAAGAGCTTAAGGACGCGCAAGAAAAAAAGGAAAGAGCAATATCTATGGCTCAACAGACAAAAAGAGGTCATGTTTATATTATTTCAAATATTGGCTCATTTGGAGAAAATGTATACAAAATCGGTATGACAAGAAGGTTGGAGCCAACTGATAGAGTTAAAGAATTGGGAGATGCTTCAGTACCATTTAAATTTGATATTCATGCTATGATATACTCTGACGAAGCGCCTACTCTCGAGAAAGAATTGCACAGAGCATTTGAAGCTAAGAAAGTGAACATGTTAAACTACCGAAAAGAATTTTTCAATGTAACATTGGATGAAATTGAAAATCAAATAAAAGATTCAGGAATTGAGGCTGAATTTACAAAACTACCTGAAGCTGTAGAGTATCGGGAAACCTTAGCAGTTTTACAAAAAATGAATTCAGTTGAAGTAGAGAAAACTATAGAACAACAAATTGAAGAAGAATTTCCAAGTTCTGTAAATTAGTATAAAACCTCATGGATAAATCAACCATTCTAACAATCATTTTTACACTTGTAGTTGTCCTTTACATCTACAAGACAGTAAATATGTATAAAACCATACAAAAGTCTATTGTGTTAAGCGATAGAGGTAAATTGATTCATTCTACAATGGTCTGGTTGGTTCCTTTTGCATGGTATGCCATTTTTAAGGGAATCATAGAACACAAGTCGGGAACCATGACCAAAAGCAAAAGAGCCAAACTAAACAAAGGAAAAGGGAGCTTTTATGAAAGTGGTAAAGGTATGCATGGTTAAGTTTATTATATCATCACAAAAAATTAATTAAATCACATCATAAATTATCTTAAATGAATTCTGTAATAATTATTTTAATTGTAGCAGCTGTAGGTATCGCTTTCTTTATTGGCTATTATTTCAGCACTAAGGCTGTTATAAAACGCAAACTAAAAAAATCAGAATTTAAAAAAATTGCTGATTTCAAAAATGGTGAAGTTGCCAAAATTGTTGGGGCAGTTGAGTTTGTAGGTAAACCATTGTATTCACCTCTTTCTAATCGAGAATGTGCACATTATTATGTTCACATCGAGGAAGAAGTGTCGTCGGGTAAGAGTTCAAAATGGGAAACTCTTATTGAAGAAGAAATATCAAGCAAATTTTTAATTAAAGAAGAAGATCATTTTGCGATTATTAATGATAGTAAACTAAAATCCTATATTGTTCAGGATGTGAAATTTTCTTCTGGCTTTTGGACGGATGCAACGGAGAATCTTGAAGCATACTTAAAAAGTAAAGGTGAGGAGAGTGAGGGTTTTCTGGGCATGAATCGAACACTACGTTACAAGGAAGGTGTTCTAGAAAGAGGTGAAAAAATTGCTGTACTGGGTAGGGGAGAATGGAAAGAGCCTGGCCAGTTAGACTTGCCTGAAAAATATGAGAAGGTTTTGGAAATAAAATCGAGTTCTGAAGAAGCAATTTATTTAAGTGATGATCCTGACACTACATTGAAGAATATTGCCAAAGTAAAAAGAGAAGAGTCATCTCGTAAAGAAGTTCAGAAAGAGACTCATAAAGAAAGTAGAAGAGGCAGGTATCAAAAATAATCTTACTACTAGCTTAATAAATATTAGGCTTGCTTATAATATTGAGTTTAAATGAAAAAAACATTGACGATTAAATTATAAAAAATAGAAACATGAAAACAAACTTTACTCTTTTTCTAATTGGATTACTTATTTTCTTCTGTTCTGGATTAAAAGCCCAGACTAAGGCAGTGACTGTAAATGGTGACACGATTTATGTGTATGATAATGGCACATGGAGTTTTGAATTACTAGATGAAATGCCCGTAGTGAATGAATTGGATTTTTTAAATGCAGAACTACAAATTGATACTATTAAAACGGAATTTACATGTCCACCTAATGCCAAAAAAGAAGTTAAAAATGCAGAAAAGATCTTTAGAATAAAGTACGATGATAAACTTTGGAAAAGAGTTCCTCCAGCAACTTTGAATGATGAAGCGGAATTTGCTTTTGAATCAAAAAAATCAGATATCTGGTGTGCCGTAATTTCTGAACAAACTCCTATTCTAGCAGATAAGTTATTCCTCATTGCTAAAAAGAATATGGAAGATTTTTCTGGTACGAAAGCTACATCTCTAAAAACGGAATTGCTAAAAGTGAATGGAAAAGAAGTAATAAGAGGTGTTTTAAGTGCAAATATTTCTGGAATTGCGTTCATATTTGATTCTTATTATTACTCAAATGACTTGGGATCGGTTCAGTTTACTACATGGACAAGTGAAAAGGTTTGGGAGCGCAATGAAATGCAAATTCAGGATTTGTTACATGGTTTTATCGCGGAATGAAAATTTAAGAAAAAAATAAATGATTATGGATTTAGTAACGCCAGAATTGGGAAGTGGAATTTGGATGCTTTTTACGGTTTTAGTTTTTGCCTTTTTCTTTTACGCAATTGTTCATATTCTTAGAGCAAAAGATTTAACAAGTAAAGGGAAGTTTTTGTTTGTCATTTTAGTTTTAGTGATGCCAATTTTGGGTGCTATGCTTTACTTCAATTTAAGAGAAACTAACAAAATATATAAGTAAAGCATGAATTTAAAATTTTATAAACAGAAGGGTTTTTTAGCAACGCTTTGTGCTGCGATCATACTACTCGCGATACCAATTGTAACGGATATTTATAAAGAGTCTTTCTTATCTGAAACGGGGAATTATAAAATTATGGGAGGTTTCAGTATTATTCTGGCCATTGGTTTGCTTGCAAAATGGAAAATTATGTGGAATATTGCAGGAATAATAATAGGATTTATATTGTTCGTAACAATTTTTAGGGCTTTTGGAATGGGTTCGAATTATGCAACTGCCTATGGATTACTAATTGTTACTTTAATCGGTCTTTTGGTTTTATTAAACTCAAAATCAGTTAAAGCCTATATGAATTCCTAGTAAATACAATTAAAACGATAAATTGATAAACAAACCCAAGATGGAAAAAACAAAACAGAATTTTAAGCAGTATCAAAAAAGCAGTACCATTATATTCGCTGCATTATTAATGGGGCAGGTGTTTTTTGCGTCATTTGTGATTTTTTTAAATCAAACCGAAGGACCTCTTGCAGCTGATGAATTTCTTCGAACTGTTTTCATGATAATGATTCCATTGTTCTTTTTGGCGAGTTTTGGCATCGGCAAACTAGTTGCTGGTAAAAAACTGAAGTTGGCAAAAGAGAAGGCTGAATTAAAAGCTAAGATGGAAGATTATCGTTCTGTTAATATCATAAGATATGCTCTGCTTGAGGGAACAGCATTCTTTGCTATTATAACCTTTATGCTTACAGGTGAAATATTACTATTAGCCTTTGCAGGTATGATCATGATATTGTTTGCGATTAATTACCCATCGAAAGAAAAATTGATTGCAGAATTGGAGTTGAATAGAGAAGAGCAAGCTATTTTAGAAGATCCAAACGCAATTGTAGCCGAAATTAGCGTACGATAATACAAATCCTGGCAGAGTCGAAGACCTGTCAGCGTTTTTTTTATGAGCGACAAGTAAAATGTTTAAGCCAACAATATTCTTAGAGGATGAATGAAAAGTTCCGATAACTATCGGGACTTTTTCATTCTAAAAAGGAAAAGAATTTGCGACCTTTCAATTATCAAAATAAACTTTTTTGAAAAAACTTTTAATAAAAATGTAACTAATGCTTAGGCTTGCCTACTAAGTATATGTACACAAACTATAAAAATGGTGAAAAAGGAAGAAAAGTTTAATGATATAGTCACTGACAATAGTGAGAGAATTAAACGGATCTGTAGCTATTACAGTCCCAATTCGGAAGATCGCAAAGATATGTACCAAGAGATATTGGTTAATATCTGGAAAAGCCTTGATTCTTTTCGGGGTGATGCTGCAATGAGCACTTGGATCTATCGAATTGCAGTAAATACTTCTCTGGGGTTTACCGGAAAAGCATTCAAGCAAATGCAGATGATGGTAAATACCGATACCGAAAACATAGGTGTTTTGTTTGATGACGGTTTGGAAGAAAAATTGAAACAAGAATCTCAGTTGAATCAGCTACAAATGGAGTTGAATCAAATGTCGGTAATCGATAAATCTTTAATGTCATTATTACTTGAAGGCCTTTCGATGCGAGAAATTGCTGATGTTATCGGCATTACTGAACCTAACGTTAAAGTAAAGATTCACAGAATTAAAGAACAGTTAAAATCTAAATTATCAGGAGGCAAGCATGAATAAGAATAAGATTTCACAGGACACAAACGATATAGGATCCTTTTTGAGTAAATTAAAAAAGGAAGATTCTAATCTTGAGATGATTTTTAAAATTTTAAAAGTAACATACATCGTTCTTTTAATAGTATATATCCCTATATTTTACGATATAATAGATGGAGGAAAAGTTTATTCAATCATTAAAGTAGCTTCCATTGTATTAGGATTTTCGATGTTTTTATTTTCTATGGCCTATGCGCAACACAAAATAAAAAAAATAAACTACTCAGTGCCTACTTTAGTATTATTAAAGAAAACAGTTAAAAGATACAGGGTGTTTTCACCTTTAGACTTAGTTGTTTTTCCTGCTCTGTTTTTTTTAGCGATTGGATTAGCACTTAACGAAAAAGTATATCTTGCTTGTCAAGATTATTTAAAATTAGATTTTAGTTTAGGAGATTATTTTACTACAGCTTGGCAGGTGCTAAATAGTGGGAATAATTGGTTTGAAATGATTTCTAAAACATCTAATGAATTCCCTTTGCTAATTGTCATGGCTTGTCTAAGCTTTTTCTTTATTATGGTTGTTATTTCTTTTGGACTTGGAATTGCCATATGGTTTGCTCGATTCAAACCAATACGGGACAATGCTCTTGAACTAATTAGAGAGATTGAAAGCTAATAAGCTCTATACATTCTAGTTTAAACCATCTTACACCTTCTTGTGAGATGGTTTTTTATTTAGACAAACAATGAATTGGATATCTAATTCTAGTTACTAATAATCTCAAGTATTTTGATAGCTGTAAGAAGAATGTTAAATTCAAACCTGAAACACACATTAATAAACCCATACATCAAAATCAGCACTATGAAATCCATCCACATCATTGCGATGCTTGCTATCTTATTTATCTGCTCGTGTAACACAAAGCCTAAGGCCACAAATGAAATTGCCTTGGGCGATACTCTTACCACCAAGAGTGGATTGCAATACATTTACCTGAAAAAGGGTGAAGGACGAAAGATTGAAACTGGATCAGCTGTTGGTACTTATCTTAGCCTAAAAGTGCAAGACAGCGTAGTTTGGAATACCAACGAACTTCCTGATTCTCTTTTTACCTATGTCGCTAACTATTCCAGATTAATTAAAGGGTTTACCGAAATAACAATGCTACTTCGTGAGGGCGATGAAGTAATTGCTATTTTACCGGATTCTTTGGCTTACGGAGCAAAAGGAGCAGGAGATATCATTCCACCGTTCGCTACTATTGTGTACGATCAGTTTAAAGTGATCAGCGTAGAGGAACCAAAGCTATTTCTATCGGATACATTGCTAGCTATTCTTAAAGCCGAAGATGCAGAGAAAAGCATTGCCAAATACAAAGAGATAACCAATGGATTGGATTCCACCAAGTACCATACAGACACCGAGCAACTGTTTCGCATTCACGATGTGCTTAGCAAGGAAGAAAAGCACCAATTAGCATTCGATTTTATTTTCCCGATGGCAGAATTAACCGATAATTCTCGTTTAAAATACAAAGCAGCTATGTCTTTAGAGGCATTGGGTAAAGTAAACCAAGCCAAAGACATATTACAAAAACTTCTTGTTAAAGCTCCAGATAATCAACAAATAAAAATGAAACTAAAAGAACTGAGTAAAAAGAAATAATAAGGCGGTAAAATACGATTCAGAAATGTCAGTGAAGTTGGAAATCAATCGATTTTGGATTACTTACGAACCAATTTCAATTTTCCAAAAACATTCGAATCAATGTGTAAAGGACCATTTTCCGATTCTAGCCTAAACTCGCTAGTAAATAAATTGCTCTGGTAGCGTAGTAGAGTGCAATTTGCTAATTCTTCGGCGGTATGGTACAATTTCACAAATTGATGTGAATCCGATTGCCCTTCTTTGTCTCCAGAATGGTATTTTATACTTATCGATTTGTCTAAATCAGCCCAATTAAAAGAACATACAATATTATTGTCTACATTATGCCAATTTCCAGACATAATAATTTCCATCATTTCTTTTGAGTTCATTTGTTTGAGTTTAAGGTTTTGCTTTCTATAAGTTACAAAAAATTGTTGTGAATTAATAGTCGAAGTAAAGGTTGCAAATGATAGATTTAGAAAAAAAAGACTCAGATTAGTTAGTCGATTTAGTTTTCATTTTAGTTTATTTTGTTAATTGCGTTATGTTTTGTAGTTTAGTGGGAAAGAAAATGGAGCCAGAAACCATTTAAAAACGGGGAGTATTCGAAAAGCCTAACGAGTAGGAACAAAAAGACAAGGAAATGAATTATTATTTAAAAGCTTTAAAGCAGTATGTGGATTTTAGTGGTCGCGCAAGAAGAAAAGAGTATTGGATGTTCGTATTGTTTAATTTAATTTTTGCGATTGTAGCAGCTATATTAGATAACGTTATAGGCAGTACAATGGGAGTTTTACCTTATGGGGTTATATATATTCTTTATAGTTTGGCTTTGCTTTTACCTGGCTTAGCTGCTGGTGTTAGAAGGTTACATGATACAGGACGAAATGGTTGGTGGATGCTTATTGTATTAATTCCATTTATAGGCTCTATTTGGTTACTGGTTTTATTAGTGCTTGATGGTGACGTTGAAGAAAATGAATATGGATCTAATCCAAAAGAAGTATTAGCATAATGCTGATTTAGTTATATCAAAAAGACGCAATTCACATTGCGTCTTTTCTTATTTATTTTTTGCCAAAAGCTAGTCATCAACTGTTTTCTTTCACAACTTCAGGATGCCAACTTTCTAATTTGATAAAATCAGGGAATGCTTGAGGTTTGTATATCGATTTTCCTTCAAACACACGCAGGCATTCCTGCACACCTTCAGATATGCTTGGGTGAGGATGTACATTCTTTCGAATATCCTTGAGAGTCCCTTTTTGACTAATTTGGTAAGCAATTGATGTGATGAGTGTTGAAGCTTGAGGTCCGGCAGCTCGCATACCCAATATGCGGTTTTCACCATCATCGCTAACTATTATCTTAACAAATCCATCGCTGGCTCTCATGGCAATAGCTCTGTTGATAAGAGAATTAGAGTAAGTAGCTACTTTGTACGGGATATTTTGGCTTTTACATGCTTTTTCGTTTAAGCCAACTGCAGCAACTGCTGGCTTAAAGAACATGAGAGTTGACATATTGGAGTAATCCAGAGGGAATTCTAAATTGCCATATAGGGCTTCAACAATAAAACGACCTTGCAACTCACCAACAGAGTAGAGTTGAGCATGTCCCGATACATCACCCGCGGCAAAAATATTACAGGATTTAAAATTGTCAATTGCACAAGCTTCATTGATATCCAAATAGCCTCTTTCTGTAGTTTTGATATTAACGTTTTCCAGGCCTAAATTATCAAGGTTTGGAATACGACCTACTGCTACAACGGCAACATCCACTTCAATTACTTTTGAATGCCCATCCTGATAATCGAGAACAACCTCTAAGCAATCAGATCGTTTTCTAATGGTTCTAAGATTTGCTGTGTGATGAATAATAACGCCATTTTTTTCAAGTCCCTTTGATACAAAATCGCTCACATCATCATCCTCGTAAGGGATTACTTTGTGTTGGCGATCAAGCAAATGAACTTCTGTTTGATTGTAATTGGAAAAAATAGTGGCATATTCACAACCAATAATACCCGAGCCGATAATGATCATTCGTTCAGGGAATTCTTTTAGATTCATAATTCCATCTGAATCGATAATACGCTCATTATCAACCTCTACATCTGGCATCGGGCGAGGTCTTGATCCTGTAGCAATAATAAAATTATCTCCTTTAACCTGTTCTATTTTATCATGAGAAATAATCTCTACCGTATTCGAATCAAGAAATTTTCCCCAACCATATTTTAGCGTAATATTACCAGAGTTTTCTGACGCTTTCGAGTAGGTTTCGATCTGCGAAAGCATTTGCAATTGCTTTTGTTTCGCAGCTTGTATAACCGTCTTTTGTACCTTGTCGTATTCTACATTCAATCCAGATGCGCGATATCCTCTGGTCACCGATGAGGCAATTGAGAAATCTCTCGATAGTTCCCACATTGCTTTAGAAGTAAGCGCACCGTTCATGATCCCAGCACCTCCCAAATGATTCGCTTCAATAATACAAACCGATTTTTTAAAATCTATGGCGCGCATTGCTGCCGAGAAACCTGCTGGTCCACTCCCCAAAACAACAAGGTCGTATTTTTCTATACTCATAAAATAATTTCGTTTATTGTTTTATTCGGCTGGTTTTATCCTGTATTTAACATTCGAAATACAGTATATTGGCGGGCAGAATTACAGCCATTTCGTGCTTTTTGCCAATTCAAGCATTAAGATATAAATAAAAGAGCAAATCGATAAGCTTTTATATGTTTTACGGATAAAAAAGTCTTTTTTTTATTTGGCTGTGTCCCCGCGGGTCGGGCTTTTCGTTAAATCTTTTCCATCGTACCTCGAAAAAGGATATCACTACAATCCCTCACAGAATGATTCACTGGTATTTTTCCGAAATTATGATCTGTAGTTACGAATTGATCGTGATTCGGGATAATCTGTCGCAATAGAATGCCGTAAAGCTTTCAATTGGCTTAATTGTTTTGCTTACTTCAATCATTAATGGAGAAAAGTAAAAGCCCATGATGCTAGAACACAGGCAAATAAGAATTACTGCCATTTAGTATAGCAACTTACCATCTTTTAATTTCTGCAAAGTATGCTTATACAATATCTTATGCAGGAGAGAACCTTCATTTAAAGTTTCAGCAGTAATTTCATTATCGTGTTCAATATAATTGGCAGTCTCAAGTAAATACTCGTCATTTCGTAAATTCTTGTAATCTTTCTCTATGGCATGAATGTCTGCAAATTGTAGGAATGGCATACGACTTAAAACCGTTTTGCGCTGAAGGTTATAGGCGTCACGATCTTTTGCCTTTTCGTTTGCATAGTAGAATTCCTGTAAGCTATCAACAAAGGAGTCATCAAAGCTTTTCAAAAGAATAATTCGATCTTTTCTTAAGCGGAAAAGTTCACAAGTATCATAGTCAGGAGCTAGGCTCTCTTCTTTTTCAATTCCTTTTGTAATATAAACATAGGAGAGATGGGCTAAACCAATGTTTTGTTCTTCATCATCAATTAAATCCATATGGAGCATCATGATAATTACTTTTCCCAATTGAGAAATAAAAGCATCTTCCCAAAGTAGGAAAGGTTCGTTCTTTATGCTAGTATAAAGAATACGTAAATCTTCTTTACAGGCTCTAAGTTTCCCATTTTGTCCATTTTCAATAGCTTGTGTTATGCGATTACGAACTTGCTCGGTCGAAGAATTCATATGCTTGTATTTTATTCAATTTGTAAAGAGCGACAAAGGTAATAATTATCCTTTGATCTGTATTCTTTGCTACAAATTGGTTCAAAAAAAAGAAGCCAAATAGGCTTCTTTTCATTCATTTAATATACAGTATCAATTAAATAATCTCAATGTGCTTGTGATCTGTGATTTTCTCACAGTAGTGGCATTTTAAGGTAATAGGAGAATCTTCGATTACTTTAAAGCGTGTAGTAACCGCCTCTACATTAGTAATGCACTTTGGATTCATACATTTAGCAATACCAATTACTTTTTTAGGTGTTTCAACAATTTTTTTCTCTGAAACCTTATAGTCGCGAATGATGTTTAATTTTGCATGAGGAGCAATCAAAGAAATTTTATTGATTTCTTCATCTTCGAAAAATTTATCAGAAATCTTAATAATTGCTTTCTTTCCTAATAATTTACTCTCTAAGTTGTTTCCAAATGTTACTGAATTGCCACAATTGTCTAAACCTAAAATCGTGATTACTTGAAATAGATATTCTGCTGGAATATGATCGATAACGGTTCCATTTTCAATGGCACTTACCTGTAATTCTTTCTTTGCGTTCATATGTTGATCTGCTTTTTTGACGTGAATATAAGTTTATAAATCTAGTGCTTTGGCAATAATAGCCTGTCTTGCAAAAACACCATTTAAAGCTTGTTCAAAATAGTAGGCTTTGGGGTTTGCATCCACATCTACAGCAATTTCGTTGACTCTTGGTAGCGGGTGAAGAATACGTAGATTATCTCTGGTGTCTTTTAGCATATCATTTTTAAGAATATATACATTTTTAACTTTTTCATATTCCAGAGGATCAGCAAAACGCTCACGCTGAACACGTGTCATATAAAGAATGTCAGCATCATTAATGATCGAGTTGAATTCGGTATGTTCTTGGTATTTAATATTGTTTTTATCCATGAAGATTTTGTACGCTCTTGGAATCTCTAATTCCTTGGGTGCAATAAAATGGAAGGTTGGGTTAAAGTGCGAAAGAGCCATTAGTAATGAATGAACTGTTCTGCCATACTTCAAATCACCTACCATGAAAATGTTCAGATTTTCAAGCGTACCTTGCGTCTTTTGAATAGAGTAAAGATCGAGCATGGTTTGAGTAGGGTGCTGGTTGGCACCATCACCAGCATTAATTACAGGAACGTCTGATACTTCAGAGGCGTAGCGAGCCGAACCTTCAATTGGATGACGCATAACGATTAGATCCGAATAGTTACTAACCATTTTAATCGTATCATTTAATGTTTCTCCTTTGGTGGTACTTGATGACGAGGCATCGGTAAAACCAACAATTTTACCCCCCATACGACTTATAGCTGTTTCAAAACTGAGGCGAGTTCTTGTTGATGGCTCAAAAAATAAAGATGAAACAACTTTGCCTTCAAGCATGTTGGAGTTGGGATTCTTTTCAAATTCTGCTGCTTTGGCAAGCACTTCCAAAATTTCTTCTTTGGTGTAGTCGTCGATAGACACTAAGCTTTTGTTATCCATTTCTTAATTTTTAGAATTTGTATATAATGGTTGTTTTAATATCAAAAAAAAACCAACAATTGTCGATGAAATAGACAATGTTGGTTTTTTTGAAAAATATTGTTGAATTGGATTACCCAAATAACAGAAAAGGGAATTAATCCTTACATCGTGTTTACATCTAAATAAGAAATGAAAAATGTGAAAGAAGAAGTAAAGGCATTTACTTCTTTTTGCATTAATTGCGGTTCTAGATTGATTTAATACTCTCTTCATTCTAGATTACAAATATAGGTATAAATTATGCTTATATTCAAATCAAAAAAAGAATAATTATTAACAATTTAACCTGTAAAATAGAAAATACGATTGTTCGACTTATGTATAATCTTGAAAACAAACAAACTATACTGTTTTAACAAAGTCTGTTTTTACACTGTCAATTTTGTTAAATTTTTCGATGATTCGATCGACTTCACTTTGGCGAATGCTCAAGGTAATTTTGCAGGTCAAGTTAAAATCTTGCCCTAATTGTAAAGGCTGGTCATCTTTTA
Source organism: Labilibaculum sp. DW002 (assembly GCF_029029525.1). NCBI lineage: Bacteria > Pseudomonadati > Bacteroidota > Bacteroidia > Marinilabiliales > Marinifilaceae > Paralabilibaculum > Paralabilibaculum antarcticum. Next base: position 895,675 of record NZ_JAKJSC010000001.1, on the reverse strand, counting down.
TGATTTTCATTACATCATTCATCACCAAATAATCGAAATGAATATCGTAGATGTCGTTAACTGTTTTGTCGAGAATTTCAGCATTTGAAATTACCTCGGATGCTGCAGTTTTGTACGCATGAATAAGACCGCTAACGCCTAATTTTGTGCCTCCAAAATAGCGAATTACCACAATTAGAATGTTGGTAAGATCTTTCGATAGTATTTGTCCTAGAATTGGCTTTCCAGCAGTAGAAGAAGGTTCACCATCATCGTTGGCTCTAAAATCTTTTTTATCAGCGCCAAGCATATATGCATAACAATGATGACGAGCATCGTAATATTCTTTTTTTAGGCTTGCAATATGTGCTTTAATTTCTTCTTCGGAAGTTACAGGGTAAGCATAGGCAATAAATTTACTTCCTTTTTCTTTGTATAATCCCTCGGACGTTTCGCTTATTGTTTTGTAAGTATCGTTGCTCATTACTAGCTAAAAAGTAGTGTTGTTTAGTTTGTAAGAATAAAAATAGCAATAAATGCAAGTACAATCCCCAATAGATTCACTTTGTTTAGTTTTTCTTTGAAAATGCCTAGTCCAATTAACACCGAACAAGCTACAATTCCTATGTTGATAATGCTAAAAACAACCGAGCTATCAAATCCAGAACTGTTTAGAGATGCGATTAAAAAATAAAGGGATCCGAAATTTACCAGACCAAGAACAAGGCCACCAATTAAAACTTTTACTTGTAAGAGCTTTAATAGGCTCTCTCTTTTAATTAATAAAGTAAGTATTCCCGATATTCCCGCAATAGCAAATAATAGGGTAGAGAACTGTTCTGTACCTCCATTGCTTAGGAATTCTTGTTGTGCATATTTAACCAAAGAATCAACGGTTCCGGCTCCAAAAAATAGAAGCACCGGTAACCAAATGTACTGTCGATTTAATTTATCACTTTTCCCTTTGTAAATACTTAAGAGAACGGCACTAATTGCAATTACAATACCTAAAATCTTATTTGTAGATACAGCTTCTTGATAATATAGAATTGAAAATAATAAGGGCAATACAAAAGACATTTTGCTGGCCAAGGTGGTAACCGAGATTCCTGCTTTTTGTGTTGAGCGACCTATAATAAAGAAAACAACGATAAATAAAGCTCCAATTAATATCGAGATATTAAACCAATTTTCGTGAATTATATTTTGAACAACAAATGCTTTGTCGGATAATAAATACCCGCAAATAGCGGCGGTTATATAGTTAATGATAATTGCTAGTAAAATATCAACCTTATATTTTTCAAGGTATTTAAAGGTGATAAAGATTCCGGCTGAAGTAAGAATTGCAAATAGTAGATTAAGCATGTTTTCGAATTTGGCGCAAAGTAATCAAAAAATCCTGATCTTAAAATAAGAAAAGCAGATTCAAATTGAATCTGCTTTCTAGGGTAGTAATAATAGTAGTTAGTAGTTAAAAACTACATTTTTAATTTTTTATTTATCTCATCAATTTGAGTTTTGAATGCTCGATCCGTATCAATCAGATTGTTTACCGTTTTGCAAGCATGAAGAACAGTAGCATGATCTTTTTTACCAATTTGTGAACCAATAGTCGATAACGAAGCTTTAGTCATCGATTTTGAAAAATACATGGCAATTTGACGAGCTTGAACAATTTCACGTTTTCTTGTTTTAGCCTGAAGAAGATCAACTGGCATATTGAAATGATCGCAAACAATTTTTTGAATGTAATCAATAGAAATTTCACGCTTCGTATTTTTCACCAATTTATCGATGATTTCAACTGCTAGCTCAAGATTAAGTTCTTTTTTATTTAGAGTTGATTGAGCTAAAAGTGAAATTAAAGCACCTTCTAGTTCACGAACATTGTTGATGACGTGTGTAGCAATATATTCAATGACATCATTCTCAAGAATGATTCCATCCTTATAAGCTTTTTGTTGCAAAATACGAACTCTTGTTTCGTAATCAGGATTTTGCAAATCTGCTGATAATCCCCATTTAAAACGCGAAAGTAAACGATTCTCCATTCCTTTCAATTCAATGGGTGCTTTATCAGATGTCAAAATTAATTGCTTACCTGATTGGTGCAGATGGTTGAAAATGTGGAAAAATGTATTTTGTGTTTTTTCTTTACCAGCTAATTCTTGAATATCGTCAATAATTAAGATATCGATCATTTGATAGAAATGAAGGAAGTCATTTTTATTGTTGTTACGAATTGCTTCAGTAAACTGAGTTTGGAATTTTTGAGAGCTTACGTATAAAACTGTCTTTTCAGGATGTAATTCTTTTGCTTTTAACCCTATTGATTGAGCTAAATGTGTCTTCCCTAATCCAGAATCACCATATAATACAAGAGGATTAAATGCAGTTCCACCAGGATTCTCCGAAACGGCCCAACCTGCTGAACGAGCTAAACGATTACAGTCACCTTCAATAAAGTTAGCAAAAGTATAATCCGGGTTTAGTTGAGAATCAATTTGTAATTTTTTTATACCAGGAATTACAAATGGATTTTTGATGCTTGGTTCCTCTTGTGAAAAAGGATTCTTTACTGGACGATTTTTTGTGTTTGCCGGATTATTTCCAGGCACAACAACTGATAATGGTTTCACATCTTTCATGTGATTATTTTCCATTACCACATTATATTCCAGTTTTGCACTAGCCCCAAGTTCTTTTCTTAAAGTCTTTCTAAGAAGATCAATATATTTCTCTTCCAGATACTCATAGAAAAAATGACTAGGTACCTGTAAAGTAAGAATTTCATTCTCCAATTTCAGTGGTACAATAGGTTGAAACCATGTACTATAACTGATTGGCGAAACATTATCCTTAATTACCGATAAGCAATTTTCCCAGATTTGGAAGTGATTATTGTTCATTTCTTGTTCAGAATTTTAAAAAATATGGGTGTGTCAAATTTTGCTTATGCAAGATTGTGAAAAAAAAACTTAAAAAAAAATTATTTTGCTCTTGACTTTTTAAAAACATTTACTAGCATGCGGAAAATAAGGGATACAGAAATGTAAAAAAAATGACATTTGTTAATAGGCTGAGAATAAATAACTTAAAGCTTTAGTTTGTTTAACTTTCTGGTATCTAATCATTTCCGTGTAACATACTTTTAGGTCTTTATTAGCTAATGTAAACTCATTCTAGATTAAACATAAAACAAAGTCTGTTAAGTAGTTTTACAAACTTGTTCTAGTTGGTAGTGGTTCAATAGATTATGAGCTTTTAATTTACTATAATCACAGTCGTTAAATAAAATTCAATTCTCAGGGCTAATCTTTATGACAAAGGCATCTGGAAAATCTTCCTTGATTTTTTTAAGTTGACGTATAATTTCTTTATAGTTCTGAGTATGTCCAATTGTGTATTTGTATCGACCATTAAAAAAGATCTCTTGAACTTTCTTATGTCCCTTTAAACTAGTGTCATCCAGCGCTATTTGCTTCGAAGCTGAAAGAATTTGTACTCGATAATAAACTTGATTTAACTTATCTCTTTTCTTTTTAGATTTATCAGAATTCATATAAACAGTTTTACCTGTATCGAATAAAGAAAAGTGCATGTATTTTTTAGGATTATTCTTTACATCAATTAATAAATTCGTTAAACCATTAGAGGCAGCCTCTAAGTTCATATATAAGGTATCGTTATTTATTAACATACCCATTGAACCTTTTCCTGAATTAATCTTATCAAGAATTTCATTGGTTTGCTTTAATGTTAGCTTAGCGTTATTAATTGTCTGGGCAATGTCGGCTGCGGATAATGAATCGCTAATGGAAGAGAAATTGGTTAATATGCTTGAGATATTTTTATTGTTATCTTTTAAGTTTGTTGTTATTGAATCGACATTCGAAAAGATATTTTCAAAATGACTTTTTTGTCCTGTAATTATTGTGTCAAGAGTCCCTGATGCATTCTCCAGTTTTTTAAATGTCTGTTCGATACTCCCAAAACTTCTCGTTAGATTGTCTCTTGTGTTTTCATTAAATATATATTGTATTACTGTAAGTACGGAATCCACTCCAGACATCAATTTTTCGGCTTTCTTTTTTAAAGGGAGCATTTGCATACTTACTTGCTCCTTTAAATCCCCTTCGATGCTTCCTTTAATTGTGTCTCCTGATTGAAGAATACTTTTTGAATTTCCAGGAATCAGTTTGATTTGTTTTGTTCCCATGATATCTGAACTTTCAATATGCGCAATAGAATTTACTGGCAATTTAAAATCTTCAGAAATAGAAAATTGAACGAGTAGTTGATCTGCTGATGCATTGCTAAATCGAATTGATTTTATTTGTCCTACCTTAAAACCTTTAAGGGTGACATAGCTTGATTTCTTTAAACCATCTACGCGGTCATAGCTGGCATAAAAAAACTGTTCGCTGGAGAAGACGTTAAATCCCTTCAAGAAACTTACTCCCCAAATTAGAATTACAATTGCTCCAATGACAACAAGTCCTATTTTAGCATCTTTTGAGAATTTCATATAGCTATATTAAATATGTGCTTTTGTAGTATTAAGTTATTTTATGGTAAAATTACTCATGTTTTTTGAAGTTTTTTCGCTTTTGAGAGTGAAATTCTTTCTCCTTTGTAAAAAGCGACTACAAAACAGTCTTTAACTGTCTTTCTAACTTCAGTTTGAATACGCACAATTTCTTTATACTTATCAGTTGATCCAATTGTGTATTTGTAGCTTCCTTTTAATTTTCGCTCTTTTATGTCTTTTAAATTATAAAAGGCTTTTGAAGTTAAAGGGATTGGTTTACTCGATGATTTTATCTGAACACAAAACTCTACAGAATTTTCAGTTTTTGGAAGAGGAACCTCTTCTACAATATCTTTTTCTAGTTCTGTTTCAACACTTGTGTTTACTTTTTCTTCTTGCTTTAAAACAACACTGGTTTCTTCTACCTTGTTGTAATAATCTCGAAATGCTCTAAAAATCGCACTTGCTAAATAATCTTGATTTGAGTTGTTCTTCAGATACTTGCCTTCAGTAGGGTTGGAAACAAAGCCAACTTCAACCAAAATAGATGGCATGCTAACTTGTTTTAGAACCCAAAAGCCAGCCTCTCGAACACCTCTAGAATGGCGTCCAACTCTTGTTTTAAACTGAAATTCGGTTAATTCGGCAAGGCTAATGCTTTTATCTCTGTTGATACCTTGCATTAAGTTGAAAATAATATACGAAGCTGGGTTGTTGGGGTCGAATCCTTCGTATTTTGTACTGTAATCATCTTCGTATAACATAACCGCATTCTCCTTCATCGCCACTTCCAAATTCTCTTTTGTCTTGTGCAATCCTAAAGTATAGGTTTCGGTACCACGAATCTTTGGGTTGTTATTGGCATTCGCGTGAATGGAGATAAATAAATCAGCTTTGTTGTGATTTGCGATATCAGATCTGGTTCCCAAAGGAATAAAAACATCTGTTTTTCGAGTGTAGATTACTTTAATTGTAGGGAAATATTTTTCGATATATCCACCTAATTTTAAAGCAATGCTGAGCACAACATCCTTTTCTTTTACGGATTTTCCAACCGCACCAGGATCTTTACCACCATGTCCTGCATCAATCACAACTGTCTTAATTGTATAATGATCACTTTGTGCATATCCTTTTTTACTTGCAAAACAGAATGCAAATAATAGTAATAAAATGACTGATGATCTTACGATTAGACCATTTGATATTTTGATGTAAATAATGTTCATTAGAAAAATCTTCATAAAAGAACTTAAAAAATGATTCTGAACTGCATTTAGATTAGGGAATATAGTACTTTTATTTGTAATTTTGGCGTCCTAAGGAAGCGCAAGCGTTAATTTATTCAGAAGTTACCTAGCACCTCTTTACTTGATTCTTGTACAAAAATAACAGATAAAAATTGCAATTGAAATTACAACAAAAGCTTTTTATACTTTTCATTGGAGCCATAATTCCATTGAACATCTACGCTTTTATCGATACAGCGAATGATCGTGATTATAGTCAGCCAGTTACCAATTGGAGTAACGAGGATATTTCACATCTTTTTAGTCAGAAATTAACTGAAAATGATACGATACTGGAAACCGTTTCGGATACTTTGGTTACTGATTCTGCTAAAATTGAGGAAAAACCCTTTATTGAAACTGCTATTGAATACAATGCTGATGACAGTGTTATTTTTTCACTAATCGGACAAAAGGTATTTTTAACAAATAATGCTTTTGTAAAATATGGTGAGACAGAATTAAAAGCTTATTACATTGAACTGGATTTGGCTAATAAAGAGGCTTTTGCATATGGGATTCAAGATAGTACAGGACAGTTTATTCATACACCGGAATTTAAAGATGGTGCCGAGGAGTTTACCTGTAAGGAGCTGAAATATAACTTTAAGACAGGGAAGGCTTGGGTAAATGAAGTTATAACAGAACAGGAGAGTGGCTACGTTCATAGTGAAATAACGAAGAGGATGGATGAGAATACATTCTTTTTAAAGAATGGAAAATATACAACATGTGATCACGAGCATCCTCACTTTTATGTGCGAATGACAAAGGCTAAAATGATTAAAGATGATAAAATCGTTTCGGGGCCTTTGCACATGGTATTAGAAGATGTGCCGCTACCTATTGGTTTGCCTTTCGGATTTTTTCCTTTTAGTAATTCTTACTCATCAGGTATTTTATTGCCTAGTTATGGAGAAGAAAAACGACGAGGCTTTAACTTAAGAGGGGGTGGTTATTATTGGGCAATCAATGATTATGTTGATATGGCCATTAAGGGAGATATATTTGCAAATGGTTCATGGGGTGGTTATTTAGAATCCAAATACAAAAAGAGATATAGATATAGTGGTGGTATTCAAACTGAATATCATTTTAACAAATATGGTGATAAAGGCTTAGATGATTATTCTGAGGTAACGGATTTTGCAGTTCGTTGGACTCATACTCAGGATGCAAAAGCAAATCCATACAGAACTTTTTCTGCATCGGTAAATTTTTCTACTTCGCAGAACGATAGAAATAACTCACAGAGCATTGATAAGATTGTAAATAATCAGAAGCAGTCGAGTATTTCTTATAGTAAAAAATGGCCTGGAAGCCCTTTTAGTTTGAATGGATCATTACGTCATTCGCAGAATAGTCGTGATACGACCATTGCTTTAACTTTGCCAAGCATGTCTTTAAATATGACTCAGATTTACCCTTTTAGAAAAAAAGGTAAAAGTTCAGATTTAAAATGGTATGATAACATAGGAGTTAGCTATTCTTCTAAAATGGAGAACCGTGTGAATATTAAAGAAAAGGAATTAATGTCTTCCTCTCTTACAAAGGATTGGAAAAATGGTTATCAGCATACTATCCCGGTGACTACAAATTTTAAATTGGCTAAAGACCTTACGCTTTCACCCACTTTAAATTATCAGGGTGTTGCTTATACTAAATCGATAAGTAAAAGTTGGGATGATACAATGAATGAAGGTGAAGGTGGTGTATTAACTGATACAATTCAAGGATTTAATTATGCTCATAATTATTCCACATCTGCTTCCTTATCTTTAAGTCCAAAGATCTATGGTATGTATGAATTTAAGGAAAGCTCTAAGATAAAGGCAATTCGACATGTGATGACACCAAGTGTAAGTGTTAGTTATACGCCAGAAATAGGAGTTTCAAGAAGTAAATACTATAAGACTTATAGAAACGAAAGCACAGATAAAGATATTGAATATTCAATCTTTGATGGAAGTTTGTATGGAACACCAACTGGAGCCATGGAAGCGGGGAGTATTAGCTTAGGCCTTGATAATAATGTAGAAGCAAAGATGCGTATTGCAAATGATTCTACTGGTACAGAAGAGTTTAAAAAGGTGAAGATTATTGAGAGTTTGAAATTTTCCACTTCGTATAATATGTTTGCCGATTCGTTAAACTGGTCGAATATTAGAATGTCTGGCCGTACAAAGATCTTCAATAAAAAACTTGGTATTAACATAGGTTCAACCATTGATCCGTATAAATTAAACGCAAGGGATATAAAAATTGATGAATTTGGTCCTCGATTAACAAATGCATCTATTGATGTTGACTTTGGTCTTTCGGCTAACGATTTTAAATCGAAAAGCAAAGGTAAGGATGAAGAAGAGGAAAAGGAGTGGAGAGATTCTAGATATGTAAATTTTGATATTCCATGGTCATTTTCTATTGATTATGGGTGGACTTATTCTAAACCTAAAAGAACAAGTACGGTAAATCAGAATATGGGCGTAACGGGTAATTTTAGTTTAACACCAAAATGGAAGTTTAGTTTTTCTTCAGGTTATGATTTTTCAGAGAGTGAAGTAACAGCAACCCAGTTTACGATTACACGTGACTTGCACTGTTGGCAAATGTCTTTTAATGCGATCCCATTTGGAACCTATCAGTCATACAATTTCCGAATTAATGTGGAATCGTCAATTTTACAAGATTTGAAGTACGAGAAGAAAGAAGCTTGGCAAGATGCTAGTTTCTAGTGTTTAGCTCAAAATAAGATATGAAAAAGCCAAGATTTATTCTTGGCTTTTTTTTGTAAGATATTTTGCTTGGAAATTTTGTCAATTGTTGTGCAGGGAAGTTTTAGTCTGCATTTAATCCAATCCAATTTTTTAGAATCTGTTTTCCATATTCGGTCATGATTGATTCTGGATGGAATTGTACGCCACACAAATTAAATTTCTTGTGTCTTATCGCCATGATTACATCATCTTCATCTGAGGCTGTAACTTTTATGCAATTGGGAATATTTTCAGTTGAAATAGCCCATGAGTGGTATCTGCCAGATTGAAATTTTGGAGGAATATTAAGAAATAGGGAATCAGAGGAATCTTTAATTAGGGTTGTTTTAGGAACACCATGAACAATTTCCTTTAAGTTGATTAGTTTGGCGCCGTAATATTCAGCTATGAATTGCATTCCCAAACAAACACCAAAAATAGCTTTGGTTTTTGAATAACGATCCATTATTTCGCCCATTGCTGAAACTTCACTAGGAAGTCCAGGGCCAGGAGAGAAAATAATTTTATCACAAGTGTCAATTATTTCCCAATTAATTTCATCATTTCTCATCACATTAACCTGATCGCAAAATGCTTCAACATAATGTGCCAGGTTGTAGGTGAATGAGTCATAATTATCGATGATTACTATTCTCATTAATTTATTTTTGTTTTACCTTAGTGCCGCAAAATAAGTGAAATTTTTACAAACACTAAGATTTTAAAAATGAAACGTTTTATCAATTCAGAGAAGGCACCAAAGGCGATTGGCCCTTATTCACAAGCAGTAGAAGCTAATGGTACTTTATATATTTCGGGACAAATTCCAGTTGACGTAACAACAGGTAAATTTGTAGAAGGTGGCGTTAGAGAGCAAGCTGAGCAGGTAATGAAAAACATTGGTTACATTCTTGAAGAAGCGGGGTACACGTTTAAAGATGTGGTTAAATCGACTTGCCTATTGAGCGATATGTCAGGTTTTGCTGTAATGAACGAGGTATATGGCGAGTACTACAAAGAAGATTGTCCGGCACGTGCAGCTTTTGCTGTAAAGGATCTACCTATGGGTGCTTTGGTTGAGATCGAAACTATTGCTGTAAAGTAATCGCTTATTGATATTAAAAATGGCCGTTAATCTTTCGATTAGCGGCCATTTTTTTTTCAATTATTTATTTATTCCTAGAACTACCGCTACAGTATTTTTCATTGATGAATTTGTGCTGAAAGAGACTTTATTTCCAGGCAAGTATTTCACATCGAGGGCTAGTTCAGATTCAAGAGTATTGTATACTTTTTCCTGATAAGAATTGCCAGAAGACTGATTAAAAGCTTCGTTTAGTTGATTGTAATCCAGTTTTTGTCTGGAGATAACAATTGCGATATAGTCCCTTTCTCCTATTTCGTCAGGATATAACGAATGATCCTTAGGAAACAAGCGGGTGCCTGTAATACCACAGTAAGGGGAATGCTTTTTTGTGTATGGAAAAAGGATATAACTGGAACCATCGGTTTCTGCTCCAAAAATATAAGTGTAACATTCCAGCGAATTAGTAACCTCTACTTTAAAGTCTGTATTTGCAGAGATAGATTTTTGGCTTGTATATAAAATGCCAGATTCTTGATGTAAAGGAATGTTCTTTCCAGTGGCGTTTTCGATTAAACCAATCTCAACCTCTAGAATTGTAGTTGTTGGAGCATCGGCATTACCCATTGGATACAAACCATAAGCTTCGCGTGTGAAATATTCAAAATCGTTATATCTAACCCAAAAGAGTCCATTTTGGCCCCAATCTTCACCCCAGCTATTCATTATTTGAAAAGCACCACCTTCAAAATAATCGTCGTAACCAATAACACAAATGGCGTGCCCTCCGAATCCTTGCATTGAGTAATCAGATCGGGTAGGTGTCCAAACTTTCTTACCTCTCATGTTTGACATGAAACTACCGCCCACCATCATTCCTATAACAACAGGAGCTCCCTGAGCTAAATTTTGTTTTATGGCCAGTAAATCGGTGGTGTAATTGTCGCCATCTTTTGAAAGTCTGTTAAATCCTTTAATTCGGTAATCTGAAGCTGCTTGAAGTTCTGTGTTAGTAGGTTTTTTTGCGCAAGAATTTTCATTGTAAGCAAATCGTGAAAAGGGGAGTAAACCACCTTTGTTCATTACCTCCATGGCATTTTGTAAGTAGGTCCCTTGGCAATTGGGTAAGGCAATTTGATTGTATAAATAGGCTGGGCTAAAGGTTACCTCGTCGGGATCCTGACCAGTTGCTCTGGCGTGCATAATTGTGCGGGCTGCGTAAGCACTCGACCAGCCAACACAAGAACCCTGTCCGCCCTGATTCATTCGTTTTGGACAATATTCTTCCAAACTCACACTTTCTGGAAGAGGGTTGTTTACATTATCAGCCAAGGGTTCGAACACCTCAGCTTTGTCGTAAACACGTTCATCCATCTCTAATCCAGTACTTAGAAGCAAGGATTTTAAGGTCGAATTATCTGTGCTAATACTGCTTTTGCTAAGTAGAAAATAACCGCCAACACCTAAGAGAATAAGAATGATGGCTATTTTAGGATTCTTTTTAAATAGCTTTATAAATATTGGGAGAAGTATATTTATGAGTCCACCTCCACCACCTGAGCCACTGCTGGAACTTCTTCGTCTTCTAGAAATTCTTTGTTGTGATTTACTCGATCCACTGTCCTTTTTAATTCTTATTGGCATGATTAAAAATACTTGGTATAGTTGCGCTAGCTAGGCTTCTTTTCTGTTCTGTATGGTTTGTTTTCAAACTGTCGTGAGAGAATGGTTAATTTTGTACAGTATTCAATTTACAATTCTATTTTTAATTTTCAATGTCGATTGCAACATAAACAGGCAAATGGTCCGAAGAACCTCCATAGTATTTATCTCTAGCATAGGTTCTGTTAGGCTTGTAAATACCTCTCTGAGTGTCGTAATATAATAAGCTTTTATCGTGGTGTATTTGCAATCTATTTGCGGTTATTTTAATTCCTTTTGCCTTTATCATTCCATTACTGATAATGATTTGATCGAACATCAACCATCGCTTTTGGGCAAAAAGCGTTCCTTCTTTGTTTTGGTAGGGTATTGCTGCCAGATTGTAGAATTCGTGTTTTCTTAATTCACTGTTCGATTTAGCTTTTAAATATTGAGTAATTGACTTACTAACAGGAAGATCGTTAAAATCACCCATTATGATTATTTTGGCATTTTCATCTAAATCTAAAATTGATTTTGCTTTTTTGGATAAGCTTTGGGCGGCTGCAATACGATTTGGCATCGATTTTAATGTTCCTTCACCTCTTGATGGCCAATGGTTGACGAAAATATGAACTACGTCTCCCAATAATTCTCCTTTTACATATAAAATGTCTCGTGTAATATAGTTTGGATTGCCATTTAAATGCACTTTTAATTTTTCTTTGTGGATCGGGTTAAAGTGCTGCCTATTAAATAAAAGAGCAACATCAATTCCTCTTCTGTCCTTGCTGTCGAAATGGATATAATCGTAGTCTCGTTTAAATTCAGCTTGGTAAATTAAATCCGTAAGAACCGTTTTGTTTTCTATTTCTGCTACACCAATTAATGCTGGTAGCCCATTTGGAATAGAAGCAATCGAAGCGCTTATATTTTCTAATTTCTTTAAATACCTAAGTTCTGTCCAGTTTTTATAGCCATTGGGTAAGAAATCATCATCATTTGTGATAGGATCATCAACCGTATCGAAGAAGTTTTCGAGATTGTAGAAGGCTATGGATTGTTGCATTGGTTAGCGTTAAGTGTAACTATTATTTCAATGGAAAATTAAGAATATTTTCACATTCCGCTTAAATATAATCATAATTTAAAAGTATGGTTCACTTGGCACTTTCAAATAGTTTATAGTTGCTACGACGTAAGTGTTGCGATTGAAACAACAAATAGCATCTTGTATATTCAGTTTTAAACGATAAAAAAAACCTCGAAAAGTTGAGATTCGAGGTTTAAATAAGAAGATCTTTTTTTTAATTAGTTTGCTCTGTTTTTCTTGTGTAGGTAAATTTAACTCTGGACGTCCATGTTTTTCCTTGATCTTGTGACGTTTTATTTTCCACGGAAAAGCTATTGCCATTTAATTTTGTGTAAGAGAATTGTTTACACATTTTCTTTGGGGTCTTTTCTGCTGTAAATGACACATTAGTATCATCTAGTACCAAGGTCTTATTAGTAAAGTTACCTTGCATCACTTCTATGTTGGAAGTGAAGTCGTTAAAAGCAGAAATTTGATAAGATTTTAGGTCTGAGTTATAAGTGTAACGAACATTAATTCCTATTGGGAAATTTCTCTCGTAGCTCATTTCTTCTTGCAGCATATTGGTCGAAATATAGCTAATTTTTGATTGAGTAGTTCCCATTTCTTGCCATTCTCCTCTGCGATTTATGAATTCCATTTTTACTTCCCATTCGCCTTCCAAAAAATCAAGTTTAGAAATTTCCTCCCTTCTAGGCATTACCAGAAGGTTTTTATCAAATTCAGGATTTATTTCTACTTTCTCTAATTGAACAACCCTGTTTCTTTGCCAAAAGCCTCGTTCGGTGTAGAAGGGGATAACTACACCTTCAATTGATCTAAAGTCATCAAAGTACATTTCTGCAGGAACTGGCTGTGCAAAGTCTACCCATGGAGCTTCACATTTGTATTCCAAATAGGTGTTTGTATCCAAATACCATGTTTGCGTGGTTCCGTTGGATTTGTTGATTTTTAGAGCATAGGTTTCGGTTCCATCTATGTCTTTCTTTCCCAAATATTCAACAGTATGACCTTTTTCTTTATAGTTTAAGAAAGGAGTAAAGAACTCTGCTTTTTGCTGGAAAACATCAGTTTCTTTTGAGTTGATGTTTCTTGCGTAAAGAATCTCTTGCCAAGGATCAATCGTCCAGCCTTTTTTTCCATTATACGATTCGATTATGTGTTGTTCTCCCAAATGGAAGTCTGCATAGTAACTGCCTTTCTTAGTTTTGTAAGCCATGTAATCTTTTTCAAGACTAAAAGCGGTGAATGTACCTGTTACTTTTATGCATTCAATATTATTCCAATTGTCTGATCCTCCATGTGCTTCTATGTGTTTCGCAATTATTTCTTCAGCTGTTTGGGCAAAAAGAAGAGAAGGAAAGGAGAGAAAAAGAACGATAAATAGAATTTGAATATTTCTTCGTTTCATGAGTATTTCATTAAATAGTAAAAGTCAAGTTAATTGTAATGAAGATTTGGCTTAGTTTGCTAAATCATAACAAGCCATCTCACTTAGGTTTCTTAGGTAAAGTTTACCTCCAGAAAAAGATGGAGCAGTCCATGATTTTCCTGTAATGGCCTGAAAACTGCCCATTTCAGTATATGCACTTGGTGTTGCTTTTACTTGTATTAATTTACCCTTATCGGATAATACTAATAATTGGTCATTAACACGTATAAGGCTGCCTTTTCCATAGCCTCTTTTTGTCCATTTTTTCTCGCCAGTTTCCAAAGAGACACATTGAAGAGCTGCAACATGAAATCCATAAATACAACCATCGTGGTAAACAGATGAAGAATAATCATTTTTCATGCTTGAACCACGGATGATTTCTGTTGGTTTATTTGCTTTAATATCGAATACAATGAAACCGCTACTTCGAACTGATGACAAGAAAACTTTACTGTCGTCAAAAACTACAGGCATAGCCATTGTGTTGGCAAACTTTGAAGTGTTCGTCCATAGTGTATCACCTTGAGTGTTTAAGGCGTAAAGTTTACCTGAATTTGCAAAAATAATGTTTTTAACTCCATCAATATTTGCTATTGCTGGAGAGCTATAACCTGCTATTCCTGTACCACTTTTCCATAGCACATCACCAGTGTTTTTATCGAAACTGATGAATGCTTTTTCATTACTTCCACCAACTTCTACTATGAGATTATTGTCTATTATTACCGGAGATGAGCTAAATCCCCAACGGGGAATCTTACTTTCAAAGTCTTTCATGAAATCAACTTGCCAGTCAATTTTACCATCTTTACGATGACATGCTGTAAGTTTTCCGTAGCTACTTAGACAGTAAATGCGATCTTTATCAATAGCAGGAGTTGATCTTGGGCCATCACCAAATTCATCAAAAAACAAGGAGTCCACTTTGCTTCTCCAAATTTCATTTCCTGTTTTGGCATCGTAAGCAGCAATGAACTCGGAACCGGTAATGCTATCCTGTTTTTCGCTAATCATGGTGTATAAGCGATTTTTAGAGATTGTGATTTCAGAGAATCCATCGCCTAATTTTTTCTTCCAAAGTAATTTGGGACCAGTTGTTGGAATTTGATTTAGTTTAAGTTCTTCATTGACTGCTCCATTTCTATTCATGCCTCTAAATTGATTCCAATCTTTTGATGGAGCATCTTGTGCATTAGCAAAGGGGACCTGAAAAACAAGTATGGCTGCTATAATGCAAAAGTTTAGTTTAATTGTTTTCATGCTTATTTGGTATTAGATGTTTCAAAATTATAAAGTAGATGAGTTTTGATGATGCATATTAAATACTTTTGTATCCTGTAAATCAAAACGTTCACAAGTATTTGTGAAGCAAACATTACGCCATTATTTAGAAGTAGCACCTACTTAGATTTTTACGAATTCTCTAGATGTTTTAATTTGTTCAAAATGCGCACGGAAATGAACAGTATGTGTTCGTAATTGGATGCTTGTAATGCATTAAAAACAAGTGCTTATGGTATTTGTTTAGGTCTTATTTAAAATGTCTATTAATTGTATGGATGTGTTCTAGAATAGTCTTTAGAATCTAATATCTATTACATAAATTCTGAGATTTGTATAATTGAAAGTTGAAAGAGCCTTTTTGTGAATGGTTAGAATAAATAGAGGGAGATTTTATGGATGTTTTTAAGCCGGTGTACACCGAATTGAATGATTGTCAGGATTGTTACAAGTGCATTAGAGAGTGTAAATTAAAAGCCATTAAGGTGGTGAATAACTCGGCACAAATTCTTCATAACGACTGTATTTATTGTGGAACTTGTACTTTAATTTGTCCTGTAAATGCAAAGAAAGTTCGTGATGATTTAAAAAGCGTTAAAGGTCTGCTCAAAAGAAAGAAACAAGTAATTGTATCTTTGGCACCATCTTTTGTTACCGAATTCCCTAATTTATCTGATGATCAGATGGTTTCGGCTTTAAAATCTCTTGGGTTTTTTGCGGTCTCGGAAACTGCTTTAGGTGCTCAAGAAGTTTCAAAGCAGGTTTCCAGTTTTATTGAAGATCAAAAACAGGGTATTTACATATCTTCAGCTTGCCCTTCTGTGGTGGAGATGATTTGTAAGCATTATCCACAGTACAAGAATAATATTACTCCTTTTTTATCACCTCTACTGACTCATGCAAAGTTTCTTAAGAAAGAATATGGAGAAGATAATCATGTTGTTTTTATCGGTCCTTGTATTGCAAAGAAATCCGAAAGTGATGAATTTCCTGATTTGTTAGAGGCATCACTAACTTTTTTGGATCTTAAAAAATGGTTTGAAGAAGAAAATATTGATCCATATTTATTCCCAGAAGAAAAGAAGCATGATATTTTTGTTCCAGGTAAAGCTGGAAAGGGAATTTTATATCCTATAGATGGTGGTATGATTATGGGTGTTAAAAAAAACACCACCGCGACCGATGCTGTATATATGACATTCTCAGGGATTAACAACATACAAAATGTTTTAACAGACCTGGAGAAATATAAAAAACCTGGGGTGATGTTTTTGGAACTTTTAGCTTGTGACGGTGGATGTGTTAATGGGCCAGGTACAGATAAAAATTACTCAACAGCTATAAAGCGTTTGGAAGTAATAAACAAGGTAGGTGATGAAGCGGGAATTACATTAAATGTAGATTTCCCAATTACTAGAGATTTTGATTCGATAGAAGCAATTGAAATTGTTGAGCATTCGGAAAATAGTATAAAAGAGGCCTTAACCATGGTCGGTAAATATTCCGATAAAGATGAAATTAATTGTGGTGGTTGCGGTTACAACAGTTGTCGTGAATTTGCAGGTGCCTTACTTGAAGATCGATCTGAGCCAAATATGTGCGTGTCCTATATGCGTAAAATTGCACACGAGAAATCAACAGCATTGTTGCGCAAAATTCCTTCTGGTGTAGTAATTGTTGATGATCAATTAAAAATTAGGGAAGCAAACCTAAGCTTTGCCAGAATGATGGGTGAAGAAATAGAACAATTGTACGATACAGTGCCAGCTTTAGTTGATGCAGACTTGCATAAAATTGCTCCCTTTCATAAATTATTTTCATCTGCACTATCTACTGGTGTTGATAATCTAGAGCGAGACATTCGTTTTGGTAATAAAATGTTTCACATTACAATTTTTAGTATTCATAAAAACAAATTAGTCGGTGCGATTCTTCGCGATATGTCACAGCCATACATTCAACGTGAAGAAGTAATTTCAAGAGCAAAATCAGTTAATCAGAAGAATTTAGAAACGGTTCAAAAAATCGCCTATCTTTTAGGTGAAAATGCTTCAGAAACGGAAGAAATGCTGAACTCAATCGTTGAGTTTTATACATTAGCGAAGGAGAAATAACCTATGGTAAAATCCGATTATTACATAGAAGTTGAGTGCCAACAAAAGAATTTTGATGGTCAGGCAATTTGTGGAGATGTTTTTATGTCTCGAAAAATTAAAGAGGAAGGCCGAACAATTTTGGTATTATCCGATGGCTTAGGTAGTGGTGTAAAAGCCAATGTCCTTGGAACTTTAACAGCTTCTATGATTCTGAATTATATGAAAGTGAATAAGGATATTCGCAAAGCTGCAGAGGTAATAATGAAAACTTTACCAGTTTGTAGTAAACGAAAGGCTAGCTATTCTACTTTCACAATTGTTGAAATTGAGTGCGACGGAGAAACTCGAATTATTCGCTATGATAGTCCAGATTGCTTAATTGTAAGAGGTTTAGAGAGTTTTACACCTGAATGTGAGGAACTGAAATTAAATGGCGATAACAATCTTGGTAAGGTGTTGTATTCCTATCGATTTAAGGCAGAAAAAGAAGATCGAATCATATTTTGTTCCGATGGAGTAAGCAATTCTGGAATGGGAACGCAGCGATTGCCTTTTGGTTGGGGAATGGAGAATGTGGATCAGTTTGTAAAGTCATTAATTCGTAGGCAACCTTATATTTCAGCTAGGCAACTAGGAGCTTCGGTAGTAGACAGAGCTTGTGCTAATTACGCAAATAAACCAAAGGACGATACCTCCTGTGGGGTTCTTTATTTTCGTGAGCCGAGAAATTTATTAATCTGCACTGGACCTCCTTATGAACGTACAAAAGACGCTCAATTGGCAAAGCAGGTAAAAGAATTTGAAGGAAAAAAAGTAGTTTGTGGTGGTACAACAGCAGGTATTATATCCCGTGAATTTGATAAACCAGTTGAGATTGAATTAACAATTACCGATTCTGAATTACCACCCATATCACATATTGAAGGTATCGATTTGGTAACTGAAGGGATTTTGACTCTTGGAAAAGTGCAGCGATTACTTAAAAGTTATAAGGATCTTTCCTCTTTGCGTCATGGTCCTGCGGATCAGTTGGTTCGAGTTTTGTTGGAAAGTGATAAGATATTTATTGTTAATGGAACGAAAATTAATGTTGCACATCAAGATCCTAATTTACCAATGGAGTTAGAGATTCGCAGAACGGTTGTGAAGAATATTGTTACACTACTAGAGGAAAAGTTTTTAAAAGAAGTAGATCTTAGCTATATTTAAAATGTAAATAACCTAAAGTGGCATGGGGTATTGTTTTAAAAATTCCTAAGAGGTGGATGGTTTTGTTGATGAAGTGGAATTTGTAATGATCCTCATAAAACATGATTCTAAAGACAAAACTAAATGGCCGAAAAAATCGAAATTACCATTTGTTTGGGAAGCTCCTGCTTTTCAAGAGGTAACGGGAAAGCTCTAAAAGCAATTAATACATTTCTCGAAGAAAATAAATTGAAAGATAAAGTTTTCTTTCATGGAGAATTGTGCACAGGAAATTGTGCGAAAGGACCAATATTAAAGGTTGGGGATGACTTGCACGAAGAGGTAGACCATGAGAGTGTTGTTGAGATTTTAAACGGCGTTTTCGGACTCGTTTAATGCCATCTATTTACCATTCTAAAAATTCTTCTTATGCCTTTAATCGTAACCAATAAGGACAAGTGTAATCTTAGTTTTACTTGCATTCGGGTTTGTCCTGCAAAAGCAATTAAAATTGAAGATGATTTTGCTAATATCATAAAAAACAGGTGCATCGGATGTGGAAACTGCGTATCCGTTTGCGCTCAAGATGCGATTGAATACAGAAGCTCAGAAGATCTTGTTAAACAATTGCTAGCAGGTAATGAGCCTGTGATTGCAATTTGCGATCCAAGTATATCTGGTGAATTCGACGATATCCTCGATTTTAGGAATTTTGTAGGAATGATTCGTGCTTTGGGATTTGATTTTGTAGTGGAAGCTGCATTTGGTGCTGATCTTGTTGCTTATCGATATAAAGATTTGTTTAAGAATTTTCATGGAAAATATTACATTTCAACAAAGTGTCCTGCTTTGGTAAATAACATTGAGAATTTTCATCCTGATTTAGTGGATAACTTGGCTCCAATTGTACCTCCAGGTGTTGCAATGGCAAAAGTTGTGCGAAAAAAATATGGTAAGAATGTAAAAATTGTCTCCCTTTCACCCTGCGTAGCTAGTAAGGATGATGTGAAGGCATTTAATGGTACTGATGGTAATATTCATGCGGTACTTAGTTTTGTTGAACTACGAAAATTATTTAAGGAATATGGAGTTTCAGAAAATTCGGTCGAATTTTCTGAGTTTGATCCGCCATTTGCTAAATTGGGAGGATTATTTCCAATAAGTCATGGTTTGTTTCAAGCTGCTGATATTAATATATCCATGCTAAATGGAGGAATAATTAGTACCGAAGGAAGAAATAATTTCCTTCGATCAATAAATGAATTCAAAACTCAACATGACCTTAATCAACATTTGGATTTATTTTACTGTGAGGGTTGTATTATGGGACCAGGAACTTCACCTGGAGGGCGGAAATTTTCTCGTAGATCTCAGGTAATAAGATATGTACGTAAGAGGCTGAAGACTTTTGATGAAGAGAAATGGCAGAAAGAAATTAATGAATATTTAGATCTTGATTTAAGCAGAGGTTTTAAATCAAATGGTCGTGAATTACCAGTGCCTACAGAAGATGAAATTCTAGATGTTTTGGTTGAGATGGGAAAAGGCAAGATTGAGGATCAGTTAGGTTGTGGATCTTGTGGATATGAATCTTGTAGGGAGTTTGCTATAGCAAAATGTCAAGGTTTAGCCAATTATGAGATGTGCTCGTCTTTTACCATTAAAAATATGAACAACTACATAAAAGAGCTCGGAAATATTAATGATAAATTGTCTAAAACAAAAACCGCTCTTAAAGAATCTGAACGAGTAGCTAAGGAGGAAAGGAAATTAGCCCAAGAGGCATCCGAAACGGTTTCAGCGATGTTGCAAAAGCTTCCTTCAGGTGTTGTGATTGTTGATGAAAGTTTAAAAGTAATAGAGTCGAATAAAACTTTCGTTGATTTGTTGGGAGAAGAAACTCGTATGTTAAATGAAATTATTCCAGGTTTAGTAGATGCCGATTTAACCAAATTAATACCATTTCATAAACTATTTTCTTCTGTAATATTAAACGGAGAGGATATTTTAAATAGAGATGTTCATTTTGGGAATAGATTATTTAATGTCTCAGTTTTTACAATCAAAAAAAATAAGATTGTTGGTGGTATAATAAGGGATTTATACGCTCCTGAGGTAAGACGAGAAGAAGTGATTGGAAGGGCCAGAGCAGTTATCAAGGAAAATCTTCAAACAGTGCAACAAATTGCTTTCTTATTAGGCGAAAGTGCTTCAAAAACAGAAAAGTTATTGAATTCCATTATTAAATCTCACGCCTCGGGAGAAGAAGGGAAAGGAAAATAATGGACGAAAAATTTCATATAGATATAGATTGTCAGCAGGTTTTTCATCATGGTGAAATGATTTGTGGAGATGTGTTTCTTTCCAAAAGAATAAAGGAGGAAAATCGGACCATTGCAGTTTTGAGCGATGGGATGGGAAGTGGTGTGAAAGCGAATGTTTTGGCGACCTTAACAGCTTCCATGGCGATGAATTTTACGGCAGAGCATAAGGATGTTAAAACCATTGCCGAAATCATCATGAATACACTTCCGGTTTGTAGCGTAAGAAAGGTTAGCTATTCCACTTTTACCATTATAGATATCGAATATGATGGAAGAACTCGAATAATAGAGTTTGATAATCCATTGTGTGTGGTGATGCGTGGGGCAGAAGTTTTTGATCCTGGTTGGAGAACGATTCTATTGGATAGTGAAGAAAATCAAGGAAAAGAACTTCGTACTTGTGAATTTACTGCTCGTAAAGAGGATCGGATTCTTTTTTGGTCCGATGGGATTATGCAGTCGGGAATGGGAAGTCGAGAATTGCCATTTGGTTGGGGACATGAGAGTGCTTTAAAGTATGTTACCAATATCGTAAAATCAACACCTTATATATCTGCTCGTAATCTTGGTATGCAGCTGGTAAAGAAAGCTGCTCGAAACGATCATGATGAATTAAAAGACGACACTAGTGCAGGTGTTATTTATTACAGAGAACCTCGTAAATTATTAATTTGTACAGGTCCGCCTTTCGAAAAAGATAAGGATGCAGAATTGGCAATGCGAGTGTATCATTTTAAAGGCAAAAAAATTATAAGTGGAGGTACAACAGCTGAAATTTTGGCTCGAGAACTC
Organism: Labilibaculum sp. DW002; assembly: GCF_029029525.1. Taxonomy (NCBI): domain Bacteria; kingdom Pseudomonadati; phylum Bacteroidota; class Bacteroidia; order Marinilabiliales; family Marinifilaceae; genus Paralabilibaculum; species Paralabilibaculum antarcticum. The sequence continues at coordinate 874,183 of NZ_JAKJSC010000001.1, read as the reverse complement.
AATTTGAAATTTGCTGCGGGTATGAAAATTACTGATCCTGAATTACCTCCTGCTTCTTACATGGAAGAAATAAACCTAGTAACGGAAGGGATTCTAACAATTGGTAAGGTTGCACGTATTTTGGAAGATTACAATAGTGATTATGATCTTGGTGAAGGTCCTGCAGATCAAATTGTTCATTACTTATTGCAAAGTGATAAGATCTCTATTATTTCAGGTACACGAATAAACTTTGCACATCAAGATCCTAGTTTGCCAATTGAACTGGAAATTAGAAGAACAGTTGTGAAAAAGATTGTAAGTCTTTTAGAAGAGAAATTTTTGAAAGACGTGAGTCTAACATTTATTTAATGTAGGTTGCAAGTAAATTTAGTAGTTTCTGGCTAGCGATTGGTTTTGCAATGTAATCATCACAACCCGCGGCCAAACTTTTCACTCTGTCTTCGGCCATTGCATAGGCTGTCTGAGAAATAATAGGAATGTTAGGGCTTATTATTTTTATTGCTTTTGTAGCTTCGAAACCATTCATAAATGGCATTTGGATATCCATTAAAACGAGATCAATTTTATCTTTATGATCTTCGAACATTTCAACAGCTAATTTGCCATTCATTGCCCAAAGTACTGAAGCACCAGTTCTTTTAATAACTTCTTCTAGAAAAAGAAAATTGGATTCAACATCTTCTGCAATTAAAATTGTTTTCGATGACCAATCATAGGATTCTTGATTCATTGGGTGATTTTTGGTTTTGTAAATAGCACGCGAATAATTCAAATTTATACAAAATTCTGCGTATTAAAAATAAGTTCGGTTATATAGATTCCCTATAAAATAAGAATAATTTCTAGCATAATGATTAATATTATTGCTTTTAATATACTATTGAATTAGTAGGGGGAAAGATTTGTTTTACGGTATTTGATTGTCTTTCGTTCCTTAATTGTTATTTTTGATAATCATTGATTGAATTTTATACCTACATGATCTCTAAACTACTCAAATTCTGGCTAATTGTTAGCTTATCTCTTATTTGCTTTTTTTCGAAAGCACAAATTTCTCACGGGGGCAGTCCTTTGTTCAAAGATGCAAAATTTAAGAGTACAATTCCGGTTACTTATTTGCCACGATTTGAAAAAGCTAAGATGCTTAAAGATGAAGTGTTTGTAAGTGGGGAAAGCTTTTTGAAACACGCACAATATGCTTATCAATATCAAAACATTTATAATTCGAACAATTCTGGGAAATGGGAAAAGTTGGAAGATGGAAGAATGGTGTGGCGTATCTTTATATCATCTCCAGGAGCCTTCTCTTTAGGTCTTGAGTTTTCTAAGTTCAAATTGCCTAAGAATGCAATGTTGTTTGTCTATAATTATCAAACGGCTCAAGTTTTAGGTGCTTATACAGAAAAAAACAACAAGGCATCAGGGAAATTTTCTATAGAGCCATTAGAAGGAGATGAGATTATTGTTGAATATATTGAGCCTTTCGGTGCTAAATTCGAAGCTGAAATTGAAATTGGTGCAGTTTTGCATGATTATAAGAATATTTTTAATCAACTAAAAGGTGAGAAGTCATCCGTTAAAACATCAGGTTCTTGTAATGTAAATATAAACTGCCCAGAAGGTGATGATTGGCAAATTGAGAAGCAATCAGTGTGTCACATTTTGTACAATGGCTTTATCGCTTCTGGAGCATTAATTAACAATACTAGTTTTGATGGTAAACCATATCTTTTAACTGCTCATCATGTTATCGATTCACAAGGAGATGCGGAGGATGCCATTTTTTATTTTAATTATGAGGCGGCAGATTGCGAATCAACTACAGGTTCAAAATCTCAATCAATTTCGGGAGCAGACCTGTTAGCAACAACCAGTCATTTAGATTTTACACTTCTAGAATTGTCAGTAATGCCTCCAGCTTCTTTTTCTCCCTATTATGCAGGTTGGGATAGAAGTGGAAGAATACCTTTAAATACGACTTGTATACATCATCCTAATGCCGATGTGAAAAAAATATCAATGGATTTTGATGCTCCCATTACAGATTCTTACTCCGATACAAAATATACATTCGATATCAACACACATTGGAGAATTGTCGATTGGGAGATTGGAACAACAGAAGGAGGATCATCAGGTTCCCCTTTGTTTGATGAAAATCATCGAATTGTAGGCGATTTGACTGGTGGAGAGGCTGATTGTGAGGAGTCTGTTAATGACTATTATGCAAAATTTTCCGAGAGTTGGGCAAATTTTTCGGAAGCCAATCAACAATTAAAAGTTTGGTTAGATCCTTTGAATTTAGGATTGAATGTACTGGATGGTATGGATCCTTACAAGGGACTGAGAGCTAATTTTATCTCGTCAAATGATAGTATTTGTTATTCTAGTCAGCTTAGCTTGGAAAATATATCTCAAGGCGAACCCGATGAATATTTGTGGGATTTTGGAGAAGGTGCTATACCGCAAAGTTCGACAGAAGAAGGACCTCATGAAATCAGTTATACGAGTTCTGGTGTGAAAGAAATAAAATTGATTGTTAAGAAAAATGGGATTTTAGATAGTGTGAGTCGTGATATTTTAGCTATGGATTTTCCAAGCGCAAACTTTGATTTTACGGTTGATTTACAAAAAATACAGTTCATTAATTCTTCGGAGCAAGGCGAGACTTACTCATGGGATTTGGGAGATGGAACCAGTTCTAGTGAAGAGAATCCAGAACACGAATACAAGAATTCGGGAAATTACACCATTACGCTAGAGGCAGAGAATAGATGTGGAACTAATTCTTTTGCAAAAATGGTTCAGATGAATTATAATGATTTGATTAAGGTTTATCCAAATCCATCAGATGGTTTATTTGCAGTTGATTTGAGCCAGATTATTTATATAAGAACCAATTGGACGGTTTACGACTCGAAAGGAGCTCAAGTGCGTTCTGGTATCGTTTTTAATTACAATAGTTTAATCAATTTCGATTTAAAAGGAATGTCCTCGGGTGTTTACATTTTAAAATTGGAAATTGATGGAGAAATACTACAACGAAACCTACTACTTCGGAATTAAGAATTACACTCTCATCCATTAAATAGCTTATTGGATGAGAGCAAATATTCTATTTCTCAATTTTCTCAAAAGAGGTTACAATTCCTTTGATCAATGATGAGCTAAAACCATTATGCTCCATCTCATTCAAACCAAGAATAGTACACCCCTTTGGTGTTGTTACCTTATCAATTTCAAATTCAGGGTGCATTTTACGCTCAATCAACAATTCTGCTGCACCTTTTACCGTTTGATTTACCATGGCAGTTGCAGTTTTTGAATCCAAACCAATTTGAATTCCCCCCTGCACCATAGCACGAATAAATCGTAGAACGTAAGCCGTTCCACAAGCACCTAATACAGTTGCAGCCTCCATTAGCTCTTCATTAATAATTAGGCTTTCACCAATGGAATCAAAAATGAATTTTACTTTCGCTGTTTGTTCTTGATCTGAATTCTTACCGCAAATACAAGTTACAGATTCTCCAATGTTGGCAGCAATATTTGGCATTGCTCTAAAAACGGGAAATTTGCCATCTAACATTTCAGAGATTTCAGCAGTACCAAGTCCTGTAGCTAGTGATACGATTATATGTTCTCCTTCAATTAAAGCAGGTTTAATCTCCTTTATAATTTTAGAGACATTATACGGTTTAACAGCAATTAAAATAATGTTCGATTTGCTAACAGCGTAACAATTGTCAGATGTAATTTCTGCACCTGCTTCTTCCAAATCTTTAATTAGAGATAGATTACGTCGGGTAGCAATTACATTCTCAGAAGAAAAATCTTTATCATCTAGAAGTCCTTTTGCTATCGATTTACCAAGGTTACCGCAACCAATAACACTAATTTTTTCATTTTTCATACACTAAATAATATAAGGTGATTTTGAAAGAGGTGTGACAACTTTTAAATCTGAAATATAAAAATACTAATTTTTGGGGAGTTAGTGCTTTTGTAAATTTGCTTTACTATTATTTTGTAGTAATTAATAGTCTGTGAAATCTAATTTTAGTAGGTGAATTTTCTTTGATTTTGTCTCATTTAAACTTTCATTTTTTACTTTAAAAAAAATATCTACATTCGTAAACCGATTTAGTAAACCGATTTAGTAAAAAATATACTTTGAAGAAGAAATCAATTAAAGATATCGCTCAAGATCTTGGTCTATCAAAAACCACTGTTTCTTTTGTACTTAATAACAAAGGAGATGAGAAAAATATTAGCAAAAAAACGCAAATAAAAATTCTTGACTATGTAAAAAAAGTAGATTATCATCCTAATCAAATTGCAAAGAGCTTAAAACAAGGACAAACCAATACCATTGGTTATTTAGTTCCGGATATTTCCAATCCATTCTTTGCAAAAATTGGACGTTTGCTTGAAGATTATTTTTGGGAAAAGGGGTATCACCTTCTTATTGGAAGTACTGATGAGAATAAAGATAAAGAAACTCAGGTGCTTAACATGTTTGTAAATCGACAGGTCGATGCTTTGATAGTAGCTTCATGTTTTGAAAATTTAGGAATGCTAAAAACATTGGCGGCTCAAAGATTTCCAATGGTTTTCTTTGATAGAGAGAGTCCAGATTTTAATGGAAACTACATATTAGTAGAGAACAAAAATGCTATGAGATCGGCAGTTGATAAGGTGATTAATAAAGGAGCCAAACGAATTGGCTTGTTATCAATTACACCAAATGTTTATTCTCTAAAATTAAGAATAGACGGATATAAGCAAGCTTTAATTGAAAATAATATCGATGTAGATGAAGATTTGATTCGTGTTGTTGAAATCGATGATTTAAAAGAAAGTTCGAAAACGCAATTAACCTTCCTAATGGAGCAAGGGGTGGATGCAATTGCATTTACAAATAACCAGATAACAGCACATGCAATTTGGTTAATGAATACAGCCTTTAGGGAAGATTTGGATCGAATGAATTTTGTGAGCTTTGATAATCTTGACTTGTTCGATTATTCTTTGCCTATAGTAACTTCTGTAGCACAGCCAATTAAGGAAATTGCGCAATATTCGGTTGATATTTTAGAAGAAGTAATGAAATCGAACAAAGAAGAAAGTAAAAGAATAGAATTGAAACCAAGATTAATAGAACGTTAAATTAGACAATTAATTTTACCTACTGAGGTAGGCGAATAAATTAAATTTTATGAAAGAGAAAACTTCAATTGGAAAGATCCTTCCTGTAATGTTTGGATTTTTTATTATGGGATTTGTTGATGTTGTTGGTATTGCAACCAACTATGTCAAGCTTGATTTTAACTTAAGTGATACCGTTGCGAACCTGCTGCCCGTAATGGTGTTTTTATGGTTCTTAGTTTTTTCTGTGCCTACAGGATTGTTAATGAATAAAATTGGCCGAAAAAATACGGTCATGTTGAGTATGGCAATTACATTTTTGGCGATGCTTGTGCCTTTAATAGCATATAATTTTACAGTTATATTAGTTGCATTTGCTTTATTAGGTATAGGGAATACAATTATTCAGGTTGCATTAAATCCTTTGTTAACGAATGTTGTTTCGGGAGATAAATTAGCTAGTAGTTTAACTTTAGGGCAATTTGTTAAAGCGATTGCAGCCTTTTTAGGACCAATTATCGCAGGTTTTGCTGCAGGTAGTATGGGAAATTGGAAATTAATTTTCCCATTGTACGCTGGAATTACCTTATTATCAACAATATGGTTGTGGTCAACATCGATTATTAAAGAAGAACAAGAAGAGAAAAATGTATCTATTTTAGGATGTTTTAGTCTACTTAAGGACTCTTATATTTTAGCTTTTTTCGTGGGGATTTTACTAGTAGTTGGAATTGATGTTGGTTTAAACATTACCATTCCTAAATTCTTAATGGAGAGATGCAGTATTCCATTGGAACAAGCAGCTTTAGGTATTAGTCTATATTTTGTAGCTCGTACTGTTGGAACATTTTTAGGAGCAATTATTCTGGCAAAATATGCGCCGGCTAAAATCTTTGTTTATAGTATTATTCTTGGTGTTTTTGGATTCATAGGAATGTTGTTTGTAACCAATTTAGTTGTTCTTTCAGTATTCATATTTATCGTTGGTTTTGCATGTGCTAATTTATTCTCAATCATTTTTACTTACGCACTTAAAAGACAACCAGAAAGAGCAAATGAGGTATCTGGTTTAATGATTATGGGTGTTTCTGGTGGTGCTATCGCTTTATTCTTAGGAATGGTTTCAGACTATGTTGGAAGTCAAATGGGTGGAGTTGCTGTTTTATTAGTATGCTTACTATATTTCTTCTATTTGGGAAGATTATTTACCAAAACGGATGCGAAGTAATATTCGATTAACGATTTAGATTATGAATATTTGGAACGATAAGAGAGTTGTATTGACTCTTGATGCAGGAGGAACAAATTTTGTTTTCTCTGCAATGAAAAGTGGAGATGAAATTGTAGAACCAATTCGTAAGCCATCAAATGCAGATCAGTTAGATTTGTGTTTACAAACGATTATTGATGGTTTTCAGGAGGTTTTAAATATAGTAAAGGAAAAACCAGTTGCAATTAGTTTTGCATTCCCAGGTCCTGCTGATTATAAAAGTGGAATTATTGGGGATTTGCCTAATTTGCCTGCTTTTAGAGGAGGAATTGCTTTAGGACCAATGTTACAAGAACACTTTAAGTTGCCAGTTTTCATTAATAACGATGGAGATCTTTTTGCATATGGCGAAGCTTTGGGTGGTGTACTTCCTGAGATCAATAAAAAATTAGAAGAGGCAAATAGTCCGAAAAGGTATAAGAATATTCTTGGAGTTACACTAGGAACCGGTTTTGGCGGTGGTTTGGTACGTAACGAGGAGTTATTTGTTGGTGACAATTCAATTGCTACGGAAGTTTGGTTAACAAGCTCACGATTGTTTCCAGAGCGTTTTGCTGAAGAAGGAATTAGTACACGTGCTATTCAAAGAGTCTTTTTAGAAAAAGCAAAAGGTAATTATTCAGAAGAATTAATGCCTAAAGATGTTTACGATGTCGCTATGGATGCTAATAATTCAGATCAAAAAGCAGCACTAGAGGCTTTTGAAATGTTCGGAAGATGTTTGGGCGATAGTTTGGCCAATCTTTTAACTGTGATCGATGGTATTGCAGTTATTGGAGGGGGATTAACTGGAGCTCATGATTTGTATATGCCAGCAGCATTAAATGAAATGAACGGAAAATGTTATACTGCATCGGGGGAATCTCTTCCAAGATTGGTGCAAAAAGTTTATAATATTGATGTCGACTCGGAATTTGTTGAATTCGCAGAAGATAAATCTTCAGATATAAATATTCCAGGAACGAATAAAACCATAAAATATGATCCGAATCCAAGTATCGCTATTTGTTCTAGTAAACTAGGAGCAAGCAAGGCTATTGGTATTGGAGCTTATGCCTTTGCATTAAAGAATTTGTAACAAACGATCTATAGTAATTATGGAAAGAAGAAGCTTTTTGAGAAATTCAATTTTATTTACTGGTGGAATCGCTCTTTTGGGAGCAGGTAATATTGCTCATGCAGATGAGATTTCCTATGTTTCTAATAGACCTGCTATAGCTAAGCGGAAGTTTGTTAGTGATGCAGTTGAACAAACAATTGAGAAGGTTAAGAAGGAAATTTCAAATCCAGAATTGTCTTGGATGTTTGAAAACTGCTTTCCAAATACTTTAGATACGACAGTACAATATTCGGAGCAGGATGGATCTCCCGACACTTTTGTAATTACGGGAGATATTAATGCGATGTGGCTGAGAGATTCAACCGCACAAGTTTGGCCATATTTACCATTGGTTTCGGAAGACAAAAAATTACAAGCATTGTTTCAAGGATTGATCAATCGTCAAACAAAATGTGTATTGATTGATCCTTATGCAAATGCTTTTAATAAAGGAGCTGATGGAAGTCATTGGGAGAGTGATTTAACTGAAATGAAGCCAGAATTGCATGAACGAAAGTGGGAGATAGATTCACTTTGTTATACCATTCGTTTGGCTTACCATTACTGGAAAACGACTAAAGATGATTCTTGTTTTGATGAAAATTGGCAAGGTGCAGCTCGTTTAATTGTGAAAACATTTAAGGAGCAACAACGAAAAGAAAATCAGGGTCCTTATTCCTTTCAGAGAAATACAACCAGAACATACGACTCGTTACCTGGTGGAGGTTATGGAAATCCAATTAATCCAGTTGGATTAATTGTGTCTTCGTTCCGACCATCTGATGATGCAACGGTGTTACCATTTTTAATTCCATCTAATTATTTCGCTGTTGTTTCCTTAAGGCAGTTAGCTGAAATTTTCACACATACTGGATCGAATAGTAAATTGGCAAACGAAGCACTTTCATTAGCAACCGAAGTGGAGGAAGCACTTGAGGCTTATGCAAATTCTGATCATTTGCATTTTGGAGAGATTCTTCCATTCGAAGTAGATGGTTTCGGTAACAAGTTGTTTATGGATGATGCAAATATTCCGAGTTTACTTTCTTTACCATATCTGGGTGCAATTAGTAATTCAAGCTCCTTATATCAAAACACTAGAGAGTACATTTTGAGTAAAAATAACCCATGGTTTTTTAAAGGTAAATATGCCGAAGGTATTGGGGGGCCGCATGTCGGAATTGATATGATATGGCCTATGAGCATCGTAATGAGAGCATTAACCTCAGATAATGAAGAGGAAATTATTTCCTGTTTAAAAATGCTGGTTGCGAGTCATGCAGATACTGGTTTTATGCACGAAACATTTCATAAAAACAATCCTGAAAATTACACTCGATCGTGGTTTGCTTGGGCAAATACTCTGTTCGGGGAATTAATATTTAAACTGTATAAGGAAAGACCTGAAATTTTATCAAGAATTTAATTGGTCTTTAAAGTTTGTAGTAGTAGTGTGCTACCCCGGATTGGGAAATTAAATGATTTTCCTTTCCGGATTTTTTCATAAGAGGTGAGATTAGATTAGAAACCCAGGCTGTGGCCTGGGTTTTTTGTTTATGCGGTAATATTTTCTGAAACAATCTCCTTAAATGAAAATTGATATTCCTCATTGTATAATTTCACATACATTTTAACGTAGTGTTCATAGCTTTCCATTGCTAAGCTGTGTTTTCCTTGTTTAGAAAGGAGACTGCACTTTACCCTTAAGGCAGTTTCATTCATCTGATCAAATTCAAAGATCACATTCGAAATGGCAAACCTAATATTGGTGTCAAGATTTAGTTTGCTTACCCAGTCCTCTAATGAGCTAACAATCAGTCCTGTTGTTTTATCTTTAAATGGATCTAACCATTCAGGTTCAATATCTCTAAGTAATGTACCTCTGTTTAAGATATGAATTATTTTCTCGAATTGAATTTTATTCTTGTCGGTAGTTTTAAGCTCATCTTGAATGCTAGCGATATCGCAAAAAACATTGTCTTGTAGAATTATTTTCCAGTAGTTGTTATCAAATACAATTTCAATTCCATCGATATCTTCTAGAATACTCCTTAATTTTTTAATATTTACACCTCTATTGTTCTTTGCTTTAGCTTCTGGTTTGTCTGGCCATAAAAATTCTTGTATTCTTCTCGATGAAATGCCTTTTCCATCTTCAATTGAATAAAGCAAAATAAGGAGGAATAATTCCTTTAGCGTAGGGCTAAAACGATAAGTAATATCTTTGCCTTTTTGTCCAAATACCTGAAAGCCACCAAATAAAAGTATCGCATTAATTTGTGGTAGCTCATAGGTTGGTATTTTTTCCTGAAAACTATTTATAGGTTCCTGAATTATTTGCTCCTTTTTGAGTTTAGCTTTAATTTTTTGTCGAATAAAGAAAATAAGAAACAAAAGGATAGATGCTAATAAAGCATAAAATAGCTTGACGGATAAAGGAAGCGTGTTATTATACATGTTTATTTCGTTAGCTGAACCAGGTTCATAACTAATTGTATAAACAGAAATTTCATAACTCTCACCTTCAGTTTCTTTTGATGTTAGAGCGATTAATTTGTTTTCGCTTTCCCAATAATACAAATCAGCAAAAGATTTAATATCAACAAATTCGTAAGGTATACTATCACCAATAAAGTAAAGCTTTGGATCATTGAGAAAGCCTTTTGCAACTTTTAGATAAGTGCTGCTTTTTTGACATGGAAACATTAAAGTATAGAATGAGCTATCTTTTTCGGTTAATGTTAATGAATTAACAGGTAGATATTGAAATTGATCATCCTGCTCTAAAGCCCATATTTTTTTGATATGCTTTTTGGCAAAATCTATTTTATAAAGATCATAGTAAAATTCTTTACCTAGAATTTGTTTTCCAAGTGGATTTCCAAGTCCTCCAAAAAGGTAGCCAATAGTTGAGTCTTGCTTTCCAATTCCAAAGGATGATAGATATCTAGGTTCAATAGTATCACCTGAAAATTGAAGTGTTTTCCATTTCTTTTCTGTTTCATCAAAAGATTGAATCAAATTGGAATAAGAGTAATAGCCATATCCGAAAAGAGTTGTTATTTCTTTAGATATTGGATGTATTGTTTTGTTGTGATGCCAGAATTTAGGCGTGTCATCTGTTTTTCGAGGAGCATCTTGTTCCCATGAATTGGACGATTTTGAAAACTTAGTTGTAGAGTTTTCATTAAAGCTATAGGTGGTTAATTGTGAATTAATACCATAAATTATCTGTTGTGATTTTTCTAGTATTGGTAGGCCTTTAACGTCTTTAATCGCACTTAGTGTATTTGTTCTTAAATCGAATGATTTAATTTCTCCACTTGTAAAAACAAATTGAAGTATTTCATTCTTTTTATCAAATGCAATTGCAGGAATTTTATCAAATGAAAAAGTATTTACTTTTTTCCATTTGTTGTGATAATCAATTACCCATCTAGGATTATATAGCTTAGCAGTTCTGCTCGATAAGATATCTTTTATTTCAGTTTGGTTTGTTTTGCGAAAAGGCCATAAATGTTTAGGAGTTCCGTTAACGTGTATGCCTAAATCCTTAATAGACATGGAAGGTACTTCTTCAATGTAAAAGCCGTATTTATTTACAACACCTAATGAGAGTGAAAATTTCGAAGAATTAGGAAATTCTATAGCGTTTTCAAATTTATGCCCTCCTAATGAAAAATAGATCATATTGTTTTCACAATCGATCTTCAATTCTAGTGGTATCCATCTGTTTCGAAGTAGATCTAGATCATCCAAATTACAATGGATTTTAGTTTCTCTTTTGTTTAGAATAACATATAGGTCAGGTTCATTATAGGTAATCTGAATCAGATTTTTTCCATTTTGCTCTTTTAAGGATAATATTTCGCCATAGTGAGTTTCAGTACTCCGCAAAGAAATCATGAAATTAAGAGTAAAACTGTTTACGTACGAAATGTTATTCTTATGAGTAATGTCTATTCCTGTTCGATTTTCCTTCGAAACTTCATTGGACTTAAAATAAACACCATGATCTGCATGGAGAATAAATGAATATATGGTTAGGGCAAATAATACAAGTAAAAATCTCATTATATAATAGTGGGCTTTGATAATGTTCAAATATATCTAAATATAGCAAGACTTTAAAGATAAAAGCCTAAAAAGACTGAGATTATTGACTGATTAAGCCTTGCGAGAAACGTGTGAAGTTTTAGTTAAAATGAATAACAAAGTCTTTGTGAGAATTTATTACAAGGATTTGGGAATTGTTATGTGAATTTGGTTTTCGAATTAGGATTAGTAGGAAGAGGTCTAGAAGATAATATTCTCTATTTGTTAAAATATCTTAATTAAAAGCATATTAATGTAAGGGGTTGAAAGTGAAGAATTAAGGAGTTGATTAATGATTTTGAGTAGGCGATTAATTCAATATTAATCGTGAATTAATACGTTTGCGCTAATATTGGTTAAAGAAAAAAATAACACGATTTTTTTTGTTCATTGTATAATTAATAATTCTAACTATGAAGAAATGCTATTTACGAAATCTTCATTCAGGCCTATCTAACCCATTAGGTACTGGAAGTAAGATTGGGATTTTTGCGTTGCTTTTTGCAATAATGGTTTTGCCATTGTCTGCGAATGCAAACGTTGACAACTTAACCGATAACAATTCAACTGTTTCAGCTACCCAACAAGTAGTAACTGGAGCAGTAACTGAAGATTCTGGAATGTCACTTCCAGGAGTATCAGTGGTTGTTAAAGGTACTACTATTGGAACTGTAACTGATATTGAAGGAAATTATGAAATTTCAGTTCCAGATGCAAACAGTGTTTTAGTATTCAGTTTTGTTGGGATGCTAACACAGGAAATTACAGTTGGTTCTCAAGCTGTAATTAATGTGGTTATGGCAACAGACGCATTGCAGGTTGATGAAGTAATTGTTACTGCATTGGGTATTAAAAGAGATAAAAAAGCTCTTGGTTATGCCGTTCAGGACGTAAAGTCTGAAGAGTTAACACAAGCTGGTAATTCTGATTTGGTTTCGTCTCTTGCAGGAAAAGTTGCAGGTGTGCAGATCAATCAGTCTGGTGGTGGAGTTGGAGGAACTTCGAGAATTGAAATTCGTGGTACCAGTTCGTTGAGTGGAAATAATGCTCCTTTATGGGTCGTTGATGGTGTTCCATTTGATAATGGAAATAGCCGTGATGGTAGTATTTGGGGTGGAACATCTCGAGCAGGTGGTGCTTTTGACTTGAACCCTGAGGATATTGAGTCCGTATCGATATTGAAGGGACCTAATGCTGCTGCTCTTTATGGAGAACGTGGTGGTAATGGTGTCGTATTAGTTACAACTAAAAAAGGTACAAGAGGTAAAGGACTTGGAATTTCGTATTCTGGTGGATTTACAATGTCTAAGGCTGCATACATGCTAGATCTTCAAGATAAATATGGTCAAGGTACTAATGGTGCATATGATAATAGTAGTAAGTCTTCTTGGGGTCCTGAAATGAATGGACAAATGCTAGAATCATGGACTGGTGAGATGCTTCCATATGAAGCGCAAAAAGACCGTCTAGAAGATTTTACTCGCACAGGAACTACTCAAAAGCACAATGTTGCTTTTACAGGTGGAAATGATGATGGAGCTTACCGTGTTTCAGTTGGTAAGGATATCATGAAAGGTATTTATGACGAGCATGAAGTTGAAAAGTTAACTTTTGATTTAAGAGCGGATTACGATATTAATAATTGGTTAAACGTTGATACTAAAGTTTCATTTTTCAAGACAGAAGGTAATGAGCGTCCTGAAATTGGAAATTATTCATACGTATCATACTTTAATAGTATGCCAATGAATATTCGTAACCAAGATTTAGCTCCAGGATATGATATCGTAAGTGGACAGCATGTTGAAAAACTTTATACAACTGCAAATGCTAATTACAGAAATCCATATTTCTTGCAAGCTCAAACAACAAATTATGACGAAAAGAATAGAACTTTTGGTTATGTGGCTGCTAACATCAAAATTACTTCTGACTTAAAGGCAAAATTTAAGTATGGAATGGATTTTTATGATTTTACTTCAGTTGAAGGATATTTGTTTGCTGATAATGTAGATTCAAGTAGACCAAACTACAATCCAACTCAGTCAAACTTTAAGGAAGAAAACTACGAATTCTTATTGTCTTACAATAAAGAATTGAATGAAGATTTCACACTTGGAGTAAACCTTGGTGCAAACAGCATGAGACGTGTATCTAAAGGGTTGAGCGCAAATTCTGGTCGCTTATCGTCAGAAGGTGATTTTTTCTTAGCTGCTGGAGCAAATATTAAAGCTTCTGAATCAGCTTTAGAAAGTGAAGTTCGTTCTATTTACGGTTCTGGACAAGTTGCTTATAAAAACATGTTGTTTTTAGATTTCACAGCTCGTAATGATTGGTCGTCAACATTAACTGCAGCTGATGCGGATTACGATAACTCATATTTTTACCCATCTCTTAGTTTAAGTGGTATTGTTTCTGAAATGACAGAATTGCCAGATTGGGTGTCATTCGCTAAAGTAAGAGGTTCTTGGGCAAAAGTTGGAAAGGCTACAACTCCATATAATACAAGTCAATCATTTAGATTGGAGAGTGGTAACTTTAACTTAACAAGAGGTATCGTAGAACAACAAAGAGTTATTGAAGATCTTAAGCCTGAGATTTCTACTTCTTGGGAAGTTGGTGCTGACTTAAGATTTTTAGGTAATCGTGTAGGTATTGATTTTACTTACTATAACGAAGAGACAAAGAATCAAATTTTACCTGCTCCAGGTATTATAAGTTCTGGATATGAAACTTTACTGATTAATGCAGGATTAATTACCAACAAAGGTATTGAGTTGATGTTATCAACTGTTCCTGTTAAGACTAAGGATTTAACGATAGGTTTAGACTTTAATTTTGCGAAAAACGAGAGTATGATGGAGAAATTAGCTCCTGGTATTCCTGAGTATAATTTTGGTTCTAATGTAATGGCTATTCCTGGTGAAAAGTTAGGAGTAATTAGAGGTAGTGTATACGAGCGTAGCGAAAATGGTGAAATCATTATTGATGAAAACGGTTTAATGACGGTTGCTCAAGGTGATGATCATGTTATTGGAAATATCCAACCAGATTGGACAGGTTCTATTAATTTGAGTGTAGATTACAAAGGTTTATTCTTAAGTGCATTAGTTTCAATTCAAGAGGGTGGAGATATCCTTTCTTCTTCGGAACGTGGAGCTGTATCTGCAGGAACTGCTGAAAGAACAACAGAAAACAACAGAATGGCTTTCTTTGTTGATGGTGTAACTGCTGCTGGTGGAGCAAATAATGTTATTGTTTCTGCTGAAGAATACTGGAGACAAATGGCAAAAGTAGATGAAGAATTCATGTACGATGCTTCACACATGAAATTGAAGGAAGTAGCTATTGGTTACAACCTACCAAAATCTCTATTGAGTAAAATACCTCATAATCCGATTAAGAGTGCAAGGGTATCACTTGTTGGTAGAAACTTATTATACTTCTACAAGGATACACCAGGAACTGCTCCAGATGCAAGTGCTTACAGTACAGCTTTTGCTGCTCAGGCATTTGATTTTTCTCCAGTTCCTTCTACTAGAACTTATGGGTTCTCTCTTAATGTTGGTTTTTAATAGTTAAAAAGGATAAGATTATGAATAAAATATATATAGTACTACTTGCATTGGGACTATCCGTTATGAGCACAGGATGTTCTGACGATTTTGATGACATGAATGTCAGAAAGGATGCAGTTGTTGATGTTGAGCCGAAGTTTTTCTTCAACACAATGATTCAAGGGACTTTTTCAAATTACCAACGTAATGTTAATTTGTACCCAGACCTATATTCTCAGTATTGGGCAAACACTGTATCTGGATTTGGTTCACCTCGTTACGAGTATGTGGACGGTTGGATAGGAAACCAGTGGAGAGAGCATTATGCAGATATGTTACGTAAAGCTGTTGCGATTCAAGATATGGTTGGAGAAGATCCAGTATTTGTTGATGCAGTTGCAATTAAAGATATCTGGATGGTTTATTGGTGGTCAAGAATGACCGATACCTATGGAGATATTCCATATTTTGATGCAGGAACAGGTGAAGCTGTGCCTTATACGTCTCAACAAGAGATTTATACGGATTTATTTGCAAGGCTTGATGCTGCAATTACAAACATTACAGGTGATGCTGCTCAGTATGCATATGGTGATGGTTACGATATAATTTTTAATGGAGATGCATTACAATGGCGTAAATTTGGAAACTCTTTACGTTTACGATTGGCAATGCGTATTTCTAATGTTGATGCAGTTAAAGCACAAGCTGAAGCTCAAGCAGCAGTTAATGGTCCTGGTGGATTAATGACAAGTAATGCTGATGTAGCAAAAGTTCCTATGTGGAGCAAAGGATGGTACGATTATTTGCACCAAATGGCTTGGAACTGGAATAACATTAGAATGTCTAAAACATTCTCAGATTACCTATACAACCAGTCTACTGTTGGAGAGGATCCAAGAGCTGCTAAATGGTTTGCTTATCAAGTTGATGGAGAACCTACAACTAAAGAAGATGCTGGTTTTGATAAGTATTTAGGTATCGAAAATGGATACAATCTTGTTCCTGCAGATGCTGATAAAAACTTTGCAACGATCAATCTAGAAGGTGGTTATGTTGATTTTGTTGGCGATGGAGGAGAGAATGGAATGTATTGTCCAGTAATGTTCTACTCTGAAGTTAAATTTTTGGAGGCTGAGGCAGCTCTAAGAGGTTGGGTTTCTGGTGATGCAAATGCATTATACTTAGAAGGTGTAGAAGCTTCAATGGATTATGTTGGAGTTGACGGAGGTGATGCAACAAGCTATGTAGATGGTTTAACAAATCTTTCTGGAAGTAATGAAGCACAATTAAAGCAATTGATTACTCAGAAATGGTTAGCTAACTTTCCTAACGGAGTAGAAGGATGGGCTGATTTCAGAAGAACTGATTATCCAGACATTACGCTACCAAAAGATGGAGTAAGTGGTAGTTCATCTGTAGCATCAGGTACTTGGGTTAAGAGAGTACGTTATCCTGATAATGCTCATCTTCAAGATGAGGTAAACATGCCATCTGCTTTAAACACTTTAGATTCTGATAAAATGGATATTAGACTTTGGTGGGATACTGCAGATACCAAAACAAAAGATGGTTCTGGTTTAATGAATAGCAATTTTTAAATAAAAAACAGATGAATGTGCATTGATTCATTTATGGTTGATGCACATCATTTAAACTTTATTATATGAAAGCAATAAAATTAAATATAAAAATGTTGTCATATCTGGCTGCTTTTCTGATGGTCTTTACTATCTCAGCTTGTGATGATGATGATAAAAGTGGGACTTTTGAGACTAGTTCTCTTGAAGCTCTAGTTACTGAGGCTGAAGGCTTAATTGCAAACAGTGAAGAAGGTATAAATGCTGGAGATTTTAAGCCAGGAGCCAAAGCAGAATTGCAAACAGTTGTTGATTGGGTTTTATGGACTATCGACAGAGCAGATAATCAAGAAGATATTTCGGATGCAGCTGTTAAATTGCAACGTTACATTGACATTTTTAAAGCAAATACAGTTGCAGTAGCAATGCCTTGGATTCAGCAAGAAAATGATACTTATATTCAGATATCTGATAACATTAAGACTGTATTAGGTGGAGAATGGACAATTGAATTGAAATGTTATATCGTTGATCTGAATACTAAAGGGTATTCAAATAATTTATTCTCTGCTGAGCAAATGGGACCAGATAGTGGATTTGGAGCTAGATATTTCGGCGATGGTAAAATTCAGATCGTAACAGGTAATAGTAATTGGGTAGATTCAGGTGATCAAGCTGGCCCAGGAACTATGATAGCTGGAGATTGGATGGATGTAACCATGACAAGTACGGGAACTCATCATGAATTATTTATTAATGGTTCAAAAGTTGCTGAAGTAGATAATACTCACTTAGTAGCTGCTGACGCTCCATTTGTTATTGGTAACAGCCCAACATGGACTGATCGTGTCTGTAATACTTTGGTGAAAGATTTTAGAGTGTGGAATTCTGTATTAGACGAATCTACCATTAATGCAAATAGAACTGCTTCATTCGAAGGTACAGAGTCTGGTTTAGAATGCTATTTTCCTTTTGGATCAGATTTAGGAGAATCTTTTGTAGATGTTACAGGGAAATACACTGCAACGATTAAAGGTAAAGTAGAGTGGATAAGCGAACCACCAGTAATCGTTTTAGACAAAGCTAAATTAACTGCTGCAATTCAGGATATTACTGATTTTAAGGCTACAGTTGTTGAAGGTGATATGGATGGTGATTATCCTGCTGGAACAATTGCTTATATCGATGCTTTAATTGTTGATGCTAATGATGCTCTTATTAATGAGACTCGTCAATCAGGTTTAGATGATAAAGCTGATGCATTAGCTGCCGCAACTGACTTGATTAATTCAATGTTAGTAGGTGATGCTGATGGTATCTTGATTGATCGTGATGTTCCTTCTGCAGTTGGTTTAAGAATTACGCCAAATTATACTCCTCAAGAAGATTACACTGTTGAGTTTAATGTAAAAGTTAAGTCTTTCTTTGGATACGGTACAGGTGAATTCTTTAATAATGGAGAGTACGGAATCTGGGTTTATGGTTATGAAGAACTTACTGAAGAGAATGTATTAAATACAGGTCGCCTTTGGAACTTTACGAATGCTGGAAATGGATGGCAAGGACCAAAAGCAGAAGCTTTATCCATTAAAGCGGGAGAATGGCAACATGTTGCTATTGTTCATGATGACGCTGCTAGAACAACTATATTATATGTTGATGGAGTTGCCAAAGGTATTCAAGAAGACATAGGTGCTCCAAACAACTCAGGATGGGGTGAAATGTGGCTTGGTAATGGCTGGGGTAAAATGGATGGTTACATGAAAGATTTCCGTTTATGGGATGTTGCTCGTGATGCTGCCGACCTTGATGCTGTCATTGATGGTACAGAAGCTGGATTGAATGTTTATTTCCCTCTTGATAGAGTGAAAGGCGTTAAATTCTCTGATGAAACAGGAACTTACCAAGGTGATATGAGAGGTATCTCATGGAACGTTGTTGAAGATTAATTGATAAATACAATATTGGGAGCTGTCTTAAGGCAGCTCCCTTTTATAAGATTTTTAAGAATGTCTATTCGTCTGACATTCCAATTAGAGTTAAGAATAAGGTTTGCTTCCACCTAAAAAGGAAGGATCGTTTTATAGCCTTTTATCAAAAGGTGTATTAACTAGAAGATAAAAATAGCCTTTGAGCTACAACATATAGCAATCTTTAGAACAATCAAAGAACCAAAACCAAATGCGAAACCATATTTCTTTTAAAACACTAATTCTCTTGTTTTTCTTTTGCTCAGCATTACTTTCCTGTAATAAAGAGCAAGCTAAAGGAGGAAATGATTACATCCAATTTGTCGATCCATTAATTGGATCAGGAGGACATGGACATGTTTTTGTTGGAGCAAGCGTTCCGTTTGGAGCAATTCAAGCCGGACCAAGTAATTTTCACAAAGGTTGGGACTGGTGTTCTTCATATCATTACTCAGATAGTATAGTAAAAGGATTTTCACATTTGCATTTGAGTGGTACAGGTTGTACTGATTTAGGAGAATTTTTAATTATGCCCGTAGTAGGTGATTTAAAAATGAATCCTGGTTCACAGGAAAATCCAGAAAGTGGATATGCATCTTACTACAATCATAATACTGAAAAAGTTGAGCCTGGGTACTATAAAGTACATTTGGACACATACGATATTGGAATTGAGATGACTACTACTGAACGAGTAGCATTGCATAAAATTACCTATCCAAAATCAGATGATGCGAAATTAATTATTGATTTAGAAGAGGGAAATGGAGATACGGCTACAAAAACATTTGTTCATAAGGTAAATGATACAATTGTTGCTGGCTACCGTTTTTCAACTGGATGGGCTAGTGATCAGCGTGAGTATTTTGCAATGGTTTTATCGAAACCAATCAAAGATAT
The DNA here is from genome assembly GCF_029029525.1 of Labilibaculum sp. DW002. NCBI lineage: Bacteria > Pseudomonadati > Bacteroidota > Bacteroidia > Marinilabiliales > Marinifilaceae > Paralabilibaculum > Paralabilibaculum antarcticum. The sequence goes on along the minus strand of NZ_JAKJSC010000001.1, from coordinate 854,561 downwards.
TATTGTTTACAATGGCGAGAATTTAATACAAGGAGATGCTGCAGAAGGAACTTCTGTTAAGGCATGTTTAGAATTTAAAACGGAAGCATTTGAAGAGGTTCTTTTTAAGTTTGGTATGTCTCCTGTAAGTATGGAGAATGCTTTATTGAATATCAATACAGAAATGCCAAATTGGAATTTCAAAGAAATTCTAGCAGATAATAAAGCCAAATGGAATAAGGAGCTTGAAAAAATTCAAATTAAAACAAAAGATGAAGCAGCAAAACGAGTGTTTTACACTGCTGTTTATCACACTTTAATTGCTCCAAATATTTTCGATGATGTAAATGGGGATTACAGAGGAACTGATAAGAAAGTTTACAAAGGTGCTGATTTTACGAATTATACTTTGTTCTCATTATGGGATACTTATCGTACAGCACATCCATTGTATACTTTAACTCAAACAGAACGAGTTCCTGATATGATCAATTCCATGTTGACAATTTATAAGCAACAAGGAAAACTACCAGTGTGGCATCTTCGTGGAAATGAAACTGAAACAATGGTAGGTTACAGTGCTGTTCCTGTTGTTGTAGATGCTATTTTAAAAGGATTTCCTGGAATTGACCATGAGTTAGCTTATGAGGCGGTGAAAACCACAGCTATGGGCGATTTTGAACCTGGCGTTAAAGAATTGCAAAAGTTCGGTTATATCCCTTGTGATATGATGCATGAGTCTGTTGCAAGTGCAATGGAATATGCAATTAGCGATTGGGGAATTAGCAAGTTGGCTGAAAAATTAGGCAAAACTGAGGATGCGAAATATTTTGCTGAGAGAGCAAAAGCTTATACCAAATACTTTGATCCAAAAGATCGATTTATGAAAGGAAAAATGAAGGATGGTTCATGGAGAACACCTTTTGATCCTTATTCAGCACAACATAGAGTAAATGATTATTGTGAAGGAAATGCTTGGCAATATTTATGGCTGGTTCCTCAAGATCCAGAAGGATTAATTGATCTTTTAGGAGGTGAAAAACCATTTGTATCAAAATTGGATAGTTTATTCTCAATTTCTTCAGAATTAGAAGAAGGTGCATCTTCTGATATCTCTGGTTTAATTGGACAATATGCTCATGGTAACGAACCAAGCCATCATATCACATACCTTTATGCTTATGCTGGTGAGCAATACAAAACTGCCGATAAGGTGCGTTACATTATGAATGAATTGTATACTGATCAAACTGATGGTTTGTGTGGTAATGAAGATTGTGGCCAAATGTCAGCTTGGTATGTAATGTCTTCAATGGGATTTTACCCAGTTAATCCAAGTAATGGTGCTTATGTTTTTGGTAGTCCTCTTTTCGATGAAGCAAGTATTAATCTTGAAGGAGATAAAAAGTTTACAATCTTAGCAAATAATAATAACGATGAGAATATCTATATCCAATCAGTTCAATTGAATGGAGTAGATTATACGAAATCTTTTATCACTCATAAGGATATCCTTAATGGAGGTACATTAAAATTCGAAATGGGAAATAAACCAAATAAGAATTTTGGTGTTGCCAGTCAAGATCGACCTAAATCAATTGTTTACTAGTATTATATTAGAAATGAAGAAATCAAACTTAATTATATTGTTGTTTGTAGCTGTTTTATCAGCTTGTGCGGGAGAGCAAAGTATTCAAGAATCGAGTATGTCAAATGTTGATCTTGCCAACCCTTTGATGGGAACAGATTCAGATCATTCGTTGTCAAATGGAAATACGTATCCTGCAATTGCTTTGCCTTGGGGAATGAATTTTTGGACCCCTCAAACGGGTAAAATGGGAGATGGCTGGTGCTATGCTTATGATGCAAAAAAGATTAGAGGAATCAAGCAAACACATCAACCTAGTCCTTGGATTAATGACTATGCGGCTTTCTCGTTGATGGCTGTAACCGGTGATTTAAAGTATAAAGAAGAGGAACGAGGATCGTGGTTCTCTCACAAGGCTGAAGAAGCAAAGCCATACGTTTATAGCGTTTATTTAGCCGACTATGACGTAACGGCTGAAGTTACTCCAACAGAGCGTGCAGCTATGTTTCGCTTTACCTTTCCAGAGAACGATAATTCGTATATCCTTTTAGATGGCTTTTTTAAAGGATCAGAAGTGACCATTCTTCCAGAAGAACGCAAGATTATAGGATATTGTAGAAACAATAGTGGTGGTGTTCCTGATAATTTCCATAACTATTTTGTTGCTGAATTCGATAAAGATTTTGAATTGACTCATACTTGGAATGGGGACAAATTAAATGAAGGATCTAAAAGAGAAACGGGAGAACATGTTGGTGCGATTATTGGTTTTAAGACAAAAAAAGGAGAAACTGTTCATGTGAAAGTTGCTTCTTCATTTGTTAGTCCAAAGCAAGCTCAATTGAACTTATCTCGTGAAATAGGATCGAAAGATTTTAATCAATTGAAAGAAGATGCAAAAACGACTTGGGAAACTGAATTCGCCAGAATTAAAGTTGAAGGTGGAACAGATGATCAATTAAAAACATTCTATTCTTGTTTGTACAGAGTATTGTTATTCCCACGCAAGTTTTATGAAATTAATGATAAAAATGAAGTAATTCATTACAGTCCATACAATGGTAAGGTGCTGCCCGGCTATATGTTTACAGATAATGGCTTTTGGGATACATTCCGGGCAGTCTTTCCATTTTTTACTTTGATGTATCCAGATTTGAATGCTCAAATTATGGAAGGATTGGCAAATACCTACAAAGAAAGTGGATGGTTGCCAGAATGGGCAAGTCCTGGTCACAGAGGTTGTATGATTGGCTCGAATTCGGCATCCTTAATTGCTGATTCTTATTTAAAAGGAATTCGTGGTTATGATATTGAAACTTTGTATGAAGCAATTTTGAAAAACACTCAAGGATACAACGAAGAAGTTAATTCTGTTGGCCGTTTTGGTGCAGCTTATTATAATGAATTGGGATATGTACCTTACAATGTTGGCGTAAATGAAAATACCGCAAGAACCTTGGAGTATGCTTATGCTGATTTCTGTATCTGGAAGTTAGCTCAGGAGTTAGGTCGTCCGCAAGCGGAGATTGATTTGTTTGCTAAAAGAGCACAAAATTTCAAGAACGTATTTGATAAGGAATCGGGCTTAATGCGTGGTAAAAATGAGGATGGTAATTTCCAATCTCCATTTAATCCATTAAAATGGGGTGATGCATTTACAGAAGGGAATAGCTTGCATTACACATGGTCTGTTTTCCAGGATATTGATGGATTGATTAATTTAATGGGAGGCAAAGAAAAGTTCATTTCTACTTTGGATGGTGTATTCGAAATGGCTCCTGAATTTGATGCTTCGTATTATGGATTTACCATCCACGAGATTCGTGAAATGCAGATTGCTAATATGGGGAATTATGCACATGGAAATCAGCCAATCCAACACATGATTTACTTGTATAACTTTGCAGGTCAACCTTGGAAAGCTCAGTCGCGAGTTCGCGAGGTAATGGACAAGTTATACACGCCACAAGCTGATGGCTATTGTGGTGATGAAGATAATGGTCAGACTTCTGCATGGTATGTGTTTAGTTCAATGGGATTCTATCCTGTTTGTCCTGGAACCGACGAGTATGTGTTTGGATCACCTTTGTTTGATAAAGTAACACTGACCATGCAAAATGGTAAAACATTCACGATTACAAGTTCTGGAAACACAAGTGAAAATGTATATGTGAATGATATCAAATTGAATGGAAAAACTTATGGTGAAAATTACATTAAACACAACGAATTCTTGAACGGGGGAAATCTTGAATTTAAGATGTCAGCAGAACCGAATAAGGAAAGAGGAACTTCAGAGGAAAGTTTTCCTTATTCAATGAGTAAATAACAAGAGATATGATATTAGTATATTAATATAGGAAGAGGCTTGCAAACTTTGGTTTGTGAGCCTTTTTTATAGGAAATTAAAGAAGAGCTATGGTTTATTTAAGAGAAGGTCTTGCAATAATATTAATTCTGATGTGCTTCAATAGTAGCAGAGCCCAAAGCTTTTCAAATTCTCCATGGCACATTTCTGCAAATGAAAACTTGAACTATACAGGTGTTTCTGTTGCTAATGGGAGAATAGGCATTGTACCATCAGCAGAACCTGGAAAAACAAAGACAATAATTCTAAATAATGTTTACGATAAAGAATCGGAATTTGGAGTTAGCAAGGTCTTGTTGGGGATTAATTTTGCCAATTTAGAGTTAATCATTAATCAGGACACTCTTGGAATTGAGAATTGCAGTAATTGGCAACAAGTTTTGGACCTGAAATCGGCATCATTTACTACAACATGTCGCTTTAAAAATTATGCAGATGTTTCTTTTACGCTATATGCTTTGCGAGGAATGCCATATTCTGGTTTGATAGATGTTGAGGTTAAGGCATTAAAAGAGGATATCATTATTCAGGTTGGTGGACAATTAAATTGTCCTGGCGAGTATAAAAAAGTACAATCAGGTTTTCGCGTTCTAAAAGATTTAGATGCACGTATGCCTATCCTTCAAACCATTGCCAAAAGCCCATTCGAAAAACATCAATTGGCAACAACTGCAGCTTTTATTTTTGATGATGTGTCTCCAGAATTAAAAGCGAAACTTGATGATAAATTCAATCCTCAATTAAACTTTTCAAAATCAGTAAAAGCCAAACAGAATTATCGTTTTGCATGGTCCGGCGCAGTTTGTACATCCCAAGATTTTTCTGATCCGAAAAGTGAATCGGAACGAATGGTAATTTTTCAATTGCTAGGAAATAAGAAGGCGGTAATTGCTCGTCATAAAGAACTCTGGGCAGATCTTTGGAAAGGCGATATTGAAGTTGATGGTGATTTGGAATCTCAACGAGATGTACGGTTGGCTTTGTATCATCTGTATTCTTTTTCAAGAGATGATTCAAACTTAAGCATTGCACCAATGGGCTTATCTGCTCAAGGCTACAATGGTCATATATTTTGGGATACGGAACTGTGGATGTATCCTCCTTTGTTGGCTTTTAATCAGGATATTGCTAAGTCTGTGCTTAATTACAGATTTGATAGATTGGATGCTGCTAAAAGAAAGGCTAGAAATTATGGATACGAGGGAGCAATGTTCCCTTGGGAATCTGATGATACTGGAGAAGAAGCTACACCTACCTGGGCTTTGACCGGTACTTTTGAGCATCACATAACTGCGGATATTGGTATTGCTTTTTGGAATTACTACCGAATAACAAGAGATATTGTTTGGTTGAAAGATATTGGCTTTCCCGTATTAAAAGAGGTGGCTGACTATTGGCAAAGTAGAGCGATTAAAAACTCAGATGGGAGCTATTCTATTAATAACGTTGTGGGAGCAAATGAATTCTATCATCATGCCGATGACAATGCATTTACCAATGGTTCTGCAAAAACGGCTTTGAAATTTGCGGTGAAGGCAGCCAAAGTGCTAAATGTGAAACCAAATTCAAAATGGGATGAGCTTGCAGAGGGCTTAAGCTTTTATTCCTTTGAGAATGGAGTGACCAAAGAGAATAGAAAATACGATGGTGAAATTATCAAACAAGCAGATGTAAACCTTTTGGCATATCCATTAAATGTAATTGAAGATCCAGAATCAATACGTAAGGATTTAGAATATTACGAACAAAAAATGGCACCCGAAGGTCCTGCAATGTCTCACTCAGTCCTAGCTGTTCTTTATGCAAGATTAGGCGAGAGAGAAAAAGCTTTTGAATTGTTTAAACGTGCATATGAGCCTAACAAACGACCTCCATTTGGCGCGTTGTCAGAATCAGCATTTAGTAATAATCCTTATTTCGCAACAGGCGCTGGAGGAATGTTACAAGCCGTGTTATTTGGTTTTGGAGGCTTGCACTTTACGGATTCAGGAATTGAACAGAAAAATCCATGTTTGCCAAAACAATGGAAGAAATTAACGATAAAAGGGATTGGAATCGAAAAGAAAACTTTTGTAATTGAATAAGTATGTATAAGAATTTTAGAATAATTGGATTACTGACGGCTATTTTTATTGGTGTTGCGTGCAGTTCGCAGAAATCAGTTGAATTGCAATCACCAGATGGGAAATTGACTTATAAGCTGGAAATTAGCCAGCAAGGAAAATTGTATTACAAGCTAAAAGCTGATGAATATGAAATCATGAGCGAGTCCAATCTGGGTTTGGTTTTAAAAGAAGACTCATTATTTACTGATAAAGTAAAGATTGTTTCAGTAAGTAAAAATGAGAAGGATGAGACTTGGGAACCGGTTTGGGGACCAAATGAATTTATTCATAACAATTACAACGAATTGGTTATTTCCTTACTTAATGGAACTAATAAGGAATTTAAATTGCACGTACGTCTTTTTAATGATGGAATGGGTTTCAGATACGAAATTCCTAAGCAAAATGCTTTAGATAGTATTAATATCATTAATGAATTGACTGAATTTAATTTTGTAGAAAATGGCACTGCATGGTCTATTCCTGCAAACTTTGAGAGCTACGAAATGCTTTATCGAACAACTAAAATAGATGAAGTAGTTAATGCAAATACACCAATTACGGTGAAGACAGAATCTGGATATCATGTAAGTATTCACGAGGCGAATTTGACAGATTATGCAGGAATGACATTGCAAAATACTGGCGGAACAGGTTTTCAGGCGAATTTAGTTCCTTGGCCTAATGGTGTTAAAGTAAAAGCAAAAGGATCATTGCTTTCTCCATGGAGAACAATTACAATATCAAAAAATGCAGCGGGCTTAGTTGAATCGAATTTAATTCAAAATTTGAATGAACCAAGTGTTATTTCAGATACAAAATGGATAGAGCCAATGAAATATATTGGCATTTGGTGGGGAATGCATTTAGGCGTTGAAACATGGACTCCAGGACCAATACACGGTGCGACTACCGAGAATATGAAGAAATATATCGATTTCGCTGCAAAAAACAAGGTGGAAGCAGTATTAGCAGAAGGTTGGAATACCGGTTGGGAAAACTGGGGAAAACCAAAAGCATTCGATCAAACAACTCCTTATGCAGATTTCGATTTTGATGAAATTGTGAAGTATGCAAACGCAAAAGGGATTGAGCTAATTGGACATCATGAGACTGGTGGCGATTATATTTTTTACGAAGAGTGCATGGAAAAGGCTTTTGCAAAATTACACAATAATGGAATTAGAGTTTTGAAGACAGGCTATGCTGGTCCAATTCCAAATGGTCATTTTCACCATGGACAAAAAATGGTTCAGCATTATCGAAAAGTTGTTGAAACCGCAGCAAAGTATGAGTTGATGATCGATGCGCATGAACCAATTAAAGCTACAGGAATTAGTCGCACTTATCCAAACATGATGACTCGTGAAGGAGCGCGAGGAATGGAGTGGAATGGTTGGAGTGAAGGAAATCCACCAGAGCATCACCTGATATTACCATTTACACGTTGTTTAGGCGGTCCTATCGATTATACGCCAGGAACATTCGATATTTTGTATAAGAACAGAAAAGAATACATCAAATGGAATAGCAACGACAAAGGAAACAGTCGAGTGAATACAACTCTCGCAAAGCAATTGGCTTTATGGGTTTGTTTGTACAGTCCTTTGCAAATGGCATCCGATTTGGTGAGTAATTACGAGAATCAACCAGCATTTAAATTTTTCGAAAATTTGCCTGCTGATTTTGAAGAATCGAAGGTGCTTCTTGCTGAAATAGGCGATGTATATGCAGTAGCGAGAAGAAAAGGAAATTCATGGTATGTTGGTGCAATTACAGATGAAAATGCACGAAATATTACATTGGATTTGTCATTCTTGAAAGTGAACAAAAAATACAAGGCGACCATATATGCCGATGGAGAAAAAGCTGCTCTTCAAGACAACCCAACGGATATTAAAATCTTTGAAAAAGAGCTTAATTCCACTACAAAATTGGAGGTAAGTATGATTGAAAGCGGAGGACAGGCCATTGAAATTGTAGAAATAGGAATGTAAATTTCTCTAGGATTAATGAATGATAGAGCCGATTAACCTCAAAATTAATCAGCTTTTAATCACCAAAGCTTTATTTTGATAACAGATTAGAAATTAGAAACCGTTCGGGAAGAAGCTTGGCTGGCCATATCCCGTTCGGTATTATATTTCTAACTTAGATTTACAACTCAACAAAACCTAACTTGATGAAACGTTTATCAGGAATTTTAATCTTTCTTTTTTTCGGTATGAATTGTTTTGCACAATTTACCGAATATGTGAATCCATTTATTGGAACTACAAATTTTGGAACTACAAATCCAGGGGCAATTGTACCACGAGGAATGGTATCCGTAACACCTTTCAATGTTTCTGGTTCCGATATCAATACATGGGATAAAGATGCACGTTGGTGGTCTACGCCATACTCATGGGATAATACCTATCTAACTGGTTTCTCCCATGTAAATTTAAGTGGCGTTGGTTGTCCCGATTTAGGTGTTATCATTTTAATGCCAACAACTGGAGAAGTTAAAGCCGATCATAAGGAATATGGTTCCATCATGAAGAATCAAGTTTCTATTCCTGGATATTATACTACAGATCTGGAAAAATATGGCGTGAAAGCTGAAGTGAGTTCTACCAAAAGAACAGGAATTAGCCGTTACACATTCCCAAAAGGAAAATCAAATATCTTACTGAATCTTGGTTTGGGCTTAACGAATGAATCAGGAGCTAAAATAAAAATTGTGAACAATCAAGAAATTGAAGGTTCACGTATGACAGGAACTTTCTGTTACAACGATGGTTCGGAGCGCCCCGTGTTTTTTGTTGCTCGCTTTAGTAAAAAGGCGGAAGACTTAGGTGTTTGGAAAAAAATGCCAGAAATGAAAGCCGAATCTGCTTGGAGCGATACCGATGGACAAATCAAATATTATCAGAATTTCACTCAAGAAATGTATGGAGATGAAATTGGTGCATACTTTACTTTCGATACTGAGGAGAACGAACAAATATTAGTTGAAGTAGGTGTTTCTTATGTGAGCATTGAAAATGCGAGAATGAATCTGGATGCTGAATCAAACGGATTTGATTTTGAGAAGACAAAGTCGCAGGCTTCAGTTGAGTGGAATGACGTTTTAAGCAGAGTGAAAGTTGAAGGTGGAACAAAAGACCAGAAGACCATCTTTTACACAGCACTTTATCACACACAAATTCACCCGAATATCATCAACGATGTAAATGGACAATATCCAGCAATGGAGTCTTTTGAAATTCGTGAAACCAATAACTGTGATCGTTATACCGTTTTCTCCTTATGGGATACTTACCGTAATTTTCATCCCTTAATGGCGCTTTTATATCCGCAAGAGCAATTAGATATGGTTCGTTCTATGGTTGATATGTACAAGGAAAGTGCTTGGTTACCAAAGTGGGAACTGAATAGCAAGGAAACTCATGTGATGGAAGGCGATCCAGCAATTCCTGTAATTGTAGATTCTTACTTGCGTGGATTAACCGATTTTGATGTTGATGCTGCTTACGAAGCAATGTATAAATCAGCAACTACCGAAGGAAGGAATAATAAATTACGACCAGATATCGATCATTATTTGGCAGAAGGTTATGTGCCTTTAAAAGAGGAATTCGATAATTCAGTTTCTCATGCATTGGAGTATTATATTGCAGATTGGAATTTGGCTCAATTCGCAAAAGCTCTTGATAAAAAGGATGATTGCAAGAGGTTTTTAGGTCAATCTCTTCGCTACAAAGAGTATTTCGATAAGGAATTTAATATGATTCGTCCGAAATTAGAAGATGGTAGCTTTTTAAAGAATTTTAATCCACAACAAGGAGAGAACTTCGAACCAAGTCCGGGATTTCATGAAGGAACTGCTTGGCAATATACATTTTGTGTACCTCATGATGTTAAGGGCTTGACCAAATTAATGGGAGGGAAGCGAAATTTCATAAATACCTTACAATCTGTTTTCGATAATAAGCTATTTGATATGGCTAACGAACCTGATATTCACTATCCATACCTGTTTAATTATTTTAAAGGTGATGAGTGGAGAACACAAAAGGAAGTTCGTAATTTAATCGATACTTATTATAAAAATGCAGCTGATGGAATTCCTGGTAACGACGATTGTGGAACTTTATCTGCTTGGATTGTTTACAGTATGATGGGCATTTATCCAGTTTGTCCTGGAGATACCGATTATGCAATTACAAGTCCTGTTTTCGATAAAATTACAATCGAATTGGATTCTGAATTTCACAAAGGAAGATCATTCGAAATTCTAACTCGCCGCAAGAATAAAGACGATTTGTTTATTGATAAAATGATGATCAATGGAAAGAAACAAAATTCTTATTTCATTAATCACAAAACAATTAGCGAAGGTGGAAAACTAGAAATTTCCCTAAAGAAATAAAAAGATAACCTAATCATACCTCTTAATTAGAAATGTCAAAAACTACTAAAAGACTAAAACACCCAGCTACTTGGATTCCGACAGCATATTTTGCAATGGGTTTACCTTTTATTGCTATCGCTCAAGCATCTGTACTAATGTTTAAGAGCTTCGAGATATCCGATTCGTTAATTGCATTTTGGACCTCACTGATCATGTTACCTTGGACATTAAAGCCACTATGGAGTCCTATATTAGAAATGTTTAAAACAAAAAAACATTTTGTTGTTGCAACTCAACTCGTAACAGGTATTACATTTGTTCTGGTCGCATTGTCCTTACCATTGGATCATTTCTTTACCTATTCTATTGCATTATTGGCTGTTGTAGCTTTTAGTGGTGCAACTCACGATATTGCCACCGATGGGGTTTACCTAAGTGTTTTATCAGGAAAAGAGCAAGCAAAATATATTGGATGGCAAGGTGCTTCGTATAATTTAGCAAAAATCTTAACTGCCGGTGCTTTTGTTTATTTAGCAGGAATTCTGGAAGAACGATTTGGTGTGCTGCATGCATGGATGGCTGTTATGCTAACCTATGCTGCAATCATGATTTCATTGGCTTTGTATCATATTAAAATGTTACCATCGGGAGGAAATGCAAGCAGTGAGGTAGCTTCCTTAAAGGAGGGATTTAAAACCTTATGGGATGTCATAAAAACCTTTTTTCAGAAAAAATATATTGGTTGGTTTATTGGCTTCATCATCTTATATCGATTTACCGAAGGCTTTGCTATTAAAATTGCTCCTTTGTTTTTTAAAGCAGCTATCGAAGAGGGTGGTTTGGGACTTAGTACTTCGCAAATAGGTATTATTTATGGTGTATTTGGTTCTGCAGCTTTTGTTCTAGGTTCAATATTAGCAGGTTATTATATTTCAGCCCGAGGATTAAAAAAATCTTTGTTCACTCTAGTTTGTATTTTTAACGTTCAATTTATAATTTACGCTCTATTAGCTGTTTACCGCCCAGAAAGCGTACTTCTAATTGGATCTGCAGTTGTGGTTGAATACTTTGTATATGGTTTTGGCTTTGTGGGTTTAATGTTGTTCATGATGCAACAAGTTGCTCCTGGTAAATATAAAATGGCTCATTATGCATTTGCTACAGGAATTATGAATCTAGGCATTATGATACCGGGAATGTTAAGTGGTTTTATGAGCGATTGGTTAGGCTATAAGTTGTTTTTTATATGCATACTTGTTGTTATAATTCCATCTTTATTAGCAGCAAGGTTTGTTCCTTTTGTTCATTCAGAAGAAAGTGAAGCAGATGAAGATAAAATCTAATTTTCATTAAATGAACTTATCAACACTCGATCTATCCATAATTTTAGGATACATTATTTTAACCATTTTTATAGGTTATTTTCTATCAAAAAAAGCCTCTAAGAATCTTTCCAATTACTTTTTGGGAGGAAATAAAATACCATGGTACATGCTTGGAGTTTCCAACGCATCGGGTATGTTCGATATTACTGGAACAATGTGGACGGTTACCATTTTGTTTGTATATGGTTTAAAGTCATTATGGATTCCTTGGTTATGGCCCGTTTGGAATCAAATTTTCCTAATGATGTTCATGGCTATCTGGTTACGTCGTTCGAATGTGATGACAGGAGCCGAGTGGTTAAAAACTCGTTTTGGTGATGGTCGAGGATCACAACTTTCGCATTTAATCGTTGTATTATTTGCCATTATAAGTGTAATCGGTTTTATAACCTACGGATTTGTAGGGGTTGGTAAATTCGCACAAACATTTTTCCCTTGGGATTTGCATGCGACTGTTTTGGGTCTAACGATTACATCTGAAAATATGTACGCAATAATCATCATGGGTTTAACCACCTTATATGTTGTGAAAGGTGGAATGTATTCAGTAGTTTTTACAGAAATACTGCAGTTTGTGATTATGGCTATTGCCTGTATAATGGTTGGTGTAATTGCTATTTCCTTAGTTACACCAGAGCAAATTGCGGCTGCTGTACCTGCAGGATGGGCAGATATTTCTTTTGGTTGGACTCTTGATTTGGATTGGGGTAATCTAATACCTGCGGTAAATCACAAAATAGACATCGACGGATACAATATGTTCTCCGTTTTGATGATGATGATGATTTTTAAAGGTGTATTAGTGAGTATTGCTGGACCAGTTCCTAGTTACGATATGCAGCGTATACTTTCTACAGAAACACCTAAAGATGCGGCTAAAATGAGTGGAATCGTATCTTTAGTACTATTTGTTCCTCGCTATTTGATGATTGCAGGTTTAGCTGCTTTGGCTTTGGTTTATTTGGCTCCAGAGTTTAATAAAATGGGTAATAACATCGATTTTGAGATGGTCTTACCTTATGCTTTAAATAATTTCGTTCCCGATGGAGCTAAAGGTTTATTACTAGCAGGATTAATCGCGGCTTTCATGTCCACTTTTGCAGCAAATGTAAATGCCGGACCAGCTTATATCGTAAATGATATTTACAAGAAATTCATCAATCCAAATGCTTCTCAAAAGAAATATGTTCGAATGAGTTATCTCGCATCATTCGCAGTCGTAATTGTAGGAATATTCTTTGGCTTTTTTGCTGAAAGCATCGATACGGTAATGAAATGGTTGGTAGGAGCTTTATTTGGCGGATATACAGCATCAAACCTTTTAAAATGGGTATGGTGGAGATTCAATGGTTATGGATATTTTTATGGAATGCTAGCCGGTTTACTTGCTTCTTTGGTTGCACCTGTAGTGTTTCCCGAAGTCTCACCAATTTATGCTTTTCCATTTATTTTTCTATTCTCTTTTGCAGTTTCTATTATTGGTAGTTTACTAACCAATCCTGAATCCGATGAGGTATTAATTAAATTTTACGAAAGTGTTCGACCATGGGGATTTTGGAAGCCTGTCTACCTAAAGCTGAAAGCACAAAAGCCCGAAGCATTGCCAAATAATGATTTTTTAAAGGACATGTTCAATTGCACCATTGGAGCAGGATGGCAAATGATGTTGCCATTGATCCCAATCTATTTTGTAATTGGTAAATACACATCCCTTTCATGGGTAATTGCATTGTTTATTATTACGAGCATTATACTTTATTATACTTGGTACAAAAAGCTGGAAGATTATCCAGCAGATTATACCTATTGTAAAAAAGAAACAGAAGAAAATTAAAACGATATTGATAAAATCAAATTCATAAAGAATTAAACAAATTAAAGATGACTAGTAAAGCAAATATGCCTTGGGAAGATAGGCCGGAAGGATGTACGGATGTAATGTGGAGATATTCTCAAAATCCTGTAATCGGAAGGTATGATATACCGACTTCCAATAGTATTTTTAATAGTGCGGTAGTTCCTTTCGAAGATGGCTTTGCCGGAGTTTTTCGTTGCGATAACAAAGCGGTACAAATGAATATTTTTGCCGGTTTTAGTAAAGATGGAATCAATTGGGAAATCAATCATGAACCAATTGAGATGGAAGCGGGCAATACCGAGATGATCGAATCTGATTACAAATACGATCCTCGTGTTTGTTGGATTGAAGATCGTTATTGGATTACTTGGTGTAATGGATATCACGGACCAACTATTGGAATTGCTTATACTTACGATTTTAAAACTTTTCATCAGTGCGAAAATGCCTTTTTGCCTTTCAATCGTAATGGAGTATTATTCCCAGAAAAAATCGATGGTAAATATGCAATGCTAAGTCGTCCAAGCGATAATGGACACACACCTTTTGGCGATATTTACATCTCTTATAGTCCTGATATGAAATATTGGGGAGAGCACCGTTGCGCTATGAAAGTGACTCCTTTTGAAGACAGTGCTTGGCAGTGTACTAAAATTGGAGCAGGTTCGGTACCAATTCGCACCAAAGATGGTTGGTTAATGTTTTATCATGGTGTAATCAATACCTGTAATGGTTTCCGTTATTCAATGGGAGCAGCGCTTCTCGATCTTGAAAATCCCGATAAGGTATTGTTTCGTACAAAACCATATTTATTGGCTCCAGCAGCGCCTTACGAGCTAATGGGCGATGTGCCTAATGTTGTGTTTCCATGTGCTGCCTTAACCGAAGGAAATAAGGTTGCAGTATACTACGGAGCCGCAGATACAGTAGTTGGTATGAGCTTTGCTTACATCGATGAATTAATCGACTTTATAAAAAACAATTCATTATAAGAAGTTAGGTTAGAGTTAAGAGGCTGGTACTTTCGGGTATTGGCCTTTTTTTATGGGCGTTCCCTTCGGGCGGGCTTTCCACTCCAACTCTTCGCTCATTCTTCGCTGTGGGTTTTCCATTTCAATCCCTAACGCTTTCCCAAAACAATAAAAGCTGTAATGATCTTATTATAAGCGATCCAAGTGGGTCGTGGTATGACTGCTCGATAAATCTAAATAGCTTGATTGCAATTTTTAAGAATTACAATTGTATTTATAGAATATGATTTGAGCGTGCTTTGTCAGCCTGCCGCAAGGCGTGTAAGTTGGTAAGAACAAAGAGTTAACAAGGATCAGACTGACTTGATTCTTTTGTTTGCTTTTCTCATTTAAGGAGAAAAGTAAAAGCCATACGGCTTGAAGACAATAGCTATATAATGTGGGGAGATAAATAGTAAAATGATATTAAACGATAATTTAAGAGCCTCACCAATGGTGAAGCTCTTACTATTTAAATTATTCCTTTTTCTTGGGCTTCACATTCCACCTTGTGCTTTTCCATTTTTGCTGTTCTGGTTTCGTAAGGAATGTCCAAGCAACAACTCTACTTGTTTTATTGCCTTGTCCCATAGGAAGAGTTTCTATTTTTACAGCATTTGCTTCATTTAGTGCTTGATATATGTTTTTAAGATTCGATTCTTTTGAAATTAAACTTGAGAACCAAAAACATGATTTTGCAAACTTTCTGCTTTGATTAACCATGTTTCTAACAAATCTGGCTTCACCACCTTCGCACCATAATTCATTACTCTGACCAGCAAAATTTAAGCTAGGTTTGCTTACTTTTTCTTTGGCCAAGTTTCTTGTTTTTCGCATTGTTCCTTCCATTGCAGCTTCAGCCGAAGCATGAAACGGAGGATTGCAAATTGATAAATCTACAAGTCCATCTTTTGGAATTACACCGTAAAAAAAGTCTTTAGGATTTTCCTGCATAACGCACTGAACATTTCCTTTTAGACTTGGATTTGAATTGACAATCTCTTCTGCTGATTTTAAGGCAACAGGATCAATTTCTGAACCAATAAAAGACCATCCATATTCATTGTTACCAATAATTGGGTAAATACAGTTTGCACCAACACCAATGTCTAAACAAGTAAAATTAGCACCTCTTGGTATTTTTCCGTAATTGTTTTGGCATAACAAATCAGCAATGTGATGAATATAGTCTGCTCTACCTGGTATTGGAGGACAAAGATAGCCTTCAGGAATATTCCATGTTTCCAATCCATAGAAATGTATTAAAAGTGCTTTGTTTAGCATCTTAATAGCATCAGGATTTGCAAAATCAATCGATTCATCCTCATACTTGTTTAAGATTACAAAAGGTTTTAATTCAGGACAGGTTTCAACCAACTGTTTAAAATCGTATCGTGATCGGTTTTTATTTCTTTGGTGTAATCTCGACTTTACTTCAGGATGTTTTCTCTTCTTATCTAGCATGGATGTGATTCTCTTGTTTGAATCTGCTAAATTAGAACATAAATAGGAGAATCCATCATGAAAAAAGGTATTGCACTAATCTAATACAATACCTCTTTATCCGCGAAATTTTATTGTGAAATAAATTTACAACCAACTACTGCTTAGGAAATAAAAAGCCAGAATAGCAAAAGGAGCGCCAAGTAGCATCATTATGAAAAAGTTTTTAATTGAAGATTTCTGATTTAATTCATAATTAGATGGATTTTCAATCTGCATTTTATTTTTAATAAATTTAGTCATTTCATCATCAGCCATTATTCGTTTATCAGATGAGGAAGGTATAAAGCAGATTTTTTTTCTTTGTAAACTTGACTTTTCTTCATACTGTATTGTTACAAACCATGGGCCTGCCAAATCAAACATTGAAACGCTTATAATATCTTTATATGGAATTATTTTTTTATCTAAGCCTTTAATTATTATTCCATCATTTAAAGCAGTAACGTTTTTTAATCGAAATGGTACTTGTACTAAAAAAATACTGAGCCAAATCGTTATAATAAGAAAGGCTTGTGGAAATCCATCAGGAGTTTTACCTAGAATACTGTTTGCACTGATTGCGGAAATGAAACCTATTAGAAATAAGAAAGGGAAGAAGTATTTGAATAATACTGTTTGTTTTGAGCTTTTGAAACTGATATTTTCTGTATTCATGATTGTAATTAATAATATGGTTATAAAGTTTGAATTTACAATATGTTTTAGATAGAATCAATATGTATCATAATTGAAAAACAATAACAAAGAAAAAGGCCATTTGCATCATGCAAATGGCCTTTATATATTCTCGATAAGCAATAATTACTTGCTTTCGGTCTTTTCTTTGTACGCATCATTATGAACCGCATTAACAGCTCTTCCTGACGGATCAGCATTGTTTTGGAATGAAGCATCCCAGGCAATTGCAACAGGAGAACTACATGCTATTGATGGTACCGACGGTACACAAGATGCAGCAGTCTCTGAAGGGAATTGTTCAGCAAATATAGATCTATAGTAAAATTCCTCTTTTGACATCGGAGGATTTACTGGGAATCGGTAACTTGCGTTTTTCAATTGCTCGTCAGAAATTTCTTTATCAGCAATTTCTTTCAAAGTGTCAATCCAATTGTAACCAACACCATCAGAAAATTGTTCCTTTTGTCTCCAAGCTACTTCTTCTGGCAAATAGTCTTCGAATGCTTTACGAAGCACCCATTTTTCCATTCTACCATTCGAACACATTTTGTCATCTGGGTTAATGCGCATGGCAATATCCAAGAATTCTTTATCTAAAAATGGAACGCGACTTTCAACTCCCCACGAAGCCATCGATTTGTTAGAACGTAGGCAATCGTACTGGTGAAGTTTATCTAATTTACGTAAACATTCGTTATGAAATTCCTTCGCATTTGGGGCTTTATGGAAATAAAGATAACCACCAAACATTTCGTCGGCACCTTCACCAGAAAGTACCATCTTAATTCCCATCGATTTAATAACTCTTGCCATTAAATACATTGGTGTAGAAGCACGAACTGTGGTAACATCATATGTTTCCAAGTGGTAAATTACATCCTTAATTGCATCCAAACCTTCCTGAACCGTAAAGGTTACTTCGTGGTGAATGGTATCGATAAAATCAGCAACCTTGCGAGAAGCAGCTAAATCTGGAGAACCTTCCAAACCAATTGCAAAAGAGTGCAATTGAGGATACCATGCATCTTTTTCATCGCCCGACTCAATACGTTTACCAGCATATGTTTTTGCAATAGCCGAAATTACGGAAGAATCTAAACCTCCTGAAAGTAATACTCCATAAGGTACATCAGACATTAACTGACGGTGTACAGCATCTTCCAAACCTTTTCGAAGTTCAGCCATATCCGTTTTATTGTCCTTAATGTTATCGAAATCCATCCAATCACGTTGGTACCATTCTTTAACAACACCATCTTTGCTGTACAAGAATTTACCAGGTAAGAATTCTTCTATTTTGTTGCAATATCCTTCTAAGGCTTTTAATTCTGAGGCTACGTAATAGTTACCATGTTTATCCCAACCTTGATACAAAGGAATAATTCCCATGTGGTCACGACCAATTAGGTAACAATCATTCTTTTTGTCGTATAGCGCAAAAGCGAATATTCCATTCAGGTCATCGATAAAATCGATTCCTTTCTTGTCGTATAGGGCAAGGATAACTTCACAGTCAGATTTTGTCAAGAACTCATAGGATCCGTTCATCTGATTTCGAATATCCATATGATTATAGATTTCTCCATTAACAGCCAGGGCCAAATTACCATCTTTGCTATAAAGTGGTTGTCCTCCTGACTGAGGATCTACAATCGATAGTCTCTCATGAGACAATATCGCTTTTTCATCACAAAATATACCAGACCAATCTGGACCTCTGTGACGAATTTTTTTAGACATTTCGAGTATTTGAGGGCGTAACTCTTGAGCGTCCACCTTCAAATCAAAAACTCCTACAAATCCACACATAAAAAATTGTTTAATAGTTACTTTTCAGCTATGAAAAATATGGTTAAGCTGATTAATTTTTGGTATTAGATGTTGAAAATACGATTTTCATTTTATAATCTACCATGTTTAAAGCCCTATATCGTTTGCGGATGTCAAAAAAATATCCTTTTGCAGGATTTTCATGTTTTTATTCCGGAAAGGTGCTTTTAAGTAGGGGGTGTTTTCTTAAAAAGTTGTGTCCAAAAAGAAAGGATGCCTTCTGGCATCCTTATGTTCTATTATTTAGTATTTTTTAGCTCGTTTTCGAGAAATGTCTTTAGGGTATCGACATCAAGCCGTTTGGCTAATATTTTTTTATCCTTATCGAGTAAATATATTATGGGTGTACTAAAAACATCGTAATAAACTCTAAAGTTTGTTTGATGATGTGGGTCATAGCAATTAATAAAATCAAACAATTCTTTCTCAGCTATAAAGTTTTCCCATTCTTCTTTTTGATTTTGGGTGCAAACAGCAAAAACTTCAACACCTTTCTGTTTGTATTTATCTAGGATTTCACTTTTTAAGCGAGGGGTGATTGTTTTGCAATGACCGCAGTCTGGCTCCCAAAAATACAATATCGTATAGGGTGCTTCAACTTCATGTAAGCGCACAAATTCACCTTCTGGAGTTTCCATTGTCAAATCTTGAGCTTTCATGCCAATAAGATTAAACTGAAGTTTGATCACTTTTTCTCTGATGTTTGCTAATAGAGTTGAATCGGCCCAATTTGCTTGCCCACTTAGGTAATATTTCTTGGCTAAATTTACAAAGGCAGCATCCATACCCATGATTTTACTTTTTACCGCATAATTTAAAGTGTATTGAACCAAATATTGAAAGAAATCTTCATTCGATCTGGCTTTTTCAATTAGCAAGCTCGATTCCTTTACAATCGTATCAGGACTTTGAACCAATATTTTTTCGAAGAAGAACTCCAATTTATTTTTAAGAATAGGTGTTCTTAGAAAACGTTCATCCGCGAAATCGACATAATCGAAGTAATGGTTCTTATTGTATAAGTAGGATTTCTTTCTAATTACTTGATCTCTATCGGTAACTGATTCTGCAACATCTTTTGAAAAATCAGGAATTTTAGGAGATAGCGTAAATTGGGCAAACTTAGAAACGAAAAAATCAGCAGCATAATCGACATGAAGTTGTTTTATATAGGATCTAACTTCATTATCTGCTTTCTTAAAGGCTGCTTGGTACTTTTCTTTTTCAGAAGGATTATCTTTATTCGCCTTGTATGCTTCTTGTATCTTTTTTGAATTTGTATTCTGTTTTTTCATGAATTGTTGAAAGTCATGAAAAGCGATACTTTCATCAGCTCCTGTTATTTTTATGCTCTCAATAAAATTTTTTGGATCTGCACTAATTGAGAATTCCTGATCTTTCCCAATTAACAAATCAAAATATTTTTGAGATGGTAGATAGATCACGTAGATACCCTCATCCAATTGCTTTTGTTTTACGAACGAACCTTTCCCATTAACTAATTGAGTTGTGTCATCAGCAAATATTCTGCCATCGAAATAGTGAGCTAAATATGCTGTACTATCCGTGCTTCCAATTAATTCTATATCGATATGATATTTTTGAGCATTAACCTGTAAGGAGAATAGCAAGCAAAAGCCTACACAAAAAAGGACTATTAAATTATTCTTCATCTTTAATTTTAACTTATTAAGTACAATTGGAAGCGAAAATTACAAAACTTTTTTAATTCTATGTGTTATTTTACCCTTAATTATTGGCTTGTAAATAACAGTTCACAATACTTCTCACGAAAAGAAGCAAATACCATTCCATAGTAATATGAAGTTTGATTTGGTACTTAAAAAAAGGAGGGAGACTTGGTAATTTAGGAGATTGAATCGTAGGAATAAAGAAGGCTGCAGATGAATGAATCATGTACAGCCTTTATTTTTATTAGTGAAAGTGTTCTTCTTTTTTTAGAATGGCATCTAGAACTTCTTCTTTGCCTATTTTTTTAGTGCAGAAGAACCAATCGTAGCAATGTACATCTTCATCTGTATTTTCCATGCGGTCTTTAGCTACTCCACAAGATCCAGCAGGAGGTACAATTACTTCATCGCCTGGATTCCAATCGGCCGGAGTAGCAACTGAAAATTTATCAGCAGTTTGCAGTGCTATTAATACACGGTAGATTTCATCAAAATTACGACCAAGACTTAATGGATAATAAATAATGGTACGAATGATTCCATGAGGATCGATGAAAAACACTGCTCTTACAGCTTTCGTACTGTCTTCTCCAGGTTGAATCATGCCGTATTTATGAGCAACCTCCATTGTAATGTCTTCAATTAATGGAAAATTGACTTCTACATCTTTCATTCCTCGGTATTCGATTTTTTCTTTGATGGTACGAAGCCATGCAATATGACTATACAATCCATCAACAGATAAACCTACCAGTTCGCAGTTGGCTTCTCGATATTGTTCTTCTCTGCTTGCAAAGGTCATAAACTCAGATGTACACACAGGCGTAAAATCAGCTGGGTGGCTAAACAAAATTGCCCAACGGCCTCTGTAATCATTCGGAAAGTGAATATCGCCTTGTGTGGTAACAGCTCTAAATTCAGGAGCCTTATCTCCAATTCTCGGCATTGGACTAGGTGGTCTTACAATTTTTTCATCCATAATACTAGGTTTAAAATTGTGAATGTTTTTTTGATTTAGTTCTAATATGGCAAATGGTCAATTCTTTGGAATAACAATTACAGAGTCAGGTTTATTAACTACATCATATTTGATTGTATTCGTTATTTAATTACCTATTAAAACGAATTCTTTATCTACAATAAAGGCTTAAGAATAAAGCCAATTTTTAGATTTCACAGATGGAAATCGTAGGGATTTGGGATAATACTTATTTTTATCCACGAGTGTAGATTAAAGTTAAGCCATCGAAAAAAGGAAGTCAAGCCAAATAGAAGGTAAAAGGCTAATTTTAAATCAGTTTGAATAAGTTTTGGAAGAGGTTTTATTCTTTCGCTATGAGAACGGGATCGATTTCAAGCCATTCGTAAGCTTCTTCATGATTATGGAATACTTTTGCATTTTGTATGCGAACTTGAATTTCAAAAAGCATGGCCATTGGAGTATCGTAGGAATCACTCACAATTATAGCGCACTTGTTTAATATCGTACTGTATTTTTCGTATTCATCGATGTAATCATCCAAGTCTTTAATGTTAAGGATTACTTTTGCTTGGGTAAAATCAGAAATGATATTATATGTTTCGTCAAATAAAGGGCTGTTGCGTGTACTAAGGGTATGTTCAATTAGATCGTTCCACTTGAAATACCCGTAATAGTATTCGTTTATTAGTTTTAGCTCTGGTGATATTTTATATTTGAATTTCATATAGATCTTATTTCAATTAAATATAAGAATATCGCTCTAGCAAAGCAAAAAAAAGAAACTGTCAATTGGGAGGGCATAAAAAAAGTTGCTTCAGATTGAAGCAACTTCCTTATGAATATTTTATGTTGATTTAATTGTTTTGTACGGTAGCTTCAATTGAAATTGTACCAGCATCTGTTATCTCTCCTATGGTAACAGCAATATCTTCAACTTCTTTTTTCTCGTAAGCTTCAATTGGCTCGATGGATAGCTTATAAGTTCCAGCATTTAATCCCTTAATCAGGAACTTGCCATTTTCTTCAGCAATAGTTGAAACTGTATCCAAACCAATTACCGCATGAATTGTTGGCATTGCTTCTGCTGGAGATATCAGCCCAGAAATAGAACCTGATGTTGCTTCATTAAAAGTTCTAATGACTGGCTTCAACTTAAATTTACCATTTCCAGTTTTAACGATTGATCTGGCAGCATCAAAGTCGACCCATAATTTGTATTCAATTCCTGCTATGAAGTCATCATGAATTTGAAATTTAAGACCAGATGTTTGAGCTGAAGGAGTATCTAAATCATAAGAAACGCCATCGACAACAACGGAATTATTATCACCCAGAATTAGTCTCATTTGTGAAACGGTTCCGCTGGGTAGCTCCTGATCAACTAAAAGAGTATCCAAACCATTATTGAATTGCAACAAGTCGTAAACACCTGCATTTAATAGATCCATTTCTTGCCATCCATTTTCATCTGTATCATCATTCGAAGAATGAAACTGAATGGACTGGATGTCAATGTTGACTTTATCGTATTGTGCTGGAGCATCTGTTAATCGAATTTTAACGGGTGTAGTTAGTTTTACATTATCATCGGAGCATTGGATAAAAATAAATGCCATAATAACTAGTGCAATTGTACTTAGTGGTTTTAGAAAGCTCATCGGATGTTTAGTTTTAATTAAATCAAATTCTTCAGTAAAAGTGCAAAATAAAACATTTTGTTTCAGATTACAGCTTGAATAAAGTCAAGAAGTATGCCATAGAAAGCACCAGTTTCACTAAAGTGTATGCTATCAAAGTGATGACGGAATTTTAGTGGTGGGGAAGTGGTTTGCTTTGTGGTTTATTATGTGGAAGATTTCCACACATGTGCCAAAAATCCTCAATAAATAAGGATGAAAAAGGGGTATTCCTGTTGGTATAATTTTGGTGTAAGTAATGTATGTAGTTAAAAATTATAAGGAATACCCCAAAGAGTTTATTTTCGGTATTTGCAGCACGAATGAAGTTCACTGTAGATTGAATCATCTGCTTTTACCTTATCGGTATCGTAACCCGATTTAGCAATGGCTTTGTGTACATCGTTCAGTGTCGTTTTAGTAGTGTCAAAACTGAGTATCATTTCCTTGGTTTTTTTGTCCCAATCGGCGCTAACAACACCTTGAACTGTTTTGGCAGCTGTTTCTATTGTTTTTTCACACATCCCGCAATTTCCAGACACTTTAAAACTAGTTTTTTTTACTTCTGCATTTGCTGTGAATGATATGGTAATCATCGAAAAGATGACTGCAACGAATAAAATTCCTTTTTTCATATTTCTTATTTTTAAATGATAATTATTTTAATGCTGATGTTGCTGCTGCATTATCTTTTCTTCCTCACGATTTATTGTCTCGCTTACTTCTCCACAATGCAACATTACATCTCCAAAATATGGATTCATTATTTTCTCTTCTGAGCTTAACCAATAGGCGCCAGTATCATTGTCGGCCATTGGACAATATTGGATGTAAACTTTTTTATTTCCTGTCCCCAGAGACTTCATGCTTGCAATTAATTCTTCGTTGAAAGGTTTGAAAGCCTTACGCTGAACCTCAATATCTTCACTCTTTGTAATTTCATCAAGATGATCGTGTAGAATACTGTATTTCTCTTTCCAAAATTTGATCGCTTTTCCTTTTAACTCCGCTTCACTCGGATTCAGTTTCATTAAACTGGTCATTACAGTTTTAGCTGCAGCTTGACTTTCCTTGCCTTTTGTCTCAACCAAAATGTCTTTCAGTGAAAAATAGGAGGTAAGCAAGAGTTCCAATTTCATGCTGAAATCCATGGAAACATATTGCTGTAAGTTTTGCGCTCCTTCTTTACTTTCTGGACGATTCATCATGCTGTATTTGTTGTTGAGTTGAGCTGCAGCATCAACAGTGAAGGTTCCTTTACTCACTACTTCTTCACCTTCTTCCAAACCATCAGAGACTAAATAGAATTCACCAAGAGATTCACCCAGCTCAAGCTCGCGCATTTCAAAACCACCTTCCACTTTTACATAGGCTATGGAACGTTTTCCTGTCCACATAATGGCAGATTTTGGAACAATCAAAGCATTGTCCATCTGATTTATCTCAGCATAGATAATTCCTGATGCAAACATTTCTGGTTTTAGCAATAGATCTGTATTATTAGATTCTGTACGAACCAAAAGAGTACGTTTTTTGGCATTAATAATTGGATCGATATTGCTTACCTTCGAATTGAATGTCTTACCAGGAAAAGCAGAAACTGTGAACTCAATTTCATCTCCTTTTTTAAGGAAAGCCAAATCTTTCTCATAAGCATCAAAAACGACCCATACTTGATTCAAGTCAGCAATTTCGAAAAGGACAGATCCTGCTTTTTCATACTTTCCTTCGGCTGTGTTTCGTTTGGTTACGTAACCAGATACATCTGCTTTGATGTCGAAATACTCAAGTGTTTTACCACTCTCTTTTATGCTGTTGATTTGTGCATTACTTAGCTTCCAGAATTTCAATTTTTGCTCTGCAGCTTTTACCAAGTCCGGATAGGAATCTTTTGTTTTTAAAGCTTGTAGCAATTCCTGTTGAGCACTTACCAATTTGGGCGCGTAAACTCTTGCCAGTGTTTGGCCTTTCTGTACTTTTTCACCTTCAAAATTGACCATTAGTTTTTCAATTCGGCCATCGAAATGAATGGCTTGTGAACTAATTTTTCGCTCATCAATCTGTACTTTTCCATTCAAGAGAATTTCTTTTGTAGCTTTCCCTTTTTCAATTTTTGTGGTGTGAACATTTGCCAATTTAATAGCTGTTTCATTCATGGAGATAACAGCTGCTGAAGTATTTCCTCCTGAATTGTCCAATGGAATTAAATCCATTCCACAAATAGGGCAATCGCCTTCGTTTGGTTGCTGAATTTGCGGATGCATGGAGCAAGTCCAAGTTGTTGGTTCAGCGCTTGCATTTTCCATTTCATGCTGATGTCCTTCATGTCCAGTTGATACTTCTGCTTGTCCACCAAAAATGACCCAGCCCAAAAGCAAGCCGACCACTAATATGATGAGTTTTTGCTTCCCGTTTTCTGTTATATATTTGATTGTGTTTTTCATTGTCTATTTTGTTTAAAATTCTCATTAATATGGATTGAAAATTTATTTATAGGACACATGATCGTGTGTCCCTACAAACCTAAATATTGGAATTTTGCTATGCTTTTTTGAATCATTACTTGTGCTTCAATTTGTTTCTGTTCGTAGATCCAAATCTTCTGTTGCATGTTCAAAACCTCTTCGTACCTACTTGATGAGGTCTCGTAGCTGCTTGTTAGAATCTCAAATGATTGTTTGGCTTTTATCAATAAGTTCTGGTAGACCTTTAATTCTCTTCTTCCTGTAGAATATTCTTCTATTGCTTTTTGCTTTTCCAATTCAAGTCGGTTCAATTCTTCGATTTTTAATTGTTCGAATTGTACTTGTTTTAACTGATTGAGCTTAACTGCAGATTTGTATTTCTTTCGAAACAGTGGAATACTCACAGAAATCATGGGCATGATGGCATCATTTCCATTGTCAGCAAGATCCATATTTTTTCTTTCTGCAATAATTGCATAGTCAAGACCAATACCAATTTTTGGTAATCCGCTTAGCTTTGCTGCCTTCTCACCAAACGAACCTGCCTCTTTCATTGCTATCCAAGAATTGACTCTTGCATGCTCATTAAAAGAGAACTCCGTATCAAATGATGCTTGTTGCAACAGAAAAGAATCATCTGTAGGTAATTCAACAGCAATTTTCAAATCTCGATTTAGGATTTTATTGAATGCCGATTGAAGTGTCTGTTTTTTATCTTGAAATAAGCCAAGCTTCGCAATCAATTCCTCTTTTAGCATTTGAACGTAAAGCACGTTTACCATACTCGATTGGTTGTTCTCAAAACGAGTTAGGCTTTGTTTTTCTAATAAATCAAGAATTTCAACACGTTTTTGTGTGAAGAAGATTTTACGATCCATTAAAATCAAATCCAGATAGGAGAGTTTCACCTTTAATTCTGTTTTGCCTTTTGCATCCAGATAGTTAAGGTATTGTGCATGTGCTTGCGAACTTGCTTGCTGCTCTTTGGCACCAAGAGTACCAAACCAAGGAAATAGCTGCGAAAGTGAGAGTTTTGCTTTTTGCGCACCAACTCGGGTTTCGATTGGTTGAATAAACACACCGGCCGAAAAATTAGGATCGGGCAAGGCTTTCGCTTGCGGAACCATCTCCAATGCCTGTTGGTACTTCAAATCCATTGCTTTTAGTTCCGGATTGTTAGCAATTGCAAAATTGATATACGTTTGCAGTTCTTTTGTGATTATTTGAGATCTGACAGTACCTGAAAATAGAAGAAATGCTGCTATCAATAATAAGGAGCGTCTCATATTTGCAGTTTTAAATTCCCCTCTTGAGAGGGGAGTAAGGGGAGTGTTTTGTTGATTTCTAAACATCCCCCTAATCCCCCTTGAAAGGGGGACTTTGATTTGCAACTTTGTTTTGAATACTAATGCGAGTATGCTTGTTGAAATTCTCATGACAGACCTCCTTCTTTTTTCAATTGAAATTCTTTGTACATGGCGTATAAAACGGGTACAACAAATAAGGTGATTAGTTCGATTGCCATTCCTCCGAATGCAGGAATTGCCATTGGTATCATTACATCAGCACCTCTTCCTGTTGAGGTTAAAATCGGTAGCAAAGCCAAAAGAGTGGTGGCCGTTGTCATTAAACAAGGACGAATACGCTTTGAACCTGCTTCGATAACTGACTTTCTGATTTCTGCTCTGGTTTTTGGTTGATTTTTCTTAAATACTTGTTCCAGATAAGAAGCCATGATCACACCATCATCGGTAGCGATTCCAAACAGGGCAATAAAGCCGACCCAAACCGCAACACTTAAATAAATAGGATGAACCTGAAACAGTTCTTGCAGATTGATATCGAAAACTGAAAAATTCAGGAACCAGCCTTGACTGTACAACCAAATCATGATAAAACCACCTGAAAAGGACACGGCAATACCGCTAAATACCATTAGGGTAGGAGCAATTCCTTTGAATTGGAAATACAAAATCAGGAAAATGATGATGAGAACAACCGGAATAACAATGCCCAATCGTTCTTCGGCTCTAATCTGATTTTCGTAGTTTCCCGTGAATTTGAAACTCACTCCGGCAGGAACTTTCAATTCATTGCGTTCAATTTTCCCGGCAATGTATTCCTGTGCATTTTCCACAATATCCACTTCCGAAAACCCTTCCAGTTTATCGAAAATCACGTAACCAACTTGAAATGTATTCTCACTTTTGATAACCTGAGGACCTTGAACGTAAGCAATTTCTGCTAATTCTTCCAAGGGAACTGAATTTCCCATTGTTGTTGGAATCAGAATTTTATGCAAAAGATCAGGATCGGATCTCAATTCTCTAGGGTAACGAACACGAATCGGGTAACGTTCTCTTCCTTCAACCGAATTGGAGAGTGCCATACCACCTACAGCTACCGATAAATGTTTTTGCACATCTTCGATTTGAATGCCATAACGGGCAATTGCTGTTCTATCGATTCGAATTTCCAGATAAGGTTTCCCCACCATTCTTTCGGCAAAGACAGATGCTTCGTTTACGCCCGGAATATCTTTAATAATCTTTTCCAATTGCAGACCAAAACCTTCAATTTGTTTCAGATTACTGCCCGATATTTTAATTCCTATAGGTGCACGCATACCTGTTTGCAACATGATCAATCGGGTTTCGATTGGTTGCAGCTTAGGAGCGGAGGTTACGCCCGGAATTTTAGTAGCATTCACAATCTCAGTCCAGATATCATCTGGTGATTGAATGTGATCTCTCCATTGGCGGAAGTATTCACCACGATCATCAGGAATCAATTCCCCTTTTTCGTCGCGAATAAAATTATCGTCGTCATCAACTGCAAAGCGAATTCTTTTACCATACTGATTGGTTTTGTACTCGCTTTTGTAATTGATTACATTTTCGTACATGGAAATAGGAGCAGGATCCAAGGCCGACTCTACACGACCCAATTTACCAACTACCATTTCTATTTCCGGAATGTTAGCAACGGCCATATCCAAAGCACGAAGTACGCGCTTGTTCTCTTCAATTCCTGCATGTGGCATTGAGGTTGGCATCAACAAGAATGATCCTTCATCGAGTGAAGGCATAAATTCTTTTCCAATTCCCGGATAGTTGTGATACATTGTTTTCCATGCGGAAGTATTAGCTATATTAATGCCTATTTTATCGAGTCCTCGGGAAACAAATCCAAATGTATTTCCAAAGCCTAACCAAATGATTACGCCCCACAAAACAATAAATGTAGGAATAGAAAGGAAGACAAATTTGTATTCCAGTGCCCAGTTCAATATCCGCTTATAGAATCGCATGAAAATCAGGAAAACAGATAACAAGAGTGCAATACTTAAGATCACAAATAGGAAGTTCGCAAAGAGGGAATTTGATGCTCCCAATGGCAACCATTCTTTTGCTAATAAAAAGGAAACCGCAAGTGCAATGACCAACAGATTTGCCCAGAATAACTTCTTTTCGTGTTTGGTAAAGTATTGTGCTGCAAGATTAATTCCACCTAGTGAAATCAAAGTGATACCGATCCAAGCAGAGAATGCAAATAGGGTATAGATTCCTACTAGAACTAGCAAAGCATTGGATACCAATTTGATGTTTCTCTTTTTGGTTCGAATGGAAAACAACCAATGAGCCATTGCAGGTAAAATAATAATGGCAACTGCTAAAGCAGAAAAGAGCACAAAGGTTTTGGTGAAAGCCAATGGTCGGAATAGTTTTCCTTCTGCTGCTTCCATCGAGAATACAGGAATAAAGCTAACAATTGTTGTCAGAACAGCCGTAATAACGGCAGGAGCAACCTCAATGGTCGCTTCGTATATTACATCGCGAATGTTCCGCTTCGATTTGTTGAGTTCCAAATGCCGAATCATGTTTTCGGAGAGCACAATGCCAACATCAACAATGGTACCTATGGCGATGGCTATCCCCGAAAGGGCAACAATATTTGCATCGATATGAAAATAGCGCATGGCAATGAAAGTCATGAGCACAGCGATCGGAATTAATGCCGAAATCAGAATGCTTGCACGCAAATTCATCACCATAATAATGATCACGATAATGGTAATAATAATTTCGAGTGTTAGAGCACTCTCAAGTGTTCCCAGCGTTTCATAAATCAGTTGTGTTCTGTCGTAAAAAGGAACTACAGTAAGCTGAGAGATGGTGCCATCGGCCAATTCTTTTTGGGGCAGACCAACCGAAAGTTCTTCAATCTTTTCTTTTACGTTGTTGATTACCTCTAAAGGATTTGCCCCATAACGGGCAACCACAACACCACCAACAACATCGGCACCCATTTTATCGAGTGCTCCTCGACGATCGGAAGGACCGTAATGTACATTGGCCACATCTCGAATTCGCACAGGCGTATTGTCATTCACTCGAACAACAGCCTCTTCCAAATCGCCAAGGTTTTTAACGTAACCAATGCCACGTACGAAATATTCTGCCTGATTAATTTCAATTGTTCTAGCCCCAATATCCAAATTGGATTTTTTAACGGCATTCATGATTTGCATCAGGTTAACGCCATGGGCTTGCATTGCCGTAGGGTTAACATCTACCTGGTATTCCTTTACGAAACCACCAATTGATGCGACTTCAGATACACCATTGGCTGCTGCCAAGGCATATTTCACCTGAAAATCCTGAATGCTTCGAAGTTCTTGCAGATCCCATCCTCCTGTAACTTCACCTTCTGGCGTTCTGCCTTCAAGGGTGTACCAAAAAATTTGTCCGAGAGCAGTAGCATCAGGTCCAAGCGTTGGTTGCACATCTCCAGGTAAGAGGTTTTGCGGTAAGGAATTCAGCTTTTCCAATATTCGGGATCTACTCCAGTAGAACTCGATCTCTTCATCAAAAATGATGTAGATACTTGAAAATCCAAACATGGAAGAACTACGGATGGTTTTTACACCCGGAATTCCCAGTAGGGATGTGGTAAGGGGATAGGTGATCTGATCCTCGATGTCTTGAGGAGAGCGACCTGCCCACTTTGTAAATACGATTTGCTGGTTTTCCCCAATATCTGGAATGGCATCAACGGCCACCGGATCTTTAGGTAGAAATCCTACGTCCCAAGGAAAAGGTGATGTGATAATTCCCCAGCTTACGAACACAACAAGAAGTATGGCTGTGACGAGTTTATTCTCTAGAAAGAATTTGATTGTTTTATTCAACATGTGAAATCAATTACGAATTATTAATTACGAATGAGCAATTATGATTCGAATTACAAATTTCAATATAGAGTAATAGGAAGAATGGTATTAGATATTGCCATACCAGTCAATACAATTGACTCTTAATTAATAATTCGCAATTCTTAATTGATTTTTATCATAAACGGAATACCTGATTGAGAATACACAAATCAGGCAATAAGGGTGGGGAAGTATCCCATATAATAAAATTGTTTGCAGAGCTTGTTCTTGCTTCGAATTCGATTAACAAAGGAATACTTGAAAACAACAAATCCAATTGAGCGGCTTCAGTAAGATCAAAGCTAGAGGCCAAATAATCCGCTTCTACTTTAATCTGTTCTGATTTTTCATCGCAACAGCCACAAGGCGTTTCGCAACAGCTTTCGGCTTCTACAAAAATAGCAGTAGAGAAAAGTTCGCCACCAGAATAATGCTTGTTAATACTCACACCTGCCGTTGAGATCAGCAGAAGAAGTATCATGATGATATGTCCAAATTTCTTAATTAGCATACATTGGGTGCATTATTCAAAATCAAAACTAAAGAATTATACTCGTATCCCAAAGAAAAGTTGTGAGCTTAACAAAGGTTTAACTATTTCAGTTATCAGTGAACAGTTATCAGTGAAAGGTGCTCACAGAACTTTTGGCGATGAGTGGATTGACGTGACCAAATCAGTAAAATAAATATGCTTTTTGTATGGCAAGCATTTTTCGCGATGAAATGGAATCGTTTGTGTGTTAAATAAGTTTAAAATTCTACTGATTTTGCCATTTCTAGTTAGTATGAGAGGGATTATTTATTAAAATTGTTCCCATTCCACGCCAGAATAAACCGATTATTAATTGCTTAATTTATCATTATGAAGAATTTACAACAGCTTGTTCAGTGGACAAGATTTGGACTGGTTTCCGCATTTTTTATTGTTGTTATCGTAGAACTTTTATTTGGCGTTCTTGCCATTAGCGGTGAATATTCAATTTTAAGCATTCATAAAGATTTTAACATTCCTATTTGGAAGAACATCATTGGAATTTCATTGATTGTTATTGAAATCATCCTTTCGGAGATGATGTACAAAAAGAAATTAGAATACGTTAGCCTTTTCGATAGTTTGGAGGAGAAATTGAAGTATTACAGAAAAGCATTTTCTGTAAAAATGATATTTGGGGGCTTAACAGGCATAATTACCTTATTTGCCTATTCTTATACTCAAAATTTGATGTGGTTTTTACCTTGGATAATGGTATTGTACACATTGAGTAAAAGCTTTCCTTTTAAGTGGACATTGGTACATGCAATGAATATTGAAAACGAAGAACACAAAGAATTGTTTTAAAATCAATATTGTCCTATTTGTTTTTTTGTATCGGACTAATCGCCAAACCCGACTTTATTTATTCATTAAAGTCTACTTTTATTTGTATTCATGATTTCCGCTTTGCTCCAATTGTTGTCTTGATACAAAAAAAATGGAGGCTACCGATCTATGTAATTATTCCGATCCGTTAATTAATAATTACTCATTGCTAATTATTAATTCTTTACACTATCTTTGCAATCCAATAAAAAAGAATAGTTGTGGAAAATTTTAAACAGTTAGGTATAAACAAAGATATCGTTAAGGGCTTAGATGAACTTGGCATTGTTAAACCTACTCAAATACAAGCAGAAGTAATTTCTGTACTTCTAAACGGAAATACCGATTTAATAGGACAGGCACAAACAGGTACAGGTAAAACTGCTGCCTTCGGATTGCCTTTATTGCACCGAATTAATCCTAAGGTGGATAAGGTTCAGGGATTAATTTTATGCCCTACGCGTGAATTAGGACAGCAAATTGCAAAACAATTGTTCAAATTCACCAAATATTCTGATAAGATCTTTACAGAATCGATTTACGGAGGAGAGCGAATTGAAAAGCAAATTAGTGCTTTGCGCCGACCAACACATATTATTGTTGCTACACCAGGACGTTTAATCGATTTG
Organism: Labilibaculum sp. DW002; assembly: GCF_029029525.1. Classification (NCBI taxonomy): domain Bacteria; kingdom Pseudomonadati; phylum Bacteroidota; class Bacteroidia; order Marinilabiliales; family Marinifilaceae; genus Paralabilibaculum; species Paralabilibaculum antarcticum. The sequence continues at coordinate 821,837 of NZ_JAKJSC010000001.1, read as the reverse complement.
GTAAAAAGAAAAGCAGTCGATTTGACCTATGTGAAGACTGTAATTTTAGATGAGGCCGATGAGATGTTGAGCATGGGTTTCAAAACGCAGTTAGATGAGATCTTGAATTACGTAACAGGTGTTGAGAACAAATGGTTGTTTTCGGCTACCATGCCTCAGGATATCATGAAGATGATTAAAAAACACTTTTCGCCAAGTGCTCATAAAATTGAGGTGAGTGGTAGAAATGTGGTGAATAAAAACATTCAGCATCAATTCTTGATTTGCGAGGACAACGAAAAATTGAACATTCTAATTCAGTTCTTACAGTCGGAGCGCGATAATAGAGGCCTTGTTTTCTGTAAAACGAAAGCGGCTGCACAAACATTAGCCAAGCAGTTAATTGCTAAAAATATTCCTGCCGATGCCATTCATGGCGATTTAAAGCAGATCGAGAGAGACAAAGTGATGCGTGCTTTTAAAAACGAAAGCCTACGAGTATTGGTTGCTACCGATATTGCAGCCAGAGGTATCGATGTTGATAGCTTGTCGTACGTAGTGCATTATCAGTTGCCTGATAAGGAAGAATATTATACGCACCGAAGTGGACGTACTGCTCGTGCTGGTAAAGAAGGTGTTTCGTTGGCATTGGTAAACAGCAAAGAACTGAAAAGCATTCGCTATTTTCAGAAAGCTTTAAACATTGCTTTTAGCCAGATTAGACCAAGAAAATAGTTTCAGATAACAGTGATCAGTAAACAGTGATCAGTTAGCAGTAAGCCATAAACAAAATACTCCAACAATTCCCTTTAGGGTCCCGATAGCTATCGGGATGGGGTAAAAAAAGGCAATAAAAAATATAAACGAAAAAGACGCGATGTGATTCGCGTCTTTTTTTGTAGATACTTACAAGTGTAAGATCTATTTTAACTTTCTATTACGGTATTAACATTTTGCAAGCAAACCTCAGGAATGGAAAATGAAAAAGTACTGCCTTTTCCCAATTCGGATTCCAAATGAATTTCACCTCCTAAAAGTTCAACGAGTCCTTTTACGATTGAAAGTCCTATTCCTGTTCCGCCAATGTTTTTATTGGAAGGATGTTCTATTTGGACAAAACGATCGAAAATTGCCACTTGCTTATCCTCTGGAATACCAATACCTGTGTCAGTTATTTGGAAAATTATATTTTTCCCTTTATCAACTTTTATTGTGCCTCTAATCTTCCCAGAGTCCGTAAATTTACAAGCATTGCTAAGAAGATTAACGAATATTTGTTTCAGTTTTGCCTGATCTGTTAAAATAGTAAGTTGTGATAGGTCTGAAAGAATTTCAAATTGAAATGATAGGTTTTTATTTTTATTTCGTGTTTCAAAATCTTCGAATAGATTGTTAAGATCATCACAAAGACTGTTTAAAGGGTATGCATTGATGTTGATAGGCAGTTGTCCTGATTCAAGTTTGGCTATATCTAGCAGGTCATTAATGATATGCAAAAGGTCATCGCAACGTTGATTAATAATTTTGGTAAAACGTTCCAATTTTGCTTTGTTGTCAAAATTATCACTCAAGAGATCTGAAAAACCGATTATGGCATTCATTGGAGTTCTAATTTCATGACTCATATTTTGTAAAAAAGCAGTTTTAAGACGATCGCTTTCTTCCGCTCGATCCTTTTCTTTTTGAAGATTTTTATTCGTTTTTTTTAATTCTTGACTGGACTTTATCAACTTTTCATTTAAGTCGTAATATTTTTGGTTTCGCTGTTTTAAAATTCTTTCATTTTTCGTTAATGAGATTTCTATTTGTTTCCGCATTTCACTCTCCATATTCACTTTCCAAAGGCTATATGCAAAGCCAAGAACAAGGATTAGAGATAAAACAGAAAGAATAATCATTGTCCAACTATAAGGCTGAACATTTTCCATTAGAATGCGAATTTTCATTCCGTTATCTAAAAAGGGAAGTGGTGTCACTATGGAAATATGATCTTTTTCAATTTTGTGCTTTGGAAACTCTGAGATAATTGTGGTATTCTTATCCAGTAATTGCACATGCGTATTGATAAAAGATTGCTTAGGAATGGAATTGAGAAGAAGATTATCACATGAATAAACGCCTGCAAATAAACCGATAAATTCAGATTCGTTGAAAATGGGAATCCAAACTTCGAAAGAATTTGCTGATTGAATTGCTTCAAATGGTTGCGTGTAAATGCTTCGTTTTGTTTTTCTGGCTTTTCGCGAAGCGTATTTTGGCTCTGCCAGTTCTATGGGTAATCCTATAATATGAGCATTGCCTTCTAAGGGGCAAACTGTTCTTATAACAAAACTGGAGTCGATCCAGGTAATGTTTATAAATTCAGGATGATCTTTTAAAAAACTACTTGTTCTGGCAATAAAATCATTTTCAGATAAATCTCCAGCCGACCTTTCCTTGGCAAGCAGGTTTAAATAGTCAAGGTTTCCTTTTAGTTTAATCTCAATTCCTTTGCTAATTCGTTCCGTTAATAAACTGATATCGTTAGACTGTTCTTCTTTAGAATTTTGATAAGTGGTATGAAGTATAATAGAGAAAATTAGCAGGAATGATAATATAAAAACCAACGGAGAAATGTATTTAAATACATTCCGAATGGATGATGAATTCAAATTATTATTGTTCTTTTTAGTTGTGATGCGATTCATTCTCTATAGGTGTGTAATGAATAGTTGTTGATTGATAGTTAATTAAAGCTACTAAATTATTAATTGATAGAAAAGGATTGAGTTTAGAATTGATAATACGGGGATTTTAAATTTGTGTTTGAAAAATTGCATGGCTTTCAACTTTATGCTTAGGCGAGATGTAGTTAAAAATATAAAGACATCCTTCTGTGGGTTCATATTGCAGATTCGTTCTACAATAAAATATGATCTGGTTTTCGTTCTTTCCATTATACCGAATTTTGCACGCGAGTCTAAGCTTTCCTATACGAATATTTGTTCATCTGTTCGCTTAGCTACTTGTTTTGTAACATTAGCATAGTATTCCGTACGGAATTTCATCTCACCCGTAACAGCAAGTTGTGTATCCGTACACAATCTCAGTTCTTCCGTAACAATAGATAGAGTGTCCTTATTGTTACGGAAGCGATTTATAGTGTTACGGAAGGCCTTGTCCTTGTAACGGAAAGGTATAGCCGGGTTACGGAAGTCTATTATCATGTAACGGAAAGCTTAAATGATGTTACGGAAGGGAAAAGATGTGTTACGGAAAGGTGTAGCTCTGTTACGGAAGCCTATTTGCATGTAACGGAAATATTGTATCCTTATTTACTCGCCTAATAACACCCTGTTAAATTAACAAGATAATTCTTTTGTGAGCCACATATTGTTTCGTAAATTCGAGAGCAGAAAATGCATTAGTGCAACTTAGCCACCTTATTTGGTGTTGTAAAGCGCACTAATGCGATATACACATACGTTATAACCAATAAAAACTGAAATTCGATACTTAAGATGGAAGTTATTATAAGAAATTGCAATAATATTGATAATGGTACTATTAATATAACGCCAGGAAAATTGAATATAAAGTTTGGTATCAATGGTACGGGAAAAAGTACTATTACTAAAGCAATTAAATATAGTATTGAAGAATCAGATGGCTTAAATTCATTAATGCCTTTTAAGTTAGTTGGGACAGATACTACTTTGAAACCTGAAGTTGAAATTCCTGACAGTATAAAAAGTGTATCAATTTTCAATGAAGAATATTTAGATCAATTCTTATATAAAGAAGATGAACTAATTTCTAATAGTTATGAAATCTTCATAAAAACGCCCGAATATCAAATGTTTACTGAGCAAATCAATATATTGCTTAGTGAAATTAAAAAAGTTTTTTTAGACAATCATGCATTAGAGCAGATTATCAATGATTTTCAAAGTTTATCTGATAGCTTCAAAACTACAAAAACGGGACTTTCAAAATCATCTTCACTTTTCAAGGGATTAATTGATGGAAACCAAATTCAACACGTTCCAGATAATTTGAAAGGCTATTCCAAACTAATAAAGGATAAAAACTGTGTTAAATGGTTAGATTGGCAAATTAAAGGTGAAGAATATCTCGACATATCTGATGATTGCCCCTATTGCACGTCGCCTACTATAGACAAGAAAGAAACAATTAAAACTGTTTCTCAAGTTTACAATAAGGCAGTCATTAAAAACTTTAATATTATTTTAGATGCCATAGAAAATCTTGGTAATTATTTCTCACAAAGTGCAAAAGAGACATTAACACAAATTACAGAGAAGCAATCGAGTCTGGAGAAAGAGGAAGAAGATTATATAGTTGAAGTTAAGAACCAAATTGACAATTTACTTCAAAAGCTTAAAACTCTTAAAAACATATCTTTTTTAAGTTTTAAAGAAGGAGATGATATTGAAGAAAAGCTAAAAGGTTTTATAATAAATATTGAATTATATGACCGATTCAAATCCGATATGACAGAATCTATAGTCGATACTTTAAATTCATCACTCAATACAGTATTAGATAAAGTTGGTCTTTTAAAGGGACAGATTATTCAACAACAAAATTTAGTCAAAAAGTTAATTGAAAAACACCAAATTAAAATTAATTCTTATCTAGAAAATGCAGGATATAAATATAAAGTTATTCTGTCAGATGATGATGCAAGCAATTATAAACTTTTATTAAAACATAATGATTCAGATACAGCCGTACACGGAGGCTCACAGCATCTAAGCTTTGGTGAAAAAAATGCATTTGCTCTTGTCTTGTTTATGTATGAAGCTCTTTCAAAAAAATCTGATTTAATAATACTTGATGATCCTATTTCATCTTTTGATAAAAGTAAGAAGTATGCTATAATGCACATGTTGTTTAGAGGTGATAGTTCAGAATGCCTTAAAAGCAAAAATGTGATAATGCTAACTCACGATTTGGATCCAATAATTGATTCGGTTAAGGTTTTAAAAGAATTCTCAAATATTGTTGATGCAAAATTTATTACAACAACAGCAGGTTCACTTCATGAAAAAGATATAAAGAGGCAGAGTCTATTAACTTTCACTCAAATCTGTAAAAAAGCAATTGCGTCTGAAGCAGAAAATATAATTAAGCTAATATATTTGAGACGCCACTATGAAATCCTTGATGATTTAGGAGATGAATATGAAGTACTCTCGAACCTATTTCATAAAAGAGAAATTTCTGAGTTGAAAGATACACGCAAAGAAATTGGTAATGACAAATTAGAAGAATCAGCTTATGAAAGTGGGATTGCTGAAATAAAAATCAATATACCAGACTTTGATTATCCAAATACATTATCATTATTATCCGACACAGGAAATTTAATAGTTCTTTTTGAATCAGCTCAAAATAACTATGAGAAAATGAATATATTCAGGTTAATCTTTGATAATCAAACCAATGAAATTTCTAGTGTTTTAAGAAAATTCATAAATGAATCATATCATATTGAAAATGAATTTATCTGTCAACTAGATCCTAATGAATATGATTTAGTACCATCGTTTATTATCGAAGAGTGTGCAAAATATATTGAAACGATAAAGAATTAAAGGCTATAACAATGTGTCACATGTCATTGGGCAGATAGTAACAAATTGAAACAAGTGAATATTTAATAAACATATTAGCAGCTTGGAAGTGATGTGGTTTGAAATGCCCAATGCCACATACACGAACCGTTAGCCACCATTTTTTTTAATGAAGAGATACAGAACACATATAATTGTCAACCATAGTGATTCTAGAAAGATAAATAAATTATCAGTTGATAATTTTAAACTAATCTTACTTCCAGAACCAACTACATGTTATTGGGAATCGATTGATGGTTCATCATATTCTCATCATAAATTCGGACAGGATGCAAAATCTGTAAATAAAAATCAAATACCACAGAATGAACTAATAATTGAATGTGAATCAGAAGAAAGAGCAGAAGATATTTTGTCAATTATCAAGGGTGGAACATTATTAGCATATCCTGACATTAGTTTAACTGGGAAGATTGGACTTATTGAAGAGTATAGAAAAGAGAATGATAAATACTATTCAGATAAGCATACTCGTAAGTATTTCAAGTATTGTGAGAATATTGGTTTTGGTTGTTTAGTAGCAAATTTAGCGTACAACAACAAAGTTGTTATTTATTCGATAGAGAAGTATAGGGTTAGTTTAGAGTTAAATTCTTGTTCTCCTGGTTCAGTAAATCCCAGGTTTGGACAAATCTTTGATCATTATGACGTCAAGCATAATTATCATACAACAGCAGCTTTTGCAATAACATCCGCATTCTCAGTAATTGAAGAATTAGGATTGGAAATTCGTTCAAGTTCCAAGAACAAACGATTTACAAATAATGAAACTGGAGAATGGAATCCTAAAGTTCTATCTAATATTAACAAAAGACTTGTTGATTCTGGTATCGCTACGGATGTGACATTTGACTGGGTTTACAGAGGAATGCCTACATGTATTGAGAAAGAAATGAAACCATTCTTTGGATTTGACTCTCAATGGGTGATTTATGGAGAAGATGTCAGAGATAAGACTTTAACCTTACCAGAAGCAATACATAATGCCAGTTACTTGAGGAATTTTATTGCAGCACATAAGTTTAACGAATTGACTCAACATATTAGTCCCTATGATATTTTTAATGTTCAATCATTAGCTCGTCAAATGATTCTTCTTAAAATGGGATTGTGGCAAAGTTGGAATAATTAAAACAGTGCCTAACAAAAATAACCGTTGCACAAGCAAGTAATTCTTCTCAAAAATACATTAAAAGCTCTAAAATCATGTGAATTAACAAGATTTTAGAGCTTCTTGTTTCAGCTTTATTTTTCTCAATCTTAAATTATTGCAGGCTTAAAATGGAGCTAAATAGACCAAATTGTCTGTTTAAAGAAGAAAACAGAACAATTCCCTGATTGGTTATTGTTACCCAGGCTATCACTAGCGACAAGCATGCGCTAGTAGGCGAAATTGGCCCAAATATGAAGCTTAATTCAGTTTGAAATTAAACGTTTAGCAATTTTTATGTATCCTTAAAACAGCTATATTTAAAACTTAATTGAGCAGTTTGATGAGTATTTAGACAAACTGTCGGAACAAACAATTAGAAACGCCTTATGAATAAAAGAAAAATTATTTCATTATTACTTTTGATTATTGGACTTGCTTTAAGTGTTGCATTTATAATAAAGATCGAATTTCCGCAAGGATTCGAAGCTTATTTTAAAAGAGAATACTATAACCAATTTGGTCCTTTAGTAATAAGTGTTGAGCTATTAATTGCAAGTTATTACCTTTTTATAGGTCATAAAAAAACGAATTTCACTTTAGCTTTTTTTGGATTTACTGCTTTGCTAGATCCTCTTTTTAATCAATTAGGGCTTTTCAACAGCATAGTACCCTTATACGGAACAATATTTTTATCGACTTGTGCTCTCTTATGTCTATGGTTAGCATTTGCAAACACATTTAAATTAAAACGTTTATCTTATATAGCTGCTATATTAAGTGTTGTATTGGGCGTGTTTGTTGAACTATTCTTCAATTACCTATAATAAGTTAGCCAACAATGTTTATAAATCATAGCCTTGCCGAGCGCAACACAAGACTACGCTTCATAGCAAGCCCATTCACAACAATACGAAATAAATATGAAGACTAAAATTTTAATTTTTGTATCAATTATTTTTGCTGGATTTATCAGCTCATGTAATAAAACAATCGAAACAATTCAAAAACAGGAACTAATAAATTTAATAGAAACGGATCAAGTAAAGCAGATTGATGTAGTGGATAGGAAAGAGGCTCTAATAGTTTTTAAAGAGGAAGTCAATAAGCCTAAGCGAAAAATGCAAATAGGAAGTTTTAATGTATTTGCAAGTACAATTATAAATATTGCTAATAAGAATAATGTGATCATAACATATACTAGTCATATGTCAGGATCGAATAGTCTATTCTTTTATGCATATCCTATACTACTCTTGGGAGGAATTATTCTATATTTTATTGGTGGAATGATATGTCTTTACCTAACGATGAAGAATGAATTTAAAAATCCACAGGATAAAATTGCATGGGTAATTACAATCATATTTGCACCGGTAATGGGAGTTTTATTATTCTTAATACTAGGAAGGAAACAAATTAAAACTATCGCTAACTAATGCTAAATCATCATAAGCGTTGACAAGTTCATAATTCTGTACAATTAGAAAACACCAGCAAATCAATTTGTCTCGCTCTAATAAAACAATTATATGAAATCGAATAACTTGGCAGAATTAACCGATAAAGAAATTTTGCAGAAAATAAAGAAAATAAAAACCAACAAAATAATTGATGCTACAATTGTTGGGGTTACTATTGGAATTGCTATTTATGGTGCAGTGAAAAATGGCTTTGAGTTTTTTACATTCTTTCCATTACTATTAGCATATGTAATCGTAAGAAATTCGACGAATAATAAAATATTAGAAAATGAATTGCAGACAGAGCTTGAATCTAGAAACTTAAAATAAGAAAAGGTTGTGCAAAATATTTTTTAAGGACTAGTGAAATAGATATAACTTATACTTTAATATTTTCAGAATTATTAACTAATACCTTTTAATCATGAAGAATATTTTAGCATTGCTAATTGTTTTTGCATTAGTCTCTTGTGCAAGTAGTCAAAGTAAAAAGAGTGAGTTTAAAAGCTTAGTAAGTAGTGAAATAGAGAAATTAGCTGGAGATTTTATATTTACCGAAGGACCAGCGGTTGATGCTAAGGGAAATGTATACTTTACTGATCTTCGTGCACATTTAATTTTAATTTGGACATTAGATAATAAACTAGATACTTTTCGGATAAACAGTGGTCGTGCAAATGGCTTATATTTTGATAAAGACGAAAACTTATTGGTTTGTGAAGGAGAAAAGGGACAGATTACTTCAACAAGTCCTGAAGGAGTTTATTTACCATTAGCCACAGCGTACGAAGGTAAAAGGTTTAATCAGCCCAACGATTTATGGCCCGATGGAAAAGGTGGTATCTATTTCACCGATCCTAAATATGGTGGTGGGGAGAACGAACTTTCTCAAGATGGAATGCATGTTTATTATATCCGTCCAGATCGTAAATCGGTTATTCGGGTATGCGATGATCTGGTAAAACCCAATGGTGTGCTTGGAACTCCTAATGGAAAAATCCTATATGTAACGGATGCTAAAGCAGGTAAAACATATAAGTATGATATTAAAAAAGATGGATTATTAGCAAATAAAGCACTTTTTGTTGAATTTGCTTGCGATGGAATGACCATCGACAAAGAGGGAAATGTTTATTTAACCACTAGCGGAAAACAAGCTGTAGATATTTTTTCTCCTTCGGGTGAATTATTAGAATCTATTTCAGTTCCAGAAAAACCATCTAACCTTTGTTTCGGGGGAAAAAATAGAAATCAACTTTTTATAACTGCACGTACATCAATTTATAGAGTTAAATTAGATACGAAAGGGGTGGATTAATAAATGGCTTGCGAGTTTGTGTTAGTTATTTAATTAGTAGCTTGTTGATGCTTAAAATTAGTCTCGATAATTTCTATTTTTCTTAAGTATACACTTGTTTTAGGTCCTAATCCGAAACCGAAACTATTGCAAAAGCTTGGCAGGTTTTTTTCATGCATAAGCAAGGTATTATTGTGATAGACAAATACCTCGTTGTTCTTTTTTATGAGTTTTATTTTATTTAAACCTTTTTTAAACTTAAAAGTCCCTTTATTTACTTCACAACTGGATCGTAATCTTAGTGGATTTCCTTTGCCCCGGAATCGGGTATATCGAAATTCCTTTTTTCGTTTCGAAAATGAAAACGATTCACGGTGTTGAGGGTCTTTATATCCAATAAAAAGGGTGAATGTATTTTCTCCAAACATGATAAACTTTAGATTCATCTCAAAATCATCCATCATTTTCACGGGAAAATCATAATAGTTTAGGCCAGTATGATAGTCAGAGATATTTCTGATTTTTAAACCTGATCTGGATCCAAAGGGTTCATATTTTAAATATTCGTTAGATTTATCCATCCAGGGAGAATTCCATTTGTATTTAAACTCATCAGTAAACACACCATTAACAGATTCTATTTTAGCTTTGTTGCACGAATAAAGCGATAGGATAGGGATAATAAGAAAAAATAGGTATTTCATAATATAAGTTGTGTTTTGTAATGGCTATTATGGTAAGATATCCGTTTGCTGAATGGGAAATTTACTCGTAATAAGGAAACGCTTAAAAGATTGGTTTGATTAAACTATTGAATTAAAAAAGCTGATCGATATTGAGGTTTCAAAGCTATTCAATTTTTCAATGTGTTTGTTAGTATTCAGTTTGATTTTATAAGGAATACTATAAATACAGGGCCTTTTAATAGCAGAGAACTTGCAATTGGATGATTTATAATTAAATAATTTATATTTGATAGGAAGTTTAATTTTAAAAAAGCCTGTACTGATGAAAAAACTAAAGCTTGTTTCGATTTTTTTGTTTTTATTATTAGGATTTGTAGCACAATCTAAAGGTCAAAATGTTTTTAAAGTTCAAAAGGAATTTATAAAAAATGAAGTAGATTCTGTTTTTCAAAAGATGCTAGTTTCTGCTGAGGAACTTAATTTTAATGGATTGAGTTCAGGAGTTGACGATAAACATGAGGCTGGATTTATAACAAATGGAAAGTATTATGCAGATTATCCTTCCTTGATTAGTGATTTTAAATCAAATGCTCAAGGGATAAGCCATCAAGATATTTCAATTAAAGATAAAAAGATTACTGTTCTATCTCCTAAAAATGTTCTTATGACAGCTTCAGGAGTGGCCAAGGCTACTCTTAAGGATGGAAGAGTTATTACCGCTAATTTTCACTGGTCATTTGTTTACGAGTTGATTGATAATAATTGGAAAGTGATTTATTCGCATCAGTCGCTTGCAAAATAGATGAATAAAGGATGAGGTAGAATTCTATTGAGTCCAATTAATAAATTACGGCAAACAAGAGTGTACAGTAAAATGTTTTCTGAGTAATTCAAAATCTGCGAAAAATATTCAGACACCCTGCTGGCGAGAGCTACAAGCATTCGCTAGTAGGCGAAATTGGCCCAAATATAAAGCTTAATTCAGTTTGAAATTAAACGTTTAGCAATTTTTATGTATCCTTAAAACTGCTATATTTAAACCTTAAATGTGCAGTTTAATGTGTTTTTAGACAAACTGCCGTTAGCACTTATTAAAAATAAATGGAGAGAATAAGGAAAATTATAGCTACGAATCTGACCGGCAAAAAAGTACTACTGCTTTTTCTTCTAACAAATATTGTTTATGCAGTTATGCTGACAGTTACAATTCCAAAAACAATGACATTTTCAAATGGTCTGAAATTATTGGACATGATGCCATTAGGATACGATTTAGAATATATAAACACGCTTTTCGAGACATTAGGAGAAAATGGAAGGCAGGTTTATTTAACGAATCAACTTCCTGTCGATATGATTTATCCATTTCTCTTTGGAATTAGCTATTGCCTATTGATTGGGTTCTTTTTAAAAAAGCTAAACAAACTAGACTCTTTCTTTTTCTATCTCTGCTTCTTACCTCTAATAGCTGGAATAGCTGATTATTTAGAAAATTTTGGGATTTTTACAATGTTGTACAATTTTCCTGATTTTTCGCCATTCACTGCGAAAGTCACAAATGTTTTTTCAGTGGTTAAAAGTATGACAACAACAGTCTTTTTTATTGCATTGATTATAACTCTACTCATGCTTGGAATAAGCAAAATAAAAGAAAGAAGAAAAACAAGTGCTAACACTGTATAAAATGCATTTTATACTAACCGTTGTGTATAATTTAACAGAAGGCTGAGAATTCAATAACCTAGTGTACGATATTTTAAAAAAAATTATAGAGATATAAAAGAGCGTAAAATATTTTGATTGTTAAAAAATACTATAAATATGAATTCAAAGAGAGGAAAAATTAAGACCTATCTAATAGAACTTACAATAGTTACCATTGGTGTTTTGATCGCATTATTTTTAAGCAACTTAAAAGAATATGATCAAGCAAGAAAGTATCACATTGCATCGATTGAAACTATAAATAGTGAAATTAAATCGAACTATTCAAGTTTAAACGGGATTGTTGAAGATCAAACAAATTTACTAGATACTCTTATTAAATATACTGAAGATTCAAGTACAATTGTTGACTTATTCAAGCAATCAAATGGTTTGCAATATGCCACAATACACAATTCAGGATTAGAGTTTTATAAAAGAAATCAAATAAATTCAATTGATTTTGAAATGATGTCAACACTTATTAATATGAATTTCTTATCAGAGATTATTGATAAAAAGTTAGATAAATTTTCTGAGTTTATTTATTCAAATGCCTTTAGTAATTCAAAAGAAAGTAAAATGGTAGTTATATTACATTTACAAGATATTTTATATTCTGAGAATCAATTAATGGAGTACTATAAGGATTTTATTGATAAAAATATTGAAACTGAAAATGACTCTGAATGAAAAACAAAACCCCGCTAGTGCGCGATTGTATCGCGTTCTTCGAAAAAAGATAAAAGCCACACGAAAGGATTCGTGCGGTAGCGTGGGGGAGGAGAAACTTAGAAAGTTGTTGCCTGCTATCTGAAAAGCAAAAATTATAATAAAAAATGGAGAAGAAAATAATATTTATAATACTTGGTATAATACTACTTGTAGTTATTGGATACTTTTATTTTTATTCAAAGGCACTTGCTTCGATGTGGGTTCTTAATAAGCCTGATCAAAGCCCTTATTTTGTAACTACTAAGCCAATTACTATTAAAAACATATTGTTGCCAAAAGGAACGAAAGTCACATATAAAAAACGAAATTTCTGGGAGAAATATGAGCAAGAAAAACTACTCAATGAGAATGATATTTCTGATTTTTCTTTTGCGGAAGGTACAGCATTAGATTGGGGAGGAGTACCAATTACTTCAATCGTAAAGTTTTACAATTCAGAAATGAAAGGTTTTACTGTCTATGCTGATTTCGATAGCTTAGATAAAAGCAAAGAAACTGAATTCTCTAATCTGTGGCAAAATTGTAATAGTAGTTTAGGAATAACTGTGAAAAACACAGATGATTGGTCTTTTAACAAACAAAACATTTTGGATGTTGAATCTTGCAGTGTTTCTTATCAAAGGTATTTTAAAGATGATGCAAAGCAACAAAAATTTTTAGATGATTTGTATAATGAGTTGATGAAAATAGGAGGTTGAAAACGTGTAATGAAAATTGAAAGGCTCCCTCTAGCGCGAGATTATAGCTCGTGTTCTGCGAAAGCACTAGAGACGTGTGTTTTATTACCTAATAGACTTACCAATATCTATAATTCATTGTGAAGGAATTTCATAAGCGGAAATCCTTACCTTTAGACCATCGTTTGGTTCTCGCGGACAATTCCACAAGGAAACCATAGCTCAAACCTTATAGCCAATTAGAAAAATAAAAAGATATTCACCTTGCAAGTAGAAATAAAAAACCCAAGAATTAAATGTTACAAATGCAATAGGCCTTCAAGCACATGTATTTGTAAACACATTAGTCCTTTCCAGACTAAGACTCGTTTTATTATTCTTATGCACCCGAAGGAGTACAAAAAAGAAAAAAATGGAACGGGACACATGACTAATCTTCAACTTGAAAATTCAGAAATTATAGTTGGTGTCGATTTTACCAATAATAAACGTGTAAATGAAATACTGAATAAAGAAAATAGTTCTTCTTTCTTACTTTATCCGGGAGAAGATAATTTCAACTTATCGATAAGAAAAAGTTCAGAAATAAATTCTTTTATGGGTGATAATCCACACATCTTTATTCTGGATGGCACATGGCCCTGCGCCCGTAAAATGCTTAAACTAAGTAAGAACTTGCAAAAACTAAAAAGAGTGAGTTTTGATAATGAAATAAAATCAAAATTTATTATCAAGCAACAGCCAGAACCTCTTTGTCTTAGTACTATCGAGTCAACCTATACTGTTTTAAATTTACTTAAGGAAGGTGACGTAGAACAATGCGAGACGAAGGACTTCCTTATTCCTTTTGAAAAAATGATTGAGCATCAAGTCGAATATATTCTAAATCCAAATATTAACAGCTACCGTCCAAGTAAGACAAGAGAGATTATTCCTAAGGACAGGTATAAGAAGAGAGCACAAAGAAGTATTTTTTTTAAACAAGAATAGATGTAATTACAAAATCAATAAGGAAGATATAAAGAATTGTAAAACTGGCTAAAAAAGGATAAGCAAAATAGCGAAATTAGTGCTTAATTCAAGTTTCTCGTATATTTACATAGTCCGTGCTTAATTCAAATTTTCGGCTTTTTTAGCCGCTACTTCGTTTATACGTATAAGGTTAAGGGTAATTAATTCAAAATTAAATAGAGATGAAAGTTACTGCCGAAAAAAATGAAAAGGTTGCCAATATGATATTTGCATCCATTTATCCACTTTATTTGGATAGACTGGAGAAGAATGGTAGAACAAAAGAAGAACTCAACCAGGTAATTGAATGGTTCACTGGTTTTGATCAAGATGCTTTGCAAGTACTTATTGAAAAGAAAGTAACTTTTAGAACATTTTTTCAAAAAGCTAAAATACATCCTAACGCACACTTGATTAAAGGAGTCGTTTGTGGTTATCGGATTGAAGAAATAGAGGATGAATTTGAATTGTATAAACAATGCAGACGTATGGAAAAGCTCATTGATGAATTGGCAAGAGGTCGAAAAATGGAAAAGATTTTGCGTGAAGAAAAAAAGTAGAAATTGCTGCTAGCAAAACCTAAACTGCCCGCAGATAGCGCGAGCTTGTAGCTCGTGTTCAGCGAGAAGTATTTTGTTCTGTAGGATTGTTTCATTACCGAATAGACTTACAATAAATTCCATTTTACAATAGACAGAGATAATACTAATAAATTATAAGTTGTGAAAATTAATTAGCCGAAACAGCATTAACACCGAACAAAAAATCCTTCAAAACCTTCTTCGATTTTTCATTCTCAAAATGCCAATCGGAATAGGGAAGAGGAAATACATGAACACCAGCTCGATTAAGAATGCGATATCGTTCTATCCCAAAAATATCGGCGTATTCGCCTGGGTAACCAACCAAATCGATTCCCAAGTATTTGCCATTGTGTTTCACCAGTAAGTCAATCTTAAGGCCTGCAATAGAATAGCCTTCCCAATAGGTTTTTATCTTCCACGTTTCTAAAAGTTCCTTTACCTCGTTCAGGTATTCATCATGCGAACTTTCTTTGGTTTCAGGTTTTGTTTCAATGGTAACAGATTGCGATAAGTAGGTTCGCAAAAGAGTATTTGCTTTAAGTTCTTTTTTTGAAACCGAGTGATGTATGAATTGTTTGTTTCGAGCACGTGTAATGGCAACATTAAAAACATCCTCTTTGTTGATGTGGTTAATTGCAGAATGATGACTTTCTGCATCTACAGCCATCGACAAGTGCATAATGTCTCGCTCTTCTCCCTGAAAGCTATAAGCAGTACCAACTCGTATTTTGTGCTTCTCAATTTCTTCCATCTCAAATTGTTCTAACAACTGCTTTGCAAGCCAGTCAACTTGTGCTCTAAAAGGAGAAAGAATGCCTAAGCTAGAACAGATTTTTGCATCCAATTCTTTTTCTTTAACAACCAATTCACGAACGGCTGTTAGTATGGCATTCCCTTCTTTTTCGTTCGTGCCACTTTTATCTCTTGTGCCTTTATTGTCAACGAAATATAATCCTTGTTCTGTCTCATCTGGCCGAGAGGTCATAATTTTTAATTGATCATCGTAAAACTGCTCGTTACTAAAAGCAATGATTGGTGATAGGCTTCTAAAATGTTCGTCGAGCATGGCTACCTGATCATTCGATTGTAAGCTACTCATTACTACATCTAGAATGCTTTTGTCTCGATAATTCAAGATGCTGTTATCGATCTTTTGAAGATTGTATTTACCTCTAAAAATAGCTTGAATGCCTTTTGACAAGAAAGATACATGTCTTAATTGATTTGGATCGCCTGCGAAAACAACACGCTTTGCTCTTTGTATTAATGGAAGGCAACTGGCAATATCGCATTGCGTAGCTTCATCAATAATAACCACATCAAACAATTCCTTTTCAAATGGAAGAGCATCTTTTACTTCAGAAAGCTTCGTTAGCCAAATTGGAAATGCTTTTAAAACGGCATCAAAATCAATTTCAGAAAACTTAGCTAGTTTTTCTGTGTCGCTCGACATTTTAAGAGCTTCATGAAAACGTTGAATGTTTTTCCGATTAACATTCATTACTTTAATAATTTGGGAAACATATTGTAAGCGCATAAGCAGTTGAACATCCTTCATCTGATTGTGATCGTTCAGATTAAGTTTGTTGCTGTATTCCCAAATAGGAACTTGCATTTTATTTCTGATATTGATGTAACGCGTTTTTATTTTATTAAAAACACTAGATTTTGGATTGCTTAGGTGTTCTCCCCATTTTAGTTCATGCTCCACTTCCTTTGAAAATGAAGATTCTAATTTTCTAATTGTTCTTTCTCTCGATTCGATCTCATCTGATAATGACTTTATTCTAGATTCTAATTCGTCAAATGTCATCTTTGGCAAATCAAATTCTTTAAGAAGATAGCTTAGCTTTCGAACACGAATCAGTAAAGATTTTAAAAATCTGTTCAACGGAGTAGAGTAGGAACGTTTTTTACCTGTTCTAACAACTGCCTTATCAATCCCGAGTTGATCTTTTATTTTTTCAACAATGACATCAACAGCTTCGTCGGTTCGCGAGGCGATTAATACAGATTCACCTCTGCTCATGTGTTCAAGAGCAATAGCGCTAATCGTATAAGTCTTTCCTGTTCCTGGAGGTCCAACAATTAAAGTCAGTGGATTAATCGAGCTCGACTTTAGAATTGCTTGTTGTGCTTCACTCAAAATCAGAGGGAGGTTTCCTTTTTTATATTTTTTAGAATTTTCTTTTTGGTCTGCATTGGTTAGTAATGCTTGCAATGGAAAGGAGTGATCAACCATAGAAGACATTTCACTCAGTTCGTTTAATACGCCTCTTGTATTTGATGATTTTGCTACAATACCCAGCATACTGGTTGGCATAAGAACATGCTCGTCTTGTTGCTCTTTCGATAATCTTGTTATGGTCTTTTTTACTGAGCTTATGCTTGCATTTTCTGGGTAAGCGTAAATGTTATCGATGTTAACATTTGGAAAGTATTTTTTAAATAGCCGTACAATTGATTCGATGTGCTCAAATCGAATATAGTCCTTAGGTAATTCTTCGAACAAAGGATCCTGAAGAAGATCTCCATTGGAATCCTTGGAAAGCATTTGAACAATAGGATAGTTCAACCTTCTTTCATTCGTGTTAATTGACAGATAGAAAAATTCATCTTTTTGCTTTATCTCAGCAGGATAATAGAAGAGCGGTGCGCACAAGGTTTTAGCATCCCCTTTAAAGTCTGTATAGCTACCACAAATAAAAAAGGTTCCATATAGCAATTCTTTCTCTTTCTGAAAAAGTTCAATTTTCTTTAGAATTGTTGATGCCTTAACGGAATCAATTGGGATTAATGGATGGTTATCGGTAAGAAGATCTTCTTTACCTTCAAAATACATTTTGTTCTCAACTTTCTGATCTAAAAAGTTATAAATGATTAATTCTCGATTGTCTGCCTGATAGCAGTCATGAAAATAGCTGATAAGTCTAGTAATTGTATCTGACATAGTAGATTGTATTTTGAAGGCTTTTAGATATGAATTATCCGTGGAACAGAGATACTGCTTAGTTCAATATTCGAGCAAGTTCGCTATTAAATTGAGGATTACTGTTGATATTGGCATGTCCTACTTCTTTTAGCGTGATGAATTGGTCTTCTGGTTTGCAAATTTCATGAAGCATTTGTGAAGACTCATAGGGAATAACTTCATCATCTGTGCCATGAAAAATAACGACAGGCATTTTACACTTTGCGATGAATTCATCGTTTGGAAATTTGTATTTTAAAAGTACCGTTGGCAAATAAGGGTAGTAGTGATTCATCATATCTGATAAATTGAAATAAGGCGCTTGCAATACGAGTAGGTTTGGATTGTTGTTGGCTGCCAAATAGCTTGCAGGTCCAGTTCCAATGGAGTAGCCAAGTACAATTATTTGTTCTTCTGAGTATCGTTTTAATAGATGATCATATGCTAGTTGAACATCGCTAAACAATTCTTGCTGACTAGAAATTTCCCCTTCGCTTTTTCCGAATCCTCGGTAATCGAGCATAAAAACATCGTAGTTTAGCTTGCTATAGGTTTGCGCAACATCGCCACAGTTTTTTAAGGATCCGGCATTGCCATGAAGGTAAAAGACCAAGCCTTTTGAATTGTCTGTTGTGAGTAAAATACCATTTAGCATTTTATCATCTTTTGTTTTGATGTTTATTTCTTCGAAACTTCTATCAAATGTAAATTGATATTCTTTCTCTAATTGATGAGGGTGGAAAATCAATTTTTCTTGATTGAAATAGAATAGTGCAAGCCCTATGATAACAAGTAGACTGATGATTTTTAGGCCTCGGAAGAAGAATTTTTTCATGTTTAACGGACTTAGATATTCTTATCGTAAATAATATTGTAAGTGATTTTAATAATCAGTTTGTGAATATAGATAATGTGTTTCATTTAACATAGCAAAAAGAAGGATAATACAATCAGTCTTCATATCATTTATTGTTTAGTTACGGTTTTTTTAGGTTTATAAACTTATTTGAGATTGATGAGAGATTTTTTTTGAGTAAAGCGCAAGTTTTTTTGCGAATGGGTGTCTAAGCAATTAAATTCACATAACCAGTATCGAATCATTTGAATGATTGAAAAGGAGCTAATAGAACAACTCAAATCCGGAAAGGAAAGTGCTTTTCGCCAGCTTGTCGAGACTTATCAGGCAATGGTGGTGAATACTGCTATGGGTATGCTTCACAATCAGGCCGATGCTGAGGATGTAGCACAAGAGGTATTTATCCAGGTTTATTATTCAATTACTAAGTTTAGGAGTGATTCTAGTTTAAAAACCTGGTTGTACCGAATCACCATTACTCGTTCCTTAAACTTTATCCGCGATAGCAAAAAGAGAAATTTTTTTACTCGTATTGAAGATTTTTTCCAGGGCAATAAAGAGGAGTTAGCTGCTAGTAATTTAAACCCTCAGAAAAGTTTAGAGGAGAAAGAACATGCAAAAGCCATTCATTCGGCGATGGAGGCTTTGCCCGAAAATCAGAAAATAGCATTTGCATTAAGCAAGTACGAAGAACTAAGTTATAAGGAGATTGGAGAAGTAATGCAGCTTTCTAAATCTTCTGTAGAGTCACTTTTGTTTCGCGCAAAGACTAACTTACAGAAGAAATTATTGATTTATTACAAAAATCTTAAAAAGTAGCGCAAGTTTTTATTTCAATAGGTGTCTAAACTAAAAACAGAACAAATGAAGTGCAAAGGAATAAATAGCAAATTGATTTTTTATGTGGAGAATGATCTTCCCATAAAAGAGAAGCTAGAAATGGATAAGCATTTTTCTGCATGTGAATCTTGTTCGGAGAGTTTGTCTTTTTTAGAAAAGGCAATGGGAAGTATAGAAGAGGAGAAGTCTATAGAGATGAATCCTTATTTTGTTTCTAAAACTGTTAGTCGATTAAAAGAGAGTGAAAAGAATGAGATTCAATTTGAATTTGCAAGGATTTTAAAACCTGTGCTTATAATGGTTTTGTTTGTTGTAGCAATTGGTTCGGGTGTTTTTATGGGATCGAATTTTGTAGTTGGTACAGAAAAATTTCAACACTCCGATTTGGTTGATCCTTACTTTAATGAGATTGAAAATGAAACCATTGAATTGTTTTTTCTAAATACAGATGATCATGAATAGTAAAAATAAAACATGGATGTGGTTGGCCTTAATCCTTTTGGCAACTAATATTTCTACCATTGGATCATTTTGGTATCATACTTACCAAGAAAAACAAGTTTCCAGCAAAGTTGAATTGCCTACCGAGTACAGAACGCGCTTTCTAAAGGAACAATTGGATTTGAACGAGGAACAGAAAAATGCATTTAGAATTTTAAATAGAAGTTATAATCGCAATGCCAATGAGATTATGATTGAGCTTAATGATTTACGATCTGAGATGGTACAATATTTAGGCGAAGAACAATTCGATAGCATAGCTTTGAGGAGTGTAGCCGAACAAATTGGTAAAAAACATGAGGCGTTAAAATTGGAAACCGTTCAATTTTATCAGGATATGAAAGCTGAACTGAACGAGAATCAGCAAGCTAAACTCTACGATTTATTTAGCAGCTTATTGCAAAAAAGTGATGAAGTAAATATACCAAAAGGAAAAAGAAAAGGCAGGGGTAAAGGACGTGGTCCCTGGCATCAAAATCAGTAAAAACAGATAATAATAAAATTGTTAGGTAGTGATGTAATGTTGCAACCCGGGAGAATTATGTCTTATAATTTAAAAAATGGAAATAATGAAAACAACGAACTTACTAAAAAAAACAGGGCTAGTAATTGTATTGTGTCTATTAATGATTCCTGCACTTAACGCTCAGAATCAGAGTCGACGAGGAGGTGTAGATTGTCAGATTAGCAACTTAACGAGTGAGCAAAATTTGCAAATTGATCAATTGAGAACAGAGCATTTAAAGATCATGGAAGGATTGCGTGCAGAAAGAAGAGCAACGACAAATGCAGATGCAAAGGCGAAGGTGAGAGAGCAAATGAAAGTTGAACTGACCAGACATAAAGCTGCTGTGGCAAAATTGTTAACTCCAGAACAAATGGCACAATATCAGCAAAATAAAAATTCGAAAGGCCAATGTGCTGTAAGGAATGGTAATGGAAAGAGAAACTGTAAAGGGAATGCTTGTGGCAAAGGAAAAAGAGGAAAAAGAGGTAAAGGTTGCAGAGGAAGTGCAAATTCGTAAGGTGTCAGAATGAGATTTTAAAGGAATAAAGTGGAATTAAATAGCTTACAGGTTAATATAATATTTATCGAAGACTTTATCCAATTAACTTTAAATATGTAGACAGATGAAAAGCAAATTGACAAAATTTTTAATTGTTTTTATCGCAATAAGCGGCTTTCTTGCTTGCGATAATGAAGAGAGTGGTACGGAAGCTTTGGCTAATTTACCTTTGGTTGAGGTATCGCTTGATGGCTATACAGATTTATTGAATTCTAATTTGAATAGTGTATTGGGAACTAAATTGGCTAGTGTTGAGCCTAGCGAGAAAGAAGGCTTACTTTTGATGCGTGAAGAAGAGTTGTTTGCTCATGATGTTTACAATTTATTTTCGGGGCTTTACGATTTGAGAATTTTCAGTAACATCACTCGTTCAGAAGCAACGCACGCAGAAGCCGTATTAAGCTTGTTGAATCTATTTGAGATTGAAGATCCTGCCATAGGAATAGAAGGAGAGTACAAGAATGAAACTTTACAAGCTTTGTATGATGAGCTAACAGAAAAGGGTAAAGTTTCGATTGAAGAGGCTTTGAAGGTTGGTGCTTACATCGAAGAGGTAGATATTAAAGATTTGGCTGATTTGATGGCTGAAACAGACAATGAGGATATCCTTTTGGTGTACGATAATTTAATGAGGGGATCGAGAAATCATTTACGGGCTTTTAACCGCGTATTGGAGAACTATTCTGTTGATTACGTGCCAAGCGTTTTGAGCGAAGAAGATTTTAATGAGATTATCTCTTCGGATATGGAAAGAGGAAATGGTTGTCAAGCTGAGGTTCAAAATAAATATAAGAATCAGAACAAGAATCAAAATCAGAAAGGAAGAAGATACAGAGGTGGCAATTAATAATATTTTTTTTAAATATTGATTAGAATAGTTTAGAGGGAAAGGCTGTTGGCATTATGCTAGCAGCCTTTTGTGCAAATGGAATTTTTTCATGAGTTAGACAATATTGTGTTTTATAATTAATCGGGGTAAGTATAATTTAAAATAGAGTTATTTAGTTTAAGTCTAAATTATATCGTTTGCAGCTTTGTTTTTTTGCTTTAAAAATATTGAAGTAAAATTCCTTTAGTCAACATAAAAATATTTTTGAAGCTGTTCAGTAGATCAAAATAAAATCTATTGGGTAAATAATATAATTGTTTTTGAAATGCTGCTATTAATCAAACGGATACTTCTAGGAAAAGTAAGATATCTAGATGTTACTATTTATTTCTGTTGATCTTAAAAAGTGAATGCATTTTGCTAAATATTTTTGAGGTAATTCATAGATGCTTCTTTTTGTAAATGTGGGGGTTAGTGGAGTTTGCATAGCATCTTAATTTTTTTAGTTTTACGGCGATTTTTTGCCCCTGAAAACGTGTAAGTAACTGAATAGGGGTATGTAAAACCGAAAAAAGGAATAAGATGACAGAAGAAAAACAAAATTCTTACCAATCGAAGCGTAAGAAGGCTAAGGAGTTTTCAAGTAGAGAAGAATACTTGGAACACGAATTATCCATTATGAAGTTTAGGAAATGGAGAATCCACTTGCCATTCAGAGATTTCAACGTTGAATTAGAAGATTTAGTTCCTGCTCTTGCAGCAACAATTGGTAAAGTTGTAATGGTGACTGCAATGGTTGCCGTATTTGCGGTACAATTCGGGCTTTCTCCTGAATTTGTTGCAGAAAACGTTCGTTATGAACTTTTAATTGCCGGTGGTATTTTTGTACTACTATTTTCCGCAATTCTTAACCCTACTGCAAACTTAGCTGGAACTCACGGTCCCATGATTCCACTTATTCCTATTATTGCCGCCGCCGGTGGTCACCCTCTTGCTTTGGGTATTTTAATTGGTGTATTCGGACTAGCACTAAGTATCACTAAAGGTGGATCCAAGCTAATGACCTTAACTGGTGTCGGTGTTCGTGGTGGTCTATTAATTTACTTAGGTGCAGTTGGACTAATCAGTCAAATTAGCAAACTAGAAATTTGGTCATCAGGAACCGGTATCAATGCCTTATCCTTTGCCATTATTGGTATTACAATTCTTATCTATGCTTATTTGGCTCGTGTTAATAAACGTTGGTTAGCTATTCCTCTTTGTTCGGCAATTGCAGGTATTGTTGCCTTTACAATGGGTGCCGACTTTGCTTTTACTACAGAGCCTGGCCTTCCTCATTTTAACCCAATGTGGTGGTGGGGCGAAGATACAGGATGGAAACTTGGC
The DNA here is from genome assembly GCF_029029525.1 of Labilibaculum sp. DW002. Lineage (NCBI taxonomy): Bacteria > Pseudomonadati > Bacteroidota > Bacteroidia > Marinilabiliales > Marinifilaceae > Paralabilibaculum > Paralabilibaculum antarcticum. Next base: position 798,459 of record NZ_JAKJSC010000001.1, on the reverse strand, counting down.
TTGCCTAATATAGGTCATTTTGTTGCTGTTATTCCTTTTGCTATTCTAGCTGTAGCAATGTGGTCTCCTGATTATTTAGGACACCGTGTTTTCCAAGAATTAAACTACCCAAAGAAAGCAAAGAGCGTTCTTATGGATGTTGATGATACAATGACTGTTGCTTCTATTCGTCAGGTTATTGGTGTTGCATTAGGCGGTGGTAATATTGCTTCATCCTGGGGAACATATATGATTCCTGCAGCAATTGCTAAACGTCCTATTCCAGGTGGTGCTATTCTTACAGCTATCCTTTGTGTATTAGCTGCTGTATTGGGTTACCCTATGGATTTAGCAATGTGGGAACCAGTATTACGTATAGCTCTAATTGTAGGTGTATTCTTACCATTACTTGAGGCAGGTATGCAGATGGTTCACAAGCACAAGGATTCTCTAAGTGCAGGAACATGTATTTTTGCATGTGCTTTTGTTAACCCAGTATTCGGATGGGCATTTACGATGCTTCTTGATAATATGGGCTTAATTGGAGATCGTGAGCGTGCTAAGGAATTATCTCTAAAAGAGAAATTGATTATTCCAGGTGCCATGTTTATTGTTTGTGTGGTGTCACTAGCCTTAGTTGGTCAATTACCAGGCATCCCGGGCATATTCTAATACCAGTAAAATGATTTTCTTTCGTAAAATTTCTTTAAGTTTGATTTTCGAAAAAAAATAGCAAAATGGAAATAAGAAAAAATGAAACTCAACTGGTATGTATTGCCAGATTTATTGCAAAAGAGGGAGAAGCAGATCAGCTAATCCAAAATTTACATGCCTTGATGTTGCCAACTCACCAGGAAGGTGGTTGTATTCGTTACGAATTAAATCAAAGTATTGATAATCCGCATGTAATTACTTTTGTAGAGAAATTTTACGATCAGAAAACTTTTGATGAGCATTGCAATCAAAAATATATTGTAGACTTTTTTATGGATGGAAATCCTGCTCACGTTAAGGAATTTGATGTGAGTCTTCACAAAGAGATTCTTCCTTAAGGAATAGTTTGCAAAGAGTATAAAATTAAAAGAGGTAAACTGATCTTAGATCGGTTTGCCTTTTTTTGTTGCCTAATGTGTCTTATTGGTGTGAAAAAAACGCTATCAAAATGAACACCTAGCAAAATTTACCTACGAAGATAAAAATAAAGAATAGCACAAAAGGATTAATTGCATTGTCGATTCGTGATGGGTCACCGAGGGCTTTCTCCTAGTCCCGAAAGCTTTCGGGATTGTTTACTTTTCATCAATGGGAAAGTAAAAGTCCGTCCGACTTGAGGACAAGGTAGATGGTGTAAGCGCAAAGAAAAACAATCACAACAGAGAACGCTGAGTGATACAGAAAAAAACTTAAATACGAAGAAAGAGTATTGTAAAGATCAAAGAGTAGTTTACAAAGCTGATAAGCTAAGAATCTTTGTGATCAGGAAGTAATAAAAAAAGAAAAGAGGCAAACCGATCTGATTTGAGAATTATCGGTTCACCTCTTTTATATATCTAATAAATTCTGTTCATAAGGAACAAAATCCAAGAGAATTTATTTTTTTAACCATGCTTTTCCAACAGGAACAATAGCACGACCAGCAACATCATTAATAATGATTGCACCCATCATATACCAAGCTGCAAGAGCACATGCAATTAATACGTAAGCAGCTGCAATGTTCATTGCTGGGAAACCAAAGTGTCCTAAGTCCAATAGAATAAAACCAACCATTAAAATACTAAAAGTAGTTGCCATTGCTGAATGGATAAATAAAGAAGCAAACCATAAAATTAGCGTAAAAAACGTATAGCCAATTAGAAAGTAACCAACATCTGTTGTTGATGATTTGTACATTCCGAAATAGTTTAGTACCCAAATAATACCAATGCTAATCCAGAAAGAACCGTAAGCAGAGAATGCTGCAAAACCGAAATTGTTACCATTTTTGTGTTCTAATAATCCTGCACATAACTGTGCGATACCACCAAAGGCAAAACCTACTGCCAATACTGGACCCAATCCACACAATCCTAAGTTGTGTAATTGCAATAAGATTGTACTTAATCCGAATCCTCCAAGTCCAACTACTGCTGGATTTCCTAATTTTACGTCGCTCATTTTTATAATTTATCTTGATTTTTCAGTGCGCAAAACTAACAAATTGATTAAAAGTGAGGTGATCGCTCTAAGTAGTTATGAAACATACGTTTACTTGTCTGAAATTGTTTGTGAATTATAAGGTTTTGGTTTATAGTAGTATAGGTTGTGTTAAGGGCGCTTTATTGCAGTATTTTTAGAGAAAAATGTTGTGTAACTACTATGATTAAAAGTGAATAAGCGCTTAGAAAATAAAAAATCCCCATCCATTTAGTAGGATGAGGATGTAGAAAGTGTTTATTTCTTTATTGGAGAATCACTCATGTAGAAGGTAATTGCTCCTCCATTTGTAATAGCTGAATGTTTTAAAATATTGCTTTTGTGTTCCTCGCCGTTGATTTCAATTTTCTGCACATAAATATTTTTACTGCTTTGATTGATGGCATTAATATGCAATTTTTTTCCATTTGGGAGTTGAATAGTTGCTTCTTTAAGCAATGGACTTCCTATTGCATATTCGTCAGAACCAGGTAGTACTGGGTAAAAGCCCATTGAGCTAAAAACATACCAGGCACTCATTTGTCCAGCATCATCATTGCCGCACAAACCATCTTCTTGATTGCTGTACATGCTATCCATTATCATTCGCACACGTTCTTGCGTTTTCCACGGATGATTACACCAATTGTATAGGTAGGGAATATGATGTCCGGGTTCATTTCCATGTACGTAGTTTCCGATTATACCGTCACGAGTGATGTCCTCATTCTTTTCGATGTATTTGTCTTCTATTTTGGTGGTGAATATTTTATCCAAATGATTTGAGAACTGTTCTTGTCCACCCATCATTTCTATCATATTATCGATTTGATGAGGAACATACAAGCCATAATTCCATGCATTTCCCTCAATAAATCCTTGTCCGTGAGTGTTCAAGGGATCAAACTCTTTTCGCCATTCTCCATTAGAGAGTTTTGGTCGCATGTAGCCAATCTTTGGATCGTAAACATTTTTGTAATTCAAGGAGCGATTGGTGAATTCTTCGTATTCTTCCTTATCACCAGCTAACTTAGCAATTTGAGAAATACACCAGTCATCGTAAGCATATTCCAAGGTTTTGGATACAGAAGATGAACTTTTGTCTTCAGGGACATACTTGTATTTTATATAGGAATCAATTCCATCGAAATAGGAGAGTGTGGCTGAATTTACACAAGCTTGCAAAGCCCTTTGTTTATCAACATTACTTGTTCCTTTTACCAAGGCATCTGCAATTAACGAAACAGAATGATAGCCAATCATACACCAATTTTCATTCGCATAATGCGACCAAACTGGAAGCGCATGATGCACACTTTGATCATGATGAGCCAATAATGATTTGATCATATCATTATTTCTTTCTGGCTGAATAATATTGAATAGGGGATGCAAAGCTCTGTAGGTGTCCCAAAGTGAGAAAACGGTGTAATTTGTAAAATTGTCCGATTGATGAATATTTTGATCCAAACCACGATAGTTTCCATCAACATCTTCGTAAATACAAGGACTCAGCATGCTGTGGTATAAAGCTGTGTAAAAGGTTTCTTTTTGTTCTTTGGTTTCTGTTTCAACCAATATCTTAGAAAGTTCCTGATTCCACTTTTCTTGGGTTTCTTTTACTGTTCTGTTGAAATCCCAATGTGGAATTTCACTTGTTAGGTTTAGTAGGGCACCATTTGTACTTACTGATGAAAGAGCAAATTTGATCTTAATCTGTTCTTTTTCTTTGGTTGAGAAATTGAAGAAAGCACGGATGTTTTTACCAGCCATTTCAGGGAAATTATTTTCTTCATCGAACTTTCGATAAAAACCATTGTAAATTTCTTTGTCATACTTTTTATGACCGTAGGACTTGAAAGCTTTCGAAAATTGCATGGCAAAGAAGACCTTACGTGTTCGTCCCCAACCATTTGTTTGACGATAACCAGTTACCAAAGTATCATTCTCTACTCTAATAAAAGTCCATATATTTTTATCTTCATGATGATAGATATTAGAAACAAGGTCTAATAGAATATGAGCACTATCTGATTTTTGAAATGTGTACTGGTGAAAACCAACACGATCTGATGTACTTAGTTCTGCGCTTATTCCATAATCGTCAAGCAACACTTTATAGTATCCAGGTTTAGCGAATTCATTTTCGTGCGAAAATTGTGAATGGTAACCACTTTGAGGAATACTCGCCTGTCCTGGCTCCAAATTTAGTTTTCCCGTTGTTGGCATAATTAAAAAATCACCCAGATCAGAATGACCAGTTCCACTTAAGTGGGTGTGACTAAATCCGTAAATTGTATTGTCTTCATATTGGTATCCAGAACAGTATTTGTATGTGTCTTTGTTGTATTCTCCATCAATAAACATTGGTTCCTGATTGGTATCTGGGCTTAGTTGAACCATTCCAAAAGGAGCACAAGCTCCAGGGAATGTGTGTCCCATGTTTTTGGTTCCAATCATGGGGTTTACATAATCAATTAGATTGCTTTCAACTAATAATTGTTTTTTATTGGTTTGATTTTCACAGGAAATCAGAAAAAGAAAACATAATGGTATTAGGAGTCTCATTTAGGCAGGGTTTAGGGTTTATTTGTATTATTGTTTGTTGCTGAGTTTAGAAAAGTTTAGGTCTTTTCATATTTGAATCATTACTTTAATAAATAGAGTTAGTGTGTTGAGTGGCTAATGTAGTAAAATATAATTATAGAGAATGGTAATTAATAGGCTTTCATGCACAAAAAAGACCAGCAAACATAATTGGTTTACTGGTCTATATTATTTTATAGGTGCTTAACTTATCTGCTGGTCACCTCAAGTTCTTTGCTCGATATTTCTCTCATTTCTACTTTACGGATTTTTCCAGTAACAGTAGTTGGGAATTCTGTAGTGAATTTAAAATACTTAGGAATTTTGTAAGTCGCAATTTGCCCTTTGCAATATTCTCTAAGTTCTTCTTCCGTAGCCGATTTTCCTTCTTTGAATTTTACCCAAGCCATAACAACTTCGCCATATTTATAATCAGGAACACCAATTACATACACTTCGCTAATGCTGTTGTGCGAATGGAAAAATTCTTCTATCTCAAAAGGGGAGATGTTTTCTCCTCCACGAATAATCATGTCCTTAATTCTTCCTGTAATCGTAACATAGCCATCTTCATCCATACTGGCTAAATCTCCTGTATGCATCCAACCTGCATCATCAATAACCGACTGGGTTGCTTCTTCGTTATTCCAATATTTTAGCATTACCGAATAACCACGTGTGCAAAATTCACCGCCTTGTCCTCTTTCAACAATTTTTCCCGTTTCCGGATTTACAATTTTAATTTCCTGATGAGGATGCACTCGACCAACGGTTCCAACACGTTTGCTAATTTCATCATTAACAAAAGTTTGAGTAGAAACTGGAGATGTTTCTGTCATGCCATAGCAAATCGCCACTTCTTTCATGTTCATTTTCTCCTGTACTTCGCGCATCGCTTTCTCAGGACATGAGGCTCCGGCCATAATCCCAGTTCTTAAACTACTCATGTCGTACTTCTCAAAATTAGGATGTTCTAATTCTGCAATAAACATTAAAGGAACGCCATAAAGAGATGTGCATTTTTCATCTTGTACGGTTTTTAATACCGTTTCAGCTTCGAAAGCTTCTCCAGGAATCACCATTGCTGAACCATGAGTAATACATGCAAGATTTCCTAAAACCATTCCAAAGCAATGATAAAAGGGAACAGGAATGCAAACACGATCATTTTCAGTATATTTTAAACGCTCGCCAATAAAGTATCCATTGTTTAGGATGTTATGGTGGGTAAGGGTTGCACCTTTTGGAAAACCTGTAGTTCCAGATGTGTATTGAATGTTGATGGGATCGTCGAATTGCAAATGAGCTTCAATTTCTTCGATTTGTTCTGTAGAGATTCTTTTTCCAGCTTCAATTAATGCTTGCCAATCTCTATCTAGAATTACGATTTGTTGCAGGTGAATACACGATTGACGAACTTCTTGAATGATTTCAAAATAGCTGGTTTTGCGAAACCCTTCTGACATGATTAATAAACTAATTTCCGATTGACGAAGTGCAAATTTCAATTCAGAAGCTTTGTATGCAGGGTTTACATTTACCAATATTGCACCAATCCTTGCAGTAGCAAATTGTACAATTACCCACTCGTGTCGGTTTGGTGACCAAATTCCAACACGATCTCCTTTTTCAACTCCAAAAGCCAGTAATCCTTTTGCTACCTCTTCAATTTGTTGCCAAAATTCGCGGTAGTTAACACGATAGTTTTGATAAGGTACTATAAGTGCATCTCTGTCGGCATAAAGTTCAACCGTTTTGCGTAATCGTTCTGTAATCGTTTCGCCTAAAAGCGGTAGGTTCGAGCTTCCATGCTCGTAAGATAGTTTGTTCATTTTTATGATTTTTCCGGAACGAATTGCGCGCAACTCTTCCGTGATGTGATTTAAACATCAGTTGTTAACTAAAAACCATCTTTTAAAGTTGACTTGAATAAGTTCAACTATTGATTAGGAAGTAATATTGTTGTGATGGAGCATGAACTCCTTTGTTTTAATATGGTGTGCAATTTATAAAAAATCTTTTATCGTGCAATAATTTATTTGAGATTGTAAAACATTTAACAGAAAAATTGCTTTGTGGCGTACTATTTTTAATTTCAGGAAAGTTGGGAGAATTATTCTTCCTCCCAAACTATTGTCTTAAAATCTTCCCAAAAAGGGCCAAATTGGATTTCGGAAATTTTATTATTATCAAACCATAAGTGAAGGTTTTCATTTGGAAAGAAGATCAACTCGTGGGTAGGGAATTCTTCCGAATCGGCATTTTCAAACTCCGGTTCACCCAATTGAAAATGTTCCAATTCATCCATTAGCATTTTTTTGCTTAAGCCAACTTGAATGAATTGGAATAATTTGTATTGCTCCTTAAGAACAGAAATGTAACTCAGTTTGTCTTGATCGATAGATTCAAATGTAAAACTAAGACCTTTATCATGATAAAAAAGCGTAACACTAGCTTCCTCTGGAGATAATGAATATTCACCAACATCATCGGCTTGCCCGAGAATTTTTTCCACTTCGGCTTGAATCATACCAAACTGGATGCCAAGAATACCTTTCCCTAATATGATGTCGTTTGAGTTCATTTATTATGCTTCAAATGGATACTTTAAACCAATCTGTTCTCTTACCTTGTCCATTAAAGATAATATTTTTTTACTTTTTACTAAAGGGATTACAGGACTTTCCGCTTTTTCATTCTTTATCAGATTGTTAACGGCATCAGCTTCATGATTGTAGCCCATTTGTGGAGCTTCATCTTTAAATTCTAAAGTCTCATTATCATTGACTAAAATGGCCTTTTTTGCCATCCAAAACTGTGGGATTTCAATTCTTCCCTTATCACCATAAATAATTGCTTCATTTTTAAGTTCTGCAACAAGCGAACTTGAAATTTGTGCCATTCCTCCATTTTTGTATTGCAATTGAATGCTATTGGAGGCATCAATTCCTGTCTCTGAAAAGGTTGCTATTGCCTGAATCTTTTCTACTTCTTTATCAAAGACTAATTCGGCTATGGCAATGCCATATATTCCAATATCCAATAAGGCACCTCCAGCCAAGTTTGGATTGGCCAATCGTTCCTTTTTATCCATATCACCTCTAAATCCAAAGCTGACTTGTACTTGTTTAACCTTACCAATTTTGCCTTCTTTTATCCATTGCATCGCTTGAATAATAGCTGGTAAGTAATAGGTCCAAATCGCTTCCATAAAAAATAAGTTCTTTTCTTTGGCAAGCTTTTGCAGAATATCAAATTCAGAAGAATTTACTGTTACTGGTTTTTCACATAAAACGGATTTCCCTGCATGAAGACAAAGTTGAGCATGTTCTAAATGAAAATTGTGTGGAGTTGCTACATATACAACATCAATATTTTCATTTTTTAGCATTTCTTCGTAAGATGAATACGCATTGGCGATTCCAAATTCATTAGCAAATTGATTTGATCTGTCTTTAGATCTTGAGCCAACGGCAATTATATCACCTTCAGTTACCACTTTAAAATCAGCTGCAAATTTCTTTGCAATTCTACCAGCACCCAATATTCCCCACTTAATCGTCATAACAAAAGTATTTGTGTCAATTGTATATCCACAATAGGAATTAGTTCCTAGTGAAAAATCAACAACCGTTAAATAAAATATGAATTGTTAAATATAAGCTTTTGATTGAAAAACTGAGGTCTAATTTATCTTGTTTAGCAAATTATTCTTCAAAAACACATTTTACAAGTGAGAATTGACAAACAATTAATTTTGAGAAATTCAAGTGTAATTTTTACGATTGTAGAGGCAATTCTATGGTAGTGAAATAAAGAAGTTGTTAGGGGAAATGTTTCTAAATAGGTGAAAATTGTTTAACAAGACATTCAAAATGACTATTTTTATGCTTTCAAAATCAAAACATGTAAGAATGGCTATGGATTTTAAAGCTACTAAATATACTCTTGAGTCGTTACAGACTGGAAAGAAGTTTGAAGATGAAGGATGGACTCTTGATGCACCAGCGGAGGATAAACCCTGTTTGATTAGAGCAATTTATGAGAAGAAGCAATTGGAGGTAAAAGATGAGTCTTTAGGGATTTATAAGTTTTCTGATTGGTTGCCAATTCATAAAACACTGGAGGGGTCTTCGGCACCTGCTACCTATAAAAGTGAAGGCTTAGCAAAGTATTTAGGCTTGAATAACTTGTATATCACATTTAGTGGTTACTGGCCGGAGAAAGGTGCTAACTTTCGTACTTGTTCGTTTAAAGAGACGGAAGCTTATGCTGTAAGTGGACGATTGAATTCAACTGATCAGGTTTTGGTGGTTGCTTCTGCCGGGAATACGGCCAGAGCATTTGCACGTGTTTGTTCCGATAATAATATACCATTGCTTCTTTCGGTTCCTGAAGATAATTTATCGGCCCTTTGGTTCGATGAGCCGATAAAGGATAACGTTCGTTTGATCGCAACTAAATCAGGGAGTGATTATTTCGATGCCATCCATCTCTCGAATATTGTATGTGGACTTGATGGTTTTGTTGCCGAAGGAGGAGCAAAGAATGTTGCTCGTCGCGATGGTATGGGAACAACAGTACTTTCTGCTGTGAGCGAAATAGGTCAGATTCCTGATTATTATTTCCAGGCTGTAGGTAGTGGAACGGGCGCAATTGCTGCTTGGGAAGCTAATATGAGATTTATTGAAGATGGTCGTTACGGAGCAAATAAGATGAAACTAATGGTTTCTCAGAATGTACCATTTCTACCAATTCATGATGCTTGGAAAGCAGATTCCAGAGCTATGTTACCATTAGAGGATGAATTAGCTCGTAAGCAAGTTGAGGAGATTGACGCAAAAGTTCTTTCTAACCGTAAGCCTCCATACCCAATTGCTGGTGGTTTGTTCGATGCAATGAAAGATGCGGGTGGCGATGTTTTAGTAGCAACGAATGAAGAAGCTATAGAGGCGGGTAAACTATTCCTTGAGACCGAAGGGAATGATATTCATCCTGCAGCAGCTGTAGCTGTAGCAACTTTAATTAAAGAAGCTAAGGTTGGAAATCTTGATAAGGATGCTTGTGTCATGCTAAACATCACTGGTGGTGGCGAAGAGCGTATCAAAAGAGAAAAAGAAGTGATTTATTTAAAACCTTCTCATGTTTTCGATATTAATCCTGATGTAAGCACGGTTAAAGAAGTTTTAGAAAAACTTTTTAAAATAGAAGGTTCAGAAATTATATAATATAAAAAAAGCAGGCTTAAAGCCTGCTTTTTTATTGCTTGTATTTTAGTTTATTATGGTAGTTTAAAATGAGGATTGTAAATAATTCCAATTACGTTTTCCCAAGGATCTTTAACACTGGCTACCCAAAGTTCTCCACCAACATTTTCAGGTTTTTCGTTTGCAATTGCTCCAGCTTTAATTAGTCTTTCGTAGCTTTCGTTTATATCGTCAACTCCCCAATAGGCAACAACATTCTCGGTTTTAGCTATCGATGAATTAGGATCAGGCAATAAGCCTAATTCGTATCCACCAATAGTAAATCCAACGTAAAAATCTTCGTTAAAATAGGCTTGAGTATTGAATGCTTTCTCATACCATTCTTTTGCCTTTTTTAAATCGTTCACTTTATAAACGGTTGTTCTTAAACCCAGAAATTCTTTTTTCATTTGTATTTATTTTGCTTTGTATTTCAAAATAATCAATTGTAATTTGATTTGCTATTATTAGAGGTGAAAGGTCATGAAAAAAAGCTTATCCTATTGATAAGCTTTTAATTTTCTATTGTTTCACATCTTCTAATGCGCCGTTAATTATTTCTTCTACCACTGAGGTGTCTAATAGGGTAGATATGTCTCCAAAGTTATCGAAGTCTCCTTGGGCAATTTTCCTTAATATTCGTCGCATTATTTTACCCGATCTGGTTTTCGGTAATCCTTTTACCAAGAGTATTTTGTCTGGCTTCGCAATAGGGCCAATTATTTTGGTAACACCTTTACGGATACTTGTTTTGATGCCTTCTGCGCCACCAGTTGATAATTCTCCACAAACTACGAAGGCATAAATTCCTTGACCTTTAATATCGTGTGGAAAGCCTACAACAGCCGATTCATTTACCAATGGATGCTCATTAATGGCATTTTCTACTTCTGCCGTTCCCATTCGATGCCCAGATACGTTAATCACATCATCAACTCTTCCTAAAATGCGATAATAGCCATCTTCATCACGCTTTACTCCATCTCCCGAGAAGTATAAATTGTCGAAGGTGCTAAAGTAGGTTTTCTTGAATCGTTCATGATCTCCCCAAATGGTTCGAAGCATGCCAGGCCATGGGTATTTGATACATAAATTTCCTTCAACACTTTTCCCAGACAATTCTTTCCCTTCGCCATCAACAATAATAGGTTGAATTCCTGGCTGAGGTAAAGTTGCAAATCCTGGTTTGGTAGGAATAATTCCTGCAATAGGGCTAATGGAAATTCCACCAGTTTCGGTCTGCCACCAAGTATCTACAATTGGGCAACGATTTTTTCCAACATGATCGTGATACCAGTGCCAGGCTTCTTCGTTAATTGGTTCTCCAACAGTTCCCAAGACCTTTAATGAGGAAAGATCTTTATTTTCGACGTATTCTTGTCCCATCGACATTAAAGAACGAATGGCAGTAGGAGCAGTATAAAATTGGGCAACCTCGTATTTATTTACGATATCCCAGTATCTTCCAGCATCAGGATAGGTTGGTATTCCTTCAAACATCATTGTTGTTGCACCATTTAATAAAGGACCATAAACAATATAGGAATGACCAGTGATCCAACCAATATCAGCAGAGCAAAAATAAATGTCTCCATCGCTGTATTGAAAAACATTTTTGAAAGTATAAGCTGAATAAACCATGTAACCTCCGCATGTGTGCACAATACCTTTTGGCTTATCAGTAGAACCTGAAGTATAAAGGATGAACAAATTATCTTCAGCATCCATTAACTCAGCTTGATTTACTTCTTCAGCATTGGCCATGCATTCGTGCCACCACAGGTCGATTTTATCATTAAAAGCAATCTTCGTATTGGTACGTTGAACAACAATTACCTTTTCAATTGTAGGACAAGTTGCTACAGCTTCGTCAACAATATCTTTAATTGGGATTGTTTTATTGCCTCGATATCCTCCGTCCGATGTGATTACCAATTTGGCTTCAGCATCTTTAATTCGATCCGCTAAAGAATTCGATGAAAAACCCGCAAATACGATGGAATGAATTGCTCCAATTCTTGCACAGCCTAACATAGCAATTGCCAATTCAGGAATCATAGGCATATAAATTGCGATTCGATCTCCTTTTTTTATGCCCAATTCAAGCAAGACATTGGCAAATTTTTGAACTTCTTCAAATAATTCAGAATAAGTTAATACTCTATTTTCATCTTTAGGATCATTTGGTTCCCAGATGATTGCTGGCTGATTTCCACGAGTAAATAGGTGTCTTTCAAAAATGTTTTCGGTAATGTTCATTTTTCCGTTAACAAACCAATTGATTCGAGGTTCCGAAAAATTCCAATCCAATACCTTATCCCATTTTTTTCTCCAAAAAAAACTTTCTGCAATTCGACTCCAAAAAGCTTCTGGATTCTCGACACTCTTTTGATATTCATGGATATAACCACCAAGAGTACTAATCTTATCAATCATGTGTTATCTATTTTGGTTAATAGTTTAAATCTAGATATCTCAATATATGAAATTCTGCATTCATGAAAAAATAAAATAAGAAGCAGTAATAATCAGTCAGATTAATAGATGGATTGTAAAAATATGAGATGATTTTCGTAATAGATTTGCTTACCTTGTCAGTTCAAAAAGATCCTTTTGGATTTATTTTAACATCAAATAATTCTTACTATTTTAAATTTTATGAATAAGAAAACAATTACAATCCTCTTACTATTTATTTTACTGATTTCTATTTGTACCGTATTAGTTGTAAATGGGATTCCAGAATTGACAGAAGACTGGACAGCTCAATCAAGAGCGATATTTAAGCAATATGTTAAGGTGATTGGCTTTTTAAGTGTTATGGGTTTGGTTTATTTACGTCTTCGAAAATCAAAGGAAGAGAACTTGGAAGAAGAATATATTGATAATAAGATTGAAGAAAAGGGTGAATAATAAAATAACATAAGGCCATGGAACGTACATGGAGGTTGAATCATAGAGTTTATAAGGGATTGAATGTCATCGGTTGAAAAAAATGCATCTTTTTGATGCATTTTTTTTTCGTAAATGTATTTTGAATTGAAAAAATGTTTTTATTTGCAAAAAAAACGCAGATTAAAACAACATTTATCTTATATGGTTTTATAAATGAAAAATACTTATTTTGATTTGATCGAGCAAAGCTACTACTTCCCTCAGGAAGGCTTTGATTTAAGAGATGACTTTCTAACCTTTCAAGGTATCTCTTTAAAATATCTAATTGAAAAACACGGTACTCCTTTCCGTTTCTTCTACTTGCCTAAAATTGGAGATCAGATAAAAAAAGCTCGTAATCTTTTTAATCGAGCCATAAAGAAAAACAACTATAATGGTAAGTATCATTATTGTTATTGCACAAAATGTAATCATTTTGCACATGTAATTGGAGAAGCATTAAAGCATAATGTCAATTTAGAAACCTCATCGTCGTTTGATATCGATTTAATATTAAACCTCTATAAAGAGAATAAAATTGAAAAGGACAGGATCATTGTACACAATGGTTACAAAACGGATGACTATTTGAGACGAATTCTTGCCATGCAGGAGTTTGGCTTTACAAATAGTATCATCATTTTTGATAGCGTGAAAGAATTGGATCGACTAGAAAATATTGTGAAAGATCAAGTGGTGAAAGTTGGTTTAAGGATGGCAATTAATGAAGAACCCCAATCGGCTTATTATACATCAAGATTAGGCATTAGTCATTCAGAAATAATTGAATTCTATAAAACAAAAATTAAAGACAATCCTAAATTTGAATTGAAAATGCTACATTTTTTTGTGGATTCAGGAATTAAGGATAGCCTTTACTATTGGGGAGAATTTCAAAAGGCGTTAAAGGTATATACTGAATTGAAGAAAGAGAGTGATACCCTGGATTCATTCAATTTAGGTGGTGGTTTTCCCATTAGAAACAACTTAGGCTTTGAATACAATTATGATTATATGATCAATGAAATTGTTTCAAACATTAAAAATGCATGCGAAGCGGAAAATATTCCTGAACCCAATATTTATACCGAGTTTGGCAAATACACGGTTGGAGAAAGCGGAGCTATTATTTTTAAAGTTTTAGAACAAAAACAGCAAAACGATACGGAGTCGTGGTATATTATTGACAACAGTCTAATGAATACGATACCTGATGCCTGGTCTATTCATGAAAAATTTATTTTACTACCAATTAATAAATGGAAAAATGAATATAAGCGTGTAAACATTGGTGGCATTAGTTGTGATCACTCCGACTATTATAACTCTGAAGACTTAAATCAAGAAGTCTTACTACCTGATTATTCAAGAGAGGAAAAAGAACCTTTGTATGTTGGATTTTTTCATACGGGAGCCTATCAGGATTCCATTAGTGGATATGGCGGGATCAAGCACTGCTTAATACCATCTCCAAAGCACGTTATAATTGATAGGGATGAAAAGGGTAATTTTTTCGACTACGTGTATAGAAATGAACAATCAGCCGATGAAATGTTTAAACTGTTAGGATACAAGAAAAAATGAGAAATTTTGCAGGAATAGAAGATGAGTATTGCTCGTTTGAAGATGCTGCCACTCTTTTGCAATCCATTCCTTATGATGGAACAAGCACTTGGGGTAAAGGAGCAGATAAAGCATTCCCTGCTTTTTTAAGAGCATTGGAAAACATGGAGTTGTACGATATTGAGACTGATTCGGAGGTATACAAAACAGGGGTTCACATTTTACCTGATATTAAGGAATCGTCTTCACCAGAATCGATGTGTTCCATGGTCTATCAAAAAAGCAATGATATTTTAAAAACAGGGAAATTCCCCACTTTTTTTGGTGGAGAACATTCTGTAAGCATTGGTATTATCAAGGCTTTTTATGAGAGGTACAAAAATCTAACGGTTTTGCAGTTAGATGCTCACGCAGATTTGAGATCGGAATACGATGGATCAAAATGCAATCATGCATGTGCATTGCACAACGCGAGTAAGAACACCAATTTAATTCAGGTGGGAATCCGCAGTATGGATAGCTGTGAATTGCCTTATTTAAATCGGGACAAATGTTTTCTGGCTGAGGATATTCATCGCAAAATGGGTTGGATGGATGCTTCCTTGAATAGGATGACCAATCATGTTTATGTCACTATTGATTTGGATGTTTTTGATCCATCGATTATGCCATCCACGGGAACTCCAGAACCCGGAGGGTTGGATTGGTATACCGTTATTGCGTATTTACGTCAAGTATTCCGCAACAAAAATGTTGTGGGTTTTGATATTGTGGAGTTGGCACCACAAGAAGGGCAAAAAGCCTCGGATTTTTTGACTGCCAAATTGTATTATAAGCTTTTAAGCTACAAATTCGAAAATCATGGAAAATAAAGGATCTGTTTCAAAATTCATTTTAGAGCATTATCGTCATTTTAATTCGGCAACTCTTATAGATGCGGCTCAGGCTTACGAAAAACATCTTGCTGAAGGGAAGAAAATGATGATTACTCTTGCTGGTGCAATGAGTACAGCAGAAATAGGACGATCATTAGCAGAAATGATTCGTCAGGATAAGGTGCAAATCATCACCTGTACTGGCGCAAATCTGGAAGAAGACATTATGAATTTGGTTGCTCATTCGCATTACGAGAGAGTACCGCATTACAGAGATTTGACACCTCAGGATGAATGGAGGCTTTTAGAGCGTGGGTTGAACCGTGTTACCGACACTTGTATTCCAGAGGAAGAAGCATTCCGCCGCTTACAGAAGCATATTTTTGATATTTGGAAAAAAGCCGAAAAGAATGGAGAACGCTATTTTCCACACGAGTTTATGTACAAACTTCTCCTATCAGGTGTTTTGGAGCAATACTATGAAATAGATCCAAAAAATAGTTGGATGCTAGAAGCAGCAAAGAAAAACTTACCAATTGTAGTACCTGGTTGGGAAGATTCTACAATGGGTAATATATTCGCATCATATTGCATTAAAGGAGAACTTAAGGCATCAACTATGAAGTCAGGAATTGAATATATGACATGGTTGGCCGATTGGTATACTGAAAATGCCGAAGACAAAGGAATCGGATTCTTCCAGATTGGTGGTGGTATTGCAGGTGATTTCCCAATATGTGTTGTACCAATGCTTTATCAGGATATGGAAAGGAGCGATACGCCATTCTGGAGTTACTTCTGTCAAATTTCTGATTCAACAACCAGTTATGGATCGTATTCAGGTGCTGTACCTAATGAGAAAATCACTTGGGGTAAATTAGGAATTGATACGCCAAAATTTGTTATAGAATCTGATGCAACAATAGTCGTTCCTTTAATTTTTGCCTATTTATTAGGCTGGTAGTTTATTAAGATTTATGCCTTAATTTCTAATAATTAATAATCATGACTCAAATTTCAAAACCCAAAGTAATTCAGAATTACGAAAAGCTCACTCTAGAAATACAGGAGCAATTAAAATTATATTATCCTGATGGCTATATTGATAATTTGATCGAATTTACAAATTCGAAAGGAGAACTGGTTAGTGCTCTTCCATTCGAAACTGATGAAAAAATTTACATGGTTAGAATGTCAATTCGTAAGGCTTTGGAACTTATCGAGGAAGATTCTGATTATGATGAGGATGGTGTTTTGCTCTCAAATAGACGTGAAAAATATGAAGATAAGTATGCTGATGTAGATTATTTATTCTCAGAAGATGATGAGGACGATGATGATTAGGCCCGTAATTACTACATAGTACATCAATTAAAGGATTAGAAGGGCAAGAAAATCAAAGGAATGATTTTGTTGCCTTTTTTGTACCTTCTTATCAGTGTTAAAGTTTAAATTTTTCAAACAGTTTTAAATGTATCGATATGTTACTGATAATTGATAATCAGAGTGCGTTTATTAAAAAATTTAAGAGACAATACTTGTCGGAACAAGATTTTGATTATGTATTTTTTGACCACAATCAACCCATTACGCTGTCGGCTAAATCCAAGATAAAAGGAATAATATTATCTGGAGGGAAAGGGAATCCATATGAACCATTAAATCTGACCTCAAATTATGTTGCCTTAATGAATTTTGATGTTCCTGTATTGGGCTTTTGTCTTGGACACGAAATTATTGCGGTTAGTTATCGCGGAAGAATTAAAAAACTTCCTGAGTATCATGCAAAAAAGGAAATCATCACCATTACTAAATCTGATGATCCAATATTTAACGGACTAGATACTGCGCAAGTGAATTTGGTTAAACGGCATTCTTTTCATGTTTCAGAACTTCCAGAACAGTTTGAAAGCTTAGCTGGTTCAGATACTTGTTCGAACGAAATCATAAAACATAAGAGCAAACCGATTTATGGTTTTCAATCTCATCCTGAGGTTTCGGGTAAAGACGGAATGATGATGGTAGAGAATTTTCTCCGAATTTGCAAAATTATTTAGCAGTTTGGATCGTATTGGAATTACGATAATTTAAAAGTTAGGTCATAACAATTATAAGTATATCAAGTGAAAATAGCATTGATTTATAACAAAGACATTCATGGAGTAATAAATACTTTTGGAATGCAAAATAAGGAGTTTTATAATGAGGCAACAGTAAAAAAAGTAGCCCAAAGTCTTGAAAAAGCTGGGCATAATGTTGCGATTCTTGATGGAAACAAGCAAATTATAGAGCGCTTAGAAAATTTTATGCCCAAAGTCGTTGATGGCGAACAGATGGGAATGGTTTTCAATATGGCTTATGGTATCCAAGGAGAAAGTCGTTACACTCATATTCCATCAATGCTTGAAATGCTGGGAATACCTTATGTAGGTTCTTCTCCATCAGGACATGCGCTTGCATTGGATAAAGTTTTGACGAAAGTTATTTGGAAAAATAACAATTTGCCAACGCCAGACTTTTGGGTATTTAATACGCCTGAAGAAGATTTGAGTGTGGTTAAGTTTCCAGTGATTGTGAAACCTAAAATGGAAAGTGTTTCATTTGGATTAAAGGTCGTTTATAATGAAGAGGATCTTAGAGAATCTGTAAACTTTATTGTAAAAGAATTTCAACAACAAGCGCTAGCAGAACAATTTATTAGAGGAAGAGAGTTTTGCGTTGGAATTCTAGGCAATGAGCCGGTTGAGACTTTTCCTATTCTGGAAATTGATTTAAACAATGATCCAGATGCCATACAAACGGTAACTGATAAAAAAGAGGCTCCTAAAAGAAAAATTTGCCCTGCCGATTTACCCAAAGAGGTGACAAACGAAATGGTGCGTCAAAGTATTGAAGCTTTTAAAGCTCTTCAATTAAGAGATTTTGCAAGAGTTGATATTAGAATGGATGAAAATAACAATATCTACTTATTAGAAATCAATTCAATGGCTAGTATGGGAGAAACGGGTTCCTATCCAACAGCAGCAAAGGTAGCGGGTTATGATTTTCCTAAGCTGGTTAATAAAATGTTGGATGTTGCAGCTGTTCGTTATTTTTCAAATAGTTTGATGTCTGAACTACCAGGAGAAAAGCATAAAAAACTCTCATTCAATAGTCGATTGCGTTCTTTTTTGAGAAGCAGACAGCAAAATTCAGAAAAATTACTCGAGAAGCTGGTCAATATCGATTCTCACGTTAGAAATATTGAAGGAGTAAACAAGTGCACAAATATTATAAAGGAAGAGCTTACTCAGTTAGGGTTTACGAACGAAATATTTCCGCAGTTTGAAGTTGGGAATATGATGTACCTTTCAAATTCATTTGATGAAAAACTTGATTATCTTTTGCTCTTGCCTGTCGATGATTTTCTTACAATGCCAAAACATGAGAGCTATCAAGAAACAGAACACCATCTTTATGGAACAGGTGTTTGGGAAAATAAAGGAGGAATTGTAGCATGTATTTCAGCATTGCAAGCTCTTCGTTTTTCTAAATTAATTCGCAAAACAAAAGTTGGAATATTGCTGATTACTGATTCATCAATAAGTGGTAAATTCTCGAAGAATATTATTCGTGAAAAAGCAAATAATGCAAAAGAAGTTTTAAGTATGCATGGAGGAGGAGCGGAAGGAACTGTAATCACCTCACGTTCAGGATCGGCATCTTTTTCGTATGATATTAAGTTGATAGATGCTAGTGCTGCAGAGAATGTGACAACGGTATCCCAATTTTTCTTTAAAACAATTGCTTCTATAGTTGATTTAAGTAAAAATAATCCAGAAAATGTAATCGCACCCTATCAGTCCGAATTTAAATCGAATATTTTTAAAGTTCAAGCATACGGATCATCCAAGATTAGTGTACGATTTAATTCCATGGAAGAATTTCAACAAGCAGAAACAAAAATTAAGAAACTTGTTGCGATACCAAGGAGTAAAAATCGAATGTTTCAGACTCAATTTGAGGGTGGTGTAATGCGACCTCCAATGGTTGATTCAACACTTAATAATGATTTATTCGATAGGGTGAAGTCGATTGCTAACTCTATTGATGCAAGGGTTTTACCAGAACATCGATGGAGTTCTGCAGATATTTGCAATATCGATCAGCATATTCCTAAAATTGATGGATTGGGACCGATTGGAGGTTTTGATAAGCAAAAGTCAGAGTATATTTTGCGACACAGCTTAATTGAACGAGCCTTACTTATAGCCTTGTTAATTGGGAAGAAATGAATTGTTAAAAAAGAAATAGCAGAACTTTTCAAAAAAGGGACTGGAAAAACTCTGCTATTTCGGTTAACCACTAACCACTAATAATTCTCCTTGGTTTGAGAGAAATATTAGATTTGCACTAAAACATGTTATCAATTACCAAGTTGAGTTTTGAGATTTCCGATTAAGGTTGAAGGCAATTGAAACTATAATATTTTAAAAAATTGTTAGAATTGGAGAGGGTGGGGATCAGTTCAAAATATTTCGAATAACTCTTAAAAAATGGTAATACTCAAATTACAAAAAAAACACACTAAAGTCCAGAAAAAAAGAATGATTTATTGGCTTGAGCAAAAATTAAATTGATTTGTTTAAGTAATGATAATCAAACGGATAATATCTCATTTTAAAAAACTTAGGATTGAGTTGTGAAATTTAATTTAATACAAAGAGAAGGGCTGTTTCAAATTATGAAACAGCCCTTCTTTTTGTTTAATAATATTTAGATGAACAAGTTGATATTTGATTGTTCAGCTTCTTCAAGGTAAGTGGCAACACCGCCAATTTCTACACCTTCAAGCAATTCAGCAGCATCAACGCCCATCACATCCATCGACATTTGGCAGGCGATCATCTCAACTCCATTGTCCATAGCAGTTTTCAATAGATCCTCAAGAGAATCAACCTTTTTCGAAAGCATTCTCTTCTTCATCATCTTAGAACCCATGCCCATCATGTTCATCTTCGATAGCTTAAGATTACCAGCATCGCTAGCCATCATTTTACCGAACATTTTACCCATAAGATCTTTCTCAACACGAGGTTTGTCCGTTTTCTTAATTACGTTAAGTCCCCAAAAGGTGAAGAACAGGGTGACTTTGCTACCCGTAGCTGCTGCACCGTTTGCAATAACCAGTGAAGCCAAAGCACGATCCAGATCATCGGAGAAAACGACCATGGTTTTGTTCTTTGGTAATTCGATATTGGTATTGGTCGTTGCACCATTTTTCCTTTGCTTTTCGATAACAGCCGAGATAATGCCTTTTTCTGAATCACAAGAAATCAGCTTGTTTCCTGTCATTTTACACCAGGATGCCACATCTTTTGTAAAGCCGGCATCAGTCACCTTCTGACGAAGACGTTGACCATCTTCAAGTTTATCAATTTCTTTTTTCAGTTTGATAATTGGTCCGGGACATTGCAAACCACAAGCATCAATCTCAATGGTTTTGATATCTTTCTCGTCTTCGGCATCCTTATCTTTCCCACGGTAGATATGACCATCGTTAGCAATATAACTCGACTCAAAAATATCTTCGTTGCTTTGTTTGCAAGTAGCATGCTCGTAAGTTTTGTAACCACCACTTAGGTTTACAACATCCTTAAAGCCTCTTTGCATCAGAATTCTGGCAGCAAAGTAACCACGTAGCCCAACACCGCAATAAATGATAATCTTTTTGTCCTTGGGAATTTCGTCTATACGTTCACGAATTTTATCGACTTCAATATTTACGGCACCTTCAATTTGTCCAAGCTCAAACTCATCCGGCGTTCTCACATCCAAAATAAAGTTATTGGGTGCGTGTAGTTGGTGCAATTCATCCCAATGAATAATATTGACTAAGCCTTCAATAATATTACCTGCGGTAAAACCTGCTTGGTTCACCGGATCTTTTGCAGATGAGAATGGTGGGGCATAGGCATGCTCAATCTCCTGAAGATCGTAAATGCTACCCTTATTTTTGAGTACGGTTGCAATTAAATCGATACGCTTATCAACACCTACATAACCAATGATTTGTCCACCAAACAATTTGCCTGTTTCAGGATCGAACATGATTTTGATGGTAGTAGGCATGGCTCCCGGATAATAGCCGGCATTCGATGCACCATGTGTAATATTTGAAATATACTTAATGCCTTCTTTTTTAAGAACTTTCTCAGCAAGTCCGGTTGAGGCTACAGTAATATCAAATACTTTAGCAATAGCCGTTGCAATAGAGCCTTTGTATTTTTGCTTGTGACCTAAAACTAAATTGTTGGCCAATATTCTTCCTTGCTTGTTTGCAGGACCAGCCAAATATGCATTCATGTATTTTCCTGTGATAGGATGAGGAAATGCAATGGCATCACCTAAGGCATATACATTTGAATCGCTCGTTTGTAAATATTCGTTTACCTTAATTCCACCGTTTGGTGCCAATTCAAGGCCAGCTTCTTTAATTAGTTTGGTTTCCGGACGCACACCAATGGACAGAATAACCATATCAGCATCTATCTTACGACCCGACTGTAAATGGATGTTTAGTTTATCACCTTCGCGATTAAATTCAGATACGCCATCTTTTAAATAAAACTCAACGTTTTTAGTTTTAAGATGCATGTGTACCTCAGCTGCCATTTCATAATCAAGAGGTGTCATCACCTGGTCAGCCATTTCAACTATAGTTACCATCATACCCATATGATGAAGATTCTCTGCCATTTCGAGACCAATAAACCCTGCGCCAACTACAACGGCCTTCTTAGGTTTTTTCTCATCGTAAAAGCCTTTAATCTTATCCGTGTCTTTTACATTGCGAACGGTGAAAATGGCTTCATCATTAATACCCGGGATTGGTGGTTTAATAGGCTCAGCACCTGGCGAAACGATAAGCTTATCGTATGATTCTGTATAAGAAGTTTTGTTTAGAAGATCGTTTATTTCTACCAATTTGTTCTCACGATCGATTCTAACGACTTCATTGTGAATTCTAACATCAACATTAAGTCTTTTGTTAAAACTCTCTGGAGTTTGTAGTAATAGGTTTTCACGTTCTGTAATCACTCCACCTACGTAGTAGGGTAAGCCACAGTTAGCATAGGAAATATGCTCTCCTCTTTCGAACATGATGATTTCTGCTGATTCGTCTATTCTTCTTAAACGCGCAGCCGTTGTTGCACCACCAGCCACACCTCCAACGATTAAATATTTTGCCATTTTATAATATCAAAAAGTTATATTCATCATCTTTATATGTAGATATCCACATATATGAAGTGCGAAAGTAATGTTTTAATGAAATTTAATACCATTTAGTATTGAAATGTCGATATGTTATACAACACCTCAAACTTTCTATAGGAGCTGTGTCAACTTAAAATAAGGGTGTTATGGGGTATTGTGAATTGTTTCACATGTAAATTAAATGAGAATATTCCCATTATGCAGATTGACTGATTAAACCATGAATTACGAAAGAAAGAATTGCAATTTGATACGAGAATTGAAAGAATATTATTTTCTTTAGGGTATAGATCGAATGTCATGATAAAATGTGAGAATATAAATTTAAGTTTCCCCCAACAAGTTATTTGTGAGGATCTTAGTTTTGAACTTGAAGTAGGGGAATCTATGTGTTTCAGTGGACCTTCAGGTAAGGGAAAGTCATCCTTATTAAAAATGCTGATGGGATTTTTGATACCTCAATCTGGAAAAATACATGTAGACGGGCTGGAATTGAATGGAGAAAACATAGAACAGATCAGAAGTAGAATGCTTTGGTTACCTCAGAACATTAACCTTCCTGTCGATTCTGGATCTGAATTAATTGACTTGCTTCAAATGAATGAAGATCAAAAGGAAAATTTTCGAATGTTTTTGAATCAATTGGATGTTTTAAACTGCGGAGAAAAAAATAGCTTTACCGAAATAAGTGGAGGTCAAAAGCAGCGAATTGTAATGGCCGCATGTTTAAGTCTCAATAAGCCTATTTTATTTCTTGATGAACCCGTTTCTGCATTAGACGATAGTTCTATTGATCTTTTATTTCGGACTTTGGATTCTTTGAAGAATACTACAATAATATCTACATCGCATAATGAGAAATGGATTAGTTATTGCAATCGAACGATTAAACTATGAAGGAAATCATTGATATAAGTATAGAGAGTTTAGCATTGGGGTTTTTACTGATGCTAATTCCTATTGCAGGCTTTATCTACTTTAAGGTTAAAATTATTAAAGAGACGGTTATCTCGATGATTCGAATGCTGATTCAACTTTCTTTAATTGCCTTTTATTTGGAGTATATCTTCGAATGGAATAATGCTTGGGTGAATTTGATTTGGGTTTGTTCCATGATTTTTGTTGGCACTTTTACAACCATTAAAAGGGCAGGTTTAGCCTATCGATATTTTATTCTACCATTTGCCTTATCAGGATTTATTAGCATCCTTATAATAGATACATTTTTTCTGGGATTTGTAATTCGACTGGATTATGTATTCGATGCCAGATACTTCATACCTATATCGGGAATGGTTTTGGGAAATGCTCTAAATCACAACATTGTTGGAATCAATAATTATTTTACCCGCTTAAGTAAAGAACAGGAATTGTATTACTTCCTTTTAATTAATGGCAACAGCAAAAAGAATGCTCTTGCACCTTTTATTCGTTCTGCTATAAAGAGTGGTTTAAATCCTTTAATTGCCACCATGTCGGTTATTGGTCTAATTTCCTTGCCAGGTATGATGACAGGTCAGATTCTTGGTGGTAGTTCTCCTGTTGTTGCCATAAAATACCAAATTCTAATCATGATAGCCATATTTGTTGGTTGCTCATTGAATTTGATGTTGAGTATTCTTTTGGCCAACCGATTCGTTTTTGATTCTTTTGGACGAATTAAAGCAAATTTATTTTTAAAGAAATAATAGTGCTATTTTGTAATGTATTGTGCTTTCAATCTACTGAAAAGCAAGGTTTAAGCCTTTTTGGTTAAATCTATGCAACCGTTTTCGTTATTTGAAATAATTCTAAACTTCTTGTTTTTACTTTTAATTTTATTGACTTTAAATCAAATATTGGTAATATTGCTAACAATTATTAGGAATAACACTTGTATTTAATTACAATTTTTAAGTAAACAAATGGATTTTCTTGCAATTAAGTTTTATGTGATGGCTTACCTTGTATGCTACCTTGAAATCTTCGGAGGACTTTAATATCCTTTCCTTATCATGATCCATATGGGTCATCTTTCTTTCGTTATATTTTTTTTTGGAGTAAATTGTAAGTGATGTACATGTGCATCATTGAATAATTTATAGATACATGATTTTTAGCATTGATAAGTGCTATCTGTCAAATATTCAGAATTATACAAAATAGTTAAACATACACAAAATGCAAAAGTCACTATTATTAGGTGTCGAAGCTATTGCTCAAGGAGCAATTGACGCTGGAATGTCAGGTGTTTACGCTTATCCAGGAACACCTTCTACAGAAATTACAGAGTACATTCAGCATTCAAAACTTGCCGCAGAACGTAAGATTCACAGTGAGTGGTCTGCGAATGAAAAAACGGCTATGGAAACTGCCTTAGGTATGTCATATGCTGGAAAAAGATCTATGGTTTGTATGAAGCACGTAGGTTTGAATGTAGCAGCTGACTGTTTTATGAACGCGGCTATTACAGGATCTAATGGTGGTATGTTAGTTACCATTGCTGATGATCCATCTATGCACTCTTCTCAAAATGAGCAGGATTCACGTGTGTATGCCAAATTTGCTATGATTCCAATCTTGGAGCCATCAAATCAGCAGGAAGCATATGAAATGACTCGTTTTGGATTTGAATTATCTGAAGCTTGTGAAATTCCTGTGTTAATGAGAATTACCACTCGCTTGGCTCACTCTCGTGCTGGGATCACAAGGGCTACTGAAGTTACTCCTCAAAACCACATGAAATTACCTGAAGATAAGGTTCAATTTGTATTGCTTCCAGGAATTGCTCGCAAGCGCTATAAAATGTTGTTGAGCAATCAGGAAAAATTCGAATTGGCTTCAGAAGAATCTTCATTCAATACGTATACTGATGCTGCCGATAAATCGATGGGTGTTATTGCTTGCGGTTTAGGATACAACTACTTAATGGAGAATTATCCGAATGGAGATTGTCCTTATCCAGTTGTAAAAATTAGCCAGTATCCAATTCCTCGTAAAATGATTCAAAAAATCACCAGCGAATGTGATAAAGTTCTGGTTTTAGAGGATGGTTATCCAGTAGTTGAGGAGATGTTAAAAGGCTTCTTAGAAAATGATAAGGTAATTGGTCGTCTTGATGGTACACTATCTCGTGATGGGGAGTTGAACCCTGATATGGTAGGAGCTGCATTAGGTTTTGAAGTTGTTGAAGGTATGCCGGTTCCGGAAATGGTAGCAGCACGTCCACCAGCATTGTGTGTTGGTTGTCATCATCATGATGTATACAAGGCGCTGAATGAAGTAATCGCTGAATATGGTGAAGGTCGTGTTTTCTCTGATATCGGATGTTACACATTAGGTGCTTTACCTCCATACCGTGCTATTAATGCAGTGGTTGATATGGGTGCTTCAATCACTATGGCTAAAGGTGCTGCTGATGCAGGTCTTATTCCTTCAGTAGCAATGATTGGTGACTCTACGTTTACTCACTCGGGTATGACTGGTTTATTGGATGCAATCAACGAGAATTCTCCAATTACTGTTATTATTTCTGATAATGAGTCTATCTCAATGACAGGTGGACAAAAATCTTCTGCTAAAGGTAAATTAGAAGATATATGTGCTGGTTTAGGTGTTCATCCTGATCATATTCATGTTTACACTTCTTTACCTAAGAAGCATGATGATGTAAAGGATATTATTCGTAAGGAATTAGATTACCAAGGTGTATCAGTAATTATTCCACGTCGTATTTGCGTTCAGAAAAATGTTCGTGACCAGAAGATCAAAAAAGCATTGAAAAAAGCAGCTGCAAAAGCTTAATTTAATCTTAAACCTAAACATTCAAAAATATAGAATTATGAAAACAGATATGGTTATTGCAGGTGTAGGCGGACAGGGAATTCTTTCCATTGCTGCTGCCTTAGGATCTGCTGCTTTAGATAACAATTTACACATGAAACAAGCTGAAACTCACGGTATGAGTCAGCGTGGTGGTGATGTTCAGTCATTCATGAGAATTTCTGATAAACCTATTTATTCAGATTTAATTCCTAAAGGTGGCGCTGATATTATTTTGTCAGTGGAGCCAATGGAGGCATTGCGCTATTTGCCATTCCTTAAAAAAGGTGGTTATGTGGTAGCAAATTCATCTCCTTTCATCAACATTCCTAATTATCCAAATGAAGAAGAGTTGGTAAAGACGATTGAGGCTCTTCCAAACTATGTATTGATTGATGCTGATGAGATTGCAAAAGAAGTAACAGGTTCTACAAGAGCTTTCAACTTCGTCATGTTAGGTGCAGCTTCTCCATTTATTGATGTGCCTTTTGAGTATTTAGAAGAAGGTATTCGTAAGATTTTTGGTAGAAAAGGTGAGGATGTTGTTAAAATGAACATCGATGCTCTTCATGCGGGGCGTAAATTCTCACAGGACAATAAATAGAATCGCTTTATACTAAAAATAAAATCCCCGTTTGGAAGTAATTCCTTACGGGGATTTTTATGTTATTGTCTTTTTTGTTCGTCTAAAATATCGGTAATTGCTCTGATCGTATTGGCAATTTCCCTTTTGAATGGATGATTGGGCATAATACCACTTTCAGCATCAAGCCCATTTAGAATTCCCATCCATATAGCACTTATTCCGAAGGCAACTAACAAATCCTTTTTATGATTATCGGCAAAAACTTGTCGGTAGGTTTCAAGCATTTTATTAAATGCTAGGGCAATTTGAAATGCATAAGAAGCATCTGGCTCTTCACCATTTTTCATGTGGTAGCTAATTGCGTCAACAAAATCTTGAGATAGCTTTTCTGCTTCTTCTTGTATCTCATCTCTTTTGTTTTGATTGATATCCATATCATTAGCGCCACCTTCAATTAATGTATTAATATCGGCAGCAGTGAGAGGTGTTTTGAGTAATATAGGGTCCATTCTTATTATCTGATTTATATAAATTCAATCTAAAATAGTAGAAATAAGTGAGAATCTTAATAGGCTTTGTATCTATTGTCAAATGTGATCGAAAAATAAGTTTGCTTTTCTTACTTTTGGTATGATTTTAAACAAACTGCTTAAACACAACCGATGAAAAATACTTTATTACTACTTCTGTTAAGCTCGCTTTTTCTGGGCTGTACTAAAAAGCAAGATGCTAATGTTTTGATGAATTCTTTAGCTGAAAAATATGTAAAAACTATATTAGAAATTGGCTTGTACGATCCAATGTATGTTGATGCATATTATGGTCCTGACGAATGGAAGAAGGAAGTGGAAGCTTTAAAAGAAGACGAGATACCCGTTAAAAAGCTTCTAAGTAAGCTGGAACAGTTTGAAACTACACTGGCAAAGATTTCGGTTGACCCAAAAGAGAAGATGTTGAGTCTTCGAAAGCAATATTTGGAGAAGCAATTAATTGCAGTTAAGGCCAGAGTAGAAATGTTAGGAGGCAAAAGCTTTACATTCGACGAAGAATCCAATCGATTATATGATGCTGTTGTTCCTAATTTTGAAGATGAGCACTTTGCCGCAGTAATTGCAAAGCTTGATAAAATTTTATCTGGTGAGGGAGATTTAATTGATAGAGTTGCAGCTTTTAATAAAGCTTTTATTATTCCGAAAGACAAGGTAGATGCTGTTTTTCGTGCAGCCATTGAAGAGTCGAGAAGAAGAACGAAAATGCATATTGATTTGCCAGAAAATGAAAATTTTGAGTTGGAATACGTTACCGATAAAGCGTGGGCAGGATACAACTGGTACAAGGGAAATAATTTCAGCTTGATACAGGTGAATATCGATTTCCCAATTTTAATCGATAGAGCAATTGATTTGGCTAGTCATGAAGGTTATCCAGGACATCATGTATACAATTCTTTATTGGAAACGAATTTGGTAAAGAAACGTGAATGGGTAGAATTTTCAGTTTATCCATTGTTTAGCCCACAATCTTTAATTGCAGAAGGAACTGCAAATTATGGAATTAATGTTGTTTTTCCGAAGGAGGATCGTATGAAATTCGAAAAGGAGGTTCTTTTTCCTTTAGCAGGATTGGATGCTTCAAAAGTAGATTTGTATTATCAGATTCAGGCTTTGACACATGAATTAACTTACGCAAGAACAGTTGCCATGCGAAATTATTTAGATGGAAAATGGAGCAAAGAGGAGACAGGAGTTTGGATGGAAAAATATGCTTTACGAAGAGCATCAGAATCTACATTCCGATTTCCTGAGACTTATCGTAGCTATATCATAAATTACAACTGGGGACAAGATTTGGTGAAAGAATATATTGAAAGCCGAGGAGGAACAAAAGAAAATTCGGCTAAGCGTTGGGAATTGTTTACAGAATTGATTTCGAAACCTCAGGTTCCTGAGAATTTGAGATAAAATATTATTAAAAGAATGGAAGCCGATGGACTGATTGCTTATCGGCTTTTTTATTTGTAAATGGGAACCGAGAAACTGAAGATAGAACCTTTTCCTAGCTCACTTTTCACCCAAATACTACCATCGTTTTGCTCAATAAATTCTTTGCAAAGAATTAAGCCCAAACCAGTTCCTGTTTCGTTGTTTGTTCCTGTAGTAGAAATGTTTTTATCAATTTTGAACAGATTTTGAACTTGCTCACTAGTCATACCAACTCCTGTATCAGTAATAGAAACAATTAACATTCCATTTTTTTCTTCAGTCGAGATGTCAATACTTCCTTTTTTGGGGGTGAATTTTATCGCATTGCTAACTAAATTACCAATAATTGTTTCTATTGAAAATTTGTTAACCCAAATCGTATCATGAGAGCTAATATTGTTATTAATAGCGATGTTTTTGAGCTTTGCAGTGGATTGGTTTGCAAGTATTCCATTTGCGATTATATTGAAAATATCGATTTTCTCTTTAGTCATGGCAAGGTTTCCTTGCTGAATTCTGGACCAAGTTAATAAGTTCTCTACTAAACTGTAAGTGCTTTGCGATGCTGTATGTAAGTCATTAATAAAAGATTTTCGTTCCTTATCATCCATATCATCATACGAGGTAGCCAATAATTCACTAAAGCCTAATAATGCACTAAAGGGTGATTTTAAATCATGAGCTATAATGGAGAAGAATTTGTCTTTTGTATTATTCGCTTTCTCCAGCTCAATTTTTTGCTTTTCAATTATTTTGTGTGTGCGTTTTTTTATTCGAGCACGATTCAAGAGGATAACAACCAAGATAATAATGAGTAGACTTAATGCAAGAAGAAAATTACGGATGTTGATTTGTTCTTTTACTCGCATTTTTTCCAGACTCAGGTCTTTCCGAAGAATTTGATTCTCGTTTTCCTTTTGTTTGGATTGAAATTTAGTTTCCAATTCAGTAATTTGACGCTGATGATCAACATTAAAAATACTATCCTTATAGTTAAGTTGTTTTTGTTTGAAATCTAATGCCTTTTTATATTGATTGGTACTTTCATAATAATGGCTTAAGGCCAAGTACAAATCCACTTTGTTGTAATTAATATTGTATTTATCTACCAATTCCTTGGCTTCAAAAAGAGAATATTTAGCGTGTAGATACTCTTTCTCCTGTAGTTGTATGTTTCCTAGTATTATTAGATTTATTATTAGTTGGTTGGTCGATCTGCTCGTCCGATTAAGCTCAATCGCTTTATTCAAAAAAGGCTCAGCGGCTTCAATTCTTCCTAGGTGATAATTCGATTGCCCCAAGTTTGCATACAATTGTGCAATTTGAAGCTTATTGTTTATTTGTTGGTAAGGAGGTAAGGCTTTTTCGAAATAGGTTAGTGCCTTTTTATGATCTGCCATTCTGCTGTAACAGGATCCTAGATTGTTCAAGGCTGAGGCATAGGCCAAATTGACATCAGTACTATCTGACATTTCAATTACATTTTCAAAGTAACCAATAGCCTGTTCTAAATCCTCATTATAAAGTAGTGTAGTACCTATATTTAAAGAAATATTTGGAAGCATTTTCTTTAGTTGCAAGCTATCAGCAATTTCATAGGCTTTCGTAAAATTGGAAAGCGCTTTCTCATATTTTCCCTGATTTAGATAGTTAGCAGCCATAGTGTTTAGGCATTGCATTTTTATTTTACTTTCCTTGGCTATAAAGGCCTTTTTGTATGCCTCTTCTAAATATACGAGCGAACTGTCGGGCTGCCCTGTGGCATATAGGTAATATCCCTTAAAGAATATGCTTTTTATTTTTTCTTTCTTCAGATTTTTCCTTTCTGCTAATTCTAGGGCTTTTTGATTATACATTAATGCATCTCTAACCGTGCCAGTTTGTAATGAAACATAGGTGAGATTATTCAAGGCATTTACTCTAGTAGTGTCGATATCATAAATAGCTGAAAGGGAATCTGCCTTTAAAGAATAATATCTTACTTGCAACACATCCTTATAATATAACTCCTTAGATAACTGGTAGTAAATGTAAGCTTTCTCTTCAGCTTTAGATGTTTTTAATACTTGCTCAAGACTATCAATTTTATTTTGTCCTAATACTGATAAGGCAAATAGACTAAAAAGAATATAGGTAAAAAGGAATCTCATAAATGAAATATTATAAAGGCTACTGTATTTACAAATGCTAATCTATTTACGCGGCAAGTTGGAAATAGTTTTATTCTAGATAAAATAAAGTGAAAACTTTCAAATAGCACTGTTAATTGAACAAATATTCAACCCATGTGTAAGCTAGTTCTCCTATCCGACAATGAAAAGTAATCTTATGTTTTCTAGCCTTTTAATTGGCTATTAATAATCAAATCAACTTAAGGTGTAATCACCTCTAAGTGGAAAAAAACTACTATTTTTAGCTACCCAAAAACCACATTTATGAAACTTACCAATATCTCATTAATTTTATTTCTGATTGTAATTCCTTATTCTCTTTTTGCTGACGAAAAAGGATCTTTGCTGGTTCGAAATTTTAGTCCGACAGAGTATGAGGGTGGAAGTAAAATTTATTCTGTAGTAACTACAACTAATGGATTAATGTATGCCGGAGATAAAAATGGAATTATTGAATTTGATGGAGAGAGTTGGCAAAAAATACAAACAGGATTTCCTATTAACTCCTTAGCTGTAAGTCATAAAGATAAAGTGTATGTAGCAGGTAAAGAAGGAATTGGTTATTTGCAAAGAGATTCATTGAATCAAATAGAGTATCATTCCTTAAATCATCTGGTTACAAATCATATCAATTCTAATGCTTTTCGTAAAGCCGAAGTTTTTCAAATTAACGATGAAACCTTATTTGTTGTTGATAATAAGCTGGTGGTGTATTCAGATAAACGAATAAGGATTATCGAGAATAATAATAGCTATCGTATTGCTCAGAAAGTAGATGACGAGTTGTTTTTGTATAGCCCAAAATCAGGTTTGTATAAGTATTCTGATGGTGAAGTTAATGATGTTACTACAAGCGATGAAATGAAAAATCGACACATTTGGGGTTTTACAAGTGGTTCAAAGGGTGTTGTAATTTGGGAACGTTCAGGTGATTCTTATCAAATAGAAGATAATAAACTTGTTGTTGTTGAAAATGAATTGAATAATGTTTTGAAGGATTATATTGTTGATGGGATACAACAAATTGATTCAAATGAATACGTTTTTAAAACCTTTTACAAAGGCTTATTGTTGGTTAGTTCTGATCGTGAAATTATAAAAAAAATCAACCAAAAGGGAGGTTTAATAAACAATACGGTTTTTGGGGTAAATTTAGATGCGTACGGAAATTTATGGGTAGGAACTTCGGCTGGAATCTCGGTATTACGTCAAGATCTTCCTTTTACGATTTACAATTCACAATCAGGCTTGGGAACTGGTTATTCAGCAATAAAAATTAAACAGGAGGTTTATTTAGGTACCAGCCATGGTTTGTGGAGAAAGAATTTAGATAACAAGAATGAAAATGATTTTGAATCTTTATTGCCAGGCCATGTTTTTGGTTTAACAGCCATTGATGATGTATTGTATGTAGGACATCCTTCGGGAATTTATTTAATAAATGGTCAAAGAATGGAACCTGTAATTCACAGGCCAGGAGGTGCTATTATTAAAGAAGTTCCTTTTGAGGAGGATATTTATATTACCAGTAGTACTAATGGTTTAATAGTGCTAAAAAAACAAAATGGAATATTAAAACCAAGTGGGTTTTTGAATGGAAAAAATAGGGAGATTCATAATTTTGAATTTGATAGCTTGAGGAACGTATGGGTAGAATATGATAATGGAATCTACTCTTTTAATTGGGACAAGCCGGAGAAGAAAAGATTCCATACTCGAGTAGGGAAGGAGAATAGGATTAAAAAAATTAGAAAGATTGAAAATGAACTCTATTTCATTGCAGATAGTGGGGTTTATTTTTACAACAGAGAATTAAAGGAGTTTTATGCGCCAAACTTATTGAAAGGAATAAATTCAAAAAATGAGAATGTAAGCAATATTGTAAGCGAAAATTCTGATGATATTTGGGTATATACTGGAGAGCAATTAAAGCATTATCAGATAAAAAATAATACATTCTATCAGACTCGAAACCAGCCTTTTAAATTTATAGATGGAACTTATCCCATCGGATTTGAGAATGTTTACCACATTAATGATTCTGCTTACCTAATTGGTTGTGAAGAAGGGTTTTACTATTATGAAGAGAAAAAATATAATACAGGAACCTATTCTTCAGTGATTTTTAGAAATATTAATATATCCTCAAGATCTAAAGGAGGTCGAAATATTTGGGGTGACATTTCTGACAGTAGGAATAGTTATTCGCTAGATATTAAAGAACCAATTGCATTTGTTGACAATTCTATAGAATTTATTTTTGCTGCAGGTGCGCCAAATTACAATCGGGCTTATTATCAAACACACCTATATGGGTTTAGCGAAAAGTGGTCAGAATGGAGTAGAGATAATAGTCGTGAATTTACCAATCTGCCAGCAGGAGATTATCGTTTTGTAGTTCGTGCAATTAACGATGCAGAGGAATACAGTAAAATTGCAGTTTGCGAGTTTACAATTTTACCTCCTTGGTATCTCACAAGACTTATGAAAATAGCTTATGTTGTTTTATTTCTATTGATTTTGTTTTCAGTGTTTATAGTAGTTCATTATGCAATTGATAAGGCCAAAAGTAAGTTAATAAAACAGCAGAAAGAGGAAGCTGAAAGAGTAAAACAGCAATTGACTCAAGATAAATTAACATCTGAAAAGGAGCTAATTCGATTAAGAAATGAGAAACTGAGATCAGATAACTTGCATAAGGCAAAAGAATTGGCAAATCTCACCTTTAATTTGATTCAAAAAAATCAGGTTTTAACCGATTTTAAAGGAGATTTAGAGCAAATAAAGAAGTATTCGGAGACAAACAAATTGGTAACTGAAGATATCCGTAGGTTAATAAAAAAAGTAAATAGAGATATTGATAAAGAAGAAAATTGGGAAGTATTCGAAGATTATTTTGATACAGTACATGAGAATTTCTTTATTAAATTGAAAAAGAAATATCCAAACCTAACCTCTAAAGATCTTAGGCTTTGTGCTTATTTAAGAATGAATTTGGCCACCAAAGAAATTGCTCCATTAATGAATATTACCGTTAGAGGGGTAGAGATTGGAAGGTATCGATTAAGACGAAAATTGGAATTGGATCGAAATATAAATTTCACCTCTTTTTTGAATAGCTTATAGTCAGGATAATTGAGTGAGTTGAATAAGATTTTCTATTCTTTAACTAAAAATTATAGCATTAAAAAAGGACACCTTTCCGGTGTCCTTTTTGTTTTTACGATCGTCTAATTTAAGTATTAGAACTTTATTTCTTTACCTTCTTTGGTATAATATTCTACTGGTCCATATTGCTCTAGTTTACCATGTAATTCTTTCGCATTACCTTCTACAAATATTAGGCAATTGTTTGGTTTTACATATTTTATAGCCATGGCCTTTACATCTTCTTTACTAACTTCGCCAATATGAAAAGGATATGTTTTTAGGTAATCATCAGGTAAATTATAATCATCTTTTACCATTGCAAAAGATAAGAAACGCTGAAGAGCAATTCCGCCTAATGAACGAGCGTAGGCACCAATTAAGCTGTTTTGAGCCAAACGCAAGTTTTTATCACTAACGTTCTGATTTCGGATGCGTAACATCTCATAAATAATATTCTCAACAGCCAAAGGAGCTTTCTCTGTTCTTACATCAGTTTTAATAAAACCACTACCACCGCCTGCAGAAGGAGAGATGCTTGAAAATGCAGAATAGCACAAACCTTTATCTTCTCTTAAATTTGCATAAATATACGAACCGGTATAACCTCCTAAAATCTGGTTCATAACTTCTAAATTTTCTTGATCTTCAGAGTATGAATAGGCATCACCAAGACTCCAATTAAAGCTAACTGATGCTTGTACTGATTGAGGTTTGTCAATAACAAATATCTTACGTGATTTTAAAAAGCTTGGTGTGATTTTTTTATTAGCCTCTTTTACGAACTCTTTGCCTTTTTGCCATTTTCCAAAATGTTTTTTTAGCATTCTTTCTGCTGATTTTGGTGTGAAATCACCAATTAAAATAGCAGTAGAATTACAGGCTGCAATTCGTTCTTTTTGAAACTCTTTTAACTTTTTAACGGTAACTAGATCGTAGTTGTTTTCTTTTTGCTCTATTTTTTGAGAACGACCACCCTTATTCAGTAAAGAGTCCATTACAATCATTCTAAAGTCTCTCAAGCCAGTAATCTCTCTCTTATTTATTTTTTGAGTTTTTTTAGCTTCCTGTTTCTTTTTAGCTTCATCGATAAGTTTTCGAA
Source organism: Labilibaculum sp. DW002 (assembly GCF_029029525.1). NCBI lineage: Bacteria > Pseudomonadati > Bacteroidota > Bacteroidia > Marinilabiliales > Marinifilaceae > Paralabilibaculum > Paralabilibaculum antarcticum. Next base: position 763,052 of record NZ_JAKJSC010000001.1, on the reverse strand, counting down.
TGTCGCCATTTGTAATTGATGGATTAAACAATTGATCCGTATAAAGATCCATCAATTCATTTAGGTTATCATGCAATCCAATCACAAAACCACCATTAATTGTAACGCCGACCTTTGCTCCGTTAAAATCAATTATGGAATCGGTCAAGCTTTCGGTATAGTTTTGCGAATGCCCTTGGTAATAAACCTTTCCAAGTATTGCTCTTAATTCAGGTTCACTATCCTTCTTAATATCGGGCTGCGATACAGTAAGGGAAAATGCGAATTTTCCATAACCAGCTTTTGGTACTAAAAACACTTTTAATCCATTATCTAGTTCTATAGATTTTAAATCTCCAAGATTAATTTCCTTTGGTTTGTCAGGGTTTGGTTCGTGAGAACGATCCACTTGGGCCGACAAAACTCCTGCATGAAATAATGCAATTAATAGTATGTATATAATTTTCATGGATCTATTCTTTTTCTGGGTGATAGATAATTACTGTTCTGTTATCAGTATTCAAGTATTTTTTAGCAACTCGCTGGATATCTTTAACAGATATTTTCATGTAATTATCAATTTTGTTATTGAATTCAGCAGCTTCTCCCCAAATGTGATAAGAGGAGGTAAGCATATCGGCTACACTTTCCATATCGTAGTACATATCCATGTACTGTGATTTAATACTATTTTTTGCTTTTAATAATAAAGATTTAGAATAGTCTCCATTCTTTAATTTATCCAGTTCATTTTCAACTGCATTAAAGTACTCATCTTGGCTTTTACCATCTTCAATGTCTCCTCTAACCCAAAGCATACCTGCTTGCTCATACAGTTCGCATGATGAAGTAATTCGTTTACTAACAGATTCATCATCTAATTGAATGTGTTTTTTCAAGAATGAATCTTCTCCATTTCCCGATAAAAGCACCATCATCATTGTCATTACGTTGGCCTCTTGAGTATTTTCCGGAGCACCAAAATAAGACATTGCGATATGAGGTTTTTTAATGCCTTTTAAGTTTTTTTCAATTACCACCTCTTTACCTGGTCTTTCTTCATCGTAAACAGGGCGTACAATATCTTTTCCTCTCGGAATATCTTTAAAATATTGAGCTACATATTTTTTAGTTTCCTCAATATTTATATCCCCGGCAATTACTAAACAGGCATTGTTGGGAACATAGTAGGTATCAAAAAATTCTTTAAAATCTCCAGTTGTGGCAGCATTTAAATGATCCATAGAGCCAATAATGGGATGGCTGTAACCATGTTCTTTAAAAGCACTACAAAATAGATCATTATATACATTACCCAATGGTTTATTGTCATAACGCAATCTTTTTTCTTCTTTTACCACTTCTCTTTCAGTATCAATTCCTTCTTGGGTAATGATTGGCTGTAGCATTCTTTCAGATTCTAGCCATAAGCCCAATTTATATTCATGAGAAGGAAGAAAATCGTAATAGTAAGTTATGTCGTAGCTTGTGTAGGCATTGTCGTAACCGCCAGCATTTGAAGTGTACTTACTAAATTCTCCTTGTGGAATGTTCTTTGATCCATGAAATAATAAATGTTCAAAGAAATGAGCGAAACCAGTTAATTCTGGATCTTCATTTTTAGAACCGACATGATATTTTACGCCGATAACAACATTAGGGGAGCTGCTATTTTTATGCAGTATTACATGCAATCCATTATCGAGCTTATACTCAGTGAAATTTATTTTATATCCGTCGTCCGCAAAAGTTAACAGCGGACATAGAATAAGTAATAATGATATTATTTTTTTCATTTTGCTAAGGGTGTAAATGCATAGGGTATCTAGGAAACGAGCAAAAGAATAGCACTTTTATTCATTGCCTAGAACCCACTTGATTATTTTTTCTATATTAATATTGTTGTGAAGCGAAGAGAGATCAATCGTAAGTTTTATGCATAGATCCATTCACGATAATATTAAAATCACCTGTTTTGTTACGACCTTCTAATTCTAATGCATTAGCCTGTCGAGCCACAGAGATGGTAACAATATCTACCTCAGGTTTGTAGTGTTTTAGATAGAAGTAAATACTTTGATAGTTTTGTGAATGGTATACACCATTGTAGTGAATAAAGTATTTTCCTTTTTTCCAGTGCTTTAAAATGTTGTGAGCCATGGTCGCATCTTTAATAGCCTGTGCTTTTACCAGGTTAGGGCCTTTAAACTTTGCCATTGGATTGTGACTTTTGTGTCCTTTATCATCATCCGAAGCAAATAGAGATAGCATATTAGCATAAGCAGGTTGCTCTAAATCGTAATAAACTGGCATAGGAGGTAAGTAGCTCTTTGCCGCATCACTTAAGCTATCTAAATATTGTTCACCTTGTTTGTAAATGATATTTGCATAACGACGAGGGATATTGGTGCAAATAAATGGAAGATTATTCTTCATTGCAATACCAATCAAAGGCTTGTAATCTCGAAAATTAGGCCAGTTCACATCATATTGCATATATGTTTTTTTGTCGATTGTTCTATTTAACAACTCATTTAGTAGCAATTGCTGATCTGTTTCCCACATTTCACCACCAAGAATAACACTATCCTTTTTAGCAGCAACAATTTCCTTCGTAACTAATTTTTCTAACCAATGTGCAATTGGATCGTCATGTAATTCTCCAAAAAGAAGTATTTCATGTTTCTTTAACTCCTTTATCATTGCAGAGTAAGTGACTTTTTTGCCTTCCTTATCATAGATCATGTATGCTGGCAAATCATTCTGGAATGCTTTCTCTTCAGCTTTTGACTTTTTTTTCTTTGCAAAGGCTCCGTTAGTGGAACATAGTATTAGCAATGAAAACACAATTGTTAAAATTCTTTTCATGGTGTTTTATTTAAAAAATAAGGTTGAAACTTAATCCGATATAAGTTTGGTTAGTTGATTTTTCGAGTATTGAGTACTGGTTGTTGATTTTAATATTAGTAGGACTTATCTTATCATAATTTAAAGCCCATTCTGTTTTAATGTTTTTGAACTTATGAAACCATGATAATTTTGCACCAATATTGTAGTAATCGGCCGTATAGAATGCCATTTCGTTATGCGCTAAGTTGGTCGTGTAATGCATAGATGACGCAGAGGCTAGATCGTGGTTATAGGATAAGTTGTATTTGTATCCTCCATTCATCGTAAATTTGAATTTATTTGGAGTGTTTAGGTCAAAATTAAAACCTGTATGTAAATTAATTTTAAGATTGGTGTATTCCATTAAATGGGCATTCGTTAAATCTTTCTTGCTAACATTTTCCACATCTAATTCTAAACCTGATTGATCAAATATATTTTTTTGATTTCGCAATAAATCAATTGAACTATTAAATTTAATACCATCGTAAATGTAGGAATCGCGATATCCTTTATTGTACTTAAATCCCTTTCCACTAATTAGCTCCACTTTAGCTTTACTAAGCAAATAATATTGTGTGCTGTTTGTTAAATAGGATCCAACTAGATTATGTCTATTGTAATCATATTTGAATAGTTTATCAGATAAATCTCCTTTTACTGAGGTAATTGGGTTTTTCCATTTCTCCAGACCAGGATAATAAGTGTAGCTGGCTGAGAATTTGTTTTTACTTCCACTGTGAAAGGCTAGAGTAAATGAGGGATTTTGATCTGTAATGATTACGCTCTCGCTATTTAATACATCATCAAAATTTCCCATATCTGATAAAGGGTATAGATAGTATTCCTCACTCGTAGCTTTAAATGAATTGTGAAATTCTGGTTTTGATTTCTTTCGCTTATATGCAATTCCTAGGGAAAGATATTTATCTTGCCCCATAGAATAGGTCATAGATGATTGAAGATTTATCCTTAAGTTATATTGTTCATTTCTGGTATCAAGAGTTCTTAAATATAGATCGCCATCATACTTTAGGCTTACTCCTAATTCAATGCGTTTGTTAATTTTTTTTGTAAGCATTCCACTTAAACCATAATGCTTAGTACGCCAGTCACCAATTCTTTTTGTTACGATTTTAAATGGACTACCAATAGTAGATTTTTTGTAAAATTGATTCCAGTTTGCCTCTTCATGATTTCCGCTACTGAATGAAAAACTACCATATAGCTTTAGAGACTTGGAATCGTACGATTGAACGGATTCTGTTTTAAATGCGAGTTCCGAATTCGTTTTGCACTCATCAGTTGTTTTAAAATCACCTTCGCTATAGGTTCCATTAAATGAAATAGTAGACCAATCGCTATGAGCCCAAAGGGATAGGGTGGAAGGAAGAACCGTATATAAATCAAGTTGTTTTTCAATAAAAAAATCTCTTTCAACATCTAAATTGAGGATTTCTTTTTTGTGAGTATTGTTTTCCTGGCCTTTAGTTGAATAAAAGGAAAGAAGTAATATGAAAAGGAACAAATGATTTTTCATACGATTAAGCTTGAATGAAATTGTGGTTTTTAATTGAATTCTTATTGAGAGTAGAAATTCACAATAAATAAATTAATATATAACTAGGTGGAAATCATATTTTCCACCTAGTTCTAGTATTTATAGATTTAAAGAATCAAATCTATAAGTATGAGTATAGCTTACTCAGCAACATTTCCAGACTCAAAATCTTCAGAACTGTTGTTTGTATCCTGATAAATAATTCGTCCGTCAGCAGTTGTTTTTGAAACTTTACGAGAAACACTTAAACTAGTGTAACTTGTTCCTTCAACGTAATTGAATCCCGCATCAATACTTGATGGAAGTTTTTTGTATGCTCCTGCATCTGCATTTGCAAGCATATCAATACCATCAATTACATCTTCTACTTTTAATTTCGTAAAATAAATTGGGTTACTATCTGATGATTCAGGATCAGTAATGATTTCACTTGGAGTTTCATCGCAACGTAAAATCGCAACACTAGCACCAGTTGAAAGAAAACTGAAAAAACCATTGTTTTCGATATTCATATAAACCATATTCATATTTGGTACATCAGCATTATCAAGATCAAACCATGTGCTACCTGTACGTCCTAAAGACTCTAACCAATCAATAGCGTACAATTCAAAGTCTGCACCACTTAAATCAACAGTGAAATCTTTAGTTCCACCATCTGTCCAGTCAATTGCATCAAATGCAATTACAATACTTTCTCCTGGTAGGATTGGATTATCTTGTCCAGAACCTGGTACTTGTGCAATTTTGTCAGCATAAATAAATTCTTCGAATGATAAAGTTGAAATTACATCATTATCGTTGCTACCATTTCTTTGTGGAACGATACTTGCTAAGTATAAGCCATCAGCATAAACAACTTCTGCCGAATTGTTATAGATTTCAACAAATTGATCTTTGAACATTACGCCCCAAGATGGATCATTTGCTCCACTGTAGTAAAATTCTTTAATGACTAAAGAACTAGAAGGCTTGCCATCCAATACCAATTCATCAACAGAATCAACACCACCAAATAGGCTAACATTAGCTTTCGTTCCATTTAGGGTAATGGCTTCGTAGTAACCAGAAGCATCTGAAGCTTCTGAAGCTGTTAGATTCTTAACGCATGAAAGGTTGTATGTACCCGGTGCAATATCTAAAAAGCTTGCAACGCCACTTGCATTGGTCATGGCACTATCTTTAGCTTGATCCGTTGTGTTTTGAAGATAAACGTATAGGTTATCAGTAGTAATACCGCTAAATGTTTCAGAAGTACCGACAGTTACGTCTAGGTTTGCCAATTTAACTTCAGTGTCGTCATTACACGAAATCAGTGTTGAGCCAAGTGCAAATAACGTGCACATTCCAATTAATAAACTTCTTTTGTTTTTCATAGTGTTAATAGATATAATGGTTAAAAATTTACAATTTAAAATTCATCCCGAAACCAAATGTAACTTTGGAATTCTGGTATACCCTAGTCTTGTTGTTTTCGTCAATATATGAGGGATTATACCACATGAAATTGTTGGCATAAAAAGAAAAGCTATGCCCTTGCTTTGTTTCTTTTCTAATTTGAAGGTGAAAATTGAAATATGTTGGGATTGGTGTGTTCTTATAGCGATTGTCTGAGTTGAAAAGGTCAGAGAATTCATCACTAGATCTCATGTTCTCAGGAATCTCAACATATTCTCCAGTCTTTTCGTAATATGCAATAGGGTAGATGCTAGGGTATTTTGAAACTTCATTCTTATTTTTCCAATTGGCTTCTCCCGTTAAGGTTACCATTAATTTAATTTCAGGAATATGCTGAATTACCGTAAGGTTAGATCGGCATATATACGCATTATAGGCAGGTGTTTCATAAACGCCATATCTGTTTGTCTGACTACCCGTTAAGGAGCCTGAAGATTTAACAGATGGGACATCTCTATGCGAGTTGGTTTTTAGATAACTTCCTGATAAATTAAATCTGGTATTTGTCGCTTTTATTTTAGGAAATTGTGCACTCAGTTCTATACCTGTTGTTTTCGATTTAGAAGCATTTACGTAAGTATTCATTTTACTTGATACATAAATTGAATTACCAGTAGGACCAACTAATGGTTGTTTGTCTGGATACTCTTCTAAAACTTCCCAAATCTCTTTTTCAAATGTTTTTAATATGCTATTACTCGTTATTCCATTGGTAATTTTTTTCTGGAATAGGGTAAGTCTAAAATTCCATTCTTTATGTTCGAAGTCAATACCACCTTCAAAAGTTTCTCCTTTTGAAGGTTTTAAATATCCATTTTCAGGTTGGTGAATGTAGGTTGTTACTACGGCTAGCCTACGAGCTTCGTCGTTGGCATAATGGTTAAGGTTAAGAATGTCGAAATAAGCAGGAGCTGGATTTAATTGTAGCATTGATGGAGCTTTGTAGGATAATCCATAGGCGGCTCGAATTCTAAATTTGTCAAAATATTTTGCCGAAAGTGAAAGTCGAGGAGATAGCAAATGATATTTCTCAATCATGTAATCATAACGAGCGCCTAATTTTAAAAGATAATTTGATTTGGCTCTTGAGTAATTAATATCATCTTGAAAATAGGCCGAATAGATTAGACTTGCTGGAACATTATAAAAATCTGTTTCTCTAGATCCTGGCCCACTAATACTTGCTGTTTGCCCATCCTTGTCTAATACTTTGCCTTTTCCATAATTTTTATTGAAAGAGTATTCAATACCAATATTGGTGTTGTGTTTCAGTTTTCCAGTTGTGAAAATTTGTTCTGTATCAAAACGACCATTAATGTTAAGTGGTGCACCATACAATTCAGTGTTCTGATGAAATGAAATTGGTGTGTAATTTGTGAAATAGGTTCCTTCTTCCAGAGATTCAATAATTGGAATTGGACCTGCTGATAGAATATCCTTTCTTGAATATTGATCGGTATAGTTTATACTTAAACTATAGTTTGTTCTTCCGAATATATTTAGACTACCATTGTTTGACAATCGATAACTCTGATTTTTGTATTCGGTATCACTAATGACTACCTTTTCATCTGGATCTTTTCTTTGACCATCAAAGGAAAGACTATAGCTAAAAGCAAGATTGTTTGACCAGGATAGCTTTTTGGAGAATTCTTTGGTCCATCTAAGTCCTGTGTTAATTCTTTGATAAAAATTTCTTCTTGAAGTTGCTGAGTTGTTTGCGTAAGTGTAATCGAAATCAGCGTTTAGGAATCCACCTTTGTTTAACTTGAACCCCTTGTTAATGCCACCTTGGTATGAGGTTGGATTACTGTTAAAACTAACCCTCCATGGTGTGTAGCCAGCTTTACGCTTGATAATAACAGCACCAGAAGTAATATTCCCAAATTTTGCACTGGCAACACCCGAAACAACCTCAACGGACTCAATATTAGACGCTGGAATATCTCTTAAATCAACACCTTGGTTTGCTACATTATTCCCACCAGCATCACCAATTGCTGTATTAAAAGCTTGCATGTTACCGTCGTTGCTTAATTGGTTTCCATCAATAATAACAGCTGTTCCAAACGAATTGATGTCATTGTTTCCTCCTGCACTTCGAAGGTTTACTTGACTAACCTGAGCTAAATTGGTTGCACCAACTTGGTTACCCGGAATTAACTGTAGAATATCACTTACACTTATCGGTTGTACTTGTTGTATAGCTTGGCTTCCAATTTTGTAGGTTGTGCTACCGGCTTTGCTTGAGCTAACTTTTGCTGTAACGGTAACCTCTTTCAAATCGAGGCTCGATGGATTTAAGTAAATTTTAATATCACTTTGCGAAGTTTGAACATCTATTTCTTTTTCTTGAGCTTGATAGCCTAGCACGGAAATAAACATGGTGTATTTTCCTTTCTTTATTTCATTTAAAGAAAAGGAACCATCTTCCTTGGTTAAATCATACACGTGAGTTCCTTTTAGGTTCACTACTGTATAGTATAGAGGAGCTTTTGTTTTGGAATCGAATACTTTTCCTTTTAGACTCAATGATTGTGCTTGTGCAGTAATTGAGACAAATAACAAAACAAAAATAGGGATTAGAGCTTTGGTTAATTTCATTATGCAAATGGTTATTGGTTATTCCAAATGTAGTAGTTGACAATGCTAGGTACAAAAGCATGATAGGGTAAATTGATGTAATTCTAGAGTAGAGTCTGAGTTGTAAAAATCAGTAAATGAGGAGAAAGAGTAAGTAAAAGGTGAGAAAGTGATAAAATGTATATGAAGTGTTTTTGATGGGGTTGATGTATTTGAAATTATATTGATTTAGTATTTCAGAAGCCTTGTTATGGTGATATATTGGGAAAAGAGCCTTGTTTTCATTTGAAATTTTCAAAAGGCGCATATTAAAGGGGAAACAGCGAATTATAAAATTCATGATGATTCTAATATCTCAAGTCTAAACTACATAACTTGTACATCAACAAAAATAGATTCTTTCTCATGTTGCACTGTGTTAATGTATTGAATAAAAATGAATTGAAGTCTGTAGTGGCTTTGAAAATTACATCAAAATACTCAAAATGGTTTTCTCAATTTTACAATTAAGCAGCTACATTTGAATTGTTATTTAATACAAACGTTACCGAAATATCAAAATTTCACACCAATGAAAAACGCTTTAATTTTATTTTCTATTCTACTTTTTTCTGGTTCATGTGCCAATGGAAAAATGAAAAATGATAATTTAATTCATCACAAAGTTAATGTGAGAATTGATGTTGAGCAATCGAAAATAAAGGTTGATAATTATATCGATTTATCTGGTCTTAATCTTTCGGAAAACGAGGCAATGCAATTTTCTTTAAATAAGAATCTGGTAATCGATTCTTGTAATTATACGTTTGAAAAATTAACGAGTGAAGATAGTAAGGAATGGAATGCCTATAGTATTAAGAATGCTAATCCGAACAAGAAGTTATTTATTCGATACGCTGGTGTAATTGCTGATCAAAAAGAAAAATTAAGTGCTCCTCCAAGACATGGTCAGAGTAAAGAAACATCAGGAATTGTATTTGAGAAAGGTATTTATTTGTCTGGATCAACAGCTTGGGTGCCTCGATTTAATAATATACCGCTAGTTACTTTTGAAATTAAAGCCACTCTTAATAAAGAATGGAATGTTGTTGCGCAAGGACAAGAAGTATCTAATGAAATCATAAATAATAAAAGACAGGTTGTCTATGAGTCTTCGAAACCAACAAATCAGATTTATTTATTAGGAAATAAGTGGACAAAGTATAGCATCAAGAGTGGCGATGTTGATGTACAAGCTTTCTTGATAAATGCAGATGAAGCATTGGCAAATAAATACATGTCGGCAACTTCGGAATATTTACAAATGTATGAGAAGTTAATTGGAGAGTATCCTTATTCGAAATTTGCATTGGTAGAGAATTTTTGGGAAACGGGTTATGGAATGCCTTCATTTACCTTGTTAGGGCAACGGGTAATTCGTATGCCTTGGATAATTAGTTCCTCATACCCACATGAATTGTTGCACAACTATTGGGGAAACAGTGTATTTGTAGATTACGATAAAGGAAATTGGTGCGAAGGGATTACCACTTATATGGCTGATCATTTGTTAAAGGAAATGAAAGGGCAAGGTGCTGAATATCGTCAAGCAAGCCTACAGAAATATTCGAGCTATGTGAATGCAGAGAACGATTTTCCAGTTGTTGAGTTTAAAAGTAGAACAACAAAAGCCAGTAGTGCTATTGGTTACGATAAGGTGGTGATGTTTAATCATATGCTTAGAGTAAAGTATGGTGAAGAGATCTTTTTGAAGTCTTATGCTGATTTTTATAAAACAAATCGTTTCAAGAAAGTTTCTTTCGATGAAATTAAAGCAAGTTTTGAAAAAGTAACAGGAGACGATCTTAGTGATTACTTCCAGCAATGGACTAAGCGGAAAGGAGTTCCTGAAATAGAAGTGAAAAATTTAACTCAAGAAGAAACGAATGGGAAATACAAGTTGTTTTTTACAATTGTGCAAACACAAAATACGGCTCCATTTTGTTTTGATTTGCCTATTTCTATCTTCCAGAAAGGAATTGGTAAGCTTGTGAAGAAAACGATAAATATCAATAAACAATCGAATAATTTCACTTTTGAGTTCGATTCTGAGATTGAAAGAGTTGAGTTTGATCCAGAATTTGATGTAATGAGAGGTATGGACTCTAAAGAGGTAGCCGTCACTTTATCTGGAATGCTAGGAGCTCAGAAGTGTACTGTTGTTTTGCCAAGAGAAAATCCAAATGTTGCAGATTACCAGGCAATGGCAAACGCTTTCAAAATGAAACAACTGAGGCTTCGAAAGCAGGTTGAAATTGTAGGAGATGATGAACTAGAGACATTTCCATCTACAGACTATGTCTTGGTTTTAGGAGAAGACAATAAATTTGCAAATAAAGCTAAGATTGAATCAAAGCTGACGGCTGGTTTAAGTCGCGAAGTACAAGAATCGTTTGAAAATAATACTGGTAGTTTGTTCTATATTCAATCTGTAGAAGAGCAGGAAATTGCTTTTATGGCTTCAAAGGATACAAAGCAGCTTACCCGAATATTTATGAAAATGGGACATTATGGAGGCTATTCATTTTTAGGTTTTGAAGGCGCTGAAGGCAAGAATACATTAAAAGGTATGTTTCCAATTTTAGATTCTCCAATGATATTTAATTTGAACAGAACAATTGATTTGTCAAATTACAACACAGCAGAAATTAAACGATCACTTTTGGGTGAGATGCAATAAAAAAAACTTCCTTGTTTAACGATTACAAGGAAGCCAATTCAATGATTTAGTTAGTGTGTTTTTCGGGGTGTATTTGATTCAGTTCAATGCACCCCTTAAAAGTTTAAGAGTTATTCTTTAATGCGCACGTAAATGTGTTTGATATTGCGCTTTCCACTATCTCTTTCATCAATGTCAAAATGCTTTTGCATTGATTTGATCAGCGGAGTTAATTTGGCGAAACCATAGTTTCGAGGATCAAAATCGGGTTTCTTTTTGTTGATTAACGAACCAAGTTCAGCTAAGAATGCCCAACCATCATCATCGGCAATATCCTCAATGGAATTTTTCAGAAGGCGAATGAACTTTTTATCGATTTTATCGAATTTATTTGCATCGCTTGCAGATGGTTCCTTTTTCTTTTCTTCATTTTCTTTTGCGCCAATAATTTCGATGTAGATGAATTTATCACAAGCAACAATAAAGGGATTTGGTGTTTTCTTTTCACCAATACCAATAACCAACTTGCTCGATTCACGAAGTCGTGTGGCCAAGCGAGTAAAATCACTATCACTAGAGACCAAACAAAATCCGTCAACCTTGTCGCTATGTAAAATATCCATAGCATCAATAATCATGGCAGAGTCGGTTGCATTCTTTCCAGTGGTATAAGAATATTGTTGAATTGGTGTAATGGCATGCTCTAAAAGTGCTGGTTTCCATCCAGCAACTGTTGGCCTCGTCCAGTCACCATAAATACGTTTAATGCTGGGAGTCCCTAACTTAGCAATCTCATCAAGCATTCCTTTTATGTTTTTATAAGGTATGTTATCGGCATCAATTAATACCGCAAGATTTAAATCTGTTTTTTCTTTCATTGTTTATCGTAATTGATATACTACTAAGGTAAGGAATTGTATTGAAGAATTGTAAATTATTTAAAGTGTTAATTATGTTATTTTAAGAAACGGTATTTGTAAATAGTACGATTTTAGGGCTTTATACATCTTGTATCTAAGCTTAAAAATTATTAAGATTGTGCCTGATTTAGAGGCAAGGTAGAAAAGTTAAAGAAGGATTATTATAAGATGGATTATTTATTTGTAATATGTTTGGCCATATTGATATTTTTTATGGCATCCATTTTTTCACGGGAGATAAATCATATTTCTGACCGCATTTTTGTGTTTTGGTTGGTGTTGGTGCTTCTTGCTGAACTAACATTTTTTCTTTCCTCTCAGAATTTATTCGAAGATTTCCATTGGGTTTATGAGTTTGCATGTGGCAGTCATGTTTTGCATGGGACTGTATTTTATTTTTATGTGTTAAGCCTGGTAAATCCCACCTTTCAATTTAAAAAGAAAGACTTACTTCATGTTATTCCGTTTGCAGTTTATATGGGCTATAAAACAACAACAAAGTCTTTAGGCTTGGTTGATTGTTTAGAGGAAGGCGGTTGTTCACATTCTGATAATATTTATGCTGTAATTTCAGTATATATGAAATTCCTAATCATTATAGCTTACGTTGGATCAGCATATTCTATTGTATGGAAAATCAAAAAGGATAATCAGTTTAAACAGATAAATCCATATGGTGTAAAATGGATTTTTAGTATTGGGAATGGTGTTTTAATTCTTCTAGCTACGGTATTTACGATTCGAATTCTAGATAGTCTGGAAATCAATTTTGTTATCGATCAGGTAATGCTGATTAATATTATCGTTTCTGTTTTTGTGATTTCCTTTGTGTACATGTATACCAAATATGCATATATTTTTGCACATCCATTTGAGAATGTAGCTGCGGCAGAAACAGAAGGATTTAAGAAATTGGATGATTATTTGGAGCAAGAAGAAGAACAATACAATGAAATATGTGCTTACATAGAAGAACATCAGTTGTTCAAAGATGGAGACCTAACGCTTCGTAAATTGTCATCGAAAATAAACATTCCAGAACATACAATTTCTCAGCTAATAAACAGGGTAACCGACCGATCTTATTCTGATTTTATTAATGCTTATCGAATCAATTTTTTCATTGAACAAATTGAGCAAAATGCACACGAAGATCAAACTTTGCTTTATTTGGCATACGAATGTGGATTCAACTCAAAATCTTCCTTCAATAGAGTTTTCAAGCAGTTTCATGAAATAACACCTACCGAGTACATAAAAAGTAGAGGCTCTAATTAAAAACTCTCATTCCTTTTTTAGTTTAACATTTAATTACAATATTATTTTAGATAGAATCTAAGTAATGGCTAATTGATGCAAAATGAATTGAATAGGAGTGCAATATTCTAAAATACTACACATTTTGGTTCTTATACACTAACTTTCATAAGTGATATCCTCTATTTTTAGTAAACAAAATTTTACTAATTCATAATTATTTAGTTCGCTTGTAATCCTTTGTTTGATCTAGATAATTTACTAAAACAAAACGTGTATGAGAAGTATTAAATTCCTGATTGTTCCACTACTATTAATTTCCATAGGTCTTAGTGCACAAAATAGGACTGTGACGCAGGAAGAATTGGATTACGATTATTTAAGCCACAAGTATGAGCATTTGGATGAGAATTTTAAGATTCATATTTCTTCAGAGAAGTTTCAGTCAATTGTTGAGCAACATCGTTTCATTCCAGAAAGGATAGAAGAGTGGAAAGATTCCATTAGTGTTGTAACTATGGGAGAGTTTAACAATTGGCATAAGTGTCGAATTGCAACAGGACATATTACCTATAGCTTTAAAAGATTAGCATATCATCTTTGGATTACAGAATCAAAAGCAAAGAAGCTTTGTGAAAAATACAATGTTGAGCATACCTATCGATTCTATGCATATATGAAACAACCAGAGAAGTGGGACGGCTCAATGAAAAAACGAATGTTGAAATTAAGGAAAAAGGTGGCAAAAGCATCAAGTAATCCAGATGTTCTGACCATGACTAATAAAATGTTCTTGAAGCAGGCTTGGCGTTCTAGTCCTGAGAGAATAAAAGATTTTGAGAAACTACACAAAGAAAGACATGCTGAAAGAAAAGCAAAAAATCGCCATCAAAATCCAAGATAATAAATCAATACAATTAGAACAGGAAAGAGCTAATATCTACTTAAGGTATTAGCTCTTTTTTTATTTAAATGAACGCAAATGATTGCGGATTGTAAGAATACCAAGATTACGGTATTGCAAACACATGCTCCGTTTTCAACCTTTGTGCCCTCATGTTATCAAATATGTGTGAAGGAGAATGGTTCTTTAAATGCAGGAATATCAAATGTTGATTTTTTATTGAGAATAGATTCGAATAAGAATTTTGCAAGCTTCTTTAGAGTGAATCAAATTAGGATTAAAAGTGATTGAAATACAGGAGGTAGGACGTGTCTATTTGTGAAATGACACCTCATTCAAAGTCTCAAATCGCAATTTGGAGCGATAGAGCAAAGATTGTTTAGCACTTTTCGGCTGGAATCAAAAAAAATAATTAATCACTGTTATGAGTAAAAAACGAGTTAGCCTTTTCAGAAATATATTACAGTTTTCTGTATTAGCTCTTATTATTCTCTTTTTCATAGGGAATCAGTTGGGTTTAGGAGTTGTAGATTTTGAGGCGTATTGTCCAATGGGAGGAATCCAAGCCATATTAACTTTAATGCAAGACGGATTAATTGCATGTAATATGACAGTTACTCAAATGGTATTGGGTGCTATTTTTATATTTACTGTATTGGTGTTGGGGAAATTATTTTGCAGTCATCTTTGTCCACTAGGAACAGTTTCCGAAGCTCTTGGGAAAATAGGTGATCGTTTTAAAATCCGTAAAGAAATTAATGGAATTCCAGATAAACTTCTTCGAAGTTTAAAATACATACTTCTGTTTTTAACCTTAACAATTACATTAAAAACAGGTGAGCTTTTTTGCAAGGAATACGATCCTTTTTATACGAGTATTACCTTATTTGGCCATCGAGTAAACTTTTTATATGCTACCATTTCAATTTCCATATTTGTTATTGGTAATGTGGTATTCAGATTATTTTGGTGCAAGTATATGTGTCCTCTTGGAGCGATTTCAAATATTTTCAAATACTGGGTTGGTGTAGCAATTGTAATTGTTGTTTTAAGCTCTATGTATTTTTTCGAAGTGGGTATTGATGTTGCATACATTGTTGGAATCATTTGCTTGGCGGGATATGCATTGGAGATTTTTAAAATACAGACTAAAAAGCAATCAGTTTTAAAGATAATTCGTCATCCTCATACATGTATCGATTGTGGTTTGTGTTCAAGATCTTGTCCTCAAGGAATTGATGTAGCTGATTTGGAGTTGGTGAAACATCCTGATTGTAATATTTGTGGTGATTGTGTTTCTGCTTGTCCAAAAGAAGGAGCATTAACCCTAAACGAGAAGTTAAATGTAAAATGGTTGCCATCGGTAATAGTAGTTGTTTTGTTTGTTGTTGGATTAGTAATTGGTAATCAATACGATTTACCAACAGTATCCAAAGCATGGGGTAGCCCAGAACAAATGGAAACTTCAAAAGAATTTAAATTAGAACACTTAAGTCATATTACCTGCTTTAGTAGTTCGATGGGTTTTGTTCGCCAAATGAAAGAAGTTGATGGTATTTTAGGTGTATCTACCTACATCAGCGATCATTCTGCCAACATTATTTTTGATACAACTAAAGTTAGTGAATTGGGAATTCGTAAAATGCTTTATACACGTTCTAAGCAATTTATAGAAGCACCTGCATTGGATCAAAACCTTGTCGTTCACAAACTACGTTTCAAGCACTACATTTCAAAAG
The DNA here is from genome assembly GCF_029029525.1 of Labilibaculum sp. DW002. NCBI lineage: Bacteria > Pseudomonadati > Bacteroidota > Bacteroidia > Marinilabiliales > Marinifilaceae > Paralabilibaculum > Paralabilibaculum antarcticum. The sequence continues at coordinate 747,064 of NZ_JAKJSC010000001.1, read as the reverse complement.
ACGATTTAGCGAAGATTGCTGAAAGATTATTAGGTACAAAAATTTATCAGTTAGAAACTCAATTTGATACGGAAATAAGAATGTTGGCATTTTGTGATGCTAGCATCAACGAAGCTACCATTGAAGGTTTGATTCAATCTGTGAAAATTGGTCGCAATACGCCATATCAAGTCGCTGGTGTTGTAAAATCACCTGTACCTATTAATGGACTTGGTTTAATGAAAAGAACTTTCAGAAATTTCAAATCGACATTTAATAAGATCAAAACTTATCCTAAAGAACAGATTCGTTCTTTAAGTGTTGAGGTAAAAGACTGGCCTAAAAATGAAGGTAAATTTAATTTGTTAGCCAATCATATTGGTAAAAAGTACGATGGAGTTGTAGGAATGGATGCTGCTTATAACGAAAGTCCAATGCTTAAAATTTATTACATACAAGATAAGATTCAGCCTCAAGCAATTTTGGATTGGATTAGCAAAGATGAAATGACTTTGGTTTATACAACCGGAGAAATAGAACAAAAAGAAAACCCATACTCTTTTGTTTTGGATAACCAACTTAACCCACTAGACTAATTAAATAACCAATCTATGAATAAAATTTATCTAATAGCACTTTTAGTTTGCCTTCAATTTCAGGTTTTTGCTCAGGAATTGACGGTAACTGGAAAAGTAGTAGAGGCAGGAGACAAACTCGGTATGCCTGGAGTTACAGTGCTTGAGAAAGGAACATCGAATGGAGTAACCACAGACATCGATGGAAAGTACACATTAAAAGTAAGTAAAGCGGATGCAATATTGTTGTTTTCTTTTATTGGATACGAAACGCAGTTTGTATCCTTAAAGGGAAAAGTTACAGTTAATATAAAACTAAAATCAGCAGATCAGAAATTAGGAGAAGTTGTTGTTCTGGGTTACGGAAGTGTGAAAAGTAGAGAGGCTGTTGTAGGTTCTGTAGAACAAGTAAAGTCTGCAGATTTGTTGAAGCACTCTAATGCGCAAAGTGTCGATCAAATGTTAGAGGGACAGGTTGCGGGAGTGCAAATTGAATCTGATTCTGGAGACCCAACTAGTCCTGTTAAAGTTCGTATTCGTGGTAACAATTCCTTGCCAGATTTAGGGTCGTCTAATTTTACAGCATCTAGTGAACCCTTGTATATTTTAGATGGAGTGCCCTTAATTGATGCTTTAAATCCGAATGTGAATACAGGAACAGAAACTGTAATTAATCCTTTGGCCCTAATCAACCCTGAAGATATTGCTTCTATTTCGATATTAAAAGATGCATCGGCAGCAGCAATTTATGGTGCCAATGCGGCAAATGGTGTAATTATTATTACCACCAAAAAAGGAACTGTAGGGAAAACAAGAGTAACTTTTTCGCAGAAAACAATATACAGCACACCAATCAATAAAATTGAGTATTTGAATGGAGAGCAGTATGTTGAATTATCAGAAGAGTTTTATCGCAATTCTGGTTATTCAGAAGAAAGTATCCCAGATGAAGTTGGCCGTACAGATGTATATACCAATTGGAGAGATTTAACCCTGCAAAATGGCATGTCAAATCTTTCTAATTTGACCATATCAGGTGGATCAGAAAAATCTACTTTCCGTTTATCATTAGGATATAAGGATAACGAAACAACTACCAAGGGGAATGATTTTGAATCGATAAATTCTCGTTTGAGTTTAGATACTAAATTGGCTTCAGGAATTAGTTTGATTTATAGGGGAGGTTTAACCTCATTTAAGGCAGATAAATATTCCGCTTTTGCAACTTACGCTTACAAGCCGAACATTCCTGTGTATGATGAAAATGGAGATTATACACAAATGGAAACTTATGCAAACCCATTGGCCGATTTAGCACAAAATGAGAATAATTCGAAGAAATTTTATTCAAATAATAGTTTGACATTAAAGGCCAAAGTTTCTAAAAACTTTAGTGTTCGCTCTATGTTTGGTTTGGATTATACGAGCACCAAAAAATTCACCTTTTATTCAAAAGAAAATGGACGAGGTCGAAAAAATAATGGTTACTTGAGAGAATCTAGAAGTGAAAATATGAATTGGATTGCTAATTCACAATTGGAATATAATGGTTCTTATAAGCAAAATACGATTAGTGCATCAGCTGGAATTCAGTTAAAGCATGATCAAACCAATAGCACTACTGTTACCGAAAAGAATATGATTTCGGAGAAAATTAGGGTTCCAGGGCAGTCTGACACTGAGGATAGTACTGTAAAGGGATCTGAAAGTGAGAGTGCGAGTAGATCATATTATGGGAGATTGAATTACAATTTTGCAAAAAAGTATTTTATGGCTATCAGTTTTCGTTCTGATGCATCATCTTATTTTGGAGGCGATCAACAAGTTGAAAATTTTGCATCAATTGGTGGGTCATGGATTATCTCAAAAGAAAATTTCTGGATTGAAAATGACATTGTCAATTTTGTGAAATTGAAAGCTTCTTACGGCAAGTTGGGGAATGCTAAAGTAGGTTCGTATTCAGCAAGAGGTTTATACGGTTACAATACATCTTCAAATTACAACGGCAAATTGGTTGCAACACCTTATACTGCTCCAAATGAAGATTTAGGTTGGCAAACATCATTTAAATTCAATACTGGTTTAACGATTAAATTCTTAAAGAGATTCGGTTTAGATGTTGAATATTACAACAACAAAACCAAGGATGGGATCATGAATTTAAGTGTGGTACCAGAAACAGGATGGAATAGAATTGCTGTTAATACAGCAGATTTAACCAATTATGGATTAGAGTTCACAGTAAAAGCCAATGACATTAATCTGGGAGAAGTAAGATGGAGGGCTAATTTTAACATTGGTTTTAACAAGAGTCGATTGGATAAATTGAATATCTATTCTGATCGATTAGTTTCCGGTACGGCAGGATTGATTGTTGGAAAATCGACAGCCTTGATTATGGGTGCTAAATATGCAGGTGTGAATCCTGAGAATGGAAATCCACAGTGGTATAAATTAGACGGAACATTAACCGAAAATACATCTGATATTTCAGGTAACGATAGAAAATTTGTAATTGGAAAAAGTGATCCTGATTTTACAGGAGGTTTTTCAAATAGTTTTTCATATAAAGGATTTAATTTGTCTTGCATGCTTTCTTTTGAGTATGGAGCAGATAAAATGATGCCTTATCCTGCCAGAGAGATGGAAAATGGAAGAAGTTTATATAATTTTAACAAGAGTGTGAATTTGATCGATCGGTGGCAAAAACCAGGTGATATTACCAATATTCCAAGGTTGGATCAAAGTATTTCGTATAATGCATACAGTGATCGATTTTTATTTGATCAAACCAATCTTTCTCTTCGTTCAATTTCCTTAAAATACAATTTGCCAAAACACATTTGTGAGTCAATTCGACTTGCTAATGCATCCTTAGGTGTGAATGTGACCAATGTTTATACTTGGTATAAAGAAGGTGGAGAATCTGGAAGAAATGGATTGGCAGAATACCGCTATCCATTTCCGCAATCACGTATGTACGGATTTCAATTAAACTTAGGAATTTAAAGGTAATAAGAGATTAATGATAACAGATATGAAAAATATACTTTACATAGGATTATTAGCATTTGGAATGATGTCTTGCTCCGATTTTTTGGATGTTGATGATAAAACTAAAATTTCCAACGATAAAATATTCTCTAACCTAAGTGGTGTTGAAGAGGCTTTAAATGGAGTTTACTACGAAATGGGAGATTACTCCTATTACGGTTGTAATATGATTATGGCAGCAGAGGTAAAAGGTGGAAATTTAAAATTTGACGACTTAACTCAAGGATCTCCTTTTGCTTCAAATTATCTTCCTGCTTTTCAGTTTACGCATACATGGGAAGGGGATGATGATTATTTTGAAAACTTTTACGGTGATATCTATAAAGTTATAAGCGCAGCAAATAGTGTAGTTGAGAATATTGAATATGCTCTAGATGCAAGTGAAACTGAAAAACTACAAGCGGTAGCAGAGGCAAAAGCAATTCGTGCATTGGCCCATTTCGATTTAACACGTTTATATTCTCAACCATATTCGTACACTGCAAATGCACAACATTTAGGTGTTCCTTATATGCTAAAGAATATTGCTTACGATGAATACACAAGACGAGATCTTCTTTTTAACAACTATGAAAATATCATTGTAGACTTGTTAGAGGCTGAAAGTAATTTAGGAACGGCAGTTGGTATTGAGGATGCAAACTACGCGAAGGCTTATATGTCAAAACTAGCAGCACAGGCTTTATTAGCTCGGGTTTATTTGTATAAAAACGATTGGGATAAGGCGAAAGAATATGCTACTAAAGTAATTGAAGATGGTAGCGTCTCTTTAATTGATAATTCTGAAGTGCTTTCATATTATTCAAACTCAACTCCTACGAAAGAGGATATTTTTGTTTTAGACAATTCAGGTAGGAGTATTGCTGCTCCTCTATCAGCTCGAATTGGAATTAAGGAAGACAGAACTACTCTTTACTTATTACCAAGTAACGATATTATTGATTTGTATGAAAATGGAGATATAAGAAAAAACTTATTTGCCATCCAGATGGAAAAGACATTAACAACCAAGTGGACTGAATTTTCTGGAACTAAAGATCATTTTACACCAGTGCTTCGCTTGGCTGAAATGTATCTAATTCGTGCAGAAGCTTCCTTAAATCTACCTGTAAGTAATGAAGTTCAAGCTCGTGCCGATTTAGATTTAATTCGTAAACGTGCCAATCCTGCTGTAGCCAACTTGCAATTATCGGGTGCTGCTCTTAAGGAAGAGTTATTCCAAGAGCGCAGAAGAGAACTAGCCTTCGAAGGTCATTTGTTCTTCGATATTGTAAGAATGGGAAGAGATTTACGAAGAGTTGATTGTAATGCACTGTACAATGTAAATGTTGATTATCCGAGTAATTTATTTGTATTGCCAATTCCTGAGGATGCTATAAAAAGCAATAGTCAGATGGTTCAAAACCCAGGATACTAAAAGAAAAAATCAAAAATATATTTATTAACCATAACTAAAATCTAATACCAGATGAAAAAAAACTATTTAAACCTTATGTGGCTTGCTGTAGCAGCAATCTTTTTTGTGAGCTGTAGTGATGATAACGATCCTGTAATTCCTAAATTATCGATTACTGCGGATGTTGTTGAAATTTCAGAAACCGCAACTTCTGCATTAGTTGTAAAGGTAAATGCAGATGCTACTGTAGAAACTGCTTACAATGTTGGTATCAGCTTATCAGGAACGGCATTAGAAGGTGTAAACTTTCAAGACATTTCTAAAACAATTACAATTCCTGCAGATGCATCTTCTGCAAACATTTTTGTAACCCCTATTAATGTTTCGGCTATTGAGGATAGTAAAACTGTTACTATTGAATTGAAGGCTGGTACAGCTTATGAATTAACAGCTTCTACAAATGTGGCCATCACAATTGTTGATAATGCAAATCCTCCATCGGATGCTCCAGAAGTTTCTTTTGCGACTTCGAATATTGTAACCAATCCATATTTAGAAGAAGTGAAGACGATTACTGTTGGTTTAAGCAAAACATTTGCTTCTGATTTAACAATTCCTTTAACAATTACTGGAGATTTAGTTGCAGATACAGATTATGAAATTGCTGGTTTAACGAACGATGCAATAACTATTCCTGCTGGAGCTGTTTCTGCTGACTTTACGGTTACACTAATGAACACAGCAGTTGTTGATATGGACAAGACTCTAGAATTTGCATTTGCGACTCCTAGTGTTACTGATTATGCTGTGAAAGCAACTGAAAACACTGTTGCAGTAAATGCTGTTGACCCTCAGGTTGATTTCTCTTCTTGGTTTAATGAAGAAAATGAATACAACTATTTCTTTGACAAATGGGATGCAGATGGTAGAACTTACCGTACAGATTTACCTGCGTATAATCCTAAGCGTTACTACTGGGATGTTGCGGAAGTAGAATGGAAAATATTCTCTGGAGATCATTATTTTGATGTTAATGTTGATGATAATAACCAATGGAAAGAAGTAACTAATATATGGCATAAAGATCTTGGTGGTACAGGTATTGATATTGTTGAGCAAGAGAGATATGAAATGCATGGTGGAGATTTCTTTGGCTTAACCAAATTTTTCGATAATGAAGCAACTTATGCAAAAACTATGATCGCTTCAGAGAATGGATGGTTTCGTTTTGTAACGACTGACGGTACTGCGACTGAAGGTACTGTTGTAATTCCTGCTCAAACCATTACTCTTTATAAAATTAAAGAAGGTTATGACTGGAAAGAAAAAACAACTGTTGATGTAGAAGGTGGCACAGAATCTTACTATGCTTGGTATGCTGATTCTGAAACTACTCAAGGAGATTTGTCTCAATCAACTAATGTTACACCTGTTTCTATTGACGTTGCAAAATCTCTTGGAACATATAATAGTTCTACAAAAGAAATTATTTTTGAAGTTACTTTTACATGTGATGATGCAGATTTTAGTATTGATCCTAAATACTATATTGCTAATGATGGTAATTCTTATACTTTGAAAATTAAGTACATTCCAACAAAATAAAAAATAGATAAAAGAGTGATTGGGCATCGTCCCGATCATTCTTTTTTATAACAATTCAACTAATCAGATTAATTTAATCCTACCCAATGTTACGATTCAAATTATCCTTCCTCTTTCTTATTGGCTTTTTAGCCATTAGTTTCTCATCTCAGGGACAAGCAAATGTTTCTGCTGATGCAAAAAAGTATCAGAGCCTAGTGAAAAAGGCAGATATCCATGAAAATGGATTTATAACCGTTCACAAAAGTGATACGAAGCTTTGGTTAGAGATTCCTGATAGCATAATGGGAAGAGATTTGTTAATCGGTAGTAGGGTAGAAGAAATTAGCTCAACTAGAAATGCTGTAGCAGGGCAAATGATGCACAATCCAATAATGGTAAGGTTTAGCCAGGATGATAAGGCAGTTTACCTTCACTTAATGGATACTGAAAATCAGATGGATGATAATGATCCAATTGGTATTTCTTTTGATCGAAACAACATGCAAACAGTAATGCATGCATTTAAAATTGAAGCAAGAAATATAAAAAATAAGGCATCGGTAATCGATGTGACCAAACTCTTTAATTCTCAAATCCCAAAAATCTCTCCCTTTGGAGGCGCTAGCCTCGGAAAATCAATTTCTGAAGTAACCAAAACAATTAGTGCAAGAGCCTACCCTGAGAATGTAGAAATTGTAACGCAAATGGGATTTGCTGGAAAACGCAAGTCATTTATGTGTTCTATGCAACGCTCAATTGTTTTGCTACCTAAAGAACCTATGCAAGCTCGTTTGTCTAGTCCGTTAATTGGCTATTACGATGAGCCTAAAAAAGAATTATCTTCAAATTTTATGGATGCAAAATCCTATGCATTCATTAAACGATGGAGAATAGAAGCTAAAAACGAAGATATAGAAGGTCATAAAAATGGGGAATTGGTTGAACCTAAAAAGCCGATTGTTTTTTATGTAGACAATTCTATTCCTGAAAAATGGAAAGGATATATTAAAGCTGGTATAGAAGACTGGCAAAATGCTTTTGAAGCCATTGGCTTTAAAAATGCAATCATCGCAAAAGATTATCCTGTAAACGACAGTCTTTTTTATGCGAACGATTTTACAAATTCGTGTTTCAGATATGTTACAACAGAGAAAGCAAATGCAATGGGACTGCATTGGATTGATCCTCGTTCTGGTGAAATACTTCAAGGTGACGTATTGTTTTACCACAATGTGATTAGCAAATTGTACCAGTGGCGATTTGCTCAAACAGCTGCTGTTGATCCTGCCATTCGTGGTGATAAAAACGAAGTAGAAGAAAAAGTTATTGGTGATTTGATCCGTTATGCAGCAGCACATGAAATTGGGCATACTTTAGGTTTGAAACACAACTACAGAGCATCCTATGCTTATCCAGTAGATTCTTTGCGTTCTGCAACTTTCACGAAAAAGTACGGAACAGCTGCATCCATAATGGATTACGCTCGAAACAATTATATCGCTCAGCCAAAAGATAAGGGTGTGAGTCTAACACCTCCAATTTTGGGAATTTACGATTACTTCTCAATTAAATGGGCATACGAGCCTATATATTCGGCAAGCTGTCCACAGGAAGAAGAAACTGTATTGAACCAATGGATTGCTGACCTTAGTAAGGATGACATGTATTTGTTCGGAACAAAAAATGGAATGGGCGATGGTACTTTAGATCCTTCCGTTTTAACGGAATCTTTAGGTGATGATGTTGTTAAAGCAGGAAAATACGGTGTTGCAAACATCAAAGTAATCATGGAAAATTTAATCGCTTGGACTGCAACTGAAAAAGATTCTGAACGAGATTTAGATACCATGTATGCTGCTGTAGTTAAGCAATACAATCGTTATTTAAAACATGCCGAAGCTCGCTTGGGCGGCATGTTTGAGTTTGATATTACAAACGAAACCCATCCAGATGAATTTGTAGCAGTTAGCCGAGACAAACAGAAAGAAGCGCTTGATTTTATAATGAATGAATTGCTAACACAGTACGATTGGATGAATACTTCTGATTTTTCTGCGAGAATGGGATCCTTAGATCAAGATATCATGATATCACAAGGGAAAACCATAAAAGGTTTGATTGATAGAGCTGTATTGGTTAGGATGTTTACCTGTTCTAATCGATCTTCAGATCCATATTACGTAAGTGAGTATTTAGGAGATCTTACAGAGAAGCTTTTCGAAGTATCCAAAAAGAAACAAAGTACAAACTGGTTGAGAAATATGCAGGCGGAGTATGTAAAAGCTTTGCAAAAAATGCTCGATGAGAAAAGTACTGATGGCGGTCATCCTTTTAATAATGTTGTGATGGCGGATATTCAAGCTGAGTTGTTGGCAATTAAAACGCTTGCAAACAAGAATACTGAAAAAGGAAATGAATCCGTAAGGAAACACTTTTCGTACTTGAATTTCATTTTGAAATAGGATACTTATTTCTTAGTTAAATAACAAATAAATTAATAATTGGCGAACTACTCGTTTGTCAAAACGGGAAACCTACAACAAAATATAAAAATGCTTAGACTAAAATTATTGTTTATTTGCTTAGCTTTATTTATGGCATCGGCAAAGGCTGACGAAGGAATGTGGATTCCTGCTTTATTAAAAAAATACAATATCAAAGACATGAAAAAGGCAGGTTTTAAACTTTCTGCCGAGGATGTTTATGATATCAATAAGATATGTTTGAAAGATGCAATTGTAGGCTTGGGAAAAGGTTCTCGCCCAACAACTTTCAGTGGAAGTGGATCTTTTATTTCGTCAACAGGATTGGTTTTAACCAATCATCATACCGTTGTTTCATATTTACATAAGCACAGCTCTGATGAGCACAATTACCTGCGTGATGGTTTTTATGCCTCGACGAAAGAAGAGGAATTACCGGCAAAAGGATTAACGCTTTCGCGCTTAATACGAATGGAAGATGTTACTGCTCACTTGAAAGAAGGTACAGATACATTGAGCGCACAAGAAGCAAGCAGATTAATGAATGCTCGTGGAAAAAAGTTGGTAGAGGCCGTGAATACAAATGCAACAATAACCGCTGACATTAAAGCATATTTTGGAGGCACTCAATTGTTTCTTCAGGTGTATGAAGTGTATCGTGATGTTCGTATTGTTGCGATGCCTCCTTTATCATTGGGTAAGTTTGGTGGAGAGAATGACAATTGGAAATGGCCACGTCAATCTGCTGATTTTGGAATTTTAAGAGTATATGGAAACTCAAATAATGAATCGTTAAAATATTCAATTACTAATCAACCGATTACTCCTGTTAATCATTTGGAACTATCGTTAAAAGGATACGAAGAAGATGATTTTGCAATGGTTTATGGATTTCCCGGAGGAACAAAGCAATATCTCACAGCAAGAGCCATTCAGCAAGTGGCAGAGGTGAAGAATTACCACGGAATTAAAATTCGAGATGCAAAAATGGCGATTATTACTGATGCGATGAATTCGAGTGAAGAATTATGGTTGAAGTATTCTGATTATATGGCAAAAACCTCGAACAGTTTGTTGCGATGGAAAGCTGAGTCGAGAGGAATTGAGAAGCTTGATTTAGTGAATCTGAAAAAAGAGGAAGAAAAGAAATTTATTGCTTGGGTAAATTCATCAGCAGAATTGAAGGCAAAATATGGCGATGTTATAATAGGAATAGAGTCATGTGTGGCTCGATTAGATACGCTCGAGAAGTTGAATTTGTACGTTTTCGAAGCAGGAATTAATGGAGGAAACTTTGTTTCTTTTGCTGGCAAATTCGACATGCTTAATGCAATTTGTTCGCGAAAAAATGTAAATGAGAAAAGGTTGAACAAAGAGTTGAGAAACTTACGAGTTGGTGTGTCAAATTTCTTTAATGATTATGATTTAGAGACGGAAAAGAAGTTTTTAAAAGTTATGGTGAAGCTTTACGATGAAAATGTTGGAGACTCTTTAAAACCATCACAAATTGTTGAGGCACGCAAAAAATACAATGGTAATTTCGATCAGTATATTGATGAAGCTTTTGAACAATCCATATTTTCTTCGAAAGATAAAGTGAACAAATTTTTAAAGTATTTCACAAAGGAAGATGCGGAAAAGATCGATAATGATCCTGTTTTTCAATTGTGTTTGAGCTACTTTTTGATCAACAAAGATCATGTAATGAGACAGCGTGGTAAAGTCCGTAAAGAGTATGGGAAATATCATACATTGTATTTAGGTGGAATAAGGGAAATGAAAGAGGGTGAAAAATTGGTTCCAGATGCGAACAGAAGTTTGCGTGTTTCTTTCGGTCAGATAAAAGGGATCAATGATGAAGGAGTAGAATACACATATGTGTCAAGTTTAAATGACTTGGTGGAAAAAAATCAGGAGAATTCTAAAATTTACCCTGTTCCAGAAGCTTATGCACAATCTTGTAAAGAGGCTATAGAGTCGACTAAGAAAACAATACCTACTTGTTTTATCAGTAATTGTCATACAACTGGAGGAAATTCAGGAAGTGCTGTATTAAATGCAAAAGGAAAACTAATTGGTTTGAATTTCGATAGCGCAGGAAATGGTTTGGTTGGCGATTATAAATTTATGCCAGAGCTAACCCGTCAAATTTCAGTTGATATTCGCTATGTGCGATTTGTTTTGGAAAATCAGCTTAAAGCGAAAGCATTATTAGAAGAGTGGAAGTAAAAAAAAGTTCCAAGGAACAAGTAAAAAGGAATAAAGTATAAAACGCTTTAGTTAGTGGTTGTGATGCAGAGAAACAAAAAATGGTTATCGTCAGTAGTGCGGCTGATAATCAAAGTTTCTCTGCATTTTGTTGTAAAATGAAAAAGGGACCTTGCACGCAAGAGTCCCTTTTTCTTTGTCCGTATTTAAAGTAGATTGAATATTATTGTTCATCTTGATGTTATTAGTGTTATTTTTAATAATACAATTGGAAGAGATTTGAGTTTTATGCTGATGAATTACAACTTATTGTGAACAAAACATAGGCATGATTTGTTTCTTCTAAATAACAAATACTAATAATATAGCCCTTGCATAAAATGAATAAATACCTGCTTCTTTTTCTTCTTTTATTGCCCATCACTTGTTTTGGACAAGTAACAACGGAAATCACAGGATACGTAACTGATAAAACAGAATTTCCTTTGATTGGAGCTTCTGTTTACCTCGAAAATACAACTGATGGTAGCATTTCTGATGAAAATGGCTATTATCGAATAACAGGTGTAAAGCCTGGCAATTACAATTTAATTGTTCGGTATTTGGGGTACGATGGACAAACTCGTTACAATATTGAAGTTAAATCGGTAGGAAATCCATTATACAATTTCACCTTGCTTGAACAGACGCAGAACTTAACAGAAGTTATTGTGTCTAATAAAAATAAAGTCACTAGACCTAGAGAAACACCACTTTCTACTCAAAGTTTAAGTGCCGTAGAAATTGCGACTTATCCAGGTGGTAATAATGATGTGGTTCGTGTTGCTCAGTCCTTGCCTGGCATATCTCCATCTCCTGGAGGCTTTCGTAACGATTTGATTATACGAGGCGGCGCACCTAACGAATCTGTCTATTATCTAGATGGAGTAGAGATTCCGAATATCAATCATTTTAGCACGCAAGGTAGTTCGGGTGGACCAGTGGGAATCTTGAATGTATCTTTTATTGATGATGTAAGTTTAGCAAGTTCTGCTTTTGGAAGTCAATATGATAATCCTCTTTCCGGGGTATTACAGTTTTCGCAAAGGGAAGGAAACAATAGAAAACACAATACGAACTTTCGTTTGAGTGCCAGCGAGGCAGCACTTACACATGAAGGACCATTGTTTAAGGGGAAAAATAAGGAAAGTAAGACAAGCTACATTATTTCTGCTCGTCGTTCTTATTTGCAGTTTTTATTCAAGCTAATAGGCTTACCTATCCGTCCAGATTATTGGGATTATCAGTATAAAATTACGCACAAAATAAACAAGTACAATACCTTAAACCTTATTGGTCTTGGCTCTATTGACGAATTTGCCATTGAAGCTTCAGATGATATTGACGAAAATGAACAGTCTACGCTCGATCAAGCTCCTTTTATCGAACAACGAACAAATACGATGGGTTTAAGCTGGAAGAATCGTTTCAAAAATGGGAAGGGATTCATGCAAACTACCATAAGTAATAATTTGTTGGTAAATGATTTTTCCAGATACGAAGATAATGAAGAACAATCGGGTTTGTATTTTAAGAATGATTCGCGTGAGATGGAGACTAAATTGCGTTACAGCCTTACCTATTATACCAACGATTGGAAGCTAATGGGCGGATTTAATGTACAGAGAAGCGATTACAAAAATGAAACCTTAGATCTAAATGAAGGTTTTCAATACAAAACAGAAATAGATTTTCTTAAATATGGTCTTTTCACTAACCTAACCAAATCATTTTTCGATCAAAAATTAGATTTTTCATTTGGCTTTAGAGTAGATGGGGACAGTTTTACACAAGGGAATGATTTTCTTTCGACCTTTTCGCCTCGTCTGGCCATAGCTTATGAATTTGCAAATGATTGGAAAGTAAAGACGAGTGTAGGAAGATATTACAAGTTGCCGCCCTATACGATATTGGGCTATAAGGCAAATAATGCATTTTCAAATAAGAAGATCAAGTATACAAGGAGTGATCACTATGTGTTAGGAATTGAGCGAATACTCGGGCCAGCTTCTAATCTTAGTGTAGAAGGATTTTACAAACGATACGAGGATTATCCAGTATCGGTAAAAGATGGAGTTTCTTTAGCCAATAAGGGAGCTGATTTTAATGTGCTGGGAAACGAAGAAGTGAAATCAGTAGGAAATGGACGTTCGTATGGTTTGGAATTTCTTTTTCAACAAAAATTAAGTCATCGATTTTATGGGATCTTTGCCTATACCTTTTTCTACAGCGAGTTCACAGGTTTCAATAAAAACAACTATTTGCCATCAGTATGGGACAGTAGACACTTGGTATCTTTTACCGGAGGATACAAATTGAAACGAAACTGGGAGTTAAGTGCACGTTATCGATTTGCGGGAGAAACACCAATTGTTCCAACAAATATTGAGGAAACAACCGTTCGCTATCCAGATGTTGTATTGGATTATAATCGCTTAGGAGAAGAGAAACTAGGCGTTTTTAGTCAACTAGATGTTCGTATTGATAAAAAATGGAATTTTAAAAAGTTGTCACTTGATTTGTTTCTTGAGATTCAAAATATCCTTATGCGAAATACTCCAGAGGCACCAGAATATGTTTTACAGAGAGATAATATGGGGAATATTCAAAATCCTCGTAATTTAATTCAAATTGCAGAAGATGATGGTAAACCGATTCCTACCATCGGTTTTGTTCTTGATTTTTAGCAGAATTTACATCAAATGATCTTATACTTTGATTGAAGGTTTGATCAAACTTAAATAGTATGCGTAACTTATATAATCGCTAAATCACATTCCTTAACGGTAAATTTTGCAAAATGTCCAAATTAATTCATATCGTATATTTAAGTGTTTCGAAGCAGGAATTATCTGAGAAGGAACTAGCTGATTTTTTATCGGTAATTCGAGCTAAAAACAAGAAATTACAAGTCAGTGGTTTGTTGTTGTACAATGAGGGGATGTTTATTCAAGTTGTAGAAGGAGAGAAGAAAACGGTCCAAAATCTTTTTCAAAATGTGAAAAATGATAGTCGTCACTCCAATATCGTAAAATTGCTTGAAGAAGATATTGCCAAGAGATCTTTTCCTGACTGGTCAATGGGATTTAAAATAATTAGCAATAAGGAAACTGAAAATATTCCTGGTTTTTCAGATTTATTGAAAGAGGAGATTTCCTCTGAACCTATGCCGGGAATTGCGGAACAGGTTGTAATCCTTTTGAATAGTTTTAGAAGATATATTTGACTTAGGATTTTTGTAAGATCTATTAATCTAAAATCCGACCTGCTTAATATAGTTACATCATTATTCATGGCTAAACTTGGCATGATAACTGGAGCTGCAAATGGTATTGGCTACGAAATTTCGAAGCTTTTGCTATTGGATTCTTATCAATTGATCCTAGTTGATAAGGATCCTGAAAAATTGCAGGAAGTGAAGACCGAATTTTCAAAACTTTCAGAATTTGAAAATAGAATCTTAGTTAAGGATTTAAATTTACCTAATGCAGCTCATGAGATTTTTCAAGAATTATCTGATTTAGATCTTTCTTTAGATGTGTTGGTTAATAATGCAGGATTTGGAGTATTTGGGACCTTCTCCAATACAAATTGGAAGGATGAACGTGATATGATCCATTTACATGTACTATCTGCAACACATTTATGCAAACTGTTTCTTCCACAAATGATAAAATGCGGGAAAGGAAAAATTCTGAATGTCGCTTCAATTGCTGCTTTTCAACCTGGTCCATTAATGTCGGTCTACTATGCCACAAAAGCTTACTTAGTTTCTTTTAGTATCGCACTCGCAAATGAGTTAAAAGGGACAGGTGTTAGTGTTACTGTTCTGTGTCCCGGCATTACGAAAACTAAGTTTCAACAAACCAATTGCAAGATTGGAACAAGAAGGAATTGGAACATCACCTCTTCAAGTAGTGTTGCCAAATATGCAATAAAGGCAATGAATAAAAATAAAGTGCTTGCCATTCCTGGATTGATAAATCGTTTTCTTGCGAATTTCCACAGATTTATTCCAGTGCGTACAGCTGCTTCTATTGTTCGTAAACTTCAGGAGAGAAATAGAAAAATTGATTAAAATATCCACTTTGTGTTTGTCAATATTTTAGATCAAATTTTCAATTTCTAAGTTTTTTTGCATCTTTGAATGACTTAATCTAACTACCTAAGAAACCCAAACCTTTGAAAACTCATACTGAAAATATCAAACTACTGATCAAAAGATTATCTGAAAAATCTGATGAACGGGCTCTAGATGAATTATTTAATATTTACTACGATAAGTTATTGTCGTCGGCATTTTTTGTCGTGAAAAGTAAAGATTTGGCTGAGGAAGTTGTCTCCGATGTGTTTTATCGACTATGGCAAAATCGAGAAAAATTGTCGGAAGTTAAAAATTTGGATAATTATCTTTTTGTGAGTGTTAGAAACCAATCTCTAAATTATATCAATAAGGAAAAAAGAATACCAAAAGATTCTATTGATGAGGTTATTTCTAATAAGTTGACAGAAGGAAATACAGCTGAAGATTTCCTTGTCGCAAATGAGTTACAGAATAAAATCAACATCAGTATAGACAAATTACCTCCAAAATGCAAAGAAGTATTTTTAATGATTCGTTTTGAAGGCATGAAATACAAAGAGGTGGCCGATAGACTTAAAGTCTCAGTAAATACTGTTGATACGCAGATGGGAATCGCCATTAAAAAACTTACTGAAATGTTAGGTTATAAAGGGAAAACGAAAAAAAAATAATTTTTTTTCATTTTCTTTTAGTGGAACTCTCAAAAAATATGGTCTTACAATTGAACACCTAGAATACAATGATAGAAATGGATAAAATACATCAATTAATAGCAAAGCATTTTGCTGAAGATATCTCTTCTGAAGAGATGAGCCAATTAAGGGGATGGCTTGATGCTTCTGCAGAAAATAAAATGCTATTTGATGATTTAAAACAAAAGTGGGATGCGCTAGAATTATCTAGTTCTTCGAATGATAAAACACGTGTTTTAAATAATGTGAAGGAAAGAATAAGAGCTGAAAAGAAGAAGAGTGAGAAATCTGTACGAAATTTGTTTTATGGCAATTGGTATAGACTTGCTGCTTCTGTAGCATTAACCATTTCGCTTGGATCTCTTGCTTATTATCAGTTAAGCGAGCCTTTTTCAATTTTGAATACGATTGGTTATGAGGTTAAAGAATGTGAGGCAGGAGAGAATAGTGTTTTTCTACTTGCTGATGGTAGCCAAATTGTAATGAATGGTGATAGTCGTGTGAAGTATAAAGAGAATCTACCGGGAATTGAAAGAAATATTTATTTAGAGGGAGAAGCATTTTTTGATGTTGCAAGAAATGAACAAAAACCATTTGTAATTAATATGGATGGTGCTAATGTAAAAGTTTTGGGAACATCGTTTAATGTGAAGGCATATCCTGATGATGAAACGATGGAAACTTCGGTTTTAACTGGTAAAGTCGCATTTACCCCGACTAAAGGTATTTTGAATAAAGAAAAAGAATCTATTTTTTTAATTCCGGGAGACAAGGGATTCATCAATGAAAAGAGAAATCAAGTTGACAAGCTTAATGTTGATAATCAGCTGGATATTGCATGGATGAAGAAGAACTTGAATTTCTCCAATACAGCATTAGCCGACTTGACTAAATCCTTATATAGAATGTATGGGGTGAAGTTTAAATTCACAGATAATGATCTGAAGGATTTGAAAATTACCGCAAGTTTTGAGAATGAGAAATTAGAAGAAGTGATGAAAATTCTTGAAATGACAAGTGAATTTTCTTATCAGATTAAGAATGATTTGATTGTAATTGGAGGAGAAAATGAATTTTAAATATTAGAAGAAGCTTAAGATATTCTACAAAAAAAAATACCAAAGAATGGCAGTTCTTCGGTATTTTAAGTGACATGTAGTAAATTTACCGTCAAGTAAACACATGTAATTGAAATAAGATTCTTAGTTCAACTAGCATTATGTACGACAAAATTAGGAAAAAATATCCATTCGCGGCAAACAATATCATTTTAGTTTGCAAATCAATTGCGCCCTCATGCAGTTGTAAAAAGCTTATGTTGATCTTTTTTACCTTTTTATCGCTTACATCCTACGCTCAAGATAACTTAATATCTCTTGAGAATATGGATAGAAGCATGGGCTTAGAATCTTTTATTCAAGAGGTTGAGTTACAATCAAATTTTTCATTCGTATATAATCCCGATAAATTAAAGGGAATTCAAATAAAAGCACCTGGTGGCGAAGATATTCAGCTGGAGGTGCTATTGGGTATTGTACTAAGTCCGCTTGGTTTTAGTTTTGTAGTATATCGTGATAAAATCATTATCAAAAACATCGAGAATGTTGTGCCAATGCACAAACTTCAATCTTCAAGTCAGATATCCGCCATTCAAATAAATCGAATGGAGAAAATACTCATTGGTCGGGTTTTATGTAATGATGATAATCAACCCATTATTGGAGCATCTGTTCGAATTAAAAAACAATTTAGGGGTACGGCAAGTGATCATGATGGCTTTTATGATTTGAAGTGTTTTATTGGAGATACATTGGTTGTAAGTGCTATTGGTTTTCTAAAATATGAAGCAATTGTAGGTTTAAAGTTAATTGAAGATATTCGATTGAAAACTGATGTAGTAAATCTGCAAGAGGTGAATGTGATTGGATATGGTGAAGAAGCTAAAGAAGAGAAAATTGGTGCAATGAGCACCATTACAACTGCAATGAGTGGAGAGATCCCTAATGACTTTGATGAAACATTAGGAGGTACAGCAAGTGGTTTATGGTTTCAAAAGAACTCTGGTGTTCCGGGGAGTGCGTCTACAATTTCTATCCGTGGGGTAACTTCGCTTCAGCCAGATGCCAATAGTCCATTAATAGTTGTTGATGGAGTTCCATTGTTTAGTGGAGATGAGAATCTAAATACGATAAGAACTAGTTCTTTTTCAGGTGCCGGTTTTAGCTTTTTTGATAATTTCGTATTTAATGATATTCGAGAATCTGATGAATTTCAAAAGAATGGTTTAAATATGCTTAATACGGATGATATTGAATCTATATCTGTATTAAGAGACGCATATTCAACTTCTATTTATGGTTCGAGAGGAGCTGCAGGTGTTATTTTAATAACAACCAAGAAGCCAAAAAAGAGAGGTCTTGAGGTGAACTTATTAATGGAAGCAGGAGTTTCCAAACCAATTGGTAAACCTGATTTAATGAATGGAGAAGAATACGCCGGTTTTTATAGTAGTTATTATACTCAGTTAAAGAATGAAGAAGTTATTTTTCCTTCAAATTATAATACTGACTGGTATGATCTAGTTATTCGAAATGCCAAAGGCAACAAATTAACATTCTCTCTTCAAAATAAGAAACACAATGGTCATATCTATTTAAGTCTTTCCCAACTAGATCAGGAGGCATATATTATTGGATCTGATTTTAAAAGGTATACCGGTCGTTTAAATTTCCAACAAAAATTAAATCAACAGTTAGTATTAGGTGCAAACTTGTCAATGAGTTCAGAAAGGAATAATTCACTTTTAGCCCCAAAAATATATCGTGATGCTATTTTAAAAGCACCTAATGTTCCTGTATATGATGAGGCAGGAAATTTCATTTTTAGCAATTTTGGTAATCCATATGGGAGATATACTGAGAACCCATTAGCTATGGCTTTAAATGATAAAGGAGAAATTTCTGATAATTACATGATTGCGAATGTATTTGCAGATTTTGATTTAACGAACTGGCTGACATACCGATTAGATTTTGGCATTAATTTTATTGATACAGATGCCACTTCTAGTTATAGAAATTCATCATATCCTGATAAAAAAATCACGATAGATAGCGATGGATATTCACGAAAATGGGTGGTAACAAATACGTTAAGCGGGAGAAAGACATTTCGTGATCATCGATTTAAATTTGTTCTTGGTCAGAGTTTTGAACAGTCAAGACAAAAAGAAGAAGAATTGTTATATGAAAGTTCATACGCTGTAACAAATAGGAATAGTTACGATTTACTCGATTTTGAAACCATTCGAAGAAAATATGCCCTAGCGTCGTGGTTTGGACGATTGAATTACAATTACAAACAAAAATTCTTTGGGGGGATCAGTTACAGACTTGATGGTTCTTCACGATTTAGTAATGCCAATAGGTATCAAATATTTCCAGCTTTTTCTGCAGGGTGGATTATAGAATCAAATGATGATAATAGATTCTTGAATTTAGTAAAATTAAGAGCGAGTTTCGGATATTCAGGTGTGGAACAATCGACATATACATATGGTGCCTTGAGAACTTATGAAACTCAGCAATATGATTTGACTTATGGAGGCAAAACTATATTGGTGGAGAGTAATGGCTCAAATCTAGGACTTTCTTGGGAGAGAACTAAGAATTTTGATTTTGGCTTCGATTTTTCATTCTTAAAGAAACGATTAAGCGGATCTATTGATTATTATGCGAAAAAAGTAAACAATTTGCTTCTTTTTGCTGATGTAGCAGCAGTTTCGGGTTACACAAAGCAATGGATTAATGTTGGTGCTATGAAAAATACTGGTGTGGAGCTTACACTGGAAAGTAGAATTATAGATCGTAAGGTAAAATGGGATGTAGCTCTTACTGCCGCTTACAATAAAAATGAGGTAATTGAACTAAATTATGTGGGGAATGAAACTTGGGAACAAGATAGAGCATACAAATATTTTGAAGAAGGAAAAGAAGCTGCTCAATTTTATTTGTACGAATGGTCGGGTGTAAATTCAGCTACGGGTAATCCTGTTTGGAATGAAAATAGAATGTTGAGCGAAACTCCACCAAATGATTCTGAGAGCAGAAAAGCTTTTGGATCAGGAATGCCAAAATACAATGGAGGATTTAATAATAATTTCAAGTATAGAGGATTTGAATTAAATGCTTTTTTTGTTTTTGCGGAAGGAAAGAAATTAATGAATGGTACAGCTGCGATTTTACATACCTATACAACGACAGAAACGAATAATCTTTCTCCTGATGTTTTGAACTATTGGAAAAATCCAGGTGATATTACAAATGAACCTGCATTAAGTAATAATTCAGTAACAAGTCAATATAATTATACCACCAGTCGAACAAGTAGTCGGTTTTATGAGGATGCCTCATTTTTACGTCTTAAGAAGCTTGTGTTGGCTTATTATTTTCCAGAAAAAATAGTGAATAGCTTAAAGCTTGAAAGAATAAAACTATACGTTCAAGCAACAAATCTGTTCACACTAACAAAGTATTCAGGAGTTGATCCGGAAGTAAGTGCTTTTGGAGCTTCGTCTCTCTTATCTGGTTACGATGAGGTAACCATGCCACAAACAAAATCAGTAAGTCTTGGCTTACGAATTAGTTTGTGAAAATAAATATCGTCAAGTAATTAATGTAATAAATAAATGTAGTAAATGTATAAAGTTATGGCGTCTGGCAGGATAAAATAACCCTTTTATGAAATAACAAAACAACACATTCGAAACGTAATTTAATATTAGTCAAAAGACTGGTAAATGGTTATAAACACGCCTTTAAGTTTTCAAAGATTACGAAAGTTAAGTTAAGAAATTGTGTTGTGTTAGAATTGGAAGGACAACTCTGAAGTTGTATTTATTTCTTGTAAGTAGATGTAATATAGAGTTGTATGCATGGTATTGATTTTTAATTAACCCTTTTGATAACCAAAAATTAAAATTTTATGAAAAAGTTTTTGAATTCATTTAGATTGGCATTACCAATAGTAGCCATTTTGTTTAGTGGAGTATTTAGCTCTTGTAGTGATGATGATAAATTAAGTGATTTAACCGGATTCCTAAGTTTTGGATTCTCTGATGCAGCATTAGCTGATTATGAGTTTACAATTGGAAGTGATAATGTAATAACCAATCAGATTGGATTGCCATATGGCTTTGATGCATCTTCATTAACTCCTGTATTTACTGCTGCACCTTTAGCATCAGTTAGTATAACTGGAGTTGATCAAGTATCAGGTACAACGGCTATGGATTTTACAAATGATGTAATGTTCACTGTTGTTGCAGAAGATGGTGATAACTCTATAAATTATACCGTTCGACTAAATGTAGCAACTGATTTATCTGCATGGTCAAATTTAGCTCCTGATGCTAAGTTTCCAGACTATACTTCTCTAGTAGGATTTGCTATTGATAATAAGTATTTCGTTATGGGTGGTAAAAAAGGTGCTTCTGGTTGGGGTGGTCATACTTATGGAATTTATTCATCAACTGATGGAGTTGAATTTGCTGAAGAATCAACGACCATTTTTCAGGATTACGGATTTGCTGTAGGTAGTGCAGTGGTTAAGCATGGTGATAAGCAATTGCTTATTGGTGGTTATACACCATCTGATTATGACGATTGGAATGCAACTGGTAATGGTAAAGGAGTTAATGTGGTATGGTCATCAACTGATGGTGCAACATGGGAGCAGATTACTGAAACAGAACTTGACGTAAACGGTAATGATAGTTTAGTAAATACATATTCTATTAGAACAAATGCTGCTGTTAATATGAATGGTGATTTATATTTAGTGGGTGGTTTTTCTGTTGCTTTTGGTGCTGCACAAGGTGCAATGTCTGATGTTTGGAAATCGACTGACGGTGGTGCAAGCTGGACAAACTTAGAAGCTGATTTTGGGGCTGAATTTGTTGCCAGAGCTAAAGGACAATTGATAGCTTATAATGATGAGTTATACTTAATTGGTGGACGTACAGGATATCCTAATAAATATTTCAATGAAATTTATAAGTCAGCTGATGGTGTAAACTGGACTAAGGTTGAAGTTGCTACTCCATTTGATGCTTGTGCAGGTCATATCTGTTATATATATAACGATAGATTTTACTTAGTAGGTGGTGAAGTTGCTAATGGTGAGTTGGATGGAACTGCTGAAGTGGCTATCCCTTCCAATGCAACCTGGGTGTCTGAAGATGCTGGTTTAAATTGGACTAAGGTAACTGAAGGTGCACTTCCGGAAGGCTTTGTCGGACGTTCAGGTCACGCTTTTGTTAAGGATGGAAATGTGGTTCATATTTTCGGAGGATTGGGAGTTGACGCTGATGGTGCAGCGAAGGTGCTTACCGATTCTTGGAAAGGAACATTAAATTAATTTGGATTCAAAAAGGGAGACTACTGGCAGGTAGTCTCCAAATATCAACTTCTCATCGAGAATCATCATTTGTTTTCAAATACCATGTAGTAAAATCCAATATAATGAATAAAATACTCTGTGTTATATTTTCTATTTTCCTGCTAACAACTACTTTGAGTACGCAGGCTCAAAGCGTAAAGGCTCAGGAATTAAAGAAGATTAAAATTACGGGCACGCTCAAATGCTCGGAAGATAATCATCCTGTTGTAGGAGCTACGGTTATCGTAAAAGGTACAACTAATGGTGTAGCGGCCGATTTTGATGGTAATTTTACCATTATTGCTAATAAAGGAGATTTCCTAATTGTCTCATCAATAGGATATCAATCCAAAGAAATTAATATTAACACGCAAACACATTACGACCTGAATCTTGAGCCTGACAGAATATCTCTTACAGAGGTTGCTGTTATAGGATATGGAACTCAGGAAAGACGTGATTTAACCGGAGCCGTAGCATCTGTAAATATTGAGCAGATAGATCAGGTAGCTTTAAGTGTTGATAATGCACTTGCTGGTCAAATTGCTGGTGTACAGGTTAATTCATCTAGCGGTACTCCTGGTAGTGCTACAGCTATTACCATTCGAGGTATCACTTCGCTTTCTGCAGATAATAATCCACTTTATATTATCGATGGTGTTCCTGTTTATGGTGTGGGAGCCGGTGCTTCAACCTCATTTCAATCAGGCTCTGTATCTGCAATTGCAATTGGTGGAAATTCTACTTCTGGATCAATTGGTGCGACTTCAGAATTTGAAAGAAATCCATTGGCTAGTTTAAATATGGATGATATTGAGTCAATTGAGGTTTTAAAGGATGCTTATGCTACTGCAATTTATGGATCGAGAGGAGCAGCTGGTGTTATCTTAATTACAACTAAAAAAGGTAAAAAAGGTTTACCAAAAGTAAATCTTAATATTTCAACTTCCATTGCAAACCCAATAGATGTTCCTGATGTATTGAGTGGGGATCAGTATGTAGGATTTTACAATGATTACTATAAGGAATATAGTAATGAGGATAATTTTTTTTCCAAAGGAGTAAATACCGATTGGTTTGATGCAGCAACTCGTACCGCCGTTACTAATAATATTACGGCAACAGTATCTGCAGGAACCGATAAGAGTACCTACTTCTTGTCTCTAGCTTATCTTGATCAGGATTCTTATGTGATTAATAACGATTTTAAACGTTATTCTGCTCGTATAAACTACGAATATAAATCAAGTGAGAAATTCAGATTCGGAAACAATATTACTCTTTCATATACAGATAATAATTCATTAAACTCGGGTAGTGTTTACCGTAATTCATTACTAGCATCTCCTAATACACGAATTAAAAATGAAAACGGGGATTATGAATTTGTTCAGAGTAATCGTGATCGATTTAACCCAATAGCTAAAGCAAGGGAAGATATTAATTTTGTAAAAGACAAAAGAGTTATTGGTAATGTTTACGCCGAGTATAAAGCTTTACCTTGGTTGACCTTAAAAACGGAAATAGGAATGGACTTAATGTCTTCAAAATCTTATAACCGAAATAAGGAATACAAAGGAATTGTTGGCGGCGAGGAAGTTCAAATAATTCAGGGAAGTGCCAGCCAGACAAATATTAATAATCTAAAACTGGTTATTAATAATACGGCCTCAGTTTATAAAGAGTTCGGAGATCATGTAATTAATGGAGTTATAGGACAAAGTTTTGAAACTTCAAAAGAAGACTATGTAAGAATTGCAGGTTCAGACTTTCCTTCGAATGATGTGTTAAGTATCGGATCGGCTAATGACTCTCGTGTAGATGGTGCTGTTTTAAGAGAGTGGGCAATGGTTTCTTTCTTTGGTCGTATTCAATACCGATTGAAAGATAAATATATGGCGGGGATAACTTACCGTATTGATGGTTCATCTCGATTTAATAAGAACGAAAGATATGTTGGTTTCCCTTCATTTTCGGCAGGTTGGAGAATTTCAAATGAAAACTTCATGGAGCGATATATGTGGCTTGATGATTTGAAACTACGTGCAAGTTTAGGTTTCTCAGGGATTTCAGGTTCTGGTGGCTATTATGGAAATCAAGGTCAGTATGTAGCAAGAGATTACGCTAAGCAATATGGTAATACAAATATCCTTGAAGTACAACAGGCCAGTAATCCTGATCTGAAATGGGAAAGAACCCATACCATTGATTTAGGCTTAGACATGTCTATGTTTAATTCAAGAGTTTCTCTAAGTTTGGATTATTACAATAAGAAAAGTGTAGACATGTTAATTGGTTCAAGCGTACCTTTATATTCAGGTTATTCAACGCAAACTCAGAATTTAGTTGATATGGAAAATAAGGGTATCGAGGTCTCATTAAACACTATAAATATTGACAAAGAGTTTAAATGGACTTCGAATATTAATTTTGCAAGAAATACCAATAAGATTACAAAATTAAACTTAGCTGGATATGTTGCAGGTGGAGCAGAAATCGGTTACGCCTATTATCAAGTTGGGAAGTCAGCAACGGCTTGGTTCTTGTACGATTGGCACAGTGTTGATCCATTAACGGGTAATCCATTGTGGCGTTATTCTGATGGTAGTATTTCTACAACACCTCCCGCTTCTGAAACGGGGAACGAAGCCTATGAGAATAAATTTGTGATGGGTGACAGGTTGCCTGAGTTTACTGGTGGATTCACGAATATATTCACATATAAGAATTTTGAATTGAATACACTTTTAAGCTTCTCATACGGTGGAAAAATTATGAACGGAACTCGCGCAGAGCTTTTAACATATACAGATAATAAAAATAGAAACCTAAGTACGGAGATACTTGATGAGTGGATTATTGCCGGACACAAAACTAAAATTCCTAAAAAGTATAATAAATCTACGCCAAGTAAAGTAGGTGGAGGAACGGATTATACCGTTAGTCGACAGTCTGACAGATTCCTGGAAGATGGATCATTTATACGATTGAAGAATATTTCATTATCTTATCGCTTTAATCCTGATAGAATCCGCAAACTGGGATTACAAAGTTTAGTTCTTTATGCTAAAGGGTCGAATTTAGTAACCTGGACAAACTATTCAGGTCCTGACCCGGAGGTTAGTGCTTTTGGTTCATCGGCGGCCTATGCAGGTAACGATGAATTGACAATACCACAGCAGAAAGCCATTCAAATTGGAGTTAAAATCGGCTTAAGGTAATATAAGAGAGTTTATTGTAATTATTCCAAATGTGATATTCGTATTTGGATACTAATTTCAAAACAATGAAAAAAAGAATAATTAATATATACAGTCTTGCCTTTCTAGCCATTATGGGTAGTTTATCGGCTTGCGACAAACAACTGGATCTGGCTCCTGAGGATACTACTGTTGAATCTGAAGTTTTTCAGACGGCAGCTTCTGCCGAATCAGCCTTGATGGATGTTTATAACAAAACCTATGAAGCTAACAAATCGACGGCATACTCAATAGGTGATGTTACGACTAGACTTATTGAAGTAACAAGTACATTTTCAATGGCATTGGTTTCTGGTAATCTTCTGACAGATGATTACACGCCAGAGAAAATATGGTCTGATACATATTCGGCTATAAACGTGGCAAATGTTATAATCAAGTCAGTTCCGGATTTAGGAACCTACAATGAGAATTTAGAAAGACAACATGTTGCCGAAGCTAAGTTTTTAAGAGCTTATAATTACTTTGTCATGTTAAGATTATATGGCGATGGTGCTTTGCAAGGTAAGATGGATGGTTTATGCTTGCCTTTACAGCTTAAGCCTTATGCAGGAACAGAATTTGTTTCTAATAATGCATTAACTCGCTCTACAAATAGTGAAGTTTACACTCAAATTATAAATGATTTAACTGAGGCATTGCCTGATTTAAATGATGAATATGATGATGATTTAGAAACAAGAGCACGTGCTACTAAAGGAAGTGTTCATGCTTTATTGTCAAGAGTTTATCTTTGCATGGGGAATTATCAGAAAGCAGCTGAAGAATCAGCATTTTTCGTTAATAATTCGACTTACAGATTAGCTTCAAACCTACGTTCTGTATTCCCAATGAGTGGGGGTGTAGACGTGGAGCTGGACGAAGAGTTTATTTATGCTATACCTTTAACTTATAATGGAGGTAATCATCAGTTTGGAACCCATTTTTACCCCTATTATTCAAAAACTCTTGGTTATGTTTCTGACGATTATTTAGGGAAATTTACAGAAACAGATCAACGAAAGTCGGAGTTAATCTGGAATGGCAATCCATTATCAAGTTACAATCCTGGAAAACCGACCACAAGTAAGTTTAATAATAATGATGGTCGTGATAATATTCCAATGATACGTCTGTCAGAAATGTATCTAACGCGAGCAGAAGCACTTGCCAATACCAGTGGAAAGGTTCAGGAAGCGGTTGATTTGTTGAATGCTATAGCCTCGCGTGCTGATGCAGCTTTTGTTGACTACACCTTATCAGATTTTACCACAGCAGATGATTTAATTGATCGTATTCTGCTAGAGCGTGAAAAGGAATTGGCTTTTGAAGGCATACACCGTTACGACATCATCCGCACAGGAAGAAAACTTCAGTTTAGAAATGAAGATGGAGTTTATGAAGACGTACCAGCTGATCGATATGTGCTGCCAATCCCAAAGAGAGAAATTGATATTACAAAAGGTAGCCTGGTTCAGAATCCTGGCTACTTGTAATCTCTAACTCAGTTTTCTTGATAAAAATTTAAGTTCTGTATTTGGAAAATACTATTCATGATTAATGACTAGTGTTTTTCAAATACAAATAGAATTCTACACTCAAAATTTCTCAGATGAAAATATTTATAACAAAGCTTGTTTTGTTATCTATCTTGACGATTGCTTGTTCTCTAGGACATGCAGAACTTCAGTTAGATAAAAATAATGATTCGGGTATTCAATTCGAACATGCCACATGGCAAGAGATACTTTTGAAGGCTAAAAATGAAAATAAGCTTATTTTTATCGATGCATACACTACCTGGTGTGGTCCTTGCAAAATGATGGCTAAAAATGTCTTTACTGATACAGATGTAGGTTCTCTTTTTAATCAGAATTTTGTGAATGTAAAGCTTGATATGGAAAAAGAACCTGGTTTGAGCTTAAAATCAAAATTGAATGTTACTGCATATCCAACTTTAATTTTTATTGATGCGAATGAAAATATTGAGCATAAAGCTGTAGGAGCATTAAATAAACTAGAATTTTTAAATTTTGCGAATACTACTTTAAAAGGTGAAGTGAATCTTTCGGATTACAATACAATATATGAAAGAGAAGGAGTATCAAGCTATGAATTCTTAGTAGACTATCTTAAGGTTCTTGAATCTGCTGGTGAAAAAACGAAGCTTAAGAGTGTTGCCGAGAAATACCTTAATGATTTGAATTCTGAGAAATTGCTAGAACAAAAGAATTGGGGTTTGCTAAATAAATATATCCATTCAATA
Organism: Labilibaculum sp. DW002; assembly: GCF_029029525.1. Taxonomy (NCBI): domain Bacteria; kingdom Pseudomonadati; phylum Bacteroidota; class Bacteroidia; order Marinilabiliales; family Marinifilaceae; genus Paralabilibaculum; species Paralabilibaculum antarcticum. Next base: position 719,024 of record NZ_JAKJSC010000001.1, on the reverse strand, counting down.
GATAATAAGGCTTTTCAGTATTTATTAAAGCAGCGAGTAGAATTTGAAACTCAATTTGGAGCAAAAATAGTAGGAGAGAAAATCTACTATACATTTTTACGTCAAGGAAATCAGCTTTGTGATAAATTGGAGTCAGGAAAGTATCATTTAAATGCTAAACGGAAATCACAATTCGTTGCTGATTTGGAGAAATTCAATATTAAAGGAAGGGCACAGATATTGGCTTATTCAAATATTTCAACCGCAAGAACTCTTGAAAATTGGCAGAAGTTTGTTTCTGATGTATCAAAACACTTGGGAGATGGCTTAATTGATAAGGGAGTTATGTCCTTGTATAATTATGCATTACCAATCGATAGAGCAACCAATGATAAAAAGCTTCGAGCAGAGGCTGCTAAATGGTGTGATATGGGTTTGGAAACAGTTGATGTAGATGCAGGTTTTAAGAATGCATTTATGAAACTGAAGGAGAATTTACTTAAGGAATCAAATAAAATGTGATGTAAAGTAAATAATTAACATTTTTTAATTAGTGAACATTCAATTTTTATTGGTCATACTACTAAAGGTGCAAAGTCACGAGAACAAGAATCTATTAGGAATATTATTTTTTAACTAAATAATAATTGTCGATTCGGAACTTAATTTACAAAACAGATGGCAGTCTGTCTCGATATCGATAATTGAATACATATTAAAATATAGACATGAGGAATTTACTAAAAATGGGCTTATTAGCTCTATGTGCACTATTTATTTCAACATCAGTTCTGGCTCAGAACCGTTCTGTTGAGTTCGAACACTCAAAATGGTCTAAGGTTTTGAAGAAAGCTAAGAAAGAAAAAAAACTCATTTTTGTTGACTGTTACACATCGTGGTGTGGTCCATGTAAGATGATGGCTAGGGATGTGTTTACACAAGATCATGTGGCTGATTATTTCAATACCAATTTTGTGAATTTCAAAATTGATATGGAAAAAGGTGAGGGGCCAGAGCTAAAGCCAGGGTGGAAGATTAATGCTTATCCAACTTTTCTGGTTATTAATTCAGAGGGAGAAGTCGTACATCGTGTTGTTGGAGCTTACGGAGCTGATGAATTTATCGGTTATATGAAAGAAGCTCAGTCAGAAGATAAGAATTTTGCAGCCTTGCAAAAGGCATACAAAGCAGGTAAGCGCGATGGTGAATTCATGTTTTCTTATTTGAGATCGCTTCGTATGGCTAACCTTGGAAAAGAAGAAGCCAAAAAAGCGGATGCTTATATTTCAAGTCTTGAAAAAGAAGATTTGTTGAAGAAAGAAAACTGGAATATCGTTAAGTATTTCATGAAGAACCCTGCTACTGATGAATTTCGTTTTGTTGTGAAAAACAAGGGCAAGTTGGCAGAATTAGTAGGGGAAAAGGAAATTGAAATGAAAATCTACAATACTTACAACAAGAAAATTGAATCATATGCATATTTCTATCCTGGAAAAGGAAGAGTATATGACAAAGAAGGTTTTGATACGTTGATTGAGGATTTACAAAATTCTAATTTTTCAAAAGCTCAAGAATTAATCGCTGTTGCATTAAAAAATGAATATTCTCGTCAGAATGAATGGGATAAGTATGCATTTGTGGTTGATGCAGCTATGGACTTCGCATTGCTGAAGCAGTATGAGAATGAAATGAGATATTTTGACTCTGCAGCTTCTATGATTGCAAAGGCGTCAACCGATAAAGCTATGTTGCAAAGAGCGCTTCGTTGGGCAAGTTATGCATCAGAAAAAGAGGAAAGAGTTGAGCACAAGTCTGGTTATTTAGCTACTAAAGCGAATTTATTAGAATTGGTAGGAAATGCAGAGGATGCAAAAACGGCTAAAATTGAATCAGAAAAGGCTGATAAAGCCGCAGAAAAAGCGGGGACAAAAATAATTTCAATCCCTGCATTTAAGATGAGATCAATGAAAAAAGCCAAGTAATAATTTACTGATACGATGAACTTATAAAATTTAAATAATGAGAACAATAATAATTGCAGTTTTAAGCGTACTCCTTTTTTCTTGCGGGCAACAGCCTCAGAAAAATTCAATAACAATTAAGGGAAATGTAAAATTTCCAGATACCAACTTTAAAATGACAATTGTAAAACGTGATGGTTTTGATAAAACCATTATCGATTCTACTCAGGTTGATAAAGATGGTAATTACTCGTTTACAATGAATACCGATAAGCCAGGAGTATATACTTTGGATTGTCAGAAATGGCAATCGGTACAGATTTGGGCTGAGGATGAGGATTTAGAAATTGATTTTAGAGGTCAAGACACGGCAAAAATCAAAATCAAAAATCCTCCATATGTTTACATTAAGGGAGGAGAGAATAATGAAGTAATGAATTTATTAGCATACAATTATCATCGTAATTATCAGAATATGATTGTTGCTGGGAAAGAGATTTATGCAGCATCATTATCCGATAGTAAGGACTGGAAAGATTATGCAAATGGACGTTACAATGAGATTTACGATGATTTGGATGCAAGAACGCGTTATATAGCCGAACACTATGCCGATCGTAATTCAATTATTTCTATGTTGGGCTCTTTAAGAAAAGATAGCGATAAACCTTTGCTCGAGAAGATTATTAAAACATTAGAAGCGAAGAACCCTAACTACCAACCTTTGTTAGATTATAAGGAAGCAACTGCTAAGGCTAAGGCTCAAAAGGAAAGATTAGCCATTGGAAAAGAAGCACCGATTTTTGAATTCCCAACAGTTGATGGAAAAATGGTTAACCTTAAGGATTTTAGAGGGAAGTATTTAGTTGTCGATTTTTGGGCATCGTGGTGTGGTCCTTGTCGTAAAGAAATTCCTCACCTTAAGGAGTTGTATGAAGTGTATAAAGATAAAGATGTTGAATTTTTAAGTGTTTCTATTGATAAGAGTAAGAATGCCTGGAAAAAAGCCATGCGTCAGGAAGATATGCACTGGCCACAAATTCAAGCTCCGGGATCAGGAAAAGATATCATGAAAGAATATCAGTTTTCGGGAATTCCTTACATTATTCTTTTGGATAAAGAAGGTAAAATTGTTGGTAAGAACTTACGAGGAGAAAAAATGTCTGAGACATTAAAGAAAATTTTTGAGAAGTAAAATCATCTAGTAAGTGCCATTGAAATGTATATTCTTATGTAAGAAGACAAATTTCGATGCTTTAGATTAGTTTTTAGAATTGGAGTCCCAGTCACTTTTTTAGTGATTGGGATTTTTTTGAAAAAAAGATCAAATGCTTTTAGTGAAAGTAAGGAGCAAGTTGGTCTTTAAATTAGATAATCACAAAGAATATAAATATGTATAAAATGAGAAAATACTTTTTATTACTACTAATTATTGTCGCCAGCACTATTGTTACAAGGGCACAAACCATGACGGCAGCAACGAAAATTCCACCAACAATGTCAAGGGAAGCCGTTGTTAATGCAACAGCAGATGAAGTTTGGAAAGTTATTTCGGTTTTGGATAAAGTAAATGAGTACAATTCTGAATTAGTAAAATCAGTAGAAAAAGAAGGCGATGGATATGAAGCATATCGCTTGTGCAAGATGAGTGATGGAACAGAAAGAGGTGAAGAAATTACTATTTTTGCAAAGGCTACTAAAGACATTTGTTTTAGGTCGGAAGATTCGCAATATCCTGTAGAATATTTTGTTGTAAACTATCATATAAAACCTTCAGGAAAAGAAAAGTGTAAGGTAACTCTAGAAGCTTATTTTAAAGTTAATAATGGAGCTGCTAAAACAAAAACTTTCAAGGCAATTGGTAAGGAATTATCAATAACACTAAAGGGAATTCAAAATTATTTTAACAATTAGTTTCTTGGGTTTTCAAACTTGTTCCGATTAAAGTAGGCAATGTATAATGAGTTTGAATTTACTTTCTCTAATTAGAATACTTAAAAAATTCACTAACTAAATCACGTAAAACACAATTGTTAATAGTGAATGTAATAAAAAAGCTACCTGTAATGGTAGCTTTTTTATTTCTATTTTTCATTAGCGGTAGGGTAATGTAAGCAAGGGTGCACTAAATGTGAAAAAAATATTTAGTAAAGGTTTTCATCCTATATCGATAGTTGCTTGTCTATATATAAACGCTAACTACAAAACTGTAAGTATGAAAAAATTATTAATTGTGTTTTGCATGTTCATTAGTTCTGTACTGATGGCGCAAGAAGAGAAAAGAGAGTACACAAAATTGAAAGTTTACCTTGATTGTACTTTTTGTGATATGACATTTTTGATTCAGGAAATAATTTGATGCTAGATGAAACATCTCTTTATGCTTTTGATTTTAGTTTAGGTTGTAGTATTCGATTGTTAAAAGGATTGAATATGAATCTTAGAGGCAATTATCAAATTACACGAAATCAAATAAACATTGCAGGAGGAGATGTGTCGCAGGATGAATTGCTATTGCGCCAGAAACAAGTACAATCTGGCTATAATTACTATACAACAATTGGTTTTAGTACTCATTTGGATCCATGTTTAACACGGTTGTAAATCCACGATTTGGATTTTAACTTTCTTTAATACTTTTTCTTGCTTTTTGGTTCACCCTTTTATGATCTTTAGCTGTCTTTAATGCAGAATATAGAGGATTAATAAGCATAAGAAATCAATAAAAAAACTAAAATTAAAAGATATGAATAAGAAAATTACGATTGTAGCATTATTGCTAATGATGATAAGCAGTGTTTCATTTGGACAAATTTTAACACCTGCGAAATGGACTTCATCATTATCTAAGAAAGAAATTAAGGTAGGAGATGAAATCGAAATTATTTTTAAAGCAACAATTGATAAAAGCTGGCATTTGTACTCTAACGATTTTGATGCAGATTTAGGCCCAATATTAATTACTTTCGATTTTGAAGATGATGTAAGTTATGAGCGCATTGGAAAGGTTAAACCAATGAATGCAAAGAAACATTTCGATAAAATTTGGGATGGTGAAGTAAGTTATTTTGAGAACACAGCTGAAATGCGCCAAAAAATAAAAGTAAAGAGTTTACCATTACAAATCGAAGGAACTTTCGATTTCCAGACCTGTTCGGATGAAAGCGGACAATGTGTAATGGGAGATGATGAATTTGAGTTCACTTATTCTAATTAGTGAATTATTGTCTTCGGATATAATATTTTAAAAGTACGCAAAAGGTCATCTTCACGATGGCCTTTTTTTATTATAAAGATTTTGTTTAAAACAAAAGATAACAGTTTTTTAACAAAAATCCGTAAAATCATCTAGTGTGCAAAGAAGGTAAATAATACTTTAATTATTATCTTTAGCCGTCTTAAAAATAACAATATTCTAACCAAAGAAAATAATAATATGAAGAAGTTAAAATTAGTACTGTTTGTAGGAATAATGTTGATGTTTCTTTCGTCAACAGTTAAAGCCCAGGGAATAGAGTTTTTTCATGGAACATTTGCTGAAGCACAAGTAGAGGCACAGAAAGAAGGTAAGCAAATATTTATGGATTTTTATACATCATGGTGTGGACCGTGTAAGATGATGGCAAAAAAGTATTTTACTTTGGAAACTGTAGGTAAGAAGTTCAATAAGAAGTTTATCTGTTTAAAAATTGATGCTGAAAAAGGAGAAGGACCTACTTTGGCTAAGAAATATGGTGTAAGAGCTTATCCTACACTTGTTTTTACAGATTCTTCTGGTAAAGAATTGAAGAAAGTAATGGGAATGAAAACAGGAGATCAATTACTAGAATTAGCAAAATAAGTAGTGTTAAAAATATAAGTTTAAATCCCTTGGCTATTTATCGCTAAGGGATTTATTTTTTGACTCTAGCCTTACCTTATTATTGAATTTTTAATCTGATGTATTCTAAACTTGTCAAATTTTAAATGCGTTTTATTACTAATAATTTAAAAATATATACTTTTTTCTACAAGTATAATTTTTATCTAATCTAGATTGAAAGAAAAAATGATTCGTATAGATTATCAGGATATTTAGCGAGCTACAATTTAATAAAATAAAAAAACGAAAGATAAATTGAAATCTTGTAAAGTGCTAAGGGTTAATAAATCTTAACAAAATTTTAAGAATTACTTTCACCCTATTTGCGATTTTGGTTGTCTTTAGAGTAACAAGCAGGAAAAAACAGAACAAATAAATAAACTAAATCAACTCAATTCTCTTGAATTCTATTTTTGTAAGAAGAATTTAAAGTACTAAAAGATTAAAAAATGAAATTGAAATTTACGATTCTGGCCATTTTAATGGTAATGATTAGCGGGGTTTCATTTGGACAAATCTTAACACCTTCTAAGTGGAAAGTTGAATTGTCGAAGCAAGAGATTAAAGTGGGGGATGTAATTGATGTTGTTTTTAAAGCAAAGATTGATAAGACATGGCATGTATTTTCGAATGACTTCGATCCGGAATTAGGTCCTATTCTAGCGACTTTTAATTTTGAAAAAAATGATTCTTACGAATTAGTTGGTAAAGTAACACCAATTAAACCTCATAAACATTACGACGAAGTTTGGGAAGGTGAAGTAAGCTACTTTGAGAAGAAAGCTGAATTGCGTCAAACCATTAAGGTAAAGAGTTTGCCTTTAAAAGTGGAAGGTACTTTCGATTTTCAGTCTTGTTCCGATGTAAGTGGGCAATGTGTGATGGGAGACGATGAATTTGATTTGCAAGTTAAAGGTGGAGCTGCTAAGCTAGCACAAGAGACAAAAGCAAAAACTTCTGCTCCAGCAAAAGATACTAAAGGACTTTGGAGCGTGTTTATTTTTGCTTTTTTAGGAGGTTTAGCTGCTATTTTTACACCATGTGTATTCCCAATGATTCCAATGACAGTGAGTTATTTTATGCATTCAGGTGGGGGTAATAAAGCAAAAGGTAGAATGAATGCATTCTTCTATGGTTTTTCTATTATTGCTATTTATACCGTTGTAGGAACAATTCTGGCAGTTGTAATGGGACCAGATTTTGCAAACTTCCTAAGTACGCATTGGGTTCCAAATATTTTATTCTTTATCATTTTCGTTGTCTTTGCATTTTCTTTCTTTGGTATGTTCGAAATGACAATGCCGAGTTGGATGGTAAATAAATCTGTTGCAAACGAAGATAAAGGTGGTTTCATGGGTTCATTCTTTATGGCCTTTACTTTAGTGCTTGTGTCATTTTCATGTACAGGACCAATTGTAGGAACTATTTTGGTTGCTTCAGCTGGAGGAGAAGTTCTTATGCCAATTATTGGTATGTTGGGATTCTCATTAGCATTTGCACTTCCATTTACATTGTTTGCAATTTTCCCGGGATGGTTGAATAATATGCCTAAGTCTGGTGGATGGTTGAACTCAGTGAAAGTTGTATTAGGATTCTTAGAATTAGCTTTAGGATTGAAATTCTTAAGTGTAGCAGATCAGACTTACCATTGGGGAATTCTAGATAGAGAAGTTTACTTAGCGATTTGGATTGTGATCTTTACATTATTAGGTTTCTACTTATTAGGGAAATTAATGTTCTCTCACGATAGCCCTCTTAAGAGTATTAGTGTTCCAAGATTAATGTTGGCAATTGCTTCATTCTCTTTTGTGGTGTATATGATCCCGGGTATGTTTGGTGCTCCATTAAAAATGTTATCAGGTTTTACACCTCCAAAATCAGGTTTAGATTTTGATCTACCAACAATGATTGTTGAAAATGCAGGTTCAGGTGGTGTTAAGCATGAAAAAATTAGTGGAAAATACAGTGATTTCCTTCATTTACCTCCAGGGTTTCAAGGATACTTCGATATGGATGAAGCTATAGCAGCTTCTAAAGCTCAGAATAAGCCTGTGTTTGTTGACTTTACTGGACACGGTTGTGTAAACTGTCGTGAAATGGAATCGAATGTTTGGTCTCACCCTGAAGTAGCAAAGAGATTGAAGAATGAATATATTATCGTAGCAATGTATGTTGATGATAAAACGAAGCTACCTAAGGAGGAGTGGATTGTATCGAACTACGATGGTAAGAAAAAGAAGACTTTAGGTAAGATAAATGCAAATTACCAGATTGAAAGGTATAATGTAAATGCACAGCCATATTATGTGCTTTTAGATAAGGAAGGTAAGGATTTGGTTCAGCCAACAGCATACGATCTTAACGTAGATAATTTTATTAAATTCCTTGATGAGGGAATAAAGAATTTTAAGGATAAGAAAACGGCTCAAGTAATTAAATAATCACTTGTAGCTCATATAATACGATTGAATTTGAGTTCAATATTAGTTTGTGTAATTAGTTAGTGAGTTTTCATTTTTTTTAAATGAAAACATGCTTAGTAGGATGTTTATAGATGGCAGGGCCGGCAATCCCTGTCATTTAAACATTGCCAAACGAATTGAAACTTATAAAATATAACAACAACAAACATTAGTTAGTGGTGAAAGAGCAGGGAGATAAAAGAATTTACCCCATATCTGATCTAATATTTACCCTGCTCTTTTTAAGAAATTTGAATGCTATTAAACCAACATCTTTTGTAATTTCATATCAAATAATTTTATAGAAGATGCTTGTTCTGGAACTCTCAAGTACTCTCAATATCAATTGAGTAATACTTATTAATAAAATAAAACGTATGAAGAAAATTTTATCAGTACTCTTCGTGAGTATTTTTTTATTCTCAGCTTTGTTTTCAAAAGCTCAGAATTCAACTACAATTCCTTTGAATTCGAAGGTGAAGCATGGTAAGTTATCTAACGGAATGACTTATTATATCATGCACAATGAGGAACCTAAGGATAGAGCAAGTTTTTACTTTGTTCAGAATGTAGGTGCTATTCTTGAAGATGATGCTCAAAATGGTTTGGCTCACTTCTTGGAGCATATGGCTTTTAATGGCCTTAAGAACTTTCCAGGTAAAAACATGCTTGATTACTTAGAGAAGAATGGTATTCTTTTTGGTCGTGATATGAATGCATACACAGCTCAGGACGAAACTGTTTATAATATCAGTAATATTCCAACGGCAAGTGAAAATTTGTTAGATTCTACTTTGTTGGTTTTACATGATTGGTCTGGTGGTTTACTATTAGAAGGAAAAGAAATTGAATCGGAGCGAGGTGTCATTCATGAAGAATGGAGAACACGCCGTAATTCAAGATTTAGATTGAATGGTAAAACGAGTCCTGTAATGTATAATCATTCAAAATATGCTGAGCGTGATGTTATTGGATCTTTAGATGTGATCGATAATTTTGAGCATTCTGCACTTCGTGACTACTACAAGAAATGGTACCGTCCGGACCTTCAGGCTGTGGTTATCGTAGGTGATATTGATGCTGAGAAAATGGAAGCTAAAGTAAAAGAACTTTTCTCTAAAATTCCAATGCCTAAGAATGCTGCAGAACGTACGTATACGCAAATTGAAGATTCTAAGGAACTAGAGTATATTGTTGCTAAGGATAAGGAAGCGCAGCGCATGAATATCATGTGGTTATTCCGTCGTGATTTAGATGCAGTTAAAACTGAATCAACAGAGAGAAAAGCTATGATTAAGAGCATGGCTCAGCAAATGCTTAAGTCTCGTATCTCAGAAAAAACGAAGAAATTAGAATGTTCTTCAGTAGGTATGGAGTTTGGTGGTTTCGATATGGCTCGTACAAAAGGTGCTGATTATATCTATGTAGCACCTAAGCAGGGTAAGGAATTGGATGCTTTTGCTGAAGTTTTAACGGAGCTTGAGCGTGTTAAGCGTCATGGTTTTACAACTTCGGAGCTTAGCAGAACTAAAAAGCAAGTTGGAAGATCATATGAATCTTACTATGCTAACCGTGCAAAAATTAGTAATGATTCATGGGCTAAGCAACTAGGTGATTTATACTTAAAAGCAAAGTCATTTCCTTCTATCGAGTGGGAGATGCAATTTGCAGGAAAAACGATTCCTTCTATTACATTAGATGAGGTTAACGCATTTGTTAAGACATATTCAAATGAAGCAAATTCAGCTTTGATTCTTACAGGTCCTGATAATGCAACTCAAGTTTATCCAACAAAAGAAGACTTACTTGCTGTTGCAGCTAAAGTGAAATCTTCTAATGTAGAAGCTTATAAAGAAGAAGGTAGTGACAAGCCACTTGTTTCAACTAAATTGAATCCAGCTAAGATCATAAGTAATTTCGAAGTTGAAGGAACTGATGCTAAAGGTTATGTTCTTGAAAATGGAGCTAAGGTAGTTGTACTTTCAACTGAGCTAAGCAAGGATAATATTTCTATGTCTTCATTTAGTTTTGGTGGAACATCTTTATTAGATACTAAAGATCTTGCTTCTGCTGATATGGCAACCGGTATTGTTGGTATGTCTGGTGTTGGTGAATTTAATGCAACAAATTTGAAGAAGAAGTTAGCTGGTAAGATTGTTGGTTTGCAGGCAAATTTAGGTGGATTAACTGAAGGTTTTTCTGGTTCAGCATCTCCTCAGGATTTTGAGACTTTAATGCAACTGTTATACTTAAACTTTGAAGCACCACGTTTCGAGAAGGCTCCATTTGATGCTCAAATGGCACGTATTAATAACTACTTAGCGAATATAGGTGTTGATAATAAGAAAGCACTTAAGGATACTATTTCTTTAGCTAGTACAAATTATTCTCCTCGTACATTATTGTTTGGTGAAGAGTTTGTGAAGAATATTGATTTCAACAGAGCTTCTGAAATTTATAAAGAGCGTTTCTCTGATGCCAGCGACTTTACTTTCATTTTTGTTGGTAATATCGACGAAAAAAAGCACTTGCCAATGATTCAGAAGTATATTGGTAACATAAGCTCTTCAAACAGAAAAGAATCATTTGTAGATCATAAAGTAGGTCCTGCTAAGGGAAAAACAAGTAAGATTTTCGATCGTAAGATGGCTGTGCCAAAAACAACAGTATCATATGCTGTAAGTGGAGATTTAGATTATAATCTTAAGAACAGATTGATGCTTAATGTGGTTGGTCAACTTCTATCTAAACGTTATATGACTACTATTCGTGAAGAAGAAGGTGGTTCTTATGGTGTTGGTTGTAGCCCTTCATCTTCAAAATTACCAAATCCTGAATTCTCAATAAATATCAATTTCGATTGTGATCCTGCTAAGCGTGATCGTTTGGTTGAGATTGTTGAAGAAGAGATTGTAAGAATTCAGAAAGAGGCTTGTAATGCAGCTGACCTTGTTGAGATTAAGAATAATTTCATCAAAGGTAGAGAAGAAGCTGAATTACAGAATTCATTCTGGATGGGTGCAATTCAAAAGAACTTGATGTTAGGTTCTGAATTCACATCTAAAGAAGATTACAAAAAAATGGTTGAAAATATCAATGCAAAAGCGATTAAGAAATTTGCAAAAGGCTTATTGAAAAATGTGAATACTGTTGAAGTAATCATGAATCCATTAAAATAATATAACAAAATCATTAGTCTGTTTTGATTTAGTTTTTAGGACCGGTTGGTTGCAGTAGGCTAGCCGGTCTGCTCTTTTATCTAAATACTATTAACCAACCACAACAACCACAACAACAAACAAACAAACATAAACCTAAAGAGAAAGCATTTCCTTGTTTTCTCTAAAAAATGATAATGAAAGAAGTTTACTTACAAAAGTTAAAGAAAGAGTTTGTGCCGGCCGCTGGCTGTACAGAACCTGCATCAATTGCCTTGGCTGCTGCTAAAGCAAGTGAAACATTAAATGCTGTACCTGAAAGAGTAGAAATGAAGGTAAGTGGGAATGTTTTTAAAAATGTGATGGGAGTAGGAATCCCTGGTTCCAACTTGGTGGGATTACCAATTTCAGTTGCTTTGGGAGCTTTAGGAGGTGATCCAAAAGCAGGACTCGAGGTTCTTGATGGTATCAATGACGATATTCTTGAATTAGCAAAAATATTTGTAGACAATGGATCTGTAAGTGTTGATGTTAAGCCAGCAGTAGCAAAATTATATATCGAGTGTATTTGTTATAAAGGGGAGAATGCAGGACGCGTAATTATTCAAGATCGCCATACGAATGTGATTATGGCTGAGCGTAATGGTAACATTCTTTATCAGAATGTTCCTGAAACTACCAAAGGGAATGCTAAAATTCTTGACGGGTGGAATTTTGAAAGTATTTATGATTTTGTAAATACAGTAGATGTTGCAGATATTATATTTATTGAGAAAGGAATTAGTCTTAATAAATCGATTGCCGAAGAAGGTTTGAGAGGTAATTATGGCTTACAGGTAGGTAAATCAATGCTATTAAACATTAAGAAAGGCTTATTGTCGAAAGATTTAATGAATCGTTCAATCATGTTAACTGCAGCAGCATCGGATGCACGTATGGCCGGATGTTCAATGCCAGTTATGTCTAACTGCGGAAGTGGAAATCAGGGAATGAGTTTGACTCTTCCTATTATGGTTGCTGCGGAAAAACTAAAAATTGATGAAGAGATAAAACTAAGAGCTTTGGCTTTAGGCCTATTGGTTTCAATTCATATGAAAACTTTTGTTGGACAATTATCTGCTCTTTGTGGTGTTTTATTGTCAGGTGCTGGCGCTGCTTGTGGTATTACTTATATGTTGGGTGGAAACATGCAGCATTTAAATTCTACATTAAAGAATATGACTGGTAGTGTAACAGGAATGATTTGTGATGGTGCAAACTCCTCTTGTGCTCAGAAAATATCTGCAAGTGTAGGTGCTGGTATTCAATCATCATTACTAGCAATAAACCACAATTGTTTAAATGGCATGAATGGAATTATTGATGATGATGTAGAGCTTACCATTAGAAATATTGGTCGTTTAGCAAATGAAGGTATGGAAGTTACCGATGAGGTAATTTTGAAAACCATGTTAGAGAAGATGAAAAAAGTATCCTAAGTAAAAAGGTTCAAGATAGATTAATATGGAAAGTACAGAAAAGATTGAAAAAGTAAAATGTTTAATCGTTGGATCAGGTCCTGCTGGATATACAGCAGCCATCTACGCTGCTCGTGCTAACCTTAGCCCGGTAGTTATTGAAGGTTTGCAACCTGGTGGACAGCTAACAACAACAACTGAAATTGATAACTTCCCAGGATACGCTGAAGGTATAACTGGAACTGAAATGATGGCTGATCTTAAGAAGCAAGCTGAGCGTTTTGGTACAGATTGCCGTTGGGGACTTGTAACTGATGTGAATTTGAACGAAAGACCATTTAAGTTGAAAGTAGATGGTAATAAGGATATTGAAGCAGAATCTGTAATTATTGCGACAGGAGCTACTGCCAAATACCTTGGTTTAGAAAGTGAAGAGAAATACAGAGGTTCAGGAGTTTCTGCATGTGCAACTTGTGACGGTTTCTTTTACCGTGGTAAAGATGTTGCTGTTGTAGGTGGTGGAGACACTGCTGCTGAGGAAGCAACATACTTAGCTGGCCTTTGTAATAAAGTATACTTAATTGTTCGTAAGCCTTTCTTACGTGCTTCTAAAGCTATGCAAGATCGCGTATTTAACACAAAAAATATCGAAGTTTTATTCGAGCACAATACAAAGGAATTAACTGGAGATAATGGAGTTGAAGGCTGTACTTTAATTAAGAATGCTGGTTCTCCATTAGAAGAAGAAGTAAAGATTGCTATCGATGGTTTTTTCTTGGCTATTGGTCATCATCCTAATTCAGATGTATTTAATAAATATGTTGATACTGATGATGAAGGTTACATTATAACCCAAGCTGGTACTCCCATGACTAATGTTAAAGGTGTTTTTGCTTGTGGTGATGTTCAGGATCCAAACTATAGACAAGCAATTACGTCTGCAGCATCAGGATGTCAAGCAGCTATTGAGGCAGAACGATTTTTAGCTGAACTGAATTAATCATACTACATGATTCTGTTAGGATACCATAAAATAGGAATACAATGAAGGAAACTCATCAAATGATTTATTTGATGAGTTTTTTTTACACTTTTAGTTAGTATTACTATGCCATGAAAATGATGTTGTTATCAATTGGTTATATCTTAACTTATCAGAATCATTGCTATTATAGTTTGGATCTTTCTAGGAATCCTATTAAATTTCAGAAAACTAATCCAATCTATCTTGAAAAGATTTTCAATTATTTTTCTTCTAATTCTCTTTTTTAGTCTTCATGCTTTTTCTAAAGTGAAGAATGTAGGGATTCCATTCATAAAAAATTTTCCTAGAAGTCAATACAATGGAGGAACCCAAAATTGGGATATTGCACAAGCACCTAATGGTATTTTTTATTTTGCTAATAATGAAGGTGTTTTAGAATGTGATGGAAATGACTGGCGCCTTATTCCAATGCCTAATAATTCAGTTGTCCGTTCTTTGGCAATAGATAGTACAGGACAAGTATTTGTCGGTGCATCCAACGAATTTGGATATTTAAAACCTGATCGTCATGGGAAGCTAAATTACCATTCACTTGTTGATCTTTTACCTGAAAAGGATAGGGGATTTGAAGAGGTTTGGCAAATATTCCCGTATAAAAAAGGAATGATATTTCATACATTTCAAAAGATTCTTTATTATCGAAATGGTGCAATATCCCAAATTCAAAATGAAAATAAATTTCACTTTGGTTTTCTTGTAGGAGATGATTTTTTTGTGCGTGAACAGAAAAAAGGACTCTGCAAATTAGACGGTAGATCTGTAGATTTAGTAAATGGTGGGGAACTGTTTGCGGATACTGAAATTGTTAGCATACTTCCATTTGTCAACAATACGATTTTGATTGCTACAGCATTAGATGGTTTATTTCTATACGATGGAACTCAGATTTATCCTTGGGAAAAAGAACTCAGCCAAATATTCAAAAAAAACCAAGTGTTTACAGCAATACCCGTTGGAGAATCAAAATTTGCTTTTGGTACGGTTCGGAATGGTATATATCTAATTAATAAAGAAGGGGAAATTCTTCAGAATATTAATACTGAAAGAGGTTTACAGAATAACACTGTGTTAAGTTTATTTTTGGATACGAAGGAAAATTTGTGGGTCGGCTTAGATAATGGAATTGATTATCTTGAAATTAGTTCTCCTCTTTCTATTTTTCCTAAGGATAAGGATTTAGGTGCAGGTTATGCTTCCATTTATTACAAGGGGATTTTGTATTTGGGTACAAATACAGGATTATTCGCAAGGAAATATAATTTTTCTAGTGAAAACATGAATGGGGAAGAGAAGTTTGAATTGGTTAAAAATACTTCTGGTCAAGTATGGAGTTTACAAATTGCAGGTGATGAATTAATTTGTGGACACAATAAAGGAACATTTAGAATCGAAAAAAATGTAGGAACCTTAATTTCTGATGTAGCTGGAGGTTGGAATTACCTTTACAAAAGTGAGTATCCTAATAAAATGATAGGTGGTACATATACCGGTTTAATTCTCTTTGAAAAATCGAATCAATCAAATAACAAATGGAAATTTGTGAAGAGAATTGAAGGTTTTGATGAATCATCTAGAGAAATGATCTGGAATGATGATAACAGCATTTGGATGTGTCATGGATATAAAGGGGTATTTCGTCTAAATTTGAATGATGAATTCGATAAGTTTATTAATTATAAATTTTATGGCATAGAAGATGGCTTTCAATCGAATTTGGGGATTGATGTTCATCAGCTACGAAATGAACCTGTATTTTCTACCAAAAATGGTTTTTACAAGTATATCGCAGAATCGGATCGATTTGAAAAGCATCAGTACTTAAATAATCTATTTGAAGGAGAAGAGCACACGAAGAAATTATTTGAGCAGAAAAATGGTGATGTATGGTTTTTTCAAGGGGAAAACATTGGCTTGTTAAAATCGCAAGTAGACAATTCTTATGAAATGCTTAAAAAACCTTTTGCACCTTTAAAATCTTCTTTTATAGGAGCTTTCGAGAATGTTACGGTAATTGATAAGGAAAATGTTTTGATTGGGAAAGAGGATGGTTTTGTACATTATGATCCTACCATAGTGAAAAAATACAATCAGGCTTTTAATGTATTTATCAGAGAGGTTAGAATTAGGGGGGCAGTAGATTCTGTTATTTATTACGGAACTTACGCTAATGCTAAAGAGATTCAATTAGATTCGGATGGTGAAAATAAAATTGAATTGGCATTTAAAAATAATGCCATTCGATTTCAGTACTCGGCTCCTCAATTTACGAATCCAGAGTTAATTCAATATCAATGTCAATTGATTGGTTTTGATAAACTTTCATCTACTTGGGATAATACACTGCAGAAAGAGTATACTAATCTTCCAGAAGGAGAATATGTATTTGAAGTAATCTCTAGAAATCAGTATGGAATTAATTCTGTGAAAGATGAGTTTCATTTCACCATTTTACCTCCATGGTATCGTTCACTTATTGCTTATCTTATCTACTTCTTGTTTGGGATATTTTGTATTTATGCTACTATTTTATTAGTTAGACGTAGAATGCAGCAGATTCAAAATCAACTAAAAAGAAAGCAGGAAGAAGAATTAAGGTTAAAAGAACAAAAGTTTAGAGAAGAGGCATTGATAACAGAACGGGAAATTGTACAATTACGTAATGACAAATTGAAAAGTGAAGTTGAGTATAAAAACCGTGAACTTGCAGGTTCTACAATGAATATTATTCATAAGAATGAAGTTCTTTCCTATTCTGTAGGAGAATTAAAAAAGGCTTTAAAGAAGATAAAAGATCCAACAGCATTGGTGCAGGTTAGACAGCTAATGAAAACCATTGATGCAGAATTTAACAGTGAACAGGATTGGGATCAATTCGAACTTCATTTCGATCAGGTACATGAAAACTTTTTAAAGAGATTGAGAACAGAACATTCACAATTAACTCCAAAAGATTTACGAATTTGTGCTTACCTAAGAATGAATTTATCTACTAAAGAAATTGCACCGCTTATGAATATTTCAGTTCGTGGAGTTGAAATTAGTCGCTATCGTTTGCGTAAAAAATTCAATTTATCAAGAGAAGAAAACCTAATTGACTTTATTTTGAACGTATAGTAAGGGGGAAATAAGTTATAGTTAAAAAGGGTTAATGATGTAAATCATTAACCCTTTTTCATTTTTGATGTATTGGCATTTTGAAAATTGCGAGTTTGTTAATAGATGTTAATTATCTGACTAGTAAAACATTAAGAGTATGGAATGTTCGTATGATGTAGTAATGATGTATTGCTATTTTTAGACTGGTGAGTTTGTGATGTATTGGTTTTTTTGATTAGGGAAGATGTTGCTCTTACATTGCAATCGTTGTAGGTGTAAACTGGGAAACAGAGCATCGAACGAATTTTTAACCTAAACTGATATTTTATGAAAAAAACGGTTTTGTTTTTATTTCTCACATTTCTTAGCCTGCAGATTTTTGCACAACAGAATGTGGTGACTGGTGTCGTTACTGCAGCAGAAGATGGGAGCCCTGTCCCTTTTGCTTCAGTTGTAGTAAAAGGAACTACAATAGGTACCTCAACAGATTTTGATGGTAAGTTTTCTATAGAAGTTCCTGAAGATGCAACTTTAGTGTTTTCTATGGTGGGCTTTGCCAATCAGGAATTTACTGTTGGAACGCAGGAAGTTATAAATGTAGTAATGCTTACCGATAATATGGGCTTAGATGAGGTCGTAGTTATTGGTTATGGTGTTCAGAAAAAGAGCTCGGTAACAGGTTCTATATCTTCAGTTAAAGCAGAAGATATTCAAAAGATGCCTATCCAACGTGCAGAGCAAGCACTTCAGGGACAAGTTTCAGGTGTGCAGGTAACAATGGATTCTGGTCAGCCAGGAGCTAGTTTATCCGTAAATATTAGAGGTATTGGTACAACAGGAAATTCTCAGCCACTTTATATTATTGATGGCAATCCTGTAGGCGATATTTCTTACTTGGCTTCTACTGATATCGGTAGTATGGAGGTTTTGAAAGATGCTTCTGCTTCTGCTATTTATGGTGCAAGGGGTGCAAACGGGGTAGTTATTATAACAACTAAACAAGGAACAAAAGGTGCTGCAAAACTATCTTATGATGGTTATTATGGTGTTCAGAATGCATGGAGACAAATGGATGTTTTGAATGCACAGGATTATGCAATGATTATTAACGAATCATTATTGAATGCTGGTAGAGATAATACTTCTGCAGATTGGATTCAAGATTCTGAAATTGCAGGTATTGGTTCTGGAACCGATTGGCAAGAAGAAATTTTCAGAAAGAATGCTCCAATACAAAGTCACACATTGTCTTTGAATGGTGGTAGCGAAAAAGTTTTGTATTCAACTGCACTATCTTACTTTAGCCAAGATGGTATTGTATCAGAAGACAAATCTAGCTATGAGCGTGTTAACTTTCGAGTAAAAGGAGATTATACTTCTTACGATAAGAAGTTGAAGATGGGAACATCAATGGTGTATTCTCATTCTACTTCTCAAGGAGTAGATCCTAACAATGTTTACAATTCTCCATTAGCTCGTGCTATTAATATTGATCCAATTGCTACGGTAATGGATGAAAATGGTGAGTTTGGAAGACCTATTCGTAACATGCAGGAAATTGTTAATCCTGTTGCTGGAATGTTTTATCTAAATGATGAATACAAAACGGATAAAATTGTAGCTAATCTTTATGCAGAATACAAAATTGTTGATCACCTAAAAGTGAAAACTTCATTAGGTATTGACTACGCATACCAATGGCATGATGTTTATACTCCAATTTTTGAATTGAGTACAATTACAAAGAATGATAAAACCAAGGTTAGTAAAACCATGAATAGCTGGTACAGTACTAACTGGGAAACAACAATTAACTATAACAATACTTTCGGAGAGCATGAGATTGATGTTATTGCAGGAACAACTGCTTACAATAACGATTATGAGAATCTAAGCGGTAGTGGTAGTGAGTTGATTATTGATGGACTTGATTATGCTTATATCGATAATGTTGGTAATATCGAAAGTAAGTCCGCAGGTGGAACCTTTGATTCAAATTCTTTATTGTCTTTGTTTGGACGTGCTAACTACAGTTTTAAAGATCGCTACATGGCATCGGTAACAGTTCGTCGTGATGGATCATCTCGATTTGGACCAAACGATCGTTATGCTATTTTCCCTTCAATTTCTACTGGTTGGATTTTATCGGAAGAAGATTTCTTGAAGGAGAAGCTTGGCCCAATCACTTTTGTTAAAGTAAGAGCAAGTTGGGGACAAAATGGAAACGAGAATATTGGAAACTTTAGATACTTGTCTTCTATAGCAAATAATCACAACTATACTTTTAATGCAGGTACTATTGTAAATGGTTCTTCGCCTTCTAAAATTGCCAATCCAGATCTTAAGTGGGAAACTTCAGAACAAACAGATATAGGTCTTGATATTCGTTTCGGTTCAAATTTCTACATGAATCTAGATTATTACGACAAGAGAACGAAAGATCTTTTAATTGATGCACCAATCCCTGGATATATTGGTAACAGTGCACCAACTGTAAATGGTGGAACTGTTCAAAATAGAGGTTTTGAAGCATTATTAGGATACAATGGTCGCTCAAATGATTTTTCTTATGGTGGTACACTTAACTTTTCGGCTAACAAAAACGAAATGTTAAAGATTAACAACGATGAAGGAATTATTTATGGTAATGTAAATATTGGTCCTTCAGGAATGAAAAATTTAACAATCGCTAAAGAAGGTGAACCTATTGGTTACTTCTGGGGATGGGAAACTAATGGTATCTATCAAAATCAAGCACAAATTGATGCAAATGGAACTCATCAACCAAGTGCAACTCCTGGTGATTTAGTTTATGTTGACCAAAATGGAGATGGTGTTATGGATGATGCAGATAGAATCAATTTAGGTGATCCACATCCTGATTTTACAATTGGTTTAAATCTAAACTTTTCATATAAGAATTTCGATTTAAGTATGTTCTGGTACGGAGTTTTTGGCAATCAAATTGTTGATGCAACTCGTCGTTACGATTTACCTAATGCCAATTACCAAACATCTGTTCTTGATCGTTGGACTGGAGAAGGTTCTACGAACTCAACTCCTAAAGTGTCTTGGAGCGATAACAATAACAACAGAGGTAATTTCTCTGATTATATGGTTGAAGATGCAGATTACATAAGACTTAAAAATTTGCAGATTGGATATACTTTACCAAAATCAGTTTTGAATAAGCTTCATATTGAGAAGTTTAGACTATATGTTTCTGGAGATAATCTATTAACATTCACTGAGTATTCTGGATTGGAACCTGAAATTGGAAACAATGGTAATGTGTTCTACACAGGTGTAGATCAAGGGATTTATCCTCAAGCTAGAGTTTTTACAGTAGGTGCTAATATTACTTTCTAAGATATTTTAACAGATAAAACAAAAACAATGAAAAAGATAATTTATATACTTCTTTTTGCTGTTACTTTCATGGGCTGTGACGACTATCTCGAAAAGAGTCCAGTAACAGAGCAGACTGAAGAAAGTTTCTATCGTACAGAAGACGATATGTTTAGAGCATTAATTGCTGCTTATGAACCATTGCAAAGAAATTGGGGAGAGAGTTTACAGTTAACCATGGATATCGTTTCAGATGATGCTTATGGTGGAGGTGGATCTGCTACCGATGGAGTTGGAGGAAAAAAAGCCGACAGAGGTTTAACTACTCCTTCAGAAGGAATGTGGAGCGCTATGTGGAATGATAGTTATGCCGGTGTTTATGGTGCAAATGTCTTTTTGGAAAAGGTTGATGCATCGGAGATGACAGAAGAATTGAAGACACAACTCAAGGGTGAAGCTCTATTCTTGCGAGCCTATTATTACGCCAACTTAGTTCGTACTTTTGAGAATGTACCTTTGATAACAAAAACACTTGCAACTTCTGAATATTCACAAGCTGCAGCACCTGTTGATGAAGTGTATGCTCAAATCGCAAGCGATTTGGAAACTTCTATTACTTACTTAAAAGATGTTACTTATAGTAATGATGAAAAAGGGAGAATAACTGAATGGGCTCCTCGAGCATTATTAGCTAGAATGTACCTTTTTTATGATGGTGTTTATGGTAGTAAAAATGCTAGCACTACAATGCCAGGTGATGTTACTGGTGCTAAGGTTTTAACTTACCTAAATGAAATTATCACCAATAGTGGTGCTGATCTTTTACCTGATTTTGGAAACCTTTGGGGACATTCTGAATTTACCGACTCATGGGTTGAGAATTCAATAGAAGGAATCTTTGAAGTACAATTTTCAAATCAAGGAGAAGGATGGCAGTGGTATAGTGCACCTTTCGATATTGGTAACAAAATGGTAGTTTTTGTTGGTCCACGAGGAACAACATCTGATTCAGAATATTATTCTGGGTGGGGTTTTTCACCAGCTACACAGCAGCTTTACGATTCATACCAAGATGGTGACCTTCGACGTGATTTTACATTGCTTGATATGGTAGCCGAATTAGGAGAAGGAAATTTTGAAGAGGCAGATCAGTATACTGGTTACTTGAATAAAAAATATGCAGGTCTAAAAAGTCAAGTTCCTGCAGTTGGACAAGAGCAACTTAATTTCCCTCAAAATTACATCTCAATTCGTTATGCTGATGTTTTACTAATGGCTGCCGAAATGGAATTTCACATTGGTTCGAATGCAACAGCAGCGATTCATTACAATAAAGTTCGTTCTCGTGCTTTTGAATCTTACTCTCCTGTTAGTTCAGTGACTTTAGATCAAATTTTTGAAGAAAGAAAATTAGAATTTGCTTTAGAGGGAATCAGATATTGGGATTTACTTCGAAGAGGTATGCCAGTTCTTGAAAGTGCTGTTCAGGTTACAAACCTAGGTGGTATTTATGATTCTGCTGTAAATTCTGCAGCCAGAGGATTTTGGCCAATTCCTTCAACGGAAATTGCACTTTCGAACTTTATGTTAGAGCAAAACGATGGTTATTAATAGGTTAGAGGTTAAATCATTTAAAAGAGTGATAAATTTCTAGACTTATATGGTAATTATTTAAAAATCAAATTATGAAAAAAATATTATATTTTATTTTGCTTTTAACGGTTGTTGTGTCTTGTTCTCCAGATGAGTACAGTGCGCAAGAGAACCTAATGGCAGAACAAATCGAATGGGGATACAATGCAACAGATGTTACAAATGAGTATACCCTATATAACAATACTCCTGGTGTAAGCTCTATTTGGGATTTTGGAAATGGCGTTACCCAAAAAGGGAATACCGTAACTGCACGTTATACTTTTGCAGGAACTTACACTGTTACGCTAACAGTTATATCTCAAGGTGGAGTAACCGTAGTAGAAGATAAAATTACAACAGATGTTGATAATCCTTCTTTTCTTTCTGGATATCCTTACGATGAGTTAATTGGAAGTGGTGAACAAACATGGGCAATTGATGCCTATTCAAAAGCTCATTTTGGCCTAGGACCAACGATAGCAAATCCTGTAGAATGGTATGGAGCTGCTGTAAACGATAAAGCTGACAGAAGTTTATATGATGATCGATTTACCTTTAAAATTACTGCGTCAGGATTAACTGTGACTCAAGTAACTAATGGTTTAGTATATGCAAATGGTGCTTGGGCTTCCGACTTAGGTACTACTGCTGGTAACGAAGAACCTTCAGGTGGTGATTTCATTATGCCTTTTGATGGTGGTGATTTTGTTTGTACAGTAGCAGGCGATATTTTGAATGTAACAGGTGGTGGTTTCTTAGGATACTATGCTGGTGCATCGGAATATGAAATCATGACCCTTACAGAAGATTTATTAGAAGTAGCATTTTGGGATACAAAATCAAACTTTTATTGGTTTACAAGATTTAGACCAGTTGATAAATTGACACCAGAACCAGAACCAGTTGTTAAAGAGTTGGAGAGTAATGATATCTCTGATGATTTCGAAGGAAATGGTAATGTTGTTTGGGAAACTAAAGACATCGAAGGTTTTGATATCATCGATAACTTTGCTCCATCAGATGTGAATTCATCAGAGAAAATTGTGAAGTATCAAAAAGGCGCAGGTGAGTGGACAAATGTTCTTACTGTACTTGATTATAAAATTGATTTATCAACAAGAAATCAATTCACAATGAAGGTATTTATACCTGCTTTTAACGACTATGTTACAGAATGTAATCCTGGAACAGATTGGCTTGCAGAGCATAATTTGAAGCCTCAAGTTGACGTGAAGCTTCAAGACAGTTCTTTGGGCGGAAATGCATGGCAGACACAGCAAGTTCGTAGTCATACTTTAACTGCAGATCAGTTTGGACAATGGGTTGAATTGACATTTGATTATAGTGATGTTACCGATCGTGTTGATTTTGATCAGGTTGTTATTCAATTAGGTGCGGAAGGTCACTGTAATACAGGACTGTTCTACATCGATGATTTTAAACTACTACCATAATTATATTATGCTGGAGCACTTTTAGTGCTCCAGCAAAATTTATCCGCTATAGCGGTATTTTGAATAAAAGTCTTTTACGATATAGTAGAGGACTTACCAATACAAATCCTTATGAAAAAATTCCATTTACTTTCACTTGTCAAGATATTCTTGTCAATACTTTTTGTTTCTACATTTCTATCATGTAGCAAAAGTGATGATGATGAAACTTATACACCTGATTTTACATTTACTGAAGATGTGAATGACGCAAATAAGATTGTCTTTTCAAATACAAGTACAGGATCGTATTTATTTATGCAATGGGATTTTGGGAATGGAGAGATTTCCGAAAAGGTAAGAGCTAGTACAAAAGATTATACCATTTTCTACTCGGAAAAAGGAGATTACCAAGTTCAGTTAACGCTTTGGGGACCTGATAATGTTCTGTCTAATAATAAGAATGTAACAAAAACAGTAAGTATTGCTCAGGATGTTTTTGTTGCTGATTTTACCTATACAATAAATGAGGCAAAACCTAATTTTGTCATGTTAAACAATACAACAACAGGTGATTACGATCATATATCATGGAGATATAATGATAAGGATATTACAGGAGATAATATCGATCAGACTGAAATCTATTTACACAAAGCGGGAACATATGATATTGAATTGCACGTCTATAAGGGTGATGTCGAAAAGATTTTAACAAAACAAATAAGCATCGCTCAAGATGATCCAGATTATCTGGATAACATGACACTAGTTTGGTCGGATGAGTTTGATGGCACAAGCATAAATACAGATTATTGGACCTTTGAAACTGGAGCTAGTGGATGGGGCAACAACGAATTACAAAATTACACCAATGGCGATAATGCTGAAATCGTTGATGGAAAACTGGTTATTACTGCCAAAAAAGTAAACGAAAATAAAGCTGCTGGATCATATACATCTACAAGAATGATCTCAAAAGGCAAACAAAGCTTTACCTATGGACGAATGGAAATTCGCGCCAAATTGCCTTCAGGAAAAGGAATCTGGCCAGCAATATGGATGTTAGGTGAAGATATAAGTACCGTAAGTTGGCCTGCATGTGGTGAGATTGATATTATGGAATACGTAGGATATGAACCTGATGTGGTTCATGCTACTGTACATACAACTTCGGGTTTTGGCTCAAATGGGAACGGCAGTAGTAAAGCTTTAGAAACTGCAGAAGAAGAGTTTCATATTTATGGATTGCTATGGGATGAAGATGCAATCGTATTTTATATCGATACTCCAGGAAATATTACTCACACCTATAACCCAACTTCAAAAACGGATAGCAATTGGCCATTTGATAAAGCTCAATTCTTCATTTTAAATGTAGCTGTTGGCGGAAACTGGGGTGGTGCACAGGGAATTGACAATACAATCTTTCCTCAAACTATGGAAATTGATTATGTAAGAGTTTATCAGTAAACGAAAAACTTCAAAATAGACATCATGCTACTAAAACATACAATCATATTATCTGGAGTTTTATTCCTTTTGTCAAGCTGCAATTGGAAAAAATCAGAAACCAATTCAGAAAAGGCCGAAGACTCTCAAAAGGATACTTATGAATTGGTTTGGAGCGATGAGTTTGATTATACGGGTTTACCCGATTCAACCCTATGGATTTACGATACCGAAGGTAATGCTGACGGATGGGGTAATAATGAAGATCAATATTATACCAACGCCAAAAAAGAAAATGCCTGGGTTGAAGGTGGATTCCTAAATATCATTGCCTTAAAAGAGCAAAAAGATGGAAAAGAATATACTTCGGCACGCTTAAATTCAAAAACAAGTTGGCTACATGGAAAAATAGAAGTGCGAGCTAAACTTCCAAAGGGAAGAGGAACTTGGTCTGCCATATGGATGATGCCAGATGGCTGGACCTATAATGATGGGAATTGGCCAAATATTGGTGAAATCGACATTATGGAACATGTGGGACACAACTTAGGAACCATTCATGCTTCGGCTCACTCAGCAGATTATCAGTGGCAGACTGGGACACAGCAAACTGACACAATACATATATCTGATGTGGCTGAAAAATTTCATTCCTATATATGTGAATGGACGCCAGATGTTATGAGGGCTTATGTCGATGACAAACTTTATTTTGAGTATAAAAATGAAGGTCTGGGCAAATCAAAATGGCCATATGTCAAACCATTCTATCTGATTCTTAATGTAGCTGTAGGTGGCGCTTGGGGCAATGTACAAGGGATTGATGAAGATGCATTCCCTCAAAGTATGCAAGTTGACTATGTCAGAATATATCAGAAAAAATAATCTCCCTCATTACTAAATGGTGTAATGAATTTAAAACAAGCTTAGAATATATGAATTTAAGATATACAGTTTTTGTATCGTTTATAGTGGCATTGGGAGGTTTCTTAATGGGATTCGATGCGTCGGTTATATCGGGTGTTGTGAAATTTATTGAACCTCAATTTGATTTGACAAAAATTCAATTGGGCTGGGCTGTTAGCTGTCTAACACTAACCGCGACTTTGGCCATGCTTATGGCTGGTCCCTTAAGTGATAAATTAGGCAGAAGAGCGGTTCTTAAATATGCCGCAGCACTCTATTTTATTTCTGCAATAGGATCAGCGATAGCTCCCAGCTTTTGGTTTTTAGTTCTGGCCAGAATGGTCGGAGGGTTTGGTGTTGGAGCATCGCTGATTATTGCTCCTATGTACATTGCTGAAATTGCTCCTCCAAAGATGAGGGGAAGGATGGTTTCTTTAAATCAATTGAATATTGTGCTAGGGATATCCGTCGCTTTTTTTACCAATTACATGATTTTACAATTGGGTAAATCCAATGCAGGCTGGGCTGAAGTATTACAGTTTAAAAATTACAATTGGCGTTGGATGTTAGGACTGGAAGCCTTACCTGCAATCATATATTTTATATTTCTGTTTTTTGTTCCACGCAGCCCAAGATGGTTAGCGATGAATGGCTTGGATGATGAAGCATTACAGGTGATGGAGAAGTCATTGGCAGCTGAAGAAGCAAAAATTCAATTACAATCGATCACTCAAAGTATAAAAGTATCTCCACAAAAGGAGAAAACTTCACTAAAAGAATTGTTTAAGCCTTCCATGAAACTCGTATTGTTGATTGGAATTGTCATCGCTGTCACTCAGCAGATTACCGGAATCAATTCAGTGTTCTTTTATGCACCTATGATCTTTGAACAGACTGGAATTGGAACTGACGCCTCATTTTCGCAGGCCATTCTAGTTGGGCTTATCAATCTTGTATTTACACTTTTTGCTATTTGGTTGGTCGATCGTATTGGAAGAAAACCACTTTTGATTTTTGGCTTAACGGGTATTGCAATTTCAATGTTTATCCTTTCTGCTGGATTTGGCAAAGCAACTTATCAATTGACAGAAAAAGATATTCAGGAATGCGAGTCATTTGCAGGTTCAGAGAATTTTTCATCAATGCAAAATATCGTTTTCTATAGCGATTTGGATTTTAATCAGGCATTAAAAAATAATATAAGCGATAAGGCTTTTAAAGAGCATCAAACAGATTTTATCTCGAAAGCAATTAGCATTAACCCATGGTTAGTCTTAATTGGGATTCTTGGCTTTGTTGCCTCTTTCGCTATTTCTATCGGACCCGTTATGTGGGTCTTGTTTTCAGAGCTATTTCCAAACCGAATTCGGGGACTGGCGATTTCCTTTGTTGGTTTGATCAATTCAGGAGTAAGCTTCCTCGTTCAACTTGTGTTTCCATGGGAACAGATGAATTTTGGGAATGCAACAACCTTTCTCATTTATGGAATCTTTGGAGCAATAGGACTCGTGTTTGTCTTTTTTATGCTACCTGAAACGAAAGGAAAATCTTTGGAAGAATTAGAATTGATACTTGTAAAAGAATAGCTATTTGATATAAAAAGCAGAAGTTTTTACTATAGAAAATGATTGAAGTAGAATCAATTAATATTAAAATGAAGAAGAATAACATTTATTTGGGAAACACGAATTTGAATTACAGCGGGGCTGAAGTTGAGGGGAAATTCGTTGAGCTACATAATGAAAAGTTTTACAAGATCAGCAATTCTGATCAAATGTCAGACTTCTTTATGAGTATTGTCAGTGATTCCGATCACTGGATGTTCATATCGAGTAATGGTTCTTTATCGGCTGGAAGAAAAGACAGGAACAATGCCTTGTTCCCTTATTATACTGTTGATAAAATTCACGATTATAGAGATAAAACAGGGAGTAAAACTATTGTTCTAGTTGAAAAGGATGAGAAAACTCTTTTGTGGAAACCATTCTCTAATGGTCTTAGAAATATATACAAGATTGAAAGAAATCTGTATAAGAGTATTTACGGCAACAAGGTCATTTTTGAAGAGGTCAACTTTGACTTGGGGATGAGTTTCCAATATGCTTGGAGTAATACCGAGAAATTTGGTTTTGTGAAAACATCCAAGGTTTCCAACCTAAGTGATAAAACAGTAAAATTCGAGATTATTGATGGGATTGAAAATATCCTTCCTAGTGGTGTTGATTACGATTTTCAGAATGAATATAGTAATTTATTAGATGCCTATAAAAAGTGTGAACTACTTGAGGAAAGTGGTCTTGGTTTATATATGCTGAGCTCAATTCCTGTTGATAGAGCGGAACCCAGTGAGTCCTTGAAAACTTCAACGGTTTGGTCCCATGGATTAGAAGGTAGTAAAATTCTGTTGTCAGCTAAACAAGTTGATCGCTTTAAACAGGGGTATCCTGTTGAAACTGAAGTTGACATAAGAGCTGCTAAAGGCGCTTATTTTTTGAATTCAGAGCTTGAGTTGGAGCAAAATGAATCCAGAGAATGGATGATTATTACAGAACTGAATCAGGATAGCGTAGCAGTAGCCAATCTGGATAAGTTTATTAAAACCGAAAAGAATATTGCCGATTTAATAGCGGAAGATATTGCTTTAGGAACTAAGAATTTGATCAAAATTGTTGCTGATGCCGATGGTTTGCAAATGGGAGAGGATGATTTGAGTTATGCTCGTCATTTTTCAAATACCCTATTCAATGTGATGCGAGGTGGTATTTTTGTAGATAATTACCTTGTAGACTCTGCTGATTTTAAATTGTTTGTTCAACAAACGAATAAACCAATCGCTAATCAGTTTCAGGAGTGGATTGATCAATTACCAGCTGAAATTACTTATACAGAACTGAACCAATTGGCTGAAAAGACAGGCAATTCAGATTTGATCAGAATCTGTTATGAATATCTTCCTTTAACATTTAGTAGAAGACATGGTGATCCAAGTCGACCTTGGAATCAGTTCGCTATCGAAACAAAAAATGATGACGGCTCACCAAAATTAAACTATCAGGGAAACTGGCGTGATATTTTCCAAAACTGGGAGGCTTTAGGGCTTTCATACCCTGAGTTTTTGGAAGGTATGATCAGTAAGTTTGTCAACGCTTCAACTGCTGATGGTTATAATCCATACCGAATTACAAGAGAAGGTATTGACTGGGAGTGTCCAGATCCTAATGATCCATGGGCTTATATTGGGTACTGGGGCGATCACCAGATCATATATCTTCAAAAGTTTCTTGAGTTATCCAATGAATACCATCCTGGGAGATTGGATAATCTACTTACCAAAGAGAATTTTGTCTATGCCAATGTGCCTTACAGAATTAAATCATATAAGGATATCGTAAAGAATCCACAAGATACGATTGAGTTCGATTATGATCTAAATGATCAGATTAGAGAAATGGTTGACCATATTGGTGCTGATGCCAGATTATTGAAGAATGGTGACGATGGCTTGTATCAAGTTAATCTAACTGAAAAGATATTAGTAACACTTTTGACTAAGCTGAGCAACTTTATTCCTGAAGCGGGTATTTGGTTAAATACACAACGTCCGGAATGGAATGATGCCAACAATGCCCTTGTAGGTAATGGTGTGTCTATGGTTACTTTGTGTTACCTAAGGCGATTCCTAAAGTTCTGGTCTGAAAAGTTTAATGAAATTTCAATAGAGGAAATTCATATTTCAGAGGAAGTCAAAACCTTATTGGATTCCATTTATAGTCTGTTTGTTGCAAATGCAGGTCTTTTAGAAAATGGATTTTCAGATGAAGACAGACGTCGTTTCGCAGATATCTTGGGTGAAGCAGGAAGCACGTATCGAAATGGAATTTATGAAAATTCTTTTTCAGGTTTGAAAGAAACTGTAAAAGTGAGCGAATTACTCGAATTCACCAATCTGGCTCTAATGTATATGGATCAATCCATAAAAGTGAACAAGCGTGAAGACGGGCTTTATCATGCCTATAATCTCATTTCTTTTGCGGATGATACTGTTTCTGTTCGCTATTTATATGAAATGCTTGAAGGACAGGTTGCTGTTTTAAGTTCTGGTTATTTAAATGCTGAGGAAAGTCTTGATGTGTTGAATTGTTTAAAGTGGAGTGAACTGTTTAGACGAGATCAATACAGTTATTTCCTCTATCCAAACAGACAATTACCGCGTTTTACCGAAAAAAATAATATCCCAGAAAATCGTGTTAAGGAATCCAAATTGTTGAGTCAGCTGATTGCTGATAATGATTCTTCAATTATTACTGTTGACGGCATGGGTGGGTATCACTTTAATGGCACATTCAGAAATGCAGAAGTATTGAATAATGCAATGAACGATCTAAAATCAGATGTTTACGCTCAGCTTCTTAAGGAAGAGAAAGACAAGGTGCTAGATATTTTCGAAGAGATATTCGATCACCAATCTTTTACGGGTCGTTCGGGTACTTTTTATGGTTTTGAAGGATTGGGCAGTATCTACTGGCATATGGTTTCAAAATTATTACTGGCTGCACAGGAAAGCTATTTTAACGCCATACAAGAAGGGGGCAGCCCGATTACTTTAGGCAAAATTAAAGACCATTATTTTGAGATTAAGGCTGGTATTGGATTATATAAATCACCTGATTTATATGGCGCTTTCCCAACCGATGCCTATTCTCATACACCTTCTACTGCTGGAGCTCAACAACCAGGTATGACAGGTCAGGTAAAAGAGGATTTCATCTCTAGAATGGGTGAACTGGGTATCCATGTTAATCACGGAGAAATCGTATTTGACACATCTCTATTAAACGATCAGGAATTGTTGAGTCAAGGCGAACGATTCGTTTACTATGATATGAATGGAGAGAAGCAGATAATTTCTCTTGGTGCAGGGCAATTAGGATTTACATTCTGTAAAGTGCCTGTAATCTATACTTCAGGTGAAAAGACTCAAATCGTAATTGCATTTAAAAGTGGAAAAACAGAAGTCATTCCAAACAATAGAATTGACGAGGAGACAAGTGCTTTGATATTTAATCGAGGTGGTGAAGTTGAAAGGATTGAATTATCAATCACAACGAATTAATAAAATAAGGTATCTGTATAAGCATCGTTTTATGCTTTGCTTATGCAGATACTTCTTAATCTAACTATTTAATCCCTATACCATGTCTGTACGCAGTGAATATTTAATGTCCCTAGCTGGTAGTGATTTTTCTAACAAAACAAAGGCTGAACTATTAGCTCTTTATAATCAAATGTTGAATGATGGGATGCATGGACTATGTTTCAGCCCTTATCTCGATGGACAGGAGCCCGGCACAGAAATAAGCGAAGAACAAATCAGAAGACGAATCGATATTATTAAACCGCATACCCAATGGGTGAGATCATTTTCATGCACCGAAGGAAATGAGTTAATCCCTAAAATTGCCAAACAGAATGGTATGAAAACCATGGTTGGAGCCTGGTTGGGCAAATACAAAAGTATTAATGAGCTGGAAATAGAGGGGCTTATTAAGGTCGCGAAAGCTGGTGATGCTGATATTGTTGCCGTAGGTAATGAGGTGTTATACCGTGAAGACTTAACTGAAGATGAACTTTTGGACTATATCTACAGGGTGAAAAAAGCGCTTCCAGGGATTCAGGTTGGCTACGTTGATGCCTATTATGAATTTGGCAATCGTCCAAGAATTACTGAAGCTTGTGACCTAATATTGGCGAATTGCTATCCCTTTTGGGAAGGTTGCAGTTTGGAACACTCTTATCTTTATATGAAGGATATGTACAATCGTGCACTTAGAGCTGGTAATGGGAAAAAAGTAATCATCACAGAGACTGGCTGGCCTAATGTTGGCGAAAAATTTCATGGTGCTGAGCCTTCTGAAGAAAATGCTCTTAAATATTTTATCAATACACAATTATGGTCTAAGAAAGAGGATATTGATATTTTCTACTTTTCATCTTTCGATGAGACCTGGAAAACCGACGACGAGGGTGATGTTGGAGCCTATTGGGGAATTTGGGATAAGGATGAGAAACCAAAATTTAAACCATCAGTTGAATTACAATCACAAGCTAAGCACACACATCAGTAAAGTATGAAGATCAAAGAACAATTAAATATAGAACCTGGAAAAGCGATTTGTTATTCAGGTTTCAGAGAGGGACAAAGCCCTGAATCAGGTATATTTCCAAGCTACGAACAAATAAAGGAGGATCTTTTAATTCTTCATGGCCATTGGAAATACTTGCGTTTGTACGACTGTGATAAGCATACGGATATTGTTTTGGAAGTAATTCAAAATGAAAATCTGGATTTTAAGGTTATGCTTGGAGCTTACATTGGGGCTGAGATGAATAATTTTGGCTGCCCATGGGGAGGTTTTTATTCTGAAGAGGAATTGGCTGAAAACAAGGCGAAGAACCTTAACCAAATTAAGAAGCTGATTCAATTGGCAAATGAATACCCTGATATTATTTTTTCCTTATCTGCAGGAAATGAAGCTTTGGTGCATTGGACAGATCATTACGTACCGATTCAAGATGTAATTAAGTATGTGAGGCTAATTAAAATGGGAACCAAACAGCCTGTTACATTTTGCGAGAACTACGTGCCATGGCAGGAAAAATTACACGAGTTGGTGGAAGAAGTTGATTTCATCTCGATACATACCTATCCGGTTTGGGAATATAAAAATATTCATGAGGCTTTAGAATACACCAAGCAGAATTACTATAGCGTTGCTGACAGGTACCCTCACAAACCAGTTGTGATTACTGAGGCTGGATGGGCAACAAATTCTAATGGTAGAGGGATTGATCCTCATAATGTGAGTGAAGATTTACAGGCGATTTATTTTGAAGACCTAATGAGTTGGACAGATGAGGAAGAGATTCTTACTTTTTATTTCGAAGCTTTCGATGAGTCTTGGAAAGGATCAAATGAACCCTTGGAGCCTGAAAAACACTGGGGGCTGTTTACCATTGATAGGAAGCCAAAGCAAGTGATGCAAGAATTATTTGCTACCAAGAAGTAAGAACTCATTCCGAAACCTTTAAAAACTTAATCATGAATAAAAGTCTCCCCATAATAATGTTGCTTTCAGCGATGATATTAACATCCTGTATGAACAAAAATAAAAAATCACAAAAGGATAGTGAAGTGAATAAATCGGAAAAAATTGAAATTAAGCAAACAGAAAAAGATTTGTTAAATGGCACCTTTAAAGCAGTTTGTTATTCAGGCTTTAGAACGGGACAGCATCCAGACAGAGGTGAAGGTGCTATAAATCCTACAGATGAGCAGGTTCTTGAAGATTTGAAGATTATTTCTCAGGATTCACTTTTCAATTTGATTCGTCTTTACGATTCTGGTGAAAATTCAGAGGCCGTATTGCGAATAATCAAAGAAAATAAGCTTGATATCAAAGTAATGCTGGGCATTTGGTTAAAAGCAGAATTAAGTGCTCATGAAACTTGTGAATGGTTAACTGAACCTATTAGACAAGAAGTTCTTGATAAGAATAGTATAGCAAATCAGGAAGAAATTCAGAAAGGAATTCTCTTAGCAAATCAATATTCAGATATAATTGTTGCTGTTAATGTTGGTAATGAAGCATTAGTTGAATGGAATGACCACAAGGTAGATACAGATTCTATTATTACCTATGTTCAGAAAGTTCAGAAGGCAATTAAACAACCAGTTACCGTTGCTGATAATTATGACTGGTGGGCCTTAAATGGTAAAAAACTTGCCAAAGCTGTGGATTTTATCTCTATCCATGTCTATCCGGTTTGGGAAGGAAAAGATATTGATGAAGCCATGTCTTACACAATAGAAAATGTACAAAAAGTGCGTAATGCTTTACCCAATAGTAAAATAGTGATTACTGAAGCCGGTTGGGCCACTGTTGCTTCAGAATTTGGAGAGCGCGCAAGTGAAGAAAAGCAAGAACAATATTATAACGATTTGATGAGATGGTCTGCTGATGTGAATATAACTACTTTCTTTTTTGAAGCCTTTGATGAGGATTGGAAAGGAGAAACAGCCAATCCTTTAGGAGCTGAAAAACACTGGGGATTATTTACAGTCGACCGTAAACCCAAAAAAGTGATGGTAAAATACTTTGATAATTAAGTCAAATTTCCATAACTGTTGTTTTGATACCCCAATTCATAATTCCTAATTTTTAATTCGTAATTCAATAAACATGACACATTCTAAAACTGCAAAGGAAGATATTGTCCCTTTTGGGCAAAAGCTGGCATTTGGATCAGGACACTTGGCTAATCAGTTATTTCCTGCTGCACTTGGTGTGTTTATGGTTGTTTTGGTTATGTCCTTAAATATGAATCCAGTTTTGGCTGGAATTTTGGGTGCTTTGCCCCGATTGTTAGATGCATTAACAGATCCTATAATGGGCTTCATTTCAGATAATACCAAATCAAAATGGGGGCGAAGAAAACCTTATATTCTTTTGGGAAGTATGATTACCGGTATTGCTTTTATGGCATTATGGCAATTACACCCAGAGAATTCTGAAATGTATAATTTCTTTTACTTTTTAATCCTATCAGTAATTTTCTTCCTGTCGTTTACTATTTACTCTACACCATTTATTGGATTGGGATACGAAATGACACCGGATTACAATGAACGAACCAGATTAATGGCAGTTGGTCAGTTTTTTGGACAGATGGCATGGGTGATTGCTCCATGGTTTTGGGTGATTATATACGATCCTACCATTTTTGAGTCAGCACCCGAAGGAGCACGCATTTTGTCGATTTGGGTAGGAGCTATTTGTATGGTATTAGGAATTTTACCAGCTTTATTTAATAAAGAAATGATATTGCCAGAAAATAGCAAACAGGCCAATTTATCGATGAAAGAATTGGCTGTGAATACAAAGGAATTCATAAGAGGGATCAAATTAACCATTCAAAATAAACCCTTTATGAAACTTTGTGGCGCAACATTTTTCATATTTAATGGATTTCAAACAATCGCACAGTTTGCCATGTTTATTATCGTTTACTATCTGTTTGATGGAGATAAGGTTGGCGCAGGATACTGGCCCGCAATGTTTGGAACTGTAAGTGCTATGGCAACAGCTTTTCTGGTGATTCCTATTGTAACCAAAATATCAGAAAAATTAGGTAAGAAAAATGCCTTTGTTATAGCAACACTTATTTCGATGATTGGGTATGCTTTAAAGTGGTGGGGATTTAATCCTGCTAACCCGTGGTTAATGTTTATACCATTGCCATTAATCTCATTCGGTATAGGCGGTTTGTTTACCCTAATGATGTCGATGACTGCAGATGTTTGTGATTTAGATGAATTGAATAATGGAACACGCCGTGAGGGAATGTTTGGAGCCGTGTATTGGTTGATGGTGAAATTGGGAACTGCCCTTGCATTGCTTACAAGTGGAATTGTTTTGCAAGCCGTTGGGTTTAATCAATCAATCGATCATCAAAGTGTCGAAACCTTAACTAATCTGCGAATTGCTGATATCGTAATTCCAATTGTTACTGCAGGAATGGCTATTCTATTGGTCTGGAAATATGATATTACTGAAAGTAGAGCATTGGAAATTCGAGCAGCATTAATTGCACGTCGAGGTAAGGCAAAGCATGAAGGTAATGAGATCGGTCATAATAAAGTTGTAGTCGAGATTGTACCTGATAAAAAATGAAATCGGCTTAGTTGACTAGTTGTGAATGACAAGTTATGTTGAGAAGGAATTGATTTGCTTCTATCTTTTTCGTCAAATAAATAAGGTTTGCAAAACAAGTTAATTTTCAAATCTTGATACGCAAAATTGTATCGTTTAATCTATGCTAAATCAATAAATATGAAATCAAAAATCTGGATATTCTTCATTTTACTATTGCTGTCTGCATCTTGTCAGAAGGCAGAGAAAAAGTTTGTTTATGTGGATGGTGAAAATATTTACTCGGAAAACGGTGATCTATTGCATCTAAAAGGCGTGAATTTGGGAAATTGGTTGTTACCCGAGGGTTATATGTTCAAATTGAAAGATTGTAACTCGCCACGCAAAATAGATCAAAGCATACGCGAATTGATAGGGGATAGTGCTACTACCGCTTTTTGGGACTCTTTTTTGGATAATTACATCACCGAGGCCGATATAAAATGGTTATCGGAGGTCGGAGTAAATATCATCCGTTTACCATTCGATTATCGCTTATTGACTCATGATGATTTTTTGGGAAAAGATATGCATGGTTATAAATATTTGGACAAAGCCATTAGCTGGTGTGAGAAATACAATATTTATGTATTACTAGATATGCATGCTGCTCCAGGAGGTCAAACTGGTGATAATATAGACAATAGTGATGGCTATCCTTGGTTAATGGTAGATGAAGGGATGCAACAAAAGGTTTCTGATATTTGGCAGGAAATAGCAAAGAGGTATGCCGATAATAATACAATAATTGGTTATAACCTTTTGAACGAGCCCATTCCACAATATTTTGATGATGATCATTTAAAACCATATTTAGAGCCGCTTTATAAAAAGATTACCAAAGCAATAAGAGAGGTGGATGGTAAGCATATCATATTTCTAGGAGGGGCTGTTTGGGAGACGGATTTTTCTGTGTTTTCTGAACCGTTTGATGATCAATTAGTTTATACATTTCATAAATATTGGATGCCTCCTGAGAAAAAGGAAATACAGCAATATATAGACTTTAGAGATAAATATAAAGTGCCTTTGCTGATGGGAGAAAGTGGTGAGAATGAGGATGTATGGGTGAAGAATTTTAGAGTATTATTAGATGAGAATGAAATTCATTGGACCTTTTGGCCATACAAAAAAATGGATAACACACGTGGGCCAATGAACTTTGAGGAACCTAGTGGTTATGACAATTTTATAACATACGCCGAAAGTGATAGAAGTTCATTTGCTAAAATAAGGACTCTGAAAGATAGTATTGGTGGAATAAAACAGAAAGAAATGGTGGCCTTGTTAAAACGGTATGTAGAAAATAGCAAGTTTGAAAATTGTTATCCGAATGAGGGCTATTGCAAGGCCTTAGGATTTTTTGATTAAAATATCTCTTCTAAATAACGCACAGAATTATGCGGGAGTGACAAATAAATTGATGGATATTTTGATTCTAGTATAGCACGATAAAAATTGAATATGAAAAATTTAAAACATTATTTATCCTTTTTATTCATACTTGTTTTAATGGGATGTAACGCAAAGCAAAACGAATTGCCAGTTGATGTATACGAAACATCAGCAAGTGGTAATAAACTCACAAAAATTACTGAATTTTCTGCGGGAAATGAGGCTGTAACGATTCAAATTTTACCTGACGAAAAATATCAGACGATTACAGGTTTTGGTGGGTCTTTTACGGAATCATCGGCCTATTTGCTTAATCAGCTTAGTCCGAAAAATCGTCATTTGATTTTAGACGCATACTTTGGTTCTGATGGAGCGAAATATTCGTTAACTCGAACGCATATTAATTCATGTGATTTTTCATTGAGCAACTATTCTTACGCTCCTGTAGCAGGAGATATGGCTTTGGAGAACTTTTCAATTAAAGAAGATCAAGATGATATCATTCCAATGATTAAGGCTGCAATGGAACTATCAGAAGATGGATTCAAAATTCTTTCTTCCCCATGGACAGCACCACCTTGGATGAAGGATAACAAGGATTGGAAAGGTGGTAAATTATTACCTGAATACTACGATACCTGGGCGCTATTTTTCTCAAAATATATTGATGCCTATAAAAGCGAAGGAATTGATATTTGGGGATTAACTGTAGAGAATGAGCCTTTGGGAAATAACAGCAACTGGGAGAGTATGCATTATACACCAGAAGAAATGGTAGAATTTGTAAGCAAGCATCTGGGACCAAAATTAAAAGATCACAGTCATAATGTTAAGATTTTAGGATACGATCAGAACAGAGATGAGCTTAAAGAGTGGGCAGATATCATGTATAAAGATGAAGAATCAGCAAAATATTTTGATGGAATGGCGATCCACTGGTATGCCAGTACTTACGATTATATGCCTGATGTCTTACAATATACGCATGATAAAGCACCGAATAAGCTAATGATTCAGTCGGAAGCCTGTGTTGATGCAGAAGTGCCACATTGGAATGATGATGCCTGGTATTGGAAGAAAGAAGCTACCGATTGGGGCTGGGATTGGGCACCGGATGATCAGAAATATCTTCATCCGAAATATGTACCGGTATATCGTTATGCACGAGATATTATTGGTTGTTTAAACAACTGGGTACAAGGATGGGTAGATTGGAATATGGTTTTGGATACACAAGGTGGACCCAATTGGGCCAGTAACTGGTGTTTGGCACCTGTAATTGTTGATCCTGCAAAAGATGAGGTGTATTTTACCCCAATGTATTATACTTTGGCTCATTTTAGCAAATACATCAGACCAGGTGCTGTTCGTATTGGCTTTGAGAATTCAGATGATGATTTGATGATGACAGCGGCACAAAATCCTGATGGATCTATAGCTCTTGTTATTTTGAATATGAAAGAAGAAGCTAAAAACATGAAGATTTCCTTAGGAAATCGTTCCGTTGATGTGCAGATTAATGCTCAGGCATTACAAACTGTAATTATTCCTGTTTAAGTCTTGATAGTAATAAAACCTAATAAATATGCTTACTATGATGAAAAATAGTGTATTGATTTTTGCAATAAGTTTGCTGCTTATTTCATGTAAAGAAATTCATATCAATAGCATTTCAATTGATGGTAGGAATATTTTATTAAACGATTCAGTTTATACAATCAAAGGGATATGCTATCATCCTGTTCCCAAAGGCAGTGATAAAAGAAATTTTGATAATTTGTCTGAAGACTTGGCTTTAATGCTTGAGGCGGGAATAAATACCATTAGGGTTTATGCTCCCATAACAGATGTTTCTGTTCTTGATGAGATACATGAGGCCGGACTAAAAGTAATTATTGGCTTTGGTTACAACCAAGGTGGGCATAATGATATTCTTTCAGGAACCTTTATCAATTACATAAACACCTACAAGAATCATGATGCAATTCTGCTTTGGGAACTTGGCAATGAATATAATTATCATCCCGAGTGGTTTGGTGGTGATATGAAGAATTGGTACACAGCTTTAAACAAGGCTGCAATGCAAATTCATCAGCATGATCCTTCTCACCCTGTTACCACTGCTCATGGAGAATTACCGGATTCACTGGCGATTAAAATGTGTCCAAATATTGATGTGTGGGGGATGAATGTCTATCGGTGGGATAAGCCGGGAGAGGTTTTTTCACAGTGGGCTGAAATAAGTAATAAGCCCATGTATTTGTCCGAAGCGGGAGCAGACAGTTACATGACGATTTCAAAGAACGGCTATAAGCAAGGTGAAAACCAGTTAGCTCAGGCTGATGCTACATCACATATTTTGGAATCTGTTTTTAGCAATCAGGAAATTTGTTCGGGAGTAACTCTTTTTGCTTTTGTTGATGAGCTATGGAAAGCTGGGAATAATAACAGCTTGGATACTGGTGGATGGGCACCTAATAGTAGCGGCGTTCCATATGACGGAGCACCAAATGAAGAATACTGGGGGATTGTTGATATTGAAAGAAATAAGAAAGAGGCGTTTCAAATAGTAAAAGAGAAGTACATCAATTTATCGAAGTCAAAATAGCCTTTATCAAGCTCTAAAGAATGAAAAAAACAATATTCTTATTACTGATATGTTACGCATTTATAAGTAATGCTCAGCAGAAAAAAGATACGAACATGGCACACATCCTACAAAATGAAAATCTAGAAATTTGCATTGATTTACCATTGGAAAATTACCAATTTTCAAGATTCGATTGGACAGGAAAAATTACGGCAGTAACATATAAAGGAATTCCTGTTTCTACTCAAGAAAAAATTGATGGAGACAAAGAGAATATTTATGGCAAAGGCTTCTACAATGAATTTGGGATTGAAACACCAGTAGGCTTTGATGACTGTGAGGAAGGAGACTGGTTTCCTAAGATAGGAGTCGGCTTATTAACGAAAGAAGGAGAGACCTATGCTTTTAGTAAGGCTTATGAAATTAAGCCAGCTAATTTTAATGTAATTAAAGATACCAACAAACTAATTGTTGAATGTGAATCATCGATGGTTAACGGCTATTCTTATGTGTTACGAAAAGAAATAGAACTATTAGAAAGTAGTTTTGCAATTCGATATCATTTACACAATACGGGCGGAAAAAACATTTCGACCAATGAATACAACCACAATTTTTTAGCCATCAATAAAGAGTTAATAGGTTCTGATTATATCTTAAAATTTCCATTCGAACTCAATACTGACTTATTTGACGCTGCAATTAATCCAGAAGGAAAAGTGTTGGTTCAGAAGGATCAAATTACCTTTAATAGCACGCCTGAAGAACAATTTTTTTACGGGAATCTTTCAGCTAATAAAGAAGTTGGTGCCATATGGGAATTGATCAACACGAAAAGTAAAATTGGTATAAGAGAAACAGGCAGTTTTAAAACAAACAAAGTCAACCTTTGGGGATGGAAACATGTTGTGAGTCCGGAGTTATTTTTTGATATCAACCTAAAACCAAATCAGGAAACTGAGTGGAGTAGAACATATAATATATTTGAAATAAAGTAAGAAGCTTTTAGATTCAATTATAATACATGATTATTTTTAAAAGTATTGTTTTAGTTACGTATGGATTGGCATTATTTTAAAGAGATTTTGTTTTGGCTTTAAGCTTTAGTAAGACCGGGAAGCTGAGAACTTGTTCGAAGATCACCCGGCCGCACTTTAACTTAGAGATAAATAAGAAGGCTTTTTAAAATCAGTCTTGATTTTTTTTGCTTCGTTTTTTGGATCAAGCCAAAAAGATGAAGTCGGGTTTGGGCGGATAGCCCAATACTAGCGGTAAATAGCACATTAATTAGAATTAAAATAAAGATCTTACGGTTTTATTATATCTGTAGACAGAAAATGGAGGTAGTTCCTATTTCTAAAATGCCGATGGTAAAAACAAAGTAGGAGCCCATCCGGCTTGAGGATAAAAAGATCGAATAGTGGAACTATTAGGTTAAAACTTTAGAATAAAAGGAACAAACAGCAATGAATGAAATAGAGTCAAAACTATCGATAAAAGAAAAAATAGGCTACAGCTTAGGAGATACCGCCTCCCATTTTGTGTGGGACATGGTCGGTTTCTGGATTCTAATTTTCTATACCGATACCTTTGGAATTTCTGCAGCAGCAGCTGGTACCATTATGCTGATTGCCCGTTTTTGGGATATGCTTAGCGATCCCTTAATGGGGATTATTGCTGATAGAACAAACACTCGATGGGGAAAATTTAGACCCTATATACTATGGATGGCATTACCCTATAGTGTTTTGGCAGTATTGACTTTTACAACTCCAGATCTGGGCCCAACAGGTAAAGTGATTTATGCTGGTGTGACCTATATGTTATTAATGACAGTATTTACGGCTATCAATCTTCCTTATTCATCATTAGGAGCTGTAATGACTTCTGATTCATACGAGAGAGCAGGCCTTAATTCGTACCGATTTATCTTTGCTTTTATTGGTCAGTTTATCGTGTCAGGAACAGCTCTTACTTTAGCCTTGTATTTTGGTCAGGGCGATAATGCGAAAGGTTATCAGTACACGTTGATTTTGTTTTCTATTATCAGTTTTGCACTCTTCATGATCACCTTTAAAACCACTAAGGAGAGAGTGCAACCACCTAAAGAACAAAAAGAGAACCTAAAGGAAGATTTTAAAAATCTATTTAAAAACAAACCTTGGGTCATTCTGTTTTTTGTTGGCATTATATCGTTTATCATGTTTGCAATGCAAAATTTGTCCATTGCTTACTACTTCAAATATTATATAGGAAATGAAGAAAATGTTCAATTGTTTAATGTGATTGGTACAGTTGCTTTAATTGTGGCAATTCCATTTTCAAAACCATTGGCAAAAAGATTCGGCAAACGTAATGTGTTTTTGGCTAGTTCATTACTTTCTGGATTTTTCTTCATTTGCCTGTATTTGCCTGGGAATAAAAACACAACAATGATTTACGTTTTTAATATTCTGGCTAAAATGGCTTATGCGCCTGCAGTGCCTTTGTTGTGGACTATGCTTGCAGATACTGCCGATTATTCGGAGTGGAAAACAGGAAGAAGATCTACCGGCTTAGTATTTTCAGCGGCTACCTTCGCGCAAAAAGCAGGTTGGGGTATAGGAGGTGCATTGGCAGGTTGGTTGTTGGCTATATTCAAGTTTACTCCCAATGTAGAACAAACAGAAACAGCTATTACAGGGATTAAGCTAATGGTTTCGGTTATCCCAGGCATATTGTACATGTCCTGTGCTATTCTGTTATATTTCTACACCATCGATCATGAAACCTGTGTTATAATGAAGTCCGATTTGGATCAGCGAAGACTTGCTGAAACTACAAAGTAATTTGTTTGATGTTGATGAAGGTGAAGGCATTCACCTGCATTCGTTTTGGTAAAGATCACCTCGTAAAGAGGTGGTCTTTTTTATTTTTGTACCTTAACTTCAAAAGGAGCCATTTGAATTGTTTCAAGAGGCATTTCGATTTTATTTGCAAGCATGGTGTTGTAAATATCTTCAATGAGCTGGTTTCTCAGGCGAATATGATCTCTCTCATTATCTATCCAAACCCTAAAAATTAAGGCTAAATTATAATCATTAATAGCATCAACTAAGAGTTCACACATAGGAGATTGCATATACACATCATTTGAACTAACCAGGTTTTTGAGGATTTTTCTAATTTTCGTCAGATTTTCATTAGATCCAACAGTAAATTCCACCTCAATTCTTAGATGTGGAAAGTTGGTATAAGAAGCAACAACCTCATTAATAATTGTTGTGTTTGGGACTGCCAGCATTTTTCCTTCATTGGTCACAATTCTAGTCGATCGTAAGGTGATGTTTTCCACTCTGCCATACATTCCTTTTACTTCTATAAGATCGTTTAATACAAATGGTCTATCCCAGAATATAAAAAGGCCAGATATAATATTAGACAAAGTATCTCTAGCAGCAAAACCGATGGTAAGTCCAACTACACCTAAACTTGCAAGTATTGATGCAATATTAATACCTACTTGCCCCAAAGCAGTCATAATTCCAATAGTCATAATTGTAATTTTACTTACTGTTAAAAGGAACTTTTGTAAGGTTAAATCAAAGGATGTTTTCTTAAAAATTTTTTGAAGAACTCTGCTCAACGAAAACCATAATAACCAAGTGAATAGTAGAATTAATGATGCCGTTGCTAATTTAGGAACCAATAGCGTAAAATAACTTCTTAGTGCTTCAAAATCAATTAAAGATTCAAACATATGGCAAGTTTTAATGGTAAGTAAATATCTAATTTAAGTTACAAAAATTAGATTTGATAGCAAGAGATTTCAGGAGTAGATTTTAATTGTCAACACTCTATGAATTAAGAATGTATAGCAAAAAATAAAGAATCATAAAAATTGTTTATTTTAAATAACACCATAGAGATACAGATATCAAGTATTTTTTGTAATTTGATTTAATTGCTATTATAAATCAATAAGCTATGTACACTAAATACTCCTTAAAATTGGTGGAATCTTTTCATCCCGCTGAGAATATGATTTCTACTTTGCTAGAAACTATAAATATGGTAGAGGCGAGCAAAGGAGATCATAAAAATAATTCAGCATATTTTGATTTAAGTAAACAATTTAGTTCGCATGTTCAGGATCACTTTAATGAATTAGATGCAATTGAGGGAACAGAATTTTTTGATCATTTTACCGATGTGAATGAATACATTGAAGGTTTTGAAGATGCTGTTTCTGAAATTCAAAATCGAGAAAGATTTTATGTCCAAAGCTCCGATCGTTTAGTTCTTAAGATCCGAAAGCTTGGGAAACTTTTCTTTCTCAAGATCAATTGGATGCTGATAGGTGGCGTAAATATTTTTCGAAGGATATTTAAAAAGAGTCCGATTTCCAAGACATTTTGGAAACATAAGGTAAACCAAAAACAATTGGCTGAATTGGTCTATTTGGTAAACTTTTTGGATAATACGAACCAGATTATCGGTGAAACACTTCAGTTTAGACAAGAAATTTTTCAAAGAATCAAAGCTGTAGATCGGCAGATTGAAAACTTTATTCTTGTTAAGGAAACTTGGGGCGAAAATGAGCTGGAAAAAGAATTGAAGGAATGTGCAGAGCTAATTCAGTCAAGGAAAAAAGAAATTGAAGCATTTTTTGATCAATTAAAGAGAAATCTAGATGCTCTTTATGAGGAATTATATCCAAAAGTTGGGACAATCGAATTTCCATTGCGCAGGATTCAGCAAGGCAGACTTAAAAAGAAATCTGCTCGATACCTGAAGATTCAAAATACCCTGCTAAATAATTATCAGCGACGTGCATTTGCCTTATTCGAACATTGGCGATTGGTATACGAAATACGTTTTTCGAACCTATCCTTTACAAATCATTTTATTAATAAAGAGGTTAGCTTACGAGATATGTTTGATGAGATTCTTATTACAAAAGATGATTCTTTTGTGACTCTTCTCGAAACTGCATTCAAAAAAATTTCAACAGAAGAAGATTTACATTTTGTTCAAAATGATTTACTATCAGAACAATTGTTGAAGCAAGGTATACCGGCCTATACTGAGAGGATAATGGAAACGGATTTTATTGCTCATCTTGATTTGTTGAATACTTCATGCTCCGAAGAATATGCCAATAGTATGGAGAGTTACTTGTTGCCCGTAAAAAAAGCCTGGGATCAAGACGAAAGGGTTCCTAAATTAAGAGAAACAAATGTCTCCTCCATCGTTCGAGGTTGCTTGTCTGAATCGGTTGAAGAAACCATTTTAAAACAGAAAAATGAATTG
Organism: Labilibaculum sp. DW002; assembly: GCF_029029525.1. Taxonomy (NCBI): domain Bacteria; kingdom Pseudomonadati; phylum Bacteroidota; class Bacteroidia; order Marinilabiliales; family Marinifilaceae; genus Paralabilibaculum; species Paralabilibaculum antarcticum. The sequence goes on along the minus strand of NZ_JAKJSC010000001.1, from coordinate 674,204 downwards.
ATAAATAGTATTCAGTTGTCTCTTTCTAATGCTGGAGATTTAGCTGGTGTTGTTGAGTATGCGCTTGAGTATTACAATACAAAAGATGTAGAAGATTCAGCTGATCAACATGCAGAATTTGCAAATAGTATCGAAAGAGCATTAAAAAAAGCAAAAGAAAACAAACAACACAATCTTGATCTTTCAAGAAATTTGATTGAAGAATTAGGTAAAATTAACAGGCAATTTATTGAGGAAATTACCAATGCTATTTTGCCTGATAATTTGAATCAGAAGCAAACAGAAATGATTCGTAAAAAGCGAATCAAAGATGCTCGGAATAATGTAATGAATGTCTTGGTATTTGCGAAAGAACTTTTTACCAAATCTCATGTTCGCTTTCTTGGACTGATAAAACAAGCACGTATAAAATATACAGCTTATCGGGAAGTTTTAGGATTGTCAGATAAATCAGAAACAATTGGGAGTGAATTGTCAAATTATCTTTCGGAAACGGAGAAAGCCATTGCTCGTCTACCGCTTATGTATCAGCGATTGTTTAAAATTGCACCTTTAGCAAATGCCAAGTTTCGAATAGAAAGACCAAAAGTTATACAACAATTCGAAATTGCATACAGTAATTGGACGAGTGGTAAATTTGCACCCACTTGTTTGGTTGGAGAAACGGGGAGCGGTATGACTTCCTCGGTGAATATTTTTGAAGAAAAATTCGGTCACCAATATCCTTTTTATCGTTTTAGTCTGGAACGGAAAATTACAACTGAGCATGAGTTTATTGAATTTCTAAAAACAGTTTTTGATGATCTCAGTTTTGAGTCTATGGATGAACTACATAGCCAAATAGGAGAATTAAAAGGTCGGCGCATTATCATAATCGAAAATATGCATCATTTATTTCTCAGAAAAGTAAATGGTTTTAAAGTTTTGCCACTTTTCTTTAGGCTAATTTCGGAGTCAAACAAAAAGATCTTCTGGTTAAGTACCTGCTTGCTATATACGTTTAACTATTTTGATTATACACTGAAAGTAAGCAATTACTATGGTCATATTGTTAGGCTAGAAAATTTGAATAAAGATCAATTAACCGAGATCATCACAAAACGGCATAAGTTTAGTGGATTTAAATTGAACTTTCTAGAAGCAAAGAATTTCAATCCTAAACGCAGTTATAAAAAAATGACTGAATCGCAGAAACAGGATTATTTAAGAGAAGATTATTTCAAGCGGCTCTATAGTTATGCACAAAATAATCTGTCATTGGCTTTGGTGTTTTGGATGCGATCTGTTGTGAATGTCGAGGACAATAACTTCTACTTACAATACAGACATTTGGACTATTCATTTTTCACCTCCTTAAGTAATTCGCAAGTAATTACTTTGTATAATCTGCTTTTGCATGGATGCCTTACTCTAGAGGAGCATATGACGATACTTGCCTGGCAAAAAGAAGAAAGTTTAGCTCATTTAATGGTCTTTACAGATGATGGAATATTAATAAAAAAAGAAAACTACTATTATATTAATTCATTAGTATATAGACAAGTTGTTAATCATCTGGATGTTTTAAATTATATCCATTAATGCATTATTTTTAGAAAAACACCTACAGAATATATGAAACAGTTTATAAGTGTGCTAATTATTTTATGGAGTCTTTTGTTGTATTCTTTTGTAGTACAATCTCAAAGTCAGGATAGTATTTCTGTCACAAAAACAGAAATAAATCTTGATACATTAAGTACATCAGCAAGTGACGTTGTGAAAACATTGGAAGAGAAACTAAACCCTCCAGATGTTTCTGAAATAGTCTCTTTTACCAAAATATTTTGGGCATTGGTTTTTATAGCTATTGGCTATTTTATTATCCGTTTTTTAACTCGAACAATAGAGATTTGGTCTGAGAAAAGTCCCGATCGAAGGGTAAAAGGAAAGGCCATAGTTCCAGTTGTAAAAATTATCTGCTGGATGGTAATTGGCTATCTAATTGTTCGGGGCATATTTCGCCCTCCTGTTGAATCACTAATTGCATTTGGAGCATCAATTGGAGTTGCTGTTGGTTTTGCAGCTCAGGATATTCTTAAAAATATTTTTGGTGGTTTTGTAATTCTCATCGATAGGCCTTTTAAAATTGGAGATAAGATTGAAGTGGGAAGTACGTACGGAGAAGTGCTTGATATGTCTTTACGATCAACACGTATTCATACTGCAGATGATTCCCTGGTAACTGTACCCAATGGTGAGTTAATGAACCAATCCATTTCGAATTCAAATTCAGGAGAAACGAATTGTCAGGTTGTTGCAGAAATATACTTACCGATCACAATTGACACGCACAAGGTCCGAAAAATTGCTACAGAGGTAGCTAAAGTGTCAAAATACATCTATTTGGTGAAGCCAATTGCAGTAATTTTCGTAAATGATATCAAGCATGATAAGTTGTGTTACAAAATGCGACTAAAGGCTTATGTGATGGATATTCGTTTTGAGTTTGCTTTTAAAAGTGAACTTACCGAGAATGTGATCAAAGAATTGCTTGAATCAAATATTCTTTCATCAGAGAATTCGATATAATACAAAAGAATGGCGACAACTCGGTTTAGGAATGTCGCCAATTGCTCTCTAAAAATAGTTTATTATTCTTTAGTGATTTTAAGAGGAGATTCCTGTCGAAGATAAACAGTTTGATGAGGAAATGGAATTTCGATTTCATCGATATCGAATTGTTCTTTAATTGATTTTAAAAGATCGCACTTCATCACAAAACCTTTACCAGAATCGGCAGCCCAAACATAAGCTCTTAATAGAATACTTGAATCTCCTAAACTAATTACACGAACAAGAATAGGATGCGAATCTGCTTCTTTTTCATCATCACTGCGGTTGTCTAAAAAATTAGGGTGTGTAATGGCTTTGTCTTGAATAATTTCAATTGCTTTGTCGATATTGGATTTGTAACTAATACCTATTTCAAGAAAGGAACATACCTTTGGATCTGCAATCGTTGAATTTAATATTGTCTCCGAACTAATAACAGAATTAGGAATAATTACTCTTCTGTTTTCAGGATTTTTAATAATGGTATGGCGAAGTGTTATGTCCTCAACAGTTCCATGATGTAAATTTCCAATTTTAATAAAATCACCTACTCTGAATGGTTTAAATATGACAATGAAAATACCACTTATTATATTTGAGAATGCTTGTTGAGAAGCAAAACCAATAATTGCAGCAAGTATTCCTGCACTTGCAAGTAAACTAACTCCAATGCTTTTTAATTCAGGAATTGAATAGAAACTAATAATTACGACAATAATGAAGATTAAAAAACTGACAGCATTTTTCAGGAAATTATAATTTGTAGGATCGACATTTAATTTGTCTGCTGCTTTTTTCAACATTCGATTCATGAAAAAATGAATCAATTTTGAGAGAATAAGACCTCCAGCAATGGCTAAGACGATAAACAAAAGCTTATAGCCCATACCAAGATCTTTAATTAATGTTTCAAGAGTTTCTAACATTACTTACAAGAATAATAGTTTTATTTTAATTGAATTGTGTAATTTAAAGATACAATTATTCACATTTGTTTTATCATGGCAAAGAAAAAATCAAGACGAATTTCAGAAAAAACAGGAATGGCTCCAGGGACCTTACTGCATATTGGATATAAAGAAGTTGAAAATCCAACACTTAGGCATATTCAGTACAATACAGAAGAGTTGAAATCAAAAGAAATTAAAACTGGTTTAGATAAAGTGAATTATGATTTTTGCAATTCAGATTTTGTTTCCTGGATCCATTTTTCTGGGGTTGACATTTCTGCATTTGAGAATATTGGTCAGCAATTAGCCATTCATAATTTAACCTTAGAAGATGTTCTTAATTCGCAATTGAGACCTAAATTTGAAGATTTGGATAGCTATAGCTTTTTATCTTTAAAATTGATGCTTATTAAGCCTGGTGATTATAAGTTTAGTTCAATTCCAGTGAATCTTATATTGGGTGCGAATTACGTTGTTTCATTTGTGGATTCTCATCATCCGGTTTTGGATTCATTAGTCACACGACTTAAAAATAGTACGCGTAGAATTCGATCTAAAGGTACAGACTACTTATTCTTTGCATTGGCCGATACCGTTGTAGACAATTATTTTCATTTGATTGAAACATGGAATGATCAATTAGATCAGTTGGAAGATTTTATTGAAAATGAAGATTCAGATTCAGTACCCCGAAAAATTCAAGATTTCAAAAAAGAATTAATGAAAGCCCGACGAGGTATTTTACCTCTTAAGGAAGCATATAATTTACTCATACAAAGTGAATCTGAATTAATAAAAGATGAGAATATAAAGTACTTTAGAGATACACAAGATCATATTTTATTCGTCATTGATCAACTAGACTACCTTAGGGATTATTTAACAAATATTCGGGACACCTACCAATCAGAGCAGGATAATGAGTTAAATAAAACAATGAAGTTATTGACTTTGATTGCGACTATTTTTATACCCTTAACTTTTTTAGCTGGTATTTATGGAATGAATTTTAAGTACATACCAGAATTAGAGTGGAAGTATGGTTACTTTAGTTTACTCTCATTAATGGCTTTGGTAGCAATTGGTATGCTATGGTATTTTAAAAAGAAAAAGTGGCTGTAGAGATGAATTTTCTACTTGTTAGATTTTTGTTAGTTCGTCATTGTTATTTTATCCGAAAAAGATCTTATGATGAGAAAAATAGTTCTATGCTTGATGATAATGCTAAGCTTTACAAGTCTGATTTATGCACAGCAAGAGAATCGTCCAGATTCATGGGCTCATCGCATTAGCAATGCAGAGTTTTCAAATTTATATCTTATTACTGATGATCTATTGCGTTCAGAACAACCTTCAGAAAAAGGTTTTAAGAGTTTGCGGCAACAAGGGGTTAAAAGCATACTTAATTTGAGAAGTTCGCATGGGAACGAGAAATTAACCAAGGATTTTCAATTGTACAGGATAAAAATGATTCCGGAAAAAATTACGGAGAAGCAACTGATGGAAGCATTGCGAATTATCAAAAATGCTGATAAACCAATTTTAATTCATTGCGCAAGAGGAGCAGACAGAACAGGTGCTGTTGTTGCAATGTATAGAATCGTATTCGAAGGATGGGAAAAAGAAAAGGCTCTGAAAGAAATGATTGAAGGTGGATATCGTTTTCACGAAGGGTATCGTAACATTCCTAAACTGATAGAAAATACTAATGTGGAACGTTTAAGAAAGAAATTGGGAGTTGAAAAAAATAAGAGTTTAAGGTAAATATTCAACTTGGCAAATATGGCAGGAGAGATATGATAATTTTTTGTTTAGATTTATATGATTCAGGAAAATAATAACAAGCAAATTTTAACATGATCGCTTCTAATAAAAAGAGAACTCATCAAGATACTAGATCTGTTGAGACCAAATCAGATAATACTAAGGTAATTTTAATACAAAAAGCCTCAGGGGAAGAAGAACCATTTATTCTGGATAAATTGGCTCGTTCACTTCGTAAAGCTGGAGCTGATAGCAAGAGCATCGAAAAAATATTGATTGATATCGAAGAATGGGTTTATACAGGTGTGACCACCAAACAAATATATTCTCGTGCTTTTTCCTTATTACGCCGTGAAAAGAAATCTTTTGCCATGCGCTATAGATTAAAGCAGGCAATTATTGAGTTGGGACCAACAGGTTATCCGTTTGAACAGTTTATTGGACAGCTATTTAAAAAGCAAGGATATAAAATTGAAGTAGGAGTAGTAGTTGATGGCTATTGCGTTACTCACGAAATGGATGTCATTGCAACTCAAGATCACATGCAACACCTCGTTGAGTGTAAATATCATAAAGATCAGGGAAAGCATGTAAGTGTTCAGGTACCTTTATATGTTCGTTCTCGTGTAAATGATATTATAGATAAGAGAAAAGAAATACCAAAATACTCGGAGCTTAGCTTTGAAGGATGGATTGTTACCAATACAAGATTTTCCGAAGATTCTATTAAATATGGTACTTGCAGTGGTTTGAATCTATTAGCTTGGGATTATCCTCATGATAAAGGCCTAAAGGAAATCGTAGAAGAGCTTCGTCTGTATCCCGTAACCATATTGCACCATTTAACAAAAAAGAAGAAGCAGGAACTATTAAATAAAGGTATTGTGACTTGTTTTCAGTTAAAAGAGGATTTGAATGCTTTAAATAGCATTTTATTAAACGATCGAAAACAAAAATTAATAAAAGAAGAACTTTTTGAAATTTGTGGTTAAATCCTACAAATAATTGGGGTTAATTTGCAAAGTTGTGGGATATATCCTTGTTTTCATGATCTAACTTTTATGTTTAGAAGTTCGTTAGAAAAGAAATATTAACAAACTATAAATCTATTAATGAGTTGATAGTAATGGCTTTATCGACTAAGAACAAATAGGAGTCAGCCATGAAATACGTGTATCTATAAGATTTGTGCACTTTTTTAGTGCAGCTTGTTAGCTAAAGTAAGGGCAAAAAAAAATCGCCACCCAATGAAGGATGACGATTTCTTAGCTTAGAGGGTGGAAGCCCCTTGATCTAAGAAAGATTTTTATTGTGAACGCGGAGGGAGTCGAACCCCCAACCTCTACGGCCGTAACGTAGTGCACTATCCAGTTATGCTACGCATCCATTATTTCTTAATTGCCCTGCAAATATAGGGGTTTTAGACTGATCTCTGCAAATGTTTTAGTACTTTTTTTTAATAAAAAAATGCTATTTCCTCTAAGGGCTTTATAAGTAGAATTTTACAAGATGATTTTTTTTAAAATTAATTGTGTAATTCGACTCTGATGGTCTTTTTATATCATTTTTAACAAGGTTTTAACAGATAAAAGATGTTTAGGTCTGAATTTATTTGCTTAAATTTACTTGTATTCAAAAAAATAAAAAAGAGAATTCAATTATTAGATATAGAAATGGAATTGAAGAAAGGATTAAAATAAATTAGAACTTATGAAAAGAAAAACATTGTATACCACGCTTGCAATCCTACTAGGTGTTTTTATAACTACTGGAGGCTTATTTGCAGAAAATAAAAATTTAAAGCTCAAAACCGAAAAAAGTAAACTAGAGTGGTTAGGTAAAAAAGTAACAGGAGAGCATTCTGGTATTATTTCAATTACTGCTGGTAAATTAACTTTAAAGGATGGGAAATTACAGAATGGTAATTTTGTGGTAGATATGACCACTATTGTTTGTACAGATTTAAAAGATGAGAAGTATAAAAAGAAATTAGAAGGGCATCTTAAATCAGATGATTTTTTTGGTGTTGAAAAATTTCCAAACGCAGTATTTGAAATTACCCATGCTAGTGAGCTGGGAGATGGAAATTATAAGGTTAAAGGAGATTTAACAATTAAAGGAATTACCCAGTCCATTGAATTTACGGTTAATCTTCACAAGCATGATGAATCGGTTCATATTAGCGGAAAAATGCTTATTGACAGAACGAAGTTTAATGTACGTTATGGTTCTGGAAGTTTCTTTGATAATTTAGGGGATAAAACCATTTATGATGACTTTGAATTGAATCTAGATTTGTATTTAGAGTAATTGAAATCTATTATGATAGTAATCCGGAATAATTTTTATTCCGGATTTTTTTTGTTGCAGATATACAGGATTAAAAATATGACAAATAGAGTAATGGCCTTGTAAATCAATGGAATTCTTTGATTTTATTATAAATAATTGTAATTTACACCAAGCTTTAAATCAAAACTAAACTAATTATGAAGCGAATTTTAATATTAGCTTTATTTGCAATTATATCTTGCTCTAGCATTCACGCCGAAGTTAATCCTAAAAATTTAAGGAATTCTAGGGTATATTCTTCCGTATTAAAAGAGTATAGGGATGTTCGGATCTTATTGCCAAATGAGTACAACAATACATACTATAAATATCCTACCATTTATTTGTTAGATGCCGAAACCAATTTTGATACGGGAATTGAGATCCTTAGTTTTTTAATGGATAATCATTTTATTCCTCCTCATATTGTTATTGGCTTGCCAAATACTGATCGTTTTCGTGACATGACTCCTGTTGATTCCATCATGAATAAAAACATCTATAAGACAAGAGGAGGTGCCAACAATTTTATCAAATCATTAGAGCAGGATATTTTTCCTCATATCGCAAAGAATTTTAGATCTAATTCTAAACGCTTGCTTATGGGACATAGTTATAGCGGACTGTTTGTAGTTCATGCTTTTTCTACTCGACCAGATTTATTCGATAAATATTTGGCATTTAGTCCAATTTTATGGTGGAACAATAAAGCAATCGTTAGGGATGTTGAGAAGTTTTTAACAGAGAATTCTTCCATTCGTAAGCATTTGTTTATTTCTTTTGCCGAAGAGGCTGAGGAGATGTTAAAATCGTGTAAGGCACTTATTTTAGCTTTAGAAACAAAATCACCGGCAGATTTAAAATGGCATTATGGATGGATGCCTGATCAAAGCCATTACACTTTGTATCGTAAAAGTTTAATGCAAGGAATGGAAATCATTTTTACAGACTATAAATATCCCGATGAACAGCTTTTAATCGATAAGGGAGTAGAAGTTGCAAATAATTACACAAGAGATATATTGTTGAATTATGGACGTAAGGAGATATTGCCTTACTCTTTGTTAGAAAGTGTTTGTGTTAATTTAAAAGATGCGAAAAAGTATAATGAGGCGATGGCCTTTTTAAAATATACGATTAAAAATTACCCTAAGCGTGCAGAGTCGTTTTATCATGTTGGTGAAATCTACGAAAGTGTTAATCAACCTAAAGAAGCTTTTAAGTTTTACGAAATTGCTCACAACAAAGATCGTGGCAGATGGGACTATGAACAAAAATATCTGGCGCTTCAAAAAACCTTAAAAGAAATGGAAGCTGATGCATTAAACAGTGTTGATTTATAAGTAGAATATACTTTTATAGGTTTTTATTACCCCTTTACACAATTAGTTTTCTTCTTCTCCGTTATTGGTACGTTACTGTATTAATGATTTATTTTGTGCGAAGTACTACTTTGAATGATGTAAAGAGGAGGAATAATGAAGGGAATATTTTTTACGGAATTTCTGGAAATGGCAGAAAAGGAATATGGTCATAATCTTACAGAAAAAATTATTTCAGAATTAGGAGTTGGTAATAATGGGGTATACGAATCAGAAATTGGATATCCTTGTGCACAGTTTGTTGAACTATGTGAATTGTTAGGCCGTGAAATTGGCAACTCATCGTCCGATGTCGCTAAAAATTTTGGAGAATATCTTTTTAGTCGCCTTGTAATTTTATTCCGACCTAGTTTTGCAGGGAATAGTAACATATTTGAATTTCTCGATCAGGTCGATGAATTCATTCATGAAAAAATGCAAAATTCTTTTCCAGCATTAAAAATTCCGAAGTTCAGGGCTATTAAAATTAACGAGAGTACTTTCCAGATAAGTTATCAAACAGAAAAAATACTTGTTGATTTGGCCATTGGTTTGTTAATGGGCTGTCAACGATTTTTTAATGAAGAAATAACGCTTAATACAGAGTATATTTCTGAGAGGAGTAAATTGGTTTGTTTTACACTTTCAAAAAGTCCTATATTAGTTTGATTCCATATTGTGAAATGTAAAATAATTTGTTTTACCTGCTTTCACATTTACTTCTATTTCTTGATCCTTACTTCCTCCTCCAGGATAATTAACTTGTAAAATGAGTTGATGCTTACCTTCTTTTAATCGAATTCTTGTGTAGTGAATTGAGTGAGGCAGTGTTTGCCAATTTCGTGTGTCAGCTTTCTCGGTAACAGCATTAAAAATACTAAGTAGAGCACCAATGTTTTCATCTTTACTTCTTGCGTAGCTTTCCAGAGCCTTTTTAGTCGCAAGGCGTAAAAGAGAATTTGCCATCTCTCTAACCATACGATCTTTTAATGTCTTAAAGGCAATCGCATTTAGATCTTGTGCTTTTTCTAGATGGTAGGTGGTCGAATTATTTATTCGCACATCTGCCGAAGTATAAAATGGAATTCTTTCTTGATATTTTGGGAATGCAACACGAACAAAATCTAAATCGCTAAAAGCACTTCTTGTGTTTCGATCCATGTTCCCAACAAAGAATGGAAGCGTAACATTTTCTTCATTATTTACCATCGTAAGGTATCCATCGCGGCCGTTAAGAGCACTGAAATTGATACTCCATTCAGCTTTTACAGGCCCTAATCCAGATAGCCAAATTAAGATTACATCTCCCTCGTTATTATTTTTCTTTTGATAGTCGAAACCAAATTCATTTTTATAGTTTTCGTATTCTTGATTCAGACCAGTTTGGAATGCAGTACGTAAAAGATCTTTTTTCAATTGCAATGGCGCAGAAGTATTGAAATTTTTTAGATAATTCTCTTCGTATATTTTTAAAGCATTTCGATAAGCAATAAAAGCATTATTTGAATCTCCAGTAGAATCATAAATTAAACCCATAAGCGTATGAGCAAAAGCATCATCACTATACCTGTTTTGAAATTTTTTCGGGTATTTATCGTTCAGAGCATATAGCTTTTCATTAACTCTGCGGCATTCAACAAGAGCCTTTTCTGAATCTCCCATTTCTAAATAGCTTAAGGCTTTATAGAAATTGAGCATTACATTTTCGAAATCTTCAGGTTGGTAGGGTTTTGTCATTGGATTGGTAAGCATAGCAAGAGCTTCCGAACCAACACTTTTTCTTTGATCTTCAATGTATAGATCCGCTTCGTTAAAATAATTAGTTGCAGCAGTATAATCTTCTTGCATCCATGCTAAAGTTCCTTTGTTCAATAAAAATAAAGCGCGATTTTTATTTCGATTGTTCTTTTTGTCCTGATCTAGAATTTTTTCAGCACCCGAAATGTCTCCACGTAAAAAAGAAGCATTAAAAGCTTCATTTTGCATGTAATAAGTAGCGCAGCCAGATAAGAACAGAAGGAAAACGAGTAGAAATGCAGTTCGTATTTTAGCAGTAATATGTAAGAGAAGCTTGTTCATCCAAATAAAGAAATTCAGGAAGTCAAAAGTGACTTCCTGATTGTACCAATTTATTTATTAACGTACTTTTTAATTTTTTTGTCACCCATCCAAACCAGTTCGCTAGTTTCAAGGTTGGTTAGCTCTAAGTTTAATTGGTAGTATCTAACTTTTTCTTTTTTATAACTATCAATTATTGAACTAATATCTCCTTGTAAAATAAAGTCAGCGCCAAGTTCTTGGCCCCATTTTTTGATGCTTGCTTTAGAGGCAAAATCTTGCTGGTCTGCACGCTCCTCGCGAAGTGCTTCTCTTTTAGCTCCAGCCTGAACCAAACGAACTCTACCATCGTTCAAAATAGCTTTTTCAATATCCTTAATGTAGGTGTCAGAATCGATATGTTCAGAACTTTTATTCGTTATTAGGCCAACAATAACTACTGGTTTTTTACCCGTTTCTTGTTGATAGTTTTCTATCCAATTACGAGTTAGTAGTTGTTCTATTAATGCTTCTGCAGTTAGTTTAGAATCCGTATCGTTCCAACGTCCGCTCAAGTCAATTTGCTGATCAGGAGATACACGGGTTACTTGTCTGGAACAAGAAACGCTGGCAAAAATAGCCAGTGTAAAAACAATTAGGCGAAATGAATACTTCATAATATTTTTCATTTTTGTTTAAATAATATCCTTTTTTTAAATTTTTTTGTTAAAATTAAACACAATATTTATGCCAGTTTATCAACTACTTTTTAATAATAGCAAGGTATTTTAAGCTTTCACTGATTAAATTTGCTAATGATTTATTTTTGCCTTGATCAATCATTAAATCTAGATGCTCGCAATTGTCAGCTAATGAGCCTACTTTGCATGAAGCATTTGATAATTGTGTAAGGTATTTTATCGAAAGATGATCCGATTCTGTAAATATGAATAGCAAATCGAATTTTTTAGTAACAAATTCAGCTAGCTCCTCGCTAATTGGTTCCCCGTTCCACTTAACATCTTTGTTGGTGTAGAATAATATCTTTTGTGCTACACCAAAATCTGGTAACTCATCCGCATTTATCCAACCAACTGTTTGCACTTTATAGCCCTTTTGCAATAAATCTTCCGAGAATTTTTTAGCAATCGAATGATTTTTGTCATCAAGCGTATCAAACAAAATCCCTATGCTTTTTGCGCTTTCTAAATTGTGAAATTCTTTTATTCTCGGATTCTTCTTCTGTTTGTTCCGAATGTGATTATTAGCAAGGCGATTTTTAATATTTTGTAAAAAACTCATTTGTTTTTAATAGTTAAGATGTAGGCTTATGATTTTGGGTCAATTTGAACGTTTGTAAATCGAATTGACAAGTTAGGAAAATTTTCATTTTCCAAATCATAATTTAAGCTTATTTAATTTTTTTTGGAGCTCGGTAACCTTTGTTGTATAATTTGCCTGGAGTAATGCTTATTTCGTTAGCCAATTGTAAAAGATTAGTGCTATTCATTACACCACAAGCTTTAATTGCAATTTTTGCACAAGCCAAAGTATCTTCTAATGCATCGTGATGCTTTAAAGGAATATCGAAAATATGTGCCAAGGTATTTAGTTTATGATTAGGCATATTAGGCCAAATATTTTTACTAATCTGAACTGTGCACATATAATCAAAATTAGGAAAGGCAATGCCATAAGTTTCGAGGCACGCACGCAATACCGAGACATCAAAACTAGCATTGTGAGCGATTACCATCTCATCTTTTAAATATTCCTCTACTTCTTCCCAAATGTAATTGAAACTTGGTTCGTTCATTACATCTTCTTCAGTAATGCCATGTATACTGATATTCATTGGGTGGAAATACATTTCAGGAGGGGAGATCAACCAATCTTTACTCTCAACAATTATTCCGTTTTCGACACGCACAAGACCTAGGGAACAGGCAGAATTTCGCTTTCCATTAGCAGTCTCAAAATCTATTGCTGTAAAATTCATTTTTTAGTAATTAGGGTTAAGATAACGAAGTGAAAAAATAATCCTCGTTTTTTAATTGAATGTTACAATCCAATCATTTTTAGAAATTCATCTTCACTTTTCATTTCAAGGCCTAACTTCTCTAGCTTAGCTAACTTGCTTGGACCAACTTTTTCTCCACCTAAAAGGAAACTTGTTTTTTTGGAAATAGATCCTACATTTTTGCCACCATGTAATTCAATTAAATCTTTTAATTCGTCTCTGGAGTATTTGTTGAAACTACCCGATATTACAATTGATAAGCCTTCCAAGGTATTGCTGGAATTTTCATCTTCAACAATTTTTTTCTCTAATTGCAAGCCAAATTCTTTTAATTGAGCCACCAGATTTTGATGATACTCATTAGAGAAATATTCAACAATGCTTTCAGCAATTTTTCCACCAATTTCATCTACTTCAATTAACTCTTCAAGAGTGGAAGTCGCTAATTTATCGATAGAAGGGATTGCTTTGGCTAATTTTTTTGCAACAGTAGCTCCAACATATCTAATTCCTAGGGCGTACAGAACTCTTTCGTAAGGTACTTGTTTGGAATTTTCAATGCTATTTAAAATACGTTCTGCCGATTTATCACCCATACGATCCAATGGTACAATATCTTCTTTTGTAAGGCGAAACAGGCCGCTAACATCTTTAATCAAACCTTTTTGAAACAATAAATCGATTGTTTCTTCCCCCAATCCATCTAAATCTAAAGCTCTTCGACTTATGAAATGTTCAATTTTTCCTTTTATTTGAGGAGGGCAGCCCATTTCGTTTGGACAATAATGGTTAGCTTCACCTTCCTTACGAACCAAAGCGGTATTGCACTCAGGACAATTATCAATGTATTCAATTCGTTTTGCTTCCGCAGATCTTTCAGACAATTCTACTCCAACAATTTTTGGAATAATTTCGCCTCCCTTTTCTACATAAACAGTATCGTTTTCGTGTAAATCTAAATTTTGAATGATATCAGCATTGTGAAGAGATGCTCTTTTTACTGTGGTTCCTGCTAATTGAACTGCTTCTAGGTTTGCAACGGGTGTAATGGAACCTGTTCTTCCAACCTGGTAAGTTACTTTTTCCAATTTGGTTGATACTCTTTCTGCTTTGTATTTGTACGATATTGCCCATCGCGGTGATTTGGCGGTAAACCCGAGTTCTTCTTGCATGTCCAATGAGTTCACCTTAATTACAATTCCATCAATTGGTACTGGTAAATCATCTCTTTTCTCATCCCACTCTTTAATAAAGGCAATTACCTCTTCAATGTTTTTGCAAAGTTTCGTGTTGGAAGGGACTTTAAAGCCCCAATCCTTTGCCGATTGCAAATTACTGTAATGATTTCTAGTTGGAATTTCTTTGCCCAATAGGTAGTATAGGTAACAGTCTAATTTGCGTTTGGCTACGATTGATGAATTCTGCATTTTTAAAGTTCCTGAAGCTGCGTTTCTAGGATTAGCAAATGCTGCTTCGCCAATTTCTTCGCGCTCTTCATTCAAGCTGTTAAAAACTTCAAAAGGCATTAGGATTTCTCCGCGAATCTCAAATTCATCTGGAAACCCTTTACCGCTTAGTTGCAATGGTACCGATCGAATGGTTTTTACATTGGCAGTAACATCATCACCTTTAACACCATCACCACGAGTAACCGCCTGCACTAATTTTCCTTTTTCATAAGTCAAAGAAATGGAAGTGCCATCGTATTTCATTTCGCATACATATTCAACATCACCATCAATCAGTTTTTTAATTCTGGTTTCAAAATCACGAATTTCCTCCTCCGAATAGGTATTTCCTAAAGAGAGCATCGGGTATTTGTGTTCCACTTGGTTAAATTCAAGATTTATATCACTACCTACTCGTTGGGTTGGTGAATTTTGATCGTTAAATTCAGGAAATTGTTTTTCTAGATCGATTAGCTCATTTAAGAGCATATCAAAGTCATAATCGCTAATACTTGGTTGCGATAATACGTAATAATTGTGATTGTAAGTATGTAATTGTCCACGTAATTCTTCTATGCGAACTTTTGCTTCTGCCTGATTCATAATAATAAAGGTCTATCGTTGTGTGAATAGAAGAGGATGTCGTTAAAAACAAACCTCGAATCGTAAAAATAGTAAACCTTGTGGTGATTTCGCAAATGATTTCAATGATTTTTGAGATTAGGAAAAGTAATTTAAAAATCATGATGAAAATGAGTTTGTTGATAAGTTTAAGGAAGAGGTATCTGTCCAGAAAATATGTTTTTGTAGCCATTTCGATCGAACAAAAAAATGAATTAACTTCTTTGAAATGGATAATGCATGACTTATCTTTAAGATTAGCCGTTACTTATTTGTGATAAAGCAATGTTAATTAGGTAGTTCTTTTTATTGAATTAGAATATTGAGAAGTCAATTTAAAGATCAATTAGCTATGAATCATGAAGACTAAAATAAGAATAAGCTATTATTAAAAATGGAGAACTTGGTGAGTGAATTAGCGCATTATCGATGATGATATTTTTGCCATATATGAAGCTGCAAGTGATATCAATAGACTTCAATCTTAAATTTCAATTATGAACGCAAATAAATTAATTGAATTATCTCAGGATCTTATCTGTATAACGGATGATAAAGGTGTTTTTACCTTTTTGAATCCAGCTTACACAGATATGCTTGGTTATGATGCTAAGGAACTTATTAATAAACCTTTTTTTAATATAGTACATCCTGATGATCTTGAAAAAACAAATAAAGAATTTGAAAATCTGCTGATAAGTGAAAAAACAATAAATTTTAATAATAGATACATCCACAAGAATGGTTCGGTAAAATATATTGAATGGAAAGCTACGTCTGTTTCATGTGAGAAATCAGTTTATGCTACTGGGCGTGATATTACAGAAAGTAAATTAAGAGAATTTGAAAATACAGAGTTGGAGGTTCGTTTAAATGCATTAATAAATTGCAGTACTGATTTTATGTTTCTTCTAGAGCAAGATGGAAACATAAAGATAGCAAATGAAGCATTTGCAAATAATTTTGGTGTTTCTGTGAATAAGTTAATCGGCTTAAATGTTTATGATTTATTACCCAAAAAGGATGGTGTAAGACGAAAAAAAGCAGCCGATAAAATCATAAAGGAGAGAAAGCCAATTGTTTATAGCGACGAAAGAAGTGGGCATTTTTATGAAACTCATATATTTCCTAGTTATACCAATGGGAATGTTGAATTGGCGATGTTTACAAGAGATATCACTGAGCGTAAACTTATTGAAGGTGCACTTATAGCAAGTGAGGAAAAATTTAGGAACTTGGCTGATACGGCTCAAGTTGCTATATCCATTGTGACAACAAATTATGAAAAGGGAATTTTATATGTAAATAAATATTGGGAGAAAATTACTGGGTATACGAAGCAAGAATCATTCCAATTACAAGCTTTAGATATTGTTCATCCCGACCAAAGAGCTATGGTAAATGAAAGAGCTACCAGAAGATTAGCTGGTGAGACGGTTCCCGATCATTACGAAATGAAAATACTTACAAAATCGAACCAAACCAAATGGGTCGATATAACAATTACTCTTATCGATTATGAAGGAACGCGAGCAATTTTGACCACAGCCATTGACATTACTGAACGTAAACATGCCGATGTTAACTTGAGAGATGAAAAAGAGCAAATAAAAACAATTCTGAATCTTGTTAATGATCCAATATTTGTAAAAGATGATAATCATCGAATTACAATGGCAAACAAAGCTTTTTTTGATATTTTCAATTTGGATGAGAATAAGGTGATTGGATACACACTTGCAGAGCAAGTTCCAGAAAATGAAAGAGAACATTTTTTAACTACAGATCGAAAAGTTCTTGATACAGGTATACCTGATTTGCGAGAAGAAACATTGACTTCAGATGGAATTACGAAAACTATAGTTACAAGCAAGACTCGTTTTATTGATGAGTCAGGAAATAAGTTTTTAGTGGGATCTATTCACGATATTACGGTACAGAAAAATGCGATAGTGGCATTGGCTAAAAGTGAAAATCGACTAAGTTTAGCATTAGAAACAGGACATATTGGCGCATGGGATCTTAATTTACAAGACCAATCATCACATAGAACACTAATCCATGATCAGATTTTTGGATATAAAACATTACAGAGTAAATGGACTTTTGAAATGTTTATGGAACATGTTTTACCTGAGGATAGGACTGATGTGGAAAAAACTTTTAAGAAAGCATTAGAGACGATTTCAGATTGGAACTTTGAGTGCAGGATAAAACGGATTGATGGCAAAATGCGCTGGATAAAATCCACTGGAAAACATATTCTAAATTCGGATGGGAAGCCAATTGCTCTATCTGGGATTATTCAAGATATTTCAGAACATAAATGGTCAGAGGTAGAGTTGGTTAGAGCTAAAAAGAGAGCTGAGGAAAGTGATCGTTTAAAGTCTGCTTTTGTAGCAAATATGAGTCATGAGATTCGAACTCCAATGAATAGTATACTTGGGTTTTCGGGGCTTTTGAGTGGCAGTAATCTCACGATCGCTAAAAAGGATAAATACCTCAGTATAATAATGAAAAGTGGAGATAGAATGCTGAATATTATTGATGATATTATGGATATTTCAAAAATTGAAGCAGGTCTTGTGACAGTAGAAATTGAGGAATTTGATATCAATGAACAGATAGATTATTTATATAATATCTTTAAACAAGAAGTTGAAGCTAAGGGAATGAATCTTTTATTTAAAAAAGGACTATTAAATAAAGAAGCTAAAATTAATACTGATAAGGATAAATTTATCGCGATTCTCTCTAATTTAATAAAAAATGCAATTAAATATACGGAGGAAGGTAATATAGAATATGGTTACGAGTTGATAAGCAATGGAGAAGATTCAATATTTAAGTTTGTTGTAAAGGATACTGGAATTGGTATTTCAGAAGATCGTCAGGATGCAATTTTTGAAAGATTCGTTCAGGCAGATATTCAGGATGTTATGGCTCGAGAAGGAGCAGGACTTGGTTTGGCGATTACCAAAGCTCACATTGAAATGCTGAATGGTGACATTTGGGTAGATAGTAAAGAAGGTGAAGGCTCTGCATTTTATTTCACCTTACCTTCTAAAGTGTCTGTAGATGTTAACCAAGCTATACGAAACTCAGTTGCATCTGATAAATCTAATAATTAAAACCAATACCAAGCTGCATTATATAAGAGTTAGATTTAAGGTTAAATTCGTAAATATTCGAGTATTTATAACTTGTATAAAAGATCACCTTTGAGTGATCTTTCTTTTTTGAACCATTTACCGATTCTTGACAGCACTTAACCGATTTGAACAAGTAAAAGCTATACTATTATTCTATTTTAGCAATAGAAACAAAGGAAACCCAAATCTTAAACCATATTATCATGGATGAAAATAAAAAAAATAAAAGTCTATTTGTTGGACTGCTTCTAATAATTGTTGGAATTGTAATTGTTTTAGAGCGGCTTAACTATCAATCTAATTTTATCGAAGCATACCTGTATCGATGGGAAGCCTTTTTAATTCTTTTCGGATTATTACAGGTATTGGTTAGAAGAAAAATTTTTGGTGGAATGATAGCGATTGCAGCAGGTGGTTATTTCCTTATGGATGATTTGTATTTTATTCCTGAGAATTGGCATATGTGGTTTTTTCCAGCTTTACTTATTTTAGGAGGAATAGCATTTATTTTTGCTCCTGATTCGCCTTATTGTTCAAAAAATAAATAAATTCATATCGTAAAATAGATCATTATGAAAACACAACATAAATCAAACCCAAATAACCGTGCAATATTCGGTATTTTTTTAATCCTATTTGGATGCTTATTGGTTCTTAAAAATTTAGACTTTATTCCCTACGAATTAAGGCATATGATATTCTCTTGGCCAGGATTATTAATTGGTTTAGGTGCTCTTTTCTTTTTTGGCAAAGAAGATAAAACAACAGGTATTGTTTTGATGGCAGTAGGTGGTGTATTTATGTTTCCAATTATATTTGATTGGAGCTTTAATTGGAGAGGCTTATTTTGGCCAGTAGTTATGATTGTTGTAGGTGTGGTCGTTATTCGTAAACGCAATGCTTGTGAAGGCCATAGTAGATCAGGTGTTGGAATCGATTCGGATTATATTGATGAGTTAAATATTTTTGGAGGTGGTGAAAAAATGATCAACAACAAAAATTTTAGAGGAGGTAAGGTTACTTGTGTCTTTGGGGGTACAGAATTGAACTTGAGCAGTGCAGATTTGGCCGAAGGAACCAATGTGATAGATGTTTTTGCCATGTTTGGAGGCTGTGTTTTAGTTGTTCCATCTGATTGGGATGTTAAGGTTGAGGTTACCGCAATTATGGGAGGTGTATCAGATAAAAGAGTAGCAACTACAAATTATATTGTAGAACCTAAAAAAGAATTAATTATTAGAGGACTTGTATTAATGGGAGGATGTGAAATAAAATCTTATAAATAAATCAAATGCAACATCCCTTATTGAAGAATCGATTAGCCCTTGTTGTGTATTTAGCATCTTGGATTTTTTTCACTGCACTATTATTTATAATAGGTTGGTATTTTGAAGGTAGATCCATTAATGATGCAATTATAAATGCCTTTAGTTTTTGTTTTCCATTATTAATACTCGGGGCTTGTATTTGGTTTGTTGTAGTCTACGTAAGTATTGAGAATTTAGGCGTCTGGGGTTTTATATTACACCATTTTACGGCAGGAATTATTGTTGTTGGAATATGGGTTTCACTTGCATATCAATTAAGAGTAGTTCTTTTTGGAGCAGCAAGTGAGGGCTTAGATTATATCATTCCAGTACATTGGCAGGTATTCATGGCATTTGGGATTTATGATTATATCATTCTATTGTATTACTTGATTATTTATTATCGAAATTTTCAAGATAAATTACTACATGAATCTGAACTGAAAGAGTTGGTTAAGGAAGCAGAATTAACAGCCCTAAAGTCTCAGATTAACCCACACTTTTTGTTTAATAGCCTTAATTCGGTAAGTTCATTGACCTTATCCAAACCAGAAAAGTCGAGGGAGATGGTAGTTAAACTTTCTACCTATTTAAGATACTCATTAGCACAAGATTTAAAAGAATTGAATAGTTTGTGTAACGAGCTGAGTAATATCCGCTTGTATATGGAAATTGAAAAAGTTCGTTTCGGGGATCGTTTAAATTTAGATTTTGATCTTTCTTCAAATTGTGAGAACTTGAAAATTCCGAATCTAATTTTACAACCCTTATACGAGAATGCTATAAAATTTGGGGTACATGAAAGTTTGGATCCAGTAAGTGTTAAAACAAAGTGTCGAGTAGAGAACAATATCCTTAAAATAAGTATTAGTAATAATTTTGATCCAACTTCAATTCCTCCTAAAGGGAACGGTATAGGCTTACAAAATATTCAAGAAAGATTAAATTTAATTTATGGTCGTTCAGATTTGATGAGAATTGTGAAAGGAGAAAAGAATTTTACAGTAAATCTGGAATTTCCACAAGTAAATAAGCTATGAAAGCAATTATAATAGATGATGAGGCATTGGCAAGAGATTTAGTTCGCTCTTTTCTTGATTGCTATAATGATATTGAAATTTTAGGCGAGTACTCAGATGGATTTCAAGGATTAAAAGCCATTAATGAATTGCAGCCGGATTTGGTTTTTTTAGATGTGCAAATGCCCAAATTAACAGGATTTGAGATGTTAGAGTTGCTTGATAAACCATGTAATATTGTGTTTACAACAGCTTACAATGAATATGCAATTAAGGCTTTTGAACACAATGCTGTCGATTACCTTTTGAAACCTTTTTCAAAAGAACGATTTCAGGATGCGATTAATAAGGTTAAGGAACGTGTTTCTAGTTCTGTAACAGGTGAGGAAGAAATAGAAAAAATAAAATCACATAATGATTCATCGGATGAGTTGTTGACAAGAGTTGTCGTTAAATCCAGAAATAAAATTGATGTACTTGCAGTAGATCAGATCAAGTATTTTGAAGCACAAGATGATTATGTAATGATCTACACAAAAGAGGGAAGATTTTTAAAGCAAAAAACCATGAAATATTTCGAAACACATCTAAATTCAGATGAGTTTTGTCGTATACATCGGTCCTATTTGGTGAAGATTGATCAAATCTCACAATTACAGCCATATGAAAAAGATCATTGGCTTGTCATACTGAAAAGCGGAGAAAGCTTAAAAGTAAGTAGAAATGGGTTCAAGCTTTTGAAACATCAATTGGAAATATAACATTAGGAAAATTGTTGATACTAACCATCATTTACTTGTAAATGATGGTTTTAATTTGATAATCATTTGAAAAATGCTTGAATATTGAATTGTGAAAAATAAATCATGATTTGCTTAATAGGCATTATTGTTTTGATGGATTTTAATAAAGTGTTATTATTCTGATGATTAAGGTGAGATGTGTGATTTTTGTGATAAACGGATATTTTCTGTTTGTGAAAGGTGATTGAAAAATATTATGATTGGACTTGTTCTATAACATAAATTTTTTATTTTTGTGCTGACCGCAATAACTAACTAATTTAAATACCACTAACCTTAAACACTACTAATGAATTTTAAATTTAATAGCTGGAAAAGGGCACTACCTCTGTTTCTAGTATTTCTATTTCCCCCTGAAAAAAGCTTTTCACAAAAAGAGGTTGAGCATCCTAAAAGCTCTGAATTAAAAGGAAATATTGTTGATTTTAATTTGAATAAATCACTTGAGTATGCAACTGTTTCTATCTTTTCCTTACCTGATTCTTTATTAATAAAAGGAACAATTACAAACCGTAAAGGTGATTTTCTTATTCAAAACCTTAAAGAAGGAAAGTACTTTTATAAAGTTGAATATTTAGGATATCAGAATTATAAAAGCAAAGACTTAACTCTTCAAGAGAATGAAAAACTTGTTTTAAATAAGTCTATTGCCTTAAAAGTAGATACAGAATTGATATCCCAAGTTGAAGTTACAGGCAATAGAGACTTTGAAAGAATAGAATTGGATAGATCAGTATACAATGTATCCAATTCTCTTGCCTCTAATGCTGGTAATATTACTGACGTGTTGACTACAATACCTAAATTGAATGTGGATACAGAAGGGAATTTGAAATACAGAGGAAGCTCAAATGTAAAAGTTCTAATAGATGGTAAAATGAGCCGTTTATTAGGCGTATCGGCCTCCGATATTTTAAATAGCTTACCTGCAAATGATGTAGATCGAGTTGAGATTATATCAAATCCTTCAGCTAAGTTTGATGCTTCAGGTTCTGCTGGGATTGTTAATATTATAATGAAAAAGAATCGTTCTAAAGGATTTAAAGGTAATACATCCATTAAACTTGGAACGAAAAATAAAAAAACGGGTAGAACAAGTTTGAGTTTACGAACAGGGAAATTTAATTTCTCGGGCTCTTATTCTTATACTGATGATTGGTTTGGAAGAGATTATTCTTCCTCTTTACTAATTGATGATTTGAATTTAGTCAAATCGAAAGCAGAAATAGACTATGGTAAAAGAGTTCATCTGGGGCAATTCGGAATGGATTTATTGATTGATGATAATAACACCTTGAGTTTTAATTTATCCAAACAAGATATTAAACAAAACTGGAATGGAGAATATAATTATTTAAGGTCGGATATCCCAAGTAGCGTTATGCCTGAAGAGAGTTTTAGGGATGGGTCGAGAGATTTAGATTATAATTCTATGAATTATAACATGGCATATATTCATAAGTTCAAAAGAAAAGGTCAACAGATTTCTATTGATGCTGCTTACACAGACAATAGTGCTACAAATAAAGGTTTATATCGTGATTTTGGTAATATTCTATCTTCGTCAATGTCTGAATCTTCTGATAAATTTGATGCTGGAAGAAAAGAAGGACTTATTCAAGTTGATTATCAACAAGCATTAGGACAAAATGGTTCTTTAGAATCTGGTTTTATGTATAGGTCGAATGAAATTGAATTTAAAGTGCCAATTCAAACAGAGGAGAATTTCGATTACAAAGAGCTTATACATTCAGCATATACACAAATAAGTGGCAAAAAAGGCAATCTAGGCTATCAGTTTGGTTTACGAGCTGAGTATTCAGATGTTAAGACGAACAAGACTTATAATGAAGATTATTTAGATGTATTTCCTAGTTTTCATTTGTCATACAAATTAAGTGAGAACAAGCAATTGCAATTGTCTTATGCGAAAATGGTTGTTAGACCTAATTCAGGTAACCTTAACCCATTTCAAAATGTGTTAGACTCCCTAAATCAAAGATTAGGATCTCAAGACATTAGACAATATTACACCCATAAACCTGAATTAACCTATATTTATAGGAGTAAAAAAGTTACCTACACTACTAATTTATATTTTCAAGTTAGGAATGATTGCATTAAATTATTGCGTAGTTTAGATTCGAATGACAATACCGTACTTACTTCAAAAAATATTGATAAAACACATTATGCTGGACTTGATTTAAACATGGCGTTTAAATTGAATAAATGGTGGAGTGTTAATTCCTATCTTACTGGAAATTATCAGAAATTTTATTCTACAAAAGAACTAGATTTTAAAAATAGGAGTGATTTTGGATATTTTGGAGGAGTTACTTCAACGATGCGGATACCAAAATTATTTACGGTGCAAACCAAAATGACTTACTATTCGGAAATGCCAATCGCGCAAGGTAATTCTGACGAAACGTTTCATGTTGATTTAACTCTTGCTAAGAGAATTATGAAGAAAAAAGCAGTAGTGTCATTAAAGGTTTATGATTTATTCAATTCGATGAAAATTGCAACCAGTACCTCTGATGATCGTTTTAAGCATCGAATGAGATATCAATTCGAAAATAGGATTGCATATTTTACATTCACCTATTATTTCGGTAAAAAATATAGTGTTTTAAAAACTAAAAAGCGCAAATACGTACAAGAGCACAAGACTAAAGACATTTAATAAAAAAAGCCTCGTTGAAAAACGAGGTTTTTTTATGCTTGGTTAAATGTTATTTAAACTAAATAAGAATAAAATCCCTTCAACTATTGACATTGCAATCTATCTTTCTTAATTTCTATTTTATTGTATATAAGAGGATGGAATTGAAAATTTAAATGATCTTACAATCAAAGGTGTTTTGAGCGAAATGGCAAAAAAAATAAATATCAATAATGATAAAATAGATTGAAAAATGACAGTAGAAGAAGTGTTTAAAGAATTGGAATTGTATGGAAATGAGGGCACCAAAAAAGTTTTAATGAAACATGGCGCTCGCGAACCTTTTTATGGTGTAAAGGTTCAGGATTTGAAGAAGATTGTGAAGAAAATTAAGAAGGATTACCACTTATCTCTTGAACTATATGCAACCGGAAATTCCGATGCAATGTATTTGGCAGGTTTAATTGCAGATGCTGATTTAATGACCAAAGCTGATTTGCAATTATGGGCAAAGGAAGCTTATTGGTATATGATTAGTGAATACACAGTGCCTTGGATTGCAGCGGAGAGTAATTTTGGTTACGAATTGGCATTGGAATGGATTGAATCGGAAGAGGAGACAATTGCAGCTACAGGATGGGCTACTTTATCAAGTTTAGTTGGCATAAAAGAGGATGAGGTTTTAGATTTGAAGAAGTTAAAAGACTTGCTCTTAAAGGTGGAAAAAGAAATTCATGAAGCTAAGAATAGAGTTCGCTATACCATGAATGGATTTGTAATTGCTGTTGGAGCCTCTGTTGTCTCTTTAACAGATGATGCAATGAAAGTTGCTTATAAGATTGGAAAAGTTCAGGTCGAAATGGGAGGAACATCCTGTAAAGTTCCTTACGCTCCCGATTATATTCAGAAAGTAATTAACAGAGGTAGTTTAGGTAAAAAACGAAAAATGGCACGTTGCTAATGGAAACAAAATTTATTGATACAGTTAAAATCGTAGATATCTATGAGAAAAATGCTAACCGTGAGTTAGCACTTAGAATGGAATCCTATATGAAAAATCACTTTTCGTTTTTAGGCATTCCAAAACCATTAAGAGCTCAATTGAGCAAACCGTTTTTAAAGGAAAAAACAAAGGTCAAGATAATTGATTGGGATTTTGTTTTTCAAATGTTTGAAAAATCAGAAAGGGAATTTCAGTATTTGGCAATGGAATATTTGCGTAAGCTTGAAAAAACATTGCAAAAATCAGATATCGAAATGCTCGAGAAATTGATAAAAACCAAGTCGTGGTGGGATTCAGTAGATGCTTTAGCCCCATTAGTTGGTGTTTTGTGTCAAAAACATCCAGTGTTAAAAGAAGAAGTATTGATGAATTGGATGGAAAGTTCGGATATATGGTTAAAAAGGGTAAGCATCATTTTTCAATTGAAATATAAAGACCAAACAGATACCGAATTTCTTAAAAAGGCAATTCTAAGAAATAACATGACAAAAGAATTTTTCTTGAATAAGGCAATTGGATGGGCATTGAGACAATATTCAAAATTTAATCCTGATTGGGTTAAAATATTTATTTCAACTCATTCTTTATCTCCACTCAGCATTCGAGAAGGAAGCAAATATTTATAAGTTTTAATATCAATGTAAATTAAAATAATGTCAATATGGAAGATATCTATCCCGAAATAATTAAAAATTTACCAGAGGCAGACATTCCTTTTAAAGGAGTTAAGGCTTGGATCTCACAAGGAGAAAATCAGCAAATTGTATTTTTTGATTTTGATGGTATCGGTGAAATCCCAAGACATGCCCATGGTGCGAGGTGGGGAATTGTGATAACTGGAGATATGGAATTATGCATTGATGGTATAAAGAAGAATTATCGGAAAGGTGATTGCTACAGTATACCAGCTGAGGTTTTACATTCTGCTAAATTTAAATGCAGAACACTCCTAATGGACTATGTCGCAGAAAAGGATCGCTATAAGCCTAAAAAAGGATAATGAATTGTGGCTAGTGACTTATTCCTTTTTAAAATGGACATCCATTTGTGGAAAGGGAATGATAATGTCTTTTTCTGTAAACTTTTGAGTAATAATTTTTCTAATATCACTCTTAACCTTACCAATTCTGAATATGTTTTTACTGAAAAATAATAGTTGAAAATCCAGAGATGAGTTGCCAAAATTTATTAAACGAGCTTCTATTGATTCTCTTTCGTCAATATCAGGATGCTCAAATGCACTTTCTTCTAGAGTTTTTATGATCATGTCAACATCACTGCCATAAGCAACTCCAATATCAATTCTGAAACGTGTTTTTTTAGATTGATGACTCCAATTAATAACCTTATTTGTTGTAATTAACGAGTTGGGAATGATAATTGAGATGTCGTCGCGATTTAAGCCTTTTGAGGTTCTCAAACCAATGCTTTGAATTTTTACAACGTCGCCATCAATTTCCAGTACATCGTCGATTTTAATAGATCGTTCGGAGAGCAAAATGATACCAGATATTACATCATTAAAGGTCTGTTGCAATCCCAAACCAACACCAACTAATAAAGCTGCAGAACCAGCAATAAGAACCGTCACTTTAATACTTAATGATTCTAGAATAAGGCCTATGGCCATGACCCAAACAATATATTTAATGATTTGAAATAGAGCGTAAGTGTTACCCGTATCTAGCTTCTTACTTTTGCTTTTTCGGAATAAAGCTTTTTTTATGAGATAAAGTGCTATTCTGGTTATAATGTAAATAATAAAAATACTTACCAAGCTAAAGACTCTAACTTTATAAGTTCCAATATTTAAAAGTTCAAATTCTAAAATGTTTGTAATTGTTTCAATCATATTGGTCTTATTAAAAGAATAGTTAGATATATCGACTTTTTACGCTACCTACATTCGTAAAACTTCAATTTTTTTTATCGTAAATTGTATATGGATCTTAAAATTAAAACTAATAATTATTCTTCATCTTATTACATTTTAGATAAGGAATTAATGGATTTTACATTGAAAAGGAGCGTAATAGTTCCTTTAGTTCAGGTTTACCGAAGAAATACAGGAGTTTACCGATTTTTAGGCATTTTTAAGCTTAATAATTAAGCGTCAACTATCATTATTGGTACATTTGCACACCAATTTTACTTATGGATATAAATAGCAGAAATGTAGAGGCCTTGGAAAATACAAGTGTCAAAAGCTTGTTGTGGAAGTATTTTTTACCTGCTTTTACCGGAGTCGTGATTAATTCAATGTACAATGTTGTCGATAGAATATTTATCGGGCAAGGTGTTGGTGCAATTGCATTATCGGGCTTAAGTGCAGTTTTTCCAATTATGTTAATCATGATGGCATTTGGAATGCTAATTGGTATTGGAGCAGGAGTACGAATTTCTATCAATCTTGGGAAAAAGGACTTTGGACGAGCAGAGTGGGTTTTAGGTAATTCCTTTGTTTTAATGATTATTGTGTCTGCCATTATCACTATAGTTGGCTTTTTAATAAAAGATCCTTTACTGCGAATGTTTGGGGTTGGCGACGATACGATGTTTGTTGCCAACGAATATCTCAATATCATTCTTTACGGATCAATTTTTAGTGTAGTTGGCTTTTCTTTGAACAATTTAATCCGGTCCGAAGGAAATGCAAATATTGCCATGTACTCTATGCTGATTAGTGCGGGTACTAATATCATACTCGATCCTATTTTCATATTTGCTTTAGACATGGGGGTTGCAGGTGCAGCTTGGGCTACAATTATATCTCAAATAATACTCTGTATATGGGTTATTCAACACTTTCGTGGATCTAAATCAGTAATAAAATTGCGAGCTGTTAATTTTAAATTGAATTGGCAAATTGTTTTTTACATTCTAACAATTGGTTTTGCTCCATTTTCGATGCAGTTGGCAGGAAGTTTTGTTCATGCACTTTATAATGTTCAGTTAGTTGAATACAGTAACGATATTGCCATTGCTGCAATGGGCGTGATTAACTCTGTTGCTATGCTGATTGTAATGACAGTGGTAGCGATTAATATGGCAGCTCAACCAATATTCGGCTTTAATTATGGAGCCCAGAATTATGCAAGAGTAAAAGAATGTTTAATTCTTTGTATGAAAGCGGCAACAGGAATCGTAATTGTTGGATTTTTAGTAGTTCAGTTGTTTCCAGAAATGATTGTAAAAGCGTTTAATAATTCGAATACGGAATTGTTAGAGGTTGGAACATATGGATTGCGGATAATACTGATTGCCTTGCCAGTTGTTGGTTTTCAGGTTATTGTTGGGAATTACTTTCAATCGGTCGGAAGAGCGGGTATTTCTGTTCTATTAACCTTAATGCGCCAAGTAATATTATTAATTCCACTTTTGTTTATTCTGCCTAACTTTATGGGTCTTACAGGTGTTTGGCTAGCAAGTCCAATTGCCGATGTTGGTTCTGCAATGGTTTCAGGAACCTTTTTACTTCGTGAGCTGCGAAAGCTCAATCGCATGATTTAAGTATCAAAAATATTGCTTTGTACTAGAGATCATTTTTCTTCGTTATAATAATGGAAAACAACTTATTTCTTATTCTAAATAAGTGTTCTATGCGATATTTTGAAATTTAATATTCGATTTTTTCGTAAATTATGGTTCATCACTTTACGACATGAATAATGAAATATTTATCAACTTTCATATTAATCGGCTTCTTTTCCATTTCTTCTTTTCAGGTTTATGCTCAGGTGAATGCCAATAGACCAAGAATTGAGTTGGGTAAGGAGAGGTTTGATTGGTTGAAATCAAATATTTCGAGTGGCGATAGCGGAGATACTTACGGTTCTTTCAAGAATAGTTACGATAACAGTTGGATTACCGATTCAGACCATTACTTGGCTGGATCAGATGCTAATCAATGGTCTTACTCTTGGAACAGTACCGATGCCTTTGTTTTGTCAAAAATGACTGCTTTTTTGCTTCAATTGGGAAGCGATAATCTGGCAAAAGATCGTTGTGAGTTTATCGTTGGAGAATACATTACCTACCTAGATGGAATAAACTTTAACAATTATTCTGGCGATACTCAAGAAAACCTGTTGAGAAATAATTGCGATTATGGAGGAATTCTTCTTGATTGGACTTACGATCACATCAATTCAACTCTTCGTCAGGACTTAGCAGTGTCGTTTTATAGGATGTTGGAATTCTTCATGGAAAATTACATTTTAACTTCATCGGGGAACAGTTATGTGTCTAGCCATAATATTCGCAATTGTGTAATGACTATGCGTGCAGCCATTGCCCTGCATGGAGCCGATGGTCTATCATCATCTCAAAAAACACAGGTAAATTCGTGGTTTACAACTTTACTAGATAAATGGGAAAGTGGCATTCTTCCTGCATTTGCGCACTTTCGTGATGATGATGGTGCATGGAATTGGGGAGCTGCCTATGGAATGTTTGGTTTTCCTCCTCAATACCAGCTTTTTGATGATATGAAATATGGAACCGATCGTGATTATTATCAAAGTCAAGCTTGGATAAAGGAATCCATCAATCAGTATTGGTATTTTTATCGCCCTGATAATTATTGCATTCATTTAGGAGATGCGATTGTAAAACTAGATCAGGCAAATCGAGTAATGTATCGACATGCGGCAGAATACGACGATGCCAGAAGTAAATACCTTGTGCAGGTGTACAATCAATCACAATATCTGCGAAATAGCAATTTGGTTTTTGCTAAGCTGTTGTATAAGGATTTTACTCGGTCTACTGTACCACATCCTCAACCTCCACTAAATTATTGGGCCGATAAAACAGGCTTATCGGTTAGTCGAACATCTTGGAATGAGGATGCGACCATGCTTTGGTTTTATAATGCGCCAGCAAAGCGTACGGATCATGAGCATCGTGATAACAATACTTTTACCATTATTAAGGATAAGCCTTTGATCGTAGATGCAGGATTTTACGATTCCTATGCAACATCCCATTATAACAATTACTACACGAGAACCATAGCACATAATTCAATTTGTGTTTACGATGGAACCGAAAGTTATCGAAATTTGGGTAGAAGTGTTTCTAATGATGGGGGTCAAATAGAATCGGATCGATTGGAAAATTTGAATGATGTTTTTTCTGCAGAACACAGAAGAGGAAAATGGATTCGTTACGCTTCCGCTGATCATTATTCTTACCAATTGGCAGATGCGGCTGATTCTTATCAAACTAATAAACTGGATCGTTTTGAGCGTCGTTTGTTGTATCACAAACCCGATCGGGTTATTGTTTTGGATCATCTGCATTTACTAAATACAAGTTCGAGAGTGCGTAAAGCAAAATACATTAATCATTTTGTAAATAGACCAACAATTAATGGTAGTGTTACCAATACACAAGTTGCCAATCGAATTGTTACCTACAATGGTAAAGATTACAAAACCACCAATGGAAAAGGTAGTGTTGCAATTCGAACTTTATTACCGGAGTTAACGTCTACCACATTAATTGGCGGAAGTGGCTATGAATATTGGGTTGATGGAACAAACTACCCTCCAAATCAGAATATAGATTTAGAAAATGAACATCCTGGATATTGGCGAATCGAAGTTGAGCCAACCGCTGTAAAAGAAAATCAGGTATTTTTACACACCATTAAAATTGCAGACAATACGAATCCAGCCAATGCTGGTGGAAAATTGCATTCTAATGAAACAACCATTGGTGTAGATTGGGAAAATCATTTGTATTTGTTTCATGCAAAAGGCGATACAGCTTCGGTGTTTTATTCGGTAAGCGAGCTTCAAGGTAGTCGGACGATAAAAGTTTTTGCGCTCGATTTAAAGAGCAATACTACTTTTGGAGTATTCGAAGATGAGGTTTTAAAGCGAACAGGAGATTCCAATTCAGATGGGATTTTGGAATTAAGCGTCGACCTTTCTGAGGGAAATCATACGCTTGTGGTTAAAGATACAATCGCGGGTGATCCTGACCCAGATCCAGACGATCCAGACCCAGACGATCCTGATCCAGATAATCCCGATCCGGAAGAGCCAGGCGAGGAGAGTTTAGGGCTTGTAAAAGTATATCCCAATCCTAATAATGGGGAATTTTCTATAGAAATAGATGACGATGAGGTCAATGAATTTGAGATAAATATTTATGACTCCAATGGACGCATGATGTCTCAGCATCAAGAATCGGGCAATAGAACTGATATGGATTTAAGTGCTTTAACTGCAGGTCTTTATTTTTTAGTGATAAAATATATGGGGAAAACGGTAAAGAAAAAGATTGTAATAATCTAAATCTTATACTGGTATTACTTCAAATAAGCTTTTCTCCGTATGGGAAATTCTTATCTTTATGCTTTACCAAATTTCATCTTCATGTATCAAAACATTATCCTTCTTTTTGCTTCAGTTCTGTTAATCTCAGCATGCAAAAACACTAAAAACGAAATACCTGTGAACCAAAATAACTATTCCTTCTTTTTAGGAACCTATACTGATGGAGAATCCAAAGGGATTTATAAAGTCGAAATGGATAGCATAGGTAAAATGAAAATGATTGGTTTAGCAGCAGAAACAAAAAATCCATCATTTTTAGCCTTTGCCAACAATCAACAAACGCTATTAGCGGTTAATGAGATCAGTTTAGACAATAAAATGGGTACAGTGGAGACCTACCAAGTTCAAGATTCACTAAAATTGATTAGTCGCAAAGCTAGTGGGGGAGCACATCCTTGCTTTGTTGCAGCAAATTGCGAAGGAGTCGTTCTAACAGCAAATTACACTGGAGGTAATATAGGTTACCTAAAAGTTGATGATGAGGGGCAATTGTCGGATCTTTTAGATGTACAACAGCATGATGGGAAAGGAACTCATCCCAAGCGTCAAAATGAGCCACATGCGCATTCTGTTTGGTTTCAACCAAATTCGAATCAAATAGTAGCTGCCGATTTGGGGACTAACGAATTATGGGTTTCGAGTATCAATGTGGAAACCGATAAATTTGTACCGGCCAATAAAAATAAACTTTCCTTACCAGCTAATTCTGGGCCACGACATTTGGCTTTTCATCCAAACGGGAAATTCTTTTTTGTGATTAATGAGCTAAACAATACGATAAGTACCTTTGAAGTAATGGAAGGAAAGGAATTGCTATTGAAGTCGAGTGTAAGTACGCTACCTGCCGATTTTAGTGAGGCTAGTTTTACTGCCGACATTCACATCTCTGCAGATGGTAAATTCCTTTACGGATCTAATCGTGGACACAACAGCATCGCAATTTTCGAAGTGCAAAAGGATGGAGTTTTAAACTTGCTTGGACACGAATCAACCAGAGGTGATCATCCTCGAAATTTTAGTTTATCTCCCGACGATAAATTCCTTTTGGTTGCCAACAAAAATGCAAATAACATTGTTTGCTTTAAAAGAGATCAGAAAACAGGTTTGTTAAGCTTCGTTGATGAAATAAAAGCTCCAAGTCCAGTATGTATTCTCTTTAAAAAGTAAACTTTTTATTGGTGAATACATGTAAATTCGATTAGCATTAATTCATCCGATTCGTGAAGATTTGGGTAAAATGTGCGAAGTGCATACCACAATTCACCTTTAGAATGAAATCCATCTTTTTGAACATCTTCAGCATCCATATCATCAAATGTCTTGTAAGAAATAGCCTTAATTTCAATTGGGATGGCTCTTCCATCAGAAAAGATAGCTTCGCCTTTTCCTAAATTTGGAACAGGCTCATCTATTCTGGCTGTTTGTATTTTACTTCCCTTTAAAATTGCAATGTAAAAGTCTTCGTGAAAGTGGATTTGAGACATGGTTTTAGCATTTTATTTAGATGTAAAGATAGCTTTGTTTAAAGACATTGATACCTTCTCAAATACCAAATTCTGAATGTCTGGATAGGTCAATTTTTCAGGGAGATCATTAAAAACCTTAATTTCTGCAATTTCCGATTGTGGCAATTTACCCAATTGCAGAATATTCGCGAAGAAAATCCGACCATACTTTTTTTCACCCTTCCAAACACATGAATAATCGCAAATGCAACGTAAAGAGAATTGTATTGCTCCTGTTTCTTCGTACAATTCTCTTTTGGCAGCTGCAAGAGCCGATTCTCCATCTTCAATATGACCAGCTGGCATTTCCCAGGATTCTCGTTCTCGATGTCGAACAAATACCCATTTGTTTTGATAATGGGAACAAACAATGGAGTAGGTGAGCTCTTGCTCAAGAATGCTGAGCGAACTTAAAAAATCAACAATTGGTAGATTCATGTATTTGATAATTATTCAGAGGTGGATTTGCCTTTATACATTTCGCTAAATGGTCCTTCAATAGGCTCCCAAAGTTCTACTTTATTACCTTCAGGATCAAGAATCCATCCAAACTTACCGTATTCAAACTCTTGCATTTCGCCAACAATTTCCACACCTTCTTCCTTTAGTACTTTTAAAAGTTCAACAAGGTTTTCCACTCGGTAATTGAACATGAAATCCTTTTTCGATGGCTGAAAATATTCTGTTTTTTCTTCGAACGGACTCCAAATTGTATAAGCTGTTTCTTCAGGTTTACTTGTTTTTTGCCACTCAAACATTCCACCATATTCATCAGGACACTGAATTCCTAAGTGTTTGTTATACCATTCTCTTGTTGCTTTAGGGTTTTCACTTTTGAAAAATATACCGCCAATTCCCGTTACTCTTTTCTTCATATTTTAGGAGGTTATAATTGTGATTCGTTTTTATTGTAACTAATAATTCCTTTTGCCATTCCTCTAAATATAAATAGATGGAACGGATAACTCATAATCCAATACAGTCTTCCCATGATTCCTTTTGGGCGAAAGATTGCTTTTTGAGAAATGTAATTTTCACCTTTTTCTTTTTTGACCGTAAACTCTAACCAAGCCTCTCCCGGTAATACCATCTCAGCATACAGCAACAGTCTTCCATTTTCCTTATCAGCTAGTAATACACGCCAAAAATCCAGCGAATCGCCCATTACGATTTCTGTTGGATGTCTTCGCCCTCTGTTTAAGCCAACACCACCAAAAAGTTTGTCTAGTAATCCTCTCAATTTCCAAAGCCAATCTCCATAATACCAGCCTCTGTCTCCACCCAATGCCCAAATATTATCTACTATTCTTTCTGTGTTTTGTCCAATCTGAAACAGTTTATCATCAGTAAAGCAACCATAGGTTGGAGGTTCAACATATTTCATTTTTTCATTTGGAAGAATACCGCTGCTTAAGGCATCTTTCCATGAGGAGATAACCATTTGTTGCTTAATTTTACCAGTAGCTCTTTCGATGGACTCTTTGTATGGCATCAATCTTATTTGGAGTTTTGAAGCCAAATCGTTTGGTCGGCAAATAACCTCAATTTTCATGCTGTTTACTAGGTTAACAGCAAGATTGTAGGAAGTAGATGTAATGAAATACAACCAATATGATGAGAGACGTGGTGTCATTATGGGAAGACAATAAATCCAGCGTTTTAATTTTCTTACTTCGGCGTATTGCAATAACATTTCCTTATAAGTTAGAACTTCAGGTCCACCAATGTCAAAGGTTTTATTCAAGCAATCGTCGTGCTGAAGTACACCAATTAAAAAATCAATTACATTGCGAATGGCAATGGGTTGACATTTCGTTAAGAGCCAGTTTGGTGTAGTCATTATCGCCAACTTCTCTACTAAATCTCTTATTATTTCGAAGGATGCACTACCTGATCCGACTATAATTCCCGCTCGTAATATGGTATAATAACTTCTACTTTGTTTTAATATGTCTTCTACCTGCTTTCGCGATTCTAAATGTTTCGATAATTTTTCAACATTTGCAATCCCACTCAAATAGATCACTTGTTTATTTTGAGTTTTATCAATAAACTTCACGAAATTCTTTGCGCAGATACTTTCCAATTCTTCAAATCCATCCGTTCCGTGCAACATCGAGTGAATTAGATAATAACTAACTTCTATGTCGGTAGGGAGTTTGGAAAGTGATTTGTAATCGAGTAAATCTGCTTCGTACACTTGCAGATTGGGGTGATTTATTTCTTTGGGAGAGAATCGTTCTTTGTTTCGAACACTGCAGACTACAACGTGTCCCTGATCCAAAAGGATTGGTAATAGTCGTTTTCCGATGTACCCGTTAGCGCCGGTTAGTAGTATTTTCATATCTTAAAAGCTATTGTATTCATAATTGCCAAAGATTCAATTTACTAAAATATAATTTTATAATAGATCAGATTAAATTATTATTTATACTTTTGGAGCATAACAGAACAGAACACTAGAATAAGATACCCATATGAAAGCATTTCAATTTACACCAGATAGCAATTCTCCAACACCAAAATTCCAACAACTAATACAGGCATTTCAAGATGCTATTAGTCAGAAGATACTGGTTCCAGGAGATGTGTTACCATCTGTTAATCAGATGTGTAAGGAGTGCTCATTGTCGAGAGATACTGTTTTTAAAGCTTATGCAGAACTTAAAAAGCGAAATGTAATTGAGTCTGTTCCAAATAAGGGATATTTTGTAGCAGGAGAGATTACCAGAGTCTTTCTGTTTTTGGATACTTTTAAGGCTTATAAAGAAGTTCTTTACGATAGCTTTAGAAAAAGTTTGCCAGATAATGTTGCTGTAGATTTGCATTTTCATCATTACAATATCGATGTATTTAAAAGTCAGATAAGAGAAAGTGTCGGGAAATACAGTACTTATATTGTCATGAATTTTGACCATCCTGAAGTAGTAGAGGCTTTGCAACAGATTGATCCTAAGAAAGTATTAATCATTGACTGGAATGTTAACGCTAATGATCAACAATCGCAGATCTTTCAGGATTTTGGAGGGTCGGTATTTGATTCCCTTCAATCTGGTGTTGAGCGGATTAAAAAATACGATCATTTCTGTTTGGTGTATCCAGATTATACCTATCATCCATACGAAACTGTTGAGTTTTTTCTTCGATTTTGCAAAGCCAATGGGGTTAAGCATTCTATCGTAACGGATTCTGATTCCATAGAAGTGAAGAAGAATACTGTCTACTTCTCGGTTAGTGATCGGGCGATGGTTAAGATTTTAGACAAAGCAAGAGCTAAGAATTTAGAGTTTGGTACTGATATTGGTTTGATTTCTTACAATGAAACGCCAATGAAAAAATATATAGACAAAGGAATTACAGTTATTTCTACAGATTTTGAAATGATGGGTAAAAAAGTTGCTGATTTTGTAAATAACTCAATAAGAGAATCATACTGCGTTCCAACCAAGCTTATTTTAAGAAAATCATTATAGTTTTTTGAAAGATTCTTTTTTTATTTCAAAAACAGTTATATATTTGCCTCAGAACAGAACAGAGCAGAACGGTATAAAAAGATTATAAAATGTATTTACTAGGATTAGATATTGGAAGTTCATCCGTTAAGGCATCGTTATTAGATGCTAAGAGTAGCAAATGTTTAGCTACTGACTTTTTCCCAAAAAAGGAAATGCAGATTACTGCGCATGAAATTGGTTGGGCAGAACAAGAGCCACAAATGTGGTGGGATAATCTTAAGCAAGCAATTAAGAGTGTAATGCAAACGGCAAATGTGGATAAGGAAATGGTGAAAGCCATTGGTATATCCTATCAGATGCATGGATTGGTTTGTGTTGATAAAGATTTACAGCCTGTTCGTTCATCTATCATTTGGTGTGACAGTAGAGCTGTTGCTATTGGTGATGATGCTTTTAATAGTATTGGTAAAGACAAATGTCTTTCGCACTTATTGAATTCTCCAGGAAATTTTACAGCAAGTAAATTAGCTTGGGTAAAAGAAAATGAGCCTGAAACATTCGCAAAAATTTATAAAATAATGTTGCCTGGTGATTTTGTTGCCATGCAATTAACTGGAAAAACTTGTACTACTGTTTCTGGTTTGTCAGAAGGTATTTTCTGGGATTTTAAAACAAATTCAGTATCCGAAGATATTTTGAATACATATGGTATTTCGAAAGAGATGCTTCCTGAAATCGTTGATACATTCTCAAATCAAGGACAGGTTCTTCCTGAAATTGCTGAGGAATTAGGTTTTTCAAGTAGCGCAGTAGTTTCTTATCGCGCTGGCGATCAGCCAAACAATGCATTGTCTTTAAATGTATTGAAACCAGGAGAAGTTGCTACAACAGCAGGAACATCAGGAGTTGTTTACGGAGTAAGTGATGAGGTGAAATTTGATCCTTATTCAAGAGTGAATTCTTTTGCTCACGTAAATCATACCGAAAAAGATAATAGATTGGGAATTTTACTTTGCATTAATGGTACAGGAATCATGAATTCCTGGTTAAATCATAATGTTGCAAAAGGATTGTCATATGCCGAAATGAACGAAAAGGCAATGGAAATACCTGTAGGTTCCGATGGAATAACAATTTTACCATTCGGTAATGGCGCTGAGCGTGTGTTAAACAACCGTGAAGTAGGAGCACAAATTTCAAACTTGAACTTAAATCGCCATACTGATGCTCACATTTACAGGGCAGCACAAGAAGGTATTGCTTTTTCATTCCATTACGGAATGGAAGTAATGAAAGAAATTGGTGTGAAGCCAAATGTAATTCGTGCAGGCCATGCAAATATGTTTTTGAGTCCATTGTTCAGAGAGACCTTATCGACAGTATCGGGCGCAACTATTGAGTTGTACGATACAGATGGTTCTTTAGGAGCAGCTCGTGGAGCAGGTTATGGCGCAGGTGTTTATTCTTCATTGGAAGAAGCATTTGCTGGATTGGAAAAAATCAGCACCATCAAGCCTGACGAAAGTGTGAGAGAAGAGATGTTAGAAGCATATGCTCGTTGGAGTAAAGAATTGAAGAAGAATTTATAGAGTTAGATAGCTATTATACAATCGATAATTTAATAAGAAGAACATCATGACTATTGTAAAAGGTGATCAAGAGTATTTTCCTGGAATCGGTAAGATTGCTTACGAAGGACCAGAATCAAAAAATCCATTAGCGTACAAATGGTACGATGAAAATCGTGTTGTTGCAGGTAAAACAATGAAAGATCACTTGCGTTTTGCAGTGGCTTACTGGCACACCTTCTGTGGAGATGGTGGAGATCCATTCGGACCTGGAACTCAGAAATTCCCATGGGGAACTGAGGCTAACGCAATTGATGCTGCAAAATCTAAAATGGATGCTGCCTTCGAATTTATTACAAAATTAGGCGTACCATTTTACTGTTTTCACGATACGGATGTTGTAGGAGACGGATCTGTTTTCGAGATTGAGAAGAGATTGACTACAATGGTTGACTATGCAAAGCAAAAGCAAGCAGATTCAGGCGTTAAGTTGTTGTGGGGTACTGCAAATGCATTCTCGAATCCTCGTTACATGAACGGAGCTTCAACAAATCCTGATTTTAATGTTGTTGCCAACGCTGGAACTCAGGTTAAAAATGCATTGGATGCTACTATCGCTTTGGGTGGTACTGGTTATGTATTCTGGGGAGGTCGTGAAGGTTATATGTCTCTTTTCAATACTGACATGAAACAAGAATTGGATCATATGGCACAATTCCTGACTATGGCTCGTGATTACGGTCGTAAGAATGGTTTTGAAGGAACTTTCCTTATTGAGCCTAAGCCAATGGAGCCAATGAAGCACCAATACGATTTCGATACAGCAACCGTAATGGGATTCTTGAACAAATATGGTTTGGCTGATGATTTCAAAATGAATATTGAAGTAAACCATGCTACTTTAGCTGGTCACACATTTGAGCACGAATTGCAAACAGCTGTTGATAACAACATGTTGGGAAGTATCGATGCAAACAAAGGTGATTACCAAAATGGATGGGATACGGATGAATTCCCAACAAGCATTTACGAGACTGTTGCTGCTATGTTGCCAATTTTAGAGAATGGTGGTTTCACTCACGGAGGTATCAATTTTGATGCGAGAATTCGTCGTAACTCAACTGATATGGAAGATATCTTTATCTCTCACATTGGTGGAATGGATGTATTTGCACGTGCTTTGGTAATTGCTGATAGAGTAAGAACAGAATCACCATACTTGAAATTGAAGAAAGATCGTTATGCTTCTTTCGAATCAGGAAATGGTAAAGCATTTGCTAATGGTGACCTTTCTTTAGAAGATCTTAGAAAGATTGCTAAAGATGCTGGCGAACCAACTGCAACAAGCGGAAAACAAGAAATGTTAGAGCAGTTAATCAACTGGTACATTTAATAACTACATTTAAACTCTCGTGAGAAAACTTGCGAGAGTTTAATTATAACTCCAAACCCATGACTCAAACCCAAACACAAGGCAGTACATTGTTTATAATAGGAATTACTTTAGTGGCTACACTAGGGGGATTGCTGTTTGGTTACGATACTGCTGTAATTAGTGGCGCTACTGAAGCCCTAAAAGTATTTTTTGTTACTCCATTAGAATCCGATAGTGCACTTGCATTGCAAGTTTTAGGAGAATACAAGATTATTATTTCAATTTGTTTTATAGTGGTTTCCTCACTGATTTCTAGCTTCATGTTTCGCATGTATGGAAAACAAAAGGGGATTATCTACAGTTCAATTCTAATTCTTGCAGGAATTGTAATTTGGTATACTCAATTTTGGGTATCCGTAAACGAACTTACCGAAAATACCTTAAATTCGATTAATGGATTCACAATTTCCAGTGCTATAATTGGCTGTGTAATTGGAGGTTCTATTTGTGGTTATGTAAGTCAGAGATTAGGAAGAAAAAGAGGATTGGTTTTAGCTGCAGTACTATTTACAATTTCAGCAGTCGGTTCTGCAATGCCCGAAATCATGAACTTTTTCGGAGCAAGTACCATTAGCGCATTTATCTTTTATCGTATTGTAGGTGGTATTGGAGTAGGTATTGCATCTATGCTTTCACCGATGTACATCGCCGAAATTGCACCCGCAAAATACCGTGGGACATTAGTTTCTGCTAATCAGTTTGCAATTGTATTTGGGATGTTGGTGGTTTATTTTGTGAATTACACCATTTCTTTAAATGGTGATGCTAATTGGTTGAATGAAATTGGATGGAGATATATGTTTGCATCTGAGACAATCCCTGCATTTATCTTTTTAGTCATGTTATATTTTGTTCCTGAATCGCCACGATATTTAATCATGAAATCTCGTGAAGAGGAAGCAGAAAGTGTATTGAATAAAATAGTAGGAACAATTAAAGCTCCTCAGCTAATGGCTGATATCAAGGAGTCATTAAAAGAAAAAAATGCTCCATGGTTAACTTTTGGAGGATTAATTATAACAATAGGAGTTCTATTGTCTGTTTTTCAGCAATTTGTTGGTATTAACGTCGTATTGTATTATGCCGCTGAGATTTTTAGAAACTTGGGGAGTAGTACAGGAGATGCTTTGTATCAGACAATAATTGTTGGAGCAATAAATTTAATATTTACCGTACTTGCCATTTTTACAGTAGACAAATTTGGTCGTAAGCCATTAATGATTATTGGTGGTGTAGGAATGGGAATCTGTATGTTTGCATTAGGTGCAGCCTTCTATTATAATCAATTAGGTTTGGTTGCCTTGTTTGCTATGTTAGGATACGTTGCTTTCTTTGCAATGTCATGGGGACCAGTTACTTGGGTGCTACTTTCGGAGATTTTTCCGAATTCAATTCGTAGTGCTATGTCCTTAGCGGTTGCTGCTCAGTGGATTGCAAATATGATTGTATCATGGACATTCCCAATGATGAATGATAACTCATGGCTAACAGGTATGTTTAATCATGGATTTTCATATTGGATTTATGGTGCGATGGGAATATTATCAGCAATATTCGTTTGGAAAGTAGTTCCTGAAACCAAAGGAAAAACTTTGGAAGAAATGGGACGCTTGTGGAAAAAATAAATATTTAGTTAGTGATTGTTAAAGTTAATCCCTTATCGACAGTTAATAGATAAGTTGGTGGGTTTTATTGATTTAAGATAAGGGATAATGTAAAGGATCGGCGGGGGCCGATCCTTTTTTTGTTTTTGATTGTCTTTTGCATGATATCTTAATGCTTCTTTTCTGTATATTTGCACACATAATCTCCAAAAGCCACATTTTCAATTTTATTTCTGATGCTATTAATTCATTAGAAGTTCAAATTATTAAAAGATTATGAGATTATTCGCCATTTGTTGGGCAATGATTGCTCTTTTCGGGTGCTCTGAAACGCAGCCTAAAGACAGTAAAAAAGTAACAGAATACGTTAACCCTTTTGTAGGAACAGACGGTCCTGGAAATACCTATCCTGGTGCAGTTTTGCCATTTGGAATGGTA
The DNA here is from genome assembly GCF_029029525.1 of Labilibaculum sp. DW002. Classification (NCBI taxonomy): domain Bacteria; kingdom Pseudomonadati; phylum Bacteroidota; class Bacteroidia; order Marinilabiliales; family Marinifilaceae; genus Paralabilibaculum; species Paralabilibaculum antarcticum. The sequence continues at coordinate 632,773 of NZ_JAKJSC010000001.1, read as the reverse complement.
CAGTTGAGTCCCGATAATGGTTTGCCAGGATGGGATCGTATAGCTGGCTATTTTTGGCCCGATTCTACCATTGCAGGATTTAGTCACACACATTTAAGTGGAACCGGAGCGGGAGATATGTACGATCTGTTGCTAATGCCTACTAATAGTCGTTTTTCAGATAATCTTACGCCAGATGACGATTTTCGTGCATATTCTAAATTTTCTCACGAAAGAGAAGAAGCCACACCTGGATATTACAAGGTGGATTTGTTGAGTTCGGGCATTGTTGCCGAATTAACCACAACAAAGCGTGTTGGTTTTCATCGCTATACTTTTCCTGAAGATAAAAAGTCACAGATCATTTTGGATTTAGGTTTCAAAATGAATTGGGATAATCCGTATGCAACAGAAATTACAATCGAAAATGATTCAACCATTTCTGGATATCGAAAATCAAATGGATGGGCGAGAGATCAGCATGTATATTTTGTAGCTCAGTTTTCAAAAGCATTTAGCAAAGTAGATTTATTCGAAGGCAATTTGAATTTGAATCAGAAGAAAGTGAATGGTCCTAAAACAAAAATGATCGCTAATTTTAATACGAAGGATAAGGAACAAATTTTAGTAAAAGTAGCAATGTCTTCCGCTTCGGTTGATGGAGCAAAGAAGAACTTGCAGGCCGAACTTTCTGATTGGAATTTTGATGCTACAGTGCAAAAAGCGGATCAAGAATGGAATGAATTGCTTTCACAGATTGAAGTAAGTGGATCGGAATATCAGAAAGAAGTATTCTACACCAATTTGTATCACCTGTATCTTACGCCATCTTTGTTAAGCGATGTGGATGGAATGCACAAAGGAGCAGATGGGAAATATCACAAAGCCGAAGGATTTGATCGTTACGATACATTTTCTTTGTGGGATACTTACCGCACAGCTCACCCATTGTATACGATTCTTTGTCCCGATAAAGTAGAAGATTTTATCAAATCATTTTTAGCCCATTACGATGAAACAGGCTTGTTGCCAGTTTGGTCTTTGGCTGGAAATGAAACCAATATGATGATTGGTTACCACGCTGTTCCTGTTGTTGTAGATGCTTATTTTAAAGGAATTGAAATGGATGCTGAGAAAGCATTTCGTGCGTGTAAGGAATCTGCAATGGAAAAAGGCAGAGAAATCGATGAGTACATGAAATTAGGTTTTGTACCTACCGATGCTGAAGGAGAAAATTGGTCGGTATCTAAAACATTGGAATATGCTTACGATGATTGGTGTATTGCGCAATTTGCAAAAGCATTAAACAAAGAAGAGGATTACCAATATTTTTTAAAGCGAGGAGAGAATTGGAAGAATTTATACGATCCAAAATCTACTTTCTTCCGTCCGAAAGACGAACATGGGAAATTTGTCACAAATTTTGTTGCGAAAGAGTATACTAACTACTTCTGTGAAAGTAATGCTTGGCAATATTTTTGGTATGTTCCACAAGATATTCCTGAGTTTATTGCAACTGTTGGGAAAGAGAAATTTACAGCCAAGCTGGATTCAATGTTCACTTATTACCCAGAGGCAAGTGATGATCTTCCAATTTTTAGTACAGGTATGATTGGTCAGTATGCTCACGGAAATGAGCCAAGTCATCATGTGGCGTACCTTTACAATCATATCGGGCAACCAGAAAAAACACAAGAAATGGTTCGAAGAATTGTGACTTCTCAGTACACAAACAAACCTGATGGATACTGTGGTAACGAAGATTGTGGACAAATGTCAGCATGGTTGGTGATGTCTTCTTTGGGTATGTATCCAACGAATCCCGCTAATGGCATTTATGACCTTACTTCACCATCTCTTGAAAATGGGGTAATTTACTTGAAAAATGGAAAGACTTTTACGGTATCAACCGAAAATCAAGGGACTGAAAATCATTACATTCAAAAGATGTATTTGAATGGTAAGGAGCACAAACAGCTAACAATTACACACCAACAAATTATGGATGGTGGAGAATTGAAGTTTGTTTTGGGAGCTAATAAGTAACTTACTGCCAGTTGTATAAAATTAAATAATATTCAATGAAAAATTATATCTTTTGCCTACTGGCAATCGTGCTATTCTCTTGCAGTCCAAAGGAACAGGTACAAACATTCATGACTTACAATTTGCGTTACAACAATCCAAATGATGGTGAAAATCGGTGGGAAGTGCGCAAAGAAAATGTAGCTGATTTAATTCTAAATTATCAACCTGATGTATTTGGAACACAGGAAGGTTTAAATGATCAGATTACCTGGTTGGATAGTGTATTGACAAACTATTCATACATCGGTGTTGGACGTGATGATGGAAAACAGAAAGGGGAATATTGTGCTATTTTTTACAAAACAGCTAAGTACAATGTTATTAAGCAATCGACTTTTTGGTTGTCTAAAACTCCAGAAGAAATATCAGTTGGTTGGGATGCAGCTTTAGAGCGAATTTGTACTTATTTTCTTTTGGAGAATAAGGAAACCAAACAGCGCTTTTATGTTTTTAACGCTCATTTTGATCATGTAGGTAATATTGCTCGATTGAATAGTTCTAAGTTGATCTTTAGTAAGATTACAGAGCATAATCCAGAGAATTACCCTTGTGTGCTAATGGGTGATTTAAACCTGTTGCCCGAAACGGATCCAATTCTGTATTTAAGCATGCAAATGGATGATTCTAAAGGTTTAGCTGGTGAAAGTGTTTCAGGTGCTGAGGGAACCTTTAACGGCTTTAAACATGATAAAACTGTTACCGATCGTATTGATTACATTTTTATCAGTAAAGGAGATGCTAAGGTAAAAGAATATAAGGTTATTGATGATCAGGTAGAGGAGAGGTATCCTTCAGATCATTTGCCAGTTTTGGTTGAGATGGAATTGTAGGTTTGTTGAACCACTTCGTGGTTAGCCCGCACTTTGTGCTTTGCATTTGAAATCCCGAAGTGATTGAACCTGAATAAATGTAGGTGCAACCAATGGCTGTGATAGTAGATAAGGGAAAGACCACAGAATGGGGTTAAAGTCAAAAATGCTATAACAATTTGAGGAAACAAAAAAGAGATACAACATGGAGTTGTATCTCTTTTTTTATGAGTTAATAAAGCTTCTGCTTCTAGATTATTTCATCCAAGAATCAACCAATACTTTATTAGCTGTATACCATTCAGTAGCTCCTGTTTCTTCTCCCTTTTCTTTAATCGCAGTCATTAATTCGTATAACTGCGCTTCTTCAAGTTTAAAGTTTTTGAAAAAAGTAGCAGCCACAGGTTGGTCTTTTTCAAATCCTCTTCTTGAAATGATTGTGCAAGCATCCTTTGGATAAATTCCCTTAGGATCCTCTAAATATTTCAAGTCATTTTTTGTCCATTTGAAATGAGGTTTCCAGCCAGTTACTGCAACCCACTCATTATGCTTGATTGCCTTCTCAAGACTAGCAACCATTGCAGGTCCACTTGAAGTGATTTGTTCGAAATCAAGTTTATACTCGTCTATTGCTTTAAGCGTGTTGGCATGAATACCTGCACCACTACCAATACCAATAATTTTACCTTCAAATTTATCTTTATTCGCATTCAACTCTTCAATAGAGTTAATTGTAACATACGCAGGAACTACCAAGCCAGTTGTACCTTCGCTAAACGATTCTCCCAATTTCACTAGCTTATCACCATAGTCGGCCCAATAATCTTTGTGTGTATTCGGAAGCCACGCATCAAGAAATACATCACCTTTTGAATTATCTTTTGATAATTCGCCATAGATCATTCCAGGGGCTAGATTGGTAATTTCTACTGCATAACCATTTGCTTCAAGTGCTGCTTTTGCCAAATAAGTGAAAGCAATTCCTTCACTCCAATTTGGATAAAAGATGCTAACTTCTTTTTTGTCTTCACTTTTTTCTTTTTTCTTCCCACTGTTGTTGCATGAACTAACTGAAACAGTTAATACTACAGCTACAAGTAAGATTCCTAAATTTCTTAATTTAAACATAATTTTATTTGTAAATTATTATAATTATTTTTTTGCAATAGCTTGTGTTATTCTGTCTAAAATAATGGCCAATATCACAATACCCAATCCAGACTCAAAACCTTTTGCAACATCGTTTTGCTGAATTCCTTGGTAAACAATACTTCCAAGTCCTTTAGCACCTACCATTGAAGCGATAACCACCATTGATAAAGCCAATAGTATTACCTGGTTAATTCCGGCCAAAATAGTCGGCATTGCTAAGGGTAATTGAATTTTAAACAAAATTTGTTTTTCTGTTGCACCAAAAGCTCGACCTGCTTCGATCACATCCGAAGGGACATTATTAATTCCCAGACATGTTAAACGTACTGCCGGTGGGAGTGAGAAAATTACAGTAGCAATAACTCCAGGAGTATTTCCCACACTAAAAAAGAAAATAGCCGGAATCAGATAAACAAAGGCCGGCATGGTTTGCATTAAATCAAGTATGGGTCTAATAATCAAATCTGCTGTTTTGCTTCTGGAAGCCACAATTCCCAGTGGAATACCAAAAAGTAGAGCAATCACGGTTGAAACAATAACCAAGGTGGTTGTTTGTATCGATTCTTCCCAATATCCCATTGCGAATATCAGAAATAAGCCAAAAATGACAAATGCTGTCATTCCACCACCTTTTTTTAATCCTTCTATTTTAAAAGCACTTTTTCTAGCATTAGCATAATAAGCAGCCAAGGCTACGGATGCAATAATGATATAAAAAGGAATGGCTAGAAATACGTCATTCATACCATCAACAGTCCACGAGATTATGTCATCTATAGCACTCCATAATCCAGAAAAGTTCTCTTCCAGTTTATTAATTCCGTATTCTATATATTTACCAAGATCAATTAATTTTTCCATATTACATCTCGTTTGCTTGTTCTTTTAGTTCACTTATTTCCTTTTTTCCAAATCGAGTGGCTTCAATAATTAATGAAGTTTGAGATACTAGACCAAGTAACTTTCCAGTTTCTTCCTCGATAACAGCCAAAGGATATTTAATCCCTGTGATCAGTGGTAACATATCTTCTACAGAATAGGATTTATATACACTTGGGACATTTGTCTTCAGTATTTTCTCAATAGAAGATTCCTTTTCTTTTTCTAATTCTAGGCAATCTTCCAACCAGACATAACCAAGAAATACTTTATTTTCATCCTCTACTGGAAGCACATCAACACCAACAGTACGCATTTTACGGATGGATCCTCTAGGACCATCTTTGGGCATTTGAACAAGCGTATTCTTTTTAAACATCAGCGTTTCAGCCGTAATAATAGTTTTCCGATCCACTTTATTAACAAAAGCTTCAACATATTCAGTTGCTGGAGCTGTTAGAATCTCTTCTGCTGTTCCAATTTGGTTTACAACACCATCTTTCATAATAGCAATACGGTCACCAATTTTAATGGCTTCGTCCAAATCATGAGTAATAAATACGATCGTTTTTTGCAATTTTTTTTGTATTGCAAGTAGCTCATCCTGCATATCCGATTTAATTAGTGGATCAAGTGCTGAAAATGCTTCGTCCATAAGCAAAACTTCAGGATCGTTTGCTAGGGCACGTGCTAAACCTACTCGCTGTTGCATACCTCCAGACATTGCTGATGGATATTGCTGTTCATAACCTTTTAAGCCAACGGTTTCGAGTGCGACTTGGGCTTTAGCTTCGCGTTCCTGCTTTTCTTCTCCTCTAATTTCTAATCCAAAAGCAGCATTCTCAATAATCGTTCTGTGTGGTAGTAGTCCAAACTTTTGAAATACCATACTCATTTCTGTACGTCTGGTTTCCAATAGTTCTTTATTTGTTTCACGAGTAATATCATGATCATCGAAAATAACTTTACCGGCGGTAGGTTCGTTAAGTCGGTTCAAGCAGCGGATTAAAGTAGATTTTCCACTACCTGATAAACCCATAATAACAAAAATCTCTCCTTGCTTAATTTCAAAGTTAACCTTGTTTACCCCAACAGTACATTTTGTTTTCTTCAGAATTTCTTCTTTTGAAACCCCTTTGTCAAGTAGGGTAAGGGCCTCTTGTTTGCGTTTTCCGAAAATCAGAGTTAAATCTTCAACCTTGATTTTTATTTTTCTATTATCCGCCATAACATCTCATTTTTCTAATAAACAGCTCTGGGCAAGCCCAAGAGGTATTTAATGGCATCTCACTTTTGTGAGACAAGCGTTTTAAGAGGAAAACCTCTCAAGTATTAGTGAAAATACGCTTCTTAAAAGCGTTATGAAAACCTGATATATTCAAATTTTCCTATCGTAACCTCGAGGCAAGCCTCGAGGTATTGTGTTGATTAAAAGTAGTAACCGATATTAATATTGAAACGCATTTCCCATTCGGCATCAGGTGTTCCGGCAGCCAAGGCATTTGTCCATTCTGCTCCTAACCATGGTTGATTTTTACCTGCAGCAAAATCAACAAGCGTGTAAATATTACCTGCTGTAAACATAGCACCCGTAACATTCATCATAGAATCTTCGAAACTGCTTTCAGTTTTATCCATATACCCAAAATCGTTATAGATAACAACATTAGACACTGGTCCCCAATCAAGAGGAACAGAATAGCTTAAGCCCAGCGTGTAAATACTTGCTTCTGATGCAATCAGATATGGGGCACCGTATGCCGTCATAGCAACAACACCATCAGCTTCACCATTCGGGTTTTCAGGATTGTATTTATAATTAACAAGCTGTGCTTTCACACCTAGTTTACCAACTTGTGCTTCATAATAGGCTGCTAAAGCATAATGATTTCCCATCTCTTCGGTATCCAAATTAAACAGACCCCCATATTGAGCTGAAACACCTACACGATGTTTCGCATTGGGATTTTCAATTTTATAGGATAAGTTTCCATTCAATTGATTGACTTCTTTATTTCTGATATTCAAATTACCATCTCCATTCAGATCAATTGAACCAACATCGTATGAATAACGACTATTAGAAACATCTGAATTTCCACCAAAACGAAGCTCTTCGGCATTTTTGAAGAAAGCCAAGGTATAATCCCATTTTTCACCCTGGTGAATATACTTAAGTCCCATGTCGTGATCATCTTCGAGTCCCACATAGTAATTTAAGCTAAAGAAAAAGGAATTTGAATTGTATTGAGTGATACCAAATGGCACTTGTGTTAAACCGAATTGCAGTTCGTCATTTTCGTTAAAATCGTAGGCAATCCAACCTTGTTTTAACATACCTCCTCCAAAGTCTTCGGAATAAAACCGGTACTCAGCATTTAGTTTTAATCCTTTATACTTTGCTTTAGCTTTTAAAAGAAATACATCGTAACCAAAATCGCCACCACGTTTCTTTTGAGCATCTTTCCAGCTTGAATAATTGTAATTGAATCGTAATGCACCGCCAATTTCAACAGTAGGTTTCTCCTGAGCATTAACAGAAATAGTGGCCATAAGGAAACAGATCCCCAGCCACGTTTTTAAATAAAACATAAATGTGTATTAGATGAATATAACATGCAGTATAATGGATGCATGCGATTGAGTATTCGTTAATAAAACGAATATTAGGTTAGCTTAATTATTGGATGGAGGGAGGAATTTTTCGGACAGAATTCTGAAAATAAGAAACTGAAAGCTATAGATTCTGGTATTCCTTTTATTGTGAAGTTCACTTGGTTTTAATCCCATAGCGCGCAAAGGTAGTTATTAATTACTCCCTCGCAATATAATTACCTGATTTAGAAATATTTTCAAATTATAAGAAGAGACGTTTTATTGTTTTTACTGTTCAGTTAAATTCTTGCTACCCGCTAATTGAAAGTTGGGTAGTGGTTTGTGATGGTTACTTTTGTTGAACCAAATTATGCCTTCATTTTGTTTTTATTTGTCGCACGTATTTCATTCGATATTATTGTTTTTGGACCTTTTTGTGCTTTAAGAAACTGGTTCTGTATTTAAGTCCCAGATAGATTGAATTTGATTAAGGCAGACACATACAAAACACAAGAAAGAACCCCGAATGGGGTTTAATTTCAAATGTCTTATCAAAGAATAAATTTAATCAAGGTAAAGTAACTTTCTAATTCAGTTAACATCTCTTAGGTATTGTCTTTATCCTGCACGATCACTCCATCCTCGAGTAGTATAAAACAATTACAAACTTCAGATACATGTTTTAGATCATGACTCGAAATACTAGAGGTGATACCATTATCCTTTAGTTTCTTTGTGGCTTAATCTTTAAATTCCTTTCTATTTTTTTATTTTGCCCATTGCGGAAAGGAATAAAAAATAGTAACTTAAGTATTATTCACCTAAACTAGTTGTTATGAGAAAAATAATACTACTTATTTTCATGGCTATGTTTTGCAGTGTAAGCATGGCACAACATGAGAAATTTCTGGTTTTTGATTTTATGAAAGTTGCTGATAATCAGGATGCAAATTATTGGGAAACCGAAACATTTTGGGAGAAAATTCATGCCGAGCGCTTAAAAAGTGGTGATATAAAAGGATGGGATTTATGGTCGCTGAAGCCGGGAGGTGCCGAGCAAGGCTATCAATATGTAACGGTTACCATATATAATAGTGCAGTTAGTGCAATGGATCCAGGACAAATTATGGAGGCAGCACAAAGAGCATACCCATTAATTTCCGATACTGATCTAGATAGTATTATTCAGGAAGGCTTGAAATCTAGGGAAATGAGTAAGAGAATGTTTGTAACAAGAATTGCGACTACCGATGATGATTTTAAGATGGAATTGGGAACGGTAATGCGAATGAATTTTATGGATGCTCTTCCTGGTGAATACAAGGCATATGAGGATACTGAGAAGGAATATTTCTTACCAATTCATCAGGAGAATGTGAAGAATGGTAACTTGGAACATTGGGCTTTAGCGAGAGTATTAATGCCATCTGGTAGTAAGGTTAAAACAAGTCATCTCACCTTCGATATGTTTAAGGATTTTAAGCAGTATTTTGCATTTTACGAAGCGGAAGCTGAAATGGACGTGGATGCCAAAACAAAGGCAAAGTTAGATGAAGCTTTAAAAACAAGAGATTTAAACTGGACCTATGTAGGAACTTTGGTGAAAACCGTAAAATATCAGGCTCCAGATAAGGATAAATAAGTTGATTTTGAATATTTGAGGTAGTATTCAAAATGTTACTAGTTAATTAGCCTTTTGGCTTTTTAACAGTTTGTTTAGGTTAAAGCCCGCATCGTAATGCGGGCTTATTTTTTTAAGGTAAACTGACTTTTAAAATTTGTTCTTTTTTATTTTTACTTTTTAAACCAAACAAAGGGCGTAAAATTGCAATTCTCTTAATAAGCAATTCGTATACCGCAAAACATCCAATACTTGTAAAAGCAATAACCAGTAAAAACTTAGCAAATATCGGTAATGCTAAAGGTAAAATTAAAACAGATCCCCAAAACATGAATACCATGTGCAAAATGTAAATTGGATAAGCTCCCTGACTTAAATAGCTTAAGGCTTTGCTAGGGCGATTAAGGTATTTGTATGCAAATCCGAATACGGCAAAAATCCAAATGTTCGATTCGATAGCCATTAAAAAATTAGGCGTTTTTAGTTCAAAAGCAATCAGGCGAATTAGGTACATTGTTAGGGCAATGCCTAAGAATAGCCATCTCCATTTAAGTATGGTTTGCCAAAAATTACTACCGCTTAAAACGAATAAGAAACCAAAGAAAAAGGCTAATAATCCTAAGAAGAATCCATGCCAAGTCATCGCATACATTTCGAATGGATCTGGATTTACGATAATGGCTTCCAAAACGAAAGGTAGAATAACTGCAAGTAAGCCTAATGGATATTTCATCAGCTTTTTAAACGCTTGTACGATTCGGCCATTTTCATTCTTTTTCAGGTAAAAAAATACTGGCGAAAGGATAAACACATAAAGGAATATATTCGCTAGAAACCATAAATGACTTGGGTTTATCGCATAATTTAAATCTTGCTGGTAATAGTTTTGCCAAATAAAAACATGCAAGGGAACAATGAAAAATACACCAAACAAAAAGGGTAGTAGAATTCTTTTTGATCGTTCAGTCATCAGACTTTTCCAATCTCTTTTTCGGATTGCAAAACAAACGCCCATTCCCGATACAAAGAACAATAAAGGTATTCTCCAAATGTTTAAGGCTGACATTGGAATCCAAAGGCTTTCCAGTGACTGATTACTTTGAATAAATTGGATGAGTACTCCCCATGGTTGAAATACAATGGCGATATGGTAAATTAAAAGCAATCCAATGGTTATTACTCGTAACCAGTCTATATCGTATCTTCTCTCTGCTCGTAACATCTTGTTCGTTTTTAATGGCAATAAATCTCAATGGATTTCTGCCCTCTGTTAATTTTTAAGTTCTCCCCAGTAAAGGGGAGAGATTATTTCAAATTAATCACTTATAATTCCTCCTTATTTTCAAGCAATTTAGCAATTACAGGTCGAGTCTTTTCTAATTCTTTATAATCAAACTTTAAGCCAAAAGGGCCAAGATCTTTTCCAATTTGATCGTAGATTGCTTTAACACTTTCGAATGGTGCTTGTACCGATTCTAGGGCAGTTGATCCATAATTATTCTTGATACTTTTATCTGCACCTTTTTTTAGTAAGGCTTTTACAATTTCTGTACGTCCAAAGAAAGCTGCTGTATGCAAGGCTGTCGATCCATCATTACTTGGGATGTTTAATTTTGCACCTCCATCAATCAAAGCAATAGCGATATCTGTTTTTCCAAAAGTCGCCGCAACCATTAATGGAGTAGAACCATACTGGTCTTTTGCATTGATATCGCTTCCTGCAGCAATGTGTTGTGTGGTTGCATTTACGTTACCCATAAAAGTGGCAGCATGAATATCAATACTTGGAGCTTTTACTTTGTTTTCAGTTTTAACTTGGTCTTCATTTGTTTTTTTAGCTGTGTTGTTGCAAGCACTCATACTTATAAGTAAGGCTGCAATCATGGATGTAATATAAAATCCTGCTAGCTTAATTGTAATACTTTGTTTCGTTTTCATAACTGATCTATTTAAAAGTTCAACATTTATTTTCTACTGTAAAGATCTATCAAATCGTGATGCACAGCTAAACAGTTATGAAGCGAATGATATCAAGTTTAATTACAGGCTAAAAACTATGATGCATGAGTATAAATTATGACGCATATGATGACGCATTGGCCCAAAATAAGGCTTTTCGAGCTATTAAAAGGAAGTATTTTTAACATTGTCATAAGGATAGTATATCAAGTTAATTGCCTAGGAAAATTTTCTTTAAGTGCTCTCAATTGTATCTTAGTATAAGGATTCGTATCTTTTCCGAAGAATTATTTAATCCTATTTATTTAGACATAAACATGCCTGATCAATCCTCTTCAGAAAATGATTTTCTGTTAAAAATTACTACTATTATTCAAGAGAATATCTCGAATGAAAAATTTGGTGTTTCGGAACTTGCAGATGAAGTAGGAATGAGTCGTTCTAATTTGTTGCGTAAAATCAAAAAAATAAATAATTTATCGGTAAGCCAGTTTATTCGTGAGGTGCGCCTTAAATATGCAATGGAATTATTGCAAGATACTGATCTTAGTGTTTCTGAAATATCATATAAGGTTGGCTTTAGCAGTGTTTCTTATTTTATTAAATGCTTTCGTGATCATTATGGATACCCTCCAGGGGAAGCCACAAAACAAGAAAACAAAGTAGATGATTCGTATTGGTTAGAACCAAAAAAAGGGAATAAGAGAAAATTGATACTTGCTGTATTCTTTATATTGATACTCATTTCAGTTTTTGGCTATGTATTTCTAAAACCAGTAAAGCAAGAACCTCTTGGTTTAGAAAAGTCGATTGCTGTATTGCCCTTTAAAAATGATAGTAATGATTCTACGAATGTTTATCTGATTAATGGTTTAATGGAATCGATTCTTACCAAGCTTCAACAAATTGAGGATGTAAGAGTGATTAGTCGTACCTCTGTGGAGAAATATCGAAACAATGCAAAATCCAGTGCCGAAATTGCAGAAGAGTTGAATGTAAGTTATTTTGTAGAAGGTAGTGGACAGAAAATAGGAGATCAGATTCAGTTAACTGTGCAGTTAATAGAAGCACCTACCGATAAGCATTTGTGGGCAGAGCAATACAACAAAAAAACCAAGGATATTTTCGCTTTACAGCAAGATGTTGCCAAAAATATAGCAAGCGAAATAAAAGCAATTATCACACCAGAAGAGGAAGAGCAGATTAATAAGGTGCCAACCGAAAATTTACTTGCTTATGACTATTTCTTGAAGGGTATGGAGTTTTTTCATAGAGGGAGTAGAGAGGGGTTAGAACAATCCATTATTTACTTCCAGAAAGCTGTTGCTGAAGATCCAGAATTTGCTCAAGCTTATGCAGATATAGCTATGGCTTACTATTATTTAGATATTGCAAAAGCTCAGAAAAATCACACTTCTATTATCAATGAAAATGCAGATAAGGCATTACTCTTAGATGGGAAATTGCCACAATCCCTATTGGCAAAGGCCTTATATTACATGAATATACGCGAATACGATAAGGCACTTCCCTATTTAGAAAAGGCATTGCACTACAATCCAAATTCAGCTCTTGCTATTAATTTTTTATCGGATTATTATACTACTTATATGCCCAATACCGAAAAATATTTGGAGTATGCCTTACGAGGAATAGGTTTGGATATAGCAGCGCAAGATTCGGTAACTGCTAGCTATGTTTATTTGCATGTTAGTAATGCACTTGTGCAATCGGGTTTTATTGAAGAATCCTTGTTTTACATTAATAAATCGACCGACTACAATCCAAAAAATTTGTTCTCTGAATATTTGAAAGCCTATATTTTATATGCGAAAAATGAAGATTTAATAAAGACAAAAAATCTCTTAGTAGCTGCTTTTGAAAAAGACACAACTCGTTTAGATATTTTGCAAGAGGTTGGCAAAATGTATTACTATATTCGGGATTATGAAACCTCTTATGCATACTACAAGCATTTTGTTGCCGCCAGAGAAAATTACAAGCTAAGTATTTATCCTCATGAGGATATTAAGATTGCTTTGGTTATGGAAAAAACTGGACGAAAAGCAGAAGCTGAGAAATTATTTGCCAATTATTTCGAATACGCTACCAATGATAAATCCATTTATAAAAATGCAAGTTTAGCGGTGTATTTTGCGCACAAGGGAGAAGTTGAGAAGGCTCTTGAACACTTAGATTTGTTTTCTAAGGAAGACAATTATCAGTTTTGGCTTCTTTTGTTTTTAGAGATCGATCCATTAGTTGATAATCTTAAGGACCATCCAGATTTTAAGAAAATAGTGAAGAAGATCAATAATAAATTCTGGAAGGGCCATAAAGAGATTAAAAAGTCTCTTAAGAAAAAAGAACTGATAGACTAAGATTGATTTATAAGGTTTAGTTGTTTGTCTTTTGCAGCAGCTTTTTTGTCCATGTTAGCACCAAGTGTCATTCCAACGACCAAACCAATGATTAAACTGATTCCATTGTGGTCATAAAAGGTGGAAACAGCGACTCCTAAAGCCATTCCAATAGCCATATATAAATCACGGTAGTGGTTAATTGCCACCAATTCAAGTTCATTCTCTACAAGTTTTAAGGTTTTATATCGTATTTTCTTGATGTATTTCCTTAATTCAGTATCAGTACCTTCAAACGAATTAATGGATTCAATATCTCTATTAATGGATTGCTGAATTTCATCTGGAATTTGCTTTTCATTTAGAGCATCAATTAAAGATTGCATTTTCTGATACGCTTTGTTAAGGCGTCTATTGCCACCAGTATTTCTTAGGGGTGCTATATTGTTAATCGTCATATTTTCAAGATTTTTTTTTAAATTCGACTAATTGATATCTGTGGCTCTTAATTCTTCAATGTCTGTAATCAGCTCCTTCAGTTTACGGAAAATTGGTCCATACACTAAACCCACATCAAAATTGTAAATTCGATCGCCAAAATAAGCCAATAAACTGGTGATGAAGATAATGGGTAATGTCCAAAGTACTGGTATTCCAAATAGTAAAGTTAGGTCATTCCCTTGTTCCATAAATTCGTTAAATTCACTCTGAATATCATTTGAAAACCAAAAACCAAGCACCATAAATAGAAAGAATAAAGGATAATAAATTCTGGCTATTTTTCTATTGGCTTGCAACTGCTCTTTCATCCAATTATTGAAGGCATTTAAGTATTCATAGCTACTCACATTTTTATCTATTTTAAGCAAGCTTTTATTCAATTTTCGATTGAATATTACAATTCCGTTTAGGATAAAGAAATAGCCAACACCCATAACAGGTATTCCCACAAAATAAGAAGCAATTAGCACTACGAATGAGCCAATGAATATTGCATTCAAATTGATTTTGAACATCCTCTTAAATTTATCAATAATATGCTTTGATTTTTGATTGTATAAGTCGTTTAGTTTTGGAGCTACTAAGGCGTCATTTTTCAAAAATCCCTCTTTCCAAATTGTTTCAATTGACTTTTCCATTTAGTATTTTTTTTAATCGTTCTTTAATTCGTTTAACTCTCACACCAATATTATTGGCATTGGTTCCAATTATAATTCCAATCTCTTGGTAACTTTTCTCTTCGAGATAAAGAAGTATAATTGCTCTGTCTACTTCTGACAATTGTTTGATCGCGACATACAGAAAGTTTAAAGATTCATCGTCAAAATTGTTACACTCTTCAATTGCCACGTCTGGTATTTGATCTGATGCAACTTTTTGCTTGTTATTTTTTTTTAGAAGTGTAAGACAAACATTTAGACTAAGTCGATAGATCCATGTAGACCATTCAGATTGTCCTCGAAAATTTTCATTACTCTTCCATATTTGCAAACAGACTTCTTGATAATAATCTTCGAAATCTTCTTGCGTATTTGTATATGCTCTACAAATCTTAATGATAATTGCAGCATAGGGTAAAATTGATGATGTATAAAAATCTGTACTCACGATAGCTTTTTCTTAATTAGTGGTAGAAATATAGGATTATTACACGTAAGGAATATTTTTTTTATACCTATAATCTCAAATAGGTATATAAGGATATGGTAATGAGTAGATTAAGGGGTTCGTGTAAAAATGATGTTTTTTATTTTTTTATTTTCTTGCTTGTCAATTAAACCATAATTAGATTTTACTGTCTTAGTATTGTGTTTCATTAAAAATAAATTATCTAACATGAGAAAACTTCTATTAACAGCCATGGGAATTTTGCTTGGCTTTAGCACAATAATTTCAGCACAAGGATTTCAGGGTAAGGCTGTATACGAAAGTAAAACAGTTATGAAGATGGATTTTTCGGGTCGAAACATTCCTGAAGACAGGAAAAAAATGATCATGGAAAGAATGAAGAAAGCTGGGGAGAAAACCTTTGTGTTAAGTTTTAACCAAATAGAATCGCTGTATAAGGAAGAGCAGAAGTTGGAACAGCCAGGTGAATCACGTGGAGGTATGAGATTTGGGATGATGGGATCTGGAGGAGAAGACTATTATAAAAGTATAAAAGATGGAACTTATGCAGTTAAGAAAGATCTTTTTGGCAAGATTTTTTTAGTGAAAGATAGCCTACCGAAATTGGAATGGAAAATGAGTGGAGAGACTAAAATGATTGGCAAGTATACTGCATTTAAAGCTACTGCAACAAAAACAGTAAAACGCCCAAATATGTCTGCTCTTTTTAATCGAAACGAGAACAATAAAGGGAAAGAATTCACGGAGAAAAAAATCGAGATTGTTGCATGGTATTCCATGGATATCCCAGTAAATCAGGGACCTGCTGATTATTGTGGTTTGCCTGGTTTAATTTTGGAAGTTAGTGATGATGTAACGAGTATTTTGTGTTCGCAAATTGTATTGAATCCAAAAGACAAAATAGAAATAAAAGCTCCATCAAAAGGGAAAGAAGTAACACAAGAAGAATTTGATACCATTTCAAGAAATAAAATGAAAGAAATGCGCGAGAGTGGTGCGTTTGGAAGAGGTCGTCGAGGTGGAGGAGGATCAGGACATCGATAGTATTTGGAGGCTTTGAGATCTACAGTTAATTTTTTCCAAATTCAGTAAAATTTAATCCAAATGAAGAAATATTTTTTCTTACTCTTATTAATTGTTTTCTCTGCGAAAGCATTTTCTCAAAAAATATCACTTACCGGTATTATAAGAGATAGCATCGGATCTGGAGTTGAAATGGCAAATATTATTGCGATTAATTCAGACACTAAAATAATGGAATCATATTGTGTTACCAACCATAATGGATTGTACAAGTTGGTTTTACAGGAAAACTCAAACTATAATGTTAAAGTTAGCTTTATTGGATTTGCCCCAAAGGAGTTTGTGTTTAATTCAAAAGAAGTAGATGCCGAAAGGAACATTCGTTTGTCTGAAGAAAATAGTATGCTTTCTGAGGTTGATGTTACTTATACAATGCCCGTATCGGTTCGAGGAGATACCATCGTTTATGATACAGATTCGTTTACGACTGGTACCGAAAAGAAATTGAAAGATGTTTTGGTTAGTTTGCCTGGTGTCGAAATGAATGATGATGGACAAATTGAGGTAGAAGGGAAAACGGTTCAGAAGGTGATGGTTGAAGGAAAAGATTTTTTTGATGGTGATTCAAAAATTGCTGCAGATAATATTCCTGCTAATGCTGTCGATAAAGTTGAAGTGCTCAGAAACTATAATGAAATTGGTCAGATGAAAGGCTTGACTAATGATGATGAAAATATCGCTTTGAATATAAAATTGAAAAAAGGAAAGAACAAATTTTGGTTTGGTGAAGTAACCGCTGGTGCAGGCCCAGATGATAAATTTTTGGCTCATCCAAAATTGTTTTACTACAGCCCTAAATTTAGTTTGAACGTAATTACCGATGCAAATAACATTGGAGAAGTTCCATTCACAAGACGAGATTATATGAATTTTACTGGTGGCTTTAGAGGTTTTAACCGTGGTGGTGGAAGTTCTATAGGAGTTGGCTCTAATGGTTTGGGAATATCAACTGCGCAAAATAATCGTGCAAAAGATATTAATACAAGGTTTGCAGCAGTAAATTTCTCTTATTCACCAATAGAGGAATGGGATTTAAGTGGTTTTGGAATCTATTCTTACACAGCCACCGAAATGGAAACAAGAAGTACTACAACTTTTAAATTAGACGATAATAAATCTAAGGTTGAAGAGGCAATCAATTATAACGATCAGAAAGTAAATTTAGGTTTACTGAAATTTAGTTCTGTTTACAAGCCAAATGCTAATTTTCAATTCGATTATGATATTATGATGAAGCAGTCGGATGATGATGAAAAGGAAGAGGTAAATTCCAGTGTTGATGGGGGAAGTGATCAAATCAGTCAGTTTAAAAAGCAAAAACCAATATCGATCAATCAGAATACGAATATTTATTATACTGTAGATGAAAAAAATATCCTCTCTTTTGAAGCGCAACATCTTTATCAGGATGAAGATCCGTTTTACAATGCAGTAAGAGACGAGTTTGCTTTTGTAGATCTATTTCCTTTGGATGAATCTTTAGGTTTTTACAATATCAATCAGCAAAAGAAAATTATTAGTAATAAAGTTGATGCCAAACTTGAATACTATCACATTACAGGAGATCGTAGTAACATTCAATTTACTTTAGGAACGACTCAAAGCCATCAAAATTTCGATTCTGATATTTTTCAAATTTTAGATGATGAATCGAAGCTAAATATGGAGGGAAATGAATTTGAAAACGATGTGAAATTTAATGTGTCAGATTTGTTTTTCGGTTTTCATTACAAATTAAAAGCAGGAATATTTACTTTTAATCCTGGTGTAAGTTTGCACCAGTACAATGTGAAAAATACGCAATCGGGAACAACAATAAATGATGAATTAACATCCGTATTGCCTGATATGTACATTAATATGCAATTGAAAAAGTCTGAGAATCTTCGTTTTAATTATCGAATTACCCGTTCGTTTACCGATGTTAGTAAGTTTGCAGAATCGTATGTCTTGAACAATTACAATTCGGTATATTCTGGGAATAGAGATTTGGAAAGTTCTTTAAATCATAACATTTCTTTGAATTTCTTTAGTTTCAATATGTTCAATTTTACCAACATGTTTGCTAATGTAACCTACACCAAACGAATTGATGCCTTAAAAAATGATGTAATGCCAATTGGTATTAATCAAGTTAGAACAACTATTAACTCAAACTTTAATGATGAATCGGTAAGTGCTAATGCACGATATCAAAGAACTTTTAAGAAAATAAAAGGATCGTTAAAGGCGAATTTCTCTTGGGCAAAAACCAATAATCTGGTTAATTCGAAACCAAGCGTGTCTGAATCCTTGAATCAGAATTATAGTGGATCATTGGCAACAAATTTTAAGAAAGCTCCTAATTTAGAAGTGGGTTACAAATATGGAATTAGTCAGTACGATCGAGGTTCTACAACAACAACATATTATACCAAAAGGCCATATGCGAAATTGGATGCAGCATTTTTTGGGGGCTTTATTTTTACGGCCGACTATGATCTATACAGCTATTCTGACAAGGACAATACAATAGAAAACGAATATAGTTTTCTTGATGCTGCACTTACTTATCAGAAGAAAGATAGTCATTGGGAATTTGGTTTAAAAGGGAAGAATTTATTGGATACAAGATTCCTTAGACAAAAGTAGTGAGTCCGATTATTCATTCTCATCTTCAACCTATTTTGTGCAGCCTCGTTATTTGTTGTTTACTGTAAAGTATGATATTTAAATAAAAGATGCCATTTGCATTTGTCAAAATACAATAGAGCACAATGCTTATATAAGCAGATACAAATTAAGTTTTGTGTCTGCTTTTTTATTGTAGCTGAGGATTTTTGGCTTTTACAGATAGAATTAAAAGTAATACTACAACAACTATTCCAATGTATCCAGCCAAACTGTAGCTGTTGGTTAGTGTAAATATTCTACTGAAAAACAAGGGAGCAATGGCACTCGAAAATACAATTAGTGACATGGACAAACCACTGATTGCGCCTAAGTTTTCTCTTCCATAAAAACGAGGCCAGGTAATTGCGGCAATAACCGAAAACAATCCGCCCATTACACCATTTCCTAGAATTAGCACATAAAATCCAATTTCATATTCAAGAATAGCAACACCTAAACTGGCAAGTAAACAACCAAGCAGAAATACGATCAGGATTTTTTGCATTCGAATGTAATCGCTAAGAATATTACCAGCAATAGCAGTTATGATAGAAATGATGGATGCAGGAACAAAAACACTTAATGCTTTTTGTTCAGAATAACCACAAGACTCAAAAATAGAAATCACATTAAATGTAAAGCCTGTTATAAAAAAGGCATTAAAACTTAAGCCAAGTGCAAAAACCCAAAATACCCATGTGCTGCGAGCCTCTTTTAAGGTGTATTGTTTTTTTGTCTGAAATGTAGGATTGCTTTTTTGCTTAGGTGCAATTATTTTCCCATCAGGAATTAGTCCACATTCTTCTGGATTATCTCGGTAAAAAATATAGGCAAATAAGACAAATATTAGGGTAAGAAAAGCCAATATTTGATAAGCAATACTCCAATCGAATTGACTTATTATAAGAGCTATAAACAATGGGGAAACAGCAAATCCGAAAGATTGAAAAGCACTGGAAATACTATTTGCCAAACCTCTTCTTTGGTCGAACCATTTCATGATAAGATTTCGCGATGCCAGTGTTAATACGCCTTGTCCAGAAAAGCGTAGGAAAAAGAATAGAAGAGATATAAAGGTGAAGGAAACAATTGAATATTTAACCCCACTAAATTGCGATAAGGAACTAGAAACAGTATCTGAATAGGAAAATAGAAACAAGGTGGCAGCCAAGCATAAAGCTGCCATTATAGCGGTAAATCGAGCACCATACTTATCGTAAATTTTTCCTGCATAAGTTAAGAATAATGAACTTCCTACTGTTCCTATCAAGTAGGCCGAACTCAATGCATCTCTGCTCAGTTGCAGCGATTCCATCAAGTAATTTGTAAAAACCGAAACGCCCATGGTTTGCCCTGGAATACTACACAATATACCTATGGTACCTGCAATCATACTCATCCATCCATAAAAGAATGGAAATTTTTTAGGAGCGAAAGGGAAATTCGGATTTCTTTTCAAAATAGTAATTTTTAAGATCTGTATTATAAAGAGCTATTTTCTTTAATCCAATTGTAAACATCTTCGAAGCGATAGTTCTCAAGGAATGAAAAATGCTTTAACTGTTTTAATTTTAATCGAGTAAAACTTGGCGTGTTGATTCCACATAAATATTTAGTCAACAATTCACTAGTGTATTTATCTTCTAACTTAGCGATTGCTTCTTGGCACAATTCATTAAAGTTGTGCTCATTTAAACCTTTTAAGTGATTTGAATTTTCAATTTTAACACTTCCAGTATTGCAAACAGAACAATGTCCACATTTTTGCCATTCAGGATCTTCGCCAAAATAATTTGCCAAATTTTTACTTAAACAATTTTCCGATTCAAAAAGGGCTAACATTTCACGAATTCGGTTAACTTCTACTTTTTCTTTTGCCTTGAAGCTAGAGTATAGTTCTTCGGAAAGTACATCAATGTCAAAATTTGGATTCGTTACGGCAAAAACATCAACCATCACTTTTGCCTCCAAATTTATTATTTGTTGCGCATCAAAATATTCTAGAGCCGATACGATTCGATTTCGATCCGTTGCATAATTTTTACTGATGGTATCAAAATTTACGGTTATCCATTTTCTAGCTTTTTGGGAATGATCGAAAATGGCCTGAATAAATTTCTTTCGTTCTCCTTGAAAGTTTTCTACGATACTTTTTTCATCCTTATTTAAGCTAAATCGATAATCAGCAAAATAACTGAATTGAGGTTTGATAATACCACGCATCTCCATGTAAACCAGTAAGGTTTTAATTGGAAGAATACGAATATTACTAACAGAAGGAAGGGTGTTTAACTTGATTTCCCAGCTAGTTTCAGCCTTTTTTATACGAGTGAGAATCTCTTTTATGCCTGATAGGGCAGGTGTGTCTCCAAATATGAAATTCTCAAGCACATTAACATTGTCGTGATTTGCCAAAACAATGCAATCGGATTTTTCTCCATCTCGTCCCGCTCTTCCAATTTCTTGCGAATAGTTTTCGGTAGATTTTGGTAAGTCGTAATGGATCACATATCGAATGTTACTTTTATCGATTCCCATTCCAAAAGCAATTGTTGCAACAACACAATTTATTTTGTTATCCATGAACTGATTTTGAATATCCTCTCGATTTTCACTTTTCAATCCAGCATGGTAAGCTTTTGAACTAATTCCTTTTGACGCTAAAATAGATGAAACTATTTCGGCTGTTTTTTGTTGGGTTACATAAACAATTCCGCATTCATTTTTTCTTGTGCTTAGCAAGGAGATTAGCTGTTCATTCTTTTTGGATTGAGTAACAGGAATTACCTCCAAATTTAGATTCGATCGATAAAATCCAGTAATGCTAACTTGCTCTTTTGGAATCGTAAACTTTCGAGACATATCCTCAATTACTTTTGGCGTTGCGGTTGCGGTAAGTAAGAGAACTTGCTTGGCTTTAAATTCTTTTTTATAATCGGGAAGCTTCAGGTAGTCAGGTCTGAAATTGTGTCCCCATTCCGATATACAATGAGCTTCGTCAACTACCATTAGTGATATTGGAATTTCTTTTAGAAATCTGCGAAAGCGTTCATTTTTAAATCTTTCTACCGAAATCATTAGTATTTTATGTCGTTTGCCACGAATTCCATTCATGATATCTTGTTCCTCCTCTTTCGAGAGAGATGAATCTATACGAACGGCCGATATATTTTTGGACTGCAAAAAGTCAATTTGGTCTTTTATTAGTGCCAGTAAAGGAGAAACGACTAAAGTTAGTTCAGGTAATTCAAGAGCTGGCAATTGATAGCATAAGGATTTACCTGAACCTGTTGGGAAAATTGCTATCGCTGATTTGCCATCGAGTACGTTAGAAATTACCTCTTCTTGACCTGGTTTGAAAGTTGAAAAGCCGAAATTATCCTCTAATAGATCGTGTAACATGTTTTATTATAAAGATTTAAAGACAATAATTACTTGAGGCAAATAACATGTATGCCTAAGAAATTACTTCATAAAATTTGAACATCGAAATTAGTCAATTATTAATAGATTATTGTAAAAATTAAGAAAACTAATGGTTGGATACGCTTCTGTTAAAATAGTGTAAAGAATGAAATTTCCTTTGATCTAAGTTTAGTATTTCGTTAATTTGTATCGCAAGCGATACAAACAAAAGGCATGGATAAAACAGATAATAAAGAGGTCGATTTATTGAAATTGGAAAATCAATTGTGTTTTTCGATTTATGCGGCTTCTCGTTTAATGACAAGAATGTACCAACCTTACCTTGACGACTTGGGAATCACCTATCCTCAGTACTTGGTATTGTTGATTTTGTGGGAGAAAGAGGGGATTGGTGTCAATGAAATTGCATGCAAGTTGTATTTAAATACCAATACGGTTACTCCATTGCTAAAGCGCATGGAGCAGCTTGATATAATAAAAAGAATTAAGTGTTGTGAGGACGAGAGGAAAGTTCTAATTTATCTTACTGATAAAGGCAAATCTAGCAAGACCAAAGCACAACAAATCCCAATAGATATGGCGACTAATTTAGAGTGCGATATGGAAAAAGCAATGGGGCTTAAAAAGGAATTGGATAATCTAATAGGCCGCATGCTTAAATAATATATTGCTGTTATTCTTAGAAATTTGTTTCCTTACGATTTTTGTGCATATCTAAATGCCATCATTTTGAACTTTTGTTGATGTTAAAATATATTACCAATTTTCTTAAAAAAGAACAAACCTATTCGGCTGTTGGAAGAAAGCTTTTAAAGCTTGCTTTTCCAATTATTGGCTCATATTTGTTACACATGACTTATAATCTAACCGATATGATTTGGGTTGGTTATTTAGGTAGTGGTGCTGTTGCCGCAGTAGGTTCTGCAGGATTCTTTTTACATCTGGGTTGGGCAATGGCCTCCATTGTAACTGTTGGCGCCAATGTGAAAATTGCTCATTCGGTTGGTGCCGAAAATATGGATGATGCAGGTCGATATTCAACTTCAGGTTTGTGGGGGATTGGTAGCATTGCCATTCTTTTTACTTCTGTATTTTTAGCAATACCAGAACAGTTTATTGGCTTTTTTCAAATGAAGGATGCTGCTGTTAATGAGATGGCTACTTCGTACTTGGTAATCAGTGCTTTTGGTATAATTATTAGCTTTGTTAACCTTCTTTTTATTAGCATTTTTAATGCGCATGGTAAAACCAAAATATCTTTTAAGGCTAGTGTTATCGGGACATTAATAAATATTGTACTCGATCCACTATTAATTATTGTTTTTGAGTTTGGTGTAGAAGGAGCCGCAGTTGCTTCTATTGTAGGAAGAACTTTTAGTTTGCTGTTTTTCTTATCTACCATGAAGAAGTTTGAGAACATTCGATTTAATGGATTGTTTCCAAAATCGAGTAAATTAAAAACACTATTTGCGGTTGGTATGCCAGCTGCTGTGCAACGAATTTCCTTTTCTGTTATCTATATTTTTCTTGCAAGGATTATTGCTGATTGGGGACCAAATGCGATTGCCGTGCAAAAAATTGGTGTGCAAATTGAATCTATTACTTTTATGATTGTAGGAGGTTTAATGCAAGCTGTAACCATTATGGTTGGTCATAGTTATGGTGCAAAAAACTTAACCGAAGTACCAAATATTTATCGCGCTGGTTGGCGAATAGCTTTTGTAGTTGCAATGGTTACAACCGCAATCTTTTTACTATTACCTCAAACCTTATTTTCCATATTCGTTCCAGAGGCGGAGAGTATACTAATGGGAAAAGATTATTTGATGATTTTGGCAGCTTCGCAATTATTTATGTGTTTAGAGATGATATCTGCAGGGGTATTTAATGGATTAGGAAAAACAAAAATACCAGCTGCCGTGAGTGTTATTTTTACATCCCTTCGCTTGCCTGGAGCTTATTTTTTAGGTTTTTATACCTTCTTAAGTTTGAATGGGGTTTGGTGGAGTATTACAGGGAGTAGTATATTAAAAGGAATCGTCCTTTACTTTTTATTAAGAGCTTATTTTAAGAACAATACATTTGGTAAATTCTAATTGATATGGATCATTTGATTAATAATATAACTGAATCATTAAAGAACGAGGGAATTCAGAATAGCCTAATTAATGGGCAATTTGGGATTGAAAAGGAAAATGTAAGAGTCGATTACAAGGGAGGAATGGCTCGAACACCTCACCCGGGAATTTTAGGAGATAAGTTTCATCATCCTTTTATTACCACGGATTTTTCTGAAAGTCAGGTAGAAATGATAACACCTCCATTGCAAAGTGTTGCAGAGGTACATGGTTTTTTGGAAACCTTACAAGATGTTATTTCAGAGAATTTGGTAGATGAATTACTTTGGCCACAAAGTGCACCGCCATTGCTGCCGCAGGAGGAGGAAATTCCAATTGCAAAGTTTGGCGAAAAGGGAATTCATAAAGAAAAATACAGAGAAGAATTAGCTCATAAGTATGGTAAGGAAAGGCAAATGCTTTCTGGCATCCATTTTAATTTTTCACTTACTTCTAGATTAGAGCGCAAATTAAAAAAGGCTATCAAATGGAATGGTGATCTAGAAAAATTTAGAGAAACGATTTACCTTAAGATGGTTAGGAATTTCATGCGTCACCGCTGGATGTTGATTTGGTTATTTGGAGAAAGTCCGGTTTCAGATCCTTCCTTAAAGATGAAATCTTTGAAAACGGGAGAAAAAACTTCAATGGGCTGTAGCAATGCTATTTCAATAAGAAACAGTTCTGTAGGTTATCGAAATAAAGAAGAATACTTCGTTGATTTTAATAGCTTAGATCGATATTTTTCATCACTTTCTAAATTGATCGAATCTGGAGATATTTTATCGGGAGATGAATTGTATTTGCCAATTCGCCTAAAATTTAATGAGGATAGTAAACAAATTTCACATTTAGAGGTTCGAATTCTCGATTTAGATCCATTTGAAAAATCAGGAGTTTCTAAAAACAGATTGTACTTTACTCATTTGTTTTTACTGTATTCTTTGTTCAAAGAGGAAAAGGATGCTTATCAAGATAAGGATCAAAAAATAGCAGCTAAGAATCAAGATTTAGTTTCTTGTTCGGGTATGAATCCAGATTTATTATTGATGAGTACTGATGGAAATTCTACAGGATGTGATCAGATGTTAAACGATTTATTCGCTGACATCAAAAAATTTATGGCTGATTGTAAATTGAATGAAAATGAGGAGTATTCATCCGCATTATCCGAAGTGAAAGGATTGATTGACAATCCAAATGAAAGGTCGTCTTTCAAGGTTAAGGAAAAGGTTTTGGAGGAAGGGTTTATCAATTTTCATTTAAATAAAGCCAAACAACACAAAGAAGAAAGCGAAATGAGTGGTTTCCGTTTCCACGGATTTGAAGACCTTGAATTGTCATCACAATTACTTATGAAAGCAGCTTTAAGAAGAGGAGTTGAATTCAATATTTTGGATAGAAGTGAAAATTTTATCAGCCTAACTCAAGGTGATAAAATGGAATATGTAATGCAAGCAACTCGTACATCATTGGACAATTATTCGAGTGTATTAATGATGGAAAATAAGCTGGTTACAAAGAAAATATTAGAAGCAAGTTCGGTTCGTGTTCCTTGTGGACTCGATTATCAAAATGCCAAACAAGCTCGTTCTGATTTTGATTTGTTTGAAGGCAAACCAATAGTTGTAAAACCAAAATCAACCAATTTTGGTTTGGGAATTACAATTTTAAAAGAAAATAATAACCAAGAAGTATACAAAAGAGCGGTTGATATTGCTTTTGAACATGATGGAAGCATCTTAATTGAAGAATTTATATCGGGAAGAGAATTTAGATTTTTTGTGATTAACGATCAGGTTACAGGGATCTTACATCGTGTGCCTGCCAATGTGAAAGGAGATGGCGAAAAGTCGATTCGCGAATTGGTCGAAATTAAAAATCTGGATCCCTTGCGCGGAAGAGGATATCGAACTCCTCTTGAAAAAATTAGATTGGAAGAAGCTGAAGAAATGTTTTTGAAGGAGCAAGGCTTCAATTTTGAAAGTGTTTTAAAGAAGGATCAAATTGTTTATTTACGTGAAAATTCGAATATAAGTACCGGTGGCGATAGTATCGATTATACAGATGATATTCATCAGTCGTATAAGGATATAGCCATTCAGTCATCGAAGGCCCTAGACGTTAAGATAACAGGATTAGACATGATGATAGAAGATGTTACTGTTCCTGCTACGAAAGATAATTATGCAATTATTGAGATGAATTTTAATCCTGCAATTCACATTCATTGTTATCCATATATTGGTAAAAATCGTCAGTTGAATGAGAAAATATTAGATTCTTTGGGATTTTGATACGATCTGAAAGAATCGAAATCATTGAGCTTATGTTGCAGGGCAATGTTTTAGAATAGCTAATTTATCGAACAGCAAACTGCAATTTATCTTATATTTGTCTATGACAATAATCAAGGATTGATGTTTCCATTTTTGATTGTTGCAATTGATTTGTAAATACAAAATTATAAAAACATTATATCATGTCTGATTTTAACTACCAAAAACCATTTCCTATAACAAAGGATACGACCCAATATCGTCTATTGACTAAAGACTTTGTATCGACTATCGAAGTAGATGGAAGAAAAATTCTTAAAGTGGATCCTAAGGGACTAGAGATGCTATCTAAGCAAGCTTTTGCCGATGTTTCTTTTTATTTACGTCCTGCACACCTGGAGAAATTAAGAACGATACTTCAAGATCCTGAGGCTTCAGATAATGATAGATTTGTGGCTCATACTATGTTACTGAATCAGGTTGTCTCTGCTGAAGGAGAATTACCTACATGTCAGGATACAGGGACAGCTATTGTTGTTGGAAAAAAAGGAGAAGACGTTTATACAGGTGCTGATGATGCTAAGCATTTATCACAAGGTGTTTACGATACTTATCAAGAGCGTAATCTGCGTTATTCTCAGGTGGTTCCTTTTAGCATGTTCGAAGAAAAGAATACAGGCAATAACCTCCCTGCTCAAATCGATATTTATGCAAATCAAGGTAATGCATATGAATTTCTTTTCCTTACCAAAGGTGGAGGTTCAGGTAATAAGACATTCTTGTATCAGCAAACAAAAGCTTTGTTGAATGAAGAGAACTTAACTAAGTTTATTACTGAGAAAATTAAAGATCTTGGTACTTCGGCTTGTCCTCCTTATCACTTAGCACTTGTAATAGGTGGAACATCAGCTGAAGCTAATTTGGCTACAGTTAAAAAAGCATCAACAGGTTATTTCGATCATTTGCCTAATGAAGGTAACGAAGGTGGTCAGGCTTTTCGCGACTTAGAGTGGGAGAAACGTGTTGTTGATATTTGTCGTAACAGTGAAATTGGAGCTCAGTTTGGAGGTAAGTATTTCGTACACGATGTTAAGGTGATTCGTTTGCCACGTCACGCGGCTTCTTGTCCTGTTGGATTAGGGGTGAGCTGTTCAGCAGATAGAAATATTAAAGCGAAGATTAACGAAGATGGTATTTTCTTAGAAGAATTAGAGAAGGAACCATTTAAATATCTGCCAAAGGAGGCACCACACTTGAAGGATGCTGTTGAGATTGATTTGGATCAACCAATGGAAGATATTCGTAAGGAGTTGTCTAAGTATCCAATTAAAACGCGTTTAAGCCTGAACGGAACTTTGATTGTAGCACGTGATATTGCACATGCACAGATTAAGCAAATGTTGGATGAGGGTAAGGAAATGCCTGAATATTTCAAGAATCATCCTGTTTATTATGCCGGACCAGCTAAAACACCTAAAGGAATGCCTTCAGGAAGTTTTGGACCAACTACAGCAGGCCGTATGGATTCATATGTTGATGTATTCCAAAAAGTAGGAGGCTCTATGGTTATGGTGGCTAAAGGAAACCGTTCTAAGGCGGTTACTGATGCTTGTCATGCAAATGGAGGTTTCTACTTGGGATCGATTGGTGGACCAGCTGCAGTTTTAGCAAAAAACAGTATTAAGTCTATCGAAGTAATTGATTTTCCTGAATTAGGAATGGAAGCAGTTCGTAAGATTCGCGTTGAGAATTTCCCTGCTTTTATTATTGTTGATGATAAAGGAAATGACTTCTTTGCAGATATGTAAGAAGTCATTTTAGGACAAAAATATAGGGTGATCCATTGGGTCACCCTTTTTGTATTTTATAATTCAGGTTTTTTTCTACTTTCCTTTTTTTTAGCTTGAGCCTGTTTCCCTTCTAGTCTTTTTTCTTTTGAAGCCCTTGTTGGTCGAGTCTTTTTTCTTGGTTTGACAGGAGTTAACGCGATTTCAACCCATTGATAAAATTTTTCAATGGCAATTTCCTTATTCTGTACTTGAGATCTTTCATTTTGAGCCGTAACCGATAAAATTCCATCAGAATTGATGTGATGATACAATTTCACAAAAATAATTTGTTTTTCTTCATCAGTTAAAATTTTAGAATCAAAAAGTGGAAAGCGTAATTCTACTTTAGAATTTACTTTATTAACGTTTTGTCCCCCTGGTCCACTACTTCTTGAAGTAATGAATTCGAATTCTTTTGATAAGTCTTTTGTAAATTTATATTGCTCTGCCATAGTATTGTAAATATAAGTCGAAAATAGTAACTGAACAAAAGATATTTTTCTTGCTCAATTCCTGTTCAGATACAAACGTACAAAAATAGATTTTAGTATGAGGGATTAATTAGATATGAAAAATGCCATCCAAATTGGATGGCATTAATAAAATATATTAATTTATTTATTCTGGTAAACCATATGTTTCAAGAACATAGTCAAGATCTTTATCTCCACGACCACTAAGGTTAACAAGTATTGATTGCTTAGGCTTAGCTTTGGCTAATTTAATTGCATAAGCAATAGCATGAGCCGACTCAAGAGCTGGAATGATTCCTTCCAATCTACTTAGTTCGAAAAAGGCATCAATACACTCCTTATCATTAATATGATGATATTCTGCTCGCTCCAGATCTTTAAGCATTGAATGTTCGGGGCCAACACCTGGATAATCAAGACCACTGGCAACAGAATAGACGGGTGCAGGTTCTCCTTTCTCATCTTGCAGTGTATAGCACTTGAAGCCGTGAATAACACCTGGTTTGCCCAATGTTAGTGTTGCAGCATGTTGGCCTTCCTTATCAATACCATGACCAGCCGGCTCAACACCATGAAGTTTGATATCTGTATCGTCCAGGAAAGCAGAGAAAATACCCATGGCGTTACTACCACCACCAACACAAGCGACTACATTGTCAGGCTGCTCACCAGTCATCTCTTCAAACTGGTCACGAGCCTCAATACCTACAACACGTTGGAATTCACGAACCATCATCGGAAATGGATGAGGGCCTACAACAGAACCAATGCAATAGATTGTATTGATAGGATCTTTTAAATATGCCTGAAAGGCTGAATCTACAGCTTCTTTAAGTGTTTTTAGTCCATGACTAACAGGAATAACTGTCGCCCCAAGTATTTTCATTCGCATCACATTGGGATGCTCTTTAGCGATATCCACTTCACCCATATGAATTTCACATTCCAGGCCGAAATAGGCCGCAGCAGTAGCTAAAGCTACACCATGCTGGCCAGCTCCGGTTTCAGCGATAAGTTTCTTTTTGCCCATGTATTTAGCCAATAAAGCCTCACCCATACAGTGGTTTAATTTATGGGCTCCAGAGTGGTTTAGATCTTCTCGTTTAAGGTAAATACGTCCACCATACTTTTCTGATAAGCGATTACAGTAGTAAACAGGTGTTGGACGCCCCTGAAAGTGTTTACGGATACTTCTTAATTCGGAAATAAATTCATGGGATTTACTAATGGAGTAGTAAGCTTCATTAATTCGTTTCATTTCCTCTTCTAAAACTTCTGGAATAAAGCTTCCGCCGTAATCTCCAAAATATCCTTTTTCATCAGGATTTGTCTTGAAATAATTCGTTGACATGTTATTAATAATTTTGGTTCGTATTTGATAATTGCATTTTACAATGCAAGTGGTTATTCACAATATAAAAATAACCGGATTCGTAAAGATTTAGTCTCTAGAGTCCGGTTATCAGACGTTTTACTTCTTTTCATCTCCAGCCAGGAATGCTATTGGAAAAGATTATAGATTACTCGCACCCCGATAAGAAATTGCCAAAATAAAACGACAGAAACAAAGATAATAAAAATAGTTCATTTACCCCCTTGATACATGTTCTTGCATTCTAAATTGGGAATGAGTGAATAATTTACATTGCTATTGGACGAGGATATTTGTATTTTAGGTAGAATCAATTTAAATAATGGTTTGAATTAAAATAGGAGGTTGTGATGAAGGAAATTAAAGTGTCCCCTCGAGGCAGGGTAGTCTTTATTAGTGGGGCTAACAGAGGAATCGGAAGAGCTATTACCATTGAGTTACTTGAGAAGGGTGCTAAGAAAGTGTATGCCGGTGTTCGTGATTTAAAGTCTATGGATGACCTTAAACCCGAATATGGGAATCGTTTGGTACCTGTTTTTTTAGATTTACGAGATGATAAGTCAATAATTAAAACAACAAGGTTAACGAAGGATGTTGAAATATTAATTAATAATGCTGGCGTTTATGAAGCAGGAGGCTTTTGTTCTGATGAGACTCTAGATAGTATGGCAGTTAACTTTGAAGTTAATGTTTGGGGTCTGGTAAAGCTTACCGTTTCATTAATTGATCGTTTAAAACAAAGAGAATGTGCTGCAATTGTTAATATTTCATCTGTTTTGGGTTTAGCGAGTATGCCTATTGCGGGTGCGTATTCCGCTTCTAAAGCTGCTGTTCATAGTATTACGCAAGGTTTACGAGGTGAGTTACTGATGAATAATATTTTAGTAATGGGCGTTTATCCTGGTCCAATTGAGACAGAGATGACGAAAGATTTGGATATGGAGAAAGATTCACCTATTAATGTTGCTAAAGAGATTGTAAACGGATTGATAGAGGGAAAAGAATATGTGTTTCCAGATGTAATGTCAAAACAAGTTGGAGAATTATATCTTACAGAACCTGTAACTGTTGAGAAGCAATTTGCTCATTTTATATCCGAAGAAGAAAAAGTTTAAATTAGCTAAGTATAAGTGTTAAATATTGAGGCCCGAGAAGGCCTCTCTTTTTTTGTTTATTTGTCTTTAGATAGGATTGTAATTATTTGTGAAATGAGAATATTCTCATTATATTTGTTGAAAATATTTCCTTATGCCGAGAAAAATACGATTAAGAAAAGTAGTGGAGCCTCCAAGATTTAAAGGTTATAGGCCTTTTGGAGTAAATGCAGGTACGAAAAAATCAATTGACTTGTTTTACGAAGAGTACGAAGCATTGAAGTTAGCAGATTATGATTTACTAAATCATAAAGAGGCTGCGGAAATCATGGGTGTTTCTAGACCAACCTTCGCAAGGATTTATGAAACTGCTCGCCGTAAAATAGCAACAGCACTAGTTGAAACAAAAATAATTAAGACGGTTTTTGGAAATGCAATTATGGATAAGGATTGGTATGTGTGTAATAAATGTCATGCTCGATTTAATATTCCTAAAACCATTGAGAGTGATGCATGTCCAGCATGTAAATCAAATCTTATAGAATTAATTAACAAATAAAAATATGAAGACAATAATAACATCAACAGGAGATCAATTGAATTCGATTTTTGATTTGCGTTTTGGACGAGCTGGTTGGTTTTGTTTATTTGATGAAGAAACAAAAGAAGTTCAGTTTTTCGAAAATGAAAGTATAAATGCAGCTTCGGGAGCAGGAACCAAGGCTGTTGAAACAGTCGCAGATTTGGGTGTTCAGAAGGTGATTTCAGGTGATTTTGGACCTAAAGCAAAAGAATTACTCGAAAAATTCAACATTCAAATGGTAATCTTAAAAGATGATAACAATACAGTTCAAAATATCATCGATAATTTAAATTCTTAAAATTTCTCATGATGCCAAAACTTGATGGAACAGGACCTGATGGAACAGGATTCCAAAAAGGACGAAAACTTGGCAAATGCACCTCTAATGATATGCCAACGCTGCTAGAAAAATTAGGAGAAGGTCAAGGCCTAAAAAGAAAAAGTGGATGTGGTAAAGGTAGAGGGAAAAGATTAAAGAGCAATAAATCGGTTTAAAAGGAGGTAAAGATGCCCAGATTAGACAGAACAGGCCCAAAGGGAAAAGGTTCCCGATCAGGAAGAGGATTAGGGAAATGCAATTCTCAAGGAGAAAAACAAGATGCCCAGAATGATTCTGAAGAAAAAGTTACGGGAAGAGGTTTGGGAAGAGGTTTTGGAGCAAAAAGGGGTAAGGGACGCGGACAAGGATTAGGGCGCGATCAGTAAACAGACTTATCTTGAGTAGCCTAAGCACAAGTGTATAAGAATTTGTTTTTGTATGCGCTTGTGTTTTATAATTTTAAAAATTGAATTATTAATAAGAAGGAAATTTAAAATCAGAATTTTCAATTAAAATATTTCGTATGAAAATTGCAGTACCAGTAAAAGAAGGTGTATTAGATGCACATTTTGGACATTGTAGCCATTTTGCATTAATGGAAGTTGAGAATCAGTCAATTGTTGCGGAAGAATTAATTGCAGCACCACCACATGAACCAGGTAAATTACCTCCGTTTTTGGCGAATTTAGGTGTTACTGATGTACTTGCTGGTGGAATGGGTGGAAGAGCCATTCAGATTTTTAACAGCAACAACGTTAACGTATTTGTTGGTGCTCCAGCTTTGGAGGCAAAGCAATTGGTAGAAGGATTTTTGAATAAGAGTATCAGTTTTACTGCAAACTGTTGTGATCACTAGTATGAATACTGAATGTTTGGTTTGTCAAGCAAAAACGGTAAAACAGATTGTGGGGAAATTTAAACCTGAGCCAAGGCAGGCAAAGGAATTTTTCACAAAAGCAGATTATATTATCACCAATAGTAAATCCTTATCAGCACCTTATATTTCTTTGCTTTTGCATCGTTTAGCAAAAAAAACCTTTGCAACAGAAAACTTATATGCTGATGAAAAGAAAGAAGCAAACGAATTGCTCTATTCACAGTATGAAAATTGGCAAACGTTAGTAAATGAGGCCAAGAACCCATTGCATTTAGCTGCAAAATTATCCGTAATAGGAAATATTATTGACTATGGAGCACACTCTGTTCCTGATGATATTCTTGCTGAAATTGAAACGCTTCTAAAGAAAGAGTTTGCGATAGATGATCGATGCAAAATGTTCGATGCAATAAATAAGGCAAAAAGTGTTTTGTATATAGGCGATAATGCAGGAGAAATTGTATTCGATAAGTTATTTATTGAAACTTTAAAACATCCAAATTTAACATTTGTTGTTCGTGACGAACCTATTATTAATGATGTGACTCTTCAAGATGCTAATTCGATAGGATTACAGGATGTTTGTACGGTCATATCTAACGGACATGATGCTCCATCTACATTACTTGAGAATTGTTCTGAAAACCTACAATCCTTATTTGAGAGTGCTGATGTAGTGATTTCTAAAGGCCAAGGAAATTTTGAAGGTTTACTAAATGAGAAAAGAGTGAATCTATTCTTTCTTTTAATGACTAAATGTGATTTAATGGCTAATAAACTTGGTGTAAAAAAGAGAGACTTGGTTATTACTGAAAATAAGAGAGGAAACTATGGCTTATAAAGTTGCTATTGTTAGTGGCAAAGGAGGAACAGGTAAAACAACTGTTGCTGTTAATTTGTTTTCTGCAATTGACGAAAAATGGACAAAAAATGTTCAATTAGTAGATTGTGATGTAGAAGAGCCAAATGATTTACTATTTTTTAGAAATACGAATGTTGAAAGTCATGAGGTCGTTAATCAGCCTGTTCCTGAAATTAATACAGAGAAATGTACTTTTTGTAAAAAGTGTGAAGAGTACTGTGAATTTAATGCAATTTCAATAATTCCCTCGGTGAATTATGCTGTTGTTGATCCGAACTTGTGCCATTCGTGTGGCGCATGTCTTCATGCGTGTAAATTTGATGCAATTGCAGAAGTAGATCATACTATTGGAGAGATAACACATTATCGGACAGAGAATGGAGCTAGATTAGTTGAGGGAAGCTTGCGTATTGGCTCACCAATGCAAACACGAATTATAAAAGATTTAAAATCAAGTATTGGAGTAGAAGAGGGAATTGTCATTTTTGATGCGCCTCCAGGTACCAGTTGTCCTGTGGTTGAAACGGTTTCCGAAGCAGACTTTGTAATTCTTGTAACAGAACCAACACCTTTTGGCTTATATGATTTGCAATTAACCGTAGACCTGATGAAAGAAATGAAGAAACCTTTCGGGTTGGTTATTAACAAGGCCGGTTTAGGTGATTTAGAGGTTTACAAATATTTAAAAGAGGAGAATATAGAATTGCTTGCAGAGATTCCTTTTGATAAAGAATATGCAGTGCAATATGCAAAAGGGCAGTTGCTTACAAATATTCCACCGCTAATTGAACAAGAATATTTAAAATTGGCAATTTACTTGAAAAACAGAATGAAAAATGATTGAAATTACCATACTTAGCGGTAAAGGCGGAACAGGAAAAACGGGGTTAACTGCAGCTTTAGCTTCGGTTGCTTCCAATACAGTATTTGCTGATATTGATGTAGATGCTCCAGATCTTCATTTAATTTTAGAACCGAAAATCAAGGAGACTCATGTTTTTCAAGGTGCTCGAATTGCAAGTATTGATACCGAGATTTGCACCAATTGTGGGATATGTAAAGCCGAGTGTCGCTTTGGGGCAATTCATTATAAAACGCAAGGTGGATTAGAGATAAATCCATTTGAGTGCGAAGGTTGCAGACTTTGTGAAAGAATTTGTCCTGTTCAAGCGATCGATTCGGAGCACAGTATAAATAACCATTGGTTCGTTTCTGATACTCGCTTTGGTTCTCTTTTGCATGCGAAAATGGGTCCCGGTGAGGAGAATTCAGGTAAGCTGGTTTCGGTAGTTAGAAAAAAAGCCAAAGAAAAAGCTCGTAGTATAAATGCCGATTTTATATTGAATGATGGACCTCCAGGAGTTGGCTGCGCTGCAATTGCATCGGTTACTGGTGCCGATAAAATAATTTTAATTACGGAACCAAGTAAATCCGGTTTTCATGATGCAATTCGATTAATGGAACTGGTAAAAAGTTTTTCTGTTCCAATGTATGCGGTTATCAATAAGCATGATATTAACCCTGAAATAACAGGGCAAATGGAACGCTTCTTCACTATTCAAGGAGTTGAAGTAATTGGTAAAATACCTTTCAGCGAATGCATGGTAGAATCTATTGTAGCAAAGAAAACAATTGTTGAATTTGATCCTAAATCTAATATTTCAGAAACAATTCGAGAAATTTGGCACAATGTTACAGAGCCAGTAATTGAAGCAAAGAAATGATATCAGGCGAATATAAAATAAGACCACGTTACGACGAGGTTGATCAAATGGGATACGTGTATCACGGTAATTACGTGAGCTATTGTCATCAAGCGAGAACAGAATTACTGCGTAACTTTGGTGTTAATGATAAAGTTTTGGAAGATAATGGGATTATGATGCCCGTAATTGAGATGAACTTGAAATATTTAAAGCCTTCAGGCTACGATAATGAGCTAACGATTAGAACATGTATTAAAAAGTTACCTACTACTCGTTTTTATATTGAGTTTGTTTTTGAAAATGATAAAGGAGAAAAAGTGTGCAAAGCCGATTCAACTGTTGTATTTGTAGATAAGGATAGTCGAAAGCCTCAACGTACTCCAGAATTGATTTTAAATGCTTTACAAGCAGAGTTTGAAATGGTAAGCTAATTAATTTGAACTTTTACGATTAGATTTCAAATATGAAAAAAACCGGACGATTAGCTTTTGCTTACGTCCGGTTTTCCTTTTACTTTAAAAATGCTTTTGCTGATTGAAGAGCATCATCAAAATTATCGAAAATGTCTTTTTGTGATATGAAATCGGCAATTTCGCTACGATTAATTTCTTGCAAAACTTCTTTGTTCACTCCAGATAAAATCACCTTTGTCTTTCTTTTTTCCATGCTTTTAATGATTTCGGTGAAGTTGTGAATTCCAGTTCCATCGATAAATGGTACGTGTCGCATTCGAATGATCAGTACAGCAGTTGAACCTTTAAGATTTCGCAATGTTTCCTGGTAACGTTTTGCGGCAGCAAAAAAGAACGGTCCACTAATTTCATATATTTCAATCTCCTTTGGAAGTTGATTGTAATTCTGAATTTCATCGGATTCGAATTCTGGTTGAAATACACCATTAATTTTCGACATACGATACATGAAAATTAAGGCAGCCAAAACAATTCCCATTTCAATGGCTACAGTTAAATCTACCAATACCGTTAGAAAGAAAGTAGTAAGCAATACAATGATATCAAATCTTGATCCTTTAAGTATTGAACGGAAAGATCGCCACTCACTCATGTTGTAGGATACTACAATTAAGATACCCGCAAGACAAGACATTGGAATTAATTTTGCCCACTGTCCGAAGATCAACATGATTAGAAGTAAAGTTAACGCGTGAATGATACCTGCAATTGGTGTTCTTCCGCCATTTTTTACATTGGTAGCTGTTCTTGCAATGGCGCCTGTTGCAGGAATACCGCCGAATATTGGTGAAAATAGATTTGCAACTCCTTGAGCTATTAATTCGGTGTTCGAACGATGATTTCCACCAATCATACCATCGGCAACAACAGCAGATAATAAAGATTCAATTGCACCTAAAATAGCAATGGTAATGGCAGGTTGAATATAATTAGGTATTTGAGACCAATCGAGGTTAGGCATATCAAAGCTAATTGAATTAGGAATGCTTCCATAAACCGATTCAATCGTATCTACAGGCATATCAAATGCTTGCACCAAGGCTGTCATTGCGAGTATAGCAATAAATGAACCAGGTATTTTAGGAATAATTTTACCAGCGAATAAGGTAAGTAAAATTGTACCTGCGCTAATCGCAATAGAATACAGGTTAATACTCGATAAATTTGAAAAATAGCAAACCCATTTAGCAATAAACTCTGAAGGGATTTCGTCTATTTGCAAGCCAAATGCAGCTTTCATTTGAGTAGAGAAAATCACTAAAGCAATACCCGAAGTGAAGCCAACAATTAAGGGGTGTGGGATAAATTTTAAAACAGCACCTAATCGTAAAAGACCAAATAGGATGAGAATAATTCCGGCTAAAAAGGTCGAAATCATTAAACCATCTACTCCATATTGGCTAACAATACCGTAAACGATAACAATGAAAGCACCAGTTGGACCTCCAATTTGAACGCGGCTACCTCCCAAAAGGGAAATTATAAATCCAGCTACAATTGCTGTTATTAATCCTTTTTCTGGCGAAACACCCGAAGCAACGGCAAAAGCAATAGCTAATGGCAGTGCCACAATACCTACAATTATTCCTGCAAATAAATCTTTTTGAAAAGATTGAGCATTATAACCCTTGAGAACAGAGAATAATTTAGGTCTAAAAATAGACTTCATTTCTTAAGTTTTGTTTGATTGAGCCTGCAAAAGTAATGCATATTGGCTCTCGTTATCCTCAATACTTGCTATATTTTTAAAAAAGTGAAAAATTTATCAAAATGAAATATAAGATGATTGAAATATGTATTGTTTACTAGTTGATTTCTTTTGTCATATTTGCTCTAAGTGAATTGTACTGCTTAAATTAATTGTATTTTTGTTCGATTTTTCGAAACAAAAGATTGGTTAAAAACTAGAAAATGCAAATTCCAGAGAAATACAAATTTATAGTGCAGTTGGGCAAAGCTCTACATACCTACGGTGTGCCTTCTTATAAATCTCAAATTTATTTAACTGAGATTGCAGAGAAGAAAGGGATTAAAGGCAGTTTTATGGATACACCCACCTGGATAAACTACGTATTTTACGAGGAGGATGAGCAAACCTATAATTATGTAGAGTGTGTGCACCCAGGCGATTTAAATTTAGGTGCACTTTCTCGAATTGTGGAAATAACCAACGGTGTAATATCAAATGCGATTAGTTTTGAACAAGCTAAGGTTGAAATTGAAAGATTGAAGACAGCACCTTTGAGTTATGGTAAAATATTGGAATCACTTGCTTTCATTTTATCGGCAGGTGCTTTTAGTATGATATTAGATACCAGTTGGGCTTCTGCTATAACTGCATCTTTTATAGGTGCGATTATTTATGGGATTACAATTTTAGCTCAAAAATCGGGATATATTCGTAGTGCATTAGAGTCGCTAGTTGCTTTTGTAGCAACGGTAATTACAGGTTTGTTGTCTTTGCATTTTGAGCAAATCAATATTTCCATGACCATTTTGGCCTCAATCATTGTATTTATTCCAGGTTTATCGATTACAACAGCTTTGGAAGAAATTACTTCAAGGAGTTTGGTGTCAGGAACGGCAAAGTTGTTTGATGCGCTGGTGTCTCTTTTTAAGCAATTTTTTGGAGTTGTATTGGGCTTAGCTATTTTGCCTTTGTTTATAGATTTACAGCCGAATCATGTGGTAAATGATGTTCCTGAATGGCTTGACTATATTGCAATTATTACCTTGGCACTGAGTCTTGGAATTGTATTTAAGGTTCGATCAAGAGATATAATATATTGTGTAATTGCTGGATTTGTAAGTTTTTATACGACTACATTATTTGACTTTGCTGGTATATTGGTGAGTATTTTTATTGGAACAATAGTGGCTGTAAGTATCAGTAAGTTATTTAGTAAAATTACACGTTCGCCTCAATTGGTATTTTTAGTTCCTGGAATCATAATGCTTGTTCCGGGTAGCAAAGCATTTATAGGTTTAAGCAGTGTTTTTCTTGGTGCTGGAGGAGTACAGAGCAACATGGGAACTCAAGTGCTATATATATTTATGGGAATAATTGGTGGGTTAATTTTCTCAGGAAGTTTTATCGATAGTCATAATAAGAGGCCATCTACTAAAATTGTTAGTCAGAAATAAGGATATATAAATTCAAAAAAAAGGGACGTAAATCATCATTTACGTCCCTTTTCATTTTTACCCTAATTGTTCAAGATGTTTAAACAAGTTATCAGCTCTAGCAAGTCCCATTTTCTTTCTTAAACGATAACGCAACGTGTGAACACTTTCATTCGATATACCCATTAATTTGGAAATGTCTTTGCTCGAAAAATTCAATCGAACCAAAGCACACAATCTTAGATCTCCTGCGGTAAGCTTTGGGTAAGTACTGTTAATCTTCTTAAAAAAAGCTTGATTTACAGATACAAAACGAGCTTCGAATTGCTTCCAGTTTTGTGCATTGCTAAGCGAAATTGATTTAAATAGTTTGTTTACTTCAGATTCAGTTGGAGGAACAGGATTATTTGTTAAACTGGTCTTCAATTGTTTTAATAGCTCATCTTTTTCAATAAGTTGAAGAGCAGATATGGCTAATTCTTTATTTTTGAGTTCAAGCAATTCTCTATTCTTTCTATTTTCTAACTCCCGTTTTTCTCTCGCTATTTTTTGTTGTGTTTGATGTCTGCTTTTTAAATATCGAACGTAAAATATTACCACAATAAGGATGAAAATGATCGTACCAATCAGCAATAGTTTTTGTAAAAACCAAATGCGATCCTCTTGTTCTAATTGAGCCAAACGTTGTTCTTGTATTAATTCATTTTGAGCTTCTTTAACCTTTCTAAATTCATCATTTATTTCAAATAAGGCTTTGTTGTTTTCACTTCTGCTGTCAAATAATTGTTCATTTAAGCGCTTGGCTTCCAGTAAATATTGGTGCGCATTTTTATAATTCCCTATGTTTATATAAAGCTCCGATAAATGCTCATACACTCTTGGGATGTAATTCATGTGACTTTTATAATTCTTACTTATTTCTATAGATCTTTTATAGTAGCGTTCACTCTTATCGTATTGTCTTGTTTTTTTGTAGGCATCCCCTATAAATGAATAAAGCATTACCAGATAATCTGGTTGATTTTTTATAAACCATGGCTCAATGGAATGCATGCTTTCAAGAGCTTGAGTGTCATGATTTTGATTTAAGTGATAGTAGCTTTCTTCTGCTTGTAAGAACGGTTTATCTTGCTTAGAATCTCTTCCTGAGTAATGAATCATGAAGCAGCTATCTAGGTAAGCTTTTGATTTTAAAGGTTCATTCGTTTCTCTATAAAGTGTTGTAAGACCATAATAATTAGGGATTAGATTTTTTTTAGCTAATTCATTTTTTGCAATTAGTTGTTTCTTTATTTTTAAGGAAATTTGAAAATATTCAATTGCTTCTTCTTTTCTTTTGAAGGAGATGTATAGCCAAGCTAGGTCTTCTAAGGATCTAGCGGTAGTTTTTATGTCGTTCAATTCATCAGCTAATAAAAGAGCATCCCAAAATTGCTGATAAGCTAAGGAATAGGATGCATGATTTGCATAAATGTTACCAAGCTTCGAAATGGTGTTTATTGCTTTTAAGGTATCACCATTAGCCATTTGTTTGGCGTATTGATTTTTTAATTCATACACTGTTTCTTCTGAGTATTTTTTGCTATACCGATTGTCTAAATTTAGAAAAACATCATCTGATTGTTTCGGATTCTGAATAGTAGTTACTGAGTCTTTTTGGCCGAAAAGGATGAATGGTTGAAGTAGAAACAGAAGGATGATTAGTCTATATGTCATTTCGAGTTGTTGTTAAGTCAGTGTAGTAGTGTATTGTCCATTTTTAAAGGTATAAATTTAAATGTAAAACTTTATTTGTTCAGTATTAAAAGCTTTTAAAATGGGCATTGTTCAGTTTTTGTCCATGTAATTTTTGTGGTGTTGCACATCTATTGATGCATCTTCGGGTAATCGTAATATGAAATTAAGTAAAAGTATTCCCCGTATGATTAATAAATTAATTCTAGGATTGTCAGTTCTCATTTTGTGCGCATGCCAATCAGTCCAGAAAATAGACCGAGAATCGGATTTTAATTTTGGATGGAAATTTTCCTTAGAGAAAGTCAATGATGCCTATTTCTTAAACACAGATGATGCATCATGGCGTACCGTAGATTTACCGCACGATTGGAGTATTGAATTCCCTTTTGATTCAATTAATGGAGAAGGTTGTACTGGGTATCTTCCAGGAGGATTAGGATGGTATCGAAAGCATTTTTCGATAGATGCCAAAACGAACGAATCAACCTATATTTTATTTGATGGCATCTATAATAACTCTGAAATATGGCTTAATGGGAATAAATTAGGCAATCACCCTAATGGTTATACCCCTTTTTATTTCAATTTAACTCCCTATTTGAACGAGTCTGGAAAAGACAATGTAATTGCTGTAAAGGTTGATCATACAAGATATGCGGATAGTCGATGGTATAGCGGATCGGGAATTTATAGGAATGTAAAGTTAATTACGGTCAACAAGCTACACATTCCAATTTGGGGAACTTTTGTAAGGACTCCTAAGGTATCTAAAGATGAAGCGACAGTTTCTATTGATGTAAAAGTATCAAATGAGTATGATGAGATGCAATCTTGCATAGTTAGTACTGCGTTTTTTAACCCTGCAGGAGTTAAAGTTGGCGAAGCTGTTTCAAATGTATTGAAACTAAAGAAAGGAGAAACGACTTTAATGCAATCTGTTTCAATTGAAAAACCTGAATTGTGGAGTATTGATTCTCCTAATTTATATCAAGCCGTAACAAAAATTGTACAGTTAGATCAAACAATAGATTCCTATAAAACGACTTTTGGTATTCGCTCGATCCGTTTTGATAAGAAAGAAGGTTTCTTTTTGAATGGTGTAAATATGAAAATTAAAGGCGTATGTCAGCATCACGATGGTGGTTTGGTTGGCGCCGCAGTTCCTAAAGGTGTTTGGAGACGTCGTTTAGAGATCTTGAAAGATGGAGGATGTAATGCCTTACGTATTTCGCACAATCCAGCATCCGAAGAGTTGCTAGAGTTATGTGATGAAATGGGATTTTTGGTTCAAGATGAATTTTTCGATGAGTGGGACTATCCAAAAGACAAACGCTTAAACATGAATGAGCGTCATGATGATTACATTACTCGTGGATATACAGAGCATTTTCAAGAATGGGCTGAATTTGATTTAAAGAATACCATCTTGGCTCATCGCAACCATCCATCTGTTTTTCAGTGGAGTATTGGTAACGAAATTGAATGGACTTACCCTCGAAATAAAATAGCTACAGGATTTTTTAATAATATGGATTGGCAAGGTGGATATTTCTGGTCTCAACCTCCTTTTTCAACAGAAAAAATACGTTCAGTATACAATAGTCTTTCTGCAAAAGATCATAACATTGGCGCAACAGCTCAAAAATTAGCTTCATTGACAAAAGAGTTGGATACGAGCCGCCCAGTAATTGCAAATTGTATCCTTCCATCGGCAAGTTTTGAAACAGGTTATGCCGATGCCTTGGATATTGTTGGCTTTAGTTACCGTCGTGTAATGTATGATTATGCAAGAAAGAACTATCCAGATAAAATTGTAATGGGAACTGAAAATTTAGGACAATGGCACGAGTGGAAGGCCATTCAGGAACGTCCTTCTGTTTCTGGTACTTTTCTTTGGACTGGAACGGATTATTTAGGGGAATCGAACGGACAATGGCCACGCAAAGCTACCGAAAGTGGATTGCTCGATTTGGCTGGTTTCGAAAAACCTAACTTCCATATGTACAAAACACTTTGGCAAGATGATGCTCATATCTATATCAGTTCTAACACACTTAAAAAATCTGAATACAAACTGCTAAATAAGAAGATTGTCGAGAAAAAAACAGGGAAATGGCAAAAACGTACTTGGGTGTGGTATCCTGTAGAAGAACACTGGAATTATAAGAAAGGA
The DNA here is from genome assembly GCF_029029525.1 of Labilibaculum sp. DW002. Classification (NCBI taxonomy): domain Bacteria; kingdom Pseudomonadati; phylum Bacteroidota; class Bacteroidia; order Marinilabiliales; family Marinifilaceae; genus Paralabilibaculum; species Paralabilibaculum antarcticum. The sequence goes on along the minus strand of NZ_JAKJSC010000001.1, from coordinate 589,524 downwards.
CAAGATGTAATTGTTGAAGTAATTTCAAATTGCCCAAAGGTTGAGTTATTCCTAAATGGAAAATCTTTAGGTTCTAAAAATCTGATAGATTTTGAAGATCGTATTTACAAATGGTTTGTTCCTTTTCAAGAAGGAAAATTAGTAGCAAAAGGTGTTACAGATGGCAAAGATACCTCTAGTCAAATTGCGACATCATCTGCGCCGGTAAGCATTAAACTAACTGTTGATAAAACAAGGTTAACTGCGGATGGATACGAAGTAGCTCATATTTTTGCTCAGCTTTTCGATAAGGATAATAATCCTGTGATTGCTGAGAATGCAAAAATTACTTTTGAGATAGAAGGAGATGTTAAATTGTTGGGCGTTGATAATGGTTCTGCTAGAAATACAGAAGATTATCAATCGAACAGTGTTACAAGTCACAAAGGCCGTTGCATGATGATTGTTCAGTCAACAACCAAAACAGGCTCTGCTGAAATTTCAGCTTCATCAGAAGATATTAAGAGTAATACCATTCAACTTTCAATTAAATAATTAGATCGCTATGAAAAAATATTTTCTATTTCTTGCAGGTATTGTAATTGCCTTGTCGGGATGTAATGATTCAAAACAAAGTGCTCGTCATGATGATTCTGATAGGGCTGTTTATTCTTCGGAGGATGCGTTTCCTTTTAAACTTCCGAAAGAGAAGCCAAAACGAGCCTTAAGTGCCGCAATGGAGCGTAACTACGATGCGTATATGGCACCAATCCCTCAGGGCAATGAACTTTATACACAATTCAAATATACCGAGCTAAAAGGTTTTGATTACAACAATCACAATGGTACTATTTCTCGTCGAGATCCTTCTAAGGTAATTTTTGCCAATGGAAAGTATTACGTTTGGTATACGTATCGTAATACGCCAACGCCGCCTCAAGGAGCAGCGAAGTGTAATGATACCATTCCATCGAGCGATTGGGATTTGTGTGAAATTTGGTATGCAACTAGTGAAGATGGTTTTACTTGGGAAGAGCAAGGTGTTGCTGTACCTCGTCCACCGAAACCTCATGTAGGATGGAGATCGGTTTCAACAACAGATATTTTGGAATGGAAAGGCAAATATTACTTGTATTATCAAGGTTTTATGCAAGCTAGTGGCAAACGTGGTGACGATTGCCCAGTTGCAGTTTCTTACGCAAATTCGCCTGATGGGCCATGGACTCCTTACAATAAAATTGTGATTCCAAACGGAGCAGCAGGAGCGTGGGATCAGTATTCTATTCACGATCCATATCCATTGGTGTACAAAGGGAAAATCTATTTGTATTACAAGTCGGATGCGAATGGAAAGCCAAATTTGATTCGTATGCAAGGTTTAGCAACGGCAGATAATCCATTGGGACCATTTACAAAATGTTCGCTAAATCCGGTAATTAACTCAGGACACGAAACCACACTCTTTCCATTTAAAGAGGGGATTGCAGCTTTGGTAATTCGTGATGGTAACGAGCACAATACCATTCAGTATGCCAAAGATGGAGTAAATTTTAACATTGCTTCAATCGTTTCGTTGATGCCTAATGCTGGAGGTCCATTTATTCCAGATGCTTTTACCGACACAAAAGATGGAAGAGGAATTACTTGGGGAATTTCACATTTAACAACGGTTACAACATGGAAAGAAAACCATGCGGTATTATTGCGTTTTGATTGTGATTTGAGCCAGGATGTGCATGAGGAGGGAATGAAGCAAAATCATATTTATTATAAACCTGAACATTATTACAAGCATGGCTTGAATGGACATCAAAAAGCACGTATTCTTGAGGAAAACAAGGCACTTCAGGAGGCAAAAAAATAAGCCTCTGAATCTTATTTTAGGCTAATGAAAAGGTCACTGCAATTCAATTTGTAGTGGCCTTTCTCTGTGTAACACTGTGGTAAATGTTTTATTGTATCGTGCAATTATTTTTCTTTTTGTCTTTTTGAGATCCTTTGTTTGCCTTTGTGGTTAAATATTTTTTCTCGGTGTAACTCTGTGGTAAATGTTTTTAATGAATCTTGCAATTCATTTACTTCGTGAGATCCTTCGTTTACCTTGGTGTTTAAAATTTTTCTCTGTGTTCCTCGGTGCCTCTGTGGTAGATGTTTTATTGTATTGTGGAATTAATTTCCTTTGTGTTCTTTGTGAGATCCTTTGTTTGCCTTTGTGGTTAAAATTTTTCTCTGTGTTCCTCGGTGCCTCTGTGGTAAATGTTTTATTGTATTGTGGAATTAATTTCCTTTGTGTTCTTTGTGATATCCTTCGTTTACCTTGGTGTTTAAAATTTTTCTCTGTGTTCCTCTGTGCCTCTGTGGTAAATGTTTTATTGTATTGTGGAATTAATTTCCTTTGTGTTCTTTGTGATATCCTTCGTTTACCTTTGTGGTTAAATGTTTTTCTCTGTGTTCCTCTGTGCCTCTGTGGTAAATGTTTTATTGTATCGTGGAATTAATTTCCTTTGTGTTCTTTGTGATATCCTTCGTTTACCTTTGTGGTTAAATGTTTTTCTCTGTGTTCCTCATTCCAAATTAATGTAGATCTAGAAATTAAAAGGCCACTGCAATTCAATTTCGCAGTGGCCTTTCATTTTCTAAATTAAATTACTTCATATCTGGAAACTTGTAGTAGATTTTATTCACCATTTTCCATCCGTTATCGAATTTGTAAAGGGAGATGTAATCAACGTAAGTTAGTTTTTTGCCTACATAGAATTGGATTTTTGCAACCGCAGCGGTTCCTGTAATATCAATAGATTCAAATTTTACACTTACCAATTTATCTCCAGTTCTAGGAAATTTACCATCGGCCTTTTTCTTTGCTGTTTGTTCTTTCCATTTGTCAATAGGAAGCTTCCACATGTTGTTATTTTCACCAATTCCCAGTAGGTTGAAGTCTGGGTGAATTCCAGAATCAATTTTATCCATATCGCCTTCATTCTGTAATCCATCTACATAAGCTGTTTGAATTACTTTCTTGATAGCCTCTTTGTCTTGGCTTACATCTTGTGCAAAAGCATGCGTGCACATCGCAATTACTGCAAATACAAGAATTAATCGTTTCATTTTTTCGCTTTTTAAAGGATGAAAATGTATAATTGGTATGTGGTTTAATAGCAGAATTAAATATAAGCCAAAAGATTCAACTTTGCCAATCGAATATAAAAAGGCAGATTAGTTTCTTATCTTGCTACGAGCTTTATGAAGAAGCTAGGATTCTTCCTTATTATAAGATCTAATTGAAATAAAACACGCATGAAGAATGTACTAATAACTGGAGCTAGTGGAATGATAGGGGATTTAATTCTGCAATACTGTTTAGATTCTCAGGAAATCAGTAAAGTGACCAGTTTAGTGAGAAAAAAGAGGAGTGAACAACATGATAAACTGAATGAACTTGTAATTACTGATTTTTTAGATTATTCAAATCATGAAAATGCGTTTGAAAATATCGATGTGGTTTATTTTTGCATTGGCGTGTACACAGGAGCAGTTCCCGATGAGCAATTTAAAGAGATTACGGTAGATTTTACCATCGCTTTTACTAAGATGTTGAAAAAGCATAGTCCCAAAGCTAATTTGATTTTTTTAAGTGGAGCAGGAGCCGATCGAAAAGAAAAAAGTCGTATATCTTTTGCGAAGTACAAGGGAATGGCTGAAAACTATCTGTTCGCTAACTTAGATAACATTTCTACTTTTCGGCCAGGATACATTTATCCGGTAAGCAAGCGATACGAACCTAATTTTAGTTATCGCCTGTACCGAACACTTTATCCATTGATTAAATTAATGGGACCATCGGCCAGTATAAAGTCAACAGACTTGGCAAAAGCCATGTTTAGAGTTGGCATAAAAGGTTCGGGACACAATACGGTCGAAAATAGAGATGCGTTTTCGTATCTGAAATAAAAAAAAAGAAAAGCATAGAAGCAAAAAAGGCAGTTCCCTAAGGAACTGCCTTTGCTATTTATAATTAAGGACAATTATTTTTCAAGCTTTTCAATTTCGATAGCCAATTGGTCAACCAATTCATCAAGTTGTTTGATTACCGCTAGAATAGCTTCTGGTTTTGACAAGTCAACACCAGCTTTTTTCAATTGCTCCATTGGGAAATCGTTTCCACCAGATTGCAATAAAGTTGTGTAGCGCTTAAGAGCCGCTTTTCTATCTTTCTTTTTACCTTCAGTTACATCCTTGTACAATTTAGCCGATGATGCATAGCAAGTTGCATACTGGTAAACGTAGAAAGGTGAATTGTAGAAGTGGGGAATACGAGTCCAAGGGTAGTTTGAATATTTCGTTTTCTCTGAAACATCACCATAGTACTTCTGTGCAATATCACCCCAAATCTTTGCGAAGATATCTGCATTAACCGGCTGATTTTTCTCAATCATTGTGTGAGCTTGATATTCGAAATCAGCAAACATCGTTTGAGCATAGAAAGTTCCAATGATTCCTTGAATAGCTTGATTCAATAAAGCAATACGCTCCTTAGGATCTTTAGTATTCTCCATCATATGATCTAACAGTAAACGCTCGTTGAAAGTAGAAGCTACTTCAGCAACAAAAATGGTATAACCATGCGTTGCGAAAGGCTGAGTTTCGTTAGATAGAGTTGTGTGCATGGTATGACCAAGCTCGTGAGCTAAAGTAAATACATACTCTAAAGTCTCATCGTAGTTTAATAACATGTATGGGTGAACGCCGTATACTCCGGCAGAAAAAGCACCACCGCGCTTACCCGGGTTCTCATACACGTCTAACCATCCTGAAGCTGTTGCTTTAGCTAGTTTAGCTTGATATTCTTTTCCTAAAGGAAGAACAGATTCTGTTACGATCTCAACAGCCTCTTCATATGGGTATGTTTTGTGGAAATCAACTAAGCTCATTGAACCATCGAAACCATAATACTTCTCAAGACCTAAAATCTTTTTACGAAGTTTTGTGTATTTCTGCACAGGAGCCGTATTTTCTCTAACTGTATTGATAAGATTCAAATAAACATCCTTAGGAATGTTATTCCCTTCAAGAGATGCATCTAAATTTGACTCATAATTTGCTGCACGAGCATTAGCCCATTTCGATTGAATGATACCTTCGTAAATAGCAGCATAAGTGTTTTTATTCTTGTAATAAACATCATATAAGGCTTCGTAAGCTTTCTTACGATCTTCCTGATTCAAGTTAGTACTCGTGATATGTGAATACATGCCTGGAGTTACTTTTACCTTCTTACCATCTGACAATTCAATCTCCTGGAATTCGATATCTGTTGTAGACAAGGCTTTAAATACGCTACCAGCTGTACCCGATGACTGAGAAAAGAAAGAAACCAATCGTCCCATTTTTTCATCTAATACATGCTTCTGCATACGATACATGTCTAACAATTCAAACTTGTAAACATTTAAGTCTTTGTTTTCAGCCAACCATTCTTTCATGGTAGCTTCAGGTATCGCAATCATTTCTGGTGCAATCCATGCTGTTGTAGGTCCAAAACTGGCAAACAAAAGTCCAACTTGTTGCAATTTAGCTTGCAATTCCATATTACGAGAGTCTACAGTCGATTGGAAAGAAACAAATTGATAAACCTTATAGGCTTTCTTCATTAAACTCTCTTGGGTTTTCATTAGCTTCAATAAATCGTTTGAGCTATTTCCAAGAGTTCCCTTGTAAGAGATGATCTCTTCCATGTCAGTTTTTATAGCTCCGAAATCAGCTTCCCAAGCATCCCATGTTTTATAAATATCAGAAAAGTTCCATTTGTATTTCTCTGGAATTTCTTCACGGGTTTTGTAATTCACCTGTGCATTAGCTTGTGCTAGCATCGAAACGGCCACAACTGCTAATAAAAAGATTCTTTTTACCTGTGTTAAGTTCATTTTTCCTTAATTTATTTAGTGTATGTTATCTATGCAAATTATAGATAGCACAAATATATAAGGATTGATATGATGAAAAATCTTTTTTCGATGTACGGCTAAATCTTCGGGATGTAAGCGGTTGGATATAGGCTAGCGAAGTTTATCTTCCCTAGCTACTGCATGATTTTATCCTGTGGCTTAGCTTATAAAATGCAAAGCGATACAAGTAAGTTCCAGCAGAAGCATTCAGTTAACTTCTTACAATTTTGTTGTAGCAGTCGTTTTTTGATAAGGAATGATTGCTTTGCCAAATTTCTCTTCCTAAATTTTCTCTGTATTTACCCCAATAAGAATACAACTTGTAAATCGATTCCCATGCGATTTCTTTGTCCTTCGAACAGATTAGCATTTGCTGCATATATTTATTGTTGACTGCCAGATAAAAACGATATGCTAAAACAGGATCAATACTTTCAATTTTGACAATTTTCCTTTCTATTAAAGAATAAAATGGATCAAAATAGGTAAGATAATTAGCCATGTCGATGATATCATCTTGAGAAAAAGGATTCTCCTTTTGTCCTTCAACTTTTGATTCTTCTAAAAGCTTATATATTCTAGACATCGATTCATTCATCATGAAATCATTATTAATCCGTAAGATAAAATCGGCTTCGTTTAAATCTCTCTCGCGTTTAAACTGAAAAAATAAGGCAACCAAACCACCAGCAGCAGTTAAATTGGCTATTGTGTGTATATACGGACTCACTATGTTTTTTAACGGTTCGGTATTCGATAGGATAGCAAGTAGAAAAATACCTAGGATAATTAATAATGATTTTTTCATGTTCTTGGGGTTTTAGATTAATATTCTAATCAATTTCAAATGCCTATTATTGGTATGTTCTTTCTTAATTTCGTTTTAAGTAAGCTTTTGAAATACCGCGTTTATTTATTCAATATTAATTCTGTTTTTAATTGCTTCTAATGATAATCCTTTTGTCTCAATCAAATGCCTCCGTGTTATTACCAGACTTATTGTGAGTGTTGTTAGTATTATTAAGGAGGATATTGCCACATTGTAATTTGAATCTAATATTAGCGTCTTGTTTAAAATATTGTTAATCGTATCGGGTACCCACCAAATGATCGAAAACAAAAGCATCCCGCGACCTCTAATCTGAGATGGTAAATATTCTAGGATGATTATAAAACCGGTAGAGAGAATTGTAAAGGAGAATAAAAAAGAATATAAATAAAGAAAGCCAAAAATAAGTAAGGGTTCAGCTGTAATTAGCGAAACAACAAGATTAGTTGCAGAACAAATAATTAGAGCAATTATTCCAAATTTTAGAAGCCCTCTTCTACCAAAAATGTCGATAAAGATGAAACCGAAAATTGTTCCTGCAATTCCTGTGAAAGTTGGAAGCAAACCTAGTAAATCATTTTGTTGCTCAAAAATAATCTGACTAGAAACGTAAAAATAAAGATTCCAATTAGCGAATGTAGTTAGTGTGGCAACAAGTACCATTATCAAGATCAAGACCCTCTGTTTTGGCTTAAATAAGTATTTAAGAGAATACAAGTTATTTTTAGGCACACTCGAATTATTGGGTAAATATCGAATTATAAAAAATAAGAATAAAGGAAGAATAATAAATGGAATTTGAAGACTGGCATAAGAGAAATCGGCCAATATTTCATAAAAATAAGAGTTGAAAATTTGAAAAGAAACAAATCCAATCGTTGATGCGCCCAAGAAAAAGAATAAGAATTTCCCCCTGTGTTTTGGATCGGCAATATCTGTAATAAACACCTTACAGCTAATTAGCAAGAAACCCGATGAAAAGCCTAAGACAAACCTTTGAGATAGAAGAAAACCATAAGAATCAAGAAATTGTAGGAGTAAGCTCGATGCGGAAAGTAGTGCAAGAATGATCGTTACGAACTTCCTTACATTCCATTTGTCAACAGCAAAAGCACCAACGAGTAAGCCTATCGAAGCAGGCAGGCTAAAACAAAAGTTAAAAATGTCAACATAGTAGCTAGGATGCTGCTGATTTGCTAATAAATGCTCATAATGAGTAGATAACTGAGAATCATAGCCCATTAATATGGGGATAATGCTTAAAATGAGTAAAACGAAAACACTCTTCTTTAATGACATATTCTATAAGTTTAATTATTTGCACAAGCTGTCTTACTTATTTTTTCGACTTCCGACAACTGTCACTTACCTATCAAGACCTATGTAGGTAACCTTTTTCTGGTTGTAATGTCCTATTCAAACACAGGTTCCTTTTCCAATTGATATTCTTGCTCAATGCCATTAATTAAAAGAACTAAATTCATGTATTTTCCATGTTTTTGTGATTTGAAATCGCAAAGTGATTTTTCATTATCTAGCGAAATATTATTAATTGATATCACCTCAGTATTAATTGGAATTTCAGCGTAAAATGCAGCGGACTCTTCAATAACATTACTAATCCTTACTTTTTCTAAATCGTCATCATATTCAATTTTAATTCCAAAAGTCTCCCAAATAAAATTCTGTTCGGTTTTGTAAGGCTGTAAATACAATGTTTTTGTTTTCCAACTTAATGTAGTTTTGTATTGCTCAAAGAAACCTAGACCTAGCAAACTTAATGCATTAGTACTTGTTTGAATTGGTATAGATGAGATTTTATAATCAGTGTTATTGAAAAGCATACTATCTATCAAATAGATTTTTTCAATTTGATTTTTAACATCGGCTTTCCCAAGTCCACTTGAAATTTCACCTGCTATAATAATAGATTTTGCGTTTAAAGAATCCTTAATTATCAGATCCTCCTTCATAAGCAGAGTTCCACTGTTTCCAATATCAACCAATACTTCATGTGCTTTTTTATTTTTTCCGAATAAAATGGATGTTCTTAAATGATGACTGCGGGAATTAATGCTTAATGGTATTTTTATTGCACTTTCATCAATATTAAAATCATCGATATTTTTAGAGAGTACAATTATTTTTTTTTCAAAATCAATATTCCATTCGAAATGATGCATAATACCTGTTCCTATCAATCCGTATATTTCTTGAGAGCAATCGTGGTTAAATTCGATTTCTTTTGCATTTAAATCATGAAATTTGGTTGTCCCAATTTTTAAAGAATCAATACTTTTTATTTTGGAGGTAAAAAAGTTTCCCTTTGATCCTATCCCAATTCCGAAGCCATTATTATGAAAAAAATCTTCACTAAATCGACCTTTAAAAATGAAATTAGCCGCCCCACAATCCAACATGAAAGGATAGGATTGATCGCTATTGCTTATTTTTACATCTATTAGAATATGACCAGATGTGGAGTAGGTGAAAGGAATCGTATCGGTCTTGTTGAACAAATAAGCTGTCCCTTGTTCAAGTTTATTAAATTGTTGAGAGACATTATAAATGAAATATATACCTGCTGTAATTGAGCTGATTAAAAACCCAAATAATATTATCTTTATTGCTTTTTTTAAACTCATTTTGGTTTTGTTTGATGAATAAATAAGCCTGTTACATCTACTATTGATCTATAAACGTATTAGGTAAGAAAGCTAGGTGAATTTACATATTATTTAATTATGAAATAATAATTCAGGTAAATTAAGAAAGTATTTAAATAACCTGTAAGAATTAGATTAAAGTTAATTTTACTTGTTGTTGTAGATCCTGATTAGCCCTTTGGCAGTCGCTCATTCATATAATTTCATTAAATTCGAGCCGCATTATTCAAATAGAAAAAACATTATCGTATGATTGATTTATCAGCAATAAACAAGCAGAGTAGCAAAGAAGAAGTAAGAGAAGAGCTTGTGAAATTATTTACGCCTTATGCACAGAACCTTTTGGCTTCGGGAGGCGATTTTTCCTATATGAACATGTATGCTGATAATTTTCGTGATCAGTTGCAAAACCGGAATCAATTTAATGAGTACGATGTGTATACGATCTTAAATGAAGCCTGCGATATTAGTTGGCGAAATGCGGTTAACAAGTAGGAGATGCATTTGTGTTGTGCCTTACGGTCTAAATAAGATATGCTTATTGACTTTGCTTTGTCAAATCCTTAACTTCTTGTCTATTCACTAAAAACAGGAGGACGAGAGATGGAAGGATCACTTTATGAACGATTAGGTGGAACAGAGGGAATAACAAAGATTGCTAATGACGTTGTAGATTTGCATCTAATAAATCCAGCAATTGCAACGAGATTTGAAAATGCAAAGATGGATATGCCAACATTGAAAAATGGTGCAGCTACTTTTTTTATTGCTGGTACGGGCGGTCCAAGTGTATACAAAGGTATGGATATGCTCGCTACACACAAAGGCTTAAACATTAGCGATACGGAGTTCTTGGCTGTAATATCTGATATGATGAAGGCTTTGGATATGAATCATATTGATCAGCGAGAGAAAGAAGAAGTTTTATTTGTTTTGTACAGTATGAGAGAAGATATTGTTGCTGTGTAAATCTTTTTTTTATGAAATAGACTAGCCGCATCCTAATTATGGGATAGCGGCTTTTTTGCACTCGTAAAGTAAATGCAATTGCATTCAAGTTTAAGCTATAGAAGATATGAGTCAGTTATTGTTTGCAAAAAAAACGACAATTAGGACAAAGAGGAAGACATTGCTTTTTGTGCAAATTCTTATTACAAGCATATCTTAACATCTGAATTTGGTTAAAATCGCCAAATTTGTATCTAATGTTTTTGAGGTGCGTTCGAACTGTAGTCGTACTAATATGTAATCTTTTAGAAATTTCACAATTGTCTTTTAATGTAAATTGCAAGAATAATATTTCCTTTTCTCTTGCAGTTAATTGAATGTTGAAATTATCTTTTTCATCATCCTTAAAAAGTATTGAAATTAATTTTGAGCAGATGTATTTCCCAGATTCGAAAATTTCATGGATAGCTAAAAATAATTTATCTGAAGAGCAAGATCGTATTAGATACCCATTAATAATAGTAATAAGTGGTTTTAATAATTCATGAGGGGGAGTGCTAGAAATAACTAATATTTTTATTTGAGGAAATTCTGTGTGAATCTTATTGATGATCTGAATGCTATCCCGAGAGATGTCTTCAATTTCCATAATAAGTAAATCTATTTCATTCGCTAGGATTGATTCAGTAAGGGATTCTCCATTTTTCTTTATCGACGCTACATGCAATTCTTCATGCCCCGAAAGTACTGCCTTAAAACCTTCGGCTACCATACATTGGTCATAGGATATTAATATACTTATGTGCTTAACTTGTAGCATAATTCTTTATTGTTTACTTAAGTTACGGAGTTTTTATTAAAGGGTATATTATTTTTATTGATTTTTTTTAAAGCAACATCTCTTTTTGATTGATTAGCTAATCGTTTTGTTGACAGGGAGTGAGCGAAATGGGCGGAGTAAAATACACGAAATGAGGATTGATCACTTTTTGTTCTTTGCTTAACTTATTACTTCAAAGTATTTTACTTATTAAACAATTTTTGTTCACTTTAAAACCGTATGTCATGAAAAAAAAACTATTCGCACCTTGTGTGTTTTTTCTAATTATTGGTTTGGCTTTTTTCTCTTCTTGCGAAGATGAGTTTATGGAACCTGAAAGAAATCAAGAACAAGAACAACAAAACCTATCTTTAAAAAAAGGGGGTAAAAAGACAGAAGTAGATCAAGCTGATTTGTATGGAGATTTATGGGTGATGGAACGTGATAATTCTGGTGTTCCAATTACTTATGAATTAAATTATCATGTAGAATATAAGGATGTACCTGTTATTGGAATTATTGATGTGGTGAATCCAAAACTTGATGAGCCTTTTACTTTTGACGCTTTGGCTCGAGATGCAGAAGGATATGTTATTTATGAATCTGAGGAGAATCCTCTTACAGAAGAGGTCACAGTCGTACTAAATGATGATGGATATGTTGAAGGCGAAGCTAATGTAATTGCTCTTTACGATGCTGAAGGTGAGATTATGCCAACAGTAGCAGAGCATGTAACACCTATCGAAATGGGTCGTTTAAACATCATTCGGTCACCATCTTCGGTTATTTCAAAACGTTTATCCGAAGTCATTAAAAATTTTGGAGATGGAACCGTCGCCAATGTTACTCGAGATTTTTGCGGAAGGATCATGATGTTGCGTACTGATGCAGCATTAGACCTTGATGGAGAAGATAAACCAATTGATTCTCCTCTTGAAAATCTTGCCATATACAAAGAATTATTGCTGAACGGATTTAATGGAGGAGTAGATGAGAACGGATTAAAATTTTTAATCGAAATCGATAATGGTTATGGTGGCTATGATATGCAATTTAGAGTTGATCATGATTGGGTAGGTGGGGCAAAATCCTATTCTGAAGTATCTGACCCAGTTCAGTTGATTATGAATGTAGCAGCTGCCTGTATTTCTGCAGGATCAGATAAAACAAATACACTAATAATCGATGAAATTGTTTTTGTGAATTTATTTATGGGAGTTCCCGAAGTGATTGGGAATGGAATAGATAAACCAGCAACTACTGTTAATTGTTTTTTACCAACAATCGAACAGGAAATTCGAATGATGGATAAAACGGATAAGCATCAGTATTCTCGCTATAGATACTATGTTGATTTTTCTAGTTTTTCTTATGATAGAAGGAAATTTAAAGAAACTCTTTTAGATTACGTTACGATTGTAGGAGACTACGATGAAGATGGAAATTTAATCGGTTCTCATAACGAAACTCTTGCTGAAGATTTATTATTGGATGATATTTTAATGGGAAATGCTCCATTGACAGTTGATGCTATAGCAACCTATAGATATACACAAAAAGAAGAGCAGCCAACTACTGGTGCACTTGGATTTGCCTGTCAGGCTGATGATTATGTGCAAGCTCTAGAAGTTGTTCATAACAATGAAGAGTTTTTGGTTTGGGAAATAGGAACTCCTACTTGGGGTATCGGTCATTTTATTGATCGAGGCGGTAATGCACCATTTAATTACGTGCCAGACGAAGAATCTCATGGAAACAAGCCAGATGGACATGGCGATGATGATTCTGTTTCAGATGGTGATGATGGCGGTTCTGGTGGAGGACGTAGAGGCGGAAGAAATTAGTAATATATAAATTTAACTTAGGAAATATGAGAGTGCCATTCAGGCACTCTTATATTTAATGTACCATACGCAGATTTGAAATAGTGATATAATTTCCAGAATTATTTTTTACCTATCACTACGCTAAACTTTCAAATTCTTATTACTCCCTAATAACATCATACTTTGGCTTAAATAGTGAATTGGTTTAATCAATTTATGATATAGAATAATTTCCTTAAATTTAATATAACAATCATATCATTTCTAAGCATGAACAAATTACTACCTAAAAATGATAATTTGCAAACCGAAACCATCTACATTAAAAATATGGTTTGTAATTGTTGTGTGCGAGTATTATGTGCTGTTTTTGAGGAGAATGGTATTCGTATCGATCAGGTTAAATTGGGTATGGCCACCATAACTTACAATCCAGATCAACTAGGCTTAGAAAAAGTAAATAGCATTCTTCAAGAGATTGGAATGGAAATTATAATTGGCCATGAACGACAAATTGTTGAGCAAATTAAAATTGCTGTAATCGAATTGATTCATCAAATGAATAATGTAGACTCCATTGTACAAAAGTCAGAATACCTAGTTGACAAATTAGGACTCAGCTATCAACAATTATCCAAAATTTTCTCCAAATACGAAGACATTACTCTTGAGCGATTTATTATTCTTAATAAAGTTGAACGAATAAAAGAATTGGTTGATCAGGATGAGTTAACACTCAGCGAAATCGCTTTTATAATGGATTATAGTAGCGTTCAATATCTTTCAAACCAGTTTCATAAAATGACAGGCATTTCGGTATCGGAATATAAAAAATGTGGGGTAAAAAATAAAAAATCCCTAAACGCCTTGTATTAGAATCAGGTTAAATTCTTCCAATTCCAAAATAGAATATCATAACTTTTTTACAAAATTTTGTAACGAAATCTAATCGCATTTGTTTTAACTTTTTATTGTGAATTATCGAAACTAAGAATAGCTCTTACGGCATTGTTTTTTTGAAAAAAGCATAATGAAATTCAAATCAAATTATTTTTTAATCTCAAAGTTATGAAGTTAAAAAAAAACATAGCGATTAGTGAAAATGGATTTTTATTTAATCCGGAAACAGGAGACTCCTTTCTCCTAAATCCTATTGCAAAAGAAATTATGAATCATTTGAAGGAGGGGAATGAGGTTGCAGATATCAAGCAGTTAATCTTGGATAAATATGAAGTGGATTTGGTAACTCTTGAGAAAAATATGGATGATTTTCTTGAAATATTACAACATCACGAATTGCTTGAAAGTAAAAAGTGACAAAATGAAAAAACCAAAGTATCATATCGCTGTAACTGGGTTAAATAATACGGACAATCCAGGACCTGGAATACCCGTTATTCGTGGACTCAGAGAAAGTAAAGATTTTGATGTGCGAGTTATTGGTTTGGCCTACGAAAACCTAGAACCAGGCATTTATATGCCTGAAATGGTTGACAAAACTTATCAAATTCCTTATCCATCATCAGGAATAGATACCTTACTAAATCGAATTGAATTCATTCATTCAAAAGAAAGACTTGATGTTATCATCCCTAATTTTGATGCAGAGTTATTCACCTTCATCCAATCTAAGGAAAGACTTGAGAAAATTGGAATCAAAACTTTCTTACCTACGATAGATCAGTTTGAGGAGCGGCAAAAGGCAAATCTTAATCAATATGGTGAAAAATATGGTGTTAAAGTTCCTTTTAGTAAAGTGATTACGAATAGATGTGATATTGAAAAGCTTAAGGATTTTTTTGAATTTCCACTACTTGTAAAAGGTAAATTTTACGATGCTTATTTGGCTTATTCAACAGAGCAGGTAAACAGTTATTTTAACCGAATTTCAGCAAAGTGGGGTATGCCAGTAATTATTCAAGAGTTTATTCGTGGCACCGAGGTAAATGTGATTGCGCTTGGTGATGGTTTGGGCAATACAATAGGCGCGGTTCCAATGCGTAAACAATATATTACTGATAAGGGAAAAGCTTGGGGAGGCATAACCATTCAGAACGATAAAATGTTGGCATTAACTCGAGATCTGATTCGAAATACCAAATGGCAAGGAGGAATGGAATTGGAATTAATAAAAACAGTTAATAATGAGTATTATTTAATTGAAATTAATCCTAGAATTCCTGCTTGGGTTTACTTGGCTGTTGCAGCAGGACAAAATTTACCGGAAGCTCTAGTAAAACTTGCTTTAGGAATGAGTCCTCCACCATTTTCGAGTTATGAAGTAGGGAAAATGTTTATTCGATACTCATACGATTTAATTGGAGATATTTCTCAGTTTGGAAGCCTATCTGTTAAAGGAGAAATGTGATGTTATTTTAATTCCAATATCAAGTTCGAATAGATATGAGAAACTGAAATTTGAATAAGTAGAAACTAGCTCTTAACAGTACTTGTTGCACAAAGAAGCCTAACAATAGGCAACTACTCTATGGGCATAATTTAAAATCAGAATAAGATGAAAAAATTAGATTACGAACGGCCTATAATTAATAAAGTTAATGCAGGGATGCCCGATAAATTTGGGATGAGTACCCGAGTTCCTGTCATCAGCCATATTGAAGAGGTTGCCATAGCAGATATTATGGAACAGTTTGGTTCTCCTTTATACGTGATTTCGGAGCCCTGTATTCGTAAAACCTATCGACAGGCTCAAAAGGCATTTGCTTCTCGTTATCCGAGAGTGCAGTTCGCATGGTCTTATAAAACCAACTATTTAAATGCGGTATGTAAAGTGTTTCATTCAGAAGGAGCATGGGCCGAAGTCGTGTCTGGCTTTGAATACACTAAGGCTATTGAAAATGGCATTTCAGGTGATCAGATCATATTTAACGGTCCAGAAAAATCAAAAGAGGATTTGGAAAGGGCCATTCAAGATGGAGCTATGATTCATTTGGATAGTTTAGATGAATTTTACTTCCTTGGAGAGTTGGCTCAAAAACTCAATAAAAAAGCAAATGTAGCGATTCGAATAAATTTAGATGCGGGTATTTATCCTCGATGGGATCGTTTTGGATTTAATCTTGAGAATGGTGAGGCATGGCATGCTATGAATCGTATCATGTTGCATGAACATATGGAGTTATTGGGCTTACATACTCATATGGGAACTTATATAACAGCCGTAAAAGCTTATGCTATTGCAGCTGAAAAATTGGCTGATTTGTCTACTCGCTTGTTTCGAAAGTTTAATTCTCACGTGAAATATATTGATTTAGGAGGAGGTTTTGCATCAAAAAACACCCTTAAAGGGGCTTATCTTCCCGGTACTGATACTTGCCCATCTTTCGATGATTATGCTGAAGCGATAACTTCTGCTTTGCTAGCTAGTGAATTGCCTCCAGAAAATCTGCCTCTTTTAATTCTAGAATCGGGCAGGGCTTTGGTTGACGATGCCGGTTTTTTGTTAGGAAGTGTTTTAGCCAATAAACGCTTAGTAGATGGACGCCGAGCAACCGTTATTGATATTGGAGTGAATATGCTATTTACATCTTTTTGGTACGAACATGATGTGTTACCAACACGTCAGAAATCGGAACAAACAGAAAATACGACTATCTACGGGCCGCTTTGTATGAATATTGATGTAATACGAGAAGCTGTTCAGTTTCCTCTTCTTCAAAGAGGCGATACTGTTGTGATTCCTAGAATCGGGGCCTATAATATGACTCAGTGGATGCAATTTATAAAATTAAGACCTCCAGTTTTGCTTATTGATGAGGATAGAAAAATACATCTTATTCGTAAGAAAG
Source organism: Labilibaculum sp. DW002 (assembly GCF_029029525.1). Lineage (NCBI taxonomy): Bacteria > Pseudomonadati > Bacteroidota > Bacteroidia > Marinilabiliales > Marinifilaceae > Paralabilibaculum > Paralabilibaculum antarcticum. Next base: position 572,702 of record NZ_JAKJSC010000001.1, on the reverse strand, counting down.
AAACCTACGAACAGTTCAATGCTATGGAAAATATTCCAGAACATCTTAAATCACAATGAAAGCATTAAAAAAGAACATACTATTTTTAGGAGAGGCCATCCTAAACAGTTATGCTCAGGTGTTTTTTTCAAGAAACAAAACCTTTGCTTTTCTATTGCTATTGGTCAGTTTTTTTGATGTTTGGGCAGGTCTATCTGGACTTATTTCATTAGTGGCCGCAAATGTTATTGCTTTTGCAATGGGGTTCTCGTCTTATTATATCAAAGATGGGACCTACGGCTTTAATAGTCTATTGGTTGGTTTAGGGATCGGCTTATATTTTCAACCTAGTATAGAAATTGCTTTGCTTGTTATTTTATCTTCTGTATTGACACTCTTTATAAGCTTATTTCTGCAGGGAGTTTTTACAAAATATGCTTTGCCTTTTTTAAGTGTTCCGTTTCTCTTAGGCCTTTGGATGATCATGATGGCTAGTAGTGATTTAACAACTTTGGGGATTAGTGAAAGAGGTATTTATGAAGCCAATGAATTTTATGATATGGGAGGTCAGTTGCTTGTAAATCTCTATCATCGGATTCAAAATTTTGAACTCTTCTATTCGGTTTCTGTTTTTCTAAAATCACTTGGTGCTATTTTCTTTCAAAGTAATTGGTTGGCAGGTTTACTTATTCTGTTTGGCTTACTTATCTATTCCAGAATCGCTTTTACTTTGGCGATATTTGGCTTTTATGTTGCCTATTTTTTTTATGGTTTGATTGGCGCGAACATCAATGAATTGAGTTATACTTATATCGGCTTTAACTTTATACTAACTTCAATAGCTCTTGGAGGATTTTACCTTATCCCTTCTTTGTATTCTTATTTATGGATTGTACTTCTTTTACCAATAGTTGTATTAGTTACGCTTAGTAGCATGCATTGGTTCGCACCTTATCGGCTTTCCATTTATGCACTTCCATTTAATGTAGTTACCCTAATATTTTTGTACATCTTAAAATTAAGATACAAGCCCAGTGAAAAATTGCAAGAGGTAAGTGTACAGCATAATTCTCCCGAAAAGAATTTGTATTTCTCTAAAAATAATTTCCTTCGAAAATCTTCCATTATGCTGTCAGATTTTCAATTGCCATTTATTGGCGAATGGACAGTTACTCAAGCTTATGATGGAGAATATACGCATAAGGATGAATGGCGTCATGCTTGGGATTTTGCAATTGTTGATGAACAAAATAAACAATTTACGAATCAAGGTGATATTGTTGATGACTACTACTGTTACAATAAAACAATTCTATGTCCAGCGGAAGGTCAAATTGTAAATGTTTTAGATGGTGTACCAGATAACGAGATTGGCAAAGTCAATTTAGATCAGAATTGGGGAAATAGTTTGGTCATTCACCATCAAAATGGGCTCTATTCTCAGCTTAGCCATTTCCGGGAAGCGAGTATTAAGGTGAAAAAGGGAGATTTTGTAAAAAAGGGAGATGTGTTGGGAGCTTGTGGTAATTCGGGCAGATCACCCTTTCCGCACATTCATTTTCAATTTCAAACCACACCATATATTGGTTCAGCTACCTTCGATGTCGCTTTGCCGCATTATATGGAGCGTGTAAAGAAGCAAGTTGAACTTAAATCTTACTCTCGTCCCCTAAAGTCTGCTAAATTGTTAAGGGGAGAAGCTCATCCTCTTTTAAATCAAGCATTGAGTTTTCAAACAGGGCAGAAATTTTGCTTTGATGTGATATCAGGAGACAATCTTAAAATGGTTTTACACCAAAAAAAATGGCATTTTGAAGTGAAGTCAGATATTCTAGCGAATACATATCTATACTGTAGCTTCACCAATTCACGAGCCTACTTTAGTATAGAAGGCAACGTTTTACAGTTCCATAATTATCTAGGTAATAAACGTTCTCTTTTGTATTATTTGTATCTCTCTTGTTATAAAGTTTACCTCGGCTATTATCCGAATTTAAATGTGAGGGAAGAAGTTCCCCCTAACCTAGTTTATGGAGTTGGAAAACTTTTCATACAGGATTTTATAGCTCCATTTTACATTTATTTAAAGTCGGAGTATCAATTAAATTATTTGAATAAGGTCAATGGAATTACTACCGATAAAATTGAGCTTACATCTAAAGTAATTTGTAATTATCTTACTAAGAAGGAACATTTTAAAAGTGAAATTGTTCTAGAAAACTCGGCTTCTATTCAAATTAGGATTCATAAAAATGGAGAAACATTAGAAATAAAATGTGGAAATATGCAGGCATATTGATATTGAGTATTTTGATTAGTACACATGTTTATGCTCAGGAAATGATGAGTGTTAATCAAGTGCACAAGGAGACCTATGAGCTTTATCAAAAACAGCAATGGCAACAACTCATATTGCTAGGTGAAAAATATATTGAGCAAGGTATTGATTTTTATTATTTGCGTTTACGAATGGGGATTGCCTATTATGAACTGAAGAAATATCGGAAATCGGCTGTTTTTTTTCAAAAGCTTTCTCAACAGAATCCTGAGGATGTTAGCCTGAAAGAGTATTTGTACTTTTCCTATATCTTAGGGGGTAGAAATATAGATGCAATACGTATGCAAAATGATTTGCCTCAATCTGTTAAGAAAAAATACAGCATTGGTAAAACGAAACTTATTTCTGGAATTTATACTGAAACGAAATATGAATTTATTGATGATTATACGGTCGATTCTGATCAGATTCAAGAGCAAACAGTTCGCAATTATTTTCACCATTATAGTTTAGGGCTGAATCATCAATTGGGGAGTCGAGTATCATTATTTCATGCCTACAGCTGGGTAGATTTGAAGAATTCAAGTGTGTTGGAAGGTATTTCTTTTAATGAGAAAATAAGCCAAAATCAATATTATTTGAAAAGCTCTTTTCGATTAGGGTGCGGAACAGAATTGATTTTTGGAGGACATTGGCTAAGAACTAAGCTGAAAGGCTATCCTCTTTCTGCAGAAACAATAATTGAATCAGCAATGAAAATATCAAAATTGAAAGGAGCCAGTATCGCTGGAAATGGTAATGGAGGTAATGGTAATGGTAATGGCAATGGTAATGGAGGAAATGGTGATGGTGAAAGCGGTGAAGGTGGAAATGGCGATGAAGGAAGTGGTGACGGCGAAGATAGTGTTCCTGCATCTACTGTTGAAATTGAGCCTTATGTGAATACTCAAAATAGTTATATTGGGATTTTAGGACTTCATCAGGATATATCCAATTGGAAAGTGAGCCTTGGACTATTGTATTTTGAGGCAAATCATTTAACTCGATGGCAACAGGAGCTGTCTGTTCGTTACTATCCTAAAGGAAATCTAAATCTTTATCTAATGGGTGGTTTCACGAATCAAATGGAAGAAAAATTAGAAACAGGTTGGTTGAATCGGCAGTATTGGAAAGGTGGATTAGGGTTTCGAATAGCAAAAAATACATGGGGGCAAGTGGGATATAGCTTTGGAGATATGTATATGCAAGTAGAGAATGAAGGCTATTCGGTATTTAATGGGGTCAATCATGTAAAAACTAAAATTGATATAAGTTGTTATCAATATGTATTTAAAGGAAAATTGAGCTTATTTCTATTATATCAACATCAAAAAGAAAAAAACACTTATGTGATATCTGATATATTAAACAGTCAGCATGTTAATGTACAATCGATAACTGGAGGTGTAAAATGGAAATTCTAAGGATTATTAAATACGTATTGTTCAGTCTAATCATGCTAATTCTTGAATTTAGTAGTTTATCAGGTCAGAATTTTGAGACTGTTAGAACTGCGTTCGATGAGAGCTATAAGTATGAAAAAGAAGGTGATTTTTCTCATGCACTTGAGCAATTGAAAGAAGTTTATGATGAAGATTCGTATGAAATAAACTTGCGTCTGGGATGGCTTAATTATCAAGCAGGAGTATTTACCGAAGCTATTGCACACTATCAACGTGCGATAAATTTAAAACCTTATGCAGAGGAGGCAAAATTCGGATTGGTTCTGCCTAAAGCTGCTATGGGGAAATGGACTGAGGTGGTAAATCTTTATAAGGAAATTCTAGAGATCTCTCCCAATCAAACTGTAGCAAATTATCGTTTAGGACTAATTTATTATGGGCAGGAGTCTTATGAAATGGCACATTTTCATTTTAAAAAAGTGGTTGATTTATATCCGTTTAAATATGATGCACTGATTATGCTGGCTTGGACTAACTATCATATGGGAAAAAGTCGCGAAGCCTTAGTCCTTTTTGAGAAGAGTCTTTGGTATTTTCCTCATGATTTATCTGCTATGGAAGGCCTAAAGTTGTTGAAAACCAATGGTAAATAAGAATGCTTTCAATATGATCTAGCGATCCAAGTTTTTGGTTTTATATTGTTTGAGTTATTTACAAAAAAAATATAACCGCAACTTTTTTAAAGCTTACGGCTATTTTTAGATTGTCATTCAAAAAATATCAATTTAGTGAAGCTTAATTTCTAATGCGATCAATCAAGGCTTGCATCTCCCTTATTGTTTTTGCTTTTGGACGTTTATCACTGGCTATTTTTACCTGTTTGGTTTGTTGCATGGGTATTTTAGCTCGTTTTTGTTGTTCTTCTCTTTTTTTTACAATTAGCTCTAACTTTTTTAACTGCTTTTGTCTTTTCTCTTCTTTAGCAATCTCAGCCAGTTCTATTCGATGATTGAAATAATCCTGAATATTTTTTTCAGCGTCTTGAGCTTGAAGTTGTAAATGATCTTGTTTGGTGGCAAGAAATGTGAAAAACTCAGTAAGGATTTTGTGTTCTTTACTCATATAAGTCTTATTTAAATAGAGATCACTTCAAAAAACCAGTCGTTTTGTATTGTTTGTTTTTGAAGTTTTAATAGTAATACTGTTTAGTTTTATTAATCGAATGTAGTAATTATTTTAATAAAACTTAACATTGATGCAAAAGATAATATTGATTCAAAATATCGAAAAACCATTGTATTCAATAAGTTTTTAGAAAAATTGAATGTATTTTTGCAGCCGAACAACCAAACACTATTTTAAATAAACCATTTTATAAATCGAAAGAAATTTTTTATGGTAAAAAAGATTTTACTATTGGGCTCGGGGGAGCTAGGAAAAGAGTTTGTTATTGCTGCTCAGCGTTTAGGTCAAAATGTAGTAGCCGTAGATAGTTACGCGGGAGCTCCAGCAATGCAAGTAGCAGATGCCTTTGAGGTAATTGACATGCTAAATGGTGACGCTTTAGATTTAGTTGTTGCCAAGCATCAGCCAGATTTAATTGTGCCAGAAATCGAAGCCATTCGTACCGAACGATTTTACGATTATGAGAAGCAAGGAATTCAGGTTGTTCCAAGTGCTAAGGCAGCAAATTTTACAATGGATAGAAGAGCCATTCGCGATTTAGCAGCTAAAGATTTAGGAATACGTACGGCAAAATATTTGTATGCAAGCTCTTTAGAAGAGATGTACCCAATTGTTGAAGAGGTTGGAATGCCATGTGTAGTTAAACCATTAATGTCTTCATCCGGAAAAGGTCAATCGGTAATTAAATGCCATGATGATATTGCAAAAGCATGGGAAATTGCAGGATCGAAAGGTCGTGGCGATTCTGGTGATGTTATTGTAGAAGCTTTTGTGAAGTTTACTTCAGAAATTACCTTACTAACCGTTACTCAAAAGGATGGTTCAACACTGTTTTGTCCACCAATTGGTCATGTTCAGGAACGTGGTGATTACCAACAAAGTTGGCAGCCAGCAGTGGTTTCTGATGCTGATGTAAAAGTTGCACAAGATATGGCAGCCAAGGTCACTTCCTCTTTAACGGGATCAGGACTTTGGGGAGTAGAGTTCTTTATTTGCGAAGATGGTGTTGTCTTCTCTGAATTATCTCCACGTCCTCACGATACAGGAATGGTTACTTTAGCAGGAACGCAGAATTTTAGTGAATTCGAATTGCATTGTCGTGCCGTATTGGGTTTGCCAATTTCTGAAATTACCTTGGAAAGAGTAGGAGCAAGTGCTGTTATTTTAGCCGATAAAGAAGGTAATAACCCCTATTTTGAGGGAGTGGAGAAAGCTGCAATTTATCCAAAATCAGATTTGCGTTTCTTTGGAAAACCAACAAGTCGCGAGCACCGAAGAATGGGTGTAACATTAGCCTACAATACGGTTGGTACAAATGTTTTCACTTGCGTTGATCAAGCCAAAGAAATGGCTGCGCTTGTTACGGTTAAGAATAAGTAGAATTTTACTAAATAGATATGGGAAAGGATGTTTGAGTGATCGGACATCCTTTTTGTTTTATTTGTTCTATAGCCGGACTGGCTCTTACTTTTTGATTCATTCATAATTTTAACGGGCATTCATGATCTCACTTCGTTCGGTACTTCGATGAAAAAGTAAGCAAAAGAATCAAGCCTCTCGGAAGCTGTTTGGCTTTCTATAGCAACTGAATGCCCCGCATCGCGCACAATCGGCAGATTCCGAATTAGAGAAGTATTGAGTTTACTTTTGATGTGAATTTAACAATTAGAAAGCTAGAATTTTATACCAACCGGCATTCAACTCGAAGCTGGGCACCCATAGGTGAAAAAGGTGTTAATAACAGAATCCCATGAATGAGGTACGAATGAATATTATTCTGTTTAGACTTTGAGCTGTGATGGGTAGCTAAGAGTTGTGGCTTAGTCCTTTTGGTTCTTTTATGGTAATGATAAAAGAACAGCCTGTCTGGCTTAAAGACGAATACAAATATTTTAGAAGAAACTCCGCTTTTAAAATTAAGACTACAAAATCCATAAACGAAAAAGAGGATGTCCATATTATGAACATCCTCTTTATATATGAAATTAAGGTAAGGGTACGCTGTACCTAAGCTTAAAAATCCATTTAATTTTCTACAAATATCTCGGTGCTCTGCACCAAGAAATTTAGTTTTGTGCTAACTGCTAACTGCTAACTGCTAACTGCTAACTGCTAACTATTTTTTATCGTAAGCGTACCAATATGCAGTTCCTACAAATAAAGCTCCCCCCACAATATTACCCAAAGTGGCAGGAATAAGGTTTTTCACGATAAAATCCATCCAAGTGATATCAGCACCATGAAATATAGCAACAGGAATAAAGAACATATTTGCAACGCAGTGTTCAAAGCCCATTGCAACAAAGGCCATTACCGGAAACCAAATTCCCAGTATTTTACCTGTTGTATCTTTAGCTGCATAAGCCAACCACATAGCTAATGCCACCATCCAATTACAAGCAATTCCCTTTAAAAAGGTCTTGTAAAAAGGATTTGATGTTTTAGCAACTGCAATATTAATTGCAGAATCCATTGAAGGAGAATGCATAATTGCCTCGGTAAGATATACCAAAAAGTAAGCAACTATTAACGAACCCACAAAGTTACCCAAATATACAATCGTCCAATTTTTCAATGGCACTTTAACAGACATACGCTTAGATAAGACCGACGGAATAAAGTAAGCTGTATTACCTGTAAAAAGCTCAGCACCAGCAAGAGCACACAATATTAATCCCAACGGGAAAACCGCACCGAAAAAGAATTTTTGCAAACCAGGATTGGTTGCAGCCAAGCCTGGCATTGCACCGCCTACAACAAGAGCCAAAAGGCTACCCATGGCAATATATCCACCAGCTAAAATAGCTAAGACAAACACTTTCTTGGATGCTGTGTCACGTTTTGCTTCCGCTGTATGATTAACAACCTTAACTGTCTCTTTAGGTGAATTAAAACCTTGTTGCACTTTGACGATTGGTGCATGCTTTTGCACCTCAATTACATCTGTAGTTTCTTGAAACGACATGATTGTTCAATTAATAATGAATAATTAGTAATTAAAAGTTTGAATTCAAATCTTAATTCCTAATTATTAATTCGTAATTCTTAATTAATTATGACTTCTTTAAAATATTGGCTGAAGATATCCTTTGCGGTCTGAAGTTGATCTAGTGTGTTTTCAGGGACTTCATTCAACTTGTATTCCATGTTTAAGTGTTCATACTTGTGAATACCTAGTTTATGATAGGGCTGAATCTCCAATTTCTCGATATTGCTGTATTCCTGAAAATGTTTACCCATTTCGTGAAGGTATTCAGGTTGATCAGAGTAACCAGGAACCAATACGTAACGCATCCACACATTCACATTCTTCTCGCGAAGGTATTCTGCAAACTTTAGCGTTGTTTCGTTTGTTTTACCTGTAATAGTTTTATGCCAATCGGCATTAATATGCTTGATATCCAAAAGAACTAAATCTGTGTTCTTAAGAAGATTTTTAACATCATCATTAAAAACATTACCATTGGTATCGATACACGTATTAAAACCATCATCTTTTAATTCCTGAAAAGCTTTTTTAGTTCGGCTGCTTGCCAAAGTGGTTCACCACCAGAGATGGTTACACCTCCAATTTTGCCAAAGAAAGGGCGTTGGTTACGTGCTTTTCTCATTACCTCTTCAAGTGGAGTTGGTGTTCCTCCTTTAAAAGTAATCGTATCAGGGTTCGCACAATATAAACACTTAAATGCGCAGCCCTGTAAAAAAACTACGAGTCGAATTCCTGGCCCGTCATAGGTTCCTAGTGATTCGAATGAATGAACGTTTAGCATTTTGGCTTGTTTAGTGATAGAGAAGAACAGATGTACATCTTTACCAATGAAATTAAAAAAAGAGTCCGGAAACTCTCAAAAGAAAGCTCCGGTACTCTTACTATATCATCGTTAAACGATCTTACATTTTCTCGAAGAAAGAACGAGAAATAACCTCTAACTGCTGCTCGCGAGTCAATCTTACGAAGTTTACTGCGTAACCTGATACACGAATAGTCAACTGCGGGTATTCTTCCGGGCGCTCCATTGCATCCATAAGAAGCTCACGGTTCAATACATTTACGTTCAAGTGATGAGCACCTTTAGTAAAATAGGCATCCATCATAGTCACCAAGTTCTCTTGACGTGATTCTTCTGTTGCACCTAATGACTTAGGAACAATTGAGAAAGTATTTGAGATACCATCCAAAGAATCTTCGTAATTAATCTTAGCTACTGAGTTCAATGAAGCAATAGCACCATTCTTATCACGTCCGTGCATTGGATTCGCACCAGGAGCGAAAGGCACACCAGCTGCTCTACCATCAGGAGTTGCACCAGTCTTCAAACCATATACCACATTAGAAGTAATAGTCAGAATAGACATAGTAGCTTCAGCATTCTTATAAGTTGGTAGATCTTTCAACATACCATTAAAGATGTTTGGAATCTCAACAGCAAAACAGTCTACTGCATCATCATCGTTACCATAAAATGGAAAATCACCTTCAATTTTGAAATCAGCTGTTAAACCTTCTTCATTACGTACAGAAGTTACTTTAGCATTTTTAATTGCAGATAACGAGTCAGCTACAATAGAAAGACCGGCAATACCGTATGCTAGGTTAATAGCAGGGTTTGTATCAACCAGAGACATTTGAGCTTTCTCGTAGTAGTACTTATCGTGCATATAGTGGATAATGTTCATTGAATCGCTATAAACACGAGCCATTTGCTTCATCGCAATCATATAGTTGCTCATTACCTCGTCATAGTTCAACACGTCGCTAGACATTGCCGGAATACCTTCGATAAGTAATGTACCTGTTTTCTCACAACGTCCACCGTTAAGAGCCAAAAGAAGTGTTTTAGCCAAGTTACAACGAGCGCCGAAGAACTGAATTTGCTTTCCAATCTCCTGGTAAGAAACACAACAAGCAATACCATAATCATCAGACTTACGCGTATCACGCATCAATTGATCATTCTCGTACTGAATAGAAGACGTATCGATAGAAACCTGAGCACAGAATTTCTTGAATCCTTCTGGTAATTCGTCTGACCAAAGAACAGTCATGTTTGGCTCTGGAGAAGCTCCCAGAGTGTATAGCGTGTTAAGGAAACGGAAAGAGGTTTTAGTTACCTTAGTTCTACCGTCCATAGTTTTACCACCAATTGACTCAGTTACCCAAGTTGGGTCGCCAGCGAAAATCTCATCGTAAGCATTCATACGAAGGTGACGAACCATACGCAATTTCATTACGAATTGATCAAGCATTTCCTGAGCAAATTCTTCAGTAATTGTACCTTCCTGAAGATCTCTGTCGATATAAATATCAAGGAAAGTAGAAACATTACCCAGTGACATTGCAGCACCATCTTGCTCCTTAACAGCAGCCAGGTAACCCATATATACCCACTGAATAGCTTCTTGAGCTGTTTCAGCCGGACGATTCAACTCTAAACCATATTTCGCACCTAATGCCTTAATTTCACCTAAAGCTTTAATCTGCTCTGAAACCTCTTCACGAAGACGAATCAATTCATCTGTCATAGATCCGGTCAAACCTGCTAAGTCAGCTTTCTTTACTTCGATCAAACGGTCGATACCGTAAAGAGCCACACGACGGTAGTCACCAATAATACGACCACGAGCGTAGTTATCAGGAAGGCCTGTAAGGAAACCTAATGAACGAAATTTACGAATTTCATCAGTATAAGCATCAAAAACACCATCATTATGAGTTTTTGCGAAATTGCGAAAAATATCCTTAACACGATCTGAAACTTCAAGACCTTGCTCAGTACATGCTTTCTCAACAACCGCAATACCACCATAAGGTTTCATTGCTCTACGAAGCAATTCGTCAGCCTGAAGACCTACGATTAACTCCAATGATTTGTCGATATATCCTGCTCCGTGAGAAGCAATTGTTGATACTGTTTCAGTATCTATAGAGCGAACACCGTTGTTTGCGCGCTCTTCTTTTACTGCATCTTTACAGATGTCCCATAATTTTTTTGTGCGTTCTGTTGCTCCAGTTAAGAATGAAGCATCTCCTTCGTAAGAAGTTAGATTGTTACTAACGAAATCTCTTACGTTAATAGTTTTTTGCCACTCACCGGCTTTGAATTGAACTCTTTTCATTCTAATAATGATTTTTTTCAATGGTTGAATGGAACAATCATCAGTCAGGGATCAATTGAAAATCAATTAAGCACCATGACTTATTGGTGTTTGTTCGCTTAAAATTTTGGTTGTTATCTCTATTGAAAACCCGATCTACTGATCAGTAAAAGAAGAAGACTCTTAACTCCTTTTTGCTTTCAGGCTGCAAAGGAACATCTTTTAATTTTCTCCCACAATACCTAGTTATAGTGAGTTTGAGAGCGCAAACGATATTGTAATGGCAAAGGATCTGAAAATGGAACAGTTAGCAAATATCGTAAAATATGTTAGAAAACATGTAATTTAGAAAGGGTATGAAGAAGAAAGGCTGTTTTTGGCCAAATAACATTTAGTTTTACATTTTCAGATGTGTTTGATATCCTTGAATGTACGTAAAGGCTGAAAAAGGATATTGACCCTGTTAATGAATTGTTTAATCTGATTTTATTGCAGCTTGAGGCATTAGTGATGGCTAAAAGATAAATTTTACTCAAATTACTCAATCAATCTCGTGAAACACTACATTTGTAATCTAAATAGAAATTAACAACACTTCTTTATTAACACTAAAGCTTTGTAAGTTGTTAGAGCTGTATTAAAATATGAAATCAAAAGAAAATGAAATTACGTAATAAATCCATTATATTCATAGGCCTTGTTATTATTCTAAGTTTTGGGATAGTAGCTTATTTTATTGGCGATAAAATGACCATTACAGCACGTAAAATGAGTGTTGATTTGGCATTGTCGAAAGCGCAAAATAGTTTTCTAATTGTTCAGACTGAGATAGAAAATAGTTGCAGACAAGCCGAACTTTATACCGATGCAGTTGAAGAATTCGCTTTTGGACGAGAACTTCCTGTGATTAAAGAGATATTGGAATCGGACCTAATGGTAAGTCCGGAAATATCTGCTCGATGGTTTATTAGGATAGATAAAAATGATACAATGAGTGGAGTCGCTTTGGAAAAAATAAATGACTCTATTATAGTGAAATCTCCTTCTGCTATTCATGAGAAAATATTATTGAATCAACTGCAAAATTTAAGAGGAACTGTCTTATCACAGCCTTATATAAATGATCAAGGTAAAGAGATCATCAGTATTCTTACTCCAGTAATTGTAAATTCACACTTAAATGGAATTATTGGTTTTGATATTGATTTGAAAAAGTTCCAACAAATCTTCTATGATGTAAAATCCTTGGGGAGAGCATTTGTGAGTATCATTTCAAAAAATGGCATTTGTATTACACATCCTGATGAAAACCTAATTGGAAAGCAGGTAGGTAATCATTTAGATTCGAGTTTTGTACAGTTGGCATTGCAGACTGGTGAAAAGCAACAGAAGGAAGTTCATTCCGAGTTTTTGAATCTCCCAGTAATGAGGGTATACCAACCAATTCGAATTGCAAATGGTAGGGATTATTGGTTAATTACCGTAAGTGTTCCTCTTTTTAATGTGAAAGAATCGGTCCAGGAAATAAGAAATTCAACCATATTAATTGGTTTGGTATTGGCTCTTTTGTTAATGGTCTTTCTTTATTTTTCTCAGCGTCGTTGGCTTTATGAATCTGGAAAAAGGCAAAGAGCCGAGAAAAAACATCGAAATGAAGTGAATAAGTTATCTTCAATCATGGAAAGTACCGATCAGATTATGATTTTTTCGGTTGGCAAGACTTATAAATACACAAGTTTTAATAGTGTCCACAAAAATAATATTGAAAATAAAGAAGGTGGTTCAATTCAGGTAGGAGATAATTTATTAGACGCCTATTATGGAGATTTTCGTATTCAAATGAAAAAATATTTGGACAGAGCACTTTTAGGAGATCATTTTTTGGTTGAATTTCAAAGACATGGAATAGATTACCAGCAAATTTTTAATGCAATATCCGATGTTGAAGGAAAAGTGGTAGGTGTTTCCAGCTTTCGCTTTGATATTAGTGAAACACTTGAACTTCGACGAAAGGCTATTGAAGAGGAAGAAGAGAAAGTAAAAGCACAATTAAAGAATATAAAAAATCAGATTAATCCACACTTTTTATTCAACTCTTTAAATTCCCTTTATGCATTGGTTGAAGGAGAACCAAAGTTAGCGCGTAAATTTATTTTGAATTTATCGAAGGTGTATCGTTATTTATTGGATAGCAATAACAGTAATCTGATCAGCTTAAAACAGGAGATGAATTTTATTAAGCAGTATCTTTTCTTGCAGAAAATTCGCTTTGGCGAAAATTTACTTTTAGAATACGATATAAAAGAAGAAGCACTTAGCAAAAAGCTTCCATCTGTAAGTATTCAGTCATTAGTGGAAAATGCCATCAAACACAATATAATTACAAGTGAGAAACCACTTCTAATTAAAATCTCCGTTTCCGATGAATATTATTTAATTGTTGAAAATCAATACCAACCTCGAACAGACCTAAGCCATACTTCTGGTACGGGATTAAAAACGTTGGAGGCTTTGTATGGTTTTCTAGGTGATAAGCAACCTGTTTATGGTATAGAAAATGGCTTTTTCAGAGTTAAATTGCCCTTGTTTTAACACTTAATGATTGTTTTTTGAATTGGTGCTATTGTTTCACACCAGTTTTATTGTCATTCACTCCTTAATCTTTCCGATTCACTCCTTTCTTTTTTCTTGTAGATAAGAATTAATTCATTTTTGTTTCGAATTATTGCTCAATGGTCTTCATTGGGTATTGTAAAACGCAAAAATGAATTTTGTAGTGCCGTGAGTATTCGTGTAGGGCGATGCTCACAACTACAAACAAAATATATTAAATGAAATTAAGTACAATCACACCAAATCACAAATTTTCGCGATTGTTCTTGATAGCTTGCATTCTTGGGGGAACGAGTTTACAATTGCAAGCATCAGAACGATCCATTCTTTCAGCTAAGGATGGTATTTTCAATTTTTGGAAAAAGAAGAATGTAAAAAGCGAGTCAGACTCTATTCAGGGTAAAGACTCCGATTCTAAATTAAAAAAGTATGATGAAATAATTTCTTCTGATGCAATTACAAAAAAAGGGGTAATTGATATTCACAGAGTAAAAAAGGATTATTATTTCGAGATTTCTGATTCACTGCTTAGCCGTGATTTTCTTTTAGTCAATAAGATCTCTAAGGTTCCTTCTCAAATTAATGAGATGGGTATTAATAAAGGAATCAATTACCAGAACCTTTTAATTCGTTTCGAGGCCGATACCTTAAATGAAAAAGTTTGGGTGACTACTTATCATCCATACTACGAAGGAAAAAAGGGCGATGCCATTACCAAATCGGTTCGCGACAATTATATCCCTTCTATTAGAGAAAGCTTTGACTTAGCTTGTTTTGGAAAAGATTCGACCTCATGTGTTTTTAAAGTGAATAAGATTTTTGATGGTTCTGAAAAGAGCTTGAATGATCTGTTTACTGTTTTGGGAATGCCAGGATCGGCATTAAAGAGCCTATCTAAAATTAGTAAAGCAAAAAGTTTTCCGCAAAACTTGATTATGAAATCGCTGCTTACAACTAAAGCCGAAGGTATTACTGTTTCTATTGAGGTGACGACTAATATTGTTTTATTAGATGAAAACCCTATGAAACCTAGATTTGCTGATAAACGAGTTGGCTTTTTTACAACCAAACAACACTATTTTAACGACAAACAGCAAGCTCTTGAAAATCGTGAATTGGTTACAAGATGGCGTTTAGAGCCTAAAAAAGAAGATGTTGAAAAGTATCTGGCTGGAGAGCTGGTAGAACCACAAAAGCAAATCGTCTATTATGTAGACCCTGCTACACCTGCTCAATGGCGTCAAGCAATAAAAGATGGAATAAACGATTGGCAAATTGCTTTTGAACAAGCAGGTTTCAAGAATGCTATTATTGCTAAAGATGCTCCTGTAGACGATCCTGATTTTGATGGTGATGATGTTCGCTATTCAATGGTGACATATGCAGCATCAAGCCAAGCTAATGCGATGGGCCCTTCAGTTGTCGATCCTCGATCCGGGGAGATTATAGAAGCCGATATTATTTGGTGGCATAATGTTATGACGGCCTTACAATCCTGGATTAGAATTCAAACAGGTATCATCGATCCTAAAGCAAGAGCTAATAAATTCGAAGACGAACATATGGCTCATGCAATTCGTTTTGTATCCTCGCACGAGGTTGGTCATACCTTAGGGTTAATGCATAACATGGGAGCTTCATATGCTTATCCGGTTGATTCATTAAGATCGAAAACTTACACAGATAAAATGGGAGGTACAGCACCTTCGATTATGGATTACGCTCGTTTTAATTATGTTGCACAACCTGGAGATGGTGTTAAGAATATTACACCGCAAATTGGAGTTTACGATATTTTTGCAATTGGATGGGCTTACAAATGGAATAATAAAGCCAATCCTTGGGATGAATTAAGTGAACAAACTGCTATGCTCCGTAAACACGAAACGGATCCTTTATACCACTATGGACCTCAGCAGAACGGAAAGAATACAATTGATCCATCGGCGCAAAGCGAAGATTTGGGAGATAATTCAATGCATGCAAGTCGCTATGGATTAAAAAACCTGGAACGCATTGTACCACAAGTTGAAGATTGGACTTACGAAGAAGGTAAGGATTACGAGAAGGCTGGAAAAATGATGATGGGTATTATTGGGCAATGGTTCACTTATGCCAACCATGTGGTGACCAATGTTGGAGGTATATATCTTGATCAACCTGTTTATGGTGAGAAAAAAGCGGCTTATACTCACGTTGAGAAGGCAAAGCAAAAGGATGCTATTAAATACTTATTAGAAGAGGTAATTGATATTCCGGAATGGTTGACCCAAGCAGATATCTACAATAAAACATATCCTATTAAGGAATCGCCTATTGGCGATATTGAATATGCGCCAACGACACTATTTCGTGATTTACACGCACATATCTTTTACTCATTACTTCAGAAAGAGCGTTTGTTAAGAATGCTACAAAACGAAGCCGATAATGGGAATGATGCATATTCACTTACAGAAATGATGAGCGACTTGCACCAAGGTGTATTTGCGCAGACTATTAAGGGAAGAAGTTTATCAGTATTTGAGCGTCAGTCGCAAAAGAATTTTGTAGATGCTTTAATTATTGCTCAGAACAAAGCTTTAGAAAAGACAAGTAAAAAATCATTGCATGCTTCAGATTGCTCTTGTGGATCAGATCATGGACATATGCCAATGCTTTGTGAGTATGGCGTGAAGAACAATGCAATATTTGCTGATGAGAAAGAAGAACAGGCGAGTACTTATGCGAAGCGCAACTTATTTTTTGCCACTATGCACCGTGTTTCAGATGAAGTGTCGGTAAAAAGAGGAGAATTATTCCGAATTAAAGATTTATTGAAGAGAAAGAAAAATATTGGTAATGAAGCAACACGCTTTCATTATCAGGATCTTATTCTTCGTATAGAACACGCATTAAGTAATAAATAATATTGACCATAGCAGATTAGGAGTGTAAAATTCTCCTAATCTGTTTTTTTGTATGAATTAACCACTATTTTACTAACCAATAAAAACAAGAATTTATGAAAAGACTGCTAAGCTTGCTTTTGATTTTGATGCCGCTATTTGTATCGGCTCAAGAAATGAAGCAAATTTCAGGAAAGGTTCTCTCTGAAAAGGATGGGGAAGTTCTGATCGGAGCATCGGTATATATCGATAAATCAACGATCGGTACAGAAACCAATATGAAAGGGATTATAGAGAACATTACATTAGGAACCATTACCGATTTTGATGGTAATTTTACCCTAGAGGTTCCTAAAGGATTAAATACCATAGCTTGTAGCTTTCTTGGTTTTGAAACTCAAATGGTTAATATCACAGGCAAAACAGTTGTTACAATTAAACTTAGCGAATCAACTAGTGAGCTAGGAGAGATAATTGTAACAGGATATCAAAAAATTGAAAAAAGAAAGTTAACTGGCGCTGTTACAACGCTTGATATTGAGGAAAGTAAGCAGGCAGCTGTACTTGGTGTTGACCAAATGTTAGAAGGACAATTGGCAGGAGTTAGCGTACAATCAACTGGAGGAGCTCCTGGTGCACCCGCACGAATTCGTATCCGTGGAACGGCTTCACTTAATGGGCCACAAGATCCACTTTGGGTTCTTGATGGTATACCATTAGAAGGAACAGATTTACCTTCGGATCAGGATGATATCGATGTTGATCAATTAACAAGTTCGCCAATTGCTGGAGTAAATCCTGATGATATCGAAAGTATCACAGTTTTAAAAGATGCTTCGGCAACAGCAATTTATGGTGCTCGTGCAGCAAATGGTGTAATTGTTATTACAACAAAAAAAGGAAAAAAAGGAAAGGTAAGAGTTAACTATTCAGGAACGTTTAGTTACAAACCAAAGCCAAATATTGATCGATTAAATTTGATGAATTCATCAGAGAAAGTTGATTTGGAACTTCAATTGGCAAAATCAGGATATTCATATAAACCTAATCAGGGTGCTATTGGTCGTATTTTAAGCAATCACAGCGCATTGGATTTGTTTAAATCGGGTGGTTTGTCTGCTATTCCAGCTGACGCCCAGTCGGAAATAAGCGCATTAAGAAATGTGAATGCCAATTGGAATGATCAATTGTATGAAGATGCAATTTCGCAAAATCATCACTTTAGTATTTCTGGAGGAACTGATAAGAACGATTTCTATATTTCGGCTGGTTATTATAACGAAAAAGGAAACCTTTCAGGAACTTCTGTAGATCGTTATAACCTTTCAGTAAAAAATAATTTTAAGGTTAGCAGTCGTTTTAAGGCTGGTGTTTCTTTAATGGTTAACAGAAGAATTAATAAAAGTTATTTAACGGATAGCCGATCTTTTACTAATCCTGTATATTATTCTCGTAAAGCAAATCCTTACTATTTACCTAGCGACGAAAATAATGCCTATCTATACGACAAGGACATTAATAGTACAACAGGACAATTGTTAGATTACAATATATTGGAAGAACGCGAAAATACTGGAAACAAACTAAAAAGTGACGGTGTGTTGGCAAATTTCAATATCGAATGGAAATTGACGAATGCCTTTACATTTGAATCTCAATTAGGCTTACAGATAGATAAGCTTGCAAACGAAAAACTTGCAAAACAGGACAGTTATTATGTAAGAGACATGCGCTATCGCAGTCGTTATAATGGTGGAAAAGATTTTCTTCTTCCTAAAACAGGAGGAATTATTCGAAACTATGCAAGTGATCGTTTTCAATATACCTTAAAAAACATATTAAAATACAGCAAGAATATCAATGGGGATCATGATGTTTCTTTCATGTTAGGTAATGAACTAAGAGAGTCTTCTTTAAAAACGATTCAAAGTTTTGGTTATGGTTATGACGAACTTAATTTGACTACACAAGCAATAGCATATCGTGATGATAAAGACTATAAAACTTTCCCTTCTTATTTAGCAGGAGATGTAAAAGATAGATACGTTTCTTTCTTTGGTACTGGTGGATATACTTACAGGGATAAATATACTGTTTTCGGAAGCGTTCGATGGGATGGATCTAATCTCTTTGGTGTAAATCGAAAATATAAATATTTGCCATTGTGGTCAATTGGTGGAACTTGGAGAATAAAAGAAGAAAGCTTTTTGAAGGAGGTTGCATTTTTGAATAAACTACAGTTGCGTACATCATATGGTTTACAAGGTAATATCGATAAATCAACCTCTCCATATGTAATTGGAACTTATAACCGAATTAAAGTTTTACCAGGAGCTGATGAGAATGGCTTAACCGTTTCATCTCCACCTAATCCAAAATTAAGATGGGAGAAAACTTCGACCTATAATTTAGGACTTGATTTTGGTTTTTTCAAGAATACCATTAGTGGTAGTATTGATGGATATGTTCGTAAATCGTCTGATTTGATTGGGCCTAAATCACTTGCCTACTCAACTGGATTTAATGTAACATCGGTAAATTTTGCTGAGACTACCAATAAGGGAGTTGAATTATCTATTTACACAAGAAATATTAAGTCGAAGGATTTCTCATGGTCAACTCAACTAAATATTGCTTACAATACTAGCAATGTAGATAAGATTTTAAATGCGAACAATTTATTAACACCATCGGTAAATCAGGTAGGACATCCTATTAATTCGATATTTACGCTGAAACAAGCGGGCTTAGATGAAAATGGCGTTCCTATGATTTATAAGAAAAATGGGGATAAGATTAAGTTGGCGGATGCTTTCCAAATGGAAGATACATCGATTAAAGGCAGACAAGATTTAAAAGCATTGTATGAAAGTTTTGGTTATGTTTTAACAGATGAAGAATTACTGAATATTGTGCCTCCAACTTTTACTTCGAAACTAACAGCTGCTGAACAACGCGAACTATATACTTATTCGGGATCATCAAACCCAAAATATTCAGGAGGTTTAACCAATAAATTTACCTATAAAGGTTTTGATTTAAGTTTAGGTGTTGTTTTCAATCTTGGTCATAAGGTTCTTGCTCAGCCAAAATACAGTATGACTAATTTTGATAGAGGATTGAATTGGAATAAATCAGTCTTAGAAAGATGGACTCCTGAAAATACGGAGGCTACATTACCAAGAATTGTAGATGGAGCTTCTAAATCGGATCCATTGTATAGTACCTATTATTTATTGGCAACAAACCCTGCAATAGAACGCTTATTGAGTTCAAATGTTCGTGATGCTAGTTATGCTCGTCTGCAGACAGTACGATTGGGTTATACTTGCTCAAATGATTTTGTAAGAAAACTTAATCTTAGTGGTTTAAGAGTGTTTGTTGAAGCGAGAAATTTAGCAGTGCTTTATGGAGACTATAAGGATTATTTAGATCCTGAAACAATTGGAAATCCATTGGCACAACCTCTTCCTAAAACGGTATCATTTGGGGTAAAAGCAAATTTCTAAAAATTAAAGCAGATTAGAACCTTATAAGAATATTCAAAATGAAGAATAGAATAAGAAATAACATATTTTTATTATTTGCACTTATTGCAATTGGATTCAGTTCTTGCGATGATTATTTGGATGTGAAACCCAAAGGGCAAGTAATTCCAACACGTGCGATTGAGTTCAGAGAAATGCTTACAAAGGCATATAGTAATTTTCCAAACAGTAGGGGATTAGTAGCAATTGCTTCTGACGAAATGGATTTAAAAACAGGCGATTCTGAAGGATTGTACGATTACAGAAATATTTATCAGTGGGATCAAAATGCAGGAGGAGCAGAGTCTGATCTTGGATATTTACCAATGTATAAAACAATTTTTTATTGTAATTATATTCTGGAAAATATTGATGACGCGATTGAAGGTACGCAAGAAGAAATTGATCAAACCAAAGGTGAAACTTATCTTTTGAGAGCTTATTCTCATTTTATTTTGTCAAACATTTTCGGAGATCAATATCAACCAGGTACTAACGATCAGTTAAGGACAGCTCCGTTAGTAACTTTAGTTGATTTGGATGTAAATCCTTTCCCAAGCACATTAAAAGCAATGAATGATAGCATTATTGCTGATATTAATAAGGGAAAAAAGTTGATGAGTGTTGATAAACAAGAAGAAGCTGTTCTAAGATACCGTTTCTCCCTAAATGCAGCCAATGCATTCGAGGCTCGTTTTTATCTGTACACAGGGCAATGGGCTTTGGCGCTTGATGCTGCTCAAAAGGTGATTAATAATGAAGCCTATTCACTTGTAAATTTTGCAAGTTTTGGCGATGATGATGTATTACCAACTCATTTTGAGTCATCAGAATCGATTTTGGCCTTAGAAAAAACATGTGATTTTAAAATTCATAGTGCTGTTGTTGCATCTTCAGCTTTAACTGATGCTTTTGATCGAACAAATGATATGCGTTTTTCAAAATATCTGAAGTACGATTACGATGCTTCAGGATATAAATTTTCAGGAAATAAGGTTAGTTACGATCAATTTAAAACAACATTCAGATTGTCGGAACTTTATTTAACTGCAGCAGAAGCTGCTTTTAACCTGAAAGATTTTGATGCCTCAAAAAGCTTTTTAAAATCATTAATTGAGAAAAGATATACGACAGAAACTGTTGAAGCTGAAAAAGCTATTATTGATAATCTTTCAGAAACGGATTTGAAAACACGTGTTTTTAACGAACGTTTTAAAGAATTATGCGCGGAAGGTCATCGTTGGTTCGATTTAAAGAGAATGGGAAAGCCTTCGATAACTCATATCGTAAAAGAAACGAGTGAAGTATCAAAAGAGTTTATTCTTAACGAAAATGATGCTCGTTATGTAATTCCTTTTCCAAACGAAGTTGTACAAAACAATCCAAATTTGAATAATTAGGTTAAATTAGCATATTAATACATTGAAATTAGGGGTTTTCCATTACGGATTACCCCTTTTCTTTTGTAATTTGGACGCGTAAAAAAATGACATAAATGATTAGAATAGTTATTGTTGAGGATGAACAATTGGCAGCAAGAGAGTTGGAGAAAATGCTGCTTACTTTACGCCCAAATAGAATTAAAATTGAAGCACATCTAGAAAATATTGAACAGGCTGTGCGGTATCTATCTAAAAATAAGCCTGATTTGATATTTATGGATATTCATCTGGGAGATGGTAACAGTTTTGAGATATTCGACAGATTGGATGTGACAACACCGGTCATTTTTACAACAGCTTACGATCAATATGCTATACAGGCCTTTAAACATTGCAGTGTTGATTATTTATTGAAACCAATGGATTGTGATGATGTGGAAATTGCATTAGAAAAGTTCGAAAAGTTATTTCAAGAGAAGGAGACTCTCGATTTTAATGCTCTTCATAAATCCTTAAATAATCTAATGACTGGAGAGCAATATCAGGAACGATTTCTTGTGAGTCGTGGCGATCGTTTGAGTTCATTAGAAGTTGAACAAGTAGCGTATTTTATGGCAGAAGGCAAGGCGCTTTATTTGTTTGGATTTGATGGGAATCGCTATCTTTTTGATGGAACACTTTCGTCTTTAGAAAACAAACTTAGTCCAAAATTATTTTTTCGCATTAACCGTAAATTCATGGTTAGCTACCAAGCCATTAACGAGATGCACTACTATTCGAAAAATAGAATAAAATTAATTCTGAGCCCTAATCATGCAGAATGTATCGATGCAATTGTTAGTCAGGATCGGTGTGCAGATTTTAAGAAGTGGTTGAATCAATAAAATATACCCTGATGTAAAAGTGTGAATTATTTAACAAAAACATAAAATTATTGTATTCTTTTCTTACAAAAGAACTTTCATCTCGTATTATTGCATAATTAAAATTTATTGATAATTATAAAATGATTTCGTGCCATGAAAAACTGTATAGTTTTATTCTTTTGTATTCTCTTCTTATTTTGTTTTGCTTCTTGTTCCGATGATGAAGGTTTATCTAAAACCGATTACTATAACCTTTCAAACCTTCCTTCGGATGACGGGGGAATTCATTCCAGTCATTTATTAGGAGAAGCTAATACGCCATATGGTTATTATGCATATCAACCTTCAGGCTACGATGATGATCAAGATTCAATGTATCCAATACTAATATTTTTGCATGGTGCAGGTGAAAAAGGCAATAGTCTAAAGCATCCGGAATATTTGGAGCGAATTCTTGTAAACGGACCTCCAAAGATGATTGAAAATGGAAATTGGGCGCCGAAGTATCCGATGTTGGTAATTTCTCCGCAGTGCCATGACGAAAGCTGGCGTGCAGATAAGATGAAAAAATTTGTTGAATATATTATTGAAAAATATAAAATTAATGAACGAAGAATATATATAACTGGATTAAGTATGGGCGGATTTGGATGTTTTAATTATGTTGGAACATTTGGCGATGAGTCTCACGTAACAGCAGTTGTTCCGATTTGTGGTGGTGGTAATACTGACCAAGCGGAAAATTTCAAAAATATCCCTGTTTGGGCATTTCATGGAGAGAGTGATGCAACTGTTGCTCCTTCTCAATCAAAAAGTATGATTGAGGCAATTAATAAGATTAACCCAAGCGAAAAAGCTAAAATTACACTTTATCCTAATTTGGGACACAATTCATGGACTTGTACTTATGAAGGAACAGGAATTGGAAAAGAAAATAAAGATTGCGATTCATTTACCACTGATATCTTTACATGGATGTTAAAGCATGAGAAAAAAGAATCAGAAGTGAATTAGATAAGTATTTATATAAAGAGCAAAGCCATTATTCTAGTAACAGAATAATGGCTTTATTGCTAATGTAAGTTTTAAACATGATGATGAATACAAGTTCGTAAAACCTTATCTTTGCTAATAAATTTAGATTTATATGGAAAATAGTAACTGTACTCCTAAGATAATCAACTACGATGGAAAGGAATATATTTGTTCTCTTGCCTTTGCACTTCGTTTAATAGGTGACAAATACAAATCATTAATCCTTTTTCATTTAAAGGATGGTGAGATGCGATCTGGAGAACTACAGAAATCCATAGATGGATTATCAAATAGAATGTTTACCTTTTCTGTAAGAGCATTAGAGAATGATCAATTGGTAAGTCGTGAAGTGTATCCAGAAGTACCTCCTCATGTCGTTTATAAATTAACCGAATCGGGCAAAGCAATAATCCCCATTATCCTAGAATTAGATAAATGGGGACAAAATTTTGCAAGGGATCATCACTTATACGCTCCGGGTGAATAATGCAATTCGTAGGAGTGAGAATAAATTTCAAAAACATTACCAAAAGGATCCTCTACATAACACATACGGTAAGGTTTATCTCCTGGATAATATTCTCTGATTGGCATGCGTTGCTTTCCACCATGTTCAACAATTTTGGCAACCAAGCCTTCTACGTCAGGATCCTGAACCGAGAAGTGAAACAATCCAGTCTTGAAGGGTTCAAATGTTGGTTTCTGTTCTTTACTTTCTTTAAATTCAAACAATTCAATTCCTATTCGATCACCCGTTGAGAGGTGAGCAATGCGAAATGTTTCCCATCCTTTGCCAAACACATCGATACACATTTGACCAATTGCAGTCTCATTTTCCTCAACAACCTCGGTAGGTGGCATAATAATATAAAATCCCATCACTTCGGTGTAAAATGCTACAGCTTTATCCAAATCTGGAACTGTGATTCCAATATGGGAAAAAGCTCTTGGATACTCTTTTTTTTCTTCTTTCATATCTTTCTTATTTGCTTCAGCATTGGTCGAGAAAAATAGACTGATGCTCATTAATAATATTATACCGACTTTCATATTTACGCTTTTAAATTCAGTACAATTTTAGCTTGATTTAATGACGCAAACAATATCTTACACGGATGATCCTTGGTTACATAGATGTGCTAAATGCTGAATGGCAGAAAGATAATAGAGTGTTAATTATTGTTAATAATAATTTTGATTTTTATATCATTGGAATGAGATGTTTTTTTACAAAAAAGAACCCGAAATGATATTCATCTCGGGTTTCTATTTAATTTATAATATTGTTGATATTTATTTTTCCAATTGTATCCGATTAATTTTTAGACCGTCAGATTGTATACTTCGGGTATATTTTACATCAGGTTTTCCAAATAGTAAAACATAACCAATTGTATGCGATTCGGGAATGCCGATTAAAACTCTAAGATTTGGATCAATATCATTAATGGCCCATTTTACCAAACCATTCCAAAGTGTGCCAATGCCATGAGTATTAGCCAATAATTCAAAATAGCTTAAAGTAATTAAACAATCTGCTTCAGGAGAAGAATCAACCGAAGGAGCCGAGGCAATCAGCAAGTGTGGAGCATCTCTAAAAATGATATCCGTTTTACTCGATTCCCATACTTTCTGAAAAACAGACAAGTGTTCGTATTGTTTCTCTAAAGAACCAGTTTCTTTGGCTTTTTTAATTGAAACATACACTTGCTCTCGAAACTTTTCTAAATCCGATTTGTTATCAATTAAAGATAATAGAACTGCATTGTCGTTATGTCCTGTAGGAGCATAAGAGGCAGTATCCATTAATTCTTGAATCAATTCAGGTTCAATTTCTTCCTGCTTGTATTTTCGAATCGAACGTCTTGTTTTTATTAATCGGCTTAAAGTTTGCGCTTTTGGAATTTCGCCTTTAACCAATACACTATCGTCCGGTTTTTTACCTAAAATAGATAAAGCTCCGGTTGGGCAAATGGCCAAACAATGTTGGCATTGCAAACAGTTCTTTTCTTTGTTAGGAAGAATGATTGGCTTCGGATCCATTTTAATGATGCGAACAGGACAATCCTGAGCGCACAAAGCACATTCAATACACTTTTCTTCTTCTATTTTAAAATCTAACATCAGTAATTCTTTCTGATTTGGAATTAGTGTACTTATCGAACAAAGTTGGTCATTACTTTTCTTTCGATTGCAGGAGCTTCAACTTTATCTTTTCCGTTTTCTACAAGCTGAAGAAGATAAGCCATATTCTTACCTAATACTCTCATAATTTGTACCCCTTCTTCATCCTTTTCCACCTGACCAGGCATCAAGCCATGAATTACATTCCAATAGTTCGAAGTAGGAATCATCATCTCCGAATAGGTTAGGTAGTTGTTTAATTCGTTAAAAGCTGGTAAACCTCCTGAACGACGAACAGCAACAACCGAAGCGCCAACTTTGTGACGTAACAGACTTCCATTTGCTCCAGCAACATAAAAAGCTCTGTCTAAGAAAGATTTAAAACTGGCACTTAATGATGCATAATGAACAGGAGTACCAAGGATAATACCATCTGCTTCTTTCATTTTCTGTATCCACTCATTCACATCATCATTTTTGATGATACACTTTTCATCTCGATTTTTAAAACACATATTACAGGCAGTACATGCTTTTACATTTTTAATGCCAACATTTACGATTTCTGTCTCAATTCCTTTTTCCTCCAACTGTTCACAAACCAATTTTAATGCATGATATGTGTTTCCTTCTTTTTTTGGACTTCCGTTAAATGCAACTACTTTCATTTTGTTTATTTTGAGTTTTGTTTTTTTTCGGATTTAATTAAAACCGTTGCAAAATTACGGTCTATTTTAGAGAATCCTGTTTAAGCAGATGTTAAAAATCCATATTTATTCAATCTCAAACCCATTAAAAGTTTCAAATTTCCATATTTCAATTACTTTTCCAATAGCGAGCTCATATGGTTTGTAGTTCCGATTAGAGGAAACCAGAAGTAATGTTTGATTTTTCTCCAATTGCTTATATACAACTTTAAATACAATTCCATCTTCTTCGGTTACAATAATACAAGGAGTTCCCTCTTTAATTAGTTCCCAGTTTTGAATAAAGGAAGCAGTTACCCATGCACCTTCAGGTATTGGTAACATCGAATCGCCTTGTATTTGGAAAGTTCGGTAGGTTTTATCTTTTGGTAGAAAGGGAAGCGTGAATTTTGGCAATGAACCAATAAATTCCAAATCCCCATAGCTGTTGGTATAGCCAGCTTGTGCTTTTAGGGGAACCATTTCTATGTTTTCTTCTCCGTCTTTGTTTACTGATATGGTAAGCAAACGTAATTTTTTACCTGTCACATCAATGTCAAATCCATCTTCAATCTGCGAAAGCTGAAATTCAGATAGCTCTTTTAGCCTATAGCGGACTAAGGCATCGATAGAAACACCGAAATATTCGGCGAATTTAATCAATACATGAAAAGGAGGCTGAACACTCTTTTCGTATCCTGCTAAAGTGGTTCGTGTAATGCTCAGTTGATCAGCTAAACTAAGCTGCGATTTCTTCCTTCGCTGGCGAAGGAACTTGATATTTTCTGCAAAAAACATAGCTTCTTTTTTTCAAAGATAACAAATAAAGACTAAATTATCGACAGATTATTGACGAAATTATCGACATTTAGTGAGAAAGACAATAGTACATATGGATTTGGACACATTTTTTGTGTCTTGTGAACGACTATTAGACAGTCGATTGAACAATCGGCCAGTGCTGATTGGAGGAACGTCGGATAGAGGGGTTGTGGCGGCTTGTAGTTACGAAGCGCGTGTTTATGGCATTCATTCTGCCATGCCAATGAAAATGGCTCGGCTATTATGCCCAGATGCTGTTGTGATCAGAGGAGATAGTGGAACGTACAGTAAGTTTTCGAATATGGTAACAGAAATTGTAAAGGAGCGTTCACCGATTTTCGAAAAATCCTCCATTGATGAGTTTTACATTGATATTACGGGAATGGATCGTTTTGTGCAGACCAGTTACTTGTGGTCTAAAGAATTAAGAGAAACCATTCTGAAGGAAACGCATTTGCCCATTTCTTTTGGATTATCTACAAGTAAAACCGTTTCGAAAGTGGGAACCGGAGAGGCCAAGCCCAATAATCACATCGAAATTCCTGAGGGAAATGAGATGCCTTTTTTAGCACCGCTTTCCATAAAGAAAATTCCTATGGTAGGTGATAAAACTTACCACAAGCTTCGAAGCATGGGTGTGGAGAAGATACGAACAGTACAGGAAATGCCCATGGAATTAATGGAGCGTGTATTGGGCAAAAACGGAGCTGTAATTTGGAAGAAAGCACAAGGAATAGATAACACACCTGTGGTGGCTTGGAGTGAGCGAAAATCCATCTCTAGCGAACGAACTTTTGAGAAAGACACTACTGATATTGTAAAATTGCGTAGTTTATTGGTAGCTATGGCCGAAAATCTCTCTTATCAGCTGCGAAAAGGAAACAAACTAACTGCTTGTGTGACGCTTAAGATTCGGTATTCCGATTTTCAGACCTACACAAAACAGAAGCGAATATCCTATACATCTTTAGATCATACGCTAATCGCAGTTGTTTTAGATTTATTTGATAAGGTATATGAGCGCAGAGTTCTCATTCGATTGATTGGAGTTCGCTTTAGCAATTTGGTTGGAGGAACCTATCAAATTCGTTTATTCGAAGACTCCGAAAAGCTAATTAAATTGTATCAAGCTATGGATCATGTTCGAAATCGTTACGGGCAAAATGCAGTAAAAAGAGCCATTGCTATGGGATCAAAAAACATTGGTGGCATGAACCCTTTTAATGGACAAGCTCCAATTATTCCTGCACACCGAAGAGAATGATCAGTTAGCAGTTAGCGCAAAATTAAATTGTTAGGTGCAGCGCACCGTAATATTTACTCGTAATGCTAGAATAGAAAGACCTGTCAGAGTCTCGGTTGAGCTATTTGATTGTTCGACTGTTCGACTTTTTGACCTTTTAGACTTCAGAATCATGCTTCTAAATTGCCATACCTATTATAGTTTTAAATACGGAACACTTTCCACCGAAGAGCTTTTAAAGGAAGTTACTTCAGGAGGCTTTTCGGTTGTTGTCTTAACGGATATCAACAACACGGCGGCAAGTCTCGATTTTGTAAGAAGAAGCAAAGAATTTGGAATTCGACCAGTTGTAGGTGTTGATTTTCGAAATGGGGTAAAGCAGCAGTATGTGGCAATTGCAAAAAATGCAGATGGATTTCGGGAGCTCAATGAGTTTTTAACACCACATTTACATGATAAAAAAGAGTTTGAAGCAAAAGCTCCAAACTTTGATCACGCTTATGTTGTTTACCCTTTTTCATCTAAACTTAGAGATTTAAAAGAGCATGAATATATGGGTGTTAGTCCACAAGATTTATTGCGTTTGCCATTTACCGAATGGAAAAATCATCAAGATAAGTTGGTGATTTTACAAACAGCTAGTTTCCGTAACAAACGCGACTACAATATCCATCGATTATTGCGTGCCATCGATAAAAATACTTTACTGAGCAAACTAGCTAAAGATGAGCAAGCTGATTTTGAGAATCAATACCGAAGTAAACAGGAATTGTTGGCCATTTATCAAGAATATCCACGGATAATTGAGAACACAGAAAAGCTCTTGGTCAATTGTAACATGGAGTTTGAATTTGGTACGAACAAAAACAAAAAGCGCTTTACCAATTCGGAGGAGGAAGATTTTGAACTGTTGAAAGATAAGGCTTTTGAAGGCTTAAAGTATCGATATGATCAGGTAACCGATGAGATTTTAGATCGTCTAAATAAGGAATTAAAGGTGATTCGAGAATTGAATTTTTGTTCCTACTTTCTGATTAATTGGGATATGGTAAAGTATGCTATGAGTAAAGGATACTATCATGTTGGGCGAGGAAGTGGAGCCAATAGTTTGGTTGCTTACCTGCTAAGAATCACAAATGTTGACCCTGTTGACTTAGACCTTTACTTTGAGCGTTTCATCAATCCCTTTCGAACTTCTCCTCCCGATTTTGATATCGATTTCTCATGGACCGATCGTGATGATGTGACCCGTTATTTGTTTGATACATATGGCTGGGATCACGTGGCTTTATTGGGCACTTTTATTACGTTTAATCACAAATCAGCCTTTCGGGAAATAGGTAAGGTTTTTGGTTTGCCCGATGAGGAAATAAGTCGTCTGCAAAGAAATCCAAATCCGGCGGAAGCCGACGAGTATGGCAAGTGGGTGATTCGCTACAGTAAGTACATTGCAGGTTTTCCAAGTCATGGCAGTATTCATTCCAGTGGTGTTTTAATATCCGATAAGCCAATAAGCAATTATTCGGCAACCGAGCTCATGCCCAAAGGTTTCCCTTCTACGCAGTTCGATATGTATATTTCCGAAGACTTGGGCTTGCATAAATTTGATATTTTAAGTCAGCGAGGTTTAGGAAAAATAAAGGATACGCTTGCGATCATTAAAAATAATCATGGTGTTGATATCGATATTCACAACACCAAGTTGTTTATGGAGAATGTACGCGTAAAACGCATGCTGAAAAAAGGAGAAGCCATTGGCTGTTTTTATGTGGAATCGCCTGCTATGCGAATGCTTTTAACCAAGCTAAAAGCGGAAGATTACAAGCGATTGGTAGCTGCTAGTTCTATCATTAGGCCTGGCGTAGCAAAAAGCGGTATGATGCGCGAATACATCCTTCGCTTTCAGGATGAAAATAGGAGAGAAGAAGCTCGCCGGGAAATTCCCGAATTGTATCGAATTTTGGAGGAAACTTACGGCGTAATGGTGTATCAGGAAGATGTGATTAAGGTGGCACATTATTTCGCCGGTTTATCTCTAGACGAAGCAGATGTTTTGCGCAGAGGAATGTCTTGGAAGTTTAAGCAGCGAAATGAGTTTGCTAAGGTGAAGAATAAGTTTTTTTCCAATTGCAAGGAAAAGGGTTATGCCGATGCAATTGTGCAGGATATTTGGCGGCAAATAGAGAGTTTTGCCAATTACGCCTTTGCCAAAGGTCACTCAGCAAGTTATGCGGTAGAGAGTTTTCAGGCGCTTTATTTAAAAGCTTATTATCCTTTGGAGTATATGGTAGCCACCTTAAATAACGGAGGCGGTTTTTATTCTGCACAACTTTATTTACACGATGCGGTAATGCATGGAGCAGAGGTGGAGGCGCCTTGTGTAAACAACAGTGCTTGGGAGAATATCATTAATGGAAAAACCATTTGGTTAGGTTTTTATTTGTTGCGCGATTTAGAGCGAGGAACAGGGAAGCGATTGATTGTAGAGCGGAATGAGAATGGCGCTTTTACCAGCTTACGCAATTTTGTTACGCGATTTCCGATTAGTTTGGAACAGCTAATCATTTTAATTAGAGCTGGAGCATTTCGATTTTGTGGTAAGAATAAGAAGGAATTGCTTTGGGATGCTCATTATCTTTTAGGGCATAGTAAGAAAACCAAGCCAGAGAAAACTTTATTTCAGACTGAAGTAAAAGAATTTAAATTGCCTGAGCTTTGGAAACATAAATTAGAAGATGCTTTTGATGAAATTGAATTGCTAGGATTATCTATTCAATCACCTTTTGAATTGCTTAAGGATGCATTGCCGTCCGATTTAAAGGTCTGCCATTTGTCACGACTCATCAATCGTTACATTCGAATTGTAGGCTTTCTAATTCATCGAAAGCCAACGAAAGCAAGCAATGGTAAAATCATGTATTTTGGCACTTGGATCGATTTGGATGGACATTGGTTGGATACGGTTCATTTTCCACCTGTAGCCAAAGAATTTCCTTTCCGTGGGCCTGGTTGCTATTGCATAGAAGGAAAAGTGACCGAAGAGTATGGTTTTTTAAGTATAGAAGTGAGTAAAATGGAACGAATGCCAAACTTGAGTTTAGAAGATGTAACTAAGTAATTATAAATTAATAATGATGAATTAGTAATTCATCCCAAAATTGAAATAAAGAAGGGGAAAGTCCCCTTTAGGGGATTTAGGGGTAATGATTAGTGACCTTTCGACTTTTAAGACTCTTCGACCATTCAAGACCTTTAAGACTCTTGCGTACCTATTTTCGGATCAATTCTTTATTAATTGCTTTTACCAAAGCAGGGCCTTCATAAATAAATCCAGTGTAAATTTGAACAAGTGAAGCTCCTGCATTCAATTTTTCAATTGCATCTTCCTTAGTTAAAATGCCGCCAACGCCAATAATTGGGATATTACCTTTTGATTTTTTATGAATGTAGCGAATTACTTGAGTTGATCGTTCACGCAAAGGTTGTCCACTTAAACCACCAGCTCCAATTTCTTTCACTTTACGATCTGGATAAGATAATCCGTCTCTTGAAATAGTCGTATTGGTAGCGACAATTCCATCAATTTTCGTTTCCTGAACAATTTCAATAATATCATCTAATTGCGATTCGCTTACATCAGGAGCGATTTTTAACAATACCGGCTTAGTTTTCTCTTTGCTTCTATTCAAATCCATGATTTGATTTAAAAGCTCAGTTAAAGGTTCTTTATCCTGTAGCTCTCTTAAGTTTGGTGTGTTTGGAGAGCTTACATTCACGACGAAGTAGTCAACAAGAGGGTAGAGGGCATCAAAACATTTGATATAATCGCTCGTAGCATCTTCGTTTGGCGTAAGTTTATTTTTTCCAATGTTTCCACCTATAAGCACCTGAGTTCTCTTCTTGCGTAAACGCCGAACAACTTCTTCTACACCTTCGTTATTAAACCCCATTCGGTTGACTAAGGCTTTATCATTTACGAAGCGAAAAAGACGTGGGAGAGGGTTTCCTGCTTGTGCTTTAGGTGTGACGGTACCAATTTCGATAAAACCAAAGCCCATACTTCCCAGAAAATCGAATGCTTCGGCATTCTTATCTAAACCTGCAGCCAATCCTACAGGATTAGGAAAATTTAGGCCAAAAAGATGCCTTTCTAAGGAATGGTGTTTAATTCTAAACTGAGCTGATACAATTGCACGTATTAATTTAAATTTTTGAAAAAACTTAAAAAAACCAAAGGTAAACTTATGAATGCTTTCCGGATCGAACTGTAGAAGAACAGGGCGTACGACTAATTTATATAAACTCATCTATCTTAATTTTTATACAAAGATAATAGGATTATTATAATAAAAAGAGTTTTTAGTCTTTATTTAAGGTTGTGGGTATTTATTTAAAATATGAATTTACAAAATAAACACGAGTTGTTTTGATATTGCTAATTTCTAATGCTCTATCAAAAAACTTATCAACATAAGTTTTTATTTTATGATTGTTTTACTAATTTCGTACTCGCTTTTAAAAAATGAGGTGAAAATTTTATAAAATGATTAAGGATAAGTTTGAAAGTTGGATGAAAGCATCCACAGGTAAGTTTTTTGAAATATACAAAAGTGGTCCAACGATTATTAAAATGCGTGTCTTACATACATTTTTCCGCATCGTATTTGCCTGTGCTACTATTGGGTCAATAATGCTATTGTTGAGTTCGTATTTTGCAAGCCTTAGTCAGTTTTTTGGCAATTATTTTGGTTTAAAAGCACTTCAAAAAATAGCATCGGAGAATCCTGTGTTTTTTGATCTTGTCTTACTATTAGCCATGGTTTTGTCGCTATCTAGCTTGTGGTTGATGAAGATAATTCGAATTAGAAACAAGCATATCTCAGAATTTTATTACTTTTGGGATAATCATATTGAAACTGGCAGAAAACTGCTAAAGGAAAATTAAAGTGTAAAAGCATACGACGCTTAATTAGCAGTTAAGATTTTAAGTTCTCATTTTCATTAAATTACAAATAGGTTAAAAAACTATGAATAAATTAAAAGAAATATATTTAAACCAGTTTCAGTTAAATATTCTTTTAGATGAAGAAGAAAAGGAAGCCTATCGCTTTATAGTTCAAGAAGGAACTTACTGTGTTCATTGTAAAGATGTGTGCAGTGAAGGAGTTGAGGTCAGAGAAAACATTCTTAATGATATGAATGACATTCTGATTAAAGGAGTTTGTAAAAAGTGCGAAGGACATGTTAGCCGATTTATTGAATATGGTGAGTTTGAAGATTTCGTAGAAAGAGCAAATTCTTTTCGAAAGGCAATAGGAGAGTAGTAAAAATATTTTTGAATATATATTTAGACCTGATTGGATTAAACCAGTCAGGTCTTTTTTTTGCTTAATAGATATATAATCTATATTTGCACCTTCAAAAAAATATAGAAATGATAGATACATTGGAACAAGGTTTTTTTGGAATTGGTATTCAGAATGGGAAAACACCTGAGAATTTAGGTGTGCTTTGGCGTTCAGCTCAGAATATGGGAGCCAGCTTTATATTTACAGTTGGGAAACGCTACGCTAAACAAGCCTGCGATACGCATAAGGCGGTAGGCGCGATGCCTTATTTTCATTACGACAATTTTGACGATTTCTATAAGCACCTACCTAAAGGTGCTATTCTTGTTGGTGTAGAATTGGATGAGAAAGCAGTTGCTTTGGAGGAGTTCCAACATCCGCGACGTTGTGTTTATTTATTGGGTGCCGAAGATAATGGTTTAACAAAAAATGCCATTGAGAAGTCACATCATTTGGTGAAATTTGATACACGATTAAGTGTAAATGTTTCAGTAGCCGGAAGTATTATCATGTATGATAGAAACTTAAAAATGAAATATTCTTAAGGTGAAAAACAATGCCTTTTTTTCTTCAAGAGCTTCCCATCGATAGTGAATACGAAGCTCTTGGATTGCATTATTAACTATTTGCTCTTATTGAAAACAAAAAATATCAAGGATTAAAAAAATTAGATTTTTTTTCAGGAATTATAGGTAAATATTCCGTCTGCACATTACTCATAGAACGAAACAGGTTGGTTCTTATACGAGAATCATCACCAGCAACGCGCTCAACAAGGCCTGCAGTTTCCTTTCGTTTAGTTACATCTTCATGTGGACATGCCTCCTTTTCTAGAACAAACTGCCTGATTCGACTATATTCACGCATCTCAGCATCCTTTAAGAGTATCAGCGGTCGAATTAAAACAATATTACCGGAACATACTCAATTTTGCAGGCATACTACACACTGCTCCTTGATACATCATATTCATTAGAAGTGTTTCAATAGCATCGTCCATATGATGACCTAGAGCAAGTTTGTTGCATTTAAACTCGTCAGTCATTTTGAAAAGCGTTGTTCTCCTATGCCACGAACAGCGAAAACATGCAGGCTTTTTGCTTGGACGGTCAAAATCAACATTTATATCTCGATAAACTATTTGTACATCCAAGCGTTCACAAAATTCATTTAAAAAATCGCGATCAACCTCGTATGGTAATTCTAATACATTGATATGAACAGCAATCACCTCAAAATTTTGCTTTTTGTATTTGCGTCTTAATGCCAACAATTCAAGCAAGGCCAAAGAATCCTTTCCTCCTGATACCCCAACCATAATGCGATCACCTTCTTCAATCAAGTCAAAATCACTTATAGCTTTTCCCATTCGCTTAGCTACTTTTCTAAGAAAATAAGCTTCTTTCTTCTCTTCTTCTGTTTTAGGCTTTTTCAATTTATCAATTTTCTTTTTCCTTTAAAATGCCAAAAGTAGAAGAATCTTCTCTTACTCACGATTTTTCTAACAATTTAAAATCAGTTAGAATAATCTTGTGCAATAATATATGCTAGGACAAAAAAATAGTGAATTTAGACTGTGAGTGTGCCAAAAAGTATTTATTAAATGCATGATGCGCTTACTGAGTGATATAGCGCGAATTTGGAACCTTATTTAACGAAACGAGAAAAAAGACAGGCCCTAAATGCTTGCTTTATATGAAAAAATGCTTTGTTTTGTAGCGTTAAATTAAAAATCAGTATCATGATAAGAAAATATGTGCGCTTGATAATTGCAGGAATTCTATTTTTAGGATCCATCCTTCTTTTTGTTCAGGCCATAATTGGCTATGGAGTATTAGCAGTTTTGGTTTCCGGAATTTTTGTTTTATTTCATTTCAAAAATGAAAAGAATCTAATTGCTTTTTATTTTGTGAGGAAAAATAAGTTTGCAAAAGCAGAAAGAATACTATCTAAAATAAAGCATCCTGAAAATATGATAAAAGGGCAAGAAGCTTACTATTACTATTTGTCAGGTTTAGTTGATGCACAGAGTAATCGAACTTCGCAAGGGGAGAAGAACTTTAAAAAAGCCTTAGAAATAGGACTACGAGTATCAACCGATCAGGCTGTAGCTCGACTGAATTTATCTGGGATTTGTCTTTCGAAACGTAACAAGAAGTTGGCTAAGTACCATTTACAAGAGTGTAAAAAGCTAGATAAACACAAAGCATTAACGGCTCAAATTAGAGAAATTGAAGGTATGATGAAACGCATCTAATTTTTGTCTTAACATTAATTACCAAGCCGTCTAATTGGCTTTTACGATATTTAAACCTGATAAGTATTACAACTTATCAGGTTTTATTAAATAAGTTAACATGCATTTAGCATTTTTTTGTCTGTTAGGAGGTGCTTTGCGATATCTGTTTCAAGTAGCGCGAAGTATAATCAAGGGAACAGAAAAGCCTTCGTATCCTCATACATGCAAACATCCGGGTAACGCTTGGTTAGGCTTAATTGTTATATTCCCCTTATTATTACTGATTTTTTTAATTACGAATTGGTAACGTGTCGAAGAAGAACGAGACGCTAAAACTTCGTACTGTTAAAGCCTATTGTAAATCTAAAATACCTTAGTCAAGAGAATATCAAAAATAAGAACCGAACCTCCAGGAATTGATCCATAGTCGGTTTTACCATAGGCCAAATGAGAAGGAATGATTAAAATTCCCTCACCACCTTCTTTAAAATATTGAATTCCTTCTTTCCAGCCCTCAATAACAACAGATAGATTAATCTCCAAGCTTTCACTTTGATCGAAAATAGTGCCGTTGGTTAAATAGCCAATATAACTAATCGTTATATTCGAATCGCAAGTAGGGCGAGCTCCTTCACCTTCATTAGCTATTACGTAATATAAACCAGTGTCACTTTTTTTTGCGTCAAGCTTATTTTTAGCAATATAGGCTTTGATTTCTTCTTCGTTTGTATTTTTGAAATTGGATTTTGTCATTTATAAAGTTTTTGTTCACATTACTGATTTTCCGAAGTCTTAAATGATTTTTGTAAATCATCCTGAAGTTTAGAAATCTCACTAATAATTTGTTTTAAGGTGTTCTTATCAAGATCTGTTAAGTTCTTTAGCATTATCGTATTATCAGGCAGATCGTTATCTAAAAGTAAATCAACCTGCCATTTAATACGTAAATGCATTAAAAAATTGTACATGTTCTCAATTTCTTCACCCATTTTTTCAGATATCACGCCAAGTGCCATTAACTTATTTAGGCGCAAAAGACTGTTTGTTTCTTGTACCGAATGATAAAGAGCATTAATTCTTAAATATCCAATGATTGGCAATAGGAATTTCTTTAAATCAACTTGTTTCTTTTCAAAAACTGGCTTTCTTTTAATAATTGGTTTTGCCAATTGATTAAAAAAGGTAAGATTGTCTTTTGAAATCGTATATATATGATCAAATAGTTGGGTAACAAGCGTGTTACTGCCGTAGACTAATCGCAAATCGAAAAAGATAGAACTATCCAAAACATTAGGAGTATCTGGATTGTCAATCCAATTTGAAAAATAATCTTTCCAAATAGATAAAGAATTGCACCATTCTGGATTTCCTGCCATTAAATCTCCTTTACACCTGGAATAACCAATTTCATGAAGATTTTCATTAACAATTTCCGATAAGCGTAAGAAATATTCCTTATTGCTATCATTTTGATCTTTAAAGATAATCGCATTATCTTGATCTGTCTTAAGTGTTTGTTCTCCACGACCTTCACTTCCCATGGCAACAAAAGCAAAATCGCAAGGAGCTTCTCCAACCTCCTTTATAGCCAATTCAATAACTCTCATGTTTATAGCATCGGCTATAGACGTAATAATTCTTGATATGCTGTTAATATTATCTGTACTTGTAAATACAGCTTGTATAAGGATTGGTACTGTGTTATAAATCCGCTTTAAATCTTTAATTACAAAGCATTCATTTATTTCTTGTATTAAATAGGTAAGAGAATTTCGTTGCATTTCAAGACATTGCTGATGATTTATATTGCCAATTATTTGCTTGTAATTGTTCTCAATCAATAAATGCGATATATTCTCTTGTTTAAATAGTAAAAGTGCTTCGTATAAAAGGGCATCCTGATTTATTTTTTTTACAGGAGAAGTCATAACATTGTAAATGGGCATGTTCTCAGATTCTTCAAGAGCAAGAGCTCTGCTTCGTAAATCCGTATCGGTAACAACGCCTACAATATCTTCATTTTCTGTAACACAAATTAATTTAGATCGTTTGTCTGTCATTGTTTTGGCCGCATCCTTTACTTTATCGTTTAAACGACAGCTTATATTTTTATTAACAAGATTAAGAACTGGTTGATTCATTAATTGCAAAGATAGTTGTATGTCATCAGAGAGTTTTTGAGCATCTAAACGCAAGCGTTTTTGTTCTGTTACGTTTCTAACAACTAGAATATAGCCAATTTCGCCTGAATGTGTAATTTGACTAAGAGAAACAACCACATTTTGCAAGCCAGCTTTAGCTTCGATTAGTTTGGTTTCAAAAGTAGAGGTGCTTTTTGGATTATCGATTTTAGAAAGTAAATCATTCCAACTTATTTCAAACAAACTAGAGAAGTCCAAACCTATTATTTCTTTCTCTTCATTATTTAAAAGGCTAATGAAACGATTGTTTGCAAATACTACTTTCTCGTTTATTAGCATCAAAGTTCCTTCTGTTGAAGCATCAACTAGGCTTTTGTATTTTTGGATGGACAATTTTAATTTTTCCTCGGCCTTAATTCGTTTTTCTTCTATTGTTTTGCTTTGTCGCAGTACGTAAAACAATATCATTACAATGAGCAGTACAATTATGAAAGACACTTGCAGTAAATGCTTTTTTAGCTGCTTAATTTCTAATGCTACATCTTGTAAATAAATTCCAGTACCAATAACCCAATTCCATTCTTGAAATCCTTTCACATAAGATAGTTTGGGTACAACTTTAGAGGCATCATCTTTCCACTGCCAGTAATACTCTATATTTCCTTCTCCTTTTTCATTTACCAATTGAGCTGCATCAACAAATAGTTTATTTTCATGATTATCGGAGAAGTTAGACAAATCACTTCCATTTAAATCGGGACGGTACGGGTGCATGATCATTTTTGGACTTATTGTAATAATCCAGAAATAATCCTTCTGTTCATTGCCATACCTCATTTTACCCACTTGTTCGGCTGCTCTTTTCTGCGCTTCTGTAAGAGATAATGATCCTTTTTTGTACTCATCATTGTATTCTGCAAGAACACTCCATGCAGTATTGGTAAGCTCCAGTATCATTTCCTTCTTACGATCCATTATGCTCCGTTCAAAGGAAGGAATAATAATGAGATAGAATGACACAATAAACATGGTGATGGCCAATATGGTAGGAGCTACGATACTATAAATAAACTTACTTGCTTTTCGATCCATCATACCATTTTATTCTATTGTTATTAATTGAAAGTGGAAGATACTAAGTTCTAATAAAATTGAATCTTAAACTTAATAAAAATAATTAATTCGTTTTTTTCTTATTAGAATAAGTTCTTTGTTTTTTACACTCATAAGGTCAATTTATAAATTACTTATGGTATATCTCGTTCGTTTTCTTGTTGAGATGAAATTTGTTATCAAAGCAAAAATTAAGTCTTATAGATATTTTATTAATACTCCAGACACTGCAACTATTATGGAATAAATTTATGCTCATTTATAAAGTTTATATGTATTTGTTATAATTAATAAGTTTATCCCTTAGTTTAATGAATTTTACCCCCTATTATCACATTAAAATTCCTATCCGTAATCGTTTGTTTTTTGTAATATGCAGTACCAAATATCTACTAAAACTATGAAAAAACTTTCCTTAATAATTCTAGTGTTTTTACATGTAAGCATAGTTAATGCCCAAGAGTATATTTTTGATAAAATTACCACACAAAATGGCTTGTCACAAAACGATGTAAACTGTATTTTTCAAGATCATAATGGTTTTTTGTGGATTGGAACTAATGATGGATTAAACCGATACGATGGCTATTCATTTCGTACTTTTCGCATTGATAAAAAGAATAAGCCAGGTGAAGGTTTATCAAGTAACTTGATTTATAAGGTAAAAGAGGATAAGAGTGGAAAGTTATGGATTGGAACATCGAACGAAGGAGTTTGTGTTTTTGATGTAGGTAAGGAACTTTTTACTCAAATTAAAAATACAGCACAGAACCCAATTAAATTAGCAGATAATAGGGTTTTGGATATTGAATGTATGGATAATGGTAAAGTTTGGGTAGCCACAGATAAAGGTGTTACAATTATATCTGAAGTAGATGGAAGTTATGAAACCACTAATTTAATTACTGTAGCTAACACACCTTTAGTTTCAAGGGGTTGTAATGTAGTTACAGAGGATGCACAAGGCAGAAAGTGGTTAGGTTTTTATAAGGGCTTGGTTATTTGTAAAGAAGAAGAAAACCATATGAAAACCATAAAGGTTAAGGAATTTGATGGTTATAATATAAGAAGCATTGTACCTGTTGATAATGGTTTTATTATCGGTACAGGAGAAGGGTTATTCTTTTTACAAGAAAATTTCAATAATGACAGGGAGAATAAAGTTGTTCAAATAAATGATAATCCTACCACCTCAATTTATTTAGATGAACATCAAAATCTTTATGTCGCGGGTCACCTTGAGCTCTTAATTTATACTTGCAATTTTCAAAAACAAGAATTTGAGTTAACGAAACGATTAACAAAAGGAATTTCCAAATTTGATTTAAACAGTAATCTAATCATGTGTATTTATGGAGACTCTGCTGGTATTACTTGGATAGGAACTTGTGGAGGAGGTCTAAATAAATACAATCCCAAAAGAAAAAAAATCAGCCATTACAAGACTACAGGTATGCCGGGAGGTTTGTCATCTAATAAAATTAGAGCTGTTTTTGAAGATAGCAAGCAAAATATTTGGTTTGGAACAGAGGGTGGAGGTCTTGATTATTTGCCTGCTTCTCAAAATAGAAACTTTGTATCTGGTTTCAAGAATTACTTTAATGATGGTTATCGGATTGAGAATCGATTTTATTCAGTTTTAGAGACTAAAAAGGCAAATGGTCAAAATGAAATTTGGGCAGGAGCCGCCTTCCCTCAGGTATTGGTTAGATTTGACATTAATGGCAAGCATTATTCTATTGAAGATGATCAGATTCCAGGCTTTAAAGCTTCGGTTTTTACAATGCTTAAAGATCATGATGGCAATATATGGATAGGTACATATGGTAGAATAGGTTTGTTTAGATATACAAGAGAAGGGAAGGAGAGTCACCTAATAAATTATCGGGCAAAGGGGGAAGTGGGCAATATATCTTCAAATATTGTTCGAAGTTTATTGCAAGATAAGCAAGGGAATGTTTGGGTTGGAACTGACGCTGGTCTAAATTTCCTTGCTGCAAACGAAATCAATAAAAAGAATCCAAATTTTAAGGTTTTTAAAAATATTTCAGGAGATACTACATCCTTAAGTAATGACTATATATTACCACTTTTTCAAGCTGAAAATGGCGATATATGGGCTGGTACTATGGGAGGAGGGCTCAATAAAATAAATTACAATGAAAATATTGATTCCATTACATTTACGACATATGATACATCAAATGGTTTTCCAAATGATGTGATTAAAGGAATTTTAGAAGATAAAAATGGCTGTTTATGGATTTCATCGAATAAGGGCTTAACACGTTTTAATCCTGAAACTAATGAGATCATGAATTATGACATTAGTGATGGTTTGCAAGATAATGAGTTTGGAGAATTAGCTTGCTGCAAATTAAGCGATGGAATGATGATTTTTGGAGGTGTTAATGGATTCAATACTTTTTATCCAGAACAAATTAGTGAAGATAAGTTACCTCCCAAAGTTGCTTTCACTGATTTGCAAGTATTAAACAAATCTGTAAAAGTTGGTAACCAAGTTGGTAGTAGAATTCTGTTAAGTGAGGTAATTAATCAAACAAATAGTATTCGACTTAATGCTTCGGAAAATAGTTTTGCAATTTATTTTTCCGCCTTACATTTCTCAGCACCCCAAAAAAACAAGTATAAATACATGCTGGAAGGTTTTGATAATGATTGGATTGTAAAGGGATCCGATGAGCGATTCGCAAAATATACTAGTCTTGATCCTGGTAAATATGTGTTCAAACTATACGCATCAAACAATGATGGTGTTTGGTGTAGAGAATCTAAACAGTTGGAAATAATAGTAATACCACCATGGTGGCAAAGTAATTTCGCCCTTTTTGTTTATGTCTTACTATTCATGGTTATGTTATGGTTTTTTCAACGATACTCTTTAATTCGAAGTAAGCAGAAGAATGATCTTATTATGGAACACTTCGAAAAAGAGAAAATTGAAGAATTAAATCAAATGAAATTTAGATTTTTCACTAATATCTCACATGAGTTTAGAACCCCTTTATCTTTGATTATTGGATCGGTTCAAAAATTACTTCGAAATGAAGTAGAACTATCGGCTAGGGCCAAAAGTAAGTGTTTAGCTATAGAACGTAATTCGTCTATTATGCTTCGCCTAATAAATCAATTGATGGATTTTAGGAAAATGGAACAGGATAAAATGAAGT
Organism: Labilibaculum sp. DW002; assembly: GCF_029029525.1. Classification (NCBI taxonomy): domain Bacteria; kingdom Pseudomonadati; phylum Bacteroidota; class Bacteroidia; order Marinilabiliales; family Marinifilaceae; genus Paralabilibaculum; species Paralabilibaculum antarcticum. The sequence goes on along the minus strand of NZ_JAKJSC010000001.1, from coordinate 530,504 downwards.
TATCAGTAAGGCTTGTGAATATAATAAAGCTCTTGAAAGATATTTATTCTTCGTTTCAAGAAATGGCTTCCAATAAAAATATTCAGTTCAACTTAGTAGTTAATGAGGAGGAATTGAATGTTTGGGTTGATACTGATAAGATTGAGAAAATTGTGTTCAACTTGCTTTCTAATGCGTTTAAATTTACCAAGGATGGAGGTCACATTGAACTTGCTTTGGTAATAGATGAAGATAGATTAACAATTAAGGTAAAGGATAATGGAATGGGTATTCCAAAGCAAATGCAAGAGCATATTTTCGAACGATTTTATCAGGGAACGAAGTTAGTGCAGCCTTCTTACAATGGAACAGGGATTGGCTTGTCTTATTCCAAAGGATTAGCTGAATTGCATGGTGGAGAACTTCGTTTTGAAAGTGCTGAGGGATTGGGAAGTTGTTTTGAATTAGAGTTGCAAAGAGGAAAAGAACACTATGATTCTTCTGATATTACCAAGGAACAGCATCGTATTAGTGAACCTTTAATTAAAGAGAATGCACAGTTTGAAATGATTCAACGAGAACTTGCTAGCCCTGAAAAGGATTCTGAACCTAAGGCTAATAAAAAGACTCTTCTAATTGTTGAAGATAATGTTGAACTACTGGAGTTTTTAGCTGATAATTTTAGTGAGTACTATAATATATATCAAGCTCAAAATGGAGTAGAAGCATTAGGATTAGTTGAAAAAAATGAAATTGATATTATAGTTAGTGATGTTTCAATGCCAGTAAAAGATGGTTTTGAATTGTGTCAGGAGGTTAAAACAAATGAACAAATAAGTCATATACCAATTATCTTACTTACTGCGAAAACATCTACAGAAGATTCAGTAAAAGGCTTTCAGTGTGGTGCAGATGCATACGTTTCTAAGCCATTTGACTTATATATTCTCGAAGCACAAATAGCTGCAGTTCTAAAAAATAGAAGTGAACTAAAACAAAGATTTAAGAAAGCCATAGAGATTATTCCTTCAGAAGTAACAACAACATCTGCCGATGAGCGTTTTCTAAGTAAGTTGTTGGCTATTATCGAGGATAATATTTCAAATTATGAATTTACTGTTGAGCAACTTGCTACTTTGTATGGTATGCCACAAGTAAATATTAATAAAAAATTGAAATCTCTAACTGGACAAACTGCAAGTACGTTTATCCGCAATGTTCGACTTAAGCGTGCTTCTCAATTACTAAAAACAGGTAGATACACGGTTGCAGATGTAACATATGAAGTTGGGTTTTCAGATTTAAAATACTTTCGTTCTTGCTTTAAGAAGGAATTCAAGTTGAATCCGTCGGAATATGCAAAGCAAAAAAGTGAGGTTTGAGTATTGTCAATATATTTGTATAGTAATTCGTAAAGGAACCATAATATTTAATCATGGTTCCTTTGTTAATTAGACTATTTAAGTTCAAATTATCTTCATAAATAACTGTGATTTGAAATAGCCAACCCCCTTGGTTTGTAAAAAAACACCCCCTAATTTAAAATGTTTTGTGACTAAGGAAAAGGTGGTTTTCGGAAACGTTTTCTGAAACAAAAAATAGCCTTAAGTATGTATACCCTAAGTTCGTAAAAAAACACCCCCTCCCATAGCAGAGCTGCTCAACTATATTTGTTCGTGAATCAAATAAAATTTTAATTTATGAAAAGAACATTAAATTGTTTAAGCAAAAAGTTGCTCATAACAATAGTAGCTTTTTTAGCATTAGGGGTTTCGGCTTTTGCCCAAAATGTGTCAATTAGCGGTACTGTTATAGATAGTGACGGATTACCTTTACCAGGGGTAAATGTTGTGGAAAAAGGTACTACTAACGGTACAATTACACAGATATCTGGAGAATATTTAATTAATGTACCAGCTGATGGCACATTGGTATTCTCATTTATAGGATATGAGGATCAAGTAGTTCTTGTAAATGGTAAAAAAGTGATTGACATTCAGTTAGAAGAGAGTTCAATTGGACTTGATGAAGTCGTTGCAGTTGGTTATGGTGTAAAAAAGCGTAGCGTTGTTACAGGTTCTATTAGTAGTTTAGATTCTAAAGACATTTTACAATCGAGACCAGCTGATATAAATCAAGCTTTTACAGGACGAGCTGCCGGTGTTGTTGTATCGCAATCTTCTGGACAACCAGGTTCAAGCCCAAAAATAACGATTAGAGGAGTTGGAACAAATGGTAACTCAAATCCATTGTATGTTATTGATGGTTTGCCAATGGACGATATGAATTCGGTAAATCCGAATGATATTGAATCTTTGCAAGTATTAAAAGATGCAACATCTGCTGCAATTTATGGTGCTAGAGCTGCAAATGGGGTAATTTTAATTACTACTAAAAAAGGAAAAAAAGGAGAGACTACTCTTACTTATGATGGATTTTATGGCGTGCAGTCTGCTTTTAATCAGCCTGACTTATTAAATACTGATGAGTATTTAATGTTAATGAAGGAATATTATGCAAACGATGGTACAGCATACCCAGATGCAATGCCAACTCAAAACATGGGAATTGATACGGATTGGTTAGGTGTTATTGCCTCTAGTGCACCGGTTCAGGAGCACAATGTTACTGCAACTATGGGTAGCGAAAAAGGAAGCGTATTGCTATCTCTGGGTTATCGTAACCAAGATGGTATTATTGGAGGGGATTTTGAAAAATCTTTCTTTAAGCGCTACAATGCTAGGATGAATGCAAATCTAGATATCAACGAAAACGTAAGCATTGGTGCTAATATTAATTTCACACATATTGATAAAGGTGCTATTGGAACTGGTACTAATGGTTACAATCCAGTTTATTATGGATTACTAATGGATCCAACAACTCCTGTTTACGGAGATGGATATGTTGCTGCAGATGAAAAAGGTTATGGTACAACAGGTGTTCCATTTACAAGAATGTGGAACCCAATGTCATTTATGGATGTTACAGGAAATGGATTTAATCGCAGTGAGAGAATATATGGAAACACTTATGCAAAAATTACTTTCTTAAAAGATTTTGTTTTGAAAACAGATCTTGCTGCAAACTTCAATAATGGTCGTAGTAGAAGTTTTAGTCCAATATATTATCATAATGTATCTAATTATTCGGATGTTAATAAGGTGACTCAAAACTCAGATAGATCTACTTTTTGGCAATGGGAGAATACTTTAACTTACACAAAAAAGATAGGAGATCATCACATTACTGCCTTAGTAGGTACATCTGCTTCTCAAAATACTTATGAAAGATTAGGTGGCTCAAGAGTTGGATATCCTGCAGAAGCGGATACTAATGATAATTTTTGGTGGCTTAATTCAGGTAATATTGAAGGTGCTACCAATTATGGTGAAGCAAATCCTGTCCATACTATTTCTTCCTATTTTGGTAGATTAAGTTATAACTATCAGGAAAAATATATGGCTGAGTTTGTTATGCGTCGAGATGGTAGTTCTAATTTCGGACCAAAGGATAGGTATGCTGTTTTTCCAGGAGTTAGTTTTGGTTGGAATGTTTCAAACGAAGATTTTTGGAATATTGAGAATTTTGATAAGTTAAAGTTTCGTGCGAGTTGGGGGCAGAATGGAAATGAGGCAATTAGTCCATTTTCTTACACTTCAACAATTGCTAATGATCGAAATTACACACTTGGTAATGGATCCGTAATTACAGGTTCATCTCCATCCAACTTAGTAAATCCTAATGTTAGATGGGAAACAAGTGAGCAATTAAATATTGGTGCCGATATGGTTTTTTACAATGGCAAATTAAGAGTTAGTATGGATTATTATACTAAAACGACTCAAGATTTATTATTTAAACGTACTGTTGAGGCAGTTAGAGGTAATTCAGCACCATATTACAATGCAGGTGAGATTAAAAACTCTGGCCTTGAATTCCAAATCGGATACAACTTTAAAGTTGGGGAAGTTGATTTTGCAGTAAATGCTAATGCTTCTTATTTGAAAAATGAAGTTACTAAAGTTGGTAATGATAATGGTTACGAGGAAGGTGGATATTGGAAAGGATCAACTAATGTTACCCGTATGGAAGAAGGAAAAGCGATTGGTTATTTCTACGGATATAAGATTGATGGAATTTTCCAGAATCAAGCAGATATCAACAGTGCAATGTATCCAAATGCACAGCCTGGTGATTTTAAATGGCATGATACTAATGGAGATGGAGAAATTACACCAGATGATAGAACTGATATTGGAAACCCATGGCCTAAATGGACTTATGGGATGACTATTAATGCGAAATGGAATGGTCTAGATTTTAGTATGATGATGCACGGTAAAGCAGATGTTGATATTTGGATGGCACAATATAGAGATGAAGCTTACGGACGTGCTAATTTACCATCATTTTGGTTGGATAGATGGCAACAAGCTGGAGATAACAATGGCGTGCCAAGATTAAGCATTACAGATGCTAATGATAACGTAAGAAAAGCTTCTGAATTCCATGTTAGAGATGCTTCATTTTTTAAGATTGGTACTATTGAATTAGGTTATACTTTACCTGAAAGATGGACTAAGGCTGTGAATTTATCAAGAGTAAGAATCTATACTGCTGCCGATAATGTTGCTGTTTTTACAAAATATCCAATGTTTGATCCTGAAGTAGGTGCTATGGAAGGAAATATCCTAAATACAGGTTTAGATTATTCTATGTATCCACAGGCTAGAACAATCAGGTTTGGTCTTAACGTAGGTTTCTAATATTTAATATGATTAAAAATAAATTTAAACTTATGAAAAAAATAAAATATATATTCATTCTTGCGGTCTTAATAGTGGCGGCTTCATGTTCTGATTCATTCCTGGATACAGATCCTGTGAACAAATCCACAGAGGATAAGTTCTACCAAACAGATGCACAGATGTTTGCAGCTCTTATAGCAGCTTATGATCCATTGCAATGGGGAGGGATAGCTGCTTCATGTGTTCCTTTTAGCGAAATTCGTTCTGATAATATGAAAACTGGTGGAGGTGGAGAAGGTGATCAGCCGGATGTGCAGGCACTGGAGACATACACAAATAATTCAGTGAATTCCGCTTCAGATGGTATCTGGAAAAAAAATTATACGGGTATTTATCGTGCTAACTTGGTAATCAATTCAGAGTTTGAGAGTACTGTTGCTGATATTTATAAAGCAGAAGCAAAATTTTTAAGAGCTTGGTATCATTTTGATATTTTAAGAACTTATGGACCATGTCCGGTAATTACAGAAACTCTTTTTCCTGAAGGCCAGGAATTTGTAAGAGAAGATCGTACTGTGGTGAATGATTTGATCATTAGCGATTTGAAAGCTGCTATTCCGATGTTAGAAGTTAAGCATGATGCTGCTAATCTTGGTCGTATTACTCAAGCTGCAGCTCAAGCATTATTGGGTAAGGTTTTACTTTATAAAGCAGACTGGAATAATGATGATAAAGCAACTTTTGATGAAGCTGCAACTTATCTGCAGAAAGTTATTGATAATCCAAACTATTCTCTTTTTACTGATTATACACTATTATTTGCAGCTAATGCTGAAAATAACTCTGAGTCTATTTTCGAAATTCAACGCACAACAAAAGGTGGTAAAAGCAATTGGAGTAATGTAGATGAAACAACAGAAGGAAACTTCTGGGCACAGTTTTGTGGCCCTCGAGGATATCCAGGAAATGATCAAATAGATGGCGGATGGGGATTTTTACTTCCTCAAAGTGATTTGATGGATTATTATTTAGCTGATGATATTGCTAGAAAAACTGCTGTTGCTTGGACTTACGATGAATTAGTGACTGATTATAATGCTGATAAGCCTGCTGAAGATCATGTTGAATGGGCAATTGGTCAATATAATCAGTTGGATTTTGAAGGATATGCACAAAAGAAATATTCATTATGGAAAGCTTATGATTATGTAGGAGGTTTAGCTCTTAATCGTCCGGGTAGTGAGCGTATTATACGCTTGTCTGATGTTTATTTGATGTTGGCAGAATGTAATCTAAGAGGAACAGTAAATGAAGCAAAAGCAAAAATGCTTATCAATGAAGTTCGAAAGAATCACGTTTACGGTGGTTCTACTACTTTTGATGGTGTAGATGAATTAATTGCTACATATCCTTCTAGATTTTCAACAACTCTTGATGTACTTTGGTATGAAAGACGGGTTGAATTAGCAGGAGAAGGCGATAGATGGTACGATTTAGTGAGAAGTGGAAGAGCTCCAAGCGTAATGGGAGCTATTTATTCTGGTGTTGATTGGAGCAAGCATATTTATATGCCTATTGGACTTACAGAGCAAGGTAATTCTGGAAATACTTTAACTGAATATCCAAGCGAAGCATTGCCACATTAATATAGAAAATGTAACTGAACAAGAATAAAGCTTAAGTAACAGTTGTATTCTTTTAACCTTTACATTTCCTTACTTGAGAATTAAAAAGAAGAAGCCAAACCACAATTTTGGGTTTGGCTTCTTTTCAAATAATCTGTTAATAAGCAGATATAAGAAGCGACCAATACTTTTAGTAATGAGAAAAATAACTTTATTCTTAAGCTTAGCAGTCTTTCTAATAACGGCATGCTCCGAAAGCAATAAGAAAACAGAAAAATACACCGCAAATTGGGAATCCCTGCAAAAGTATGAGATCCCATCTTGGTTTGAGGATGCCAAATTTGGAATATTTATCCATTGGGGACCGTATTCAGTTCCAGCATATGACAATGAGTGGTATCCACGACACATGTATCAGGATTCGATGCTATGGCATCAAACAGATCCTAGCTTGTCGGAAAAAGGAACCCATAAAGTATATACACATCACAAGGAAACCTATGGACATCCATCTATTTTTGGTTATAAAGATTTTATTCCAATGTTTAAAGCCGAAAAATTCGATGCAAACCAATGGTTAGATTTATTTAAAAAAGCAGGAGCAAAGTATGTTGTTCCAGTTGCAGAACATCACGATGGTTTTGCGATGTACAATTCTCATGTTACTCGTTGGAATGCTGCCGTAATGGGGCCAAAACGAGATATTGTACAGGAGATTAAAGAAGCTTCTAAAAAAGCAGGTTTAAAATTCGGTGTTTCTTCACATTTTGCCTTTAACTGGGATTACTATAATCACGAAGCTCGTTTTGATACTGGAAATCCAGAATTGGCAGATCTTTACGGACCATCGCATGCTCGGTATGCTCCGGTAAGCGAGAATTTTATGAATCTTTGGTGGAAACGAACTACCGATATAATTGATTCATATAATCCTGATATTTTATGGTTTGATTTTTATTGGGATCGACCAGAGTTTGCTTCCTATCATTCCAAATTAGCTGCCTATTATTACAATATGGGAATCGATGAAAAGAAAGGCGTAGTATTGCAAAGTAAAAATATGGGATATGAATCTTTTCCTAAAGGAACTAATGTATTGGATATTGAACGTGGGAAACTATCGGATATTCAGGACGAAGCATGGCAGACAGATACTTCAATTGGAAAGAACTCTTGGTGTCATATCAACAAATGGGATAGCAAAACTTCTAATTCTTTAATTGATGATTTAATTGATATTGTGAGTAAGAATGGAACAATGTTATTGAATGTTGGGCCTAAAGCTGACGGAACAATTCCTCAAGATCAACAAGATGTACTTTTGGAAATGGGTGATTGGTTAGCCATAAATGGAGAGGCTGTTTACAATACACGACCTTGGAAGATTTTTGGTGAAGGACCAACCAAAGCTAGTGAAGGTCATCACTCAGAAGGAAATAATGAAGCTTTAACTTCAGAGGATATCAGATTTACTACAATGGATGATGTTTTGTATGCAACGGCTCTTGGTTATTCTGAAAACGGAACATTCTTAATCAAATCCTTGGCAAACAATAATCCACATGAATCTCGTGCTGTAAAATCGGTTGAGTTTATTAGTGCAAATAATAAAATTGACTGGAAACAAACTGCTGAAGGTTTGCAAATTAATGTGGCAGGAGAGAAACAAAGTGAAGCTGCCTATGTTTTTAAAGTAAAGTTTTAAGAATAAATTGAAATTTCTCTAGCTTGAATACTGGAAACTTCCTCTTAAATTCAAATTAAAACGGATGAAAATTAATACAAAACTGCTATTGCTACTTATTTCAATCGTGTTAGCAGAAAATATGGTAGTTGCGCAGTCCTGGGAATATAATAATAATAACCGTGTAGCTGCAAGCTTTGATGGCAATAGCGCGCCCGACAATCAATACAAGTGGCCAACGGGCGATCCCGATGATTGGGGAGCGCTTGTAGCTTCATGCGGAATAATGGCAAAATTGGGTTTACAAGAAAACTTGGTGCATTGCTCCTATAATAACTTCATTGATGCTCCAGCCGGACCTGACAATGAAAATCAGTTAAAAATAAGTGCTGATGGTGTTGTTGACCGTTGGGGATTCAACAAAGACAACTTCTTTGATGTAACTAAACAACTGAAAGAGTCAAAATTACATTTGGCTAAGGAAATTGGGAAATCCACCGCTTCAGATCCCTTGTATTTTATGCATGCCGGACTTTCAGAGTTTCTATATCAGGTGGTCGAAGAAGTTATAAAACAGGGAAATATTGAAGCCTTAAACCATGTTTATTTATTGTCGCATAGTAAGTTTAATGAAAATGAGATACGACGTGATTACCACCGAACTTGGGGTGATGTACAAAACCTTTGTGGCAAGCGTATTAAGTATAAGAAAATTAAGGATCAAAATGATAAAGATAATCCTAATAATTTATGGCATTCGAAAGAAGACTTTTCGGTTTGGTATTGGATGAGAGATCATAAAGATCCTAATATTCGTTGGATGTACACGAGGGCGAAGGCACATAGCGGAGGAGATGCTGATATTTCAGATTGCGGTTTATTTTATTATCTATTAGTAGGTGATGATAATGGATCTCCTTCAAAATTCCGAGATTTTATTGGTGATGGAATTAAGTGATATTAACAAGTGGACAATTGGGCTCAAAAAGAAATTGTTGGTGCATATCAGTATAAAGATAATATCTTACTAAAAGATCACCTATTGAGATTTTTCAAAATCAATAAGGACAAGGGTATATTTGTAGTTTTGAGTGGCCAATTAGAGGAGATAGTGTAAATGAATTGTACTGGGATTAGATAATAGATTAGTTAGTGTTAAGGGATGTTTCAAGTAATTTGAAGCATCCTTTTTCTATATAAAAAGATATTTTTAGCGTAGGAGATTTTAATTAAATAACCTGAATTGGAAGGCCCGATTCCTCAAATAATTTTCTGGTATGCTCCATTTGTATCTCCGAGGGTTCTGAAAGATGTGCATACTCTTTTCTGATACCATGCTTTCTCATTTTGATCAGTACATTCTCAACTTCTGGAGATAGAGATTTCATTAAATGAACTATCTTCTTAATCTCAATTTCGTTATCATTATAATCGGGAACAAGAACCATACGAAGCTCTTTGAGTTTTCCTTTTGAATTCACGTATTGAATTGAATTCAAAATCTTTTCGTTTGAGTATCCCGTTATCTTTTTGTGTATTTCTATGGAATACGCCTTCAAATCAAGCATGAAACCATCTACTAAATGTAGTATAGAGTCCCATTTGTCTTGATCTACATTTCCATTTGAATCAACTAAAATGGATAACTTTTGAAGTTTAGGATGTGTTTTGATCGTTTCAAATAAAAGCTTTAAGAATTTGGAATGCAACATGACCTCTCCACCCGAAACTGTAATACCCGAAATAAAATCTTTGACTTCTAATATCTCAGAAATTAAATTCTCAACTGACATTTTTTTGTAGAATGGACTGCTATCCTCAGGGCAAATTTTTAAGCAGGTATCACAATGCGTACAAGTCGCTTCGTTGTGTGTAATTTGCTTGTTCTCTTTGTCAACGATTAAACTTTGAGTTGGGCAAATTTCAGCACAAATGCCACAATAATTGCATAAACCAATGGTGTGTGAATTATGGCAATACATGCAATTGAGATTACACGCTTGAAAAAAGATGACCATTCTGTTGCCTGGGCCATCAATAACACTCGACTTAATGATGCCACTAATATTGGCTTGCAGTTCGCTCATGTGAGTTGACTCTTTTGGCTTTTCTATTATCTATATTCGCATTATCCATAGAGTTAGCAGCAAACAAAGCGCTACCATATCTCGAGCCTTCTTCTCGAAAATCCTTTAAATCACTTCTACGAACCAAGTAACCAGTTATTCGAATAAACTCACTATCCGATAAGTTAAAAGTGAACATTCTCATTCCCTTCTTAAAAGCACCTTTAATAATATCAAGAATAGCCAGAGGGTTGCGCTTTACTGTTTCATCAAAATGAAATATATCGCTAATACCACCATTAAAAAGTTGGTGGTGTGGAGCGACCGCCTTTATATGTGAATAGATATCTGGCTCGTCTCCTATAGGAATTCTTGCTCCTGCTGTTTCATCAATGTCGATATCAATACCCGATTGTGAATGGAAGAATGCTTTCCCATCATTGGCTTTGCAATAAGGTAATTGTCTTGAGTCAACAATGCGTTTCACCTCTTCAAGAATGCGATGTCCTAATTGGTTTGCCTCTTCATTATGACCATAGGTATAATCTTTACCATTGTTTTTCATCAATGTATTGACACATTCTGCTAGTCCATAAAAACCGAACATGGCAGAGAAATTTTCAAGCTTGATGATGCCTTCCTGAGCAAGAAAATCAGTTTCGTAATACTTGACTGTTTCAACCAAATACTTTGTTCTTGCTTCAATAACATCCAATGTCATTTGGCAATATTGGGGTAATGTTTTCGAGATAAAATCTTCTACGTTCCCTTGATGAGAATCGGTGATTTTTTTTAGGTTCAGGCGAATTAAAGTATGTGAACCTCCACCTTCAGGTAGGGAATTGTAACAGCTAACAACGCCATATTCCCCTTTAAAATCAGAAGCTGTCATATTGTGATTGGCAATATGAGGCTTAGCCACTTCAAACACCGTTTTTACAGCTTCGGTTAGGAGTGCATCCGATGTTTTTTCTGTATCGTATTTCAAAGTTAAGTTTGGAACCACTTGTTTTAGTTCCCGTTCAATTCTTAAAACTGCTCTGGCAATAATATTGTCCTCAGGACCAATGTTAATATGTACAAAAGCATCCGGCAAGCATCTATCTATGTATCGCCAAAATAGTTTAAGCTTTTTATAGATTGCTTCTTCAGATAATTCATCTGCAAAAGGAAGTAAAAGCTGATCGATATTACCTAAATAAACGGAATAGCCTGTAATAGATGGAATATGGCTATATAGAATAGATAGAAAGTTAATGGCTTCGTCAAAGTCAGATGGAGGGTCGAGTTCGAGATATGCGACACCTTTTTTAAGAGCCAATTTATAATCTGGAAGAACATAGCGTGGACGATAGGGAGCAGAGCCTTCAAATAAGTCACAAATCACCTTCTCGCTTAAGGCCTTCATTGCTTCCGAAGAAACATTAGGATAGGCTTGAGTACTTTCAGCAATATAGGCTAAATGGTGTTTCTTTTGCTTGTAATCCAGATTGCCGTCCGTTAATACTTCGTGAACTCTATATTTAATATCTTCCATTCCTTTTTTAATTTCTATGCATTCTTAAATCCTGAGGATTTATGATTCTTCAAAAATAGCTAAAAGACCGCAGTGTAAGAATTTGTTTTGTGAAAAAAAATCTTGTGGAGTAAGTAAGTCATATGTTGAAAATGAATGATGAATGTAATTTTTCAATTGATAAACTATATTGGTGCCCTAAGGTACTGTTATTAAAGGTATAGGATAAAGGAGGGCATTAGTTAATTTTCAAAGGATCTATAATAGTAGGCCTAATAAATTTATTATAAACTTCATCTTTTAAAATAATTTTTAAAAGATGAGGCTTTTTTAAAAAATAATTTTCTACTTTTAGACCAGCAAATAGTATAAATCTAAAATAGATATTGATTTGAAGCCAGTATTTCTATATGAAAAGTACTTAACGGGTACCCTTAATTCTAAAAAGAGAAAGCAACAGCAATACAAAAAAATTGTATCTCATTTGTATTCTCATGGTGCCGCATCAATTGCTGATATTGTAAAATCTGCTAGGATAAGTCAGCCTTTGGTTGCATCCTTAGTTGAGGATTTGATTGGGTTTGGTGTGATACTAGAAAGTGGAATTGGGGAATCTATAGGTGGAAGAAGGCCAAGTTTATTTTGTATTAATCCGGCATATCAATATGTGGTTGGAGTTGATATTAATTTGCATACGCTGAATGTTGCGATTTTTGATTTGAATAATCAATTGGTGCATCGTGAGGAGTATAAGGATTTTGAATTGGAAAATTCTGTTGACTATACGGATGCCTTGTGCGAGAAAATTAGCTTCTCGCTAAGTAAATTAAATATAGTAGAAGAGAAAGTTTTAGCCGTAGGCGTTTCAATACCAGGTTTGGTTGATGCTGAAAATGGATTAAGTCATACTCATTTGACTTTTACCGAAGAGAGCTTGAGTGCTTATTTAAAAGACAAACTAGGCTTTGCTGTTTTAATGGATAATGATGCCAGAATGATGGCTTTGGGTGAGAAAGCTTTTGGTAAAGCTAAGGATAAAAAAGATGTTCTGTGCTTGAATTTAAGTAATGGTATAGGACTCGGTATTATTCTAAACAGCAAGCTATACAGTGGAAAGAATGGTTTTGCCGGAGAGTTTGGACACATCTTAATTGATCCTGATGGTGACTTGTGCTATTGTGGGAAAATAGGCTGTCTGGAGACATTAACATCCGGAGCAATTTTAGTAAAAAATATTACTGAGGCTATTGATAAAGGTCAGCCAAGTCTTTTAACAGAATATAAAGCCGAAGGTAAAGAAATAGATTTGAGAGCAGTTGTTAAAGCTATTCTTGAAGGAGATCAATTTGCAATTGATCAGCTGAATAAAATGAGTGAGTATTTGGGTAAAGGTCTGGTTACTTTAATTCACCTGCTTAACCCCGAAATGATAATATTGGTGGAAAACTTGCGCGTGCTGGTAAATATATTATTGGACCAGTAAGCATGTCTATGAACAAGTATGCTATGGATCGTATTAGTTCCGAAACAGAACTGGTTAGTTCAGATTTACTGGATAATGCAGCATTGATGGGAACAATGGCAAATGTAATGGAAAAAGTATTAAATATTGATTAGTAAGAAATTGGTCCCTACGGTTTTTCATTTGGTAGTGAAATTATAGAAGTAGTGTTCTTGTAGGGATCAATTTTATATAAACTGAAAAGATATGAAACCGACACTATTAGTACTTGCAGCAGGAATGGGAAGCCGATATGGTGGATTAAAACAAATTGACCCAATCGGGCCATCAAATGAAACTATTATTGATTATTCAATTCATGATGCAATTGCAGCAGGGTTTGGAAAGATTGTTTTTGTAATTAGAGAAGGATTTGAAAAAGAATTCAAGGAACTCTTTAATGCAAAACTTGCCGGGAAAATTGAGGTTGACTATGTGAATCAGGAAATTGCGAAAGTACCTGAGGGGGCATCTTTCACATCAGATAGAGAAAAGCCATGGGGGACAGGTCATGCCATATTAATGGCTAAAGAATGTATTAATGAGCCATTTGCCGTGATTAATGCAGATGATTATTATGGAGTAGAGGCTTTTGTGAGTATGGCAGATTTCTTAACGCATTCAAATTCAGAGCAAGAATATGCTATGGTAGGCTATAAACTTGCCAACACTATTTCTGAAAATGGTTATGTTTCTCGTGGCGTATGTGTTACAAATGAAATTGAGCACTTAGAAACGGTTATTGAACGAATCCATATTGAGAGGCTTCCGGATGGAATTGCTTATAAAGAAAATGATAAGTGGATTCCACTTGCTGAAGATACAACTGTTTCGATGAATTTTTGGGGGTTTAAGCCTCAACTTTTTAATCACTTGGAAGATCAATTTAGACGTTTTCTGGTTGAAGCTGGACAGGAGTTAAAATCTGAATTTTTTATACCTTCTGTTGTTGCTAAAATAATTGACTGTGACAATACAAGTGTTAAGGTATTAAAGTCAGATGCTCAATGGTTTGGTGTGACTTATCGTGAAGATAAAGAAAAAGCAACAAAAGCAATTCTGGAATTGGTTGAGAAAGGAGTTTACCCTTCAAAACTGTGGGAATCTTAAGAGAATAAGAATGACTTTAATAAAATCAATATCAGGAATCAGAGGCACGATAGGTGGTAGACCAGGTGAAGCACTGACACCTATGGATGTGGTGAGTATTGCTGGCGCATTTGGTATGTGGCTACAAAATAGTGGCGTTTCAAAAAAACTTGTGATTGGTCGTGATGCGAGAATCAGTGGCGAAATGGTAAACCAGCTTGTAGTAGGCGCATTGATTTCGGTAGGAATAGAAGTAATAGATCTTGGCCTGGCAACAACGCCAACCGTAGAAATGGCTGTAACTGATATGAATGCAGGTGGAGGTATAATTATTACGGCTAGTCATAACCCAAAGAACTGGAACGCATTGAAACTATTGAATAGTAAAGGCGAGTTTATTTCTGATCAGGATGGCAAGGATTTACTTAGTTTAGTTGAAGAGCAAAGTTTCCATTACAATGAAGTAGACGAACTAGGTAAATATTCTGAGAAAGAGGATTATCTGGATACTCATATTCAGCACATAATTGATTTACCCCTTGTTGATGTAAAACTTATTAAAGAAGCTGATTTTTCGGTTGCTGTTGATGCGGTTAACTCTGTTGGAGGAATTGCTATTCCACGTTTATTAAAAGCACTGGGCGTAAATAAGGTAAAAGAGATTAATTGTAAACCTGATGGGCATTTTGCTCACAACCCTGAGCCACTTCCTGAAAATATTGTGGAAATAAGTGAGCTTGTTAAAAATGAGAAGTTAGACTTGGGAATTATTGTTGATCCTGATGTAGATCGTTTGGCTCTTGTTTGTAATGATGGTAATCCATTTGGCGAAGAATATACTTTAGTGTCTGTAGCTGATTATGTCCTTCAGAATACAAAAGGAACAATGGTTGCAAATTTGTCATCAACCATGGCTTTGAAAGATATTGCAAAGAAGCATGGTGTGGAATTTTTTGAATCAGCAGTTGGAGAAGTCAATGTTGTTCGAGAAATGAATAAGCAAGCTGCTGTTATTGGTGGAGAAGGAAATGGAGGAATTATTTATCCTGAATTACACAATGGTAGAGATGCTCTTGTTGGTGTTGCTTTATTCCTGACCTATTTAGCAAAAAATAAAATGACTTTGGCTGAATTACGAGCAACTTATCCGGATTACAAGATCGAAAAACAAAAAATCGAATTAGATGGTGTTGTCGATTTAGATGGAATTCTGGAACAAGTTCGTAGAAAATTCATTGATTACCCCAATAACACCATAGATGGGTTGAAAATTATATTCCCTGAAGGGTGGGTACATATGAGAAAATCTAATACAGAACAAATTATTCGTATTTATTCAGAGGCTAAAACTCAAGAATATGCAAATGATTTGGTTGGATGCATTAAACAACTGATAAAAATTAAAAACTAACGATATCGCTTTAACTAAAGTTGATTTCTAAAACTTAAACCAAATATGAGTACTTCTAAATCTTCGTTTAAGAACTTTATTTTGCCAATGATTATCATTGGTGCTTTGTTCTTTATTTTCGGTTTTGTTACCTGGTTGAATGGAATCTTAATTCCATATTTGAAAATTGCTTGTCAATTAACAGATTTTCAGGCCTTATTTGTGGCTTTCGCATTTTATATAGCTTATACCATTATGGCCTTACCATCTGCTTGGGTCTTGAAAAAAACAGGATTCAAAAATGGTATGTCAATTGGTCTTTGGGTAATGGCAATTGGGACAATGATATTTATTCCTGCTGCTATGTCTAGAACTTATGGAGTATTCTTAACTGGATTGTTTGTGATGGGAACAGGTTTAGCTCTATTGCAAACAGCTTCGAATCCATACGTCACTGTAATTGGTCCAAAAGAAAGTGCTGCTCGACGAATCAGTATCTTGGGTATTTGCAACAAGTTTGCAGGGGCAATGGCTCCACTAATTTTGGCATATTATATTCTTAACGATGGAGATGCTTTTGTAGAAAGTTTGAAAGCTATGAATGCCGCGGCTCAAACCGTTGCTTTAGATTCATTGGCTGCTAGAGTAATCAATCCATACATTGTAATGACCATTGTACTTGTGATAATGGGCATTGGTGTAAGAATGGCTCCACTACCTGAGATTGAAACAAGTGAAGAAGATAAGCAAGCAGAAAATGGTGGAGATAAGAAAAATTCAATTATGGAATTTCCACACTTAATCTTAGGTGTGTTTGCTCTTTTCTTTTACGTAGGAGCAGAAGTTATTGCAGGTGATACCATTATTAATTATGGTCTTTCGTTAGGTATTGAATTAGATACAGCTAAAGCTTTTACATCTTATACCATGGTAACAATGGTTGTTGGATATCTGTTAGGTGTAACGCTAATTCCTAAAGTAATAGATCAACGCTTTGCGCTGAAAGTTTCAGCCATTTTAGGAATACTCTTCGCAATGGGAGCAATATTTACTTCGGGATTAACTTCCGTGATTTTTGTCGCAATGTTTGGATTAGCAAACGCATTGGTTTGGCCTGCTATTTGGCCACTTGCTTTGTCAGGCTTAGGAAGCTTTATTAATACAGGTTCTGCATTGTTGGTGATGGCTATTTCAGGAGGAGCAATTCTTCCATTAATTTGGGGGCGTTTATCGGATGTGTTTAGTACTCAACAAGCTTATTGGGTTGTTGTTCCATGTTATCTGTTTATTTTCTTTTATGCTGTTAAAGGATACAAGATTAGATCTTGGAAACCAGGTAGTGTAAAGAGTCGTGAGGCAAGTACGGAACTAGGAAAATAAAGATCAAATGGACAAGAATTTATTTACGATAGTATCAAAGTTTAAAACGGAAGGAAAGGTCGATAGTATTCAACCTTTGGGAGAAGGATTTATCAATGATACTTTTTTGGTGAAGACTGAGAAACAAGATGATCCCGATTATTTATTTCAGCGTAAGAATAAAAATATCTTTAAAGATGTTCCCGGAATGATGGGGAATATCCAAAAAGTAACAGATCATCTTAAAGCTAAAATTGTAGTAGCAAATGGAGATCCCATACGTGAGGCAATGACAATTATTGAGGTGGAGAATGGGAACCCATTTTTTGAAGATGAGGAGGGAGACTTTTGGGCTATGTGTTTGTTCATAAAAGATAACCTAACATATGAAGCTGCTGATAGTCCTGAGTTAGCATATTCCGGAGGAAAAGGCATTGGTAAGTTTCAGTCGATGCTATCGGACATGAAGGAACCTTTAGTTGATATTCTTCCGGGTTTCCACAATATAAGATTCCGCTTTTCTCAATGGGATGAGGTTTTGGATTGTGATCCAAAAAAAAGGAAAGAGAATCTTAAGAAAGAGATCTCATGGATTGAAGAGCGTAGAGAGGAAATGTTGGATTTTTGGGAATTAGTGGAAGATGGAACAATTCCAACACGAGTGACTCATAACGATACCAAGATCAATAACATTCTATTCGATAAAAAAGGAGACGTGTTGTGCGTAATCGATTTGGATACAGTGCTAAATAGTACAGTCTTAAATGATTTTGGTGATGCAATGCGTTCGTACACAAATACAGGTTTAGAAGATGATGAGAATCTGGATAATGTGAATATGGATATGGAAATTTTTAAAGCCTATACAAAAGGCTACCTGGAAGAGACAATCTCATTTTTATCTCCGCCGGAGCTAGAATATCTGGCATTTTCAGCCAAGTACATTACTTACGAGCAAGTTCTTCGATTCTTAATGGATTATATCGATGGAGATAATTATTATAAAATCAAATCTCTGGAGCATAACCTGATACGTACTCAAGCGCAATATAAATTGTTGACAAGTATGGAAGAGCAGTACGAGCAAATGAAGCAGATCGTGGTGACATATAGCAAAGAATTATCAGTACAATAAATTAGAATTTTATTTCTGATACCAAACCCGGTATTTAATCGTGTGGTAACGAAAATTAAAACAAATACTCTTTCCTAGGGAAAGTGAATTGTTTTAAGCGAGTAAGGTTAAGAGATTATAGAAATAAAAAGAAAAATGGGAACAATATTTACATCCAAAGTAGAGCAAGCCTTCTATGAATTGTCAAGTGTTGAGGAGATCACCACAAAAATTCCCTATGTAGAAGTCGATAACTTTCCAAAATTAGGTCTGATGACCTCGCTTCGTTTTTTGGAATGGGCAGAACAAAACCCTCAAGGCGTAATAAGTTTACCAACAGGAAAAACACCGGAGTATTTCATAAAATACACCCAGTACCTTTTGGAGAATTGGAATAATAAAAAAGGACTGGACATCCGAAGCCAGTATGGGTTAGGCAACATGTCAAAACCGGATTTGCGAGGCCTGGAGTTCGTTCAAATCGATGAATTTTACCCAATTGATCCCAATCAACACAATAGCTTCTACAACTATGTGATGAACTACTATATCAAAGGCTTTGGTTTGGAAAAAGACAACTCCTTATTAATTAACTCCAATGAAATACCACTGGTCGATAACAAGCACTTCCTGGAAGTCTTCCCCGATTACAACATCGATCTGTCCTTACGTTACCGGGATGCCAAAAGCGTCGTAGAAGAAATGCAGCAAAAATCAATTTTCATGATTGATAATTGGTGTACAGGATATGAGCAGCAAATCCGTGATAAAGGCGGAATTGGTTTCTTTTTAGGTGGAATAGGCCCAGATGGACATATAGCTTTCAACACCCGAGGATCAGATCATTACTCAACCACACGTCTGACGAAGACAAATTTCGAAACACAAGCCGTAGCAGCCGGAGACCTTGGAGGAATTGAAGTTTCAAGAAACCGCTTGGTTATTACCATAGGATTAGATACCATAACCCATAAGCCAGACGCCGTATCGATTATCTTTGCAGCAGGCGAAGCAAAAGCCGATATTGTAAAAGGCTCGCTGGAAAGCCAGCCCGATGCAATCTATCCGGCAAGCGTTCTGCAACGTCAGAAAAACAGTCGATTTTATTTAACCACAGGAGCCGCCTGTAAATTAACCGATAGTGTTAACAGATATTACAAGGCCGGAGACTGGTCACATACCAAAACAGAGAAATCAATAATCGACCTCTGTAACAAGTCCAACAAGTACGGACATCACCTAAGACTCGAAGACCTAAAAGCTGATCCTTACACAAGCCTGATTCCTAATTTAAATGAAGGAACCGTTCAAACTGTAATAGAGTCAATAAAAGGGAAGCTGAACAAAGGCATGAAACCAGACGAAAATGAAACCGTTTACCACACAGGACCACACCACGACGATATCATGTTGGGCATTATGCCATACACCAACCGTCAAATGCGTTCAGCAAGTAACGAAATTCACTTCTCAGTCCTAACATCCGGCTTTACCGCAGTCACCAACCGTTTTGTCATTGATGTACTTAAAGAATGTCAGGACTTTATAGCAAAAGGGAAAATTGAAATGTTGAATTACCCCGACTTCTTTGAAGCAGGCTATTCTAAAAAATGGGACAAAGACGTTTACCATTTCCTGAACTCAGTAGCAGCCAGAAATGCCAATGGCAAACGCCGAGGCTTATGTCATCGCCTGATACGCTCTATTGTTGAGATTTGGGACGTGACAGGAAAAGAAAACCTGAATACAACAATAACAAACATCATAAGCGATCTTGAAAACGCTTACGATGGCGGCAAAAACTCCCCGGAAGTTCAGAAGATGAAAGGTATGATTCGGGAATTTGAAGAAGAACTCGTTTGGGCACACTTTGGAACCCCGGTAAAAAACATCCATCACCTGCGATTAGGCTTTTACAAAGGCGATGTCTTTACAGAAACCCCGGAGAAGAACCGCGACATGTTACCCGTTCTCGAAGAATTCAGAAAATACAAACCAACAACAATCAGTTTAGCCATGGATCCCGAAGGGTCAGGACCCGATACACACTATAAAGTGTTGCAAGCCATTGCCGGAGCTGTAAAAGAGTGGAAAGAAGAAGAAGACCTGTCAAATTTGAGAATCATAGGCTACCGAAATGTTTGGTTCAAATACCATCCGGCCGATGCCGATACGATCGTACCCGTATCCCTGAACGCATTGGACGTGCTTGAGAATTCCTTTACCGAATCGTATATGAGTCAGGTGAACGCCTCATTCCCAAGTTACGAATACGACGGGAAATTCAATGAACTAACACAAAAAGTATGGGTCGATCAATTGAAACAAATTCAGATGCTGTTAGGGAAGAATTTCTTTTACGAAAACAAACATCCCCTGGTAAGAGCAACCCATGGCTTAGTGTATATGAAAGAAATGTCTGCCGATGAGTTTGTAGCTATGGCACAAGATCTGGAAAAAGCAGTTGAAGAAAATCCGTTTTAGATCCACACGTAAATACCTTGGATCGGAGGGCTATTGTCTTTCGGTCCATTTTTTTAGCAGATGAAAGAATATTTTGTAAAAAGAATAAAATCGAACCTGTTGAGCATTTCAGGAGAGCAAATGCATCCTGTTTGGGAAATGGCAAACGTTATTACTGATTTTTCTTATCCTTGGGAAAATGCGAAGGCTCCACAAATTATCTTTAGAGCTTTATTTGATGAGGAAAATTTTTATTTCAGATTTGATGTTCAGGAGGAAAATGTACTTACTTTTGTTGATCAAAATCATAAAATGGAAGTTGTAGATTCCGATCGAGTCGAGATTTTTTTCAGACAAGATGAAAAATTGAATCCATATTATTGTCTGGAAATGGATTCTAAGGCGAGGGTTCTAGATTATGTCTGTCGATATTATCGTGATTTTGATTACAAATGGCAATGGCCAATGGGAGCAATAGATGTAAAAGCTTCAAGTAGCCTTAATGCTTATGTTGTAGAAGGAGCAATTCAACTTTCTTCTTTATTAGATTTAGGACTGTTGAAGAACAACATTTTGGAAGCAGGATTATATCGAGGACAGTGTATTGAATTAGCAAATAATAAAAAGGGGACTGAACTAAGATGGATTTCTTGGGTTAAACCCAATTCCAAGAAAGCAGATTTTCATATTCCTTCATCATTTGGTAAAATGATATTGGAAAAGAACTAGATTGAATTATAGGATGATAGATATAGCAATTGGTATTGATATAGGTGGTACAAACACCGTTTTTTCAGGCATTACTTCTGATGGGGAATGTTTGGTTTCTGGAGTCATTCCCACGCAGACAAAGGATAGATTTGAAGATTTTATTGATGATTTGATCTTAAACATCAAGCAAATTGTCGATTCGTCAAATGATGAATTGAATATCATAGGTGTAGGAATTGGTGCGCCCAACGGAAATTATAGAACTGGAACCATCGACAAAGCAGCCAACCTTCGTTGGAAGGGTAAATTGGAATTGGTTCGTTTGGTAGAAGAGAGACTAAAAGTTCCTGTGAAACTTACGAATGATGCGAATGCAGCAGCTCTAGGCGAACGTATGTTTGGTGGGGCAAAAGACATGAGCGATTTCATGGTAATTACCTTAGGTACTGGCTTAGGTAGTGGAATTGTGGTTAATGGCGATTTATTATATGGTCATGATGGTTTTGCAGGAGAAGTTGGGCATATTATTATGCGTCCTGGTGGTCGTGAATGTGGTTGCGGTCGCAGAGGATGTTTAGAGACCTATGTTTCGGCAACTGGTGTAAAAAGATCAGCTTACAAAATGTTAGCAAAGCATATGGGCGAAAGTTCATTAAGAAATATACCTTATCATGGTTTAACAGCTAAGATGGTTGCGGATGCTGCAAATGAGGGAGATTTACTCGCTATGGAGATTTTTGCTTATACAGGTAAAATGTTGGGTGAGGCTTTGGCTAATGTTGCAGCGGTAACGAGTCCAAAAGCAATTTTCTTTTTTGGTGGATTGGCAAAGGCAGGAGATTTACTTTTCGAGCCTATTAGGGAAGCATTAGAGAAAAATATTTTATTTCTTTATAAGGATAAGATCAGTTTATTGCCATCCGAACTAGGTGATGATGCAGCTGTTTTAGGTGCTTCAGCTTTAATTTGGAACGATAAATTGAATTGAAATAACGTGAAAAATAAAACTAAACTGTTTTATTTAATTGCTTTAATCCTGTAAAGAGAATAAGCGAAATTGGCTATAAATAGCAAAAGACCTTACAAGTTTTAGAACTTGTGAGGTCTTTTGTTTTACCAAGAGTGGTTTGTATTGCCTTTATCAGTGATATTAAGTCTATATTTGCAAACTGTTAGAATAGGAATAAAAAGGAATATTTCTTGCCAGAATGGGTTGGGTAATGGTAAACAGTTGTCCGCATCTAGAGGTAAGAATGATAAAGTAGATAAATAATTTACAAGAATATGAAGGATCTTTCCAAAGTAGAAAAGATAAATAAGGTAATTGAAGAATACTTAAATGCGAATTCATCACTTACAATAGTACCTGTAAAAGAACTAATGCCAGCTTTTATTAAAGCTGGGATATTTGTGAAAGATATTAAAAAGGGATTGCCAATTCGTTTAATTCTTAGAGAATTAGATGCAAGTAATCAATTGGATTTAATACCACGTGTTCATGCAGAAAGACATGGCGAACATACGTATTGGTATTTCGTTCCGGCCAGTGCAACTGTTCCAGAGACACCATACAAGCAGGAAAAAAAGAAATTAGAAAATGATGCTATTGCCATTCGTTTAAACAGTGACGAAACCTATGTTATTTCTTTATGTGATGAAGTATTATCGCTAAAAGCGAATCGTCAAAAAAGATTTGATTTTCTTTTAGGAGATCTACATAAAAATGGAAAGACTCAAACTATGCTTCCTGTAGATGCTTATTATGAAGAATTGCAATTGGTTATTGAATACAAAGAAATACAGAATTATAGACCTCTTGCTGTTGTTGATAAAGATGAAGACGAGGAAGAGAATGAAAACACCAAGACTTTATCAAGAGAAGAGCAGCGAAGAATATACGATGAACGAAGAGCAAAAGTTCTTCCAGAGAATGAAATTTCTATGATTGTAATTTCTTATTCTGATTTTGAGTACGATGATAAAAATAAAATTAAACGCAATAAAGAAAGCGATCTTAAAATAGTACAAAAAGCATTAAAAGACTTTCGCTAACAAAGGATGATATGCTAATAATTATTAAGCTTGACAGTACTGATTGATCAGAACTGTCAAGCTTTTTTTTGTCTTAATAAATTAGGATACTTTTTTGTTAGTCAATTTCAGAACCTGACATTTGTATTTATTGTTTGCAATAAGTAGTAAGTTTTTGCTATTTTGTATTAATGTGAAATAAAAATAAGGATATACTGTAAATGGGAGACTCACATATTATTGAAGAATTAAGTACTCAGATAAAGCGAAAAATAAAAAAAGTCACTAAAGTTAATTGGTTGATAAAAGGATTTCAAATTAACAAGTTAGATCAGGTAACACATATAAATATTTCAAAATGTAATCTTAAAGGAAAATGGCCTTCAGCACTTTTTAGACTTAAACATTTAGAATTTATAGATATCCAAGGAAATAACCTGGATTATATTCCAAATGAGATTACAAACTTAAAGAATTTGCGGTGTTTGGATATTCGGCAGAATCAAATTAATTCACTGCCGCAATTAATTGCTAATTTGACTGTTCTCCAAAAGATATATTTAGGTGATAATAAGTTTACTAAAGTACCTGAAATTCTTTACGATTGTCCTAAGTTAGAAGTCGTTGATTTTACTAACAATGAGCTTTTCGAAGGAATGGAATGCCTTTTAAACTCCCTATCCATTAAGAATATTTATTTGAGAAACAATTGTATAAAAGTGTTTCCATTTCACCTTATTAATAGCCAGAGACTTGTAGAGCTGAATTTAATGGAAAATAACATTGAAAATATTCCAGATGAATTGCCAAAAATCGAACTTTTTCATCTTTGAATGAGCTAGTTTTCTTCAAATGTCTTTCTAAATGTTGCTTGATTAACATTTAACCATTCGTGAGTAAACCAAATTTGCCATTGTATGTGGCAATGATTTTAATGAATCAATTACAAAAATAAAGATAAATGGATCTTAACTACCAAAAGGATGAATTGTTACAGAACGATTACAGTGAAGATGAATTACGGTTTTTAAATCTACTTGCTGAAAAATTCCCTACAGTACAGGCTGCCTGTACTGAAATAATAAATCTTGAATCCATTCTAAACCTTCCTAAAGGATCCGAGCATTTTTTAACGGATATACATGGAGAATATGAGACGTTTAGTCATGTTCTGAGAAATGCCTCTGGCATGGTGCGCAAAAAAATTGATGTTGTGTATGCAAAAACACTGAGCGAAAAAGAAAAAAATCAGTTGGCGATACTGATATACTACCCAGAGGAGAAACTAAAGCTCATTACCAACGAGCAAGAGGATTTGAACCAATGGTTTTCGATTACTCTCCGCCGATTAATAGATGTGGCCCGTGTATCAGCTGATAAATATACCCAATCGAAGGTAAGAAAGGCAATGCCACCCGATTTTGCTTATGTAATTGATGAGTTGCTGAATGAGCCAAATGCGAAGAAAGAGGAGTATTTCGATTGTATCATACAGTCAATCATTGATGTTGATCGGGCAAATCAATTTATTGTGGCAATTAGTAAATTTATTCAACGTTTACTGATTGATCGTCTGCATATTATTGGGGATATTTACGATAGGGGACCTTTTGCCGATAAGGTGATGGATGTAATACATGATCATTATTCGGTAGATATACAGTGGGGAAATCATGATATTGTTTGGATGGCTGCTGCTACGGGAATTCGTGCTAGCATTGCAGCAGTAATTCGCTTGAGTGCTCGCTACAACAATTTGGATACTCTAGAAGATGGTTATGGAATTAACCTAATGCCTTTGGCTACTTTTGCCATGAAAGCCTATGAGGGCGATCCATGCGAAGCATTCATCCCCAAAAATACACCTCGAGAGAATATTGGATCTACGCAGATTAAATTGACCAGTAAAATGCACAAAGCCATTATGGTGATTGAGATGAAACTGGCCGGTGAAATCATCCGACGCAGTCCTGAAATGGAGATGGATGATCGATTATTGCTCGATAAAATCGATTATAAAAAAGGGACCGTAATTATTGATGGACGAGAATTAGACTTGAACGATAAATCGTTTCCAACTATTGATCCCAAAAATCCTTATCAACTAACTAAAGAGGAGAAGGAGTTAACTGAAAAACTTCGTTATTCGTTCTTGTATTGTGAAAAATTGCAACGCCATATTAAAACCTTATTTTCTAAGGGAAGTACCTATCTATCTTACAATTCCAATTTGCTATTTCATGGTTGCATCCCACTCGATGAAAATGGAGAATTAAAAGGTTTGACTTTGCAAGGTAAAGAATACAAAGGAAAGGCTCTGTGTGATCAATTTGATTTGATTTGTCGACGAGCTTATTTTAATCGTGAACACCCTGAAAGAACAAGCAAGGATCGTGTGTATATGTGGTATTTATGGAGTGGAGCCTATTCACCTCTTTTTGGAAAGAAGAAAATGGCCACTTTCGAACGTTACTTTCTTGACGATAAGGAAGTACAGAGAGAGGAAAGCAATATGTACTACAAGCTGAGAGATGATCCTGCGAGCTGTAGCCGAATTTTAGAAGAGTTTGGACTCGATCCAGAGGTTTCTCATATTATTAATGGGCATGTGCCAGTAAAGGTTGCAAAGGGTGAAAGTCCGGTAAAAGCTGATGGTAAACTTTTTGTAATTGATGGCGGAATGTCGAAACCCTATCAAAAGGTAACAGGCATTGCTGGTTATACCTTAATTTACGATTCTTATAGTTTGATTCTTGCAGAACATGCTTCTTTTGAATCAAAACGAAAAGCTATTCTCGATGAAGTTGATATCGTTTCAACTAGAAGTATGATTGAGCATGCAACCAAGAGAATTCGCGTGGGAGATACTCATATTGGAGCAAATCTGCGTCAACAAATTCGTGATTTGAATCGATTGCTCGATGCTTATCGAAAAGGAATTGTGAAAATTAAGAAGGCATAGAATAATAATTAGCCTTTGTTTGCATAATAAAATAGATAGACTCCAAAAGGAGTTGTAAAGATAATTGACAAGTAAGCATAAAAAGCCTGAATCATTACTGATTCAGGCTTGTCTTTTTTGGTTGAATTTGTAATTGTTAAAGCATTAACTATAAATGAAGAATTTGCATTCGTTGGAAGATAGCTCTTACAAACTTAAACTTACGCCTCGATTTATCACTATGTAAATTCAGCCAAAATATATAATCTCATTATATAGCATCTATTATTTTCCTCTCCAAAAATCTGTAGTAATAATTGAAAGATGCTTGTGTAATGTACATGTTAATAGGCTGATGGGATGTTTTTGATTAGGGGTCTTATAGGCGAAAGAGAATCGTTTTAGATATAAAAACGCATCTTTGTGTAAAAAATACGCATTAATATTTGCAGAAGTGAAAATACCACTTACCTTTGTGTATATATAACGCAAAGATAATATATGGAAACTAAAAATTATTGCTACGAATATCCCAGACCATCTGTTACTACTGATTGTGTAATATTTGGTTTCGATAATGGAGAACTTAAAATCCTTTTGATAGAAAGAGGTATTGAACCCTGTAAAGGAAAATGGGCTTTTCCTGGAGGTTTTATGAGAGAGAATGAGAATAGCGATGAGTGTGCAAAAAGGGAGCTTCGTGAAGAGACCGGATTGCAAGACATATTTATTGAGCAACTCTTTACTTTTGCTGATGTTGATCGTGATCCTAGAGGGAGAGTTGTTACAATTGCCTATTATGCTCTTGTAAAATTAACTCAATATAATATTCAAGCAGGTGACGATGCTGATAATGCTAAATGGTTTCCAATATCCCAAATTCCTCCATTGGCTTTTGACCATGATAGAATTTTACGCATGGCAATTAATCGTCTTCGCGGAAAAATCAGGTATCAGCCATTAGGTTTTGAGTTGCTTCCTGAAAGATTCACAATTCCTGAACTTCAGAACTTATATGAAACAGTTCTCGAAATTAAATTAGACAGGCGCAACTTTAGAAAGAAGATTCTTGCTACTGGCTTGCTAATTGATCACAACGAATCCATAAAAGGTCAACCTCATAAAGGTGCTAATCTGTATAGCTTCGATGAAGGCAAGTACCAGCAACTATCAAATACAGGCTTTAATTTCGAAATATAATAACCCTTTAATACTCTGAAAGATGATTATACGCGATTTATTAGACAACGACTTGTACAAGTTCACCACCATGAACGCTATACAAAAGAAATTTCCTAACGCCGAAGTGCTCTATAAATTCATTAACAGAGGCAAAACGGATTTTCCTAATGGATTTGCCGAAGAGCTGAGAAAAGAGGTGGATGCGATGAGTGATCTTGTACTTACGGCCGAGGGCGAGGCTTTCTTACGGAAGAAATGTTATTATTTCGATTCGGTATTTGTTGATCTCTTGAAAGGCTATCGGTTTAATCCAAACGAAGTAATCATAAAACAAAATGGTGGCGATTTAGAGGTAGAGATAGTAGGACTTTGGTACCGAACAGTTCTTTGGGAAGTGCCACTAATGGCTGTTATATCAGAGCTTTACTTCAAACTCACCAATCAAAAGGCTAACGATTTCCAAGCTACAGCAATCGCTAAAGCGAAAGAGTTTAAAGCCATAGGTGCAGAAATTTCAGAATTTGGAACACGTCGTCGTTTCTCGTTCGAAGTACAAAATAGAGTGGTGGAGATTTTGAAAGAACAGATGGGCAAATATCTCAACGGAACTAGCAATGTGTTGCTTGCCATGAAACACGATTTAACACCAATTGGCACACATCCACACGAATGGTTCATGTATCATGGGGCCCATTATGGCTATAGAATGGCCAACGCCATTGGACTTGAGAATTGGGTTGATGTTTATCAGGGTAGCTTAGGAATTGCCCTAACAGACACCTTTACAACCGATAACTTCTTCCAAAGTTTCAAGCCTAAATATGCAAAGCTATTTGATGGAGTGCGTTGGGATAGCGGTGATGCTCTTTTATTCACAGATAAAACGCTGCAACATTACGAAAAAAGCAGAGTTGATGCAAAAAGTAAAACCATTGTTTATAGTGATGGGCTTGATTTAGAGAAAGTAAAAGAAATTAAGAAATATGTAAATGAACGTATCCACGATGTTTATGGAATAGGTACTTACCTCTCTAACGATACGGGAGTTAAACCACTAAATATGGTGATTAAACTTTTTACAGCTAAGCCAGAGGGATATAGCAAACACATTCCAACGGTTAAATTATCGGATGTTAGTGGAAAACACACTGGCGAACAAGAAGAAGTTGAACTTTGCGAAAGAATACTCAAAAAACATTAATAGACATCCTTATTCACCTTTAAAACTGCTAAAATGAACAATCAAAATGCAATTCTGATCATTGATGCTCAATACGATTTTTGCAACCCACAGGGTGCACTTTTCGTGGATGGAGCCGATGCGGATATGAAGCGATTAGCCAATTGGATAAAAGCCAATAAAGCTCAAATTGATCATATCTCGGTTACTATGGATAGTCACCCAGTTAATGATATTTCACATCCATCTTTTTGGCAAGATAAAGAGGGTAATTTTCCAAATCCTTTTACAGCCATTAGCGCTCAAGAAATTAAAGATGGAACATGGAGTCCAAGATTTTTTCCAAAAGAAGCGATACAGTATGTAGAAACGCTTGAGCAACAAGGAGAATTTGGTCACTTTATCTGGCCTTACCACTGCTTAATTGGCTCTCGCGGTGCAGCAATCGACGACAATATTATGGAGGTGCTTATTGATTGGACAAAAGAGGGTAAATTCTATCAGGTAGTAGCTAAAGGTACTTATCCACTAACCGAACACTTTGGTATTTTTAGAGCAAATGTACCCATTGCTAATCGTCCTGAAACGCAATTGAATCAAGCTCTTATCGATACTTTAGAGAGATATCAAAATGTGTTTTTAGTTGGGCAGGCAAAATCTCATTGTGTGGCAAACAGTCTAAAACAAGCCATGGAGGAAGCACCAAACTTGGCAAGTAAATTTATTATTCTTGAAGATTGTATGTCTGATGTAACTGGTCTTAGTCATTTAGGAGATCCGATATATGCCAAGGCTAAGAGCTTAGGAGTGCGATTTTCAAAAACAACTGAGATTACTCTTTAGTGTAAGTAGATTTTATAAACTTTTTTACCTAATAAACCTTGTTATGGATAATTTCAATCTACCTAATTTCAATATTGATTTCGGAAATTTCGATCCATTGGAGATTACTTCTGATGAGACCATTAATGCTGTTTTGATTGTTGATGTTTCTCCCTCTGTGGGAAGTTATGTTGACGAGCTGAATAATTCCTTTAAAGAGTTCCTAGAGGAAATGCAACGAAGCCACGTAGCCGAGAAATTAATGGTCTCAATCATTGAATTTAATGATCAGATTACGGTTCGAACAGGTTTTCAGCCCATCAACTCTATAGATCTTAATAAGATGAAATTCACACCTTGTGGATATGGTACAGCTTTATACGACGCAGTTTTGTATGGCATTACCAATGCCGTGGATTATCGTACCAATCTGGAAAACTCTGGTGTTAATTGCAAAACACTCATTTTCACCATTACTGATGGAGAAGATAATTCTTCTAAAAATAGTGCTACTGTTGTGAAAAGTGGCTTGGATACAATCTTAAAAGAGGAACAAAATGCTTTCAACTTTGAGACCATTCTTTTTGGAGTGGGCAACGACTCCAGTTTTGAGGCTGCACAAAAAGACATGGGCATCGAACACTTAGCGAAAATTGGTAATTCGGGTAAAGAGATTCGCAAGATGATTGGATTCATTTCAGCATCGATCTCTCAAAGTTCATCTGCAAATAATCCTGTTGTATTCTAAAATGTAAGTGAATGATCTATACATCAACTGTTTCGAGGCGAGGAACATCTCATCCTGATTGGAATGAAGATAATTTTTTTATCAATGAAATGGATAAGGTAATTGTCGGTGCTGTCTTTGATGGTTGCAGTTCTGGAAAGGATTCGTTCTTCGCCTCTAAACTTTTTGCAAATATCCTGAATAAAACGGTTGAAGAAGTGGACTTTAGGCTTGAAATTGAAACATTCCCGACACTAGTTCATCGGTTTTGTAAGAATCTAAATAAGGCTATAAAGGCGATAGGTTTAACTATTGATGAAAGCTTATCTACAGCTGTTTTGTTTATCTGCGAACTCGAAAGTAATGAGTTGTTGGTCAAGTTCTTTGGCGATGGATGTGCCTATTCAAATCAGGAGGATTTGCATTTTTTCAATAACGATGAAGAGAACAAACCCGACTATTTGGCTTATCAACTGACAGACATTCTAAAAAGTAAAACAGCCTTTGCAAACTATTATAAGCAAAAGCCGAGTTTTAGAACCATTACCAAGGACTTTTCAATTACTTCCGATGGAATTTTCACTTTTAAGGAAAGCATCGGGAGCGAAGCGAAATTTGATTACACGAATTATCTGGTAAAAGATGATTTTCTGTATCAAAATCCTGCATCCCTTAAACGCAAATTAAATATCATCAAAAAAAAGGGATATGAACATTACGATGACCTAACGATAGTACGAATTATAATAGAATGAAGCCATGTCGAAAGTTAAACTATACAACAGCAAAGGCAGCTATCTTTTTGCAGCCGATCCGTCTAAAGAGATCGATCGTGGTGGAGAAGGATCTATTATTAATCACCCTAAAAATAGCGATCAAGTTCTAAAACTTTACCATTTAGGCATTAAACCCAGCTTAAGCATTGAATCTTGGAACTACCTGAAGCAACTTGGCAGCAGATTTATTAAACCCAACGAGCTTTTATTCGATAAGCGTGGAGACTTAGTGGGCTTTAGTATGGATTTGCTTGATAAAAGTTTCTTTCGAATCTCGCAGATATACACCAAGTCGCAATGCACCAAACTTGGAATAAGCGACACCGTTAAAAACAAGATATCAAAAGAGCTCATCTCAGTTGTAAAAGAGGCGCATGCGAAGCAGATTGTCTTAGGGGATTTTAATCCCTACAACATTTTTATTAATAAGCTTGGCGACATCCAAATTATTGACGTTGATAGCTTTGAGACTCCTGCCCAAGAGCACTCTGGTCGTTTGTTAGATGAAGTAAGAGATCATTACTACTTGGGGCGAGTGAGCGAAATGAGCGATTACTATGCTGTTGCTGTAAACGTTTTTAGACTCTTCACCTACCTTCATCCTTACAAAGGAATTCACAAAAGCTGGAAAAGCTTGGAGGAGAGAGCCATCAAACAGATTTCTGTTTTGGGTGATGTAACAGATTTAATTATTCCTGCATTTTATGAGCCCATAAAGGATCACTATTTGGAAGATCAGTTCAAACAGATTTTTAACAGTAAGAATCGCTTTCTTATTCATATCGATCAGGTTAGCACCATTAAAAGAGTGCCACTTAGTAAACTGACGACTCGCGATAACTTACATGTGAAAATTCTGGCCAGCAATGTGGTAGGCTTCTATTTTAACGAATCGGCTGGTTATATAAAAACGGATGAATTTACAGACCTTTTTCTGTGTGACTATATAGGTAGCTTGAGTTTAACTGAGCGGGTGGCAAATAGTGAATATGACTTTTTATGGGTGGGTAATAAAAACATTCTAAAGGTGAAAGAGAATGTTATTACCCTACGAAAGGAGAAGATTCGCAACTTTGAGTTTCCAGAAAATTTCAAATTTGTTCAAATAGATCATCTTGTTGTTGGTGTTGATTGGGAGAATATATATTACTTCAATCCCGATAAGGTCGTGAATGAAAACATTGCCTGGAACAAAGTAAATTCCTGGGGACGTGGTTTCAAGTTCGACCCAAGTCCCATTCAGTTTACAGGAGGAGTGGCAAGAACTCATTTCAGAACTGGCGATACCATCAATTCTATAAAACTGCCACTTCATGCAAAAACATTGAATTTAAAAGGAAATATTGGCGTGATTTCTTATCTTGGCGGCGATAAAACGAAGTACAATTGGGCAATTATAAATGGCTTACACTTAGAAGTTGGCAAAGAAACAGATGAGATTTTATCCTTCGCAGTTAAGCAATCTGGTACTACAAATTACATTTTTGTACCCAAGGATGGCAAAATCGACATTCTTCGATCAAGTGATTTTGAAACAATCGACAGCATAAATTTTGAAGAGGCCACGTCACAATCGCAACTATTTATCACTAAATCGGGACTTCTTTTGCTCGAAAACCAAGTATTGTATCTTATCAACCGAAATTCATAATTAATATGACTCTCAACAAGAAACTAAAAATAGCGCTTGCTCAAATAGATATTATTGCCGGACGCCCTGATTTAAACACGAAGAAGATCATCTCAGCAATTGAGAATGCCAAAAAAGAAGGAGATGAACTCATTGTATTTTCCGAAATGGCTGTTCCTGGGTATTTATTGGGCGACGAGTGGGAGAGCAACTCCTACGTAAAAGATTGCTTTGCCTACAATGAAGATATAAAGTGTGCAACACAGGGCATTGTTGCCATCTGGGGAAATGTGGATATCGACAGCTCAAAAAGGAACGAGGATGGTCGAATTAGAAAGTACAATGCTGCTTTTGTAGCACAAAATGGAGAGTATGTGGGCAAATCACCCATTCACAAAACTCTTTTGCCAAAATACAGAGAGTTTGATGATGCACGCCATTTCTACTCCCTCCGAAAAGAGGCAGAAGAGAATGGTACTAAGACAGAGAAGCTTATTGAGCCTGTAGAAGTACAGATTAATGGAGAATGCAGAAAGCTCGGTGTTATTTTGTGTGAGGACATGTGGAGTGACGATTACTCCGTAAATCCCATAGAAATATTACTCAGTAAAAATGCTGAACTATTGGTGAACCTTTCCTGTTCTCCATGGACATGGCGTAAGAATAACAAACGCCACTCCGTTGTAAGAAGTAGAATAGAAAAGCATCCAGCTTATTTTATTTATGCGAACAACGTAGGCATCCAAAATAATGGCAAAAACATATTCCTATACGATGGGAATTCAAGCATTTACAATCCCGATGGTACACTGTTAAAAGTTGCCACTGATTATAAGGAAGAGATCATTAGAACTACTCTTTTTGATGAGGAAACAAGATCAATTCCTAATTTGAAAGTAAGCGATGCGCGCGATAGAGAAGAGCTTTATGCAGCATTGATTTATGGAATTAGACGCTTTTTCGAGAATCTGCCCAATAAAAAAGTGGTTTTGGGATTAAGTGGTGGTATCGACTCCGCATTAAGTGCCGCATTGCTCGCGCAAGCGCTGGGGCCTGAAAATGTTTACGCCATAAATATGCCCAGTCAATACAACTCGAAAACCACAAAAGATATCGCTCAAGGCTTGGCACAAAATCTAGGCATACACTATGCAAGCATATCCATACAGAACTCTTACGAAAACACTATAAAAGAGATTGAAGCCACTGAGTTTGTGCAACTCGATGGATCGAATACGAAAACAGAGCTGATTTTTTCAGCACTCAACCGCGAAAATATTCAATCGCGCGATAGAGGTTCCCGCATTTTGGCAGGTGTTGCATCCATACTAAATGCTGTTTTTGTGAACAACGGTAACAAAACAGAAACGGCTCTTGGTTATGCCACCCTTTACGGCGATGTGAATGGTGCTTTGGCTCCAATTGCCGATCTTTACAAGCAGGAAGTCTACGAATTAGCAAGATTCATAAACAGGAAGAAAGAGCTGATTCCGAAGGCAATTTTTATGATTCCAGCTTCGGCTGAATTAAGTGAAAATCATAATGTTGATGAAGGAAAAGGCGATCCAATTCTTTACCCTTATCACGATAAATTGGTGCGGGCATTTGTCGAATTCCGACTCGACCCAGAAGATATTTTGCGATACTATAAAAATGGCGAATTGAGTCAGATTTGTAAATGCGAGAAAGATCTTATCGATAGCTATTTCCCAACTGCAGCTTGTTTTATTGCTGATTTAGAGCACAAATGGCGAATTTATAAAATCAACTATTTCAAGCGAATACAGGCGCCTCCAATTATTGCTGTTAGTAAAAGAGCTTTTGGTTTTGATTTGCGCGAATCGCAAAACGGCTTCCATTTCACCCGAGAGTATCTGAAATTGAAAGAGGAAATACTTGGTCAATAATTATATGTAAGCCCAGAATATATTAGATGAATAAGAGCTATAAATCACACACAAAGTCGCGCACCGAGAAACACGCCAGCTATCCATCCCGATACTTTGTGCCCGATGATAAGATTATATGGGATATTCCCTTTGATGCCTATCAACCAACTGAGTTTACTGCTCCTGTGGTGTTGGATCGGAATACGACTTGGGCCGATCCACATGATATTACGGCTCTTACGCGGGTTTTCGAAAGCTTCGAAGGTGATGTGAAATTCAATGCGATAGGCGTGCCACTTAACCCGATAGGTAGAACCGGATTAAAAGGTCGTGGTGTTTTGGGCAAATGGGGTGCTAATTTTGCCGTTGATGGTATTGTAACCACACTAAACCCATACTCAAATCTGCTTGAAGTCCTCACTATAACTCGATGTGATACAGGCGAAACGGCTTTGCCAGGTGGAATGGTTGATGCGGGAGAAACGGCCATGGGAACTAGAAATCGAGAACTAGAAGAGGAAGTGTCTGTTAAGTCTACTGATTTGGCCAATCATCTTTACGAAGAAACGCTTGCCAGCGGATATGTTGACGATCCCAGAAACACGGACAATGCATGGATGGAAACGACAGTTATACATACGCATTTGGCTTATGAGAATGCTTCAGAAATGCAGGTTTGTGCAGGAGATGATGCTTCCGATTTTAAATGGCTTCCCATTACAACGGAGTCACTTTCTTCCTTTTATGCCAATCACGGATTGTCTCTTTTACTGGCTGTTAAAGAGATGCTTCAATCCAAGTCATCGCCAATTGATAAGACCATAACAGCAGAATTAAAACAAAAATTGAATATCTAAATTCACTCTATAATATGTCCAATTCCTATAAAACTCAAGATCGTGGCTCAGCTAGTGATTATCAAAAATACATGGCTTCCATGGACAAGGTGATCACTGAAAAAGTGGCATCGGCAAGTCTGTTTTTCGATCCATCACCAGGCAATACTATTGTTGATATAGGAATGGCTTCGGGTGCGAGTTCCAATATTATTGCCAATCTATTTCCGCATACTAATGTTATTGGAATAGATATTAATCCAACCATGGTTGAGTTGGCTCAAAATAACTATTCTCGTAAAAATCTTGAGTTTCGTGCAGATGATGGTGAAACACTTCAAAGTTTTAAAGAGAACAGCGTAAATGGCTTTTTTAACTGCTCATCGATTCATCACATTACCTCCTTTAATCAATACAACCCCAATAGAGCATTTAATACCATTAAACGAGAGGCAGAACTTCTAAAACCAGGTGGTGTTATAGTCATTCGAGATTTTGTGAAAGCGCCCCAAATGGAAGTGATTCTTGAAGTGAGTTCCATTGCCACAGCTACCGATCCAAGTAATGCCGATTTGCTGATTCAATTTTCTAAAACAGCACGTTCTTTAGCTCCTAAAGAGGAGCAGGGATTTCCAATAAAAGAGGTAGAATCAAAATCGGAAAATACCCGATGCTTTCAACTGTATTATGCCGATGCAGTTGAATTTGTTCGAAGGAAAGATTACTATGAGAATTGGAATGTGGAGTTGCAGGAAGAGTATGGCTATTTTACACAAAAAGAGTTTGAAGAGATCTTTACCAGTCTCGGACTTCGAATCATCGTTTCGAATCCAATTTTTAACCCCTGGATTGTAGAGAATCGATATAAAGATCAATTCACGATCTACAACATGGATGGGGAAGATATTGGTTTTCCGCCCACAAATTATTTAATAGCTGCTGAGAAAATTGGCGATAGAGGAACTAATATTCATTTGGTAAGGCATCTGCCCGAACTAAAGCAAGCTTTTCTGGATTATTCAACCCACCAGAATACTAGCACCAAGCATCTTTACGATGTAGTGAAACGACCTCAAAGCGTTGTCGATATTATTCCTTATTACATTCACAATAACGAGGTAGAGATACTTGCAAAGCATGGCTATCCTCGTCCTTTGGTAAATGTGGAAACCGACAGTCCTATTATTGATCAAAAACGCTTTAGCGGATATATAACCGAAGGAATTACAGCTAGTAAGGATCTAAGCATACAAGATATTCTTTCCAAAAGAATCAACTTAGACAAGGCTGATATTGAAAATGAGATCCAATCGCTTGAATATTACCCATCGCCGGGAGGCATAGAGGAGAAAGTTGAATCATTCTTTGTAAAGCTCAATGAAAGAGCCAGCACCGATTTCCCGATTAACACCACGGCTAATGGTTTTTCCGATTTAGGATTGATTCGCAGATTCAATGCCATTCAACTCCTAAAAACGGCGCAAACGGGTGCTTTGGTAGAGGCTAGGCTAGAGCTTAATCTTTACAATTTGCTCAAAAGCCTAAATATTCCTTTTCCCCAATGGCTAGGTGGTAAAATTACTTATAGTGAATTTGAAGTGATACCAACACCACTTGCAGAATTACTGAAAGTCAAGACCAATTTCTTTGTGAAGTGCAGTGAATCGGCCAATTATCTCCAAAAAAGCAGAGCTAAATTTGGTGAAAAGTCCTCAAACGAAAGCAGCGATATCCTGGAATATGTTTCTCCGCAACATGTGAGCTTGAATACGCTCATCACTCTTCCCTTGGTAAAACAGGACGAGGAGTATTTCGTGGGATTGGAGGTTAGAAATTTACCAGTTCCTCAAATTCTTTCGGGCAACAGCACCATTCTAACAGCTCCAGCACAGCGATTGCCAAAACAAATTTCGTCTTTTAAAGCCTTAGAAAATCACATATTGAACACCAGCATTTTTGGTTCCCAAATCACCAAGTTTTCAAAATTGGGCGAAAAGTTCTTCCCAAGCGTGGGAGTTACTCCCGAGCAAGCATATCCTTATGTTGTTGAATTGACTCACAACAACGATACTCTAAAATGGGTGAAGTTGACTGAACTGTACAAGAATATAGAGCTGATAAGAGATGGGCACTTGCTTATTTCTATTTTCAGGTTAGTAAATGCATTAGGATTGAGATAGTTGTTATCTCTTCAACTCTGAAATTCAATTTTATTACATAAGATTTAGTAAAATAAACAAAGCCCTGCAATGAGGGCTTTTGTTTAATTAGACTTATTTCCCTTAACAATCTAGTCTATTTAAGATTAGACTTTCTGTATCGGCAAATAGGATACAAAAAGCTACCAATACATACCAAACCATTACAAAAGGGTGGAGTGTAAGATTCTTGTTTTTAGTGAATTATAGTGGACTGATGTATTTTGGTATAGAATGCTATGGTTAATTAATTATTTCCAACCATTAATAATGCTAAAGCTAAACAAAATTGAGTAATTACGTTATTTCAACAAGAATTTTATTTATATAATTTTAGCTTCTTCTTTTTATTTAAGATATATTTCATTTGGACATGATTGTTGCAAATCAGTTGTTTTAAAGTAGGTTATAATATGGTGGTGAATTGATACACCTTCCTTAATTCTTAAAATGTCACCCATATAATATCATTCTTATCCCCCTTTAAAAGACTAAATATTCTCTATTTTTAATGATATTTTTAGCAATTTGCAGAAACTAATTCTATCAAAACTTTAAGTTGAATTAGCTTATATAAATTATGGAAAAAAATATATGAATTTTTTTAAAAAAGAAATCTCTTGTTTTCTTGGACTTTTAATGTGTTTTGGATTATTGGCAAAATCTGAAATAGTTTATAGTAAAACTAAGAATAGTAAAAATCCACCAAATATTGTTTTTATTCTTGTTGATGATCTAGGATGGTCGGATCTTGCATGTTATGGGTCAGACTTTTATGAAACACCAAATTTGGATCTTTTGGCATCAGAGGGGATAAAGTTCACCAATGCTTATGCTTCTTGTCCGGTATGTTCACCAACTCGAGCAAGCATTCTTACCGGGAAATACCCTGCACGTCTAGATATAACAGATTGGATTCCTGGAAGACAGGCTACACATGCGGCCACTTCAGGACAAAAACTCTTACCTCAGGATTTTAAAGAAGAGATGAGTCTTGAAGAATACACCGTTGCGGAAGCTCTAAAAGATAATAACTACAAAACTTTTTTTGCGGGTAAATGGCATTTGGGTGAGGGGTCGACTTATTGGCCGGAATATCAGGGGTTTGATATAAATAAAGGAGGTTGGAAGGTTGGATCACCTAAAGGAGGTTATTTTAGTCCGTATTTGAATCCACGATTACAAGATGGACCAGAAGGAGAGTATTTAACTGATCGATTAACGGATGAATCCATAAATTTTCTTAAAGACAATAAAAAGAACCCTTTTTTCCTTTATTTGTCTTATTATACGGTTCACAATCCTTTGAATGCAAAACCAAAAGTAATCGAGAAATACAGAAAGAAAGCAAAGCAATTAGGGATAAATAAGGAAGATCGGTTTGTAGATCGTTCTGAGTTGAAAAATGTATTTGGTAAAGGTAGATTTAGGGAGAGATTGGTTCAAGATCATGCTGTCTATGCTGCTATGGTAGAGAGCATGGATGAAAATATTGGCAGGTTATTACAACAAATTAAAGCATTGAATTTGGATGACAATACCCTAATCATTTTTACCTCGGATAATGGAGGTCTATCAACCTCGGAAGGTTCACCAACTTCAAACTTACCCTTACGGGGAGGAAAAGGATGGTTGTATGAGGGAGGAATACGTGAACCTTTAATTGTTAAATGGAATGGAATTACGAAAAGAGGAAGTGTTTGTGAAACAGCCGTTACTAGTGCCGATTTCTATCCGACAATACTTGATGTGGTAGGTTTACAAGCCTTGCCTCAACAGCATCCAGATGGAATAAGTTTAGTTCCTTTATTGCAAGATCAGGATAGTTTAATACGAGATGCTATTTATTGGCATTATCCCCATTATAGTAATCAAGGAGGCAGACCAGGTGGCGCTATTCGCAGCGGAAAATATAAACTTATTGAGTTTTATGAAGACATGCACGTTGAGTTGTATGATTTGCAGGACGACATGGAAGAACGAGTTAACTTAGCTAATAAATATCCGAAAATTGTGCTCGACTTAAAAAGTAAGTTGCATCGATGGCGAGAGGAAATTCATGCTAAAATGCCAATGCTAAATCCAGAATATCAACCATAGATATATTTCAATTCATTATGAAATATGTCTTTCAGACAAAGATTATGTAAAAAGAGGCTTGTTTTTGGCAGTGGCTAAAAAACAAGTCTTCTTTTGTAAAAAGGGCTAATCGTTCTTCGAATTGAGCTAAATGAATAATACAAAATGTCCTATTAAGAAGGAGTAAACGGAGATCTGATTTGGTTGAAAGTAATTAAAAGTATTAATTTGAGTTATACAAAGCTTTGTATTCGCATTGATGGAGAATACAGATAATAATATAAAAGAACACTATGAGAGCATATCTTTTGACATTGTTTCTATTTCTTTCAACTCAGCTGTGCGCTGAGAATGAGGTTGTGAGTTATTTTACCGTGGAGGATGGTTTGACACAGAATGAAATTACCGGAATTGTCTATGATTCCAAAGGATTTGTATGGTTTGCAACACGGGGGGGGTTAAATCGTTACGATGGTTATGAGTTCGTGAAGTTTAAACCCAAATCAGGCGATACCAATAGTCTTTCCAATCCTTCAATTGAATGTCTGTATGAGGATAGTCATGGTCGTTTTTGGATTGGAACAAAGTCTGGTGGAGTTAATCTCTATGACCCAAGAACAGGTTTATTCAAGCATTTTCGAAAAGACAGTGATTCCATACATAGTATTGGGGATAATCGGATTATATCCATTCATGAACAAAAAAATGGAAATATGTGGTTTGGTGGTTGGTCTGGAGGTCTAAGTATTTGGAATAAAGAAAAGGATACTTTTGAATATTATCTTCAAAACCAGAAGGTATCGGTGATTAAAGAAGATGCAATTGGGAATCTTTGGATTGGAACAAATAATGGGATTTACGCTTATGATTCGCACAATAAAACCTTTACGCGATCAAATCTAAAAGGAGCCAGTAAATATGGTGTGAATGACCTGGTGATTGATTCAAAAAGAAATACCCTTTGGATTACATCTTGGAATAAAGGTTTAACAGGATTTAATCTTGAAACGGGAGAATCCGTCAACTATTTGCCGAAAAGTTCTTCTGAACTGAATAGAAAGTTTAATAGTAATTCATATTCCATTCTTTTAGATTCAAAAGGGAAGATATATATGGGAACTTGGGGCGGTGGATTGTATCGTTTTAATCCTGAAAAAGAACACTTTTCAAAAGTTCAGATAAAACCCAGAAATCTGGGTGAATTGAATACCGATTACGATATCATATTAAAAATTATTGAAGATAAAAGTGGTGCCATTTGGGTTGGCACTGATGGTGGTGGTGTATGCCGAATCGGAAATCAATTGCCTTTTCAGGGGATTGCTGTCAATGATGATAATCAGACTGGAATAAAGAACTTTCATGTACTGACAATAATCGAAGATGAAGATGCAAATGTTTGGATCGGCACAAAAGGAGGTGGGTTGTATTATTCAAAAGATCGCCTGCATTTTATAGAGGTTGATAATTTGAGCGCTGATACCAATGGACCCGACTTTAAGGTCGTGAAATGCATTTATGAATCTTCGGATGGTACCAAGTGGGTAGGAACTAATTATGGTTTACATCAATTGGTTTTTCAAAATGGGAAATACTATTTAAAGAATAAAATTACTACAGAGAAGGAAGAAATTAGAAAAATTTTATCGCTGTTCGAAAAGGAGGGTATTTTATTTGTTGGAACGCAACAGAATGGCCTTTGGTTAGGGAAGCAAATCGATAATCCGGATGAAAATTGGAAGCAATATGTCCCAGGAAATGATTCGATTCTTCAAAACGAGAGAATTTCATTTATTCGGGCTGATAATCAGAATAGAATATGGGTTGGTTCCTATAAGGGGCTTTATTTCTTTGATGATAAGATGGAAACGTTTGCATCTTTGAGGTTTGTAAAAAATCAAAAACTGACCAGTGATATTATTTTATCTTGGTGTCAGCTAAACGACAGCACCTTTTTTATTGGAACTCCGAGTGGATTGAATTTGTTGACAGAAGCAGAATCTGGAACTTTTCAAATTGAACATTTTCACCAGGAAGATGGCCTGCCAGATGATTACATACATGCACTGGTAAGCGATGATGAGAATAAGTTGTGGATAAGTACCAATTGTGGAGTTGCACGTTTTGACCCAAAGAACAGAAGCTTCAAGAATTACGATGAAAGCGACGGTTTGCAAGGACGAAGTTTTTCAGAAGATTGTGCATTTAAAAATTCAGTAGGGGAAATCTATTTCGGAGGGGCGAGTGGTTTTAACTATTTTCAACCTAATAAAATTCAGGATAATCAAAACCTACCCGAGCCGGCTATCATTAGTCTGAGTATGCACAATAAGAAGGTAGCTCCAGGAGAAGAACTGCATGGGCGGGTGATTCTTGATGAGGATATCAGTTACACTCAAAAATTAGTATTAACGCATCGCGAGAGGGAGTTCAGTCTTATTTTTTCGGCTTTGGGCTATGATGCGCCTGAACGAAACAATTATGCCTATCGCTTGTTAAATTATGATGACCGCTGGAATTATTCTAGTACTAATAGAATGGTAACTTATAATCAATTGCGTGCTGGTAAATATGTTTTTGAGATGAAGTCTTCCAACAATCACAATAATTGGAATGAAGAGCCTGTGCGTCTTCAGATAATAGTTATTCCTGCCCCCTGGAAATCGTGGTGGGCTATTATGATTTATATTTTAATTGCATTAGGATTAGTTGCTTTGATTCGGTGGGTGGCAGTTCGGCAAAGTAGAATGGCCCACACTATTGAATTAGAGAGAGTAAAGGGTGATCAGGCTCAAGAAATAAATGAAATGAAACTACAATTTTTCACCAATATATCACATGAATTTAGAACACCTTTGACGCTTATTGTAGCGCCTGTTCAAGAATTATTGTCAGTCGAAAATATTTCGTCTGCAGGAAAGAAAAAGCTACAGATAATTGAGCAGAATTCTAAACGTTTACTTCGCTTGGTTGGTCAGTTGCTTGATTTTAGAAAAGCTGAGACTGGCAAAATGAAAATGTGTGCGTCCAAATTGGATTTGATTAGGTTTATGAAACAGGAAGTTAATGCCTTTAGAGGATTGGCTGAGAGCAATCAAATAAAACTTTCTTTCCATTCAGAAGCCAGTCAAATGATGTTGTGGTTTGATGCTGAAAAATTGGGCATCGTGATGAATAATTTGCTATCCAATGCATTTAAGTATGTTCCTAAATATGGAGAAATATCGGTAATGCTAATTAAGCAAGAAAAAACTGCTAGAATTGAAGTAAGGGATAATGGTAAAGGAATTTCGCAATCTGAGCTCAAACGTATTTTCGACAGATTTTATCAGGTTGACAGCACGTTGAATCGAGCA
Source organism: Labilibaculum sp. DW002 (assembly GCF_029029525.1). Classification (NCBI taxonomy): domain Bacteria; kingdom Pseudomonadati; phylum Bacteroidota; class Bacteroidia; order Marinilabiliales; family Marinifilaceae; genus Paralabilibaculum; species Paralabilibaculum antarcticum. The sequence continues at coordinate 487,609 of NZ_JAKJSC010000001.1, read as the reverse complement.
ACAGGGGGTTCAGGAATTGGCTTGGCACTCACCAAACGGATTGTAGAACTTCATAAGGGAACTATTTCTGTTGCGAGTACTCGGGATGTTGAAACTGTATTTGCTATTGATCTCTTGCTGGGGAGAGAGCATTTTTCTAAAGATCAAATTATTACTGATTTTGTGTGTGAAGAGTCACGTAAAGATTTTATTAAATTGAACGAGGATACAGTAGGAGTAAAGGAGCATGTCAAAAAAACGAAAGGTGATAAAAAGACTATACTAGTTGTTGAAGATCAGGAAGAAATTAATAATTATATTGCAAGTCTTCTTCAGGATGATTACGATGTAATACAGAAATTTGATGGGATAGAAGGCTACGCAAATAGTATGCAAAGCTTACCGGATTTAATTATTTCTGATGTGATGATGCCGGGTATGGATGGATTCGAATTGTGCGAGAAAGTAAAAAAACAAGAACGAACAGCTCACATTCCGGTAATTCTTTTAACAGCTAAAACAGCAGATCAGTTTAAAATAAAGGGAATTACAACTGGTGCTGATGCCTATATTACGAAGCCGTTTAACACCGAAGAATTATTGGTTCAGATACATACATTGCTACAAAGTAGGAAAATACTAAGAGATTCTTTTAGCAAAAAGGTGAAATTGGAACCGACTAATGTTGAAATTTCTTCCTATGAAGAGGAGTTCCTGAATAAGGCAGTAAAAATTGTAGAAGAACGTATGCACGATCATAATTTTAGTGCGGAAGTATTCGCATCTTCTCTAAATATGAGTACTTCGACTCTATATCGTAAATTAAAAGAATTGACTACAATGTCAACTAATATTTTTATCCGATCGATTCGATTGAAAAGAGCGGCTCAGTTATTAGCTGATCCACATAAATCGATTGCGGAGATTTCTGTTCAAGTTGGTATTTCTGACTTAAAATATTTTCGCAAATGTTTTCGGGATATGTTCGGGAGTTCTCCGTCGGAATATAGGCAAAGCTTTGAAAACTAGCAATTAAGTTGTGTGGCGTGAAGGATTAAACCTTCCATTATGCAACAAATACCCCTGCAATAAATGCTTGATTTACCCCTTTTTATTGCCCTAATAAATTCTAAAACTGGATTGATTTCGGCCAACTTGCCAATAGAAATTATTTGTAAGAGAAATGAGTAAATCAAATTTTTTGAAAGGGCAGAAAAGCGAATCAAGGAGTCTTAAAGTGCTAAACTTTGTGGCTATTGTCCTACTTGTCGCAATTCTGTGTGTAATATTTATTGCTATTTTAATCTAATTACTAGTTATGAAAAGAATTATGCAAAAACTTAGTCTTCTTATCGTGATGCTGTTATTAATTGTTGGGGCAGCGAACGCGCAACAATTAACAGTAAGCGGTAAGGTTACGGATCATTCCGGTTTGAGTATCCCCGGAGTAAACATTGTGGTCAAAGGAACCACCAATGGTACGGTTACCGATATAGACGGTAATTATTCTATTAAAGCAGAAAACAAGGATGTTTTGGTATTTAGCTTCATCGGTTTTACCAATCAGGAATTTATTGTAGGAATTAATCCTATTATAGATGCAGTGATGCTTGAAGAATCAATTGGAATGAATGAAGTGGTTGTTGTTGGATATGGCACTCAAAAGAAAGCCAATCTAACAGGTGCTGTTTCGTCTGTTGATTTTGGCAATCTTGAAACTCGACCGGCAGCTAACACTGCATCATTATTGCAAGGGCAAATGAGTGGTGTGACTGTGAGTAATTTCAGTAATCAACCTGGAGAAGATAATCCACAGATTCGTATTCGTGGTATTGGTACTTTGAATGCAGGGCAGGAACCATTGGTAATCGTTGATGGTGTTGAATCTTCATTAAGTCAAATACCGGCTGCTGATATTGAAAGTCTCTCTGTTTTAAAGGATGCGGCTTCAGCTGCGATCTATGGAGTTCGTGCTGCAAATGGTGTGATTGTAGTTACCACCAAACAAGGAAAAAGTGGAAAACCAAAAGTTAGCCTACGTCAGTCTTTTGCATGGCAACAAGCTCTTGTAGAGCCAAATTTTGTTGATTCATGGGATTATGCAAGCATTCAGAATCTGGATTTAACAGAACAAGGACAGGATGCACTTTATACTGATGAGCAAATTCAGATGATGAGAGATGGGACAGATCCTGATCGTTGGGCCAATACAAATTGGTTTGATGAAATGTACAGAACAGCACCAATGAATACAACTTATTTATCGGTAAGTGGTTCAAAGGAAAATGTTCGTTACATGTTTTCAGGAGAATATCTTAATCAGGATGGTACCATGATTAAGACGGGTCAGAAGAGATATAATTTCAGATCAAACATTAGTGTTGACCTTTCAGATCGTGTAACAATTGGATTGAATCTTTCTGGAAATAAAAGGGATGTTAAGGAAACTTTGAACAATGCAAGTTCATCTAATGGGGATCAGGATATCAACTACATTATTCGTCGTTTTGCAAACCCAACTATTCCGGTTAAATATTCCAATGGAAACTGGGGACAGGTTAATGGACTTTACTATTTACCAGGTAGTACGGTTGGAGGCATAAAAAATCCAGTTGAATTAGCTAATAGAGGTGAAAATATAACAGAGAAATACAATTTTACAGGAAAGATTTTTGCTGATGTGGAGATTTTGAAAAACTTACATTTTAAGCCAAATTTTTCATATGTGTATAATTCATCCTTGCTTTCGAAATTTACGCCAACCTACGAAACCTATGATGTCGAAGGAAATGTAATTAATGAAAATGTGCATAATAAGCTTATTAACAACAATCAGACTACAAAAAGATATCAGATTGAGAACCTGTTAACTTATAATGTAACGCTTAATGAAAATCATAAAATTGGAGTATTAGCAGGACAATCTTCAAGATTGTTTAGACTTGACTTTTTTGAGGCATCAGTAGAAGATTTTCCGAATAATAACATTCATGAGCTGAATGGTGGAATCAATAACAAAGATGTAAGTGGATCTGCCAGAGAGTTGGCTTTGAACTCTTTCTTCGGAAGGGTTAATTACAACTTTGCAGATAAATACCTTATTGAAGCGAATTACCGTTACGATGGAACCTCTCGCATGAGTTCAGACAATCGCTGGGGTGGATTCCCATCTGTTTCTGCAGGTTGGGTTGCAAGTAATGAGAATTTTTTATCTGATTTTGGGCCGCTTTCTTTCTTAAAAGTAAGAGGAAGTTGGGGACAATTGGGTAATGAAAATATTGGAGGCAGTAATTTTTATCCTTATGCACAAACAATTGGAACAGGACAAAATTACTTATGGGGTAATAACATCGCTCCTGGTGTTGCTGTTACAAGTTTGGCGAATTCGAATCTTACATGGGAAACAACAACAATTACTGATATTGGAGTAGATATAAATTTGTTCAAAAACAAAATTCAAATTGTTGCCGATTGGTTTGATAAAACAAGTTCAGATATTCTAGTTCGTTTGCCTATTCCAACTACTCTTGGGAATGTATCCGCTCCTTTCCAAAATGTTGGAGAAGTGAAAAACACAGGTTGGGAAATTGACGTGAAAATGAATGAAACATTTGGAGACTTCAACGTATTTGGTGGTTTCAACCTAACCCACGTAAAGAATGAAGTGACAAATTATGGTGGATTGGAATCCATTAGCAACAACGCGATCACCAAAGAAGGAGAAGCAATTTCATCCTATTATGCATTTATTGCAGATGGATACTATCAGTCGCAAGAAGAGTTGGATAATGCGCCTACGCAATTTGGGAAACCATTACGTCTTGGGGATGTAAAATATCGTGATATTAGTGGTCCTGATGGAACTCCTGATGGTAAAATTTCTGCTGATTATGATCGTACTATTATCGGTAACAAATTTCCTAAATTACAATACTCGTTCAATCTGGGTGCAAGCTATAAAGGATTTGACGTATACGCATTCTTCCAGGGAATTTCAGGAATAGACCGTTACTATTGGTACAATACCGAAACCAGTGGAACACTTACGGATGTAGCTTTGGATTATTGGACAGAAGAGAATCGTAACGCTCCAACTCCTAGATGGGGTAACCTTGCGAACAACACAAAATATTCTACATTTTGGTTGAAAGATGCTTCTTATTTGCGTTTGAAAAACCTTGAAGTTGGTTATACAATACCATCAGAGCTAACGAAGAAAATGCATATTGAGAATGCACGCATCTATTTTTCAGGTGTAAATTTATGGACAAAAACGGATGTGGATGATTATGATCCAGAGAAACTTACCGGTGATGATCGCAACAGGGATTATCCGCAATCCAAAGTTTATTCTCTTGGTTTAAATGTCACTTTCTAATCAAAAAAATGCAAATATTATGAACAGAATATATTCAATATTATTTTTAGTAACGATTTTTTTGGCTGGATGCTCGGATGAGTACCTTGATCGAAATTCGTTAACCGCATTGGCGGATGAAAATTTTTGGACTACTGAGGCGGATGCAGAAATGGCATTGGCTGGATGCTACTCAAATTTACAGAGTGCAAATATTTATGATTCGGATCCTTGGGCAGGAGGTACTGTCCGTTGGGATTATATGACAGACGACGGTTGGGTACGTTGGGGCTGGATGCAAGGAGGAGCAATGTCTCGAGGTGAGCATTCTACTACAGATGATTTGGTGAAGTATTTTTGGCAGAATTGTTACAAGTCAATTGTTAGATGCAATCGTGTAATTGAAACAGTACCTACTTTAGGTGTTGAGGTTATTTCTGAAACAAATTCCAAACAGATTATTGCAGAGGCAAAATTTTTAAGAGCCTTGGTTTATAACCTAATGAGCATGACCTTTGAAAATGCACCATTAATTACTAAACTTCAATCTGTTGAAGAGGCGGAAACTCCTGTTTCACAAAAATCTGAAATTGTTAATTTTATATTAACGGATTTGGAATCATGTGTTGAGGATCTGGCAATGCCAGGGGATACTGAATGGGGAAGAGCAACCAAAGGAGCTGGTTATGCACTCCTTGCTAGAATCAATTTGTATAATGAGAATTGGACGGAAGCTGCAAGCTGGTCTCAGAAAGTAATTGATTTGGGTTATTCTTTATATCCTAATTTTCAGGATCTTTTTCAAAATGCTAATGAAATTAACGACGAAGTGATTTTCCCTGTTCGTTTTATGAGAGGTCCTGATGAGGACGGCGCTAATTTTGCGGGTTACTGGGGTACAGCTTTAAAAAATTACGAGGAAGTATTGCCTAATCTTGCAAATGAGTATTACTGTACCGACGGTAAGATGATTATCGAGTCTGATTTGTTTAATTCAGCAGTGCCATCAAAGAATAGAGATCCACGTTTTGATGCCTCGATAGTAAGTAAGGGTTCGGTATGGAGAGGAGTTCCCTTTGATACTTACAAAAAAACCAGAACGGGTTATGCTCAGCGTAAATACATGGAAGAAGATAACAGTGAGAATCACTTTGATGCTGAAGAAGATTTCTATGTGTTTCGTTTGGGAGAGGTTCTTCTGATGAGAGCCGAAGCTCTTGCTGAAAGCGGAGCATCAGCTACTGAGGTATTTGCTTTGATCAATCAGTTACGCGATCGTGAAAGTGTGCAAATGCCACATGTTGATCAAGCTGAAGTAGATAATCACTTTGGTGGAAGCTTAGTTGATATGGTGCGTCATGAACGCAGAATTGAAACAGCTTTTGAAGGACTTCGTTATATTGATTTAAAAAGATGGGGAATTCTTAAAGAGCGTGCCATTGATTATTATATGGCAAATGAAAGAGCTAATAATAGTAAGTTAAGCGATAGATACTGGTTAGGCCCCCAACAACTTATATGGCCAATTCCACAATCAGAAATAGATGTAAATTCTGAATTAGAACAACATTCAGTTTGGCTCTAACCACCTGTAAATAATATTAATTGGTGAATAATTTTGGAGGGTGCTTAAGCTCCCTCCGGAATTAGTATCAAAGCTTTTTTCTCATTCAGAGTTAATTAAAAAGTACACAAGCCAAGGTATTGTGTATATGGGAAAAATATTGCCGATTCTTTTTTATTGATTATTAAAAATTATGAAAAAGAATTAATGTTGAAACGATAACTGGGACAAGTTTTGGTTTTAAACAATACTATCCCATCAAAAAATCCAAAGTAAGATGATCACTAAAAATATAAAGTCCCCATTAAGGAAATATTTCTTTCTGTTTATCGCATTGGCATTATTTGCTTCATGTGATAGTGAGTCAGTTGAGGATGATATAATACCTGACGACGAAGAAACTCCTGTTCAAGAACCTGTAATCGAGAACAAAAAAGGATCATGTATGTCATATAACAACACAACATGGTCCACTCGTATCTCAAGGTTAAAAGCACATTGGCATTATTCATGGGGAAATGAATTGAAAGAACATGAACCAACGAATGTCGATTATGTGCCTATGTTTTGGGGGAAAAATGTTGAAGATGAAACCCTCGCTTATCTCAAACAATTGAAATCTGATGGTAAAATAAGGTATTTGCTTGGTTTTAATGAACCAGATAGTGAGAAACAAGCCAATATGACGGTTGATCAAGCCATCGATTTATGGACTAAATTAGAAACTGTTGGCGTACCTCTCGGTAGTCCTGCTGTAGTAGGTAATCCATCGGAAAGTGAGTGGCTAAAGGATTTTATGAGCAAAGCTGAAGCAAAAGAATTGCGCGTTGATTTTGTTTGTATGCATAGTTATGGTGGTCTTAATGTTGATGCTTTTTTAGCTAAAGTTAAAGAGGCCTACGATACGTATGGGAAACCAATCTGGATTACAGAATTTGCAGTTGGTGATTGGAATGCCACAAGTCCAGCTGAAAATAAATACACAGCGACTCAGGTTTTAAGTTTTATGAAGGAGGTACTTCCTCAACTTGATAGATTAAGCTATGTTCATCGTTATGCCTGGTATAATGCTAAACCAGAGGATGCACCTTTGACTTCATCAATTCTTTTCGATGAAAATGATCAATTAACTGCTCTTGGCGAGTATTATGCAAATTTTGACCCTAATGAAAATATTGGAGCTGGTTATGATGAGCCTATTGAAGTGATTGATGAAGATCCTAACAATATCATTGTGAATGGAACATTTGAAACAGGTGAGTTTGAACCATGGGCTGGTTTTAAATCGGCAACAGTAGGTGAAGCTACTACTGATACCCATACTGGTGGCTATTGCGGACGTATTGAAAATAATGATGGTTCAATTTATCAGATTATTTCTGTGGAAGCTGGTAAATCCTATGAAATTAGCTTCTATAGCAAGTGGGATGAAGCTACTGACCATTCATTTGCAATGAAAATTAAAGAAGAAGGTGGTGCAAAGGCTATTTTGCATTCACTAGATATTCCAAAAGATACTGAATGGGTGGAAAATAAAACAGAGTTTACATGTCCTGAAGGTATATCTAGTGTTCGTTTTTTGTTGTACAAAGGAAAAACTGATCCTGCAATGCCTCCTTTCTATGTAGATAATGTGTTGATAAAGGAAAAGGAATAAATAGGTAAGAATGATTAGGATCTGCTGATTCATAAATTAGTAGATCCTTATTAATTAAAGTTTAGAAATAATGAGTATTGGCAGAATAGGATTGATTATAGGAATGATTTTTACTTTGTTCTCATGTGTAGAAACAGAAAATGCTAAAATTCAAGCAGGAGAAATTTTTAAGGATACAGACGGAAATCCAATAAATGCACATGGAGGAGGAATTCTTTTGCATGAAGGAACCTATTATTGGTATGGTGAAATAAAACAAGGAGAAACTTGGCGCGTGCCTTATTTAGAATGGGAGTGCTACAGGTGTAAGGCTGGAGGTGTTAATTGTTATTCATCGAAAGATTTGGTAAACTGGAAGAATGAAGGGGTAGCATTAACAGCTGTGAAGGCTGATACAACTCATGATTTACATACATCTAAAGTAATTGAGAGACCTAAAGTTATCTACAACGATAAAACACAAAAGTTTGTTATGTGGATGCACATTGACTCAGAGGATTATCAGTATGCCAGAGCGGGTGTTGCCATTAGTGATAATCCACAAGGGCCTTACACGTACATACAAAGCATGCGCCCCAATGGAGCTATGAGTAGAGACTTGACTCTTTTTAAGGATGAAGATGGAAAAGCTTATCATTTTTATTCTTCGGAGAATAATAAAACCATGCATGTCAGCTTATTGAATGATGAATATACGGCACCATCAGGTACATTTAAACGAATTTTAGAAATGGAATCGCGTGAAGCACCAGCAGTTTGGAAGCATGAAGGGAAATATTATATGATATCATCGGGTTGTACTGGCTGGTCGCCTAACCCTGCTCAAATATCCATTTGTGATTCTGTTATGGGCAATTGGAAAACTGTTTACGATCCTTGTGTTGGGCAGAATTCAAAGAAAACTTATTTCTCGCAAAGTACTTACGTCTTGCCAAATCCAAATAGGAAAGGTGAGTATATCTATATGGGAGATAGATGGAACAAAACCAATTTGGAAGATTCTCGATATGTATGGCTCCCCTTAACATTTGAAAATGGAAAAGCAAAAATCGAATGGCAGAAGGAATGGAGTATTGATTAAATGAAATCAGGCAAATTCCTTTAAAGATAATTCTTGAGACTGATTTATTCAGTCTCCGAATATTCGTACAAAACAAAAAGATAGAAAATGAATTTTCAACATTCAATACTGATTGGTTTTGCAATGCTTGCCTTAATGACAAGTGCTTGTAAACAGAAAAAAAATAATACCCAGTTAGAAAAGCCTAATGTAATTGTTATCCTAGCTGATGATGCAGGCTATGCCGATTTCGGTTTTATGGGAAGTTCAGATCTGGAAACCCCAAATATCGATAAACTGGCTAGTGCTGGAGTTATTTTTACTGATGCTCATGTGTCAGCTACTGTTTGTAGTCCGTCCAGAGCGGGCCTGCTTACAGGTAGATATCAACAAAGATTTGGGCATGAATGCAATATCCCACCTCACAATTTGGGTATGGATACTAGTGAAGTAAGCATTGCCTCTGCTATGAAACTACAGGGCTATCAAACAGCGGGATTTGGGAAATGGCATTTAGGAGAAAAGGCACAATATCAACCTAATCAGCGTGGGTTCGATGAATTTTATGGATTCCTAGAAGGAGGCCGATCTTATTTCCCACATAAAATGAATGATCGACCGGGTGATCCACACGAGATCCAACACAATGGCAAGCATGTTGAATTTACAGGGTATTTAACTGACGTGCTTGGAGATAAGGCTGTTGAATATATTGATGCACAAAAGGAGAATCCATTCTTCGTTTATCTTTCTTTTAACGCAGTGCATACACCAATGCATGCTACCAAAGAGGATTTGAAAAGATATGAAGGCCATGCACGTCAGGATTTAGCAGCTATGACCTGGGCTATGGATAGAGCCATTGGCAAGGTCGTAGCTAAATTAAAGAAGGAAAATCTGTATGAAAATACACTCATCTTTTTCTTAAGCGATAATGGTGGTGCTCATAATAATCAATCATCCTGTTTACCCTTAAAGGGATGGAAAGGGAACAAATTTGAAGGAGGACATCGTGTGCCTTTTGTGATGACATGGCCCAAAGAAATTAAGGCTGGTCAAAGCTACGATGGCTTGACTTCATCATTAGATATTTTTGCCACATCAATAGCAGTTGCTGGACAGGAGAAATCTCCAGGGAAAGTATTGGATGGAACTAATCTATTGCCTTATATTACTCAGAATATAGAAGGAGAACCTCACAAGCAGTTGTTTTGGCGCAAAGAAGGTATGGCAGCAGTTCGCGATGGCAAATGGAAGTTGATCAGAGTAGATGGCTATGGTTATCGACTTTATAATTTGGGTGAAGATCTTGGAGAGACCAAAGATTTGCATGAAAATGAAATTGTACAGTACCAGAAAATGATACTTGCCCTTGAAGACTGGGAGAAAGGACTGATGACTCCTTTGTGGACAGAAGATAAAGACTGGAATCAGGTGACCTTTGAAATTCACAAAGCTTTGATGGAAAACAGGAAATCCTTAATTAATTCACCTTCTGATTTACAAAGTACCATTCACAACTAAAAAATGAGAAGACAGATGCGAATAAGTATACAGATTATATTACTTGTTTTACTAATTGTTTCAGGATCAGAAATAATGGCTGAAACCTACTATGTGAATGCAAAAACGGGGAATGATGCTAACTCAGGGGCCCAGATTCATTCCCCCTTTAAAAGCCTGAATAGCTTGGGTTCTCTAAAATTATCTCAAGGAGATAGTCTATTGCTAGCTTCAGATTGTACTTTTTATGGATCGCTGGAATTAAAGAATGTTCATGGCAATCAGCAAAAGCCAATTGTGATAACAAGCTATCAATCCGGTAATGATATTAACGATCATAAGGCAGAGATTGACGCCAAAGGCTGTTTGAATGGGATTCTATTGGAGAATTGCAGTTTTATCGAACTTGAAAATATTAAAATCACAGCAAATGGAGGCTTTTCTTCACCTTATAGAAAGCAGAAGAAACAAATGCGATGTGGCGTTCTTGTGAAACTGAGTAAAAGTGGAAATTACAAACACATCTACCTTAATAATCTACTTGTGGTTGATGTGTTTTACGAAGAAAAAGGATTTGTAAGAGGAGCCAAAGAAGTGAAAACCGCAAACGGATCACAGAATTATGGCTGGGGAATCCGCTTTATTACTGCAATCGACGGAGCTTTCGTGGAGGATATTAAAATTGAAGACTGTCTCGTTAAAAATGTGGCTCATACTGGGATTAAGTTTACAGGGAATTCCATAAATTATAGTCTTCGAAATATCAGTATTCAAAATAATAAAGTATTGGAAACAGGAGGTCCTGGAATTCAAATGTCGGGTGTGAAAAATGTAATTGTCCGAAACAATAAGGTGAACCGATCAGGAAGTCATGATGATACCAGAAAATGGGGACGAGGAAGCGGTTTATGGACATGGGGGTCCAAAGATATATTGATTGAAAAGAATCACTTTTTAAATGCAAAGGGACCTGGTGACTCTGCCGGTGCACATATCGATTATAATTGTAACAATGTAGTTTTGCAATACAATTTCACCGCCAACAATGCAGGTGGCTTTTGTGAAATACTTGGGAATAATTACAATTGTGCCTATCGCTATAATATTAGTGTGAATGATGGTTATCGTATAAAAGGAAAGAACGGCGCTTTTCAGGAAGGTAAACTGTTTTGGCTGAGTGGTTATAATGGCAAGAGAAAGAGACGAGGACCTTACAATTCCTATTTCTACAACAATACAATGTATGTGAAGCAGGACATTCTGACAAAAATTGCCATCGATAAGGCTGCCTCGGGTGTTTTGATTGCCAACAACATTTTTTTTATAGAAGGAAAATCGAAGGCAGTTTTAGGTGATCAATACAATCCTGAAAAGGAGGGTGAAACGACTATTAAAAACCTGATTTTTCAGAATAATCTATTCCTGAGAAATAACAATTGGCCAAAGGAACTACCGATACAAGATGATCGAGCAATCATTGGGAATCCTGATTTTGCTAATGTAGGTGGAGACAAAATAGTGGATTATATGCCTCTTAATTCAAATTTGATTAAAAACAAAGGAATTGAGATACATAAAATCCCTAGTGACAGCATTGGTTTATCAATTGGATTACAGCTAAAACATGATATTTTAGGTAATAGAATTGAAGGTCTTCCTGACATGGGTGCCATAGAATTAAAATAATTGTATTAGATATGATGCATAGAAACATAAATAGTTTCCTGATAACAGGATTGATCTTGTTTGCAGGATGTTTGCCTAACACAAAACCGTTAAAAGCACAACAGAAACCAAATATTATTGTAATTCTTACCGACGATCAAGGATATGGTGATGTTGGGTTCAATGGCTGTACGGATATACCAACTCCAAATATTGACAGAATTGCTAAAAATGGTGTGAAATTTACCAATGCTTACGTTACTTATGCCGTTTGCGGACCAAGTAGAGCGGGAATTATTACAGGACGTTATCAAGACCGTTTTGGTTTTGGGCGTAATCCATTATGTACTCCTAAAGATAGTTTACAAGGTTTACCATTGTCGGAAGAAACCATTGCCAAAGCACTTTCTAAATCTGGATATACTAGTATCGCACTGGGGAAATGGCATCTTGGAGCTCATAAATTTCAATATCCATTAAAGAGAGGTTTTGATGAATTTTATGGTTTTTTAAGCGGCGGGCATAAATATTTCCCAGACGAATGGACCTTAAATGATGTAAGTGAAATAGAAGCTCAGTTTGATGCTTACAATACCCGTTTGATGCGGGACAATGGCAGAGTTGATGAAAAAGAATACCTAACAGATGCTTTAAGTCGTGAAGCAGTCTCCTTTATTGAACGTAAGGCCGATAAGCCCTTTTTTATGTATTTAGCATATAATGCACCTCATACGCCTTTACAAGCAACGGAGAAATATTTGAAGCGATTTTCGCATATCAACAACAAGAAGAGAAAAGTCTATGCTGCCATGGTGAGTGCTGTGGACGATGGTGTTGGAAGGGTTTTGGATAAGTTAGAGGAATTGGGAATTAATGAAAATACGATTGTTTTCTTTTTGTCGGATAATGGGGGGCCAGAACATCATAATGCATCAGGAAATGGTGAATTGAGAGATGGGAAAGGCAGTTTGTACGAAGGAGGAATTCATGTGCCATTTGCCGTTCAATGGCCAAAAGAAATCCCCGCAGGGGCAGTATATCACAATCCGGTAAGTTCACTCGATATTTTTGCTACAGCTGTAGTCTATGCGAAAGCAAGCCCGAAAAACAAGCTTGATGGGGTTAATTTGCTACCATATGTAAATGGAGAGAAAAAAGGACAACCTCATGAACAATTGTTTTGGCGTAAATATGATCAGAAGGCGTATGCTACCAGATGTGGAGATCACAAATTGGTAAGATATAAATCAGTCACAGATGAAATCTACAACTTGGATGAGGATATAAGTGAAAAGAATTCACTTGCCTTAAGTGATGAGAATTATTATTCTGATCTGAAGTCAGGATATCAATCTTGGGAAGATGAAATGAAAGATCCTGTCTTTTTAGGTTTAATGAGGGGAAAAGAGTACAATAAACTTCACCCTGAAAGATTTAAAATGGTCAGTCCTTTTAAAGTGGATACACGTGGTGCACAAGTGCCTGAAGGCTATGAATTGCTTTGGGCAGAAGAGTTTGATCAGGATGGAAAACCAAATTCAGAAAAATGGTCTTACGAAGCAGGCTTTGTCAGAAATAATGAATTGCAATGGTATCAATCAGCCAATGCAAATGTACGCGATGGGGCACTCGTAATTGAAGGTAGAAAGGAACAGGTAAAGAACCCTGAATACAAAAGGAAAAGTAAGAATTGGCGAGTAAATAGAAAGCAAGCGGAATATACTTCTTCGAGTATCAAGACAAAAGATAAATTCAGTTTCCAGTATGGCGTATTGGAAGTGAGAGCCAAAATTGATACTCGTATGGGCATGTGGCCAGCCATATGGACATTAGGAGTAGATCAGAAATGGCCAGCCAATGGTGAGATCGATTTAATGGAATTCTACCGTCACGAAGGGAAGGCCAAGATATTTGCCAATGCTGCTTGGGCCAATGCCGAAAATAATGCGGTTTGGGATTCCGAGAAGATAGTTTTCCAGAAGTTCACCGAAAAAGAAAAAGACTGGGCAGATAAGTTTCACATATGGAAAATGGACTGGACTGAAGAGTATATTCGAATTTATTTAGATGATAAATTGTTGAATGAGATAGATTTGAGTAAAACAATAAATTCCGATGGTTTTAATCCATTTCATCAGGAACATTACATTCTGCTTAACTTGGCTATTGGAGCAAATGGAGGAGATCCTTCGGAAACTAATTTTCCTAGGGAATATACAGTTGATTACGTGAGAGTATATCAGAAAAAATAAAATAATTAATAAAAGTGGAGTGTCTAGAATATGGAACAAGGCAAGCTTGGCTAAGCTTTTCAATTTTAGACACTCTTTTTCCTTTATAGAAATAAATGTAAGTATATGCACAAAATTTTAAAGCAAGGCTACTCCATTATATTGATTTTATTGATCTCTCTTAACGGAAGTGCCCAAAAATCAAACGACTGGGAAAATCCTTTAGTTACAGGAATTAATAAGTTACAAGCACGAGCTACTATGTATTCTTATAATTCAAATAAAGATGCATTAAAATGTGACAGGGCTTATTCTGATAGAGTTTTTTCATTGAATGGTGAATGGAATTTTTCTTTTACGGATAATCCAGAGCAAGCAAGCAATGACTTTTATAAGGAAGATGTTCAGGGTTGGTGTAAGATACAAGTGCCCTCAAACTGGGAATTAAACGGGTATGGTACAGCAATTTATACTAACGTTATATACCCTTTTAAGGTTAAACCTCCTTTTATCAGTTCGGATGATAACCCAGTTGGTTGTTATCAGCGAAATTTTGAACTATCGGAGAAGTGGGATGGTATGAATGTTAAATTGCATTTTGGTGGGGTTAGTTCTGCCTTTTATGTTTGGCTTAATGGAAAGTTTGTCGGTTACAGTCAGGGAAGCCGTTTGCCTTCCGAATTTGATATCACCGCTCAATTGAAAAAAGGAAAAAACAATATTTCTGTAAAAGTTTATCGTTGGTGTGATGGTTCTTATTTGGAAGATCAAGATCATTGGAGATTAAGTGGAATTCATAGGGAAGTTCTATTATTGGCAGAACCAAGGTTGCATATCAACGATTTTTTTGTTCAAACAAAGCTTGATGAAGATTACAAAGATGCGAATCTTGAAATTAGACCAGAAATTTATTGGGATGGAACAACGGATTTGAAAGGGACAAAGCTAGAAGCAATGCTTTATGATAATAAACAACATCCTGTTTTTGAATCGCCACTTGAAATTTCTGTAGAAAAAATTGTAAAAGAAAAGTATCCTCGATTGGACAATGTGAAGTTTGCATTGTTAGAGAAGAAAATCTTGAATCCTTTGAAATGGACCGCAGAAACACCAAATCTATATACCTTGGTATTTGCACTAAAAGATGCAAAGGGAAGTTTGTTAGAGGCTAAGAGCATGCGTATTGGATTTCGATCGGTAGAAACATCTCCGGAAGGGGAATTGCTGGTAAATGGGAAATCTATTCTGCTTTATGGCGTCAATCGTCACGATCATCATCCCATTCGAGGTAAAGCACTAACAAGGAAAGATATTGAAGAGGAAATTATACTGATGAAACAGTTTAATATCAATGCTATTCGGACTTGTCATTATCCTAACGATCCTTATTTTTATGAGTTGTGCGATAAATATGGAATATATGTTATGGATGAAGCCAACTTGGAAACTCATGGAGTAGGAGGCTTACTTTCCAATAATCCGGAATGGACACATGCCCACATGGAGAGAGCTATTCGAATGGTTGAACGAGACAAAAATCATCCTTCTATAATATTTTGGTCGCTTGGAAATGAATCGGGAAGAGGTCCTAATCATGCCGCAATGGCGAGTTGGATTCGAGATTTTGACATTACCCGTTTGGTGCATTATGAACCAGCCCAAGGAAATCATCATTCGAAAAAATACATTGCTCCAGGACAGCCGAACTATCCTCATAATGATGATCGTCTTGCCAATCCAAGAGATTTGGATTATGTCGACATTGTAGGACGATTTTATCCTTCACCTACATCGGCTTTGAAAATTGCTAAGCAAAATGGAGATAATCGTCCTGTTGTTTTTAGTGAGTACGCTCATTCTATGGGAAACTCAACAGGTAATTTCAAAGAGTTTTGGGAAGCTTTTAGAAGTCATAAGCGACTAGTTGGTGGTTTTATATGGGACTGGAGAGATCAAGGCATTCTAAAGCAAAATGAAAAAGGAGAAGAATTCTTTGCTTATGGTGGCGATTTTGGTGACAAAATTAATTCCAATAATTTTTGTATTAATGGAGTTGTAGATCCGAATCTGAATCCACATCCTGCCCTTTGGGAGGTTAAGAAAGCTTTTCAGCCAATTGAAATTAGCTGGAGCAAAGAGAAAATAAATACAATTGTAGTAGAGAACAGACAATTTTTTGTTTCTCTTGATCAATATCAACTGAAATATAAAATTCTAGAAGATGGTGAGATTCTAAAATCAGCAGACTTGGAATTGAAAAATATCTTACCTGGTGAATCTCAGAAAATTTATTTGCAAATTAATGAGCCTAAAAACAAGCTTGAAGGAGCGGAGTATTTCATTCAATTTTCATTGGTTTTGAAAGAGAATACAGATTGGGCTAAAGCCGGCCACGAAATTGCTTCAGAGCAACTTCCTTTAATATGGAAAAGGAAAAAGATTAAAAATCTAAACGCTGAGAAATTGTCAATGCTAACTGCTGAGTCAAATGAAAATATTCTGAAACTAAGATCTGATAAATTCTCAGTAGTATTTGACAAGGAAACAGGTGCACTAACTTCTTACCTTTTTAGAGGTGTTGAATTGATTAATTCACCTTCTTTTCTACCTGAATTCTGGCGTCCACAAACCGATAACGATAAAAGAGGTGCCAGAACTCATGAAAGTATGAAAGTTTGGAAAGAAGCATCTCAAGTGAGAGTACTCCAAAGTCTGGATGTGAAAAAAGTTAGTGATAGTGAATCATTAGTATCTGTGAGCTTTCTGTTAGCAGATGGAAAAGCGAGATGGAAGGCTGACTACCATGTTTTTGGGAATGGATTTATTCATCTTGATATCAAATTGAACGCAGATGTTAATCTTCCCAATCTTCCGCGTCTGGGGCAATCTTTGGAGATGCCTGACTCATTTCAAAGCATTAAATGGTTAGGCCATGGTCCATTTGAGAATTATTGCGATAGAAATTCAGCAACTTATATCGGTTTATATCAAAAGGAATTAGATGATTTTATGGAGGATTATGTGTTCCCTCAAGAAAATGCCAACCGTACCGGAATATGCTGGATGAGTATTAGGAATAGTGAAGGATATGGATTGCAGATTCTTGGTAGTCAAAAATTGAATATGAGTGCACGTTCATGGACTTGGCAACAAATAGAAAAAGCTGCACACCCATATCAGTTACCACAAAATAATTTTATTAAAGTGCAGATAGATGGACTACATATGGGAGTTGGAGGAAACGATTCCTGGAGTAAAAATGCCGCGCCGATTAAAAAATACAGAATTCCAGCAGATAATTATGGGTATTCTTTCTGGTTAAAGCCATTAGATTCAAAAGGAATAGAGGATAGAAAGAGTATAAAAAGGTAATATCCAAAAACATAACTAACTATTAATTTCTAATAAAATGGGAAAATTTATTAAGCTACTATTACCAGTTATAATAATAGGGTTGCTTGTAGCATGCCAATCTGGAAATAAACAGAAAGCAGCAACAGAAAAGAAACCAAACATTGTGATAATATATCTTGATGATCTGGGATATGGAGATCTTAGTTCTTATGGAGCAACAGAATTAGTGACACCAAATATTGATGCTTTGGCAAATGGAGGTGTTCGATTCACCAATGCTTATGCAACTTCCTCTACTTGCACTCCAAGTAGATATGGATTGCTTACTGGTGAATATCCTTGGCGGAATAAAAATGCTAAAATATTACCGGGAAGTGCACCCTTGTTAATCGATACTTCTCAGATGACAATTCCAAAAATGCTAAAATCACAAGGCTACCATACTGGAATTGTAGGAAAATGGCATCTTGGTTTGGGAACTGGAGATGTGGATTGGAACCAGCGTGTTGTTCCTGGGCCTAACGAACTTGGTTTTGATGATGCATATATTATGGCTGCAACACAAGATCGTGTACCAACGGTCTATATCAATAATGGTTATGTCGATAATCTGGATCCAAATGATCCTATTGAGATAAGCTATAAGCAGAATTTCGAAGGAGAGCCAACTGGAAAGGAAAATCCAGAATTACTAAGTTTGAAATGGCACCATGGGCATAACAATAGTATTATAAATGGCATTCCACGTATTGGATTTATGAAAGGTGGTGAAACAGCTAAGTGGAGTGACGTGGATATGGCGGATCATTTTCTTGGAAAAGCACAGGAATATTTAAAAGCACATAAAAATGAACCCTTCTTTCTTTATTATGCCATGCAACAACCTCATGTTCCCCGTACGCCACATCCTCGATTTGAAGGGAAATCAGGCATGGGACCTCGTGGAGATGTGATCTTAGAGGCAGACTGGTGTATTGGAGAGTTTATGAAAACTTTAAGAGAAGAAGAATTGTTAGAAAATACATTGATTGTATTTACGAGTGATAATGGTCCTGTTTTGAATGATGGTTACCACGATGATGCTGTTGAAAAAAATGGTGTTCATACACCTTCAGGCACACTTAGGGGTGGAAAATATAGTCTGTTTGAAGCGGGAACACGTGTGCCATTTATTACCTTTTGGAAAGGTGAAATTGAGCCAAGAGTATCGGATGCATTGATTTGTCAAATAGATCTGATTTCTTCAATAGCTGCCTTAGTGGATATTGAAATGAGAGGTCCGGATAGTGAAAATATATTGAATACTTTTATTGGAGAGCATAACGTCGGTAGAGAAGAATTGATAATTGAAGCAACAAGCCGAACTGCATTTAGGAAAGGGGACTGGATAATGATTCCACCATATAAAGGGCCAGCAGTAAATAAGTATGTGAATATCGAATTAGGAAACTCTTTAAAATATCAATTGTATAATTTGAAAGAGGATATCGGGCAAAAGAATAATTTAGCCGATTCTAATAAAGAGAAGTTGAATGAAATGATTGTTCGTTTTGAAGCGGTGCGAGGAAAAGACTATTCGAACATCGAAAAAATAGAATTAAAGTAACAATGCTGACTCATTCACATCTAAATTGATATAATTGGCCTTTACCGCGTCTTATATGCTGTAAAGGCTTTTGTAATTTATAAGAGTTTTTTATTCTATAAACAAGATTAATATTCCTGATAATGGATATACCCAATAGATATTAATGACTGTTAGTTATGGACTAAGAGTTGGTAGCCATAAGTTTTGTTTCAGTGAAAAATGTAAACTATGTGCAGTAAAATACGATACAAAAAAGAGACAAAAATAATCTGTATGATTTTTTTGTCTCTTTTTTCATGTGAAATAATAATGATATAAGCTTCTATAGTTTAGTTATATATGTGATGTTATGCGGAATGGAAAGCTTGTGGTAATATATTTTTATTTGTTAATAATGGAAACGCAATTATCAACAATTCAGTTAGTTAAGTTGGTTACTTGCCGATACAGAAAATGCAAGTGGTAATAAACTAGAATGTTATGTGATTTAAGTACAAATAAGTGGCAAGGTGTTTACCTAATTAGGTTATAGATAAAGCTTTAAATGTAATTTGTTGTAAAATGATTTATTGAAATATATGTTTACCAAATTTCATGTGTTAAAGTTAAGTAAATCACATTAAAAAAACTAAAATATTATTTAGGAGTTAGCACTTATTATTTAAAATTGAACATTGGAATTGTAACAAAATATAGTACCTAAAGATTAGGTCGCTAATTTATAATAAGCTCTTAATTCAATTTCTTTTTCTAAAGGTGTTTTATATCCCAAACTGGAGTGTATTCTTTAATATTATGGCAATTTTCAAAACAATTATATGTATGAGTAAATGATTTAAATTATCTCCGTCATAATAATAGATGCCGAATTGAGGAATTAGAGGATGAGTT
The DNA here is from genome assembly GCF_029029525.1 of Labilibaculum sp. DW002. Taxonomy (NCBI): domain Bacteria; kingdom Pseudomonadati; phylum Bacteroidota; class Bacteroidia; order Marinilabiliales; family Marinifilaceae; genus Paralabilibaculum; species Paralabilibaculum antarcticum. Next base: position 467,760 of record NZ_JAKJSC010000001.1, on the reverse strand, counting down.
TGATTTGTTGACGGAACAATCATCTTAATAGAAATTTTTGAAAATATGAACATTAATAAGCCAATGACTCTTCAATTAATAAGCAAAAAATGTCCTCTCCATAAAGCATTTGATAATATTCTCTATGTTTGAAAAACATCCTAATTTCAATTAATTCTAAGTTAAAAAGCATAAATGGTTTTGTTATTGAAATATGGCCTGATAAGACTATATTAGTGCTCCAGTTTTTAATAGAATCTTGAATAATACCTTTAGCCTGTGTATCGATTCGTTACTTTTATTTGCATCTTATTTATCTCATTATCGGTTTACTCAGCGGATATTGACAGTCTGCTATATAAAAGTGTAAGCACTCCTATGGGAGAGGATAGAAATGTTATTTATGATAAAATAATCGACTATTATTACGAAAATGACACCTCTAAGATTTTATCAATAATTAATAAGGCTGAAAGTAAGGCAGTAAAAAATCAGAATAAGGAAACCATTTACAAATATCGATATAAACGAGCAAAATACTATTCTTTTATTGAGAACCATACTAAAGCGATTTCTGAATTTTCATCCTTACTGAATTTGGATCTAAGTATAACAAAAAGAGCCAAAATTTATGGGAAAATTGGTCGTGAATACGAAAAGTTATACGAGTATAGTATAGCTGTAGAATACCTTGAGAAGTCTAATGAACATTATAAATTAAGCAAATCTATTTCTAAAATAGCTCTCAATAAAATTCGAATTGCTTCTATCTACAAAACAATTTGTAACTACTCTATGGCTGTAGAGTATGCATTAGCAAGCCTGACCTTATTGGAACAAAACGAAGGCTCTGATAAAGATTTGGCTAGGGTTTACAATACATTAGGTTCCGTCTATAAATACCAGAAGCACTATAAAAAGGCATTAGCTTATTATATAAAATCGCTCGATATTTATAAAAAGAATGATAATACACGATCCATCGCTTCCTCATATAATTATATTGGTATTATCTATAATAATTTGGAAGAATATGATATTGCACTCGATTATTATATGAAGAGTGTTGAGATTAAAAAGAATTACGCAGCATCAAGAACTTCATTATCGACTCAGTATAATAATATTGCAATGGTGTATGCTAAAATTAATCAATTTGATAAAGCACATGCCTATATTCAAAAGAGTTTAAGTTTGTTGGATGAAAATAAGGATTCTAAAGAGTTTTGTTCAAAGTATAATACGCTGGCATTCATCTATTACAGGAATAAGGAATATGGTTCTGCCGAGTATTATTATAAAAAAGCTTTGGATCTGTCAAAGCAATTAGGAATACTAATTGATATCAATAGTAATTATCATTATTTATATAAGATTGCTGAGCAGAATGGTAAGCATAAAAAAGCTTTGGACTACTTTAAGCTTTATAAAGAAACCAGCGATAGCCTTTTCAATATCAGTCAGGCCAGAAGAATTGTAAATATCGAAAGTTCTTATAAAGTAGATAAACAATTAAAAGATAGAGAAATTGCCTTGCAGAAAGCCAGAAATTCTAATGTAATGATGCTTTCATCCTTGCTCATTTCGATTGTTGTCTTAGTATTCTTACTTGTTCTTATATCAATGCGAAATAAGAAGAATAAGTTGCGACAAGAAAAAATGAATCTTGAAAAACATATTCTGGAAGAAAATCTTATTTGTCAGAAAAAGGAATTAACAAGCACAATGATTAGTCTTAGAGAAAAAAGTAACTTTATGGATGAGGTGGCTTCTGAGTTTAAATCTGCTCTAAACTTGTCTCCTAACAAAAGAGAAAAAGCTGTTCGGGATGTTGTTAAAAATATTGAGTTGAATAAGAATAATTCGATATTTGATGAATTGGATTATCGATTCGAGCAGTTAAATAGTGACTTCTTTAAAAGTTTAACGGCTACTTTTCCCAATCTAACTAATAATGAGCGAAAATTGATCGCTTTTTTAAAGTTGGATTTAAATACTAAAGAAATATCTTTTATTACCAAACAGACACCTCATAGTATTAATGTGGCACGAACACGTCTGCGTAAAAAGCTGGGTATTGCTAATAAGGATATTAGTTTTGCGGAGTTTTTTAATGATTTTAGTAAATCGTAGACAATTACTACTTCTAATTATTGAATGAACCTCTTCTCATTACGTTTCCCTAAGTGTATTTTGTCTTTAATCTGAAGATTGTAAACCTACTGTTTTGTACTTATAAAATATTACGAATATTCTGCTATTAGACTGATAGTTCCTAGATCAATTTAAAGGGTTTGGTGAATCTTGTTACTCTTAGTTTTTCTCCCCTAATTTTCTATTATTCCCATTTGAACCTTGCTTATTTGTAGAATTCACCAACTATTAGTCTATAATAGTTCATAAAACGCACAATTGTCTAGTGTGTTGTATTCTAGTGTTATAAGTTGGTGTGTATGTATTTTGTATCATAGGAAAAAAGAACTGTATTAAGCTTGTGTGTCTTGTTTTTTTTCTTCCTCAAAAAAAATGAGCAATACTTACTGTGTAAATCAAAACTAACCCTTTTACTAATCTAAAAATACACGAGTATGCTTATGAAAAAGAGGAATTTTGTAATTCTCAGAATGGCACTTTTAAGTGTCTTCTTTACATTCTTTTTTGCGCAAGTAAATGCCCAAGATCGAATAATAACTGGAAATGTGATTGCTGCCCAAGATGGTTTATCACTACCAGGAGTGTCTGTTGTTGTTAAAGGAACAACCAATGGCGCTTCAACAGATATCGATGGAAACTATTCCATAAAACTAAATACATCTGGTGGTGTCTTGGTATTTTCTTCTATAGGAATGAAAACACAGGAGATAATAATTGGTCGTTCTAATGTTATTAATGTGAGCCTGGAAATTGACTCTAAAGATTTAGATGAAGTGATGATTGTTGCATATGGAACAACAAAGAAGACTTCATTCACAGGGTCGGCAGCAACTGTCAAAACAAAGGATATTAGTCGTATTCCTGTTAGTTCTTTCGAAAAATCACTTACAGGCCTGGTTTCTGGCCTGTCGGTTAGTAATTCGAGTGGACAGCCAGGTTCTTCAACATCAGTTAGAATTCGTGGTATGGGATCGTTTTCTGCAGGAAACAACCCACTGTATGTTATCGATGGTATTCCTGTTTCTTCAAGCGATATGTCGACTCTTAATCCTGGTGATATTGAGGCATTAACTGTTCTTAAAGATGCTGCCGCTGCTTCATTATATGGTTCTCGAGCTGCCAATGGTGTTATCCTGATTACTACCAAACAAGGTAAGGCTGGAAAAGCTAAATTTAATCTTAAGGCTTCGATGGGATTTTCAGACTTTGCTACAGATAATTTTGAAAATGTGAATGGTGAAGATTATTTAACTCTGCTTAATGAATCTATGGTAAACGCAGGTATGGATGCAGACGAAATTGCTGACGAATTGGAAGATAATGGATGGGAAGAACCTGCCGGAGGTTTCGTCGATTGGAAAGATGAATTGTTTCGAACAGGGGTTACTAAAAATCTGGAATTTTCTGCTTCAGGAGGTAATAAGAAGACGAAGTTTTATATCTCAGCAAATGTTTTCGATCAAACTGGTATTGCAGAATATTCAGATCTAACAAGGTATACAGGGCGAATTAATTTGACACATAATGTGAATGATAAATTTCGAATAGGTGTTAATATGGTTAATGCCAAAACAATTCGGAATTATCAATCTGGAGGTAGTTCCTATTCTAATCCATTTTATTTTCTTTCACGTAAAGCGTGGCCTACAGAAACGCCTTACGACGAGAATGGCGAATTAAGAGAAGTCTTGCATGGGAATTCATATAATATCGTCCGCGAATATGAATTAAATGAGCAAAGCACAGAGATATACAGAAGTACAACTTCAGCATGGGCGGAATATGAACTTACAGAAGGTTTAACAGCAAAAACAACAGCTTATTACGACTGGATTAATAACGATGAACTTGATTATTCATCTCCTAATTCTCGTGCAGGAAGAAAATCACATGGTTCTATGGAGAATACGAATAGAAAAAGAATCATGGCAACTTCCTCGTCTATTCTAACTTACGATAAAACATTCTCAGAAAAACATCATATAAATGTACTTGCAGGTTTCGAAGTTGAAAGTAGTAAAAGCTCATATTATAGAGCTTATGGTAAGAATATTCCGAGTGAAGAAATTAAGGTTCTTAGTACAGCTTCTGACCCTGCTGGTGTGAGTGGTTCAGAATCTGAGAAAAGACTGATCTCTTACTTGTCACGATTTAATTACGATTATGCCAACAAATACTATTTATCAACAAGTATTCGTCGTGATGGAAGTTCGAAATTGGGAACAAATGAGCGTTGGGCTAACTTTTGGTCGCTATCGGGATCTTATCGATTAAGCGAAGAAGAGTTTATGAAGAACTTAACTTTTATTGATAATTTAAAGTTAAGAGCTTCGTATGGAACAAGTGGAAACTTACCTTCTTCTTATTATGGCTACCAGCAATTGTATTCTTATACAGGATCATACAATTCTGTTCCTGCAGGGATTGATTCTCAGTACGAAAATCAGGATCTAACTTGGGAGAAGAACCATAATTTAAGCCTTGCTGCTGAGTTTAGTTTCTTGACTAAATTTTCAGGTTCAGTTGAATATTTTAAACGTAAAACATCGGATTTGTTAGTTAGTGTCCCTATTTCTAGAGTTACTGGTTTTGGCAGTACAATGCAAAATATTGGGGAAATGGAGAACAAAGGTTTTGAAATTGAGTTAAGGTCTGAAAATATTAACACAGATAATTTCAGGTGGGCTACCAGTTTCAATATCACTCATGTGAAAAATAAGGTAGTTAAACTTTATAATAATGAGCCAATTTCGGGTACAACCTCAATTAAGATTGAAGGACAGCCTTATTATACTTTTTATCTAAAACCATGGGCTGGGGTTAATGTTGATAATGGAAAACCTCAATGGTATGTTGTCGACGAAGAAGGTAATTATGAATATGAAACAAATGCTGATGGGAAAGAGGTTAAAAAAATAACCAATGACTACGGAGATACCAATCAGATGATTGCAGGAAGCCCTGATCCTGACTTTTTTGGTGGATTAACCAATACACTTTCGTATAAGGGCTTGGAGCTATCCTTCCTATTTAATTTTGCTGTTGGCGGTAAAATTTGGTACTCATCAGGTTATAAATCATGGAGAGACGGAGCTAGCTCAACTTCTTATTCATTCCAGAAAGATCAGTTAGACAGATGGCAGAAGCCAGGTGATGTCGCTGCTCACCCACAAAGAATATGGGATAGAGATGATGATTCAGCAGCTTATTCAACGCGATTTTTATTTGACAATGATTTTATAAGACTTAAGAATATTTCATTAGCCTATAGTTTTCCGAAATCGCTTACTAATAAAGCTAAGCTAAGTTCTCTAAAAGTTTATCTGCAAGCTACAAATCTTTTGACTTGGTCAGAACAAGATTTGTGTGATCCGGAGCAAGCGTATAGTGGAAGAACAACATTCGAAATACCTAATACCAAAACCATAACCTTTGGTGTAGAGTTGGGTTTTTAAATGATAAAGCTTAATAATTTAAAGTAAATAAAATGATAAAAATGAAAAACATATATATAATAGCATTTAGTTTTGTGTTGTTGCTTTCATCATGTTCAGAAGATTATCTTGATCTGGACTCGAGCACATCGCAGAGTATGGATGCAGTAAATACACTTGATGATGTAGAGATGCTTTTGCATGGAGCCTACAATATATTATCGGATAATGATTATTACAATAATGGTTATTTAGCTAGAAGTGACGTTCGGGCTGATGATATGCTAAGTTTATCTTCATCCAGATTAGGAACTGAAAACAGGTATCAATATACACCTGAGAAATGTACCTCAGGAATGTGGTCAGTACCTTATACTGCAATTCGCCAGGCAAACAGAGTTTTGAATCACCTTGAAGCTATTGAAGCTGTTTCAGAATCGGATGTGACAATGAAAAATAGCATGAAAGGGCAAGCCCTAACTATTCGCGCACTTGCTCATTTTGATCTTTGTAGAATGTTTGGTCTTCCTTATTCTCACAATGGTGGTAGCTCTCTAGGTGTACCTATTATTACCACGATTCTTGATTGGGATGCTAAAAAAGAAAGAAACACGGTTAAAGAAGTTTACGAGCAAGTAATAAATGATCTCACTATTGCTATTCCTTTAATGGATACTGAGGTGACTGATGGTTATATCAATCATTGGGCAGCAAAAACTATTTTGGCCAGAGTTTACCTTTATAAAGAAGACAATGCTTTAGCGTATTCTACTGCTAAAGACATTATCGATAATAGCCCATATGAATTGGTATCTCGCGATAAGTATGTTGATTCATGGGCTGACGATTACACATCAGAATCTATTTTTTCTATTTCGAATACTCTGACCGATAATGGAGGACTTGAATCTATAGGTAATTATGCTGATCCTGATGGGTATTATATTTTTGCTGCGACAAAGAAGTTAACTTTAATATTCGACGATGCTGATATTCGTAAAGAGCTTTTGTATGACGATTACAGAACTTACAAATACGATGTTCAAGGTAGAGTGCTTAAGTTTCCCGGGAAAGGAAATACTAAAGACAAAATTGTAGCTGCATGGGAAGAAGGGAAAACCCTTTCTAATCCGTCATATACAAGTAATACGCCTGTTTTTAGACTTTCTGAACTTTATCTTATCGCTGCCGAAGCTGCAATTAAGGAAGCTGATCCTGTTAATGCAACTTTGTATTTGAATAAAATTGTTGAGCGTGCTGACCCTACAGCAACGGTTGCTGAAGCTGATATTGATTTGGATAGAATATTACTTGAAAGAAGAAAAGAATTTGTTTCAGAAGGGCATCGTTTCTTTGATTTGACAAGAAATAAGTTGAATATTGACAGACCCAGGTTGACTAAGAGGCAAAGCTCAAGTGTTCCAAAATTTATTGATTGGAACTATTACAAGATAGTTTATCCAATTCCTATTTCAGAAAGAAATGCGAATCCAAATTTGATTCAAAACCCAGATTATTAGTCGCATATTATTGTTGATGCTACAGTAAACAATTTTTGAAACTTATGTATATTAGTTAGTTGGTTATGAGGCTGTTTGAGACTTGTTTTTGAGCAGCCTCTTTTTGTAATCTTAAATCAAGAAAAGTGAAAAAAACACCATATATATTTCTATTATTAGCACTTGCCTTTGTCATGTGTACCAAATCAGAAAATTCAGCAGGTGATAAGCTATTTGAGCTTATTGCGAAAGGCAATTTAGAACAATTTAAAGCTGCTGTAGATGCTTCAAGCGATTTAAATACGACTAATTCTTCAGGTTATTCTTTATTGAATTATTCGATAAAGGAGAAAGAATCCTCAATAGCTCTTTTCTTAATTGAGAGTGGTGCCGATGTTAATGCAATGAGTACCACTAAGTCCTCGAAATCACCTTTGATGTACGCAGTTAAATACAAGCAGCTGGAGGTTCTCAAACTTTTGATAGAGAAGGGGGCTAACTTGGATGTGAAAAATCCTGATGGTCATGATGTCTTGTATTATGCGAATAAATATGCTGATAGAGAAGTAATGTCCATATTAGCTGATCATATTACTTTATACGATGGTGTTGATGGACCTTATATATTTTATTCAGACGAGAAAGTAGAATCTGTATCCGTCAATATTAAACATGAACTTGTTCGTGAAGATATGTCTGGAAAATCTGAATTTGATGTTGAATTACCAGAACCATACAAAACCTTTAAAGTTCAATTAAAAGGAAAGCACGAAAGAGAAGAAGCCATTTATCCAATAGCTGAAAAAGTGTTGGTTGTTGCTGATATAGAGGGAGATATAAGTGCCTTTGTAGATCTGCTAAAGTCTAATCATGTTATTGATGAAGATTATAAATGGATTTTTGGGAATGGACATCTTGTTCTCAATGGTGATTTTGTAGACCGCGGAAACTACGTAACACAGGTTTTGTGGCTAATCTATAAGCTCGAATCTGAAGCTGAAAACGCAGGAGGTAAGGTCCATTTTATTATTGGAAATCATGAAGATATGCTATTACGTGGCAATTGGAAATACACACAACAGAAGTATAAGGCAATTGCAAGTTCTTTGGCTATTGGGTATAAGGATTTATATGGTAATGGTACCGAGCTTGGGAAATGGTTGAGAACAAAAAAATTAATAGCAAAGGTCGGAGATTGTATTTTTGTTCATGCTGGTTTGAGCAAAGAACTGTTGGATAAAAACTTATCTGTTGAAGAGTTAAATAATACAGCGATTCCTTATATTGGAACTGATAGAGATGTGCGTGCAGGTATTGAATTGATTGATTTTCTGTATGGAAGAATGGGACTTCTTTGGTATCGAGGTATGGTGGTTGATTATAAAGATTATCTTAAGATCTCAAGTCAAAACTTAGATGCACTATTAGATTTCTATAAAGCCCAAAGAATAATTGTAGGACATAATGTTGTTGATGAGGTTTCATTTGATTTTGGTGGTCGAGTTGTAAGAGTTGATGTTGATCATCATGAGGAGGCACAGGCCTTATTAATAGTAAATGGTGAAACTTTTTATCGAGTAGATGATAAAGGACAAAAAGAAAAACTGTAAAAAAATAATAATGAAAAAGATTTATGCGTTGTGCTTGTTTACGTTTTTGGCATTTTCTTTTAATGGGTGTGATTCATCTAAAGAAAAGTTAGATCCAGAAATTGAAGGGTATACAAAAGGAATAATTAATGACGTTATTGATGTTCCAGAAGTTTCAGCAATTGAATATTCAACAGCAGGTTTACCTATATACCAGAGCAATCCTGACGCACCAGTATCTATATATGTTGCTTATGATGGGGGAGATTATAGAAGTAGTTCGCAAGGAAACTTTATATTGTCGGGATATAATCGTAATGGTTCTCCAGATACTTTTGATGAACAAGAGCAAGCTGATATTGTGAGATCCTTAGAGTATATGGCACATTACTTTGCAATGTTTGATGTTAATGTTACTACCATTGAGGAAGTAAGAGATGCATCAAAAGCCTGGAGTTCAATCATAGTAACTGAAGACCATTCTGGAGGAAGAGCAAATAAAGGTGCCTTTGGCACATATCCATGGTCTAAAGCCTACTGTGGAAGTAGTACTTTGACGAGTAGTGATAAAAGTCGAAGAATAGCTCATGAGATTGGTCATACTTTTAGTTTGGAACATTCAGGTATATGGAACAATGGTGAATTTTATAAATGGGAAGATTGGCCTCAATGGTCAAATGGAGATCGTGCATATGGAACAATTATGGGAGGAGGAGGAAAAGGTCAAAGAAATGGCTGGAGTAATGATGCTTATCCAAAGGACTCTGATGGAGGAAAACAAAATACCATGAATATCATTCGTCAAAAAATTAGGTCTGTAGATTCGAAATCTAATGGGTGGCGTAAAGATGATTTTTTAGATAATGAAAAATTCTATTTATATGATAATAAATCTGGTGGTGGATATCGTCAAGGTATCCTGGGAAGCCCAGATGATGTTGATGTTTTTACTTTTGCATGGGGAGGTGGTAAGTTTAAATTATCAGCTGGTGCAGTAAGTGTTTCAGCAGCTTTACTGGATGTAGGAGTCTTTAATAAGGATAATCAACAAGTAGCAACAGAGGGCGAAAGTAATTTACCCGCGGGAGATTATACGATTGAAATTAGAAGTAATGGAGATTACGGGGCGATAGGTACATATCAAGTTGCCATTTTAACTAATTGAATTTAAAACTGTAGCCTATTTGACAAAAGGGTCACACATACATGTGTGGCCCTTGAGATTTTAAAAAAGGAAACGTTTTAAATTACGTGTTTAACAACCATGGGCATTCTTTATTAATCAAAAAATAAACCAGATGCAATCAATAAGAGAACTATTTAAAATTGGTTATGGTCCTTCTAGTAGCCATACCATCGCACCTGGGCGTGCAGCACAAATATTTTTGGAAAAGAATCCCGAAATCAGAAACTTTAGGGTCACCTTATATGGTAGTTTGGCTGCAACAGGTGTCGGGCATGGTACAGATGCAGTGATTCAGGCTGTTTTACTTCCTCACGAAGTAGAGATTATTTGGAAACCAGATGTCGAACTACCCATTCATCCAAATGGTTTGCTCTTCGAGGCGATGCAAGAGCAACAGGTTGTTGATTCCTGGGAAGTATATTCAGTAGGAGGCGGTGATCTTCAGGATGACTCGGGTGTCTTGAATGATGCGACCTCTTTCTATACTCTTTCTAATATGAGTGATATTCTAAAGTGGTGTCAAACTGAAGGTTGTACATTCTGGGAATATGTGGAATTGTGTGAAGGTCGAGAAATTTGGGAATATTTGCAAAAAGTGTGGGAGGTGATGCAAAATACTATAAAACGAGGATTGGAAGAGGAAGGTGTGTTGCCTGGTACCCTTCGTTTGCCCCGAAAGGCCAGCTCCTATTTCATTCGTTCCCAACAAACCGCAGGTTCATCCGGAAATTTAGGACTCATTTTTGCTGCCGCTTTGGCCGTTGCCGAAGAAAATGCAGCTAGTGGTTTGGTCGTTACTGCACCTACTTGTGGTGCTTCAGGTGTCGTTCCAGCGGTTCTCTATTTCCTGAAGCACAATCAGGGTTTCAGTGATCAGAGAATTCTTCGAGCATTAGCCACTGCAGGTTTAATTGGAAATATTGTTAAAACCAATGGGTCCATTTCAGGAGCTGAAGTGGGGTGTCAGGGCGAATTAGGAACTGCTTGTGCTATGGCTGCAGGTGCAGCAACACAAGCTTTGGGTGGATCCCCTCAACAGGTTGAATATGCAGCCGAAATGGGATTTGAACACAATTTAGGATTGACTTGTGATCCGGTTGAAGGGTATGTTCAAATACCTTGTATTGAGAGAAATGCCTTTATAGCCCAAAAGGCGAGGGAATGCGCTGTCTTTTCTTTACTTTCTGACGGAATTCACAAAGTAACTTTTGATGAAGTAGTTGAAACTATGATGCAAACAGGCAAAGATTTACAATCTAAATACAGGGAAACTAGTATGGGAGGATTAGCTCGAATTGTCCGCCCTAATATTAGAAAATAGTTCGATTTATAGGATACTGAATAGTTAGTGAATTATTTAGTGCTTTAATCTATTAACTATATCAAAGAAATTATAAAACAAATATTAAAACTAGAGTGTTGTAACGCATGAAATAATTCTTTAAAATGAAAATTAAATCAGTATTTTGTTTATTAACTATCCTCTTGCTACTAGTATTATTATTATTATTATTATCAGCATGTGAATCATCCTCCAATAGTGAAGATCTTCTTAATGCTATTCGGGCTTCAGATTCTCCTTTAGTTGAAAAACTGGTGAATAAGGGTGTTGATCTTAATCACTTAACAAAAAAGGGAACAGCTTTGCACTTAGCTATTCAAAACCGAATGGTTTCATCATCACTTCTCTTAATTGATCAGGGAGTAAATATTAATGCTCTTGATTCAGTAGGATTAACACCGATTCACTGGGCAGCTAGACGTGCTTTACCACAAGTTACTGAAAAACTAATAAAGCATGGTTGTAATATCAACATAAAAGATGCTGATGGTTATACTCCTTTAAATTATGCAGTCAAGGCTTGCAATCAAGAGGTTATTCGTATTCTATTGAGAAATGGTGCTGTAGTATATAAAAACCACTTAGCTAATTTAAGTGATGGTCCCTTCGTAGATTGGACTGAAAAAGGTATGTATGCGTATTATCTAAAGCAGGATTCTCTCACAGGCTCTACATTCCTATCGGGAAAGTCTTTTGATCGTCAGACGCGTTCTTTTCATGGTTGGGCAGGTGATTCAATGACTTACCAAATTCCAGACACTAAAATTCCTGTAGCAAAAATTGTAACGACTGAGCCCATTTTTGTATTAGGTGATATTCATGGTCAGTTTGATAGAATGGTGAAAAATCTGAAAAATCATGGGGTGATTAATGAGCAACTTAATTGGAATTGGGGCAAAGGTCATCTAGTATATGTAGGAGATATCTTTGATAGAGGATTGAAGGTTACAGAAACTCTTTGGTTTATCTATCGAATCGGACAAGAGGCTAAAAAAGCAGGAGGGCAAGTTCATTTTGTTTTTGGGAATCATGAGTTGATGGTATTGGAAAATGACATTCGTTATATTGCTAAAAAATATAAAAATCTTTGTGGTAACTTAGGTCTTAATTATACGGAGTTATTTCATCCTAACTCTGTATTGGGTGAGTGGCTTAGATCACAGAATTCGACCATGCAAATTAATGATGTCCTTTTTGTTCACGGTGGAATTTCTCCTAATCAAGTAGATTCAGACATTTCTTTAGAGGAAATTAATAGTTTGACTAGAAAATTCTTGCTAGCTGGAACAAATCCTATTAATGAAGAAAAATATAATCAGATTATGAGATCCCATGGACCTTTTTGGTATCGAGGATACTTTATGTCTAGAGAGAAACGTTATCCAAAAATTTCGAAAGATAAACTAAGTGAAGTTTTGGACAAATTAAAACTCTCTACCATTGTTGTTGGTCATACAGAAACAGATATTCTGAGTAGTACATTTGACGGCAGAATTATAGATGTAAATATTCCGTTGGCTGATAGTAATGTGCCAGATCAGGCTCTACTCATTAAAGACGGTCAATTTTATCATCTTTCAGAAAATGGATCAAAAAAAATAATAAAATAGGATGATTAAGATTTTATGTTAGTGTGTTAGGTGGTGTTAGCCCAAAGTGAAGAAACTTGATTCACTTTGGGTTTTTCTATACTAATATTCTCCTTAAATTTCAATAAGAGTTTTTAATCAATAGAATTCCTCGAGGCTTGCTTCGGGGTTACAAGAGAAAAGTTTGAAATCCTAAGATTTTAATAACGCTTTTTTAAAAGGGTATTCTCACTAATGAAGGAGAGGCTTGCCTCTTAAAAATGTTTGTCTCACGAAAGTGAGATGTCATTAAATACTCCGTGGGCGTGCCCTAGGGTTGTTTATTCTTCCTGAAGTTTAAATTATTATGATGGGAAATCTTATTATAAATCAACGTGATTGCACTGTATTAAAAAGTGCATCAATGATGTTACAAGAATAGGAAATTTGATTTTACTTATTTTGGAAGACTATTATATGTCGAAATCCATAAAAGTAGATGAATTCAAGCAAATGATTATTATAAACGCGAAGAAACAAGATTTAATAGCACTATAATCTAGTTTTCAATCAATAAAATAATTATAATCGCCTAATATTAAGGGGATATTAAAATAGTCAATATGTGTTTTTAGTACAAATAATCTATTGGATTATATGGGACTAGTCAAAATCCTTTGCGTACTCCGAAGGGCTCTTTCCAAATTCATTTTTAAAACACTTCCTGAAATATTTTGGATCATTGAATCCAATTGAATAAGCTACTTCAGATATTCTAAGTTTGTTTTGTCTGAGTAGTTGAGCTGCACGTTTCATTTTAAAAGAACGGATGTATTCATTCGTTGACATTCCCGTTATTGATTTTAATTTTCGATACAAGTGTACCGTACTTAAGCCAGTTTGTTGGGATAATAACTCAACGTTAAAATCAGAGTCAGCTATGTGTTTTTCAATAATCTCAGTAGTTTTCTGGAAAAATTTTTCATCGGCCGAAGTAACTGTTATTTCTTTTGGTTCCGGTATGCTAGTTCCAGAAAACCTTAACTGCATTTTTTTCCTTGATTCTAGAAGGTTTCTTACAACAAGTAAAAGATGTTCAATATTAAAGGGTTTTACTAGATATTGATCAGCACCATTGTCTAGTCCTTTCAATTCATTTTCTAAACTATTTTTAGCTGTTAACATCACTACTGGTATATGGCTGATGTTTATATTTTTTTTGAGTTTTTTACAGAATTCCATCCCGTCCATTACAGGCATCATAACATCCGTAATTACTAAATCAGGACCATCAATTAATGCTTTTTCCAGTCCGTCTTTGCCATTTTCTGCTTCAAGAATATTATATTTTTGACATAAGGAATCCTTTATGTAAGATCGCATCTCAGGGTGGTCTTCCACTATTAAAATGGTCTGTTCTTTAATTTTCCCTATTGAATCGTTTTGCTCAGGAACAGTTTCGTCTAATTCTGAAGAGGTAAAAGATTGTTTAGCAATAAAATTAGATGGGGTAAATTCTACTGATGAGTCTTCCTGAATTTCATCATTAGCATAAAAATCTTTTTTGGCAGGTAGCCAAACAAAAAATGCACTTCCTTCACCTAAGGTACTTTCTACAGAAATAAACCCTTTATGAGCTTCTGTAAGATATTTCGCAATGGCAAGGCCAATTCCAGTTCCAATCTCCGTAATGGAGTTTGAGGTTATTTGGTTGAATCGGTCAAAGATAAAGTCTATTTTATCGTGTGGAATTCCAATACCTGTATCTTGCACAGAGAAACATATGAAGTCCGAATTATGAAATTCATTTGAAGCTGATTTTGGCAATGCAATTTCCCCTTTATTATGAAGTTTCACCTTAATACTTTTATTATCAGGAGTATATTTAAATGCATTTGACAAGAGGTTGCTAATGATACTTTCTAGTTTTTCATTATCAATACAGATGATAGATTCAATATCTGTATCTTCAAAACTTAGATTAATTCCTTTTTTTTCTGCAATAATTTTAAAGTTGTCAGTATAATAAGCCAATAGTTTTGACAGGCTGGCTTGTTCAATTTTAAGTTTAATGTTCTTAGTTTCCACCTTTCTGAAATCCAATAATTGATTTACCAATCTCATTAATATTTGAACATTACGATCCATGGCTTCCAGGTAAGATGTTTTTTCCTTAGAATTCATTTTGTCATTATCATTGAGAATTTTTTGTAATGGAAGAGATATTAATGTGAGGGGAGTTCTAATTTCATGGGAGACATTAGTGAAAAACTGAAGTTTAAATTTGTTTAATTCGATTCGTTTTTTGTGCTCTTCTTTTTCACGATGAAGTTCTTTCTTTATTTGAATCCGATTACGAAAAATTGTACCCAAGTAATAAACAAAACCAGTGAGTATTAAGATGTATAAAAAAATGGCAAGATTTGTGGCCCACAGAGGATGGGCAATACTAAAAGTTAGTCTTGCTACATTTTGGCCCCATTCTCCATTCGTATTGGTTGATTTTACCTGGAATTGATATTTTCCTGGCTTGAGACCGGAATAAGTGACCTGCCTGTTTTGGTAGTTAGCTTTGTTCCACTTAGTATCTACGCCATCCAATAGGTAAGCAAACTTTATTTTCTCTGGAGAAGAATATTCAATAGCACTAAATTCTATATTTATCGTGTTTTCATAATGATTTAAATTGATGATTTCCTGCCTGTCTAATGCGTTCGGAACAGGTATTCTACCATTAAATTCCTGTGCTGACTGAATTAGTTGATTATTGATTTTTATCTGATTGATATAAACAGTCGGAAAATCAATTCTATCAATTATTTCTTCTGGTTTAAAAATACTTACTCCATTATTGCCTCCAAACATCATTTGACCCTTGGAATTGAGCAGGCACGACGAAAGATTGAAAATATCCCCCTGTAGTCCATCTTTTCTGAAATAATTGGTGAACTTTTTAGTTGAAGGATTAAATTTGGACATACCTTTTTGTGTACTGATCCAAATCTGTCCCTTATCATCTTCCAGTATCCCTTTTATCACATTGTCTACCAGACCATCATTTTCGGTATATCTTATAAAATCATCACTGCCTTTTCTAAATAGATTAAGTCCATCCTGGGTTCCAACCCAAAGATTGTTTCTACTGTCTAAAAACGTGGTGTTCACAAGATCACTGCTAATACTATTCTTCTTTTCAGGAATATGGCGAAAATGGGCAAATTTAGCTTTCCCTGAATCATATTTTTGCTTCAGATCAAGTTTGTCAAGACCTCCTCCCCAAGTGCTAACCCATAACACCTGATTGTCGTCTTCCAGTATGGCACGTGTGAAATTAAAGCTTAAACTTGTTGGTTCGTTGGGATCGTTTTTAAAATGGTAGAATTTATTTTTTTCCCAGTCATATTTATCCACCCCATCGTAAGTCGCAATCCAAAGCCCTTTTTTGTCTTTAGATGGAAGTATATACCAGATATTATCATTCCCCAGACTATTTGTGTTGTAACTGTCATGTTCAAAGCGGGTAAATTTCTCTTTTTTAGGATCAAAAAGATTCAAGCCTTTCGACGTTCCAATCCATAATCTGTTAAAATGATCAAAAGCGATGGATTCTATTATATTACTACTAGGGCTGTTGAGGTCGGATGAGGAATGGACATAGCTCTTGTATTTATTGGTTTTTGGATCGAATACATTTAGACCTCCACCATAAGTTCCAAACCAAAATTTACCATTAGGTCCCTCTGCTATCGATTTAATCACATTACTTGATAGCGAGTTGAGATTGTTGGGATTGTGTTTTGTATGAATAAATCGTTGAGTATTTGGATCAATTCTATCAATTCCAGTTTCACGGGTGGCGAGCCAAATAATTCCTTCTGTTGATATATAAACATTAAATATAAAATCACGACTTAAGGATTGATTGTTATAAGGTTCATTATTATACGTAATATAGTTTTTTTCCTCAGGATTGAGTAGTATTAAGCCATCTCCAAAAGTACCGATCCAAATTTTATTATTTTTGTCCTGAGCCAGAGAGTATACTTTGTGCTCTTTAAATTTTCTCCTTTGTTCTTCTGTATTAGGGTAATTTTGAATATGGTATTCTTCTCCCTTTTCTTGAAAAATACTTAGTCCATTATCAGTACCAACATATATGCTACCATCATTAATTTGGTAAATGTTGTAAACAATATTGTTGGCAATTGAAAGGGGATCCGATTTCAAGTGAGTAAAATGAATGAAGTTTAACTCTTTTTTTGTGATCTCTTCGGCTTTTAACAGGTTAAGTCCTCCACCTTCTGTTCCTACCCATAAATTACCATTTTTGTCTATGGTTAGGCAAAATATTCGATTATTGCTTATAGATCCTTTTTTTTGAGGATTGTGATTGAATCGCTTAAATACAGGTTCTCCTTCTTTATTAAAAGCCATAAGTTGATTTAACCCATTGAAAGTACCCACCCATATTCTATTCAAATTATCTTCACAAATAGAGGTAATAGTATTATTGGAGAGAGAGTTGGTGTTTTCTTTTTGAGAAAGGAAATATCGAAATTGATCTGTTTGTGGATCATAGTAATTCAGTCCACGTTCGGTTCCAATCCAAATTTTTCCTTTACTATCTTCAAAAATACATTTAATTACTTCGTTGCTAAGTGAATTATTTTGATCCCTTCTAGATTCAAAGATTTTAATTTGAAATCCGTCAAAACGATTTAACCCAGCATCAGTACCAAACCAAAGAAAACCTTTACTGTCTTGTAAAATAGAACTTGTAACATTAGATGATAGACCATGCTCTACTTGAAGATGTTTAAATCGTAATGATGAATTGTCGTATCTGATAATATTTTCAGCCGTGGACACATGTGAAAATATTATCAGAAAAAGCACTAATATATATGTTAACTTATTTGTCATGTATGAGTTGTAAATAAATAGATGCTATTTGTAATATAAGTTAAATTCTTTTAGTTGTATTATTTATTGTCTTGCTATTTGTGCAGTTTTCAGTTTGTTTTTTTGAATACATTCTGAACATCAACAGTTATTCTTTTAGTGGTAGGTACTGTTAGGTGTCGAAGGTAGAAAAAAAAACAATTTTGAATATCTAATTCTAAAATGTTTTTCACTCTGAAACCCTAATTTCAGTTGCTTTTCGCTTTTATCCCCCTTCCTGAAAGATATGTCCCCCCTGTCAAACCTTTATCGATTATACATTGCAAACGTTTTCCTGCATAATCGTAGGATCGTAATTTATTAACCTAAAATATTCTATTTATGAAAAAATTAATGAAGATTGATTTCTTTAGGAGAACAGTATTACCTGGGAGACTAAAGCTATTTTTGACGCTTATGGCGTTATTATGTATGCAAACCATTGTTGGTGCGCAACAAAAGATAGTATCCGGACAAATCTTATCAGAGGATGGATTATCCTTACCAAGTGTTACTGTTATCGTAAAAGGAACAACGAATGGAACTACATCAGATATTGATGGGAATTATTCTATTTATGCCAATAACGAAGATGTATTGGTATTTTCTTTTATTGGTTTTATTAGCCAGGAAATTCCAGTAGCAGGCCAACCTGAGATTAATGCAGTTCTTGTTGAAGATACGGAACAGCTAGATGAAGTGATTGTTGTAGGTTATGGTACCCAAACTAGATCTCAAATGTCAACTTCTGTTTCTAAGTTGGATACTAAAGTTTTGGAAAGTTCTCCTCGCGCTAACCTTGCGACGGCACTGCAAGGAACTATCGCCGGACTGCGGGTAACAAACAATACTGGACAACCAGGATCTACTCCTTCAATTGTTTTAAGAGGAGGGACTAGTTTTTCAGGTTCAGGTTCACCCCTGGTGCTAATTGATGGAATAGAAGGTTCATTTTACGCATTAAATCCTGAGGATGTTGCCTCGGTAGAAGTGTTGAAAGATGCTGCATCTACCGCTATTTACGGAGCGAAAGCGGCCAATGGTGTCGTGTTGATTACTACAAAATCAGGTACTCCTGGGCAGTCTTCTATTAGTTACAAATACAAAAGAGGAACGAATAAAAGAAGAAAAGGTTACGATTATCTGAATGGAGAGCAGTTTATTCGAATGAACCGTTTAGCTGTTCAGGATTATACCAGAGTAACTGGGAAAACCAATTTTGACAATGCATTTTTGAACGGAACTACCAGTGGTTTTGCAACGGGAAATAATACTACCGATTCACCTTATACTACGCAATTTCTTTCCGATGATAATCGCTACTTGCTTAATCAGCCGGGTTGGAATACGATGCCTGATCCTTTGGATGCTTCCAAAACAATCTTGTATATGGAGAACGATATGTCTGAACTATTCTTTCAGGACAGTTATGTAGATGATCATTATTTGTCTTTCGATGGAGGAAATGAGAAAGGAACCTATTCCCTTGGTTTGGGTTATATGGATAACAATGGTATTGTGTTTGGTTCCGGTTTCGAACGTTATTCAGGGAAGTTAAATTCCACCTATAATGTGAAAGACAATGTGAAGGTGAGCACTAGTATTTTGTACTCAAATTCAACTTTCACAAAAGCTTATGCTCCAGATCAATGGATTTTCAGAAGAGCTGCAGGACAGCCACCAACATCTCGTATCTATAACAACAACGCTGATGGTAGCTTAAGTAATGTGGTGAATTCAGGAGTTAATAGTAGTTTTGGGAATCCGCTTTACTACAGAGATAAATCCATTAAAGGAAATATTGAACAACGTTTAACTGCCGGGGTAACCATGGACTGGAATATTCTTCCGGAACTTAAATTTACCGCTAAGGGAAGTTATTTTACGGTAAATAATACTGACGAATCCTTTAATAAGGCTCAATTAAGTGGAGGTAGTTTGCGAACAGGACGAGAAGCTTCAGTAACGCATACTAGAGAACAAAAGAGCCAGTATACAGCGATGTTGAATTATACCAAGACCTTTTTCGAAGACCATAATGTTAATGTTTTAGTTGGAGGAGAATATTATAAGAGTGATTATTTTTATCTGTGGGCTGGAACGAAAAATTCTCCTACCGATTTAATTCCAACTCTAAATGCAGGTAGTGAGGCAGATGGGAAGCCTTATTCATCTTATACTGAAAATGCTATTGTCTCTAGTTTTGGTCGATTGGTTTACGATTACCAGAAAAAGTACATTGTGAATTTAAGTTACCGATTAGATGGTAGTTCTAAGTTAGGGAATGACAAATGGGGATTTTTCCCTGGTGTATCAGCTGGTTGGAATCTGCACAATGAAGATTTCTTTATTGATATGGGCGTGGATAAGCTTATTTCAGAGATTAAGCCTCGTGTAAGTTATGGGGTGAATGGAAATATTGAAACATTATCAAATTTTCAAGTATATGGACGTTATGGTTCTCAAGGAATTTATGATGGTCAGACTGGCTTTGCCAATACTGGATTACCAACACTTGACTTACAATGGGAACGTTCTACAACTTTCGATATTGGTCTTGATTTGGGGTTATTCAATAATAAGGTAAATATACTTGCTGATTATTACAGTCGAGATGTAATTGATAAAATAGCAAATATAACCTTACCATTATGGACTGGATTTTCATCAATCGAATCAAATAATGGAAAATTACGTAACACGGGTTTTGAATTGGAAATCAATGCCAATATCATCGATAAAAAAGATTTTAGTTGGAATTTAGGAGCAACTTTCTTTACGGTTAAAAATAAAGTGATAAAATTACCTGATAACGATAATGATCGTAACAGACAGGGAGGAACAGAGGTTTATAATCCAAGCAGCGGAGAGGTTGAATGGGTAGGAGGACTTCAGGAAGGCCAACGTGTTGGAACGGATGCAATTTATGCTTACAAGCAGGAATTTATTTATACTGATCAAGCACAGTTAGATGCCGATGCTGATCGTGTTGATATGAGTTTGGCAGGAGGAACTCATCCTGTCACTGGAGCTGAATATCGTAAAACCCGTTATTTGGGAGATGCACGTTGGAAAGATTTGAATGAAGATGGAATTATTGACAGCAAAGACCGTGTATTTGTTGGGCGAACCACTCCAGATATTATGGGTGGATTTACTTCCGACTTGTATTACAAAGGATTTAATCTATTTGTGAAAACTGATTTTGCAATGGGGCATATAATCCGCAGTGAGGCAAGAGTTAAAGGAAATGCTCAGACTCAAGGTTCTTTGAATTCAACTTCTGATGTATTGAATACTTGGTCGGTTGATAACCCGAATACCAATATCCCAAGATATACATTTGTGGATGCTCAAAAGAATCACTATCGAAACTCTTTGTATTGGGAGAAAGGTGACTATTTGGCAATAAGAGAGCTTACTTTGAGTTACGATTTCACAGGTAAGATTTTCAAACCTCTGTTTGACTCCAAATATCTTTCTGCACTGAAAGTTTATTTTACAGGATCGAATCTGGCTTATATTACTGGATATTCAGGCTGGATGCCAGAAAAAGGTGGTAATGATTATGGTTTATATCCAATGCCTCGCACCTTTACTTTTGGCTTAGATGTGAAGTTTTAATAACGAATAAATAAGATAGATATGAAGAAAATATTATATACATTATTCATTCTTGCTATCACACTGATGGCTTGTGATGACAAATTAGAACTAACTCCTACGAGTAGCCTTACCTTTAATGGGTTTTGGGAAAGTGAAGAGGCCGTAAATGCGGCTCACTCTGGGGTGTACTCTGCTTTTAGAGGTTATTCTTACACAATGTGGCAAATGGGAGAGCTACGAAGTGATATTTGGGGTGGGAAAACTTTCGAATCTCCTTCCAATGAGTGGGTTATTGAACATACGATAGATGTGGAAAATGTTCCATGGAGTAACTGGTCAGGGTTCTATTCTTTAATTCACAAACTAAATGATTTTATAGCCAATGCGCCTAATGTGGAGTTTTTAGATGATACTAAAAAGCAACACATGTTAGGTGAAGCGTATGGTATGCGTGCTTATGTTTATTTTACCATGTTAAAAGTCTGGGGTGGTGTACCCTTAAGTACATTACCTCAAACTACGCTGAAAATTGATGAATTGAGCAAAGCTCGTGATACCGAGGAGGCTGTAATGGCACAAGTTAAAGCTGACCTTGCCGCATCACTAGAAAAATTTGGAAGTGATGATTCTTACTTCAATGGCAAGCGAGTTTATTGGTCGGAAAATGCTACTCAAACGCTTAAAGGTGAAGTTTTTATTTGGTCAGGAACCCATATGGGGGGTGGAAACGCTGATTATACCATAGCTAAAACGGCTTTGACAAGTATAGCAAATGCTGATTTATTAAACAATTATGCGGATATTTTTAATTTTGAAAATAAAAATAACGAAGAATTGATTTTTGCATTTGATTATGCAATTGATGAAGCATCTAATTTTTATTCTCTATTTACTTCTCGTACTACGGAGTTATTGGGTAAGTATGATCAAAACGGTCTATTGGTTCAAGATTACCTTGAAAGTACAAATGCTGCCAACAGATATGGTGTTTCTGAATCAATTCTTTTAAAAATGAATGATCCTCAGGATACCCGAAGAAATGCAACTTTTGTATTGTTATACACAGCTGCACCAGCTGATCCTGTTTATGTTGAAAGTGACCCTGCTTATTCAGCATCTTATCTAAATAAATTTATGGGCATGGTGGATGCTGGTTCACGTAATTATGTGAGTGATATACCTCTTTATCGTTATGCTGACGTTTTGTTACTATTGGCTGAAGCTAAAAACTTGCTTGGAGAAGATCCTTCTTCTGAAATCAACAGAATTATAGAGCGAGCTTATGGTTCTAACTACGTTGAGGCAATTCATAATTATACCAATAGTACTAAAGAAGCTAATATTCAAAAAATATTGGATGAGCGTTTGAAAGAATTTATTGGTGAAGGAAAACGATGGTGGGATTTACGCCGCGCTGGAGATCAATATGTGATTGATAACAATCAATATTTAAATCCGGGTGATGAGTATAAGTTATTGGTGCCTATTTCAAGAAGTATGATGGGACGAAACCCTTTATTGGAACAAACCCCAGGTTATTCTAATTAATTCGAAATTATATTTTAAGATAAGCTACCTTCCTTTTATAAGGAGGGTAGCTTTCTTTACTTTTACAATTATGAAATATCTATTTTTAATTTGCTTGCTAAGTATGATTTTTGTTCTTGAGGTTCAGGCTCAGAATAGAAAAGAGAATTCTGAAAAACCTGATTATTCTCCCTATTATTTTCATCGTGTAGATCATTTTGAAAAATTGCCAGATACAGATAATGAGGTTTTCTTTCTAGGAAATAGCATTTCAGATGGTTGTGAATGGAGTGAAATTTTTGGTGACCTACGCTTTAAAAACCGAGGTATAAGTGGTGACATTACTGATGGTATTCTGTATCGACTTAATCAAATTACCCGTTGTAAACCAAAGCAGGTGTTTTTAATGATTGGGATCAATGATCTAGCACGAGGAAGAAGTGTAGACTATGTTGTCAATAATCATTTGAAAATATACAATAAAATTGAAAAGGAAAGTCCCTTGACAGAAGTCATAGTACAGAGTTTGCTCCCAGTTAACAATAGATATGGCCTCTTCTCAAGCCATACCAACAAAGGAGATTCTATTCTAGAGATCAATAAACAACTAAAATCTATTTGTAGAGATAGAGGTTATGTTTTTGTTGACTTGTTTTCAAAAATGGTAAATGTTGATGGAAAACTCCGTGATGATTTAAGTGTAGACGGTATACATTTGAATGGTTTAGGGTATCTGATTTGGAAAAAGGAAATTATCGGATTGACCGACTGAAATTAAGTATTTATACATAACAAAGAAATGATCTCATTCTAACGAGATTACTATTTTCTTCTTTATATATCGAACTTAGCTTGCTTCGTTTTGTATGTATTTTAAAAATATATTTTTATGAAATTGATTCGTATTTGCCTCAACTATTTTTTATTCTTCTTTTTTATTGGAAGCATCATGAGTGCTTGTAATTATCACAGAGATATACCGTCCAAAGGAGATCAGATCATTCAGGTTTTCAGTAATGAGCATATTCGTTTTGATCCTTCTATCAATAAGGAGGGGATATTCTCAGACAGTAGCCAAGTACTACACTTTGCTGACGGGAGGATTATTATGAAAAATATAACTTTACCAATTTATAAGCGCCATGTTGATGTGTTAGCAAATATTACACTAAAATCAGCAGGTGATCGATGGGACAAGTCTGGCTCTTGTTTTATTATTCCGTCTGGAAGTGATGTTAATCTTCTTACTATTGCCACTGGGGAAAAGTCATTTCCAGAATCTGGTGAAGAACTTGAAGGCTTTGCTGGGATTGTATCTACTAAGGAGTATAAGTCAAGCATAGAATTAATGCGATTCATGACACCTTTTGGTGTTGGCTTCTACAATGATGAAATGGAATTGAGACGTCCTTCGTATATCCCAGTTTGGGAGGATGATGTGAATTGGGAGGTTGATGTTACTGACTTTTTATCGGAATTGGAACAGGAAGTTTGGATAGGAATATGGATTGATACATGGACGCCTGAAGGATATCAAGTAAGTTTCGAATTTAAATATGATGAAACCGAGGGACCTTGTTATGCTAAAACAGAAACGGCAATGCTACCTTTGGTGAATACAGTATACTATATTAATTCTCAAAAGCATCCGGATATTTTTGCCCGAAAAGATATTGTAGTTGAAGCTAAAATACCCGAAAATGCAAAAAACATCAGGTTGAAATATATTACTACAGGTCATGGTGGACATTCGGGTGGCGATGAGTTCGTGAAAAAAGAAAATATCATCTATGTTGACGGACAAAAAGTTTTCAGTTTTATTCCTTGGCGTGATGATTGCGCCTCTTTCCGTAGATTTAATCCTAGTTCAGGAACTTGGTTTGAGGAAGAACGTGATAGAGAATATATCGACTGGAAAGAGGAAAAGTATAAGACTAAGAAATTGAATGAAAGAATCAGTTCTTCTGATTTTAGCAGATCGAACTGGTGTCCGGGATCCTGTGTGATTCCTGAAGAGATTGCATTGCCAAATTTGAATACAGGCCTTCATAAATTCACCTTTAGCATACCAGAAGCTCAGCCATCTGCAGATAATGAGATGAATCATTGGTTAATTTCCGCCTATCTGGTTTGGGATGTTGATTAAATGAAAACTTAGATATTTTGTTGAGTTAATAATAGCATTACAAGTAAAGGTGATTCTCTTAAGAAAGGAAGAGCCCCATTCATACTTTGAAAATAGAATAGCTCTCACACTTATATATGGGAACTACTCCTTTTTTGTCTGTTCGGGATATTAAATTGAACTAGGTAAGATAATTCATCCCATTTTGACAAGTTTGCATCCCTCCAATGATGCTGTTAAATTGCATATTTACAAATTATAATTCAACCTGTTTACCTGTTAAGCTAATATAATGAAGCGATTTCAATTATTTACAATGCTACTTCTCTTATTCCTATTTTTATCTAATAAAGGCAAATCTGAAACAGAACTTCCCCTAATCCCACAAACTCAACAGGTGGAATGGAAGCATGTGTGGACAAATTTTAATAGTATCAGCATTGTTTCTGATGCTAAATTTTTAAAAGAGGAAAAGTATCTCAAAGATTATTTATCCAGTGAGGGGGTACAGTTAAGTTCAGGTATTGGAAAAAATATACTTCATATAAAGTTACGAGAAGGAAACGTGATGAACCCACTAGGTTTTGAGGGAGCTTATCACTTGACTGTAGGAAATCAAGTGGTCATTACAGCAAACAATTCCACTGGGATTTTTAACGGCATTCAGACTCTAAAACAATTAATCCGCAAAGAAAAAAATGAGATTAATATTGCAAATTGCGATATAAAGGATTGGCCTGCTTTTAAAGTACGTGGTTTTATGCACGATGTAGGCAGAAATTATCAGTCGCCTCAATTGCTGAAAGAACAAATCGAAGTGATGGCAGCATACAAGTACAACGTTTTTCATTTTCACCTGACCGATGATCCGGGATGGCGTTTGGAAAGTAAAATTTATCCTCAGTTGCAATCTCCTGAAGCCACCAGTAGAAAACCTGGTAAATACTACACTCAGGAAGAATTTATTGATCTGGTAAATTTTTGTGCCGATCGGCATATTACACTTATACCGGAACTCGATATTCCCGGACATTCCCAAGCTTTTCGCAAAGCTTTTGGCTTAAAATCAATGAATAGCCCCAAAGTACAAAAGATACTGCTTGATTTGATTGATGAATTGTGCGCCTTAGTACCTGCTGAAAAAATGCCTTACATTCATTTGGGTACCGATGAGGTTCGGAATACAGAAGAAATGGTAGATTCAGACTTTTTACTACCCTTGATTCAACGCGTTGAGCAAAGCAAACGAAAATATATTTCTTGGTGGCATGGTATGGTTTCACCAGATGACAGTACTTCAGTGAAACAATTGTGGGCTCAGCATGAATCTCTTAAAGGGCATCCTTTTATTGATAGTCGGGCCAATTATATCAATCATCTTGATCCTTTGGCCGGAATGAGTCGTTTATTCTACCAACAAGTCTGTCGTCAGGAACATGGAGATGAATTGGCTTTAGGTGGCATTTTGTGCCTTTGGAATGATAACCGTGTTGAGGATGAAAGAAATCTGATCAAACAAAATCCTGTTTATCCTGCTATGCTGGTTTACAGTGAGGCTGTCTGGAAAGGAAAAAAGAATTACAAAGGAAATCAATACTGGGCTCAACTTCCTTCTGAAGGAACATCAGAGTATCAGGATTACAGGAAATTTGAAGAGAAACTCATTGCCCACAGAGATCTCTATTTTCAAGGCAAGGAATTCCCTTACTTGAAAAATGCACATATACCTTGGAAAATTATTGGGCCTTTTGATCATGATGGAGATATGTCAGTGAGTTTTCCTGTTGAAGATACAATTCAAGATGAATATAAGATAAATGGGAAAAAATACCAATGGTGGTCAAAAAATGTTTACGGTGGAACTGTACATTTGAAACACTTCTTTGGATTTCCATCTCCTGTTAAAGAAAAAGAAGGAACAGTATATGCTATGACACAGGTGTGGTCACCTGAAGAGCAGGAAATCGGTTTCTGGATCGGATTCCATGGCTGGTCTCGTTCGGGTGGACGTCGTGGAGGTCCCGCACCGAAGCAAGGACAATGGCACACTACCGAACCTAAAATTTGGGTAAACGAAGAAGAAGTAGCAGCACCAGATTGGAAACAAGCTGGTTTGGCAGCAAATACAGCTGAAATACCCTTTATTGATGAAGATTATTTTTATCGTACTCCATCTATAGTCAAACTGAAAAAAGGCTGGAATAAAATACTTTTAAAAGTACCTCATGGTAGAACTTCATGGAAATGGATGTTTACCTGTATACCTGTGAAGATAATAGATGGGAATGTGTCTGAAGTTTCAGACCTTAGGTTTGAGATTTTATGAAAATCACCGAAGATCTCGACTGGCATACAAATTGCTTTTTGTTGATTGAGACATTTCAGATTATTTCAAAAAAATAGAATTAAAGATTTATACATTATGAAGAAAACAATTGTAGCCTTGTTAGTCCTTATCGTATTGGGTGTGGATGCACAGGATAAAAAGCCTCAAATTGCTAAAGGCGTAAAAGAGTACCATAGTTTGTTTGACAAATCAATGAACGAAGATGTTTCTTGTTATAGAATACCTGCAATTGTAACAGCGCCTAATGGCGATCTTGTGGCAGCTATTGATGAGAGAGTACCTTCCTGCGGAGATCTGAAGTGGAGTAAAGACATCAATATTGTGGTGCGCCGAAGTACCGACAATGGAAAAACATGGTCGGATATTGAGATGGCTGTTGATTTTCCTTACGGACAGTCTGCTTCTGATCCATCCATGATAGTAGATGAGATGACTGGAGAAATATTCATGTTTTACAATTTCATGGATCTGGATAAGGAGAAGGATATCTATTATCTGCATGTGGTAAAAAGTTCTGATAATGGTAAAAGTTGGGGGAAACCAGAGGATATTACATCCCAGATTGCAAAGCCCGAATGGCATTCTGATTTTAAGTTTATTACCTCTGGACGTGGAATCCAGACACGCTCAGGGAAACTCTTGCATTGTATGGTAAACCTGAATAACGGCTTACATTTGTTTGGTAGCGATGATCATGGAAAATCATGGTTTCTGATTGACACTCCAGTTCAACCTGCTGATGAGTCGAAAGTTGTTGAGTTGGCTGACGGAACATGGATGATTAACAGTCGTGCAAATGGTAAAGGGATGCGATATGTTCACACCTCTGATGATGAGGGAAAAACCTGGGAGACGAATGAAGAGCCGGCACTTATTGATCCAGGCTGTAATGCAAGTATTATTCGATATACCTCAATTGAAGATGGGTACAAAAAGAATCGTCTTCTTTTTTCAAATGCAAAAATGAGCAAGGGCCGCAAAAATATGAGCGTACGTATCAGTTATGATGAAGGCAAAACTTGGTCTGTAGGGAAAACGATTTATACTGAAGGCTCGGCTTATTCATCATTAACAGTTCTAGAAAATGGGGATATTGGTCTGTTCTTCGAGAAGGACGATTACACAGAGAATGCATTCGTGAGCTTCTCTTTAAAATGGTTGACTGATGGAAAGGATAAATATAAAAAGGCAAGGAAATAAAGAGAGTGCAGTAAGAGCTTTTAGGGCAAAAAAAAATATATAAGCGTGGGTTATTTTCAGTCTTTTGTTTTTCTAAGGATAACTCAAACCTGAGAGGCTCTTATAAACTAATTAGTTGTGAGCATCTTAAGTATTGTTTAATTTTTCATAGAATGAATAAAAGTATAATTGTATTGTGTTTTATTGTCATTTCTTTTCTGGCTTGTATTAGCTGTAAAACAGCCCTAAAGGATAAGTATTATGAGTATACGGTTACCATTGAGCCTGAAGAGGATTCTCTGGGAATTATAAATAAGGCAGCTTTTGTAGTTCCAACAAGCAGGCAAAGCTCTTGGCAAGATTTGGAGTTTACTTGCTTTATTCATTTTACGGTTAATACTTTTACTGGAAGAGAATGGGGGGATGGAAAGGAAGATCCTGCCATTTTTAATCCTACCGACTTGAATGTTAATCAGTGGGTTAATGTAGCCAAGGACGCAGGAATGAAATTAATAATCTTAACCTGTAAACATCACGATGGGTTTTGTTTGTGGCCGAGTAAAACTACAGAGCATTCAATAAAAAACAGCCCTTACAAAAATGGTAAGGGAGATATTGTGAAAGAACTTTCAGAGGCTTGCCGGCAAGCCGAGTTGAAGTTCGGAGTTTACCTTTCGCCTTGGGACCGAAACTGTGCAGATTATGGGAATAGCCCTGTGTATAATGAATTCTTTCGAAATCAACTGCGAGAGTTACTGTCTAACTATGGTGAAATTTCAGAGGTTTGGTTTGATGGTGCTTGTGGTGAAGGGGCCAATGGGAACAAGCAGGTTTATGACTGGAATAGTTATTACAAGATAATACGTCAGTTACAAGCTAATGCTGTAATTTCAACGATGGGTCCTGATGTAAGATGGGTCGGTAACGAAGGAGGATTGGGGCGTGAGACAGAATGGGCCGTGCTACCTTTTGAGGCTGGTAATCTTGATGTGATCACCAATAATTCTCAGAAAGATGAGAAAGAACCCGTATTTGAACCCAAAGATAGAATTGGAGGGGACTTGGGGAGTCGTGAAATAATAATAGATGCAAAATCATTAGTTTGGTATCCATCTGAAGTTGATGTATCTATACGTCCAGGATGGTTTTACCATGAAAATCAGGACTCACTTGTTAAATCGCCTGAAGAATTGGTTAATATTTATTATCAGTCAGTTGGGCGAAATAGTGTTCTACTGTTAAATATTCCTCCTGATAAAAGGGGACGTATTCATGAAAAAGATGTTGCAGCTTTGCAGGGGATGCGACAAATTTTAGATGATACTTTTAAAGAGAATTTTCTTTCAGGAGCAAAAATTAGCGAAAACGATGGGGGAAATAACTCAGCTACAAACAGTATCGATAATAATAAGGAAACTTATTTTATTACACAGGAAGATGTTTTTACTTCGACCTTAAATATGGAGTTAGATCAATCTTGTGCCGTTAATGTATTAATGCTTCAGGAATATATTAAAAAGGGTCAAAGGGTAGAACGATTTGTTCTGGAGTATCTCCAAGGAGATCAATGGAAAGAAGCATGCAAGGGAACGACGATTGGGCACAAAAGGCTGATTCGTTTTTCTGAAATTACCAGCAATAAATTCCGATTTCAAATTCTTCAATCGAGAGACTGCCCAATGATTTCAGAAATTGGGTTATATAGAGAAAAAAGAGATTATTAAACAAATGCTTTCAGTTTACTGGATGTTGAAAGATATTATAAGTAGTATATGACAGAATTTGGAAAAATAGGAGATTTTAAAAAGAAAAAAAATCTAGGAGAAGACTTGCAATCTACTGTTGATTTTCTGACTTGTTCAGATCATCAGGCAGTATTCAACCAATTGGAAAAGGGAAGCTCACAAAAAGTGGAAATTGATGGCGAAAGGATATTTGCCGTATATCAGAAATACGATTCAAAAGATGGATCGAAACCTATTTTCGAGGCACATCGAAAATTTATTGATGTGCAGTATCTGCATTCGGGTAGTGAATTAATTTTTGTTTCGGATATAGAAGGAGCTAAAGTTAATCAGGCATACGTTGAGGAGAATGATTTTGAGTTGTTTGAACTTAAGCAATGGTCAACCTTGCGAATGAAAGCAGGAATGGCATCAGTACTTTATCCTGAAGACTTGCATGCCCCTTGTATTCTCTGTGGGCAATCTCAATTAATCGAAAAGGTAGTGGTGAAGGTGAAGATTGATTAAAATCCTTACTTAGAATATTTAAAAAAGAGTTGGCTTTCACAGTTAACTCTTTTTTTGTTTAAGTAGTAGGATGAAAGAAGGGGAATGAAAGTTCTGTTTGGTAGGAGACTAGTGGTGAGCGAAGTTGATTAATATTGTTACCTGTTCCTTTTTAGCTAAAAGGAAGGGTTTTTGACTTAGATAATTTTAAATACTCCTATTTATCTCCCCTTTTGTAATATTTATCCCCTCTTGATAACTTCCCTTTTTTAGATATTTACATTGTTATACGGCATTAAAAGAAAAGTATGAAACAAACGATTGTCTTCTTAATAATTGGAATAATTTTTCCAGTAATCTTGAAAGCAC
Organism: Labilibaculum sp. DW002; assembly: GCF_029029525.1. Lineage (NCBI taxonomy): Bacteria > Pseudomonadati > Bacteroidota > Bacteroidia > Marinilabiliales > Marinifilaceae > Paralabilibaculum > Paralabilibaculum antarcticum. Next base: position 436,684 of record NZ_JAKJSC010000001.1, on the reverse strand, counting down.
AAAATCAAGAATTTTATTTGACATGCAAATTGTTTTCAGGATGTCCTATTGAAATAGAACCTTTCAAGAAACAGTTTGGGATTAAAGATATTTCATATGCAACTCTAGAAACGAGAACAGATAGTATCAATGTAATTTTTGGAGAAATGACCCAAGGAGCGTGCAATGGATATTGGGTTTCTCTTTATTGCCATAACAAGTTAACCTCTTTTTCGACTGTCACACTTGAAAAAAGCGATTCTTCAGAAATTCCAACAAAAAAAATAGATATTGAATTTGATAAGTCTGCTAAAAGAATTTCGGTCCAGGTGATGCATCAACCTTCAACTGATAAAGTTGTTTATACCTGGCTGAATAATAACGCGAAGAGTAAAAAAGTAGTGATTACAAATGTGGTCAAACCAATACAAGAGAATAGACAATTTCCGACTTTAGAATTAGAATCAATAAAAGGAGAAAATATTTCGACAAAAGACTTTGCTGGAAAATATATTGTAATTAATTGGTGGCACACGGGCTGTGTTCCATGCAGAACAGAAATTCCAGGACTTAATGCCCTAGTTGAAAAATTTAAGGCAACCCCAGACATAATATTCTTAGCTATCTCACCTGATAAAAAAGATAGATTAGAGAATTATTTAAAAAACAATGAGTTCAAATATTTACAAACATTTGGAAATAAAGAAATATTCAAAATATTTGGAGGTTCATTTCCGAAAAATATTATTGTAAATCCCAAAGGTAATATTACATATTATAGCGAAGGTGGAGATGAGAAGAAACACATTGAAATTGAGGAATCATTAAAGAAACAACTGGATGAAGAATAACGCTATGGAATAGTGGAATATTACAAGGTTGGCGCAGTTGGATACGTAAGTATGAATTCTAACAAAATAACAATTAGAAATAGCTAATTGATAATCAGCACACACTATACCTAGGAAGATTATAATTAAAATATTACGCTATGGCTAATTCAAATAAAATAAACCCGTGGATACTGAATCAGACCAACTGGAAATCTGTTAAGGAAGTTCAGTTTGAAATGGCAGTTTTGCCTTGGGGTGCAACAGAACCTCATAATTTACATCTTCCATACGGAACTGATAACCTGCAAGCAGAAGCTATTGCTTTAAAGGCGGCAGAAATTGCCTGGGAAAAAGGATGTAAAGTAATGGTTTTGCCAACCATTCCCTTGGGAGTTCAAAATTCAGGGCAAATTGATTTGCCTTTTTGTTTGCATATCAAACCTTCTACTCAGCTAGCTATTCTTCAGGATATATTGTGGGCTTTGAGCCGACAGAATATCTCCAGACTTGTTATTTTAAACAGTCATGGAGGAAATGATTTTAGAAGTATGATTCGGGAATTGCAACCTCAATTTCCGAACATGTTTATAGGCGTAATTGATTGGTTCAAAATTCCAGAATGTAACGATTTTTTTGAAAGTCCAGGCGATCATGCAGGAGAGATGGAAACCTCAATTATGCAGTATTGTTTTCCTGATCTGGTTCTTCCGCTTAACGAAGCAGGAACAGGAAACGCAAAAGGTTTTAGTTTAGAAGGTTTGCAAAGTAAACTGGCTTGGACACCCCGAAACTGGACAAAGATTACCGAGGATACTGGAGTTGGTAATCCTATTGCAGCAAGGCCTGAAAAAGGAGAATTATTCTTCAACTATTTGACCGAGCGAATTGGAGCGTTTCTGGTTGAGTTGAGCGCTGTAAAAACAGATGATATTTATAAATAGTGAGTGAAATGAAGAAATATTTTATGTTTTTAACTTGCGTTTTTATTTTTCTGATCCAATCATCGGCTTGGTCTCAGAATAAAGTAAGAGTAGCATGTATTGGGAATTCAGTCACTTTTGGATACGGCATAGAGAATCGGGAACAGAATTGTTATCCGACTCAACTTCAAAATCTATTGGGCGATGCCTATGAGGTGAAAAACTTTGGGCACAGTGGGGCTACCCTTTTGAAAAAAGGACATAATCCTTATTGGGAAAAGGATGCTTTTGCACAGGCCAAAGCTTTTAAACCTGAAATTGTGATTCTTCACTTGGGATTAAATGATACTGATCCCAGAAACTGGCCTAATTATAAAGATGAATTTAAAAAGGATTATTACGATTTAATTGATGCGTTTTGTGAGCTAGAGGGTACTGCAAAGCCCAAAGTTTGGATTTGCCGTTTAACACCAATCTTTAATCAGCATCCCCGTTTTAAGTCGGGAACGCGTGATTGGTTTTGGCAAATTCAAGAACAGATAGAACAAATAGCTGAGGTGAAACAAGTCGGAATCATCGACCTGCATACGCCTTTGTATTGCCGACCTGATTTGTTCCCGGATGCATTGCACCCCAATGCCGAAGGGGCTAAGATACTCGCCACGACTGTTTATCAGGAAGTTAGTGGGAATTATGGTGGACTCTCATTACCCGTGGTTTTTGGAGATCATATGGTTTTGCAACGTCAGGTTTCCATTCCTGTTTATGGTATGGCAAATGCAGGTGACAAGGTCAGTGTTTTCTTAAATGATTTAATGGCTGTATCACAAGCCAATGTACATGGAAAGTGGAAAGTGGAATTACCTGCAATGAAAGCCGGGGGACCCTACGAATTAAGAATTGAGAGTAAGAATAAAACCATTGTTTTTCAGGATGTCTTAATTGGAGAAGTCTGGTTGTGTTCCGGGCAGTCTAATATGGCATTTACCCTAAAGGAATCGAGCACAGGAAAAGAGGATATTACTAAAGCCAATAGATCAAATATACGTCTTTATAATATGAAAGCTCAGGCCTTGCCCAATGATCAAAAGTGGGGGCGGGAAGTATTAAAAAAGGTAAATCAATTAGATTATTTTAATTCAGAATGGAAGGCTTGCGATTCATGCACAGCTTCCGAGTTTTCGGCCATTGCCTATCATTTTGCTTCTGGTTTACAGGATAGTTTGAATGTGCCAATCGGTGTCATCTTAAATGCTGTCGGGGGTTCAACTACCGAGGCCTGGATCGACAGGAAAAGTCTGGAACACCATCCTGTTTTAGTGAATGTTTTAGACGATTGGCTAAATAATGATTTTGTACACAGTTGGTGCCGAAAACGTGCCAGACAAAATTTAGATAATCAGGATGGTTCCTTTCAGCGTCATCCTTTTCAGGCAGCTTATTTGTTCGAAACAGGTATTGCACCCTTGCTAGGTTTTGCAATAAAAGGTGCCATCTGGTATCAGGGCGAATCGAATGCTCATAATGTTGAGTTTCATGAAGTTTTATTTCCGGAGTTAGTTAAAAGTTGGCGCAAGTCATGGGGGTATGATTTTCCTTTCTACTATGTGCAATTGTCTGCAATAAATCGCCCAAGTTGGGGTTACTTTCGTGATAGTCAGCGCAGAATGAACAAATTGATTCCCAATTCAGGTATGGTGGTATCAAGTGATAAAGGACATCCTAACGATGTTCATCCTAAGAATAAGAAACCCATTGGGGAACGTTTAGCTAGACTGTCACTCTCGGAAACATACAACTTCGATTTAGAATATAGTGGTCCTGTGCCTGTGAAAATGGTTTTTGAGAAAGAATGTGCTATAGTTTATTTCGATCATTGTAGTGGTATGAGGGCTAAGAACGGGGATGTAATAAAGGGATTTGAAATTGCTGGCAGTGACGACCTGTTTGTTCCTGCAGAAGTTAGTGTGAATGAGAATACATTAATACTACGAAATAAATTAGTTAAGAAAATTACAAATGTCCGATACGGATGGCAAGCCTTTAATGAAGCTAATTTAGTGAATGACCAGGGGCTCCCTGCATCAACATTTTCAACAGAATATAATTTGTAAAATACTAAAATGATGAAAAAAATTAACGGGTCTATAACAGCACCATTTACACCAATGCATGCAGATGGAGCAGTAAATTATGATAAAATATCAGATTATGCTGAGTTTGTGGTGAATAATAAAATAGATGGTGTTTTTATTTGTGGAAGTTCGGGTGAAGGTGCTTTATTAACGAGTTCGGAAAGAAAAGCAATTGCTGAAAAATGGATGGAAGCATCTGCGGGCCGTTTAAAAGTAATTGTTCATACGGGCGGTACTTGTCTTAGCGAGCAAAAAGAACTGGCTGCTCATGCTCAGGAGATTGGAGTGTTTGCTATTGCTTCAATGTCACCTGCTTTTTTACCGCCTCGTAGAAACGAAGAGTTAGTTGCTTATTGCAAAACCATTGCTGATGCGGCGCCAAAGCTCCCGTTTTACTATTATCACATTCCTCCCTTAAATAACGTTAGCTTGTCGATGGTTGACTTACTAACCGCTGCAGATAAGGAGATTCCAAATTTTGCTGGGGTTAAATATACTTATGATAATATTTATGAGTTTGATTTGTGCAAATATGTGGCAAATGGTAAATTCGAAATGCTTCACGGTTTGGATGAAACTTATCTGTCGGCATTAGCTTTTGGATATACAGCTGGTGTAGGTGGTACATACAACCATATTTTTGGTGTGTATAAACAAATGGCTGAAGCTTTCGAAAGTCATAATTTCGAATTGGCTCGTGACCTGCAGCATAAGTCACATTTGTTTATTAATGTACTGTGTAAGTTTCGTGGAAACATTGTTGTTGGGAAGCATATGATGAAATTTATGGGCATTGATTGTGGTCCAAATAGGTTGCCAATGCAAACCATAACACCAGAGGAAAGTGTTTTGGTAAAACAAGAATTGGAAGCCATTGACTTTTTTAGTTTTTGCAATAAATAATTAAATTTTCTAGAGCTGAGCCACAAAGGATATATTTTGAAACAATTACTTATTTGTTGATATGAATATCCTTTGAGCTTGATTTAGGGAAATAAGCTTGAGAAGCAGAATAAAAAAACACATACAATAAATGAGTTATCTATCTTTTATACTAAAGAGAAGCCCTTTGCTTACACTTTTATCACTCGTTATTTTCACAAATACCATGTTTGTGAATGAGTGTATTGCACAAGGATACTATAAAAATAATTTTGATTGGAAAGAGATTCCTTCGCTTCTTCCAAATATCAATAGCAAAGTTCAAGTCGGACTAGCCAACCCATTCGCAGGTGATGTTAACGGTCATGTCTTTGTTGTAGGAGGATGTAATTTCCCTGATACTCCCGTTTACGAAGGAGGCAAGAAAAAGTATTATAGTGATATTTTTATATTGAATAAAAATCAGGATGAAGGTTTTAAATGGGAAATAGTAGGGTCAATACCTGATAAGTTAGCTTATGGAGCTTCTGTAGTTGTACAAGATGGTTTACTTTGTATTGGAGGACGAAATAGTGAAAAATCAGTTAAGGATGTTCGTCTGATAAGTTGGAACGAGAGTACTAGGCAAATAAATGTAGAAAACTGGCCTTCTCTTCCTTACGGAATGGAAAATATGGGTGCTGCTTTGGTCGATGATAAAATTTATGTTGCAGGCGGAACCTCTGATGGTAAAGTTGCAAATACCTTTTTATCTCTTGATTTGAATAAAAAAGGAAGTGCTGGATTTGAATGGAAGGTCTTACCCGATTTTCCAGGACCAGGCAGAGTGCAATTAGTTGTTGTTGCTCAAAACGAGGCAGAAGAACGTCACTTATTCATTTTTGGAGGTTCAAGTTATCCTGAAAATCAAGAATCAGCAACAATTTGTACCGATGGTCTGGAATACAACCCTAAAACTGAGGAATGGAACTCATTGCCTGAAATACAAGTTAAAGGTGAAGATTCTAAAACATTGCATGGAGGGGCAGGAATTGCGATAGGTACCCATCATATTCTTTTTGTAGGTGGTGTAAACAAGGATGTTTTTAGAAAAGGCTGGGAGCTGGAACGAAAAGTTTCACTCTTAAAAAATAGTAAGGACACACTTGGCCTGTCAAACTTAAAAAAACAACTCTTAACTTATTACACTCAAGAGACAGATAACTATCAGTTTAATGATAAGGTGATCGTTTTTAATACCATAACCAATGCATGGTCAAATGGCTGCGATTACCCTTTTAAAGCACCAACAGGAGCTCCACTTGTAAAATCAGGTAAAGGTTGGTTTGTTATTAATGGAGAAGTAAAACCAGGTGTTCGTTCACCAAAAGTATATTATGGAGAAACCATTACCGAACCCGTATTTGGCTTTTTGAATTGGTTGGTATTGATTCTTTACATGTTTGGGATGCTCTATTTGGGCTATTTCTTTATGAAAAAAGAAAAAAGCAGTGATGACTTTTTTAAAGGAGGAGGCAGAATTCCTTGGTGGGCTGCCGGGATGAGTATTTTTGCGACCATGTTAAGTGCAATTACTTTTATGGCAATTCCGGCAAAAACTTTTGCTACCGACTGGAAATATTATCCAATGGCAATCACTATTTTAGTCATGGCATTTCCTGTTGTAAAGTACTATCTTCCCTTTTTCAGACGGTTAAAAGTAACGACAGCATACGAGTACCTCGAGCAACGTTTTAATTATAGCACTCGATTATTAGCTAGTAGTCTGTTTATTATTTTTATGATAGCACGAATGGCATTGGTATTATTCTTGCCGTCATTAGCTTTAACAGTAGTAACCGGTATTGATATCTATATTTGTATAGTGCTTATGGGGGTTATTACCACTATCTATTGCACCATGGGTGGTGTTGAGGCTGTTGTGTGGGGTGATGTTATTCAAGGATTTGTATTGATGGGTGGTGCTATTCTTGCTGTCTTCTTTCTTGTAGGAGGTTTGGAGGGAGGATGGAATCAACTTATCGAAATATCCATGGATAACTCCAAATTTACAATCTTAGATTCTTCATTAGATTTAACAAAGGCAACCATTTGGGTCGTTCTAATAGGTGGTTTAGCTAATAATTTGATATCCTACAGTAGCGACCAGACGGTTATACAGCGCTATTTAACTACAAAAGATGAGAAGTCTGCAGGGAAGAGCATCGTTCTAAATGGTTTCTTAAGTATTTTTGTTTCTCTGATATTTTATCTCATAGGAACAGCCTTATTTGCTTATTATTCAGAATCACCTGATCAGTTGCATTATGCGATGGAGAATCCTGATTCTTTGTTTCCTTACTATATCATGACCAAATTGCCTATGGGATTGGCAGGCCTTTTAATAGCTGCGATTTTTGCGGCTACGATGTCTACTGTTTCATCCAATATCAATTCATTATCGACAGCATTTACATCAGATATTTATCAACATTTTTTTAAAGGAAGTAGTGATAAAACAGTTTTATATGTAGCTCGTCTGTCGGGCGTCATTTTTGGTGGTTTAGGAATTGTATTGGCAATCTTAATGGCAACTTGGAACATCCTGTCGCTCTTCGATTACTTTAATTACATACTTGGCCTGCTGGCTAGTGGATTAGGAGGTTTGTTTGTTATGGGTATTTTCATGAAGCGAATTCATTCAAAGGCAGCTTTAATTGGGTTTTTTACAGGGACTATTATTCTTGTTGCTTTAAGTCAGTATACCAAGGTTCATTTCTTACTATTTGGTTTTATTGGTATGTTCAGTTCTGTTATTATTGGCCTAATTGTAAGTTTTATTATTCCGGAAAAGAAAAAAGATTTGGATGGGTTAACGGTTCACTCATTAAGTAATTCAAAATAAAAATTGTAATGAAAGATATCAAAGATTATATCGAGATATACAAGAAAGGTTTATTGGAAAATATTATTCCTTTCTGGATCAAAAATTGCGTTGATGGAGAAGATGGTGGGTTTACTTTCTGTCTGGATCGGGATGGAACCGTAATTGATACAGATAAAGGAGTATGGCAAACAGGTCGTTTTACCTGGATGTTAGGAACGTTGTACAATGAGGTAGAGCAGAATCCAGAATGGTTAAGGCTGGCCAAACATGGTGTTGATTTTTTAGATAAGTATTGTTATGATACGGATGGAGAAATGTTTTTCATTGTAAATAAGAAAGGGGAACCTGTTCGCAAGCGTCGCTATGTTTACTCCGAATCTTTTGCCGCAATTGCCTATGCTGCTTATTATAAGGCAACAGGTGATGAAGTGTATGCCGATAAAGCTCGCAAAGCTTTTGATACTTACTTTCTTTATAATAACACACCAGATTTAATTGCTCCCAAGTTTACCGAACATCGCCAGACAAGAGGAATGGGAACACCTATGATTGGAATTGTTACCGCCCAGGAATTGAGAAAGAACCTGAAGGATGAATCCTACACGGTTTACATTGACAATTGGATTGCTGAAATCAAGAAGTATTTTATCAATGATGAATTTAAGGCAGTTATGGAGACTGTTGGTCTTGAAGGAGAATTCCTTGATCATTTTGACGGACGAATGCTGAATCCAGGGCATGCTATAGAAGGTGCGTGGTTTGTTCTTCAGGAAGCAAAATATCGCGATAATGACCCGGAGCTCATTAAGATGGGAACTAAAATGCTCGATTGGATGTGGGAAATTGGTTGGGACAAAGAATATGGAGGGATTTTGTACTTCCGCGATGTGAAAGGTTTGCCTGTTCAGGAGTATTGGCAGGATATGAAATTTTGGTGGCCTCAGAACGAAACCATTATTGCCACTTTAATGGCCTACGAGCTAACTGGTGATGAAAAGTATATGAAAATGCACGAACAAATTCACGATTGGACTTTCAAACATTTTCCTGATGAAAAGTATGGTGAATGGTATGGCTATCTGCATCGGGATGGTCGAATATCAACAACTTTAAAGGGTAATATTTGGAAAGGGCCTTTCCATATTCCCCGTATGTATTTAATGGCATGGCAATCGTTAGAATTGATTCAAAAAAACTCTTTATAGTTAGAATGTTTATTAATGGGTAGAAGGAAGAGTTCTCACATATAGAGAACTCTCCTTCTTTTAAATTCAACAACTGGTTAGTATTAGTTTGGTTGAGGAGATCAATATCTATAGAACTATTTGAAAAATATTATAATATGAACGTTAGAAAGAAAACAAGCCAAGGGGCTTTTTTATTATTCATGATGATATGTTTTTGGGGAAAAATCAGTATCGCAATTGATAATAAAATTGAAAATCCACTTGTGATTTCAGAGAATAAATTAAAGTCTCATGCCACTTTATATTCTTTTAGTAATGTGAATGATGCAGAAAAGGGAGACAGAGATAAATCGGAATATATACAGATGCTAAATGGTCTCTGGAAATTTCATTATGCCGAAAATGACCAGAAAACACAAGGTGAATTCTATAAAAAGCAATACAATGCAACAGAATGGGATGATATCGAAGTGCCTTCCTGTTGGGAAATGAAAGGATATAGTACCCCAATTTACACCAATGTGATTTACCCATTTCCTGTAAATCCACCTCATATCGAAAGGGAAAATCCAGTCGGAAGTTATATTAAGGATTTTATCATTCCAGAAGGGTGGACAAAACGAGATGTGATCCTGCATTTTGGAGGTGTAAGTTCTGCCTTTTACTTATGGGTGAATGGAGAATACGTTGGTTATAGCCAAGGAAGTCGTTTACCTGCAGAGTTCGATATTACCTCTTTCTTAAAAAAAGGAAAGAATAAATTGGCAATGAAAGTGTATCGCTGGTGTGATGGAAGCTATCTTGAAGACCAGGATCATTGGCGAATGAGTGGCATTCACCGTGAGGTATTTCTTATGGCTCGCCCAAAGGTAAGAATAGAAGATTTTGCAGTGCGTACACGCTTGGATCAAAATTACCAGCATGCTCAATTTCAAGTTCGCCCAGAAATTTCAAATCTTCATCAAGAAGATTTGAAAAATTGGATAGTAGAAGCTCAACTGCTAAATGCAAAAGGGAATAATGTTTTATCTCAACCAATGCAATTATCTGCTAAACGAATTATTCATGAATGGTACCCTCAACGCGACAATATTTACTTCGGTATGATGGAGCAAGAGGTTCATAATCCAGTAAAATGGACTGCTGAAACTCCCTATTTATACACAATGGTTCTTAGTCTAAAAGACTCTGAAGGAAAAGTAATTGAAGCTGTATCATCAAAAGTAGGGTTCAGGGAAGTTGAGAATAAAAACGGGATGTTACTGGTTAATGGCAAACCTGTGAAGTTAAAAGGTGTTAACCGTCACGATCATAATCAGAAAAATGGAAAAACTGTAAGTCGTGCCAATATGAAGAAGGATGTTGAGCTATTGAAACAGTTCAACTTTAATGCCGTTCGAACTTCTCATTACCCTAATGATCCCTATTTTTACGAGTTATGTGATCAGTATGGAATCTACATAATGGATGAAGCCAATATTGAGTCTCATGGCCTAGGCGGTTATCTATCTAATCAGCAAGAATGGAATACATCCTTCATGGATCGTGTTATACGAATGGTTGAACGTGACAAGAATCATCCATCTATAATTTACTGGTCATTAGGAAATGAATCAGGTTGCGGACCCAATCATGCAGCAGCAGCAGGCTGGGTAAAAGATTTTGATCCAACGCGACTTGTTCATTACGAAGGAGCACAGGGGAATCATGAACATCCGGCATATGTAAAACCGGGGTCAAATAAAAAAGTAGCTTATATGGCTAATCCCACCGATCCGGCTTATGTTGATGTAATTAGCAGAATGTATCCTATACCACAAGAATTGGAAGGTCTGGCCAACAGTCCCTACATTAAGCGGCCGATTATGATGTGTGAATATGCACACGCCATGGGGAATTCTTTAGGTGATTTGAAATCTTATTGGGATTTAATCTATCAATATCCGAACCTAATTGGTGGTTTTATATGGGATTGGATGGATCAGGGGATCCAGCAAACGGATGAAAATGGTCGTCAGTATTGGGCTTATGGTGGCGATTTTGGAGACAAACCCAATGATGGTAATTTCTGTATCAATGGCATTGTAGCTCCTGATCAAACACCAAAGCCAGCTCTTTGGGAATGTAAAAAAGTGTTTCAGCCGGTTCAAACAAATGTTTTTGATCTTGCAGATTATGAATTCACTATTTTTAACCGACACCATTTCACCAATTTGTCTCAATACAATTTGCATTGGAAAATTATGGCCGATGGTAAAACCATTCAAGATGGAAAGCTATCTGCGCCCGAATGTTTACCTGGAAATAGTGTAAACATAAAACTTCCGGTCCAAAAGGTTAATAATGAGGTTGGCAAGGAGTATGTCCTAGAGATAAATTATCTATTGAAGGAACCTAAATTGTGGGCTGATAAAGGCTACGAAGTTGCTTGGAATCAGTTCGTTTTACCGGATTCAATAGCCGCTAAAACTTGGAAAAACAAGGGGCAAATAAGTATCCAGGAAGTAAAAAATATTTGCAAAATCGCAGGAGATGGATTTCAGTTGCAGTTTAATAAATCGGAAGGCAGTTTATTCTCGTGTAAAATAAATGGAGAAGAGATTCTTACACAGGAATTAAGACCTAACTTTTGGCGGGTATCAACTGATAATGATAAGGGGGCGAACTGGATGGCGAAAGATGTTTTAAAATGGAAAAATGCGGCCAAAAATATGCAACTGCTAAATTGGAGAGTAGAACAGAATAAGGAGACTATTCTTTTGGTTGGTAAGTATCACATCTCAGTTGACAGTAGTTTGTTAGAGCTCAAGTATGAGATTGCTTCAAAGGGAATTTTAAAAGTGGATATGCAAATTCAGAAAATGTACAACAGCACATGGATTCCTCGTTTTGGTATGCAGTGCGGTATTTCTAAAGATTACTCAAACCTAAGTTTTTATGGAAAAGGACCACATGAATCATACTGGGATAGAAAAACAGGTGCCAGATTAGGTTTTTACTCTGTGAAAAGTTCTGAAATTGCCTATGACTATGTTCGCCCTCAGGAAAATGGAAACCGAAGTGATGTGCGATGGCTCGAGATGACGACTAAAAAACAGACTCTTCGAATTCAAGGGAGCCCATCTTTTGATTTTTCAGTTTGGCCTTATAGTATGGAAAACCTTGAAAAGGCTACTCATATCAATGAACTGAACAAAACGGATGCCTATATTTTAAATATTGATTTTAAACAATTTGGCCTTGGCGGAGATGATTCCTGGTCTTCAATTGCCATTGCTCATCCTGAGTACCGTTTGTCTGAGAATACTTACAAACTAAGATACGAAATTCAATTTATAGACTAACATGAGATTTAGTTGAAAGGGAATGCGTATCAGATCCTTCGAATCATATTCAAAGCGTGTTCCCTTTTTACACTTAATTTCGTTTTATATAAAATCTTTTAAGATGAGCATATTGTCAGAAATGCTTATCAATCAAAATAACCACACAAAACTCAAAAATTATGAATCGATTATTAGTAGTGCTATCCCTTTTTATTCTTTCTTGCTCAAGCCCGAGCTTTAAGAAAGATCAAATTGCTATTGTACCCAAGCCAAATCATTTGAGTCTGGAAAAAGAATCTTTTAGGATTAATGCCAGTACTAAGATTGTAGCAAGAGATGAAAATCAGCAAAAGGCAGTTAGATATCTTAAGGGACTTTTTAATTCTGCAGCAGGATTTGATTTGGAAATACGGGATCATTCAGATCAGGATGGGATCCTTTTTCAACATATTGAAGGATGGGCACCTGAAGCTTATCAACTTGAAGTAAGCCCTGAGAGAATCTTAATTTCCGCCAATGGAGAAGCAGGTTATTTCTATGCTGTTCAAAGCCTTCGCCAACTCCTTCCTCATGCTATTGAAAGCAAAGAGGTAGTCAGTGCTGACTGGTTGGTTCCCTCAGTGAAGATAGAAGATGAACCTCGTTTTGCATGGAGAGGTATGCATATGGACTTTAGCCGTCATTTCTTTGATATAGACGAGGTGAAGACCTTTCTGGATTATATGGCGTTGTACAAGCTCAACACTTATCATATGCATTTGACAGATGACGAAGGTTGGAGAATTGAAATTAAACAATTGCCTTTGCTGACAGAAAAGGGTGCCTGGCGAACAGTAAGCAGACACGATAAGGTGTGTATCGACAATGCCAAAACAGATCCTTCTTATACCATTGATCCGGAAAAGTATCATATGAAGGATGGCAAAAAGATGTATGGGGGATTCTTTACTCAGGAACAGATTAAAGAAATCATTCAATATGCGGATGAAAGGTGTATTACTGTAATACCAGAAATTGATATGCCCGGTCATTTTAAAGCAGCCATTGATAATTACCCTTACTTATCCTGTAAAGAAGAAGCGGGCTGGGGAAAAGTATTTACAACTCCTGCTTGTTTAGGAAAAGAAACGACTTACAAATTTGTTGAAACGATTCTTGGAGAAGTTGCCGAACTTTTTCCGTCTGAATACATTCACATTGGTGGAGATGAAGTAAATATTCAATCCTGGAAAGATTGTGCCCAATGTCAGGGAGAAATTCACAAACATCATTTAAAAAATGAACATGAATTGCAATCTCATTTTAATCGAAGAATTGAAAAGTTTTTGCAGTCAAAAGGAAAACAGTTGATGGGTTGGGATGAAATTACCGAAGGTGGTCTTAGTAATAATGCTCATGTTATGTGGTGGCGAAATTGGGCACCTGAAGCATTATCAATCGCAGCAATCAATGGAAATAAAATGATAATAACTCCCGGTACACCTTACTATTTTGATGCTAAAAATGAGGTTACCCCTTTGAAGAAAGTTTACGAGTACGAACCTGTTCCTACCAAATTTACTTCGACACAGAAAGATTTGGTAATGGGAATTCAGGCCAATCTTTGGGCGGAATGGATACCGAATTTTGAGCGACTGCAATATCAGGCTTTTCCAAGAATTTTAGCGCTGTCTGAAACAGCCTGGACGAACAAAGAAAGTAAAGATTATGACGAGTTTAATACCAGGGTTCAGTTACACAGCGACCGTATGGATGTCATGAACATCAATTACTATATTCCTTCAGTTGAAGGGCTCAATAAAAAGATTGCCTTTGTAGATAGTGCAATAATAAATTTATCCGTTCCAATGAAGGGATTGGAGATCTATTATACGTTAGATGGATCTGTACCATCAAAAGAATCGAAGCTTTACAATGAGCCTATTGTTCTTAAAGCGAATTGTGAAATTAAGGCAAGAGCCTTTAAAGGAAATACGGGTAGTGGATTGGCTAAGGCAACGGTCGAAAAGCAGAGCTTACGCGAGGCTCAAACAGTTTCTCCAGAAAAGGGAAAGCTGAAGAGATGGGTCATAAAAGATCATCCTGATGCAGTCAAAAAACTTGATCTAAAGGAATATAATGACTGGAATTTAGTAAGTCAGATTGACTTGGGAGAATACAGAAAGGAAGAGAAGATCTTTATGGCATTCAAAGGGTATTTTTATGCTGAAAATGATGGTATTTACGAATTCTTCACCAAATCTGATGATGGTAGCTTGTTATACATCGAAGATGAAATGGTCGTGGATAATGGAGGTCATCATGCTCCACGTGAACGATCGGGGATGATTGCTCTTAAAACAGGATGGCATCCAGTTTCAGTATTCTTTCAGCAAGGAACAGGAGGTGCTGAATTGAACGTCTGGTATTTGAATAATAAGGAGAATAAAAGAGAATTGACAGGAAATCTTATTGCTTACTAATGATCAGAATCTAACTATACTACTAAAATACCAGAGATATGAATACATTTTTTAAAGCAGGACAGTTGCTCATTATTGTAATGATTTTTTTTTCTTGCAAAACACCAACAGTAAAAGATTTGGCAAAGGAAAACCTGATCCCAAAACCTACAAAACTCTTTGCAACGGGTAGTTCATTCGAATTGACAGGAAAAACGACTATTTATGTTGAGGAAAATGATGAAACAATTCGACCAATTGGAAACTACCTGGCTGATCTGATTAAACCAGCTACCGGATTTGAAACTGAAGTACAAGGCGTAAAAAACGCTGACTTCAAAAAAGGAATTTATTTGGCATTGGTTGAAAAAAATAAAGATTTAGGTGAAGAAGGCTATATATTGAGCATAGATGAAAAGAAAATTGTTTTGGAAGCCTACCAATTGGCAGGTTTGTTTAGAGGTGTTCAAACTATCAGACAATTATTACCAGCTCGTATAGAATCGAAAGATTTGCAAATGGGATCATGGGAGATAGCTAGTGGAACAATTGAAGATGCACCAGACTATGGCTACAGAGGTGCCATGTTGGATGTGGTACGTCATTTCTTTGATGTGACCGATGTGAAACGATTTATCGATTTAATTGCGGCCTATAAAATGAATGTTCTGCATTTGCACTTGACTGATGATCAGGGATGGCGAATTGAAATTAAATCGTGGCCCAATCTGACAAAGCATGGTGGTAGTACACAAGTAGATGGTGGTAAAGGTGGTTTTTATACTCAAGAAGAATATACTGAGCTTGTAAAGTATGCACAGGATAGGTTTATTACCATTATTCCTGAAATAGATATGCCAGGTCATACCAATGCGGCTTTGGCTTCGTATGCCGAATTGAATGCTGATGGTAAAGCAAGAGACTTATATACAGGAACCAATGTTGGTTTTAGTACGCTGGATGCCAACAAAGAGATCACTTATAAATTTATCGATGATGTGATTCGTGAACTAAGTGCAATGACTCCTGGTCCCTTCATCCATATTGGAGGTGATGAATCACACGTTACGGCAAAAGACGATTATATTGAGTTTATCGACAAAGTGCAAGACATTGTAAATGCACATGGCAAACAAATGATTGGATGGGCTGATATTGCTGCCGGTTCATTAAAAGAAAACTCTTTGGCACAATTCTGGCAAATAAAACCAGATAATGCATTAAAGGCTGTGAATCAAAATGTTAAGGTAATTATGTCTCCAGCGGCTAAAGCTTATATGGATATTCAATATAATAAGCTTTGTCCTTTAGGACTTAATTGGTCGGGATACATTGAGGTCGACAAGGCTTATAACTGGACTCTTGAAAGTAATGTAGAAGGTATTAGTAAAGAGGATATTGTGGGAATTGAGGCTCCTCTATGGACTGAAACCATTGAAACAATGGATGATATTGAATTTATGGTTTTCCCTCGTTTGCCTGGGTATGCAGAGCTCGGTTGGTCTTCAGATGTAAATAAGAGCTGGGATGAGTACAAAGTTCGGTTAGCCAAACAAAAAACTCGTTTTGAATTTATGGATATTAATTATTACAAATCTGCACTGGTTCCCTGGGTAGATGAAGTAATAACAGAAAAATAATATTCAAATGTTTAGAATTGGAATATTGATAAATTGATATTCCAATTTATTTTTAAGTGTGAAAAACTAAAACAAATGAGAAATTCAATCCTTTTAGGCGTATTCTCAGGTTTATCTTTAATTGGATGTTCTTCAGCAAAGAAACAGGAGACTGAAAAAAGAGAAAAACCGAATATAGTTTTTATCATGAGCGACGATCATGCCTACCAGGCGATCAGTGCTTATGGTTGCGGGCTGAATAATACCCCAAATATTGATCGTATTGCAAAGGAAGGTGTCATTTTTACCAAAGGATTTGTCACCAATTCTATTTGTGCTCCCAGCAGGGCGGTGATGTTAACTGGGAAGCACAGTTTTGTAAATGGAAAAGTGGATAACTTAATGCCCTTTGATTGGGAACAAGATAATTTTGCCAAACAGCTTCAGAAGTCAGGGTACCAGACTGCTATGATTGGGAAAATTCATCTTAACGGTTTGCCTCAGGGTTTTGACTACTCTAATGTCTTACCGGGTCAAGGGCAATATTATAATCCCGATTTTATCGAGAATGGTGTAAAAAAACAATACCATGGTTATTGCACAGGCATAACGACCGATATTGCAATGGAATGGCTGGAAAATAAGCGAGATAAGAATAAGCCATTCTTAATGCTTTATCATCAAAAAGCACCGCATAGAACATGGATGCCAGAGAAAAAATATTTTGATTTATTCAAAGACAAACAATTTACACCTCCAGCAAATTTTTTCGATAAATATGAAAATCGTCCTGTAGCAGCAAAGCATGAAATGGGAATTTATGAGCATATGGATTTGGCTTACGATTTGAAAATGCTTGATGAAGAGGGTGAAATAAAAACAAGATTAAGAAAGAATGCCCAATGGATGTACGAGCGTATGGATTCGACTCAAAAAGCAGCTTGGGATGCTCATTATAAACCACTTATTGCTGAATTTAAAGCTAAGGGTTTAAAAGGAAAAGAATTGGCCTTATGGAAATATGATCGATACATGAAAGATTATCTGAGCACCATTCAATCCGTTGATGACAGAGTAGGTGAACTTTTGGATTATCTGGATGAAAATGGATTGGCAGAAAACACCATTGTTGTTTATACATCCGATCAAGGTTTCTATTTAGGAGAACATGGTTGGTTCGACAAACGATTTATGTACGAAGAGTCATTCAGAACTCCTATTCTGATGCGATATCCAAAGGAAATTAAGGCGGGTACCGAAGTGGATAAACTGATACAGAACCTTGATTTTGCACCTGCTTTTCTAGATTATGCTGGAATTACAATCCCTAAGGATATACAAGGAGAATCGTTTCGGAAGATTGTAAATGGAGAATCGGGTGAATGGAGAGATGCCATTTATTATACCTATTATGAGTTTCCTGGTGAGCACAATGTGCAACGTCATCATGGAATTCGAACCGATAGGTATAAGCTGATTCATTTTTATTACGATTCTGATACATGGGAACTGTACGATTTGGAGAAGGACCCCACTGAAATGAATAACGTGTATAACAATTTAGCTTACGCTGATGTTCAAAAAGACATGCATAAAAAGTTGATTGAACTAAGAATCAAGTATGACGATAGTGATGAAAATGATAAGAAGCATCTTCAGAGATTTTTGGATGCCAAGAATTTGAAACACTAATTAGAGTTTACAAATAATTGGAAGCGAATAAATAAAACCTAATACTCTTTTGTTTAGCCTGATATCAGATTAATAATTCAATTTAAAATTGATGATGCAATTAACTTCAAACAAATCAATTATAAGCCTTGGCGCAACAGCTTTACTAAGCCTGTCTGCCTGTTCTATTAAGGATAAAAAACCAGAAACAAAGCAATCCAACATTATATACATTCTTGCTGATGATTTGGGTTATGGTGATCTGGGCTGTTACGGACAGAAGATCATAGAAACCCCTAATCTGGACAGAATGGCTTCGGAAGGGGTTCGTTTTACCAATCATTATACGGGCTGTACGGTTTGTGCTCCATCAAGATGTGCCCTTTTGACAGGAAAACATACCGGACATTCTATTGTTCGTGGTAATAAGGAAATAAAACCTGAAGGGCAAATGGCTATGCCATCTGAGACCCGCACTGTAGCTCACTCTCTAAAAAATGCAGGATATACTACTGCTTGTGTTGGTAAGTGGGGACTTGGCTTTCCAGGATCAGATAGTGATCCTCTGAAAATGGGATTTGATTATTTCTTTGGGTACAACTGTCAGATGAAAGCACACCATTACTTTCCAGAGTATTTGTGGGAGAATGACAAAAAGGTATTCTACCCTGAAAATAAGAATAGACAGCAAAAGATGTATAGTCATGATGAAACAACGCGAAGAGCAATTGATTTTATCAGGGAGAATAAAGAAAAGCCATTTTTCCTTTATCTGGCCTACGCAATCCCACATGCTGAAATGGTTATTCCTGAAAAATATCTGGCGAAGTTTAAAGGGGAATTTCCCGAAAAACCATGGTCGGGAGGTCATTATGGGAAACAGGATCACCCCAGAGCGGCATATGCAGCAATGGTATCACATATGGATGGAGATATCGGCAAATTGAATACTTTGTTAAAGGAATTAGGCTTGGACGAGAATACAATTATCATTTTTGCTTCCGATAATGGACCTCATGTTGAAGGAGGAAATGATCCTAAATTTTTTAATAGTTCTGGAGGATTAAGAGGGAATAAGAGATCTTTATATGAAGGGGGAATTCGTACTCCTTTTATTGTGAAATGGCCAGGTAATGTTGAAGCTGGAAGTGTGTCGAATCATGTTTCGGCCTTTTGGGATATTTTTTCAACTTTTTGTGATGTGGCAGGAGTGGAAACACCTGAAGATGTAGATGGTATATCATTTTTGCCAGAGCTGCTTGGAGAGAAACAGGCTGAACATGACTTGCTCTATTGGGAATTCCATGGCTACACTGGCGATAAGCAGGCTATAAGAAAGGGGAAATGGAAAGCAGTTCGTGTGAAAATCACGAAAGAGAATACTCCAATTGAGTTGTACGATCTAGAATCTGATCCTTACGAGAAGATAAATATCGCAGAACAGCATCCTGATGTTGTTGCTCAGATGAAAAAACTCTTTGAGAAGGAACATGAAGAGTCAATAGAATTTCCATTTCTCTATGAGAAGGAAATCAAGTAGGCATTCAAGTTAATAGGTTCTGAATAGTTGCAGAAGGGAGAGTAGATAAAAAAATCATGTAGTATGTAGTTAAAATCCAATCTGCTTACTTATAATATTTTGGTAAATAAGAAGTAAACAAAAGAAGATTTTAGGTGATAATCATTGTTTTTTGCTTTAATAGTTGAATAAAATGCAATAATTACTGATTTGTACACATAGGTTGAATGATTTTTCCCCCTTTTCATTCCTAATGTTTAATAGTTTTGGATAGTAGAAATAAATACAAAATCAAGTATAA
Organism: Labilibaculum sp. DW002; assembly: GCF_029029525.1. Lineage (NCBI taxonomy): Bacteria > Pseudomonadati > Bacteroidota > Bacteroidia > Marinilabiliales > Marinifilaceae > Paralabilibaculum > Paralabilibaculum antarcticum. The sequence continues at coordinate 417,005 of NZ_JAKJSC010000001.1, read as the reverse complement.
ACATGACAACAAACCGAAGATCATTTCTAAGTAATTTGGCTCTTGGAGCCGGTGTACTTGCTGCAGCACCACTTGCAGCTTGTTCAAGCACCAAAGATGAAAGTAATTTGGCTTATATAAAAGCTGCTGCATCAAGAAATCCATCAATGAATTTCAATATGTGTGGTTATGCTGCCCCAAAACTCGATACAGTTCGTGTTGGATTTGTTGGTATAGGTGATCGTGGTTCAGGAGCAGTAAAACGTATGACTTATATCGAAGGTGTCGAAATAACAGCTCTTTGTGATATTAGGCAAGCTGCTGTTGATGGTGGGCAAAAAATTCTATCAGATGCAGGTTTACCAAAAGCCAAAGAATTTGTTGGAGGTGATTTAGGATTCAAGGAATTGTGTGAAAGTGGTTTGGTTGATCTTGTTTATATAGCTACACCATGGGAATGGCACGTACCTGTGGCTATCGCTGCAATGGAAGCTGACAGTCATGCGGCTGTTGAAGTTTCTACAGCTAAAACAATGGACGAATGCTGGCAAATGGTTGAAACATCAGAGCGTACCCGTAAGCATTGTGTTATTTTAGAAAATTGTTGCTATGATTTCTTCGAAATGTTAACCATTAGCATGGCTCAGCAAGGTGCATTTGGTGATCTTATTCACGGAGAAGGCGCCTATATTCACGATCTTGATTATTGGCATTTTAATAAGCCAAAAGATGATAAAATGTCTGATGGAGCATACACTAGAATGTGGCGTTTACATGAGAACAAACGTAAGGCAAATGTATACCCAACCCATGGTTTAGGACCTATTTGCCAAGCAATGAATATTAATCGAGGTGACAAAATGGATTACTTAACATCCATGATGTCTGAAGATTTTACATTGAAGCATCGAATTGCTGAGATGGCTAAAGAAGATTCCTTCTTTGAAAAATTCGTAGGATGGGAAATGAGAGGTAATATGGATATGCAGATGATTCGTACCAATATGGGACGAACCATAATGATACAGCATGATATTAGTTCTCCAAGACCTTATTCAAGAATTCATATGTTGAGCGGAACAAAATGTTTTGCACAAAAATGGCCTAAACAGCATATTGCATTCGGGCATAACGTGATAGATGATACAAAATTTAAAGAATTAGAAGAAAAATACACTCCTGAAATTATCCGAAGAGTTGGTGAAATGGCCAAACAAGTTGGTGGTCATGGTGGCATGGATTTCGTAATGGATTGGCGTTTAATTGACTGCTTACGTAACGGCTTGCCAATGGATATGGATGTATATGATGCTGCATCCTGGAGTTGTATTACACCTTTAAGTGAATGGTCTATTGCCAATAAATCAAATTCTATTGAAATTCCTGATTTTACAAGAGGTGCATGGAAAACCAATAAACCAATAGATTTGACTTTAAATGGTGGTGGAACAACAGGTGTAAGAAATCTTAAAAAAGCAGATTCTAAAGGGCAACTTGAGGTACATTAATCAGATAATCTGAAATAGAATTATGAAATTTTCAATTATTCAACTTTTATCTCTATTGGTATTAACTGCCAGTGCACAGACAATGGAGGATAAAATCACAGATTGGGAGAACCCTAAGATGTTTGATCAGAACAAAGAAGTTGCCCACGCCACTTTAATGCCTTTTAAAAGCCTTGATGCGGCTTTAACAAAAAAAAGGAATCAGTCTGTTTATTATAAAAGTTTAAGTGGAACCTGGAAGTTCAATTGGGTAGGTAAACCAGCTAATCGTCCTAAAGACTTTTATAAAACAGCTTACGATGTTTCAGCTTGGGATGATATTCCGGTGCCAGCAAACTGGGAATTAGAGGGCTATGGAGCACCTATTTATGTCAATCATCAGTACGAATTTGCAGATTATAAAGCTCCGGTTTCTGATGAGATTGAGTTTACAGGAAAAATCTATCCTAAAAACCCAGGAAAAGTACCACATGATTACAATCCTGTTGGCTCGTATCGAAGAAATTTTACTATTCCTGAAAATTGGGATGGTCGTCAGGTCTTTATACAGTTTGGTGCGGTTAAATCTGCCATGTATATATGGGTAAATGGGAAAAAAGTAGGTTACAGTCAGGGAAGTAAAACACCAGCAGAATGGGATATTACTAAATATCTTGAAAAAGGTGAGAATGTGTTAGCTCTAGAAGTTTATCGCTGGTCTGATGGATCATACTTGGAATGTCAGGATTTTTGGAGAATTAGTGGAATTGAAAGAGATGTTTACTTGTATTCTACTCCAAAGGTTCGTATTCGTGATTTCTTTGCTAAAGCTGATCTGGATTCTCAATACAAGAATGGTCTCTTGTCTTTGGATATTGATTTGCAAAACCATACCCAAAAATTGCGTTCAGGCAATTATGAAGTTGAGTATCGTTTGATTAATGAGCAAGGAAAATTAGTAGCTGCTGATTCACAAAAAGTTCTTATCGATAGAAAATCAGACTTTAAGCTAAATTTTACTAAAGAGATTTCGAACCCTAAAAAGTGGACGGCCGAAACGCCTAACCTTTATTCATTACTTATTTCACTAAAGGATAAGAAGGGAAATGTTTCTGAGGTCGTTTCTTGTAAAGTAGGTTTCCGAAAAGTTGAAATAAAAGACGCTGTTTTTTACATCAATGGTGTGGCTACGCTTATTAAGGGAGTTAACCGCCATGAACACGACCAGTTCAAAGGTCATGTGGTAAGTGAAGAGGGTATGATAAAGGAAATAGCACTGATGAAGCAGTTCAATATTAATGCTGTCAGAACTAGCCATTATCCCAATGATGAACGTTTCTATGAATTATGCAACCAATATGGTTTGTACATTACCAACGAAGCCAATATCGAATCTCATGGCATGTACTATGGTGAGCATTCATTAGCCAAAAATCCTGACTGGAAGCAGGCTCATTTGGATCGTAACATCCGTATGGTGGAACGCGACAAGAATCATCCTTCGGTCATTGTCTGGTCTATGGGGAATGAAGCTGGTGATGGTGAGAATTTTACGGCTGTGTACAAATGGATCAAAGATCGTGATCCTTCACGTCCGATTCATTACGAACGTGCTATCATGGGTCCGAATACTGACCTTTATTGTCCCCAGTACCCTGGTGCTAAATATTTGAAAAAATATGCATCTAAAAAGCAGACCCTGCCAATGATCATCAGTGAGTATGCGCACGCCATGGGTAATAGTACGGGTAACCTACTTGATTTATGGAATGTGATTTACGATGAAGAGAACACCCAGTTGCAAGGGGGATATATTTGGGATTGGATTGATCAAGCCCTTGTAAAAACCGATCAAAATGGGCTTGATTTTTGGACTTATGGAGGTGATTATGGCCCCGAAGGACTGCCGACAGATTATAACTTTGTCATTAATGGTATTATTTCAGCAGATTATACGCCTCACCCTGCAATGTGGGAAGTGAAATACGCCTACCAGAATGTAAGGTTCTATAGCGAGGATCTTGAAAAAGGAAGCTTTCTTATTAAGAACTTTCACGATTTTATCGATCTGAAGGACTATCAAATCAAGTGGACTTTATCGGAAAATGGCGAGGAGATCACTTCAAAGGTTATAGAAGATTTTAATCTGAATGCTCAGGAAAGTCAAGTCGTTAATTTGGCACTTTCGGAGATTAAGCAAGAGCCAGGCATAGAGTATTTTGTGGATTTCTCTGTTGTGTTGACAGTTGATCAGCCATTCAGGCCAAAAGGATTTGAAGTGGCACACGATCAGTTTGCCTTGCCAGTATTGCCAATGATCGCAAAAGCTGAAAAAAGCTGTCCTGAGCTAAAATTGAAAGATACTTCTGATTTTGTGAACATCACAGGTGAAAACTTCGAGATCAGCTTTGATAAATCCAATGGAATACTTTCTTCTTATCAGATGGCAGGTCAGGAACTGATTCAGAAAGGCTTTTTACTTAATTTTTGGAGAGCACCCAACGATAATGATAAGGGAAGTAATATGATTAAACGCTTGGGTATTTGGCGCGATGTATCCAATTCTCCTGAATTATCAGGAATTGAAAGCGTTCAAAGCAAATCAGAAAAAGTTATTGTAACAGTAAGTTATAATCTTCCGAAAATCAATTCTTCTCAGAGTATAAAATATACCATTACTGGAGATGGAAAAGTAGCCGTTAAGAGTAATATAAAGCTTGGTAAGGAAGATTTGCCGGATATGCCTCGATTTGGAATGCGACTTGAATTACCTGTAAATTTCGACAATCTGGAATATTTTGGTCGTGGACCTCAGGAGAACTATATTGATCGTAATAATGGAACTTTTGTAGGAAATTACAAAAGCAAAGTGGCCGATCAGTATTTCAACTATGTGCGACCACAGGAGAATGGTTACAAGACCGAAGTACGTTGGTTTGAGTTGAGAAATGAAAATGGTTTTGGAATTCGCATAAGTGGCCAGCCTCAAGTTGGTTTCTCTGCACATCACAATCCACTTGAAGATTTCGATCAGATTACACACACCGATTTTCGCCATACCAACGATATTGTTAAGAAAGACGGGGTTTTTGTGAATCTTGACCTGAGAATGATGGGTGTCGCAGGAGATGATTCCTGGGGATCAACGCCATATCCAGAGTATTCGGTGTCGGCGATGGATTATGAGTTTAACTTTAGTATTGAACCTGTATTTTAATCAATATGGAATTATATTAAAAATAGTTAGTGATTAGTGATTAAAGCATCCGCCTGTCATTTCAAATTATTGAAGCATTGTGTAGTAGTGGTGCAGGCAGGTGGAGCTTTTTAAAAGCTCACATAGAACTTTTATCGTGATTAGGATATTTTTGGGTTAAGTGTAAACTTATGTACAAAACGGCTAAACGTAAGAGTTTAGTTTTATCGTCGAATCGATATTCTAATCAATTTGGAATTATATTAAAAATAGTTAGTGGTTAGTAATTAAAGCATCCGCCTGTCATTTCAAATTATTGAAGCATTGTGTAATAGTGGTGCAGGCAGGAGGAGCTTTTTTTTAAGCTGATGCAGACGGTTTTATAGTGGCTACAAATTAACAAGCATGGAAGAACAAAATGAGCACATGAAGTAAGTACTGTCATAATACAGCAAAGAATTATCAGTGTAAAAAAGAAAATTTTTTCACCTCAAAAATTTGACAAAATATTTTATGAATTATCTGAAGTGCCTTATTTTGTAGCCAAGATATTTTATGTAACGGTTGTTAAATTTCCGTAACTGGGTTTGATGACCTCGCTTCGATTTTTGGAGTGGATAGAACAAAAAATCTCTGGGATAGCACTCCGAAATAATGATGCAAATGGGATACGAAAAAATCCTATACCATTAGGGGATGGTAATAGAAAGATCAAAAGGTGAGAATAAGAAAGCCCTATTTTACCGGTTAAAATAGGGCTTTCTTTAATTATTCGGGTTGTAATTTATTATGTGTCTATTTGTTAATAATGGAAATGCAATCATCAACAATTCAGTTAGTTAAGTTGGTTACTTGCCGATACAGAAATTCTTAAAGATATTCCCTAGAACTTCATCAGTACTAATATCTCCAGTAATTTCACCTAGGAAATGAAGGCATTCACGAATGTCTTGAGCAAGGAAATCAGTAGGGATCTGGCCTTCTAAGCCAGTATTTACTCTATCAATACTTCCTAAGGCATTTTTAAGAGCTTCGAAATGGCGAATGTTGGTCACAATTACATCTTGCTCATTAATTGTACCCATATTTACTGTTTTTAGAAGTTCCTTGGTTAAGGAATCGATGTTTTGCTTTTGTTTTGCAGATATAAAAAGCAATTTATCATCTGTTTGTACACCGATTAAGCTTTTTGCAAATCCTTGAGGATCTGGAATCAAATCAATTTTATTAATGCATATAATCAAATGTTGTGCCTCACGATCAATAGCTTCGTTTACTTTAAGAATTGAATCATTTACATCTTCAATGTTACGGTCAGCATCAATTAGTAGAAGAACGATTTGAGCCTGTTTCATTTTGCTGTAAGTACGCTCAATTCCCATGCTCTCAATTTTATCAAGAGTTGTTCGAATACCCGCTGTATCGATAAATCGGAAGGTGATCCCGCCAAGGTTAATGGTATCTTCAATCACATCACGTGTAGTACCTGCAATATCGGAAACAATGGCGCGATCTTCATTTAAAAGAGCATTTAAAAGAGTTGACTTTCCAACATTAGTATTGCCGACAATAGCAACAGGAACACCATTCTTAATTACATTACCCAACTCAAAAGAATTAACCAATTTCTGGATTAATCCCTGAATTTCGTTCACTAAACTGGTTAATTGAGTTCGATCTGCAAATTCAACATCTTCTTCACCAAAATCGAGTTCTAGTTCAATTAAAGAAATGAAGTTTAACAGGCGGCCGCGTAAATTGGCTATTTCGTTAGAGAAACCTCCACGCATTTGCTGCAATGCGACTTTATGAGCAGCAGCTGAACTTGATGCTATTAAATCAGCGACAGCTTCGGCTTGTGAAAGGTCCATTTTGCCATTTAAAAAGGCTCGTTGGGTATATTCTCCAGGATTAGCACTACGAGCACCATTTTTAAGTAATACCTGTAAAATACGGTATTGAATAAAAGGAGCACCATGGCAGGCAATTTCGATACTGTTTTCGCCCGTGTAGGAGTGCGGTGCTTTAAAAATAGTCACCAAAACCTCGTCGATAATATCTTCGCCATCTTGGATGGTTCCAAAATGAACGGTATTTGCTTTTTGTTCTGCAATAGATTTTTTGCTTGCAGCAACAAACACCTTATCGCAAATTGTTAGAGCATTTGCTCCAGAAAGGCGCACAATCGCAATGGCTCCGTTGCCAGGAGCTGTAGAAATCGCACATATAGTAGATTGATCAATCATATTCTTTATTGTTATAAACTTTTGCAAAGATAGAAGAGAATTATGAATGCTAGGTTTTTTCTTCATTAAATTTATGATTCAGTTACCATCACTTTTGTCATTTTATTACTTTTGTTCTAAAATTAAAAACAAGCCATGAAGAATATTACAGGTCGTTGGACTTTTAACGAAGATTTTGGTTTTGGTAAAGACGAAGGCTTTGCTGAATTTACACAAACAGGAGAAAGTATTACAGGAGTTGTTGTTTATACAGAGCGTATTGAAGGAGAAACTCCTTTTCGAGTGCAACAAGATGTCGAAGGAACGTTTGATGGCTGCAATTTGAAGATTACAGGTACAAAAGTTGAATTATTGGATGTTGAAAAAGAGTTCGAGTACCATTTGGATACTTGGGAAGGTGTTTTGAATGCTAACAATCAGATTGTAGGACACAGTTACGATAACAAGGAATGCTTTGGCGTGTTTGTAATGTCGCCAATCGAATTGTAAAAAAAAATACATCATTAAGCTTAAAAAGATCGATACTTAACTTGTCGATCTTTTCTTGTTTTTACAGGTAATTATTCTCTCCAAAATAGCAGAATGCAAAGCTATTTTAGTTCATGATATTGAAAATAGCAATAGCGAATAAAAAGAATCTTAAAAAGCGAAATAAGCCAAATAAAAGGTACTTCTTAAAGCTAAAATTGATAATCCCAGAAGCCATACTTACCATTGAAAATGGTAAAGGAAGTAGGGCTCCAACAACGATAAGAAAACCACCCCATTTTCTTAAATTAACAATATGCTTCTTCATTCTGTTCTCAACTACTTTTTTTACAGCAGGAATTGTTAATACTGTTTTTCCGATAATATAGGATATGCACCCTCCAATATAGGAGAGCAAGGCTAAAAGTGATAAATGGAGCGCAGGTTCAGGTAAAGTTTTTACCCAAGCAATGAATAATTCAGGTGGGATTAGCCCCAAAAACGATTCGGAAGCAAAAAAGAGCGAGAAAATACTAATAACAGAATAGTCTTTAGTTGTTTCTTCAAAGAGCGTATGGAAATCTAAAACGTAGTGCTCTAATAAAATAGCTCCTCCAATTAGTAAAACCAATGGTAGTATTGCTTTTTTGATATTTTGTCCTAAGAATTGATAAAAGCCAGTATACGAATAATACTGATGAAGAAGTTGAAATCTAGACTTCCTATTTTTTTGAGTAATTGGTGTTTTCATTTCTTACTTATTCTTATTTTATTGATATGCGCAACAGAATATACAATAGGCTATCATGTTCTAGACTATTATTCTTTTATTAGTGTGCACAAATACTCACCTTAGATATTATTGTCTGAAAAAAGTTTGATAATACTATTACTAGATTATCTAAGATCTAATTTGAAAGGAATTCTTGAAGTTTAAAAATTTACCCTGTGGAGGCGGGGATACAATGTTTTTAGGATAATGAAAGTGTTCCGAATAGCTAAAATAATAAAACGAAGTGCTTGCTAATAAATAACTTTGACTTGTTTCTGACATATTTAGTTCTTCTCCGTCTATATTCTCATTTTCTGATGAAATATCTTCAGCCTCAGGCATCAAATCAGCAAATGATTCGATACTATTTTCCTGATTTATTTTACTGATATGTTGCATGACTGGCACCATTACAAATAAAATAGCCAAGAGTAATAATAAAATAGACTGTTTTTTCATATTCAAATTTTCGAATAGCAAATGTATAAAAAATAACCATCGGTTAGATTGATTTTTAGTGTTCAAAATGTTAATGTTCGTTATAAATTCAAAATAAGTGTGGGTAAAAGCTAATGTTCACCTCTTTGCATGAAATCTTTATGAGAAAAAAAAGCAGAAGTAGGGATTCTCCCCATACGAAGTAGGTGTCATCCTGTTTCGATTCATTTCGCTGGGCTGTAGTTTTGTAAATAAAAAAGAAACATGCAAACCAAAAGAAATAATAAGCCAAACGAGAAGATTTTAATTCTTGCAGATTTTTCAGAAGGAAATTGGAGAGCAATTCAATTTGCCATGAAGCATCTATATCAGTCAGGTTCCGAAATTTGTATTGTACAAACGTGGAAAAAAGCAAATTTTGGATTTTCAATGGTAAGAGATCTTGCTCCAATTCTTCAAAACATTGCTGTAAACGAGTTAGAGGTAATAAAAACGAAGCTATTGAAGAATTATCCGCTTGACGATACTCAAATTAAGCTATATCCTTTTGAAGGTAATTTACTTTCATTTTTTTCAAGTGAAGTTTTTCAAGATAAAAAGTGGCATGTTGTAATGGCTCCTTGTGAAAATTCTTGCAAACTGTCATCTAATCCAAGAATAGCGGAAATTATTGATGGAATAAAGCAACCGTTATACATTCTTACAGGAGAAAGTTCAAATACAGAAATAGATGATGTTAATGTCTTTGCTACAACCGTAAAACCATCTAAATCGGTTCTGTCTAGTTTAGCAAAAATGGCTTTAAATAAAGAGATTGAATTTAGAGTTTACCTCGATTCAAGTACTTTTTCTGTCTCAATAATAGAAGCATGTAAAAGAATATTTTCAAAAGTATGCAAAAGTTCATCCTTGCAGTTTTATGAATCTGAAAATACTGACAATCAACTAGGATTGGAAAATTTGCCACAAGAGAATGGTCAAAGGCTTATCGTTTTTGATGAAAATTATCAACGAAAATACAACACTAAATTCAGATCATATATTGATTCGTGGTTTTTAAGAAGTAAAGGAATATGTGTAGGTAATTCATAAATCGTATGCTATGAAAGTTCGAATGTTAAAAAGGATTTTAGTTCCAATTAGTTTAGCTGGAGATGGAGAAAGTGCTTTCAGGCAAGCCCTTTTTTTCCGAAGAAGATTATCATCTAGAATTACATTACTTCATGTAATCCCGCCAAGCTTGCGATTAACGAATGTGATTCAAACAGATATAGATAAAAATTTGCAGGCTAGAGCCATGGTTCGTTTGGTTAGGTTCGTAAAAATTCATTTTAAAGGCAAAGTGCCAGACAATATGGAATTAAGAGTCGAAATTGGCCAACATGTTTCAATAATAAATGAAATAGCAAAAGAAGAAAAGTTTGATTTGATAATCATTAATAAGAATGAGAAAAGACATGGTATTGCAGATAAGTTTCGAAGACACAGTGCTGAAAAAATAGTGGGTGAATCAATATGTCCCGTATTAACTGTAAAGCATCAGTGGACGAATAGGGGCGTCAGGGACATATTGGTTCCTATTGATATTGTAAGAAAATCAAGAGATTTACTGAAGTGGTCTATTTTTTTAGGTCAATTAATGAATGCCCGAATCCATATTCTTGCGGCTTTAACCGTAAAGATTGACTTGGAAAGAAGCCTTGCTTATAAAAAGGCGAATTTAATGAAAGAGATAATTGAAAAAGAGGGGCTAGAGTGTAAGGTTTCTATTGAAGTAAAAGAAGCAGAAAATCGTTTAGAAGCGCTTGTTATGGGTGCAAAAAATAAAGCAGCCGATCTCATTTTGGTACAGGGACATCAGGAAATGATATTTAGCGATGGACAGACTGAACGATTGCACATCGAACTTTTGCATAAATCCGTAAAGCCAGTAATGTTTTTAGGGGTGGGACAGGAAAATATTTTTACTGATTTACTTAGATCTGGTAATACAAATTCTGTGACGTGTGAAAAAGGAAATCTAACCAATGCTATTGAATTGAACAATTAAAACAAACAATAAATCAATAATAAAAAGTCAAAAAGGTATTGTCACAGTATTTATTAAAGGGAATGGGTTAGTGACCGATACCAAAGGAAAGCTTTACGAAAAATAATTATTATCGTGTAAACATAGTTAGATCGTTAGCTTTCCTTATTTGACTTTTCCTAAGATTATTGTTTGAATACTTTGTGGATTTTAAAACCAGTAGATTAAGCAAGCTTACCCTTAAAAAGATTAGCTATATTATTTGTAAATTTGTTCTTCATACAAAAATGGCACTTTTAACAAATGCATTAAAATATATGCGAATAAAGAAGAATTTTTTCATCAAACAAAAGATTGTAATTGTATTATTACTTTTCAGTTTTGTTGCATTCGCAGGAATTATTTACACATTTCAAACCAGTTCCAATCTAGATGCTCAACACATTCAATTGGTGGAATCTTCGGAGAAAATAGAAATTGAAGTTTTCAATGCAAGAATAATGCTGGATGAATTTCTGGATGGTGATACTTCCATTAAAAAAGGTTCCATTCTTGAATGTTATGGCAAAGCCAATAATTACATCAAAGGTATTGGTCTGATAACCACTAATTCAGACAGTTTAAAATTAGATCAAGGGAATAGATTCCTGTATCAGCTAACTAAATTGGATTCGTCTATTGTGGAGATAAAAAAGATAGTTCAGCTTAGCTTGAATAAGAGGCAGCAAGGAAATGATTCAAGTTTATTAAACTCCAACCGTAATTTTATTCTCATATTTAACGAATATGAGAAAAGCTTACATTCCTATATCAGCGAAAGCAATAACCTTTTAAAAAGGAAGATTTTTATTTTGCTTACTGCTGTTTTTATTATTCTAATAATTAGTCTGATTTTGATTGTTCGTTTAATGAATTCGCTAATCAGGACAAACCGTGAATTATTGCGAAACACAATGAAGGTAGAGCAAAGTGAGCGGAAAAGGATTGCGATGGATCTTCACGATGGACTTGGTGCGATGTTATCGAGTGTTGGCTTGTATAGTAAGATATTAGAGAAAGAGTTTAAGGATAATAAGCAAGCAAGTAGTAATTTAAACCAAATTACACAATTGTCTAATCAAGCCTTACAGACAGTTTCAGAGGTTATTAATAATTTGAATCCATCAATTTTAAAACGTCATAACATTGTAGAATCACTTGATCGATTTTGCTCTAGAATTAATAAAGTTGGAAATTTAAAGCTGCAGTTTAACGCTGATGAATTTTTTGGCAAAATGGATAAAAGTAGGGAAGTAATTCTTTATCGAATTTGTAGTGAACTAATCAATAATACCATAAAACATGCTAATGCAACTAAAGCTTCTATTGTTTTAAGTCGGACAACTAAAGTCATGTTAAAATATCAGGATAATGGAATTGGGTTTAATCGTGACGAGCTTTTAGTCAGCGACATTAATGGGATGGGTTTGACCAATATTATTGATCGAGTTGAATCGATTGGTGGACAATGTCTTATTGATACATCGAAAGGGAATGGATTTGCAATAAGCATCGAAATAGGAATTGATAAACGACAGTAGTTATGGATACAATTAAAGTAATATTGGTTGACGATCATAAGATTTTTAGAGATGGGTTTCGTTTATTATTGCAGAGTTTTCCATACGTTGAAGTTGTCGATGAAGCATCAAATGGTTTAGAGCTATTGAAAGTCTTGGAAACAAAAGTTCCCGATATTATTTTTATGGATATAAACATGCCTAAACTGGATGGCGTAGAAGCAAGTAAAAGATCATTACAGGCTTATCCAGAGTTAAAAATAATTGCCTTAACAACCTTTCTTGATGATGATTACTTGGAGCAAATGCTAATGGCTGGCGTTGAGGGCTACATGCTTAAGAGTGCCGATTTAGAGGAGTTTGAAAAGGCTATTTTAAAAGTGTACAGTGGAGGTAATTATTTTTCAGATGAAATTGTTTCTCTTCTTTCAGATAGGTTGAGCATATTACGAAAACGGAAGGTAAAACAGCAAGAATTACCTGAGTTAACAGATAGAGAAAAAGAAGTTCTTGAATTAATTTGCAAAGGTTTTGGTAATAAACAAATAGCAGAACAAACCTTCTTGAGTCCCAAAACCATTGAGAAACATAAAAGTAGCTTGTTTCAAAAGACCGGAACCTATAACACGGTAAATTTGGTGATATATACTTTCAAACATCAGCTCGTAAAGTTCTAGTTTGTCTGTTTCACATCTACTGACTAAAATAATAGCACTTTAATGCAAGTTTCATCTTTATCTTTCAAAGTAGGGATTTCCCCCTTGTTAGCATTTTTTCGCAATATTATTTTTGCTAAGTAATCTTCAGAGATAATTTGATAAAGTAGTTTGTATTTCAGACCTTCTTGGTTGATTCGTTTACATAGAAAATTAAGATATGGTACGTTTTTTTAAGCAAAAAAGAATATTTGATAGAATAAAGGATCCTTTGGTAGAATTTGTACGACTGGAAGCCTTCGGAGGCATTGTTTTAATGCTGTTTACTATTCTATCCTTGGTATTAGCCAATTCAGTAATTAGTGAATCGTTCCTAGCCTATTGGGAACAATATATGGGATTCAAATTTGGTAGTTGGGAATTAAATAAGAGCTTTTTGCATTGGATCAATGATGGCTTAATGGCAATATTCTTTTTTGTGGTAGGATTAGAAATTAAAAGGGAATTACTTACTGGGGGCTTATCATCGATTAAAAAAGCCAGTTTGCCTATTTTTGGAGCCATTGGAGGTATGTTGGTACCTGCTCTAATTTATGTTGTTTTTAATCAAACGGGATCAGGTACGCATGGTTGGGGAGTTCCCATGGCTACAGATATCGCATTTGCCCTAGGAATCTTGATTCTTTTAGGAAAACGTATTCCGCTATCCTTAAAACTATTGTTAACCTCAATAGCAATTGTGGATGATATTGGAGCTGTACTTGTTATTGCACTATACTATACAAATGAAATTGATTGGATTTACCTCATTTATGGTGGTGGAATTTATATCCTATTGTGGAGTTTAAACCTTTTAAAAGTAAGAAGTATTCCAATATTTTTAGCTTTAGGAGTTTTGCTTTGGTACGTGCTTTTAAAGTCGGGAGTTCATGCTACTCTAGCTGGGATCTTGTTAGCATTTACGATACCTGCAAGAGCTAGCCGTAATGTTGTTGAATTTATAAGATCCAATACTGTTTTATTAAAACAATTGGTCAGCACACCTGGACAGGAAAAGCTTACCAACAAAGAGAAGCATATCCAGGCCTCGGTTAGTGCCATAGAAGGAAACTGTATTGAAGTAATTTCACCATTACAAAGACTTGAGCATTCTCTCCATCCTTGGGTAGCGTATCTTATAGTACCTTTGTTTGCTTTTGCCAATGCAGGAGTTTTGGTAAGTAGCGATTTATTAAGTCATATCTTTGACCCGATTTCAGTAGGGATTATCCTAGGTTTATTCATTGGGAAACCATTAGGAATCTTTTTATTCTCCTATATCGGTGTTTATTTTGGGTTTGCTCAAAAACCATCAGAAATTTGTTGGTCGCAAATTATTGGAATTGGTTTTCTGGGAGGAATTGGATTCACAATGTCATTCTTTGTCTCTCAACTTGCCTTTACTGATCCTTCTGTTTTAAGCTTAGCTAAAATAGCAGTTCTAGTCGCATCAATAGGATCAGGAGTAGTAGGATTTGCAATTTTAAAATTGTTTTGTCGTAAATAAGCGTAATGCATATTTTTCATAGATTGGTTTTTTTGAAGGCTGGAATGTATGTTCCAGCTTTCTTGCATTTATAAAGACTGTTATTATTCATAAATATTAATTTTTTTTAATATTCAGATTGACTTGTATTTCAGATAGTTTAGTCCTGTGATGCCTATGGTTAAAGACGTGTAGTGATATTTTTCTTTCTAAATAATTTGGAGGGAAAGAAAAAATACCCATCTTTGCATCGCAATCAACAATAACGCGGATGTGGCGTAATTGGTAGCCGCGCTAGACTTAGGATCTAGTGCCGAGAGGCGTGGGGGTTCGAGTCCCTTCATCCGCACAAAAAGATCGATACGAAAGTGTCGATCTTTTTTTATTCTATAGAATATTTAACTTCTGATTTTCGACACATAAACAGGTCCGATAACCTTCGAAAACAATTGATAAAACACATTCCTTTTCTAGCTTTTAACTACATATCAATTTGAATAAAAGATGTAACTCTAAAGATATTCGTTATGAGAAAGATGTGTCATTGACCACAAACTCGACTTTAGAAAAGTAAAGCTGAATTTATTACTTACGTTAGTTTGTGTTTTATGCAAGGCATCTGTCTAGAGATGATAAGCTAATAATTTCTTTGTATCTTCTTTTTATAAATGATATTTATGAGAGAGAGGAAAAGATTAGACGAATTATTAGGGATTGAGCATCCTATTTTAATGGCTCCAATGTTTTTAATAAGCAATAGTAAAATGGTAATTGCAGCATTAGAAAGTGGTTGTACGGCCGCTTTTCCCGCATTAAACTACCGTACCAATCAAGAGCTTCGAAAAGCAATTTTAGAGATAAGAGAAGCATGCAATAAGCCATTTGGGGTTAATTTAATTGTTAATAAGTCTAACCTGAAATACAAATCACAGCTAAAAGTATTGCTCGATTTAGAGGTGGATTATATTATTACTTCTCTTGGAAATCCGAGGAATGTGATTAATGCCTGCAAACCGAAAGGAATAAAAGTGTTTTGCGATGTAACAGATGCAAAATATGCTAAGAAAGTAGAATTGCTTGGCGCAGATGCTTTAATAGCTGTCAATTCGGAAGCTGGTGGGCATTGTGGTGCTTTGTCGGCAAATGATATAATTCATCAATTGCTAAAGGAGACTTCCTTGCCAATCATTTCTGCTGGAGGAGTTACTAGCAAAAAAGACATTAATCAGATGCTTGAGTGGGGAGCTGCTGGTGTTTCAATTGGAAGCATATTTATTGCCACTAATGAATCTGATGTTTCCTTAGAATACAAAAATGCTGTAGTTCAGTATGGAAGCAAAGATATTGTAAAATCAACTAAACTAACTGGCTCTGCACTTACCGTAATTAACACTCCATTTGTTCAAAAAATAGGAACAAAACCTAATTTTTTGGAATGGTTAATAAACCACAGTCCAGTTCTTAAAAAATATGCTAAGTTGTTTCTTGCTTGGCGTGGAATAAATAAGGTGAAAAAATCAGCTTTTAAAGCAAGTTATAAGAGTGTTTGGTGTGCTGGCCCAAGCATTGAATCTGTGAATAGCATTCGCTCCGTAAAAGAGATAATTAGAGATCTGATTGACTAAATCATTTTAATTTGCTTTTCAAAGCCTCTCCAATTCATCCAATTTTGTTCTGCCGTATCATCCGCGATTCTAATTAGTCGTTCCTGAAAATCTTTTCGAATTCTATTTTCATCAATATAAGCGATCGCTTCAGAAAAAGATTTCAGCATGCTTTTGTAAAATGATTCTTGCTTAACGAATTTATGCGATGTATAGGTTTGTGCTATTTCAATATGATAAAGCATTACATCAGCAATTAAATTTGGCTCTACACCTAGTTTTTTAAAATGTCGAATAAACTTTTGTGCAACTGAACGTCTCATCTTCGCTTTTCGGCTTGACACTGGAAAGTATTCCTTCGAAATTTTGAATTTACATTCTTCTAATAACTTATTCTCCTGGGGATCAAAAGC
Organism: Labilibaculum sp. DW002; assembly: GCF_029029525.1. NCBI lineage: Bacteria > Pseudomonadati > Bacteroidota > Bacteroidia > Marinilabiliales > Marinifilaceae > Paralabilibaculum > Paralabilibaculum antarcticum. The sequence continues at coordinate 400,633 of NZ_JAKJSC010000001.1, read as the reverse complement.
AAAGTCATAGAATTCCTTCACCTCCTTAAATCGGCTGTACAGGTCTGTAATTTGTTCTTTTAGTTGCTCTTTTGTTAGTTGCTGTATGTATTCTTTAAGATCTCTTTTGCTCATGACAATTGTAAATTATATGCTAAAGTTACATCTGAATTTTAATTTACCTAATAAAAATTCAAAATGAGTAGTGGTGTAAGGCTTGATTTGATTAGGATACTTAAACTTGGATATATTATTATTAGTTGCTAATGAATTATGATATTTCATAATAGTATTCAATGCTTGTTTAATTTTTATTAAAAAAAAATTTAAAAAAACAAATGTTTTTATTTTTAATCAATAAAATAAGACTACTAATCACATTTTTAAGCATTTCCATGTAATACATATGATTCATTTGAAGAGACTTCCGTAAATTTATTTTGTTGAGTAATTGAAGAGTTGTTAAACAATTATGATATTTTATATTGAAATTAATGTTTAACCCTTATAGCCACAAGGTATCGACCAATTAATTTAACATTTACTTGTAACCTTAGAACATTAATTGTGAAAAACGTAATCGTTTTAATCATTATTTCGCTATTATCTTTTACTTATAAAATATTTCAATTTATAAGTGATTTGGTCTCCCGACCAATTAAAAGAATTGTTTCTAACCCGCATAATTTAATCAGTTTAATTCTATTCCGAGGAACAAATATGCTTAATTATTTCGTTAAGCTTATTCACTATAAATATAGTTCATTAGTAATTATTAATTCAAAAGTAAGAACTTATAAAATTATAATTTAAAAATGAATGAAGTAAAAGTGTCTTAAACCACAACCATATGTATTCACTTTTAAATCTTTATTCAAATATTCATTTAAACCTAAAAAATTCAACGATGAAAAAACTAATGTTAATTATGATGGCTGTTGTATTAACTGCAGGAGTCTCAATGGCACAGGTAAACCAATCTATGGTTGATCAAAATGGAAATGACCAAGAAGCAACAGTAGAGCAGGTTGGGTTATGGAATTATAGTACTATCAATCAATCAGGAGATTTAAATATTGCATCAGCAACACAGATTGGTGATTTAAATTTTTCTTTTATTAATCAAATTAATAGTGTTTGGGTAGAAGCTTACGTTGAGCAATACGGATTCTTAAATATGTCTTCTGTATATCAGAATAGTGTTTGGGATATCGCAAATGTACTTCAGAATGGTTGGTTCAATACTTCATATGTCCAGCAAGTGGATAACTTTTGGTCGGAAGCACTAATTAATCAATTTGGTGATGGTAATTGGGCGAAAGTTTCACAAATGGGTGGAATTGTTGACTTTGGAGCTATTCTTCAATTTGGATATTATAATGAAGCAAGAATTAGACAATATGACGGATATTCTAATTGGGCTGCAGTTATTCAAGATGGAACATTTAATTTAGCTGATGTATTCCAAGAAGGTGGAATGTTTAATTCAACTTTAGTTGAGCAAACAGGTTATGACAATTGGGCATTCACAAATCAAATCGGTGGTGAAGGAAACAATATTGAAATAGAGCAATATCAGAATAGCAACACTGCATATGTTGATCAATATGATGGCATTATGAATAGAGCCTATGTAGGACAACTAGGAAACTGGAATTATGCAGAAATTTACCAAAACGGTGGATCTTATAATTTTGCAGGTATAGCTCAAACAGGATATGCTAATGAAGCATATGCGACACAATTAGGTGGTGAAGGAAATTGGGCAGGATTAGTTCAGTACGGTGATTTCAATTTTGCTCAGTCTTATCAAGATGGTGGTATGAGTAATTCTGTTTATTCAGAGCAAGCTGGTATTGCTAATTGGGTAACAATGGTGCAAATTGGTGGCGAAGGTAATGCTGCAGAAGTATATCAGATTGGTGATGATAACATGGCTTATACAGAGCAAATTGGTGGTGTAAATAATGGAGCACTTATTGAGCAAGAAGGTAATTACAATATGGCTGAAACTTATCAAGTAAGAGGAGAAAATAATCTTGCAATGGTAGGTCAACTTGGTTACATGAATTATTCAGGAGTTTTACAGCAGGATGTTACAAATTCTATCGCAGATGTAATTCAAACTGGGAACTATAACTATTCGGAGATATATCAGTTCAATGGAGATAATAATAATGCAATTGTTACTCAAGACGGTGATTATAATTACTCTGGAATTTTACAAAATGGTTCTAATAACACTGCTGAAGTTTATCAAGTAGGATTAGAACATTCAAGTGTTGTAATGCAAAATGGTAATGGAAATAGTGCTATTGTTGATCAAGCAAATTCTCTTAATCCATAATTAAAATATTTTAGCTGTCCTTAGAATTCTAGAGACAGCTAATTTTAAATTGTAAGTTGATTTTATTAAAGGTTTAATCAACTTCAATACAGATAAGATCTAAAAGGAAAACGTAATTTGTGTGGTTGTAAATTACGAAAGTGAATTAGGTTTTATTAAGAGCAAGATAAGGAATGTTCATTATGAACATTCCTTATTTGTTTTAAATAAAAAAAGAACCGATAGCTATCTTTGTCGAGATTAAACTATCGGTTCCTACCACTTAACTGCCTATGTTTAGTGTTTCCTTATTGCTTTTTAGTTATGCTCCTAAGTATTGATGAATAGCTAGAGCAGTTTTACGCCCGTGATCCAATGCGCGAACTACTAAGCTTGCACCTGAAGTTGCATCTCCAGAGCAAAAGATTTTTGAATTAGAAGTTTGGCCTTTTGTATCGGTTTTGATATTGCCTCTAGCGTCTAATTCAATCTCCAATTCTTTTACAAGACCTTCGTGCACAGGATGAACGAAACCCATTGCTAATAATACTAAATCAGCATCAATCGTTTCTTCAGAACCAGGAACTTCATTCATTTGAAATTTACCGTTATCATCTTTTGTCCATTCAATTTGACAAATGGTAAGTTTGTTTACATGTCCATCGTCACCACTTAGTTGTTTGGAGCTTAATGACCATCTTCTTTCACAACCTTCTAAATGCGAACTTGAAGTTCTCAATGTATCTGGCCAATAAGGCCAAGGATTTGTTTCTTTTCTTTCTTCTGGTGGCTTTGGCATCAATTCAATTTGTAAAACTGATTTTGCCTTCTGTCTTATTGAAGTTCCTACACAGTCGGATCCAGTGTCACCACCTCCAATAACAACAACACTTTTGCCTTTAGCTGATATTCTTTCTTGTTTTGTGAATTCGTCTCCTCTAATGACTTTATTTTGTTGTTTAAGAAAATCCATTGCAAAATGAACACCTTCTAATTCCCGACCTTTAATGTTTAAATCGCGAGGTTTCATTGCTCCAATTGCCAAACAAACAGCATCATATTCAGCTTCCAATTCCTTAAATGACACATCGCCACCAACATCTTGGCTTGTTTTGAATTCAATTCCTTCTTCAACAAAAATTTCTAGTCTTCGATCAATAACTCCTTTGTCGAGTTTAAAGTCAGGAATACCATAACGCAATAGTCCACCAATAGCATCGTCTTTTTCATAAACAGTCACATTATGACCAGCTTTATTTAAAAGATCAGCAACGGATAAACCTGCAGGTCCTGAGCCAATTACTGCTATTTTTTTATCTGTACGTTTTTTTGGTGGCTTCGCCTTTATGTATCCATACTCAAAAGCTTTCTCGATAACAGACGCTTCGTTTTCGCGTATTGTTACGGGAGAATTGTGTAATGAAAGCACGCATGACTTTTCACAAGGCGCAGGACATACACGACCGGTAAATTCAGGAAAACTATTTGTCGAATGTAAAATTTGACTCGCTTCTTCCCAGTTTTCTCTGTAAATGGCATCTTGCCATTCTGGAATTTTACTGGCAGTAGGACAGGCCCAGTGACAGAAAGGAATACCACAGTCCATGCATCTTGCAGCCTGATCGATTCTATCTTCTAAATTTAAAGTCTGTTCTACTTCTCCAAAATCACCAACTCTATCTCTTACCGGACGATATCCGGCTTCTTTTCTTTTTATTTCTAAAAAACCTTTCGGATTTCCCATAATCTTTTCAATTTACAGTTGTCTATCAACAGTTATCAGTTTGCAATTGATTGTGTATTACAAACAGATAATTGTTCACAGTTTGTCGATTTATTCGTGTACTTCTGTTTGAGATTGTGCTTGCTTAAGCTTTTTACGAATCTTCTTCAGTTTTTTCTCCTCAAGTACTTTCTTGTACTCATATGGAATTACTTTCACAAAATGTGGCAGATACTCTTCCCAATGAGTTAGTATTTTTGAGGCTACACTACTTTGAGTCAATAACAAATGTTCGTGAATCATTCCTTGTAGCTCATGAACATCCTGTAAATGCTCCACAGGTTCAAGAGATACCAAACTTTTATTACAGAAATAATCCAATCGATCTTCCATATTTAGAACGTAGGCAATTCCTCCGCTCATACCAGCAGCAAAGTTTCTTCCAGTTGCTCCTAAAATTACAACTCGACCTCCTGTCATGTATTCACAACCGTGGTCACCAACACCTTCAACTACTGCGACTGCGCCTGAATTACGAACACAAAAACGTTCTCCAGCCATACCTCTAATATAGGCTGACCCGCTAGTTGCACCATAAAGAGCAGTATTACCAATAACAATTTGTTCTTCTGGTTTAAATTTGCTCTTGGTAGATGGGTAAACAACTATTTTTCCGCCTGATAAACCTTTACCAAAGTAATCATTAGAGTCACCTACTAAGCGAAATGTAATTCCCTTCTCTAGGAATGCTCCAAAACTTTGACCGGCAGAACCTCTGAATCGACAGTGAATTGTATCATCTTCAAGAACACGTTTAGGTTTCATAAGTGCTACCTTACCCGATAACATTGCACCCGTGGTTCTATCTGTATTTGTAATTTTTTTATCAATCCAAACTTTTTCTCCATCATGAAGAGCCTTTTCTGATTGCTTAATTAAATCATGGTCCAAAACCGTTCCAATTGATTTAATTGTAGCATTTGCTCCACAAATAGTATGTCCATCAGTCTTTGGAAGATGAATTAAGTTATCAATCGAAACTGTTTTAGCTTTCCAGTTGGTTATATTTGCTTTCTTCTCCAATAAATCTGAGCGACCAACAAGGTCATCAAACTTACGAATTCCTAATTCAGCCATCAATTCTCTACACTCTTCTCCCAAGAATGTGAAATAATTAACTAGCCATTCAGAACGACCTAAGAATTTTTCTCTTAACTCTTTATTCTGAGTTGCGATACCAACAGGACAAGTGTTTAAGTGACACTTTCTCATCATCACACAACCTAATACAACCAACGCACTCGTAGCGAAACCAAATTCTTCAGCACCTAACAAGGCCATTGAAACAATATCCTTACCGGTTTTTAGCTGTCCATCGGTTTGTAATTTAATTCTGCCACGTAAATCATTCATTACTAGCGTTTGTTGTGCTTCTGCCAATCCAAGTTCCACAGGCAAACCTGTGTTCTTAATAGAACTTAGCGGACTTGCTCCCGTGCCACCTTCACTACCAGCAATTACAATAAGATCTGCATTCGCTTTTGCTACTCCAGCTGCTACGGTACCAACACCACTTTCAGATACTAGTTTTACGCTAACGCATGCTGTAGGGTTTACATTTTTCAAATCGTAAATCAGCTGAGCCAAATCTTCAATCGAATAGATATCATGATGTGGAGGAGGAGATATCAATGTAATACCTGGAGTTGAGTTTCTCAACTTAGCGATAATTTTATCTACCTTAAATCCTGGTAACTGACCACCTTCACCTGGTTTAGCTCCTTGTGCAACCTTTATTTGTAGCTCATCAGCATTAACCAAGTACTCTGTGTTTACACCAAACCTACCAGAAGCAATTTGTTTAATTGAACTTCTTGCGCTTGAGTAAAAACGTTTAGCACTTTCTCCACCTTCACCAGTATTGCTTCGTCCGCCAATCTTATTCATGGCAATAGCTAAAGCCTCATGAGCTTCTTTGGAAATAGAACCATATGACATGGCACCTGTACAAAAACGTTTCATGATATTTTCAACAGGTTCCACTTCACTAATGTCAATTGGATTCTTCTTATAGTTGAAGAAACCTCTCAAGAATGTAGGTGTCTCTGTTTCTTTATTTACAATAGTGCTATACTCTTTAAATTTGGCATAGTTATTTGTTCTTGTGGCCCATTGCAATAAACCAATTGATTCTGGATTCCAACTATGTGGTTCTCCATTTTTTCGGTAATGAATGGTTCCATTATTGTTTAAAAGATCCTGATTGTCAAAAGGATTTTCTTCCGAGTAAGCCTTTGTATGATGGCATAGAACTTCCTCTGATATTTCTTTTAAACCAATACCTTCTATTCTTGAAACTGTACCTGTGAAATACTTGTCAATTACCTCTTTACTTACTCCTAAGCTTTCGTAAATCTGAGCTCCAAGATAACTTCCAATGGTAGAAATTCCCATTTTAGACATTACCTTTAATAGACCTTTATCTACAGCTTTTATGTAGTTTTTACGAGCCGTTTTGTATTCTAAACTAATTCGACCATCCTTCACTAATTTATCAATTACAGCATAACTCATGTATGGATTGATAACACTAGCACCATATGCAATTAACAAAGCAAAATGATTTACTTCACGGGCTTCTCCTGTTTCTACAACAAGCCCAATTTGCATTCTTTTCCTTTTCTTAATTAAATGATGGTGAACAGCAGCAACAGCTAACAATACTGGAATTGGAGCCATTGATTCAGATACATTTCTATCCGTCAAAATGATATAATTCTTCTGTTCATCAACAGCTTTTTCAGCTAATTCACAGATATTATCCAATGAATTTTCTAAACCCTGTCCATTTTGAGATGCTGTAAATAGCATATCAATAGACGTATGTCTAAATTCTTCGTGCTTTAACTTTTTAATCTTGCCGAGATCAGTATTTGTAATCAAAGGACTTTTAAAACGAATCAGCTTGCAATGTTGAGGTGTTTCATCCAATAAATTCTTTTGAACAGCACCTATATAATTGGTTAAATCCATCACTAAATTTTCTCTGATCGAGTCAATAGGAGGATTCGTTACTTGAGCAAACAATTGTCTGAAATAGTTAAAAAACAATTGAGGCTTAGGTGATAATACAGGTATTGGCGCATCATTTCCCATGGATCCAACAGGTTCTTGTCCGCCTGTTGCCATTGGTAAAATAACCCTTTCAAAGTCTTCTTTACAGTAATTAAAAGTTTTCTGGCAAGTATCGAAATGATCCCCAATATCTGAGGGCACACGTTTTTCAACGGGAATAGCCTTCAAATCCAAACGGTTCTCTTTCAGCCAATTTTGATAAGGATTACGATAGGTTAGTTGAGACTTTACCTCTTGATCTGGAATGATAATTCCTAATTGAGTGTCTACCAAAAGTAATTTACCTGGCTTGAGTCTTCCTTTTTCTTTAATTTCCTCTGGTTTAAATTGTTGAATTCCTACTTCAGAACCCATTACAATCATGTCGTCCTGTGTAATCACATAACGAGATGGTCTAAGACCATTTCTATCTAATGTTCCACCAATGTATCTTCCATCAGAAAAAACTAATGATGCAGGACCATCCCATGGCTCCATAAAAGTAGAGTGGTATTCATAAAATGCTTTTAAACTGTCTGGAATTGGATTTTTTTCATTCCAAGATTCTGGTACCATCATGCTTAAGGCATGTGGCAGACTTCTTCCTGTTAAGAACAAAAATTCCAATACATTATCGAAAGATGCAGAATCACTTTTGTTTGGCTCTACAACAGGGAATAATTTCTTGATATCATCTCCATACATCTCTGATTTTAGCAAAGATTCACGAGCTTGCATCCACAATCGGTTTCCTTTAATCGTATTGATTTCACCATTGTGAGCAACAATTCGAAACGGTTGGGCCAAATCCCATGAAGGAAAAGTATTTGTACTAAAACGGGAGTGAACCATTGCAATGGCACTTTCCATACGAGAATCTTGCAAATCCCCGTAATATTTTCCCAATTGATCACTGGCAAACATTCCTTTGTATACAAGAACTTTAGAAGAAAGACTTGGGAGATAAAACATCTCTTTTTCCTTCATTTTAGTTGCGCGAATATAGCTTTCAGCTTGTTTTCTTGCCAAATAGAGTCTTCTCTCCAAATCATCCTGTTCGTAATTACCGCCAACAAATATTTGCTTAATTACAGGTTCAGATTCTCTTGCAATTTCCCCAATTGCGCTAGTGTCAGTAGGCACGTCACGTAATTGAAGAAATTCCAATCCTTCTTCTTCAAGTATTTGAATCAATACTTCAATACAGAATTTTTCTTCGGTTTCGTCTGTTGGTAAGAAAATTAAACCGGTACCATATCTTCCAGGTAAGGGTAATTTAATTCCAATCTTCTTGTAGAAATTATGTGGCAATTGCATAAGAATACCAGCTCCGTCTCCACTAACATTATCAGCACCACGAGCTCCTCTGTGCTCCATATTGCATAGAACCTCCAGTCCGCGAGTAATAATCTCGAAAGATTTCTTTCCTTTAATGTTGGCTACAAAGCCAATTCCACAATTGTCATGTTCGTTCGCAGGGTCGTAAAGACCCTGTTGTTTTGGTCTAAGGTTTCGCATAGGCAATTTTTAGTGCGAAGCCAGAAGTGATTTTGTCTTTTGAATAAGGACATAAAAAATGTATAGAAATCCCCAGTTCTATATAAATTGTAACGACACAATAAAGAATCCGATTGTCGTTGTCCCATAAGAAACACCCAGAAAATGGAGGTGATATTTTTTTTGCTTGTCTAATCCGTTGCTACAAATATAAACGAAAAAAAACCAGACCTGCAAGTATTATTGTTAAGTTGAGTGTCGAAAACGTTTGTAATGTGAAAAAAACATGATAAAAATCATTGCAAAGGTTTTCGTGATATTCAGGCCTTTATAAAAATAGGATAATTATATCTGATTAAGAAATATGAAAACAGCTCTTATTTGATTATGTTTACTCTTATCGTAATTGTTACGATGTCAAAATTATTTGTTTTCTGTAATAGGTTGAACTTTTAAAAATTTCAATAGAGGTTTTTCTATCCAATTTGGTAAGTACTTGCTTACTTTAGAAACAAATTGCTTTCCTAATATATAAAGAGATGAATAAAAAAATACTTTGTTTAAAATGTAAACTGACGCTGTAAATAAAATGACTTTACTAGAACCAGAAAGAAGAAAAGGTAAGGAAAGATAAAGGAAGAAAGTAATTACTGCTAAGCCCAACAACACAAATCCAACAATTTTTTTTAGCTCCATGATAATTTAATTATAAATACTAATGACATTCTACGGCACAATCTTAAAATGGTTATTCATTTGGCTTCAATTAAATTGTTAAAAAACTATAATTGAGATGGTTTAGGGGTTTAAAGTAGGAGGTAATTTATAATTATGGACAACTTTTATTTATTCCTTTTAATTATAGAATATAGCTATTATTAGTTTGTTGGTGATATATTTAGGGGTATTTCTATATTTAAATAGAAAAATCTTTACGCAAAGGTTATAAATTTAAGTGGTGAGAAAATAATAATAGATTTATTAGGATTATTCCCTTTTTTGCATTTATCTTTGTAATCAACAAATCAGAATAAGCATGGAAATGGTACAAATAATTCGACGACGACGCAATAGATCTTTATCAAAACGATAAGGAGGAGCGTTGGTATCATTATTTTCCAAGCTTTCCATATCGGAAAGCCTTTTTTTTGATTAATAATTAACAATTCAGAACAAATGATTTTATTTCACAACATACGACGACGAAGATTTAGCTCTCCAATTGGAAAAGCGGTTGATGTCGTATTGTCGTGTAATCAATGATTAACAACAATATTTAAGGCTTACCGTTTTTATCGGTAAGCCTTTTTTTTGAATAAAATTTTAGCAATAGAAATGAAACAAATTATCCATACAGAGAGTCGACGCCATTTGCGAAGTAACTGTTACCCAGGAGGGACGGATGAGCTTGCTATTTCTATTATCGAAATATCATTTACTATATAGCTTACTGTTCTCGGACGGTAAGCTTTTTTTGTATCAACTAATTAAAAATAAAAAAAATGAATTTTTTCAACTCCTTAGGCTTCCGAAGACGCTGTTATCGGGAACACAACAATCAAACCGTAAGAGCGGATTTTGTGGTAGAATTAAATAACAAATGGTTGTGCTTAACTGCTGTAGCACTTTTCTGGGAAATTTAGTAATAGTTAGATTGAAATGATAGAAACATCAATGGAAATTGAACAAAAAATAAGTGTCATTGTAGCAAGCTTGAGGCATTACGAATATGCCCAGGAGATTTGTGATATGATTGAACGTGCTGCGAAAATACGTGGTACTGGAATTGCAAAAAGGAATCCTTTGTACATCGTACAAAAAATTCAGGAAGGAAAAGCAATCATTGCTTTTGATCAGAATAAAGTAATTGGCTTCTGTTATATAGAAACCTGGGAACATGGAAAGTACGTAGCTAATTCAGGATTAATTGTTGATCCGGAATATAGAGCTGTTGGTTTGGCTAAAATGATTAAAGCCAAAGCTTTTGAGTTATCTAGAAAGCGCTATCCAGAATCTAAAATATTCGGTCTTACCACAAGTCTTCCTGTAATGAAAATCAATTCTGATTTAGGATATAAACCAGTTACATTTTCGGAGTTAACCACAGACGAAACATTTTGGAAAGGTTGCAGCGGTTGCGTGAATTACGACATACTGACTAGAACCAAACAAAAAATGTGTTTGTGCACAGGAATGCTATTTGATCCCAATAAAAAGGATAAGAAATAGCAAAAGCAATTCAATCATCAAATTAAGAAGTAAAAAAACATTACAATGACATCAACAAAGAAAAAAGTCGTTTTAGCCTACAGTGGCGGATTAGATACAACATACTGTGCCCTTCACTTATCAAAGGATTTGGGCATGAAAGTTTATACAGTATTAGGAAATACTGGCGGATTTAGTGATGAAGAACTGTGCGCAATTGAGAAAAAAACACAAAAGCTAGGTGTGATAGATCATACTAGCATCGACCTTACCGAAGAATACTACGCAAAGTGCATCAAGTACCTGATTATGGGTAATGTTCTAAAGAACAATTGCTACCCCTTATCAGTGAGCTCGGAGAGAGCTTTTCAAGCTATGGCTATTGCTAAATGTGCCCACGAAATTGGAGCGGATTATATCGCCCATGGTAGTACTGGAGCAGGAAACGATCAAATCAGATTCGACTTGATCTTCCAAATAATGGCACCTAATGCCAAGATCATTACCCCAACCAGAGATTTGGAGCTGAGTAGAGAAGAAGAAATTGAATATCTGAAAGAAGCAGGTATCGATGACGAGTTCGAGAAGATGGCCTATTCAATTAACGCAGGAATTTGGGGAACCAGTATTGGCGGAAAAGAGACTTTAAATTCTAGTGAGCCATTACCCGAAGAGGCTTATCCAAAACAAGTTGTTAAAACCGAATCAGAAAAGCTAAGCATTGGTTTCGAAGCAGGTGAATTGGTAAGTGTGAATGACGAAAAACTTTCACCTCTTGAAGCAATTAAGAAAATTGAAGCTATTGGTTCACAGTTTGGTATCGGTAGAGACATGCATATTGGTGATACCATTTTGGGAACAAAAGGTAGAGTTGCCTTTGAAGCAGCCGCGCCAGTTTTGATTCTGAAAGCTCATGAAATGCTGGAGAAACATTGCCTAAGCAAATGGCAAATGCACTGGAAAGATCAGTTAGGTGATTTCTACGGCATGCTTCTGCACGAAGCTCAATACCTGGAGCCACTGATGAGAAACATGGAGACATTTCTTGTGGATACTCAAAAGAAGGTGACTGGAACTGCTACTTTAAAGTTAAGCCCGAAATATTTTCAGGTAGAAGGAATAACTTCTCCTAATGATTTAATGACTGACCTGTTTGGACAGTATGGCGAAACAAATGTTGGTTGGACAGCTGATGATGTAAAAGGCTTTACCAATATTTTAGCGAATTCATTGAAGATTTATTACACCGTAAACCAAGAATAAGATGGTAAATGTTGGAATTATAGGTGGAGCAGGATATACTGCTGGTGAATTGTTGCGGATTTTAATTTGGCATCCTCAAGCGAATATTAGTTTCGTACAGAGTACGAGCCATATGGGACATCCTATAACGGATGTCCATAGAGATTTGCTAGGTGATACAGATCTTGAATTTTCCAAAGCTGATTATTCAAATACAGATGTTATTTTTATCTGTTCTGGTCATGGTAAAACGAAATTATTTCTAGAGGATAATGAATTACCTGAAGCTGTTAAAATCATTGATTTAAGTACTGATTTTAGACCAAAGACAAATACAGAAGGTTTTGTTTACGGATTACCAGAATTGAATAAGGACGCAATTGTTAGTGCAAATAGAATTGCTAATCCTGGATGTTTTGCGACTTGTATAGAGCTAGGTTTGTTGCCATTGGCAAAGTCTAGCAAGTTAAAAGAAGAAATTCATGTTAATGCAATTACTGGTTCTACCGGAGCAGGTCAAAATCCTACAGTAACATCTCATTTTAGTTGGAAAAACAATAATGTGTCTGTCTACAAGGCATTTACTCATCAACACTTGGCAGAGATTACAGAAACAGTATTGCAATTACAGCCAAATTTTGAGAAGGAAATCAACTTTATTCCTGTAAGGGGAAACTTCAGCAGAGGAATTATGGCAACCATGTATACAGATTGTGATTGGTCATTAGAAGAAGCTGTAGAGAATTATAAAAAATATTATCAAGATCATCCATTTGTTACCATTTCAAATCAAACTCCTGATGTAAAACAAGTCGTTAACACAAATAAATGTGTGTTGTACTTTGAAAAACACGGAAGTAAACTGATGATTGTGTCAGTTATTGATAATTTATTGAAAGGTGCATCCGGACAAGCAGTACAAAATATGAACTTGCTTTTTGGGATGCCAGAAATTTTAGGTTTAGGCTTAAAGCCAATTGGATTTTAAAGAAGAAGAAATGAAATTATTCGACGTATATAATTGTTATAATATAAACCTTGTTAACGGAAAAGGTTCTAAAATTTCCGATGATAAAGGGAATAAATACCTGGATTTTTATGGTGGACATGGTGTGATCTCAATTGGTCACAGTCATCCACATTATATTTTCAGAATTGAACATCAGCTACACTGTTTAGGATTCTATTCAAACGCTGTAAAGAATGATATGCAGGAAAAATTAGCTTGCAAACTTGGAAAAATATCAGGTTACGATGACTATAATTTATTCTTGTGTAATTCAGGAGCTGAAGCCAATGAAAATGCTTTAAAAGTGGCCTCTTTTCATACTGGCAAATCAAAAGTAATTGCTCTAAAAGGTTCTTTTCATGGCAGAAGTAGTGGTGCTTTGGCGATAACTGATAATTCTAAATTGTCATCAGAATTTAATGCAAAACATGAAGTTGTTTTTGTTGATATGAATGATACTACTGCACTTGAGAAAGAATTAAGTAATCAGGATGTTGCAGCTGTGATTATCGAAGGAATTCAAGGAGTTAACGGTGTTGTTGAACCATCTGTTGAGTTTTTAAAGTCAGCGAAAAGCTTGTGTGAGAAGAACAATGCTCTTCTGATCTTAGATGAAATTCAATCGGGATATGGAAGAACAGGGAAGTTTTTTGCGCACCAACACGCCGATATCAAAGCCGATATCATAACAACTGCTAAGGGGATGGGGAATGGTTTTCCACTTGCTGGTGTTCTGATTCATCCCAAACTAGAAGGGAAAGCCGGATTGTTAGGTACGACTTTCGGAGGGAATCATTTGGCTTGTGCTGCAGGAATTGCCGTTCTTGAAACAATTGAAGAAGAACAGTTGATTGCAAACGCAGAAAAAATTGGAGCATATTTAATCTCTAAACTAGAAGATAATAAAGCTATAAACACAATAAGGGGGAAAGGATTGATGATTGGTATCGATTTGGAAAACATGACTGTAATTCGAAAACAGCTTTTGGAGGATCATGGGATTTTTACTGGATCATCAGGTAATAAAACATTGCGATTGTTACCACCACTTTCAATTACAAAAAAGGAAGCAGACCAATTCATTGAGGCATTTCAAAAAATAACCCAAATTGTAGAAGTATGATAGATTTAACGGTAGTAAAAATTGGTGGTAATGTTATTGATAATCCAGAAGAACTGAATGAGTTTTTGGATGCTTTTTCGAACTTAAGCGGTAAAATCGTACTTGTGCATGGTGGTGGAAAATTGGCTTCGGATTTATCTGGCAAATTGGGTGTAAAAACCAAAATGATAGATGGTAGGCGAATAACAGATGCTGAAAATTTAAAATTGGTTAGTATGGTTTTTGCTGGCTTAATCAATAAGAATATTGTTGCAGCATTGCAAGCAAGAGGCGTTAATGCTTTAGGTTTGTGCGGCGCCGATTTAGATCTAATTAGAGCAGAAAAAAGACCTGTAGATGAAGTCGATTATGGTTTCGTTGGTGATATCACTAATGTTAATACATTGGCTTTGTGTAAGCAAATTGAATGTAATTCTGTTTTGGCTATTGCTCCCATAACTCATGACGGGCAAGGACAATTATTAAATACGAACGCAGACACTGTAGCAACAGAAGTTGCAGTAGCATTAAGTAGATTCTATAAAGTGAAACTGATATATAGTTTTGAAAAACTCGGAGTGTTAATGAGTGCAGAAGATGAAAGTAGTGTTATCCCTGTTTTGTCGAAAGAGAAATGTTCGGATATGGTTACTGCCGGAAAAATTAATACTGGGATGTTACCTAAAACCCAAAACGCATTTTATGCATTGGCAAAGGGTGTTGAAGAGGTTTATATTGGAAACTTCGTTTCAATGGAAAAACATCAATCATCAGGAACACAGGTAATTAATTCTTAAGCTGAAGATATGAATTTTGAAAAATATACAGAAATAGCTTTAAGTACACTCAAGGAATTAATTTCCATTCAATCTTTTAGTAAAGAGGAGGATCAGGTTGCTGATGTAATGGAAGGGAAATTGAATTCTTTCGGATATAAGGTTCATCGTAAAGGAAATAACGTTTGGGCTTATAATAAGGATTTTGATTCAACAAAGCCTGTTCTATTGCTAAATTCTCATTTAGATACCGTTAAACCTTCCGAAAAATATACTAAAAACCCACTTGATCCATGTATTGAAGATGGAAAATTATATGGGCTTGGTAGTAATGATGCAGGAGGATGCTTAGTTTCTCTTTTTGCTTCTTTTTTAGCTTTAGAAGGCTCAGATCAAGCATACAATAGAGTTTTTGTTGCATCTGCAGAAGAAGAGATTTCAGGTACTGGAGGTTTTGAATTAATTCAGGATGAAATTGGTCGAATTGATGTGGGAATTGTTGGAGAACCTACTTTAATGGAGATGGCAATTGCTGAAAAAGGTTTGATGGTATTGGATTGCGATGCGATAGGGGTTCCTGGTCATGCAGCAAGAAATGAAGGTGTTAACGCAATTAATATCGCGATTAAAGATATTGAATGGCTTCATTCATACAAGTTTGCTTTAGAGTCGGAGGTATTAGGAGCAGTTAAAATGTCTGTAACTCAAATTAATGCAGGAACACAGCACAATGTTGTTCCATCATCGTGTAAGTTTGTTGTTGATGTACGTACAAACGAGTACTATACGAACGAAAAAGCATTCGCAATCATCAAAGAGAAATTGGAAAGTAAAGTTTCTGCTCGTTCTTTCAGAATGAATTCATCTGGGATTCCTATGGATCACCCATTAATACAGAATGGATTGAACTTAGGAATGAAATATTATGGATCACCAACAACTTCAGATCAGGCGATAATGAAAGGATTTCCAACAGTAAAATTAGGCCCTGGAGATTCTGCACGTTCTCATACTGCCGATGAGTTCATCTACATAAATGAAATTGGAGATGGAATCGAAAAATATTATAACTTGTTGGATGGTTTGAAACTCGATTAGATTTCTGATCGAAAAAGGCAAAACGGATTAAACAATAACATACACTAGCACCTATAAAAAGAAATACTATGAAACTTTGGGACAAAGGCGTAAAGGTTGATAAGAAAATTGAACAATTCACTGTCGGTATGGATAGAGAATTGGATTTGCAACTTGCAGCATTTGATGTTTTAGGTTCACTTGCACACATTGAAATGCTTGAATCTATTGGATTATTAGAGAAGAAAGAACTGAAAATGATTCAAGAAGAATTGCGCAAAATCTATTCTTCAATAAAAAATGATGCTTTCGTAATCGAAGATGGTATTGAAGATGTTCATTCTCAGATAGAATATCAACTTACAGAAACCTTAGGGGATATAGGAAAAAAGATACACAGTGGAAGATCTAGAAATGATCAAGTTCTTTTAGATTTGAAACTATTTACAAGAAATAAACTAGAAGAAATAGTACGAGAAGGAAGACTTCTATTTGATGAGTTGATCGCAAAAAGTAACAAAAATAAGAATGTTTTAATACCTGGTTATACACACCTTCAAGTAGCAATGCCATCTTCATTTGGTTTATGGTTTGGTTCTTATGCAGAAAGCTTATCGGATGATATGATGGTTCTTCAAGCAGCTTACAAGGTTGTTAATCAGAATCCTTTAGGGTCTGGAGCTGGTTATGGTTCATCTTTCCC
This sequence comes from Labilibaculum sp. DW002, assembly GCF_029029525.1. Taxonomy (NCBI): domain Bacteria; kingdom Pseudomonadati; phylum Bacteroidota; class Bacteroidia; order Marinilabiliales; family Marinifilaceae; genus Paralabilibaculum; species Paralabilibaculum antarcticum. The sequence goes on along the minus strand of NZ_JAKJSC010000001.1, from coordinate 383,877 downwards.
ACTAGATAGACAAATGACAACCGACTTATTAGGCTTTAGAGATTTGAGCTATAATGTTGTTTATGCCCAAATGGGTCGTGGCAAAATGGAATTTACAGTTCTTTCGGCATTAGCAAATATGGCGATGACAATTGCCAAATTAGCTATGGATGCATGTTTGTACAACAGTCAAAACTTTAATTTCTTAAGCTTTCCTGATGAATTAACGACAGGTAGTAGCATTATGCCACATAAAAAGAATCCTGATGTTTTTGAATTGATTCGTGCTCATGCAAACGCATTGCAGATGTTGCCTGCTCAAATTCAAGCTGTAACATCTAACCTACCATCTGGATATCATAGAGATTATCAGTTGACAAAGGAATTTTTTATGCCAGCCTTTGATAAAATGATTGCTTGTATTGAAATGACTAGAGTCATGTTATCTAATGTGAAAATCAATAAAGAAGTTATTAAAGACGAGCGTTACAAATACATGTTTACTGTGGAAGAGGTAAACCAAATGGTACTTGATGGCATTCCTTTCCGAGATGCTTATAAGAAGATTGGGCAAATTGTTGAAGAAGGTAATTTTGAATACGATGGAAAAGTGAAACATGTTCATGAAGGAAGTATTGGGAACTTGTGTAACGATAAGATCGTTGATAAGATGAATGATATATTCATTGGTTTTAATTTCAACAAAACGAAAGAAGCCTACATGAATTTATTAAATAGAATATAAGAGCAGCCATTAATTCTGTTCTAATACAATATAAAAAACTAATTATAAACCATTTTATAGAACTTTTATGTCAGTGAAGACAAAAGCTAAATTGATTTTACAGGATGGATCGGAGTACACCGGTACATCTTTTGGTTATCAGGAATCCATTGCAGGGGAGATGGTATTTAACACCGCTATGACAGGTTATCCTGAAAGCTTAACTGATCCTTCTTACCGAGGACAGATTTTAGTGAGTACTTTCCCTTTGATTGGGAATTATGGCGTTCCAGGAACACTTCAAGAGGATGATTTGTTTCGTTTTTACGAGTCTGAAAAAATTCAAGTGTCGGCTTTTATTGTTTCTGATTACACCGAGGAATTTAGTCATTGGAATGCAAGCCTTAGTTTAGGTGATTGGATGAAAGAGCATAAAATACCAGGTATTTATGGTGTGGATACAAGAGCATTAACTAAGAAGCTTCGTGAACAAGGAAGTATGCTTGCAAAAATTGTTTTTGAAGATGTAGAGCCAGAATGGAAGGATCCAAATCTTGAAAACCTTGTTGCGCAGGTAAGCACATCGGAAAAGATTGTTTATGGAGATGGAAAACACAAAGTATTATTGCTTGATTGTGGTGTGAAAAACAACATTATTCGTTGTTTGTTGAAGCGCGATACAACAGTAATTCGTGTTCCTCACGATTATGATTTCACGAACGAAGAATATGATGGGCTATTTATATCGAACGGTCCTGGAGATCCAAAGCAAAATGTGAAAGCGATCGCTAACCTTAAATCTGTTTTCGAAAAAGATACACCAATAATGGGTATTTGTTTGGGTACACAATTGATGGCTTTAGCAGCTGGCGCTGACACTTACAAATTGAAGTATGGTCACAGAAGTCACAACCAACCAGTTGTTTTGAAAGGCAGCAAGCGTTGTTTCATTACCTCACAAAATCATGGTTATGCAATTAATATGGACACATTGCCAAATGAATGGGAGCCATTATTTGTAAATGCAAATGATGATACTTGCGAAGGGATTAAGCATGCTAGCAAACCTTTCTTCTCATCACAGTTTCACCCTGAGGCTTCAAGTGGACCAACTGATACGGAATTCTTATTCGATGATTTCATAGAAATGATTGAAGATTTTAAAAGCAATAAAAAATAGTTTAGCCCTTTAATTCGCATATAAAATGAAGCAAGATATAAAGAAGGTATTAGTATTAGGTTCCGGAGCACTTAAGATTGGTGAAGCGGGTGAGTTTGATTACTCAGGTTCTCAGGCTTTAAAGGCCATGAAGGAAGAAGGGATCAAAACTGTACTAATAAATCCCAATATTGCAACCGTACAAACATCAAAAGGTATTGCAGATGAAATCTACTTTCTACCTGTTACGCCTCATTTTGTAGAACAAGTGATCCTAAAAGAGAAGCCGGATGGTATTCTTTTAGCATTTGGTGGACAAACTGCACTGAATTGTGGTATTGAGCTTTTCAATGCAGGAACTCTTGAAAAATATAATCTAAAAGTACTTGGAACACCTATCGAGACAATCATTAAAACAGAAGATAGGGAAATATTTGCTAATGAACTTCGCAAGATTGACGTAAAAACGCCAAACAGTATGGCTGTAGGGTCGATTGATGCGGCTTTGGAAGCAGCAGAAGAACTTGGTTTCCCAATCATTGTTCGTGCAGCCTTCACATTAGGTGGACAAGGTTCAGGTTTCTGTAATAATATGGATGAGCTAAGAAGCTTAGCAGAAAATGCTTTGTCCTATTCATCTCAAATATTAATTGAAGAGTCTCTGAAAGGTTGGAAAGAGGTAGAATACGAGGTTGTTCGTGATGCTTACGACAACTGTATTACGGTATGTAATATGGAGAATTTTGATCCGCTTGGAATCCATACGGGTGAAAGTATCGTAATTGCGCCATCGCAAACTCTTACGAACTCGGAATACCACAAGTTAAGATCACTCGCTCTTAAGATTATCCGCCATATGGGCGTGGTTGGAGAGTGTAACGTTCAATACGCACTCGATCCAAATTCAGAGGATTATCGTGTGATTGAGGTGAATGCTCGTCTATCTAGATCTTCAGCATTAGCCTCTAAAGCAACAGGTTACCCACTAGCTTTTGTAGCAGCAAAATTAGGATTGGGTTATGCATTGCAAGATCTAAAGAATGCTGTAACCAAGACAACTACAGCTTGTTTTGAGCCAGCTCTCGATTATGTGGTATGTAAAATTCCGCGTTGGGATTTGAATAAATTCGAAGGCGTGACCAAGGAGATTGGTTCAAGCATGAAGTCGGTTGGAGAAGTGATGGCCATTGGTCGAAACTTTGAGGAAGCTATTCAAAAAGGTCTGAGAATGATCGGGCAGGGCATGCATGGTTTTGTGGGGAATGTCCATTCTAAGTTTGAGGATGTTGATAAAGAATTGGCTAACCCTACAGATATGAGAATATTTGCTGTTGCTCAGGCTTTCGAAAAAGGATATTCTATTGATAAAATACATGATCTTACGAAGATCGATAAGTGGTTTCTAAGCAAGCTAGAGCACATCACAAAATTGAAATGGGATCTTCAGAAATATAACAACTTACAGGAATTACCTGATGCATTACTTAAAGATTCAAAAGTGTATGGATTTTCTGATTTTCAGATCGCTCGTTTTGTTCTAAAACCTGAAAGTGGAAATATGGAATCTGAGCTTTTACAGGTAAGGAATACACGTAAAAAACTTGGAATTACTCCGGTTGTAAAGCAAATTGATACGCTTGCAGCCGAATATCCTGCTCAAACCAACTACCTTTATTTAACTTATAGTGGAAGTGAAGATGACTTGGTTTATGAGAATGACAATAAGTCAGTTATCGTTCTTGGTTCTGGTGCATATCGTATTGGCTCCAGCGTGGAATTCGACTGGTGTAGTGTAAATGCTTTAAGTGGTGTGAAGAAAGAAGGTTACCGTTCAGTTATGATCAATTACAATCCGGAAACGGTAAGTACAGACTATGATGTTTGTGATCGATTATACTTTGATGAACTATCTTTTGAAAGAGTCCTTGATATAATTGATTTGGAACAACCTAAAGGCGTAATTGTATCGGTGGGAGGTCAAATTCCTAATAACCTCTCTATGAGATTGCATAAGTCTGAAGTCAAGGTTCTCGGAACATCTCCAGAGAGTATTGACAGAGCTGAAAATAGAAAGACTTTCTCTGCAATGCTTGATGATTTGGGAGTAGATCAGCCACGTTGGGCAGAATTGAGTAGTATTGAAGCCATTCATACCTTTATCGATGAAGTAGACTTCCCTGTTTTGATTCGTCCAAGTTACGTGCTTTCAGGTGCCGCTATGAATGTGGTGTCTAATAAAAATGAGTTGGAACATTTCTTGAATTTGGCGACACAGGTGTCTAAACAATATCCTGTCGTGGTGAGTGAATTTATTCAGCAAGCCAAGGAAATTGAGTTTGATGGGGTCGCTAAAAATGGTGAAATTCTGATAGATGCAATCTCTGAACATGTTGAATTTGCAGGTGTTCACTCAGGAGATGCGACCTTGGTATTCCCTCCGCAGAAACTGTATTTTGAAACAATTCGACGTATCAGAAAGATTGCAAGTGAAATTGCCAATTCATTGAATATCACTGGGCCATTTAACATGCAACTTCTGGCAAAGGATAATGATATAAAAGTGATCGAATGTAATGTAAGAGCTAGTCGAAGTTTTCCTTTTGTATCCAAAGTAATGGATTACAATTTTGTAGAGCTGGCTGCTACAGCAATGTTAGATGGACCAATTCCTACGCAAATGCCATCTATGTTTGAATTAGAAAATATTGGTGTGAAAGCCTCACAGTTCTCCTTCTCGAGACTGTCAAAAGCCGACCCTATTTTGGGTGTAGATATGGCTTCGACAGGTGAAGTTGGTTGTATTGGACCAGATTATTACGATGCGATACTAAAGTCAATGTTGTCAGTGGGTTATCGAATTCCGAAGAAGAGTGTTTTGATTAGTAGCGGACCTATTCGCTCGAAAATAGAGCTTTTAAAAAGTGCAAAAATGCTTGAAGAAAGAGGGCATAAATTGTATGGAACTAGAGGTACTGCAAAATTCTTGGAAGAGAACGGTGTTACCATCGAAAGTGTAGGTTGGCCTGATGAAGATGTTGAAATTACAGCTCAAAGTTTGATAAAAGAACATAAAGTTGATTTGGTAATTAACATACCAAAGAACTTAAGCAAAACGGAGCTGAATAACGATTATTCAATCAGAAGAACTGCGATTGACTTAAATGTACCTTTGGTTACCAATGCAAGATTGGCTAGTGCCTTTATTTATTCTTTCTGTAAAAAATCTATAGACGATTTAGGAATTGATAGCTTTAGCGATTATGTTGAGGGCAAAACAGATTTTTAAATTGTTCAAATTTATATTAACAGAGTCGGATTTATAATTCGGCTCTGTTTTTTCGTTTATAGATGGGGTCATTTTTCAAATAGTTTATAGCTTTACCATTGATTAAAATAAGAATATGAAAAATTATATTTACGAATTAAAGCTGAAGGTTCGCGATTATGAGTGTGACTTACAGGGTGTTGTTAATAATTCAGTTTATCAGAATTATTTGGAGCATGCGCGTCATGAGTTTTTAGAATCTGCAGGAAGTAATTTTAAACTTTTGCATGAGCAAGGGCTTGATGCTATGGTAGCTCGTGTTGAAATTGACTTTAAAACTTCGCTTAGTTCAGGTGATGAGTTTCTTGTGAAATTGAATATTGATAGGGATGGGCCAAAACTTATATTTCATGAAGACATTTATCGTATCTCAGATAATAAGCTTTGTGCAAAAGGAAAAGTATACACCATTTGTTTGGTAAATGGGCGATTGTCGAAAGGGGAAGTTTTCGACGAGCTTTTTGCTCAGTATCTGGTTTAAAATATAATCCACGACCTTAGGTTGTGGATTTTTTTTGCATCAAACAATAGATTGCTTTGTGAGAATCGCGTTTCCCTGGAATATCAATGGTTTTCAATTCTAATATTTCAAATAAAGGAGAGCTTAATTGTCTGATTTCATTTTCGTTGGAAAAATATAATGTTGTTCCAAGTGGTGTTTTGCGAAATTTACCCTCTCCACCAAAACATTTATCATCCTCGCTAAAGCAAACGGATAGATACATGCCATTGTCTGATAATAAATCAAAGACATTTTTAAAATATTGAACTCTATCTTTTGGAAAGATATGATGTAGTACTTCGTAGTCGAAAGCAAAATCAGAAACAGGTAAAATACGTTCTGTTTTTTGAGTCAGGTCAAGAGTGATAAATTCACCTTTCATCTGATTCAATTTAAAGATTTGTTTGGCCTTTTCTATGGCTACTTCAGAGTAATCAATACCAAATATATCAAAGCCAAGCCTAGCCAAGTATAAACTATAAGTTCCAATTCCACATCCTAAATCAGCTATTTTACAAGCTTTTATATCTTGCTTATTCAGCACCTCTAATAGACAGTTAGGAAGATGATCCATTACCCAAGGAATTTTATCCTCAGGGATTGTTTTGTAGATGTGGTTTAGTTGAGTAGCATCCATAAAGTAAAGGTATCATAGAATTTTGTACAAAAAAAATGGATCAGAAACCACCTGACCCATTACCCTAAAATTTAACCTTAATCTCAATCTACTATAAAAAACTACTTATTTATTCTACTTTATATTGTAAAGATAGTTTATAGCATGGTTAAGAGCTCCTAAGGAAAGTTAAATAAGATTAATTCTCAACTTGTTGAAAATCCCTTGTTTAAGTTTTCATAAATAATAAAATCGATTAGTATTAAATGATTGAGCTCTTGATTTCTTAAAATTCTTTCTTTATATTGTAATTAGAAAACCCACCGCTATTATACCTTCCAAATTTTAGGATACCACAATTGTAACGTAAAGACTGCTTCGTGCGTCCTATACATTAGTTGTGTAATTCTAAATAAAACAGCATGATCGATCTTGATAAGTGGCAAGAGATTTATGAAACCATCCGAAAGAACAAACTGCGTACTATATTAACAGGCTTTAGTGTATCCTGGGGAATTTTTATGCTCATCATTCTTTTGGGTTCAGGTAACGGTTTGCAAAATGGTGTCGTGAATCAGTTTAAAGCTGACGCCGAAAACAGTCTTTGGCTCTATAGCGGGCAAACCAGCATGGCCTATGATGGTATGCAACCCGGAAGACGTATTCAATTTACCAACGAAGATTATTCACGAACTAAACAATCTGGTTTGGATGTTGACAAAATTAGTTCTCGCTTTACCATTCGAGGAAACAACCTGATAACCTACAAAACTGAATTCGTTAATTATTCCATTGTTGCTGTTCATCCTGATACCGAAACTCTTGAAAACACGACTAGCTTAAAAGGTCGATTCCTAAATGAAATTGATGTCAAGCAATACCGAAAAGTTGTTTCTATTTCTACTGTTGTAGAGGATGCGCTATTTGAAAAAGAGGAGCCTGTAGGTAAGTATGTTAAAATCAACAATATTCCTTTTCAGGTGATTGGAACATTCACCGACCATTCAGAAAGAGATCTTCAGCGTGTTTATATACCTATCTCAACGGCCCAACGTGTATTCGATGGAGCCAATCGAATTTCCAATATGTCCTTCACAACTCAAACTCATGATATTGAAGAATTGAAGCATATGGAAAAACATCTAAAAAACACCTTTGCTGCCCGACATAAATTCGATCCCAAAGACAAGCGGGCTATGTTCATCAATAACAATATGGAAAATTATCAGCGAACTATGTCTTTGTTTGCAGGTATTCGACTGTTCGTATGGGTTATAGGGTTAGGCACGATTATCGCCGGTATTGTTGGTGTTAGTAATATCATGATTATTGTTGTACGGGAAAGAACAAGAGAAATAGGAATTCGGAAAGCCTTGGGAGCAAGTCCTAGTTCAATAATTGGACTTGTTTTGTTTGAATCGGTGCTTATCACAAGTGTTGCTGGGTATGTGGGTTTAGCTATGGGAGTCATTCTCTTGGAACTTTTAGCACCTCATACACAAATCGAATTCTTTATGAACCCGTCGGTGGATTTGGATGTTGGCTTAACTGCTACTGCAGTGCTCGTGTTTGCGGGTCTTTTGGCAGGTTTCTTTCCAGCATGGAAAGCAGCTAGCGTGAGGCCGATAGAAGCTTTGTCGGATGAATAATAGGTACTTGCTTTTTTGAAAATAATAAAAATACTAATGAAAATATAATATCATGTTTGATAAAGATAGATGGACCGAAGTATATATGGCCTTGAAGAGTAATAAGCTAAGAACCTTTCTTACTGCTTTTGGTGTTTTTTGGGGTATTTTCATGCTCATTATTATGCTAGGATCAGGTAAAGGTCTGGAAAATGGCGTGTATTATGGTATGGGCGATTTTGCTACTAATTCTGTTTTTATCTGGACACAGCCAACAAGTAAACCATATAAAGGATTTAAGCAGGGTAGACGCTATAACTTTACCAATGAAGATACCAAAGCTATTATTGATAATGTGCCCGAAATTAAACTTATAGCTCCACGTATAGAAGCCAGAGGTGGAAATGCCAATAATAATGTAATTAGAAAAGATAAAACTGGTGCTTTTAGTATTCTGGGTGATGTGCCTGATGTGAATAAGATTGATCCAGTGACCATGATTAAAGGACGATTTTTAAATCAAGTGGATATAAATGAAAGTAGAAAAATTGCAGTAATAGGAAAACGCGTTGTAGAAGTTTTATTTGAAGAGGGCGAGGAACCAATAGGGGAATACATTAAAATTCACGGAGTATATTTTCAAGTTGTGGGAACTTATAAATCGATGCACAATCAAGGTTGGGGCGAATGGCAAGATCAATGCGTATTTATTCCTTTTACCACCCTTCAAAAAACCTATAATTACGGAACTATTGTAGGGCATTATTCAATTACCTCAAAAGAAGAATACACAGCAACTTACGTTGAAGAAAAAGTTAAATCACTGCTAAGAAGGCGCCATACAATACACCCTGAAGATACGAGGGCTTTTGGGTCTCATAATGTTGAGAAAGAATTTATTAAAATCAATCAACTCTTTATGGGAATTTCTGGTCTAATCTGGATTGTTGGTATTGGAACATTAATGGCCGGTATTATAGGGGTGAGTAATATCATGTTGTTCATTGTAAAAAAACGAACCAAAGAAATTGGTATTCAAAGAGCCATTGGTGCATCACCTTCAATGATTATCAGTTCAGTAATTACTGAATCAGTTGTACTAACAGCTATTGCTGGATGGTTTGGTTTAGTTTTCGGTGTGGTAATTCTTGAGCTGATCAATAAAGCAATAGAAAATGGTGGGGGAGATAATTCCATGTTTACCAATCCTGAAGTCGATTTCTCTATTGCCATGATTGCTTTAACTATTTTGATTTTTGCAGGTTTGTTTGCTGGAGTTATACCTGCAAAAAGAGCAATGGAAGTTCGTCCTATTGAGGCGATTAGGGATGAGTAAATGGATGCCCTTCTCAGGTAATTAGTTCAGAATAAAACGCTATAATTTAAAATCTCTTTTTTCATTGCAATTTATAACCTGCAAACTTTACCATTAGAGATCATTTAATAGCTTGTACTTCTCATTCTTTTCTTTATTTTTAATGATCAATTATTTTATCTGTAGAATATGCTATTTTTAGAAAGGAACAAAATTGTTCTTATCTCGTATTTATTATTCTACACTTAACTTATTCGGGTTGGGACTGTAAAATATATTGGATTGTAAATTGACCTTATTATTATAATAATGATAAGTGAAATCAAGGGTATTATGCATATCTTTGATTTTGCTTAATTATTATTTATAGTTACTTGTGATTAATTCAAATAATTAATTTATGAAAAGACATCTACTTTTAGTAGTTATTTTTTTATTATTTGCTGTTGGTATGATAGTGGGAATAGGTAAACTTTCTGCTCATGATACATCAATATTTGATACTTCAGCGCCATATATAGCCAGTTTTCCGGCACCTCCTTCGAACGATAATCCATGTAGTGCAACACCTATAACAACCAACTTAACCTGCACATATGCAACCTATTCTAATATAGATGCTAGTGATAGTGGAGTTGATGTTCCGTCTTGTGGCAGTTATTCAGGAGCAGATGTATGGTTTACAGCAATTGTTCCAAGTTCTGGAGAAATTACGATTGAAGCATTTACTTTAAGAACAACAGATTGGTTAAATAAAGTGAATTTTACCGTTTATCAGGGGACATGTGACAATTTAACAGAAATAGGCTGTTTTGAATCGGTAAATCCAGCTTTTGCATTAACATCTGGAAGCTTTACGGGTAGAACTGCTGGTGAAATCCTTTATATTAGAGTATATGATCAAGGAAATATAACAGGTGATTTTCAAATTTGTTCATCTGGCGCATGTGCTGATGTGATTGCTGATGCAGGAACTGGTGGCGATCAGTGTGGTTACGATTATCTTCTTTCTGCAGTAAGCCCAAGTGTTGGTGCAGGTACATGGACTAAAACAGGAGGTTCAGGAAATGCTACTTTCGCACCAAATGAATTTACACCAAATGCCACAGTTTCTGTCGATGATACCGGTATTTATGAATTTACTTGGACAGTCACTAATGGAACTTGCGAGAGTTCAGATAAGATTAATGTTGACTTTTCAACTCCTACTTTCGCGTCGCCTGAAGATGATAAGGATATTTGTGGTCTCCTTACAACAATTTCGATTAAAAATCCTAGTGTTGGAGATCGTTTGTGGTCTATAAAATCGGGCCCAGGAATGGCAATAATAGCTTCTCCAACAGGATTTGTTTCTAATGTAGGAGTTTCCAGTTATGGAAGATATGTGTTTAATTTAGAGGTATCTAATGGCTCCTGTTATTCAATAGATACATTAGTTGTTAACTTTTTTGAAACGCCATCCGATGCAAGTGTTGGTTCTGCACAGAATTCATGCGGTACATTTGTTAGTGAAGCGCTTGGAGGTAATGTTCCAGATATAGGTATAGGAACTTGGTCACAAGTTTCAGGCCCGGGTACAACAATTTTTAGTGATGCAAATTTAGGAACATCAACCGCAACTGTTGATGCAGTAGGAGATTACGTGTACAGATGGACTATAAGCAACGGACCATGTATTGTTAAAACAGCTGATGTAAATGTAAGTTTCATTGCTGCACCTACTACCGCTACGGTTGGAGGAACACGTAATGTATGTGGAGGCCTTCTTAGTTCTGGTTTTGGTGGAAATACTCCTGTTGTAGGTGTTGGCACATGGAGTCAAATATCTGGTCCAGGTTCAACAATTTTTGGAGATGAAAATTCTGGTAGTTCTACTGCCACAGCTACCCAATATGGTTCATATGTATATCGATGGACTATAGTAAATGGAGCCTGCTCAAGTTTTGCTGATATTACAGTAAATTATTATGAAACTCCAGATGTTGCAAGCGTAGGACTAAATCAAGACAATTGTGACAAAATAAGTACTAGTCTAGGAGGAAATAATCCAAGCATAGGAACAGGAACTTGGACACAGTTCTCTGGAACGGGCACAAGTACTTTTAGTGCGCCTAATTCAGGTAGTTCGACCGCTACTGCTAGTGACTATGGCACTTACGTATACCGCTGGACAATAAGTAATGGAACCTGTGCATCAAGTTCGGCAGATGTTACTGTGAATTACGAAGAGCCACCTACAACAGCAAGTGTAGGAACAGATCAAGATAATTGCGGTGTTTTAACAAGTACGAGCCTAGATGGAAATACACCAAGCTCTGGAAGTGGATTGTGGACACAAGTATCTGGCTCTGGCACAACAATATTTAATAATAGCATTTTAGGAACTTCAACAGCTACGGTAACTCAATATGGTACCTATGTTTATCGTTGGACAATAAGTAATGGAGTTTGTGCATCGACAACTGCTGATATTATCGTAAATTTTTATGAATCTCCAATATCAGCAACAGTTGGTTCAGAACAAAATATTTGTGCTACGGATATTCTTACAATTCAAAGTACATCCTTAGGGGGAAATACGCCAATATTGCCAATGATAGGTACTTGGTCTCAGTTCTCTGGTCCAGGATCAACAACATTTAGCGATGTTAATCTAGGTAACGCAACAGCTAAACCAACTCAATTTGGAACTTATGTTTATCGCTGGACGATAAGTAATGGAACCTGTACACCAACTACTGCGGATGTTACAGTTAACTTTTTTGAATCACCAGTTCTCGCGACAGTTGGAGCAGATCAAGATATTTGTAGTTCTGATATTCTTACAGCGCAGAGCGCATCCTTAGGAGGTAATGATCCAACTTTGCCAATGACAGGTACTTGGTCTCAGGTTTCTGGACCAGGATCAACAACATTCAGTAATTCAAATTCAGGAAGTTCTACAGCTAAACCTGATCAATTTGGTGTGTATGTGTACAGGTGGACAATTAGTAATGGAACGTGTGCTTCAACTACTGCTGATGTAACTTTAAATTATTATCAAACACCATCGATAGCAAGTACTGGTGCTGATCAAGAATATTGCGCAGTATTAACAAGTGCCAGTTTAGGTGGAAATACACCAACAGTAGGCAGTGGAGTATGGTCACAAGTATCTGGTTCAGGAACAACGATATTTAGTAATGATCTTTTAGGAAATTCAACAGCTACCGTTACGCAGTATGGAAACTATGTATATCGTTGGACGATCAGTAATGGAACTTGTACATCTTCAACTGCGGATATAAGTGTTAACTTTTTAGAATCACCTGCTCCTGCAACGGTTGGAACAGATCAAAATATTTGTAGTTCTGATATCCTTACAACTCAGAGCGCATCCCTAGGAGGTAATGATCCAACTTCGCCAATGATAGGTACTTGGTCTCAGGTTTCTGGTCCAGGGTCAACAACATTTAGCGATGTGAATCTAGGTAACGCAACCGCTAAACCAACTCAATTTGGAATTTATGTATATCGTTGGACAATCAGTAATGGAACGTGTTCTTCAACTACTGCTGATGTAACTGTAAATTACTATGAAACCCCAACAGTAGCAAGTGTTGGAGCCGATCAAGATAGATGTGGGGTAAAAACAAGCCTTGCTTTAGGGGGAAATGTAGCTACAATTGGTGTTGGAACTTGGTCTCAAGAATCGGGCCCAGGATTAAGCACTTTTAGTGATGATAATTTAGCTAATGCAATTGCTACTGTTTCTAATTATGGAACATACGTTTACAGATGGACAATTACGAATGGCACTTGTACTTCATCAAGTGCCGATGTAACGATAACTTATTATGAGGACTCTGATGCTGCAACTGTTGGAAGTGATCAGGAAAGATGTGGAACGTTAACTAGTTTGATTCTTGGAGGAAATGCTCCAAGTGTTGGGATTGGAACTTGGTCACAATTATCAGGCCCAGGTTCAAGTGTATTTAGTGATGCAAATAATGGAAATTCAACCGTTACAGTTGATACCTATGGTAGCTATCAGTACAGATGGACATTAACAAATGGACCATGTGTGTCTTCTTCTGCGGAACTTACTATAGATTTCCAAGAACAGCCTATTGCTAATGCTGGCTCAGGAGGAAGTGAGTGTGATTTAAATTTCACTTTATCTGCAACGCCAAGTGTTGGAACAGGAAACTGGACGAAAGTATCAGGTACAGGAAATCTAAGTTTTTCACCAAATGCTAATGATTCAAACGCTATTGTAACATCAGATACCTATGGTTCCTTCACGTTAAGATGGACGGAAGTAAATGGTATTTGCTCAGACCAGGATGAAATAATAGTTAATTTTTATGAGCAGCCTATCGCTAATGCTGGCTCAGGAGGAGATGAGTGTGATCTTGACTTTAATTTGTCAGCAACACAAAGCGTAGGAACAGGAACTTGGTCAAAAGTATCAGGCACAGGAAATCTAAGTTTTTCACCAAATGCTAATGATCCAAACGCTACCGTAACATCCGATTCCTATGGAACTTTCACATTAAGATGGACGGAAGTAAATGGAACTTGCTCAGACCAGGATGAAATAACAGTTAATTTTTATGAGCAGCCTATTGCTAATGCTGGTTCTGGAGGTGATGAATGTGATTTAAATATTACTTTATCTGCAACGCCAAGTGTTGGAACAGGAACTTGGACAAAAATCTCAGGCACAGGAAATCTTAGCTTTTCACCTAATGCAAATGATGCAAACGCTACTCTAACATCAGATACCTATGGATCCTTCACATTAAGATGGACAGAAGTAAATGGTACTTGTTCAGATCAGGATGAAATAACAGTTATTTTTTATGAGCAACCTATTGCTAATGCTGGTTCTGGAGGTGATGAATGTGATTTAAATATTACTTTGTCTGCAACGCCAAGTGTTGGAACAGGAACTTGGACAAAAATCTCAGGAACAGGAAGTCTAAGCTTTTCACCAAATGCTAATGATCCAAACCCTACTGTAACATCAGATACCTATGGATCTTTCACATTAAGATGGACAGAAGTAAATGGTACTTGCTCAGATCAGGATGAAATAACAATTAATTTTTATGAGCAGCCTATTGCTAATGCTGGTTCTGGAGGTGATGAATGTGATTTAAATATTACTTTATCTGCAACTCCAAGCGTAGGAACGGGAGCTTGGACAAAAATCTCAGGCACTGGTAATCTTAGCTTTTCACCAAATGCTAATAATTCAAACGCTACCGTAACATCCGATGCCTATGGATCCTTCACATTAAGATGGACAGAAGTAAATGGAACATGCTCAGATCAGGATGAAATAACAGTTAATTTTTATGAGCAGCCAATCGCTAATGCTGGTTCTGGAGGTGATGAATGTGATTTTGACTTTAATTTGTCAGCAACACAAAGCGTAGGAACGGGAACTTGGACAAAAGTATCTGGAACAGGAAATCTAAGCTTTTCACCAAATGCTAATGACCCAAATGCTACCGTAACATCAGATACCTATGGATCTTTCACATTGAGATGGACGGAAGTAAATGGTACTTGCTCAGATCAGGATGAAATAACAGTTAATTTTTTGGAAACTCCAAGCATTGCTTCTGTCGGAACTGACCAAGAAAGATGTGGAGTTAAAACAAGTTTACCTTTAGGAGGAAATACACCAACAGCTGGTATCGGAACTTGGTATCAAGAGTCAGGTCCAGGCTTAAGCACTTTTAGCAATAGTAATTTAGGAGATGCCATTGCTACAGTTTCTAATTATGGAACGTACGTTTATAGATGGACAATAACAAATGGGACCTGTACTTCATCAACTGCTGATGTTACAGTAACATACTACGATAATTCAGAAGTTGCTACAGTAGGAAGCAATCAGGAGAGATGTGGAACCTTAACAAGTTTAATTCTGGCGGGTAATTCGCCAAGCTTAGGAGATGGAACTTGGTCACAGGTTTCTGGACCTGGTTCTAGTGTGTTTAGCGATGAAAATGATGGTAATGCAACGGTTACAGCAGATACTTATGGAAGTTACACATACAGATGGACATTAACGAGTGGACCTTGTGTATCATCTACAGCAGAACTGATTGTTACTTTTTACGAACAACCTTCTGCGGCAAATGTTGGATTAAATCAAGATATTTGTGGTTTATCTTCTTCTAATGCTTTAGGAGGAAATACACCTTCAGTTGGAATTGGAACTTGGTCACAGGTTTCTGGACCTGGATCGACAGTTTTTAGTTCTGTTAACGATGGAAATTCTACTGCTACAGCAAATACTTACGGCACCTATATTTATCGTTGGTCAATCAGTAACGGAATCTGTTCTGCAAATTATGACGATATTTCTGTTACTTATTATGAAATACCGACAGTTGCAACTGTTGGAATGGATCAAGATTTATGTGAAACTTTCACAAGTAATAATTTAGGTGGTAATGCATCAGTTATTGGAATTGGAAATTGGTCACAAATATCAGGCCCAGGATCAACAACTTTTGCAGATGTTTCAAATGGGAATACAACTGCCTTAGTTGATTCTTACGGAACTTACATTTACCGATGGACCATTGCAAATGGAACATGTTCTACCTTTGAAGAAATAAGAGTTACATATAACGACAAGCCTACAATTGCATCAACTGGTACAAATCAATTTATTTGTGGTGTATTAAGTAGTGCGAGTTTGGGCGGAAATACTCCAACTATTGGTATTGGTAATTGGACGCAAGTTTCGGGTCCAGGGACAACAATTTTTAGTTTGCCAAATAATGGAAATTCAACTGCAAGCGCCGACACGTACGGAGTTTACGTATATCGTTGGTCAATTAGTAATGGCTCTTGCGTTCCGAGTTTTGACGATGTTACAATAGAATATAAAGAGGCTCCAAGCACGGCAACAGTTGGTCCTGATCAGAATCATTGTGAATTATTAAATAGCAATCCCTTAAATGGAAATATTCCTCTTATTGGGATTGGAGAATGGTCTCAATTATCAGGTCCTGGCACTAGCATTTTTAGTGCAGTTAATAATGGAAATTCTATAGCCACCGCCGATATTTATGGAACTTATGTGTATCGTTGGACAATTCGCAACGCTACGTGTTTAAGTACTGCTGATATCACTGTAAATTATAATACAGCACCATCTTCTAATGCTGGTTTAGATGATAAATTATGTGGCCCATCATATCAGATTATGGGCAGTACGTCAACAAATGGATCAATAGTTTGGTCTACTAGTGGAGATGGAAGTTTTAACGATAATTCGATTGAAAATCCGATTTATATACGTGGTATTAGTGATACCGGAGTAATAACTTTAACCAAAACGGTAAGTAATCCATCTTGTGTTGCAGCGGTCGATAATATGATACTTACCATATCTTCTGGTCCTGTTGTAAATGCAGGTTCTGGTGGTGATGAATGTGATCTTGACTTCACTTTGTCTGCGATTCCAAGTGTAGGGACAGGTATTTGGACTAAAGTTACTGGACCAGGGAATATAAATTTCACACCAAATGAAAATACTGCAAACGCAGTTGCCTCTGCTGATTCCTATGGAACTTACCAACTACAATGGTCGGAATCTAACGATGGTTGCGAGGATAGTGAAATAATTACTGTTAATTATTATGAGCAGCCAAATACTGATGCTGGTATTGGAGGTGATGAATGTGATTTGGATTATCAACTTACAGCAAAATCTAGTGTTGGTCTTGGAACTTGGACAAAAGTTTCTGGCCCAGGAAATTTGATTTTTTCACCTAATGAAAACGATCCGAACGCTATTGTTAGCGCTGATCTTTATGGATCTTATAAATTATCTTGGACAGAAACGAATGGAACATGTTCAGATACAGATGAAATCATAGTGAATCTTTATGAGCAACCTATTGCGAATGCAGGTTTGGGAGGTGATGAGTGCGATTTAGACTTTAATTTGACTGCGATTCCTAGTGTAGGAGTTGGGGAATGGATTCAAGTTGGAGGTGTTGGTTTAGCAACTTTTACTCCTAACAAAAGTGATCCTAATGCAATTGTTAATGTAGATCGATTTGATACTTATCAATTTGAATGGAAAGAAACAAATGGAGTATGCAGTGATTCAGATATTATCATAGTAAATTTTTATTTGCAACCGAATTCAGATGCCGGTTCAGGTAGTGATGTTTGTGGCTTAACTTATAATCTATCTGCGAATGCCAGTGCAGGAATAGGAACTTGGGCTATTTCTTCTGGAAATGGGAATGCTAGCTATACACCAAACTCAAATGATCCAAATGCACAGGTTGTGGTAGATACTTATGGTAGCTATACGTTTACATGGACTGAAAATAATGGAGTATGCTCTAATTCTGATGACATAACCATTAACTTTTATGAACAACCTAATGCAAATGCGGGAACTAATGGAGAGTCTTGTAGCTTAGAATTTCAATTGAATGCTATATCTAGTGCGGGAATAGGTAGTTGGAATAAAATTAACGGTCAAGG
This sequence comes from Labilibaculum sp. DW002, assembly GCF_029029525.1. Classification (NCBI taxonomy): domain Bacteria; kingdom Pseudomonadati; phylum Bacteroidota; class Bacteroidia; order Marinilabiliales; family Marinifilaceae; genus Paralabilibaculum; species Paralabilibaculum antarcticum. The sequence goes on along the minus strand of NZ_JAKJSC010000001.1, from coordinate 366,118 downwards.
CAATGTAATTTTTGTACCTAACGAAAATGATCCCGATGCGAAAGTAATGGTTGATGAATATGGCACTTACCAGTTTTCATGGACAGAGTTGAATGGTATTTGCACGGATCAGGATAATATAACAGTTGAATTTGCAAAACAACCGATAGCCAATGCAGGCATTGATTTAAGTCTGGAATATGCTGAAAAAACAGAACTTAATGCTCAACTATCAACAATAGGAACAGGAGAATGGTTCCTTATTAAAGGAAATGCTACTATTTCTGACCGATTTTCACCAAGTACACATGTGACTGAATTAGGAATTGGTGAAAATATTTTAGAATGGATAGAAACGAATAGCTTTTGTGTTGATTCTGACGAAATTAAAATAGCAGTATCCAAGATATTTATACCGAATGTAATTACTCCAAATGGCGATCAGAATAATGAATTCTTTAAAATAAGAGGCCTGGAGAATCTGGAAAATATCAGTTTAACGATTCTTGATAGAAGAGGAATAGAAGTATATACCTCTACAGACTATCGAAATGATTGGAATGGTAAAGATCGAAATGGTACTGATTTGGTTGTTGACACCTATTTTTATGTTTTAGAATTAAATGATGGTAAAATTTACAAAGGTTACATTGTGATAAAGAGATAGAATGAGAAAAACATTAGTTATTATAATATGGCTTCTTGCTCCGTTCTATTTATTTGGACAGAATCCTCTTCTTACGAATCAGTTTATTTTTAATCCTTTGGCTCTTAATCCTGCAGTAGCCGGCACAGGTGATGCTCTAACAGCTAATCTAATGTACCGAAATCAGTGGGTTGGTTTTAGTGGAGCTCCTAAAACATTAACATTTTCAGCTCATACTCCAATGAGAAAGCAGAATATGGGCTTGGGATTATCAGTAATTAATAATCAAATAGGTGTAAGTAGTGAAACAAGTATAATTGGCGACTATTCCTTTAAAATAAAAATGAGGGAAGGAACTCTTAATCTTGGATTAGGAGGTGGATTTATCATGTTAAATTCGGCATGGGCAGAATTGCGTGCGAACGATCCTAACGATGATTTGATTCAAAACAACTCACCAACTTATTTAATACCAGAAGTTAGTTTAGGAGTGTATTATTCAACAAAGAAGTATCATGTAGGATTCTCATTGCCACATATGCTTTCTTACACATTTAACTCTACCAAAGACAAATACATGATCAAAAATGATTTCGCTAAGTATACTTATATTCTTACTGGTGATTATATTTTCGATTTAGAGCAACAATTTAAATACGTTCCTAGTATAATGTTGAAATATCAAAAATCGGATAACGCAGATTTTATTTTTATGAATAGATTGATTTATATGGATAAATATTCAGTTGGAATGGCGTTTGATAGCGAACAAAAGGTGTATAAAGGTATGTTTCAAATGCAGTTAAACAGACAGTTTAGTTTGGGTTATGTTCGAGATTTCAATTCAACAAAGATTAATCAATATCGAAAGGGTTCTCATGAGGTAATGCTTCGTTATGATTTTAAATACACCATTAAAGTACACAGTCCAAGAAATCTATAGCTTGTAAATAGAATTGATATGAATAGATTTTTACTCACATTGTTATTATATATTTTGGTTAAACCATTTTGTTTGGTTGGTCAGAATCTAAATTACAAAGTAGATATGGCATCATTTTGCAATACTGTAGATGATGAATATTCTGCCATATATTATAAGGAAGGTCTTGTTTTTTGCTCTAACCAAAGAACAGATCTGTTTGTTACTTTTTCTACGCCCGAAGATAAAGAGTTGTTCAATATGTTTTATGTTCCTACAAAAGGGGATAGCATAGGAAGTAAGCCTAAGCTTTTATCATTAGAATTAATGACCAATTTTAATGATGGTCCAGCGTGCTTTACAAATAATGATTCGACCATTATTTATTCAAGAAATAATGTGGTAAACAGCAAAAAAAGAGATGTTAAGGATGAAAGAAATAAGTTAGGCTTGTTCACTTCTAACTTTAAAGATGATTTATGGTCAGAGCCTGAAGCATTTAAATACAATGGAGTAGATTACCATATTACTATGCCTTCTATAAATAAGGAGGGTTCTCTTTTATTTTTTGCATCCGATATGCCAGGCGGCTATGGTGGATTAGATATTTATGTGTCTGAGTTAAACAATGGAGAATGGTCTAAACCAAAAAATTTGGGAGATAAGGTCAATACTTCGAAGAGTGAGAGTTTCCCTTTTATTTCAGATTCTGGAGAATTATATTTTGCATCCAATGGACATGATGGTCTTGGTGGACTTGATTTGTTTTCAGTTCAGCAAAAATATGGTAGATGGGAAGATATTCTTCATTTAAATGCGCCAATCAATACAGAATTTGATGATTTTGCTCTTATAACCGATAAGAATTTTGAAAGTGGCTATCTTTCCAGTAATCGAAATGGTGGAGATAATATTTTTGAGTTTTCTACAATCATACCACAATTTGTAAACTGCGATACGATTAAAGAAAATGAATACTGTTTTCTTTTCTACGATGAATATTATACTCCTCTTGATACCTCTAAAACCTATTACGAATGGGTTTTTGGTGATGGCGTTAAGGTAAAGGGAAAAGAAGCTGAACATTGTTACGATGGTCCAGGAAATTACGTTGTAGAGCTAAATATAATAGATAAACAAACTGGGGAAGTTTTCTTGAAACAAACAAAATATGAATTTGAACTTCAAGATTATGAGCAAGCTTATATCTCAAGTAAGGACATAGAAGTATCAAGAAAAGAGATTCTTTTTGAAGCTACAAAAACAAATTTACCAAATATTAATATTGAGCAATATTTCTGGAATTATGGTGATGGTAATTTAGATCAAGGTATTGCGACCAATCATATATTTGAGAAAAAAGGAACATATAAAGTTATTTTAGGCCTATTAAGTGAGAAGGATGAAAATGGTCTTCGTAAGAAAATATGTGTGGAAAAAGAAGTTCAAATTGTTAAAAATACTTCTGCATTGATGGTACTAAAGGCGGAGAGAGGAGAAACCAATAAAGATACCGGTGAAAAAGCGTTTAAATTGGAACAATTAATTGAACCTTTTGTTGAGCAAGCAATTTTAGTTCAATTGCCAAACAATCGAATTAAAATCCTCAAAAAATTAAATTTAACATTTTTTGAATCCTTTGTAAAGGAAAAAAGTTTTCCATTAATAGATGAAAATAAGGATGTTAAATCTGAGATTGATTTAAATAGTCATCCTGCAAAAGATCTTTTCCTTAAAAGTGAGAATAGAGAAAAACAGAAAAGTAATGAACAAATTCAACTTGTTGAGGAAGAATTAAAACTCTTATCCAAGCAGTTTGATTATAATTTTATAGATCAAAAAGCAAATCTTATAAAGGAAAAGGCAAATCCTATCTTAACTCGTTTATTACAAATCATAATGAAAAATCCTATGATAGAACTAAAAATAGGATTTCACGTAAGAGTTGCAAGTAGTAGTGATTTTGATATAGCAAGTGCTTCTGCCAATTTAATACAAGATTATTTAATTTCAGAGGGCGTTGAGAAATATAGATTGAGAACTGCAGTTTATGGAATTTCAGCAGAAGAAAAGAAATCTGTAAGCTCAGAAAGAGTCGAATTTATCGTTATCAAAGAATAACATACAAAATAAAATTAGATATGTCACCTATAAAATTAACCTCTTTTTATTGTCTATTACTATTAGGATTTGTGATTCCAAAATTAACAAATGGACAGTCTGCGCCTGCCGAGGAGGAAAATATTCCTTACTTAGTAACCTTTGGATCAGAAGCTGAAACCTCATGGGGAGATGATGATTTTTCACAAGTTTTCTTTTTCCTAATTCCTGAAAATCAAATGGAACCTGTTTACATTCGCGTATTCGATCCTGAAATCGGAGGAGCTCATGATGAACAAAAGATGGATTATAATACAACAGTTAATTTTTCTGTATATGGAGGTTTCGAATGTTGGTCCAATAAAGATGCACAAGAAGTCCAACCAGAGGGGAATTACAATAGTGGAAACCTACTAGCATCAATGAATTTTAAAAATGATGCAAAATATGATGATGGCTGGTATACTTTTGGACCATTTAATCCTTTTGAAGGTGAGATGGTCGAGAAGTTTGGAGGTCGTGTTTTTAAAGTGATTGTTACGGGTAAATCTGGTGACGATGGTAATTTATACAGGTTTTTTCTGAGCACAAATTCTAAAGAGAATAAAGAAGTTGAAGGGGGTAATATATTTACTTACGAATATGCTTTTCGTTTATCAAATGATATGAATGACATTTCTCAAATATATCCTTTCGTTGATGATCAAACCATTTCTGTTGAAGTAACAAATTTTGATTGGGACAATGATGGTTATATTCGAATTAACTCCATTGCTAAAAACGGAGCGCTGTGTGACTTGTCCAGTGAAAATCAATGGATTAGAAATGAATTTCCAATAATTGAAAGAGAAAAAAACACATCGTTGGAGCTTCAGTTTATTAAGAAAAGATCAAGTTTGGTTAAAAATAATAATGTAGTAATATCAGTTAGAAACCAATATGGTAAAGCACTACCATTCTTTGTTATTCCTATTGGTGGCGTTCCTGTTTATACTCCAAAAATTAAAATGAGACCAATAGGTAAAAAGAGAAAAAATTAATGAAGAACTTACTATGAAACTAAATAAGACATGGTGTATATTCTTGATGCTTCTCTTATTTCCAGCATTAATTTTTGCACAGAAAAGTCGATTTATAAATTATAGTGTTGATGATGGATTAGCACAAGCATATGTCTATAATTTCACTCAAGATAAGGAGGGGAATTTATGGATAGGAACGGGTAATGGTTTGTCCCGATTTGATGGGTATAACTTTAAAAATTTTACAGAACAAGATTCTTTAGGTGGTAATTTCATCACTTGTGGTTTAAAAACCGAAGAAGGATTGTGGTTTGGCCACTTCAATGGTAACTTGAGTTATTATGAAAACGGAATTTTTAAACCCATTCAAAATGCTAAAAAAGGTATTGGTAGCGTTGTAGATATCCAACAAGATTTTAATGGTAACGTTTGGTTTGCTAATCAAAATGATGGTTTTAAGAAATTAAATCTTAAAATGAAATCATCAAAAGCTTTTAAATCTTTGTTTCACCAACCCATTTACACCTTTATTTTTACCTCTAAAGAACAAATGCTAGTAGGCACTTCTGAAGGTTTAAAATTATGTGAGTTAAATAAAAATGAACAAGTAGAAGAAAAATACAATTTCACCGAGCTTGGTGAAAATAAAATTGTGGATATTATTAAATCGTCAAAGTTAAATGTCTATTATATTTTAACCGAAGATGAAGGTGTATTTAGTTTGGAATTAGACAACGAAGGGCACAATATAGAGTTACTGACAAAGAGTACCAATTGTTCTCGCGCTCAAAATATATTTGAAGACTCTAATGACAACTTATGGGTATCTTGCTTGGCAAGTGGTTTATTTAAGTTAAGCCTATCGGAAAATGGTTCACTTCAATCAATTAAGAATTACGGAGAAGATAATGGACTTCAAACAGACGCTATCAAAGCAGTATTTGAAGATCGTGAAGGAAATATTTGGGTGGGTAAATATGGCGGTGGCCTTAGTCGTTTAGTTCCTTCATCTAACTCTTTTATCAATTTTAACTCTAAATATTACAGTAATGATATTTATTCCATATGTATAAATCAAAACTTTAAATGGATTGGAACTAGTAAGGAATTATTAAAATGTGACTTAGTCACTAACAAGGTTTTAGCTTCTTATGATATTAATGGAAAATTACCAAACGATAAAATTACAGCTCTTTGTGATAGAAATAATACCGAACTTTGGATTGGGACTGAAAAATCTGGTGTTTATCGCTTGAATTATCGAACAGGAAAAATACAGTCGCAATTTCTTCGCTTGGGTAATTTAGAAAAATCCATTAGTTCTATTGTATCCGACCACGAGCATGTTTGGATTGGAACACAGAAAGGTGTTTGTCGTTTTAATCCTGATACTGAAGATAAAAAATGGTATACCTTAAGAGAAGAAGGATTGCCTCACAATTCAGTAAATCATCTATTTAAGGATAAAGATAATAAAATCTGGGTCGGGACCTTAAGTAATACCTTATCCTATATCGAAAATAGTATTTTAACAAATTTAAATTTGTCGAGTGGGAGTAATCTATTAAATATTTCTTCTATTATAGAGGATAATAATGGAGCTATTTGGATTGGCACTCAAGGAAGTGGAGTATATGTAATTAATCAGGATTCAACCCTGAATGTTAACTTTCAACATGGTTTATTATCAGATTATTGTTATTCCCTTAACATCGATAAAGATAATATTTGGGTTACTCATCGGGGAGGGATTAGCCAAATTAGAGTTTCTGATTATCACATTAAAACGATACAGAAAAATGCGGGAATACACCAATCTGTAGAATTTAATAGAAATTCCACCGTTTCTAATGAAAATATTTTGTGGTTCGGATCCAATAAAGGAATTTACCAATATGATATTTCAAAAGAAGTACAACAATTAGTATCTCCAACTTTAAAAATTGGATCAATAAGAATTAATGGAGAAGAATATTCTTCAGAGAAAAAATTAGTACTTCCATCTGGCCATTATAAAATTGAATTAGGATTTAAAGGAATTAGTTTAAACGAACCTGAATTAATTAAATACAAGTATAAACTTGAGGGGTATGATCATGATTGGTCAAGGTTTGAAAATCAAAGAAAAGCGGAGTATAAACAGTTAGGTTCAGGAGATTATGTTTTTAATTTAAAGGCACTTACTGCTAATGGAATAGAATCGAAAGAACCATTGCAATTTAAAATTAAAATTAGGTATCCACTTTGGCAGAAAACATGGTTTCAAATCGTAGCATTAATTTGCTTAATATTTGCTATCTATTTGTTTATAGTATTGAGAGAAAAGAATTTGAAAAGAATTCAAAGAAATTTAATTCAGAATCTTGATGATAAAACAAGAGAGGTTATTGCTAAGGAAGAGGTTATTAAAGAAAGAAAACGTACTGAGCAAGAATTAATAGTTGCTAAAGAAAAAGCAGAAGAGTCAGATCGATTAAAAACAGCTTTTTTATCAAATATGTCCCATGAAATAAGAACGCCATTGAATGCGATTGTTGGATTTTCAACCATGCTTCAGGAACCAAATGTAAATCCAAGCTCAAAGGGTAGATACATGTCTATTCTAAAATCAAACACCAATGATTTATTGTCTTTAATAGATGATATAATGGATATTTCAAGTATAGAAGCGGGGCAATTAAAGTTAAAGATTCAAGATTGCGAGGTTGATAAAATCTTATCAGAGTTAAACGATGTTCATAATAAGAAGTTAATTGACCTTAAATCTGAAGATCTTGAATTGGTATGTGTTTCTAATGCGACCAATATTACAATTCAATCAGATCCTTTAAGACTTAAACAAATATTATCCAATTTAATTGGTAATGCGATAAAGTTTACGGAAAAAGGGACCATTGAATTTGGTTATGAAATGACATCTCCAGATAAAATAAAGTTTTTTGTTAGAGATACCGGAATAGGAATAAATGCAGACCAAATAGAGGTGATTTTCGAACGATTTAGAAAGGAATATCGAAATGGATGGAATAAATTATACAGAGGTGCAGGATTAGGTCTGGCAATCTCTAAAAGTATGGTTCATTTGCTCGGTGGAGAAATCGGAGTCGAATCATTACAAGGAGTTGGATCCTATTTTTATTTCACCTTACCAATTAAGAGTAAATAGTCGATATTTTTGTTTTTACATTTAGATTTTTTAGTTAATAATGCATAGTCAACTTAAGGATATAAAATATACAAAGACATTGCCTAATGAACAGATAATTAGGGCAATGTTCGTGATGCTGATTGTTTTTATCAGCACCATAAATTTACTTGTGGCTCAAGAAAACAGATTTGTTAACTACGGTGTTGATCAGGGTCTTCCTCAAGCATATATCTATACGATTAGTCAAAATCCCGATGGGTACCTTTGGGTTGGAACAGCAAACGGATTGGCTAGTTTTGATGGACTTCAATTTACCAATTACAATTCTTCAGATTCCTTAGGAGGCGATTTTATAACTTGTACTTTAAATACAGAAAAAGGGGATTGGTTTGGTCATAACAATGGTAATTTAAGCTTTAAAAATAGCGATGGTTTTTATAAAATAGTCCCTGGATTAAATACTAAAAGCACAATAACTGATATAGGACAAGCATCTAATGGAAATATTTGGTTCTCTAATCAAACTGATGGTTTAGTAAGAATTGATCAGGAAAATAATGCTTTACCTCTAAAATTTGAACAGGAATCATTTCCAGTATTCTCATTTGAATTTATTGGGGATAATGAATTGTTAATTGGAACTGTTGATGGCTTAAAATACTGTAGATACAATGAAAAGGACGAACTAAAGGTCATACGAAATATTCCTGGAATCGTATCTAACCGCGTGAAAAGTATTGAAAAGGCACGTACAAAAGAAGGGTATTTTGTTTTAAGTGGAACCAGTTCTATTTATTATTTGACCATAACAAATGGAATATTTTCAACTCATTTAATTGGAGAAAATAGAGGGGTAGATTTTGAAGGTGTTCAGAGCGTGTTTGAAGATCAATATGCTAACCTTTGGATATCCACATTCGGTGAAGGAGTGCATGTGGTTAAATTGGATACTACTGGCTACTATATTTACAAAACCTATAATGAGTCTAATGGCTTGCAAAGTGATAATGTTAAGCTTGCCTTTGAAGATTCGGAAGGAAATATTTGGCTTAGTGTTTACGGAAAAGGCTTATCCCGATTGATTGATCCAGCATATACATTTTTTGTGCCGGATAATGATCGGTATGGTACATTAGTTTCAGCTTTATATGTAGATTCCAATTACAAATGGTTGGGTACTGAAAAAGGTCTGTTGCGACAGAGTATTGTCGATAAAGAATCTGTTCAATATTACGATAGCTATAAAGGATTACCATTCGATAAAATTACTGCACTTTATAAAAAAGATAAAAATGATTTGTGGATTGGGACTGAGAAAAATGGAGTTTATCGATTAAATATCGAAACAGACAAGTTAACAAGACAATTCATTGATAATGGGATTTTAGAAAATTCGATCAATTCTATTACCGGGAATACTAAATTCACATGGATTGCAACAAAAAAAGGCGCATGTTGTATCAACTCTAAAACAAATGAGTTAAAATGGTATACAATTAGCAAGGGTGGATTACCACACAATTGTGTCAATCATATTTTAATAGATTCTAAAAATAGAGTGTGGTTCGCAACCTTAAGTAGTTCAATTGCTTATCTCTCCAATGATAAAATTTTAAAATTTAATTTATCGTCCGATAAAGTTCGCTCCATTGAAGAAGATTCTAATGGGAATATTTGGGTTGGCACATTAGGAAGTGGAGTATTCTTGTATCAAGATAACAGTTTATTAAATATCACCAATGTTGATGGTCTTTTATCCGATTATTGTTATTCTTTGACATTTGATCACAAGGATAGAATGTGGATTACACATAGAGGAGGTTTAAGTAGATTAAATATAAATGATTTAAGTATAAAGCCTTTACAAGATAATGTAGGGATTAATAAGAGTGATGAATTTCAAGTTAATGCAGGTTTTGTTGATGGCAAAGATAATTTATGGTTTGGATTGAATCATGGGGTATTTAGCTTCAATCCAACAATTGAAAAGGCTGTATTAACTCCACCTTTATTAAAAATTAAGTCGGTTAGAGTAAATGATGAACCAATAAATTTTGAAAAGAAAATAGTTCTAAAACCAGGTAGATATAAGATCAAAATAGAGTATGTTGGTATCCATTTTAAGGACCCTTCACTTGTAAAATATAGACATATCTTAGATGGTTATGATGACAATTGGAGTGACTTTACTACGAATAGTGAGGTAACTTATCATGGTGTTAATGATGGACATTTTAATTTTCGTCTAGAAGCATCTAATAGTGATGGTTTAACAAATGAACAACCACTAAATTTACAAATTTATGTAAAAACGCCATTTTGGAAACAAGCTTGGTTTTATCTTGCTTTATCTTTCCTATCAATCGTCTTAATTATTATCTACATTAAACAAAGAGAGAAGAAGCTAAGACGAGAGAACCGGGTATTGGAAGAAAAAGTAAACGAAAGAACCATTGAGGTTGTAAAACAAAAGGAAGAAATTGAAAAACAACGTGATTTAATTACAATAGCAAATAAAGACATAACGGATAGTATTAAATACGCAAGTAAGATACAAGCAGCAATCGTTCCACCAACGAAATACTTAGAATCTATATTGGATGAAACATTTATTATTAACAAACCAAAAGCGATAGTTAGTGGAGATTTTTATTGGTTTACAAAGGTAGATGGGAAAACGGTAGTTGCACTTGCCGATTGCACTGGACATGGTGTTCCAGGTGCTTTTATGAGTATGCTTGGCGTAACACTGTTAAATGAAATTGTAAATCATAAAAAGGAATTAACGGCAAATGTTATTTTGAATCAATTAAGGGAAAATGTAATCGTATCTCTTCGACAAAGCCATAAGGATAAAACAACGAGTGATGGAATGGATATTTCCTTAGTTGTGTTGGATCACGAAAAAAATGAGATGAGTTTTTCCGGTGCATTTAATCCGTTAATTATAGTTCGGGACAATAAATTAATTACGGTAAAAGCTGATCGAATGCCAATCGGAATATATCATCATAAGCTTGTTGATTTTACGAATCATAAAATAGAAATGCTTACAGGTGATATGCTTTATTTGTATACAGATGGTTATCCTGATCAATTTGGTGGTGAAAATGATCGAAAATTCACTTCCAAAAAATTTAAAAATATGTTGTTAGAAATCCACGAAAAGCCAATGATGGTGCAAAAAACCATTTTGGAAAACACAATGAAAAAATGGATGAATGGCACAGAACAAATAGATGATATTACAATTATGGGAATTCGAATTTAATCTTTTGTTATTGCATTTAATCTTGTGAGTTTGATTCTTAAAATTATAATTTATTCAAAATAAAAGGCCATCAATTTGATGGCCTTTTATATATTCTATTTTAGAATAAACCTTCAGTTGAAAGATAACGTTCTCCTGTGTCGTAATTAAAAGTTAAGAATGGTAGCATTTTTATCCAATTCAGCTATTTTTTTAGCTACAGCAGCTAGTGATGCTCCAGTCGAAATACCAGCTAGTATTCCTTCTTTATGTGCCAATTCCTTTACCTTTAAAAAGGCTTCATCTTTACCAACAGAGATAGCTCCATCAAGAAGTTCGGTATTTAGGTTTTCTGGTATAAAGCCAGCTCCAATTCCTTGTAGAGGGTGAGGACCTGGGGCACCACCACTAATGACAGGAGAAGCTTCAGGTTCTACAGCAAATATTTTTAGGTTTGGGAATTTTACTTTTAGTATTTCTCCAACTCCTGTAATATGTCCACCTGTTCCAACTCCAGTAACAAGATAGTCAATGCCATCAGGAAAATCTGCAATAATTTCTTGAGCGGTAGTTTGTCTGTGTGCATCTACATTTGCTTCGTTGTCAAATTGTGATGGCATCCAACTATTAGGAGTAGCTTGAATAAGTTCTTCAGCTTTATTTATAGCACCTTTCATTCCTAATTCACGAGGAGTTAAGACAAATTCAGAACCATAAGCTGACATCAATTTTCTTCGTTCTATTGACATAGATTCCGGCATTACAAGAATAAGTTTATAGCCTTTTACAGCTGCAACCATTGCTAGTCCTACTCCTGTATTACCAGATGTTGGTTCAATAATTATTGAATTAGGATTTAGTAAGCCATCCTTTTCAGCTGTTTCAACCATTGATAGAGCGATACGATCTTTTATGCTTCCACCCGGATTAGATCTTTCCAATTTCATCCAGACATTTGAATTTTCTCCAAATAATTTATTCAATTTTACAACTGGAGTATTTCCAATTCCTTCTAATATATTACTTAATTTCATACGGCAATTTATATTTGAAAATTAATAATTTTACTTTCGTCAAGATTAGTTCTAACCTTGGTCTCATGTTTGTGATATACGATACTATTCGACTCTACACTCGAAGTCAGCCAAACATTACCACCAATAATGCTATTTCTTCCAATCACAGTTTCACCACCTAAAATGGTCGTGTTTGAATAAATAATTACATTGTCCTCAACAGTTGGATGTCTTTTCTTTTTAGCCAGGCTCTTTTTGACTTGCAAGGCACCGAGAGTAACACCTTGGTATATCTTAACATTATTTTTAATAATGGCAGATTCCCCAATAACAACCCCGGTTCCATGATCAATAAAGAATGATTCCCCAATCGTAGCACCAGGATGGATATCAATACCCGTTTTGGTATGTGAATATTCACTCATTAAACGTGGAATAATAGGGACGTTTAAGTGGTAAAGGACATTGCTTAATCGGTAAACCATAATTGCAAAAAAGCCTGGGTAGGCTATAATTACCTCTCCAATATTTTGGGCTGCTGGATCAAATTTTTGTATGGCCTCCGCATCCTTTAGTAAAGCACGATATACAACAGGTAAACTTTTCATAAAATCATGCGTAACTTTTTCCAATGGTGCGTCTAACTCACTTTTCACTGGAAGAAGTAATAATTTTAATAGAGAATCTAACTGATATAGAAGAGCTTCTTGCTCACAACTACTTTTTGATCTTCTTGCATTAATTGGGAAAAGGGTATTCATAGCTTCTTCTACAAACCGATGTGCTAAATCTCTTCCTGGCATATCGAGTTCAGAATTTTTTCTGGAAGTTTGTAATTCTTCCATAACTTTAGTTAAGTAAGTCATTGCTAAATAAAATTTTATACAGGATTAAATATTGTTAATACTTGATCTATTCAAAATATTAACAAAGGCAAACGCTAATTATACTGTGGAGATGATAGATTTACTAACAACAACAGCAAGGCATAGAACAGCAACAACAAATTTGATTGTTGTTAAAGTTTATCGCAATAGATTTTTGGGAATAAATAGAGGTAGGAGACTTTTGATCACATACATGTAGCATATCCGATGAGAATCGAATCTGATTAGTTGTATTTTTATATGTGAATGTTCTTACCATTTAGAAGTTTCTTACCACAAATCTAAAAAAAAAAATCTAATTAGGAGTTATGGGTCTTATTATTTCTGTTAAAAAAATGTTATTTAATTCTTTCTGAAAAATGGCAGCAATAAATCTAATTTGTTATTTTTATTATATAAAGTAATCTAAAACAATAATTATGAATCAATCTGGATATAAATGCCCGAAGTGTGGAAATCAAAATTATGAAGCGGATGAATTTAGAGCAACAGGTGGTGTTTTTTCAAAGATATTTGATATTCAGAATAAAAAATTTACCACAGTTAGTTGCACAAGATGTTCATATACTGAAATTTATAAAGCAAGTAGTAGTCAGCTTGGAAATATATTTGATTTCTTTACAAACTAATAAAATGAATAGATATTTAACGATATAATTTATTCACTCATGAAAAAGAAATTGCTATTTGTTTGTTTAGGTAACATTTGTCGCTCTCCAAGTGCAGAAGCTGTAATGAATGCTTACCTTAGAATAAACCAATTAGATACCGAATTTGAATGTGATTCGGCAGGAACGGGTGGTTGGCATGCTGGTCACCCTGCAGATAGTCGAATGCAACGACATGCTATAAAAAGAGATTATAATTTAACGAGTATCGCAAGACAATTTAATCCAAAAAATGATTTTGATGAATTTGATTTGATTTTTGGGATGGATGAACAAAATGTAAGCGATCTTAAATCTTTTGCACGAAACTCAGATGATTTAAATAAGATTAAATCTATGACAGCCTATTGCTCTCGCTTTGTCAATTACAATTCAGTACCAGATCCATATTATGGAGGAGCAAATGGATTTGAACTAGTTTTAGATATCTTAGAAGATGCTTGTGAAGGTCTACTTAAAGAATTAACATGAGGATAGAAGGCGTTTTTTCCAAAATTGAAGATTTGATTGGCCAAAAAATTACTGGCTTTAAATCAATTTCTGGTGGGAGTATTGCAACTTCAAATCAAATACGATTTGAGGATGGAAAATATGCCTTTTTAAAAACAAATCCTTATGATGATACAATGTTCTTTAAGGAGGCAAATGGCTTAAAGGAAATTCATAAAACTGAATGCATTAGAGCCCCTAAGGTATTATTGGTAGACTCAGATTTATTACTTCTTGAGTTTATAGAAGAAGGGCGCAAAGACAAGGATTTTTTCAGTCGTTTTGGTTTTCAAATGGCAAACCTGCATAGGAAAACCTCTAGTAAATTTGGCTTTAAGGAGAATAATTTCATAGGTGCGACTCCTCAAACTAATATTGCCATAAAAACAGAGGCAACCAATTGGTGTGATTTTTATTATAACAAAAGGCTATTATATCAATATGAACTTGCAGAGAGTAATGGTCTGGTTGGAAATGAATTAAAAAATGGATTTCTAATTCTGGAAAGTCGTATTGAAGAAATATTAGAAGGAAGCGAGGAAAAACCGAGCTTATTGCATGGTGATTTATGGAGTGGAAATTTTTTATGTGACCAACAATCTAATCCATGTATTATGGATCCTGCAGTATATTATGGGCATCGAGAAGCCGATTTAGCAATGACTAAATTGTTTGGTGGTTTTCCAGATGAATTTTATCGTGCTTATCAAAAAGAGAATCCCTTGCCCCAAGGATTTGATTATCGTGAAAATATATATTTGTTATATCACGTACTAAACCATCTTAATTTATTTGGCAACAGTTATTATGGACAAGCTGTTAGATTGGTATGGTCCTATCTTCATTAGCTAAAATAAATCCATAATATTTCGCTCGCCCCAATAAAAGTGCACATAAGAGGCAACAACATTGTTCTTTCTAAATAAAATTGTGTCCATTTTTTTATTTCTTGCAGAATAAATCTCACCAATAGAAAATTCATTCTCAGCTTCCATTAGGTTTGAGTAATGAAATTCATGCCCAAAATACTCTTGATTATCTACAATGACTTTGCGATAGCCCAGTTTTAATTTCATATTCTCCATGCTTGCTTTTTGTTTTAAAATTCCAAGCATTGGATACGAACCACCCTTTGAATCAATAATTTCATCACATAAATACATCATTCCTCCACATTCAGCTAATACTTTGCCTCCATTTTCGCAATAAGTACTTATCGCCTCTCGCATTTTAACATTAGCACTTAATTGTTTCAGATAGAGTTCAGGATAACCGCCAGCTAAGTATAAAAAATCAGTTTCTGGTAATTCTTCATCCTGCAAAGGAGAAAAGTAGCTCACTTCTCCAAGCTGGTTTAGGGCAGATAAATTTTCATGGTAAGTGAAATTAAAAGCTTCATCTTTAGCCACCGTTATTTTCAGATTGCCTTTTGTTTTAGGGGTAGTTTGTAATTGTTTTTGAAATGGAGTAGAGCATATTTCTAACAATTTTTCAATATCTACAGTTTTAGAAATGTGCGATGCTATTTTTTCTATAATAGAATCGTATTGTGTAGCGTCTGTGATTTGCAATCCTAGATGTCTTGATGGTAAGTTTACTCCTTCATTTCTAGGAACATAACCTAAAGGTGTTACGCCAACATCTTCGCAAGCATCTTTTAAAAATTGATAATGAGATTCACTATTAACAAAATTGAAAATTACTCCCGCAATTTTAATTCCAGGATAGAAATTTTTAAATCCATAAAGTAATGGTGCAACAGAATAGGCAGTTGCCTTAGCATTCACGACTAATATTATTGGAATATCAAGTAATTCTGCAATTTGTGCAGAACTTCCTTCCATTTTCTTCGCGCCATCAAATAAGCCCATTACGCCCTCCACAACAGACGCTTCACTATCCGTGCTATATTTGTTGTAAATATTTGAAACGTGCTCTGAACTGCTCATAAACGTGTCCAAATTAATTGATACGTTGCCTGCAGCCCAAGCATGATGTTTTGTATCCAAATAATCAGGACCACATTTAAATGGCTGCACATGCATACCTTTATTTTTAAGATAACGTAACAGCCCCTGTGTGATAGTTGTCTTACCAGATCCACTCGATGGAGCGGCTATTAAAAATTGAGGTTTTTGATTCATTTCAATGAAAACTTATAACTTATCTGTATTGATACAGACAAATCACGATGAATATAGAAGTAATAAATTGTTTAAGGGAGAAAGAAATCTTGAGCAAGTGATTCAATAACTTTGTACGAAATAAGTTTGCCTTTCGAATGATATTCTTCCATTCTTACTAGGCCTACATTTATAGAATACCATTCATATACCTTGGTTTTCTTTTTCTTTATTCCACTATATGTAATTTTGTCAGTTGATATTTTATAGCAATTAAAAGTGCCAGCAGGAGTGCTAATGTTTTCGATAGCATCTACTTTGCGATTAACCAAAAGAACATTCATCGACATAAGTACTGATCCTGTTCCTCTCAAAATACTAGCTTCGCAAGTTGCTTCTGGTAACATCTGACCTATTTTTGGCTTTATTGGTATTGCTACACTATCCGAAGAAATTTTTATTACCATTCGTTGGTAAGAATCTAGTTCTATTGGATTTAAATAGCGTTCTGACCCAACGTAAAACACAGAATCCTTACTAACCAACCTAAAATATTGGTAAAATGTATTTTGTTTTCTTGTGGTGATTTCAGATTCTATATTGTACTGAATAAGTCTATTTTGTTTAGACTTACCTACCAACTGCCAAACCTCGGTGTATTCTCTTCTATCCTTCGCATCATACGAAACGTATTTTATCTTAAAATTCCTCTTGGACGGAAGATAGGTATTATCTCTTTGTGCAAAAGAAGAAAATGAAATGGATAATAATATAAGTATAGTGTAGAATATTCTCATAGACAGCTGTTAATGGCTTATATAGTCGTTTTCAGTACTTAAAATTACATATAATCCTTTAAGTTGGAAACAATATTTTACATATTTCGTTAGAAATTTAAAAATCAATATAAATAAGAGTTAGTGCTATCAAGAAAGATAGAATATTTTTATCTTTCGCAAACAACCAAAAATATACTCAACCTGCATTTCTAATCATCTTTAAATTATTCAAATGAATAGATTATTTTTTGCAGTAAGTTTACTAATACTATCAAACAGCTTTACCGCCTGCAGTAAAAGTGAAGAAGATCTTCCATCTACAATTGACGAGAACAAAGTAGAGCTACAGGAAATCTTAAAACTAGTAAATGAAATAAGGGCTTCAGGGACAAGCTGTGGTTCTACTTATTATCCTTCAGTAGATCCGTTATTATGGAATGAGAAACTTGAAAGAGCAGCATTAAAGCACAGTCAAGACATGTTTGATCAAAACTACTTTAGTCATACTTCTCTTAATGGTAATAGTTTTTCAGATAGAATTGAGCAGGAAGATTATCTTTATTTGTCAATAGGTGAAAATATTGCCAATGGTTATTCGAGTGAAGAAAGTGTAATAAATGGCTGGCTAAATAGTCAAGGACATTGTGCCAATATAATGAATCCGAAATATACAGAAATGGGAGTGGGGAGAGTTGGGAATTATTGGACTCAGGATTTTGGAAAGCCTAAGAAATAAAAAACCACCCCAAGCGTTAATCAGGGTGGCTTTTATATGTTTGTTTGAAAAGATTTAAGTTGTGTCTTAACTTAAATTAATTGAGCTGTACTCAGATTATTCTGAAACAACTTCGAAAGCGATATCTACTTTCACTTCTTTATGAAGTTTTACTGTAGCAGTGTATTTACCGATTTCTTTAACAGCATCTTTGATTGCGATAACTTTTCTGTCAATCTCAAATCCTTGTGCAGTTAATGCTTCAGCAATTTGAATGTTGTTTACAGAACCGAAAATCTTACCTGTAGTACTAGTTTTAGCACCTAAAGTAATTGTAACAGCTTCAAGTTTCTTAGCAAGCTCAAGAGCTTCGTTCTTGATTTTTTCCTGCTTATGAGCACTTTGTCTCATATTTTCAGCGTGCATTTTCTTAGCAGACTCAGTCGCTAGAATAGCAGCACCAGTAGGAATCAAGTAATTTCTTCCGTAACCGTTCTTAACAGTTACGATATCGTTTTTATACCCTAAAGTATGGATATCTTGTTTTAAGATTACTTCCATTTCGTTTCCTCCTTCTTTAAAAGATTATTTCATCATGTCAGTTACGTAAGGTAGAAGAGCTAGGTGACGAGCACGCTTAACTGCAGTAGCTACCTTTCTTTGATATTTTAAAGAAGTACCAGTGATACGACGTGGTAAAATCTTTCCTTGTTCGTTTAAGAACTTTTTCAAAAACTCAGGATCTTTATAATCGATGAATTTAATCTTGTTCTTCTTGAAACGACAATACTTTTTCTTTTTGATCTCTACAGTTGGTGGAGTCAAATATCTGATTTCTGATTGATTTTGTGCCATGACTATTTCTCCTCTTTAGATGCTTTAAGGTTTCCTTTTCTTTTAATTGAATACTCGTATGCGTATTTATCAAGTTTGAAAGTTAAGAAACGGATGATTTTCTCGTCACGTCTGTAGTTAAGTTCCAATTTCTCGATAGTATCGCCTGGAGCTTCAAATTGAAGCAATTGGTAAAAACCAGTGCTTTTCTTTTGAATAGGATAAGCCAATTTGCGCAGTCCCCAATTCTCCTCATTAGTGATCTTACCACCATTCTCGATGATAAGAGCCTTGAATTTTTCTGCCGCTTCCTTTACCTGAGCTTCAGATAAAACGGGAGTTACAATGAAAACGGTCTCGTAATGATTCAACATAATTTAAAATTGTTTAATTAATAAACTAGTTACTAATAGTTTTACTAAGCCGCAAAAGTAATCAATCTTTTTTTAATATTTCAAGAATACTAGGGGTTAATTGTATTCTGCTTTGCATTTGTGAATTTGAGTCTTCACAATAATAGACAGGTTTGAATCAAATTCTACCTTGTTAGCTATAACTTTTTTTTGTATCTTATAAATAAAGATGAACCAAACTCAGAGCTATGAAGGACAGGATGATAACATTAGCAACCTATAGCTACTCCAGAGCACAGTTGCTTAAAAGCTGATTAGAATCAGAAGGTATACAATGTTTTCTGAAAAATTTAAATTTAATTCAATCTGCAGTTGGAGGCGGAGTAAAGTTAAGAATTAAAGAGGAAGATTTACAAGCAGCCTTACAAATTATAGAAGAATTAGATTTAAGCTATGCACAAGAAGAATTCGAGAAAGCATTTCCTCAACAAAAAATAGAAGTAAACAGAATCTTAGTGCCAGTTGATTTCTCTGATTTTTCGCCACGAATATGTGAGTATGCGATGGGAATTGCAAAGAAGTTTAATGCAGATATATTACTTTTCCATACCTATTTCGCATCAGCAATAGAAACCGTGCCATTCTCGGATAGTTATACATACAATGCAACAGTTGTTGAAGTTCTATCGGAAGTGGAAAAGAATGCAAAAGCAAGAATTAAAGAGCTTTACTATGATATTCGGAATAAATTAGAACTTGAAAAAATAGAAGGGATAGAAGTTGATTATGCACTTAGTGGTGGCACTGCATCATCCGAAATATTAAATATGTGCACAACATATAAACCGGATTTAGTGATCATGGGAAGCCGTGGTGAAACTGCAGGTACAACAAACTTGTTGGGTAGTGTTGTTTCAAATGTTATTGAAGAAGCGGAAGTTCCTATGCTAATTTTATCTGACCAGGGAGAAAATATCGATTTGGAGGATATTAATAATATCATGTATGCAACAGACTTTGATAAAGCAGATTTTAAAGCAATTGCCAATTTAAAGTACATTACCAAACCATACAATATGAAAATTCATTGTGTTCATTTTGAAGATCTTTCTGAAGATGATCCAATTGAAAAACATCAAATGGAGTTGTTGAAAAAATACTTACAAAGAACTTTAGGTGAGTCTGATGTGCATTGTGAGATCAAGCATATGGAAGAAAAGATGAAAGGAATTGAACAATACATACAGGATAATGATATTGGAATGGTTGCTATTCTAGCCCGAAAACACAATTTACTTGAACGTTTGTTTTTCGGTCAAATGTCAAGAAAACTATTTATTAAAACGCACATTCCAATTCTGGTATTTCATTAAAATAAAAAAGACGCATGAAAATGCGTCTTTTTTTTTATGCTATAATTCCCCTTTTAAAACGGGTTCATTTCCATCTTCTAAACTGGTGATTTTCACCTTGTAAAAAGTATTCTTTCGAATATTTTTCCCCGTAAATTCAACTGGAATATAATGTTCTCCATATCCCTTACCAATCTCGTCATTACACTTTTCAACTAAAACAGTTTGCTCTTTTCCGACAAAGCTTTTTCTGTATTCTAACTTTGTTGCTTCGGATAAATTACGAAGAATTTCACTTCTTTTTGTTTTAATTCTTTCATCGATTTGATCAGGCATTCTCTCTGCTCTTGTACCTTTTCTAATTGAATATTTGAAGGTATGAACATGTCCAAAATTCATTTCTTTTATTGCAGAACATGTAGCACTAAAATCATCATCACTTTCATTTGGAAACCCAATAATAATATCCGTTGTGATATTAAAATCTGGTCTGTAACCTCTTACTTTATCAACGATTTCCTTAAATCTTTTTGCCGTGTACATTCTTCTCATTTGTAGTAGAACCGATTCAGATCCACTTTGCAAACACAAATGCAGGTGTGGTGTCATTTTAGGATGACTTAATAAACCTAAAAATTTATCGCCAAAACCATCTGGTTCAATTGATGATATTCGAAGCCGGAAATCACCATCTAAATTCAATATTTTTTCAATTAAATCATCAAACTTATAGTCTTCAAAATCATATCGACCAATGTTAACACCAGTAATCACAATTTCTTTGGCCCCTTGTGCAATCACCTCTTTAATATTCGATAAAATATCTTCAACTGGTCTACTTGTTGCTCTACCTCTAACAGAAGGAATAATACAAAAAGTGCAAAAATTATCGCAGCCATCTTGAATTTTTATCATACTTCTCGTATGAAATCCTTTCTCTGTAGAGCCATAGGAGAAGAGGTCCGCATTTAATTTGGATGGATGAATAATTTCACCTTCGAAATGAGCTTCCACAAGAGAATAAACCGAAGTTTTCTGATCATTTTCAACTACATAGTTGATTTCCTCACGATTCTCTAGTTCCTCTTTTGCATTGTTTGCCATGCATCCAGTTACCACAAGAACTGAATCTGCGTTACGTTTATTGGCTTGATTAATAAAATTTCTTGACTTGTGATCGCTCTGATGAGTTACGGTACAAGAATTTATAACATACACATCTGCCGACTCGTCAAAGGGGACAAGATGATAGCCTTTTGTTTGAAATTGAGATGCTAATGCATCAGTTTCATATTGATTTAGTCTACAACCTAAGGTCTTAAACGCAACTTTTTTCACACTACACCTTCTTTAATAGTTATCATTTCTCCTTCAACTGAAAAATTAGCAGCTGAAGTAATCTTCACGTCAACAAACTGACCAATAAGGCTTTCATCTGTAGATAAGAACCGAACATTTATACGTCCTTCTGTTAATCCAGCTAAATATCCATCATGCTTAGCCGTTCCCTTAACAAGTACCTTAAATACCTTATCAAGCATTGTAGAATTGTAATTCTTCGAATGAATTTTCAGATCTTCGGTTAAAATATGATGCCTGCTTTTCTTTATATCCAAACTAACATCATCAAACCACCTGTGGCTTAAAGCACCAGGGCGAGGAGAGTACATCGCTATATAAGCCATATTGTACTTAAATTCCTCCATCGCTTTTCGAGTATTTTCGAACTGCTCATTGGTCTCACCTGTAAAGCCAACAATAATATCGGTAAACAGGGTTGCTTCAGGAATTAAGCGTTTAATGGTCGAAACGGATTGACGGTATTTTTCAAGTCCATGCTTACGGTTCATGGCAATTAAAAGCTTATCGTCGCCAGATTGTAATGGCAAGTGAATTTGCTTAGCCAGACACTTGTATTGCGCAATAACTTCAATCACTTCATCGGTCATATCACGAGGGTGAGGCGAAGTAAAATAAAGCCAAAATTCGGTTTTCAAATCATCTCCTAAATTTCCAATTTGCCTTAATAATTCTGGAAAATCAATCTCATCTCCTTTTTTATCTAAACCATAGGAATTCACGTTTTGACCTAATAAGGTAATTGATTTATATCCTCTTTCAACCAATGACCTAACTTCATTGACAATCTCAACTGAAGGACGAGAAACTTCACGACCTCTGGTATAGGGTACAGCACAGAATGAGCAAAATTTATCGCAACCATTCTGTATTGGCACAAAAGCTTCAAAATCGGAAGTATGATCAGGTTTTACATTCCAAAATTCCGAAATATTATCGTTTTGAGCGTCAAAACCTTTCTGTACACCATTAGCTGTCGTAATTCCATACTGATGGATCATCTCAGGCAAGTTTGGTAAATCTTTCATCTGAAAGATAATATCGAAAAGCTTTAGAAATTTCTCGTGATCAGAAGGTAGTACACAGCCAGAAACAAAGGTGATTAGGTTGGAACGGTTCTTCCATTTATTCCATTTTGATATTTTAGAATAAACCTTATCAATAGCATTCTGACGCACTGAACAGGCCAAAATCCCAATTAAATTAGCTTCTGTTTCGTCTTCAGTATAGGTGTAACCCATTTGTTCAATCACGGTTCTAACGCGCTCTCCGTCAGAAGCGTTCATTTGACAACCTAATGATATAAGATGATATTTCATTTTTTATATCTCTTAAAAATAAACTTCGGTATGGATAGGACCTAGTTTGATACCTTGTTTTTCAAGAATATCATAGGCCTCGTAAATCATATGACAATTGCCGCAAAGATAACAGATTGTATCAGGTGAGACAGGGTTTTTCAGAAGATATTCTGTTACGCGACCGTTAAAATCCCCAGTATTTTCACCTGAAGTACATAAAACATATCGATTTGAGTCGTAAGATTCCTTTTCGTAAGCTTCCTCTTTGTGGCGAATCCCATGTAGAAGGGTGTAATCCATTTCCGGATGTGTGTGTATAAAGCTATGGATAGGAGAAATACCTGTACCTGTGCTTATAAACATGAATTTCTTATTTTTAATTTCGGATTCCTCAAGAGAAAAATGACCAAATGGCCCATCAACATCAAGGTAATCTCCAACTTTACATCGTCTAAGTTTTTTTGAAACCAAACCTTTGTCCACTTCTTTAATTAGCACCTCTAAAAAATTACTATTTTCAGAACTGTATATTGAGTATTCTCTACGATCAATGCTACCACTAAACCCCAGTGTTATATATTGTCCTGTTTTAAATGTGAAATCTTTTTTCTCCATTTTTATAATGTAAGTAGAAGAAGTTAGGTTTCGTACTTCAATGACTTTATGTGATCTCATTCTTTATTTTAAATTCTGTTTACGCTTCCACTATCAAACTGAAATAATCATGATGATTTCCTATGTGGAATGATTACAAATAAGCGAATACAAAAAAAGACAAAAACATCCGAATAAACAAGAGGATATGCTGCTTAAGCCACCTTTTTATAAAAAATGATAGAGAAATGTGTTTTTTCATCGAAAAACAGTCTATTTTCTCTAGATTAAAACAGATCTTAACCTTAAATATCATAAGCTTAATGCATGATTATGCGGTAATTAAGCTGTATTTTAAGGATAATTAAATGCTTGAGAATTTAATATTTTATTTGTGTCTGTGCTATGGTAGGCAATACTTTACGTATATCGCTTAAAGTTTGAAATTCAATTTTGTGAGTTTGATCACATTCTGGAATTAAGCAAAAAACAGTTCTCCAAAATTAACATTTGGATTTTCATTTTTCGAAAATTCAGGAATTTCAATTATTGGACAATCAAATCCATATTTATCCAAATACGATCTAAACACCTTAATTGAATCTTCTAAGATAAATTTACTGTTAGCAGGATAGCGATTATAAATTAATCCTTTGATTGGAATATTTCTCTGCTTCGCCACTTCAAGACTGAGAAGGGTATGATTAATACTTCCCAATTTTGAAGATGTAATTAAAATGGTAGGATATTTTTTTTCCTCTAAAAAATCAAGAAGAGAATAATCCATGGTAATCGGCACATGCATTCCACCAACTCCTTCTAGCAATAAATAATCATATTGACTTTCAAGTATTTTAGTGGATTTATTTATTTTTTCCACTTCAATTACTTGATTTTGCATTTGTGCAGCCAAATGTGGAGAAGCTGGATAATCAAATACATATGGACAAGTAATTCCCTTTTTATCAACTTCTTGAATTTCAATTCCCATTATTTCACGGTGCATTAGAATGTCTTCTGATATTCCTTTGCAACCTGTTTGTGCAAATTTTTGGGTAATTACTGATTTTTCTAGTTCTAATAAATATTTAGCCATCAATCCGGTAGCAAATGTTTTTCCTGTATCGGTATCGATTCCCGCAATAAAATATGTTGGCATTTTTATTTCAACTTTTTTGGTTTAGCAATAAAATATAATGGTTGATAGGTGAGTGGAACACCCAAATCCATACCAAATAAATCCTGATAATCTTCTTCAAATTTTCTTAAATCGCTTTTTGTCCATGCTTTACCAGGTATTCCATTTACACCTGTTTGTTTCATATGACTAAGAACTCCAAGCGGGGTAGCAAAATATCTAGTAATATTCTCGCGATCGCTCCAAAGAATATCAAACTTATCGGATAACAATTTTTCATGCTTTCCAAAGGACAAATAATTTAAGCCTTTACCATTAACCTCTCTAATTTCTCTATAATTATCTGGACCAAAGGTGCTGAACACCAAATATCCATTCGGATTCAGGATATTATGGATTTTGCCTAGAAATTCATCTAAATTATTGAACCATTGAAATGTAGAGCTGGAGATAACTAAATCTACAGCCTTTGGTAATTGCAATGACTCAATATCACCAGGTAGAAAATTGATATTCGGACTAATATCATTTAAAATTGAAGCATATTCTTCAACAATATCATTCGCATAATAAGTTTCAGCATTAAAATGTTGAAAATATTTCTCAGTTAAAACTGCTGGGCCACAGCCAATTTCAAGTACTTTCGAAAATTTAACTGCAGGTTGATGCGACAGCTCATTTATTAATCTGGATGCAATAGCCTCCTGAACAATAGCGTGTTTTCGGTAGGTTTCGATACTCTTCACAAAACCTTTTTGAACCTGATCTTTATTAATTTGCTGATGTTTCACCTTTACTCTCTCTCATTAAATCATCCCACGAATCCCATTCGTAAAAACAAAAGTGTGGCATACCATCTTTTTGTATAAGGTTCTTATGCTCACCCCAACTATTCATTAAATTTTCAAATGGAAATATTAAATCTTTATTTCCCAAAATAACTGTTTGGTATACATTCCATTCAATGAAATGATTTTGGATAACCTCCTGTAATATAATTAGTTCTTCTTTTTGCTCATCAATATTTCGTTTTGGCATTCGGTTTTTAAAGAGGTCAAAATTATCTTTCCCTCCACACATGCGAAGCCAAAATTTCTCTATGCTTTTTTCGTTCAATCCATCAATAGTTCCCTGAAATATCGCTGGAGGAATACCTTTTAAATTATCTATTGGATGTAAACTACCATTAATAGCTATTGTGCTAGTAAAAAGCTCTTTCCACTGATTATAGACTAAGTTTCCAACGAAAACACCTAGTGACCATGAAATTAAATGTACTTCCTGATAATTCTCAAAAAGTCTTTCAATTTCTTTCGGCAATAGAATATCTCTATAGTCATAACACATCAAAACATCATAATCGTTTGATTGCATGGACTGAAATGGATTAGCATCACATCCCCAACCATTCATAAATACGATACACTTATCTTTAGTTGATTTATGTAACCATTCAATTTTCATCACAATA
This sequence comes from Labilibaculum sp. DW002, assembly GCF_029029525.1. Lineage (NCBI taxonomy): Bacteria > Pseudomonadati > Bacteroidota > Bacteroidia > Marinilabiliales > Marinifilaceae > Paralabilibaculum > Paralabilibaculum antarcticum. The sequence goes on along the minus strand of NZ_JAKJSC010000001.1, from coordinate 339,972 downwards.
GGTTTTTATCAAATTTGGTAAATCTTTTAACTCATCCCAATCCATATCCGCACACACAGATATCCTTAACCTAGCAGAATTTACAGGAACTGCAGGTGGTCTAATTGGAAATGTTAAAAAACCTTTTTTTTGCAAATATTCAGCTAAATTAACGCATTTTTGACTGTCTCCAACAAGAACAGGAATAATATTTGAACTTCCCATTGTTTGTATATTCAACTCTTTTAATGCATTTCTTAATTGAGTTGATATGCCTTGTAAATGTTCTCGTTCCATTCGCATTTTCACGATGGTCCTTAACATGATATGATTCCAATTCACGACAATAGGAGGTAAAGATGTTGTGAAAATAAGAGAGCGCATTTTATTGATCAAATAATCTTTAAGTACTTCATGGCAAACGACATATGCACCAATAGAGTTCATAGCTTTACCAAAAGTTCCAACTAGCAAATCGATTTCATCGAGACAATTTTTCTCTTCAGATAAGCCAAGACCTTTATCTCCTCTAACACCAAGTGCATGAGCTTCATCAATGTATAAAAAACAATCAAACTGTTTTTTAATTTCAATCAGTTTTTCAAGATCTGCAAGGTCACCATCCATACTAAATACAGATTCACTAACAATAAAAACACGATTGTAGTCTTTGCGTTTTTTTTCAAGAATCTGAGTTAGATGTTGATAATCAGCATGTCTAAAACGCATACATTCAGCACTGCACAATCGCATTCCATCTATAATACTTGCATGATTAAGCTTATCTGATAAAATTAAATCATCCTTTTCTGTTAAAGCAGGTAAAATTCCAATATTGGCATGATAACCCGAATTGAAAAATAGGGAAGGGCGACCATATAATTTTTCTAATTCAGATTCAAGCCACTCATATTCAACAAAATTACCAGTAAGTAGTCGAGAAGAACCAGAGCCAAATGCATTTCCTTTTGGTCTCGGAATATTCTTTTTGCTGATACCTAAATAATCATTTGAAGATAAATTCACATGATAATCACTCGAAGAAATCCTCTTCAAAGAGCGAAGATTACCTGAATTCTTCAGTACGCCTAATTCGTTACTATATTTGCTTAATTTTTGATCCATTTTCATTTATTGCAATGATACGACTTTAACCAAAGCTTCGCAAAGTTCGGTCAAATCCTTTTCTGAAATTACAAACGGAGGCATAATGTAAACCAATTTACCGAAAGGTCTAACCCAAACTCCATGATCTACAAATTGTCTCTGAATCGAGGCCATTTTTACTGGCTCATTCATTTCGATAACTCCAATAGCACCAAGAATTCTAACATCCTTGACCTGTTTTAATTCTTTTGCCTTAGAAAGATGAGTAATTAACTGTTTTTCAATTGCATTTACTTTTTCTTTCCATCCTGAATCTAACAATAAGTTTAAACTTGCCACACCAACAGAACATGCTAAAGGATTTCCCATAAAAGTAGGTCCATGCATAAAACAACCAGGACTACCTTCTGAAATACCATCAGCAATTTTCTTTGAAGCAAGTGTTGCCGCAAAGCTAAGGTAGCCTCCTGTAATTGCTTTTCCAACACACATTATATCAGGATTAATGTTTGCATGTTCACAAGCGAAAAATTTGCCTGTTCTACCAAAACCAGTCGCGATTTCGTCGAGAATAAGCAGAACCTTATACTCATCACAAGCCCTTCGCAGTTCGAGTAGGTATTGAGGGTGATAGAATTTCATTCCTCCAGCACCCTGAACAATAGGCTCTAAGATAACTGCAGCCAGTTCTTCATGGTGCTTTTCAAGCATATTTTGCATCGATTCAAAATCTGAAGAGTTCCAAGCCTCATGAAAGCCGCCTTTTGGTGAATCTGCAAAATAATTTACAGGTAAAACACCTTTAAATATCTCATGCATTCCAGTTACAGGATCACAAACCGACATGGCATTAAATGTGTCTCCATGATATCCAGAACGGATGCTTAAGAATTTATTCTTTTTCTTTTCTCCTGTTGTAAACCAATATTGAAGTGCCATTTTCATTGCTACTTCAACAGAAACAGATCCAGAATCACTAAAAAAGACTTTTTCCATATTTTTTGGACTTAAGTCGATTAACAATTTGGCTAAATCAATTGCTGGTTGATGTGTTATGCCACCAAACATTACGTGCGACATATTCTGCAACTGATCCTGAATGGCTTTATTCAATACAGGATGATTATATCCATGTACAGCACACCACCACGAAGACATACCATCAATAATTTCGGTATCATTATCAAGTTTTAATCTAACACCATTCGCTGATTTTACAGGAAATACAGGAAGAGGATCGTGCATAGATGTATATGGATGCCAAATGTGTTCTTTATCAAAAAGAAGATCGCTTGGCTTAAATTGTTCCGACATAAGTCAAATTTCAAATTAATTCTTGGTAAAACTAGGATTAATCCGTTGAAAGAAGCCAATTACGGGGTATTTTTACAACATATATAACACAAAACGGATTGTTACCAATTCGTTAAAAATAGCTGTACCTCTTGTTTTTATTGCAATTTAATATAAATTGCTGCAAACTTAGAAACAAGAACATGAAAACAAAGCAAATTGCCATTTTAGTGAGTTTTATACTTGCTTTTAGCGTCAATACATTGGCGCAAAAAATTTATAATCCTTCGGCTAATGCAAAAAATGATATTGCAAAAGCATTACTTCAGGCGAAGCAGGAAGGAAAACATGTAATGCTACAAGTAGGAGGGAATTGGTGTCCATGGTGCATTAAATTGCATAAATACCTTAATTCAAATCCAGAAATAAATACCTTATTAAAAGATAACTATATATTTCTGGAGGTTAATTACAGTAAGGAAAATAAAAATTTAGATGCGCTCGCCGAACTTGATTATCCTCAACGCTTTGGTTTTCCAGTAATGGTTATTTTAAATGGAGATGGAGAAAGAATTCATACGCAAAACACGGGAAATCTGGAGGAATCAAAAGCATATGATTTCAAAAAAGTGAAATCATTCCTTTACAATTGGCGCCCTGATGCCTTAAATCCTGATCATTACAAATAAATAATAAAGGTAAAAAGTTGAATTTTAGACTAAGAACTCCGTTTTTATTTGAATAAAGGAATAATTGTACTTTCTTTGTACAGAATTTCATCATTTCAGGTGAAAAACGAAGGATATAATAAAATAAAAAAGAAAATATTATGACGATTTCAAAAGATAAGGTTGTTTCAGTTATTTATGAATTAAAAACTGATCTTTCCGGAGAGATTATTGAGAAAGCAGTAGCAGAAACTCCACTTACATTTTTATGTGGTGCAGGTCAAATGTTAGAAAAATTTGAAGCTAACCTTATGGGTTTAAAAACTGGCGATGCTTTTGATTTTAAATTAGCTACAGAAGAAGCTTACGGTGCAGCTTCAGAAGAAGCAGTAATCGATCTTCCAAAAAATATTTTTGAAGTAAACGGTGAATTTGATGCTGAAGTTATTAAAGTAGGTAATGTTGTTCCTATGCAAGATAACTCTGGTCGTAGAATGAATGGTATCGTTCTTGAATTAACTGATGCTACTATTAAAATGGATTTTAATCATCCTTTAGCTGGTGATGATCTTTTCTTTAAAGGAGAAGTTTTAGAAGTAAGAGATGCTACTGAAGAAGAAATGAAAGAAGCTTATGCTCCTCAAGGTGGATGCGATAGCGGAAGCTGTGATACTGGCGGATGCGGTAGTGGATGTGGATGCTAATTCTTTTATAAAAAAGATATACAGCCCGAAAGCCTTTGGTTTTCGGGCTTTGTTTTTTTATGATGAAAACTTACCTTTAAGCTCAATATAAAATTGATTCGATATGTGGAAAAGAATGCCTCTTTACGTTAAAATTTTGGTTGGAATGTTATTTGGAATGATTGCTGGTTTGTTGGCAGTATATTTTAATTTAGGAGAATTCACTAATGATTGGATCAAACCTTGGGGAAGTATATTCCTTAATCTACTAAAACTCATAGCAGTTCCTTTAATTTTTGTATCCTTGGTAAAGGGAATCTCAAGTCTATCGAATATTTCTAAATTATCGAGAATTGGAATTAAAACCATTTCACTTTATGTAATTTCTACTGTAATTGCTGTAAGTTTCGGATTACTTCTGGTAAACACCATACAACCGGGAAATACCTTTCCAGACCACAAAAAGATAGAATTACAAGAAAAATACAATGCAACAATCGATCTAAAGAAAGATCAAGCCAGTGAATTAAAAGAGGAATCTCCGCTTAAATTTCTTGTTGATGTTGTCCCTTCTAATTTTTTCAAAGCCGCAACGGACAATTCTAAAATGCTTCAAATCATATTCTTTGCCATTTTGTTTGGTGTAGCCATGGTAATATTAGAAGAGAAGAAGGTTAAAGTTGTTCGCGATTTTTTCGAAGGAATAGATGCGATAATTCTTAAAATAATAGACATCATCATGCTTTTTGCGCCTTATGGTGTATTCGCATTAATAGCTGGATTAATTGTTGATTTTTCTGGCGATATTGATCTATTTGCAGCTCTTGGTCTCTATGCAATAACCGTTGTATTGGGCTTGTTGGTTATGATTTTTATCATTTATCCACTCTTCTTAAAATTTTTCACACCTGTAAAATACACCAACTTCTACAAATCGATCTCTCCAGCTCAATTATTGGCTTTTTCTACAAGTTCTAGTGCAGCCACACTGCCAGTAACAATGGAATGTGTTGAGAATGAACTTGGCGTTTCCAACGAAGTAGCAAGTTTTGTTCTCCCTGTAGGTGTTACCATTAATATGGATGGAACTAGCTGCTATCAAGCTATTGCGGCAGTCTTTATAGCACAAGTTTTTGGTGTTGATTTGGATATCTACGATCAGTTAATAATCGTTGTAACAGCCACATTAGCGTCTATTGGTACTCCTGGAGTACCAGGTGGAAGTATTGTAATGCTAATTATTGTATTAACTTCTGTAGGAATCCCAATTGAAGGGCTTGCTTTAATTTTAGGAATCGATAGACCATTGGATATGCTAAGAACTGTTGTAAATGTTACAGGAGATGCTACAGTTTCAACAATTGTTGCTCAAACCGAGGGACAATTAAATTATCAGCCAACAGTTATCACAAAAAAAGTGGAAATCTAAAAGCCTTATTATCAAGATCTTTGTTTGTTTTGTTTATTTTTTTTGATTTTTTCATGAACAAAAGTGATCGTACTTTTGTTTCTTGTTTGAACCATTAAAAATAATGATATGAAATTCAAGAATAACAAATTTAGCTTAGGAGTACTTTTCCTATTTACATTATTAGCTTTTACAGTAGCTTGTAGTGATGACGATGATAAAAAAATGCAACCAGAGCCAATGGAGCAAACCATTGTAGATATAGCTGTTGGTAATGCAGATTTCTCTATTTTAGTTGATGCACTTAGCAAAGCCGGTTTAGTCGATGCACTTAATGGCACAGGATCATTTACGGTTTTCGCTCCAACAAATGCAGCTTTTCAAAATTTATTTACAGCTCTCGGCGTAACTGGTATAGAAGATTTAAGCGCTGAAGTACTGACACCTATCTTATTGTATCATGTAATAGGGTCAGAGGTAAAGTCAACTCAGCTTTCCAACGGCTATGTTGAAACACTAAGTGCCTTTACGCCAGGCGACCATGCCATTAAGTTACTAGTTGATTTAGAATCAGGAGTACAAATAAATGGCATGTCAAATGTTACTTCAGCAGATATCATGGCATCAAATGGTGTAATTCATATAATCGATGAAGTCTTACTTCCTCCAACCGTAGTTGATATCGCGATTGCAAATCCATCATTTACACATTTAGTTGCAGCTGTTGTTAAAGCGGATTTAGTAAATGCTCTAATGGCAGACGGACCATTTACCGTTTTTGCACCAACAGATGCAGCATTTGAAGCACTTTTCACAGAATTAGGAGTTACAGGAATTGAAGATTTGAGTGCGGAAACCTTAACACCAATTTTACTGTACCATGTTGTTTCAGGCAATGTTAGAGCAGCAGATGTAAGTACAGGAATGGTGCCAACGCTTAATACAGAGGCAGAGCTTGATATTAATGCAGATGGATCAGGAGTAATGATTAACGGTAGCACAAATGTTATTGTAACGGATGTACAAGGAAAAAATGGAGTAGTGCATGTTATTGATAAAGTATTGCTTCCAAATGCAGAAGAAGAACCTCAATCCATTGCTGATATTGCTGGAGCAAATGAAGATTTCACAAGTCTTGTAGCAGCATTAAGCAAGGCAGATTTGGTTGAAACACTTGACTCAGAAGGTACATTTACAGTGTTTGCACCGACAAATGCGGCCTTTGAAGCTTTATTTACTGACTTAGGTATAACTAGCATTGACGAGGTATCAGCGGAAGCTTTAACTCAAATATTACTTTATCATGTTTTGACAACTAAAAAGATGTCAACAGACTTAACAACAGGGTATTTAGAAACACTAAGCACAGATAGTCCAGATGCAGATCCTGTAGTTTTACGTGCAGATGTTGATGGAGGAGTAATGCTTAACAAAGAAACATCAGTTACAACTGCTGACATTGAAGCGTTTAACGGTGTTATTCATATCATTGACAAAGTATTACTTCCTCCTAACGTCGTGGATATTGCGATTGCGGATTCAACATTTGAGCATTTAGTAGCAGCAGTTGTAAAAGCTGATCTAGCAGGCACATTAAGCGGCGATGGTCCATTTACAATCTTTGCACCTACCGATGCAGCATTCGAGGCTCTATTTACTGAATTAGGAGTTTCAGGGATAGATGACTTAAGTGCTGAGACATTAACACCAATTTTACTTTATCATGTTGTTTCAGGAAATGTTAGAGCAGCGGCAGTAACAACAGGAATGGTGCCAACCTTAAATGATTCAAATTCATTGGATATTGATACGAGCTCAGGTGTTGTTATAAATGAAGACACCAATGTAATAGCAACTGATGTTCAGGGAACAAACGGAGTTATTCATGCAATAGACAAAGTATTGCTTCCAGAATAAAACCTCTTAAAAAACCTGTAGGCTTCTACAGGTTTTACTTTTTTTTATTAGATTTACTATGATCCAGAGAGTTTTCACTCTTTTTACTTCTAACAATATGAGCATGAGCAAATATTCAATTAAAGACCTTGAGCAAATTACAGGTATCAAAGCGCATACCATTCGTATTTGGGAAAAAAGGTATTCAATAATTCAGCCAGAACGTACCAAAACAAACATTCGAACATACTCAGACGAGGATCTTAAAAAATTATTGAATATTTCCATGTTAAATGCTTCAGGTATTAAGATATCCAGACTCGCAGAAATGGATGTTGTCGACTTAGAAGCTAATGTTTTGAAGCTATCAAGAGTCAATAAACTCGAGGATACAAGTATTGAAAAATTAATTTTGGCAACCTTAAATTTCGATGAAGATTTATTCGAGTCTACACTATCTAGAAGTGTGATTGAAAAAGGGATGGAAGAAACTACTGCACAAATATTATTTCCATTTTTTCATCGTGTTGGAATTCTCTGGCAAGTTGGATCCATTAGTCCAGCTCAAGAGCATTTTATATCGAATTTAATACGTCAAAAATTATTTGCAGCTATAGATTCCGTTTCCGGCTTTAAAAAGGAGGGCGCGCATAAAATTATTTTTTATCTTCCCGAAGGTGAACTGCACGAAATTAGCATTTTATTTTACACATACATTGCAAAGAAAAATGGCATGCAAACCTTATATTTGGGGCAAGATTTACCATTTTCTGAATTGGAAAAGGTAATTAAAGATTATCAGCCCAATAGCATTTTCACTTCTTTCATTACACCAACAACAGTCGATCAATTGAATCAATATTTACAAAACTTAAAATCTAGCTTTGCGAAAGTTGATCTTTATATTACTGGAATGCAATTGCAGCAACAAGGAGTTATATTTCCTAAAGGGATGAAAACAATTACCTCAATGAAAGACTTTAAACAAGCCATATTAGTATAAGCTTTAAAGATAAAAGACTTACATGTCTTATTTTTAGTTCTCAATCAAAACCCTATGAATCTTCCATAAAGAAAGAGGAGTAGGGTTTTCTTATTTAGAATAGACGCATTGATTTTGATTTGTGACTAACATTCAATTGCTTTTTGTTTAATCTTTTCTTAAATTAGTTAAACAATTAAAAAGAGAAATCATGACAACAATTGAATTTAATAGCCATATAGTAAGTTTAGATAAGCATCTTAAAAGTTATGCATATAGATTAACAACTAATCATGACGAGTCTCTAGACCTATTTCAAGATACAATGCTTAAAGCATTGACTTATAAAAATAAATTTACTCATACTAATCTGAAAGCATGGCTACTAACCATCATGAAAAACATTTTCATTAACGGTTATAGAAGAAAAGTGGTTCAGAGAGAGTGGATGGCACAGGAAACAAAATCGAATCGTAACATGTCGAATATTAGTTATGACAATCCTACTTCAATACAAAATTATAAAGATATTATGCATGAACTAGAAAAGCTGGAAGTGCAAATTAAAGAGCCTTTCAGAATGTTCCTTGCAGGTTTTAAATATAGGGAAATCGCAGAAGAAATGAGCTTGCCAATTGGCACTATTAAAAGTCGAATATTTCAAGGGCGTAAAGAACTAATGGTGAATCTTAAAGAATTTTCATCTTATAATTAAGAAGCTTACATTAATATGAATTATTTGTTTTAGGTTTGAATTTGTGTTTATAAAAAACCGGAAAGAATTACGTCGATAATTATTTCCGGTTTTTGCATAGAAAAGAATACACATTTCTTGATATGATTATTAACAAGTGTTTACTATCTTTGTTCCTAAGTTACATTATCGGTGACCGACTTAATAAATAAAACGTAAAGATATGGCAAGTAGAAGACGCTTAAAAAAAGATATCGATTTCCTAAGTTTTGAGGTTATCTCTGACTGTTACAACTACAACTATTTACATCCAGGAAAAGGAGAGCAAGTTACAGAGATTGTAAAGGATACAATTGTTTCTCGTAATCAATTAATTGCTCGAGTAAACCATCCTGATGGAAAAGATAATCCAAAATTAGTGAAAGCTTATTACAAATCTGTTTATACAGAATTGTTCGCAAGTGTGGATGAATCTTTCAAAAAATTGAGCGCTTTAATTAAAGAGAAATAATTTCTTTAAAAAGATTTTTCTGATAGCTTTGCATAATTGCAAAGCTTTTTTTATGCCCGAAGAAAAGATCCTAATCTTAGAAGATGTAGGAAAAATACTACTTAAGAAAAACAGAAGATTTAAACGTTTATCTGTTCGATTGGCTCCAATTAAAGGAGTTTGGATCAACGTACCATATAGTATAAGTTATCAGGAAGCAATTTCGTTTGCTAAAGAAAATAAGGCATGGATTATTGACAATCTAAAAAAGACAGAAAGGAAAGAAAAGAAACAAACAATTTTTACTGATTCAACCGATTTTAAGACTCATTACCATATTCTGCAATTAAAAGCAGATAAGGTCACCAAGTATTCAGCAAAACTGCATAATGGTTTGCTTGAAGTGGTATATCCTATACATACAGATATCCTTAATCAAGCTCTACAAAATTTCATTAGGAAATCAATAATTGAAACACTTCATAGAGAAGCTAGTTATTATTTGCCTAAACGAATAGATGAATTAGCACAAAAGTGTAGCTTTTCGTACACTTCTGTTCACATTAAGAACACAAAAAGTCGCTGGGGATCTTGTACACACGATAATAAAATAAATTTATGCATTCATTTAATGCGCTTGCCCAAGGAGTTGTGTGATATGGTTATTCTTCATGAATTATGCCATACATTAGTGAAAAATCATTCCAAAGACTTTTATGATTTACTGGGAATGCACTGTTCAGACCTAGTTAGAAAAAGAAAAGAGATTAAAAATTACTCAACAACAATTTTTTAGCATGAATACCCAGATTTACATTCTTATTGGAATAAGTTTATTTGCATTTCTAATTGGGCATAAGCTCAAACAGCATTACAAGAAGTCAAAGACAAAAGGGAACAACAAAAAGAAACCCAAAGGGAAAGAACAGTCTGGACTGCAATTAAGCACTTCTAAGAGAAAAGAGAAAGTGAAGACGGTATTTCTATACATTCAATTATTTATAGTTTTTGGTTTGCTTATTTTTATGATTCCAGCCTTATCTAGAGATATATTATCCAATCAGACTGGTTACGATGAGAAATTGATTCTTCGAATACTAATTGTTGTATTTGCAGCTTACATTCTTTTTATGGGATTTTTAAAACTAATGAAATCTCGTAAAAACAATGATCAGTAACTTACAAGAGTTTATTTAGGTGAAAATATTACTTCAATCTACATTTAGATACCTAATTTTCTATTTTATCCTATTTCTGGATATTCTATTATAATCCTACAAGCCATTAAATAAAGGCAATTACACCGATTTAATAACAATTTAACCCCCTGAGAGTTTAATTTTTGTAAACTCATGGGGGAATGTTTACAAATTACATTCAGATTTACGCTAGTTCCGTAAATTTTCTCTCCAAATCCCACAAAGTAGTTTACACTTCTCTACATTTATGTGGTTACAAAAGTAATTTGACAAATGAAATTCACTTTCACCTTTGTAAACTAATTTAGACAATAAACTTCACAAGTAGTTAGCAATGTAATTTACAAATGTACTTAGGCTTTAATTTCGGGAGTTTACATCAGATCATCATTAAACTACTTGAATACAATTCTGCATAGTGATAATAAACACTTGCTCACAGTAGTATATTATTCTGTTAATCAGTCTTTTATAAGGTGTAAATTAACTATTACTTTAAGTCATTGGTTACATATGTGTAATATCTATAGTAAAACACCTATTTTTCTGTAAATTATCATTTATAACTAGCTAATAATCTGACTAATGTCTAGATTATATAAACCATTAATAAATGATGTTTATTACTAAAAACCATAGATTATAGTGTGATATTGTAAATAAGAGCCAATATTCAATTGTAAACACTCTAAATGTCTTTGTTAACAAGTGTTTTAGGATATATAGGATACACAACTGGCAAAATATCTATTAGATCAATATTATAAAGCCATAATAGATATATAGCAATCTATACATAGGTTGAGCTGCAATCCTTACTAAACTAGGCTTATCTGTGTTTACAAGAGTAATTTACAATTCAGATTACAATACGCAATTAGTCTTTTGCTATTAAATACAAATGTAAACCACAAATGTAAATATTAAACTCTTTTAGATTTTGACTTTTGTAAAATTTATTCTATTTTTGTTACAGAAATGAAATTAACATCTGTAAATTTCACATTTAAACACTTTTAGTATGAAAAATAGAATTGTCCAGCTGATTAATAATGAAGGATTAACCTCTTCTAAATTCGCAGATACCATTGGTGTTCAGCGATCTAGTATATCTCATATCCTTTCTGGAAGGAATAAGCCTAGCTTAGACTTCATTCAAAAGATTATGGCTGCATTTCCATCTATTAATATTAACTGGCTAATAGCTGGAGAAGGTGAAATGTATGGAACTAAGGAAGCGGATAATTTATTTACTGAGATAGATACGGATCATTCTCCTATTGAAAACCAAGTTAATCAGCCTCCTAAATTAAATCGTGAACCAACCCCTGATCGCAGCTTAAAATCTGAGCCTGTGCTCGAGATGAACGCGTTTGTGCCTGGTAAACAGATTGAAAAAGTAGTTGTGTTTTATACAGACAAAACTTTTAAGGAATACAATCCTTCATAAGCATATTTCCCTTATCTTTGCCTGGGTTTTTACTTAACAGTTTAAAATACAACTAGGCACCATGAAAAAATTAGTACAGGACTTTGAAGTACTGCACAAAAAAGAACTTAATAAAGATAACTTTGTCTTGGAAATAAAGGCATCTGAAGCTTTGCCTGATATTAAACCAGGACAATTTGTTAATGTTCTTGTAGAAAATGCAACGAATACCTTCCTTAGAAGACCTTTATCAATCCATTTTGTTGATTACGACAAAAATATCATCAAATTATACATTAAAAGGATCGGCGAAGGAACAAACAAACTTGGAGAGTTAGAGATTGGCGATAAATTGAACCTTATTTACCCATTAGGAAACTCTTATTCTATCCCTAAAAACTCTAAAGCAGTACTTATTGGTGGTGGTTGTGGTGTTGCTCCTCTATTATACTTAGCTAAACATTTAAAGGAAGCTGGAAACGAAGTAACTACAATTCTAGGGATTCGTTCTGCTGAAGATGCTATTGAGCTTGATCAGTACAAGGAGTATGGACGTGTATTCATTACTACTGAAGATGGTACAATGGGCGAAAAAGGCTATCCTACGCAGCATTCTGTCCTTAAAGAAGACTTCGATTACAGTTTTACTTGCGGTCCGGAGCCGATGATGAAGGCTGTGGCGGCTTATTCTGATGCGAATGACGTGACTTGTGAGGTTTCTCTTGAGAATACCATGGCTTGCGGTTTTGGCGCTTGTTTATGCTGCGTTACAGATACAAAAGAAGGTAATAAATGTGTATGTACTGAGGGCCCTGTCTTCAACGTAAAGGACTTAAAATGGTAAATTTAGAAGTAAAACTTAAGGATCTGGTTTTGAAGAACCCGGTTATGACTGCATCAGGAACCTTTGGCTTTGGTGAAGAGTTCGCTGATTTTATCGATTTAAGCCAATTAGGGGGCATTTTGGTAAAAGGGACAACAAGATACCACCGAGAAGGCAATCCTTACCCTAGAATGGCCGAAACGCCGTCTGGTATGCTTAATGCTGTCGGTTTACAGAATAAAGGGGTTGAAAACTTCTGTAATGATATCTACCCGCGTATAAAAGATTATAAAACCAATGTCATGGTGAATGTTTCGGGTTCTCTAGTAGAGGATTGTGTTGAAACAGCAACTATGATCAACGAATTGGACCATATTCCAGGTATTGAGCTGAATATCTCTTGCCCTAATGTGAAAGAAGGTGGTATGGCCTTTGGAACGTCCTGTGCTTCGGCCGAAGAGGTGGTTCGTGAGGTCCGTAAGGTCTATAAAAAGCACCTGATGGTGAAGTTATCACCCAATGTGACCGATATAACGTCTATTGCTAAGGCTGTTGAAGGGCAAGGCGCTGATTCAGTTTCTCTAATCAACACCCTGTTGGGTATGGCTATTGATGCAGAAACCAGAAAGCCGCTCTTATCAACAGTTACAGGAGGTTTATCTGGACCAGCTGTAAAACCAGTAGCTTTACGAATGGTTTGGCAAGTTTTTAATGCTGTAAATATTCCTATTGTAGGTTTAGGAGGCATTATGAATGCTAAAGATGCAATCGAATTTATATTAGCTGGTTCTTCAGCAATACAAATTGGAACTGCGAATTTTATTGATCCTTGTGTAACAGAAAAAGTTGTAAAAGGAATTGAAGAATATATGATCAGACATCAAGTTGACAACGTCACTGATTTAATAGGTGCACTTAACCAACAGTAAATCAATAGTTTAAATTAAAGAAATATTTCTTTAATGATGATTCCGAGAGTTTACATTTGTAATTACATTTGTAAACTTTCCTTTTTTAATCAATAATATACTTAATATTCTATTGATTTAAAAGGACAAATAAACGCATAAATAACAAGCTTAAACACTATAGTACAGTATGTTACACGGACACGGTGATGATGGATACCAATATGAACAAGAGATTGTTGCTAATTTTAGCAGCAATGTTTGGTTTGGAGGAAAGTCTGATAAACTAAAAGAACACTTATTTTCTAATTGGGATAAGATTCATTCCTATCCCGAAGCAGCTGCTGAAAGTTTGGTATCTGCCATATCGGCAGACTTAAATATCAATACGAATCAAATTATTACAACTAATGGTGCTACCGAAGCCTTTTATTTAATAGCACAAACCTTTTATAAGTCTAAATCCAGCATTGTAATCCCTACCTTCTCCGAGTATGAAGATGCTTGCAAAGTCAATAAACACGAGCTTTTATATTTAAACTGGTTAAGCAAGGAATACAAATTTGAAGAAGGATTGGTTTGGATATGCAACCCTAATAATCCAACTGGCGATATCCTATCAAAATCAGATTTAGAGATTTTATTAAAAAGCAATGTAAAATCTACTTTTGTTGTAGATGAAGCCTATATCGACTTTACTGATGCGATTTCATCGGCCATCGATTTACTTGATGTGTGCCCAAATTTGATTTTGGTGAAGTCCCTGACGAAAAATTTCTCAATACCTGGCCTGAGATTGGGCTATTTGATTGCAAACAGGGCTATGGTACAGAATATCCAATTTTTCAAGCCTCCCTGGACGGTTAATTCCATTGCAATTGAGGCTGGAAAATTCCTACTAAGAGAAAAAACTGATTTTTTACCTCCCGTAAATTACTATAAATCAGAAACTAAAAAATTCATTAAAAAACTTGAAAAAATTCCAGGTTTTAAAATTCACCCTTCAAAAACTTCTTTCTTTTTAGTTGAACTAGAAGAAAACACAGCATTTGAGCTAAAAAAGTATCTTATTTCGAATTTTGGAATCTTAATTCGCGATGCTGCTAATTTTCGAGGGTTAAATTCTTCTTACTTTAGATTGGCTACTCAAACTGAAGAAAAAAATCAATTACTAATCGATGCATTAATTCAATGGAGCAAATTAAACTCATAATACTCCCTCTTCTTTTCGGATATATTTTGGATCTGCTTTTTGGTGATCCAAGAAAATTACCACACCCAATTGTTTTATTCGGTAATACAATCTCTTTTTTCACAAAAAAACTTAACAAAGGGAAATTACAATTAGTAAAAGGTGGCATAATGGCATTTGCATTAGCCATACTAGTATACTCTATATTCTACCTTCTCGGAGATCTATTGCTTGTATGGAATGAAATTGTCTTTATAACATTCACATCTATTTTTGTTTTTTATGGCCTTGCAAACAAGAGCTTATTGCAAGAAGGACGCGAGGTGTTTAAACACCTTAACGAAAAAGGGATTGTTGCTGGCAGAAAGCGACTTTCATGGATTGTAGGCCGAGACACAAGTAATTTATCAGAACAAGAAATAAGGTTAGCTGTTCTAGAAACTTTATCAGAAAATTTATCAGATGGAGTAATTGCTCCCTTGTTTTATTATGCTATTGGCGGAGTTCCGGGAATGATGTGTTACAAAATGATCAACACCATGGACTCCATGATTGGTTATAAAAATGAGAAATACATATTGTTTGGAAGGATCGCAGCCAGATTAGATGATGTTGTTAACTATATACCTGCAAGAATTACTGCACTATTAATGGTACTTGTAAGTTTTAGTGGAAGAGGATTTATATATCTTTTTAAATATGGAAATGCACACATAAGTCCAAATGCAGGATATCCAGAATCTGCTTTAGCAGGAATACTTGATTGCCAATTTGGTGGTCCTCATGATTATGGCGGGAAAAATGTAGACAAACCATACATTGGTGAAAATAACAGACCAATAAATAACGAAGAAATTAACAAAGTCGCATACGTTAACCATTCGGTATGTTTGTTAACTGTTTTGATTATTATCACACTTTATTTTCCTTTTCAAACACTGTTATAAAAAAGGGTTTATTAGTTCTTGCTAGAACCATTAATTTGTAACTTCACATCATTATTAATTGAAACTTATTGTTTCAAAAGAAATTTGCGATGATTCATTTGATTACAGGAGGACAAAGATCTGGGAAAAGCTTATTTGCAGAAAAATTAGTTCTTTCCTTAAGTGAAAGCCCCTTTTACCTTGCAACCTCCAGAGTTTGGGATGAAGCTCATAGAGAGCGAATAGAGATACATAAAAAACGACGAGGAGATCAGTGGACAACTATTGAAGAAGAAAAAAATTTAAGCCTGCATGATTTTACAGGAAAAGTAGTTCTTCTAGATTGTATAACTCTATGGATCAACAACTTCTTTTTTGACAATGGCGAAGATGATAAAGAATCTTTACGTCAGGCTAAAGAAGAATTAGACAAAATTTTAAAGCAAAATTGCGATTGGATTATTGTCACAAATGAATTAGGTCTTGGAGGACATCCTGGGAATAAAATTGCGATGCGCTTTAATGATTTGCAAGGAGCAATCAATCAGTATATTGCCCAAAAAGCTGATTGTGTTACCTTAATTGTATCTGGATTACCTCTTGAACTAAAAAACACACTACCTAAACAATAAAACAACAAGAAACATGAACAAGCTACTAACCATCCTAATCTTTAGTTCACTCATTCTATCTAGCTGTAAAAGAGTAGATAGACAAGTCGATATCAAAATAATTAAAGTTGGCGTTTTCGATAAAAATGGTGACAGCCCCTGGTGTATTACCGATGCCCTTGAAGCATTAAAAATAGATCCTGCAATTGATTGTGAAGTAATTCGCGCTAGTCAAATAGTATCTGATGAAATAAATGAATTTGATGCTATTGTATTTCCTGGCGGTAGCGGACGAGGCGAGACTCAGAGTTTGGGCGATGCTGGTATGGAAAAATTGGTGAAAATGGTAAAAGAACAAGGCAAATCTGTGGTTGGTATTTGTGCTGGTGCTTATATTATGACCGAAACACCTGATTACCCAAGTTTGGATTTGAATGGTTGTGAAGCCATTGATATTGAACATGATCACCGCGGTCATGGCTTATCTAAATTTTCATTGACGAAAGAAGGTAAAGCCATTTTCCCTGAGCTGAAGGACAGAAAAATTTCATTTTGTCAGTACTACGAAGGTCCTGTTTTGGTACCTGCTAAAAATACAGATGGAAATAGTTTAGCTGTAATGCTTTCTGATGTTCATACAGTTGATGGCAGTCCAGCTAATATGACAAATAACAAACCTTTTATTGTTAGCGCATCAGTTGGAAAAGGTAGAGTGGCTTCATTTGTTGGTCATCCTGAGTGTACGCCGGGTATGCGTTGGATGTTACCTCGTATCGTGCGTTGGACTTGCAATAAGGAATTAATTTCGTATCCTGAGAATGTGGTTCGTCCGGATTTCTTTAAGAATGAGATTATCTACACCAAAGAAGTTCAAGATCTTCAATCTAAATATCAAACAATGCTTTCTGGTACAAAAGAAGAAAAACTGCTTGCTATTGATAAGGTAATCGAGTTAGCATGTTGGTCATCTAAAAAATGGATACCTGGAATGCTAAGAGATAAGGATGTTGATGTTAGAGAAAAAGCTTCTTTTGCTTTGGTTGAATTGGAGCGCACAGATGCAATTCCAGATTTAGTTTCAGCAATTAGAAATGAAGAAAATTCAAATTGTAAAAAATCAATGATGCTGAATTTGAACAAGTTAAAAGAAATCAGTAATCAATTATAAGAACTTATTAGAAATCTTTTATTAAGCATGATAGAATTTAAGATTGATCCTGTATCCGAAAAATTGGATCAGGAGTTGTGGAATAAAATCAATGGGAAAACAAAGCCCCTTGGTTCTTTGGGAATGCTTGAGGAAATTGCATTTAATATTGGAAAAATACAGAATAGCTTAACGCCAAAAATTGACAATCCGAATGTAGTAGTTTTTGCAGGAGATCATGGAATTGCTGATGATGGAGTTAGTTTTTACCCGAAATCAGTAAGCTACCAAATGCTTTATAATTACATGCAAGGTGGTGCAGCGATAAATGTTTTTTCAAATCAACATGGTATCGATTTTAAAGTTGTTGATGCAGGTATAGATCATGATTTTGATCCAAGCCTAAGCATCATTAATAAAAAGATTGCTCATGGAACGAAAAATTATCGTTTTGGGCCAGCAATGACCAAAGAACAATGTTTGGAAGCAATTCAACGAGGTACCGAAGTAGTCTCAGATATCCATAAAGAAGGTTGTAACTTTATTACATTTGGTGAAAAAGGAATTGGAAATACATCATCAGGAGCACTAATACTTAGTCTTTTAGCTGATATTCCTCTCGAGGAATGCGTAGGAAGAGGTACTGGACTCGATAAAGATGGCGTAAAATCTAAATTTGACTTGCTAAATGAGGCTCTATCGATATACGATGGAAGTAATAATCCGATTGATGTACTTAGTCAATTTGGTGGTTTTGAGGTTGTAATGATTGCTGGGGCAATGCTAAAAGCCGCAGAGTTAAAAATGACTTTATTTATTGATGGATTTATTATTACATCAGCTTTATTAGCAGCCTCAAAAATAAACCCTAAAGTATTGGACTATTGTATATTTGCTCATAAGTCTAATGAACAAGCACACATAAAAATGCTAAACTATCTTAAGGCTAAACCTATTTTAGATATTGGCATGCGTTTAGGAGAAGCGACTGGTGCAATGGTGTGTTATCCACTGGTGAAAAGTGCGGTTCAATTCATTAACGAAATGGCTTCTTTTCAGGAAGCTGGAGTCAGTGAATCGGAAGAAACTAAAACAATCAGTTAATTGTTTTATATTTAGTTTTTAATTAAAAATTGATTGAATGAATTTCAACATAAATAAATCAAATACTGAAATTAGAGAACAACTTCAGCATAAAATTGATTTAAAAACCAAACCAATCGGTTCATTGGGTGTTTTGGAGAAATTGGCTGTGAAAATTGGTTGTATTCAGAATACATTAACTCCAGAATTAAAGCAACCAACCATTATGGTATTTGCTGCAGATCATGGAATTGCTCTAGATGGAGTGAGCCCATATCCACAGGAAGTTACCTGGCAGATGGTTGCTAACTTTATTAATGGAGGTGCCGCTATAAATGTTTTTAGTCGACAAAATGGTATCGATATTAAAATTGTTGATGCTGGTGTAAATTACGATTTTGATAAAAATACAGACGTAATTAATGCTAAAGTTGATTACGGAACAAAAAGCTACCTAAATGGTGCAGCTATGACAGCCGATCAATTTGAAATTGCTTTAAAAAGAGGTGCTGATCTATGCGATAAAGTACACAGAGAAGGATGCAATATTATCGGTTTTGGTGAAATGGGGATAGCGAATACCTCTTCTGCAGCTATATTACTTCATCTTCTTGGTAATGTTGACTTAAAAGAATGTGTTGGTCGTGGAACAGGTTGGGATGATGAAGGTCTGAAAAAGAAATATGAAACTCTAGCAACAGCAGTCTTAAATTACAAAGGAGACAATAAAGTTGAAAGTATTCTAGCACATTTTGGAGGTTTTGAGATCATTATGATTCTTGGGGCAATGCTTAAAGCTGCAGAGTTAAAAATGGTGATTATGGTTGATGGTTTTATTATTTCATCGGCATTATTAGCTGCGAGTAAAATAGACCCTAATATGCTAGATTACTGCATCTTTACGCATAAATCGAATGAGAATGGACATCAATTTATGCTTAAGCATTTAAATGCAGAACCAATCTTAGACCTAGGAATGAGATTAGGTGAAGGAACGGGTGCTGCGGTGGCTTATCCAATAATCGAGTCGGCGGTTAATTTTCTTAACCAAATGGCAAGTTTTGAGGATGCTGGAGTGAGTAATAGTGATAAAATCGTTGAAGCATAAATGAGAAGAGAAATCGATATATTTTTCACTGCCTTGTCTTTTTTTACTAGAATTCCATTTCCAAAATGGGCTCGATTTGAAAAGGAATATCAGCATGAAGCAATAAAATTTTTTCCAATTTCAGGAATCATTATCGGAGGATTAACAGCTTTGGTTTTCTATCTGTCTAATCTAGTCCTTCCATTCAATGTTTCCATAATACTCTGCATGGGTTTCACTGTTTTATTAACAGGAGCCTTGCACGAGGATGGTTTCATGGATGTTTGTGATGGTTTTGGCGGAGGTTGGACAAAAGATCGTATCCTTGAAATAATGAAGGATTCCTTAATTGGAGCTTTCGGAGTGACGGGAATTGTATTTTTAGTTTTAACTAAATTTTTCTGCTTGTTTTCCATCTCAGCAAATCAATTGGTTATGGTTTTGATAGCATCTCATTCAGTATCAAGAATGTTTGCTGCAACATTAGTAAATACCCACCAATATGCTAGAGTAGATAGTTCTAAAGCAAAAGATTATTCTCAGAAATTATCAATTGGCAACTATATCTTTACAATTTTAACTGGTATTTTACCTATTTTATTACTTGGGAATTATAAATTCTTCTTGATTCTTATTCCTGTATATTTATCTAAAATATTACTTGCTAGGTACTTTAACAAATGGATAGGCGGTTTCACTGGAGATTGTATTGGAGCCACACAACAAGTGTGCGAAATTGTATTTTATTTATCTTATATGATAATTGTAAATCAGATATTATAATATGGAAATTTATTTAATTAGACATACAAAAGTAGATGTAGGTCAGGGAGTTTGCTACGGGCAAAAAGATGTAGATTTAGCGGAAAGTTACCCTGAAGAACTAGAGACGGTAAAAGAAAAATTAAAAAATATTAATTTCGATGCCGTCTTCACAAGTCCTTTAAGTAGAGCAAAAAAATTAGCAACAGATATATGTGGAGACAATCCTGTAACCGATGATCGCTTAATGGAATTGAATTTCGGTGACTGGGAAGGAAAAGTTTGGGATGAGATTAAAGATCCATTACTACCTAAATGGATGGAAGATTTTGTAAATAAAAAATGTTCTAACGGAGAATCATTTATAATGCTTCGCGACCGAGTTCTAGAATTTTGGAATGAAGTAAAATCGATGGATTGCTCAAATGTTGCTATTTTTACGCATGGAGGTGTTATTCGTACCATCAATGCGATTCATAAAAATATTAAGCTAGAAGATTCTTTTAATGAACCTGCAGCAGACTATGGAGATGTAAATGTTATTACCATCGAAAAGTAATTTCATATTTATATCGTGAAAAATCAGGAACACGAGTTTCTGATTTTTTTTTATCCATTTCAATCTTGCTCATTTCGAATGTGAAATATACAGTAATGACAAAGAAATTGTTACTTTAGCGACTGAAAATTAACAATAATTTGTAATGCGATCGATTTTTATTTTAATTCTTGGACTAACGACTCTATTAGTATCTTGCGAAAAACCAATTACTTACAAGGAAAGTTCTGTTTTGTCTCAATATGCTACCATTAATCAGAAAGAAGATATTTTCTCTTTTACAGATACTTGTATCACACCATATGTTTACACAAAAGTTATCTCTTTAAGAGACTTACCGGTAATAGAGAAAAAGCAGAAGTTTGTAGAAATGTTATTACCATCTATATTGGTTGCGAAGCACGATTTATTCGCAAAAATCAAAAGAGTAGAGCATATCCAATTATGGCAAGAAACAAATCCTATCTTATTAGAAAAAGACAGCTTATTTTTATCGGACTTATTTAAAACTTATAAGTGTAATGAATTACCAGAGCTTAAACGTAGGTTAAAACCACATCCTGCAAGTATTGTTTTGGGACAAGCTGCTTTAGAATCAGGTTGGGGATCTTCACGCTTTTTTAAAGAAGGTAATAATGTATTTGGTATATGGTCTTATCATGCAGGAGAAAATAGAATTAAAGCTCTTGTTGGCAGAGATTCTACTAGCATTTATGTAAGAAGCTATGAATCAATAGAAAATTCAGTAGAAGACTATTTTAAAACGATAGCTAGAGTAAATGCTTACAAAGAATTTCGTATTGAGCGTTACAATTGCGAAGAGCCGTTAAAATTGGTATCATTTTTGAATCGTTATTCAGAAGTAGGGGAAATTTACACAAATAAATTAAAGCAACTAATTGAAAGTAACGACTTAACAAAATACGATACATATGTAATAAAAGAAGAATTCTTACTTGAAAAAGAAATTCTCCTTTCTGAGGCTATTTAATTTGAATTCAAAAAAGAAATTGAAGATTATTTTTTCGCTATTTTCATTTGAATTTTCTTTGAAATCATTATTTTTAGGCTTGTTTAGAAAAAAATAAATAATTTAATTAATCATAAAAGTAACTTAGTATGAAAAAATTTATTCTGATTCTTGCGGTTTGTTTTAGCGCAGTTGGAGTGTTTGCTCAATCGGCAGCACAATTTAAAAATGAAGGTAATGCCGCTTTAAAATCAAAAGATTATAAAACAGCTCTTGCTAAATATGAGCAATTTTTAGCAGCAGAAGATACTGTTGAAGATTTGCCACTTGTTTTTAATGCTGGGTATTGTGCACGAAAAATTAAAGATTATGCAAAAGCAGAACAACTTTTTGCTCAATCTGTAAAGAACAATTACAAGCCATCTTCTTCTTATTTGTATTTAGCTACTGTACAAAAAAGCCAAAAGAAATACACTGATATGGTCGGCACATTAGATGCTGGTATCAAGGCTTGTCCTACTAAAAAGTCTAAAATGGTTTCTATGCTATCAAAGCATTACCTTTTAGAAGGACAGAAAGCACAAAAAGCAAATAAATTTGAAGATGCTGAAGGTTTATACCAAAAAGCTGGTAATGTAAAATCAAAATTGCAGGCTGATGCTTTATTGAGCTTAGGTAATTTATACTACAATAAAGGTGCAAAAATTATGCAAGCAGCTACTCCTGTTGCTAATACTGAGCCAGAAAAATATAAGGCTGAATCAGTTAAAGCTAAGTCATATTTTAAGAAAGCTCTTGTTGAACTAACTAAAGCTAAGGCAATTGCTCCAGCTAGAGAAGATATTTCTACTACTATGACAACGGTTAAAGGATTGTTGAAATAATAGCTTAGACAAAATATAAATTGATTAGGGATGCCTTTTTTAGGTATCCCTTTTTATTTGCCATCGTATAAAAGTTTGTATTTTGAATGAAATACTAAGCGATGCAAGAATACCAACATACTTCATGTTTTCTTAAAACAGTTAGATCTATAATCTTTCTGTTATTTTGTTGTATCAGTGTAACAGGATTCAGTTCAAATTTTAGCTCAAGCGGGGAAACCAAATCGGAATTAAGATTTATCAATTTTGTACAAAATACAATTGATGTGACCCATTCAAATCAAACCGTATATTTTTCCTTAAGAGCATGTTCTCAAGAAATATTATCAAAAGCTGTGATCTATTTTGAATCTCCATCAGGGAATGAACAAATACAAACCTCTTGTGTTAACAAGAAAAAAACAAAATTAGGATTCTTCATAGGTCGGATTCTATTTAAAAAGAAATCTGAGATTGGTATCTGGAAGATTAGTCGAATTGTTATTGAAGATTCTTTAGGGCAACAAACATCATTCGACAAGAATTATTTAATTGATAAGAATCTTTCATACTCTCTCCGAATCACAAATAATTCATCAAAGTAAATACGATGTCACAGTTCTCCTAAAACTTGTATCAATTCAAGAAATATTCCGTTATTCTTTTTTATTCTTAATTAATAGAGTTTCAGCTAAATACTAACACAGTGCTTGTTTTTGAGCTATTTAGCATTTATTACTGTTACAATAATTCCCATCTTTACCTTGAATAAGCATATTTATGGATTACAATTCATAAAAAACAACAAAACACTTACAACAATGTCAAAAGTTAGCATTTCAGATGCATTAAATTATCATTCCGAAGGACGACCAGGGAAAATAGAGGTGATACCTACTAAGCCCTACAGAACGCAACGTGATTTATCTCTGGCTTATAGCCCGGGAGTTGCAGAGCCTTGTCTTGAAATTGAGAAGAATCCTGAAGACGCGTATCGTTACACAGGAAAAGGTAATTTAGTGGCAGTCATTTCTAATGGTACTGCAGTTTTGGGCCTTGGAGATATAGGTGCATTGGCTGGTAAGCCGGTTATGGAGGGGAAAGGTTTGTTATTTAAAATTTTCTCTGATATTGATGTATTCGATATTGAGGTGGACGCGACTGATGTAGATAAATTTATTGATACAGTTAAGGCGATTGCACCAACTTTTGGTGGTATTAATCTTGAAGATATTAAAGCTCCTGAATGTTTTGAAATTGAGGAGAGATTAAAGGCAGAACTGGATATTCCGGTGATGCACGATGATCAGCATGGTACTGCTATTATTTCTGCGGCAGGTTTATTGAATGCTCTGGAGATTGGTAATAAGAAAATTGAAGATGTAAAAGTTGTCGTAAATGGAGCAGGGGCTGCAGCCGTTTCTTGTACGAAACTTTATATTTCGTTAGGAGTGAAGCCTGAGAATGTCGTGATGTGTGATAGCCGTGGTGTTATCAATGCAAAGCGTACTGATTTGAACAAGCAGAAAAAACAATTTATTACACAGAGAGATTTATCAAGTTTAGAGGAAGCTGTTGTTGGATGTGATGTATTTCTTGGCCTATCAGTTGGTGGAATCATGAGTAAGAAAATGGTATGCAGTATGTCTGAAAACCCCGTTGTTTTTGCTTTGGCGAACCCAGATCCGGAAATTGCTTACAACGATGCAATTGAAGCTAAAGATGGTGTAATTGTGGCTACCGGGCGATCGGATTATCCTAACCAGATTAATAATGTGTTAGGTTTCCCATATATTTTCCGTGGTGCTTTAGATGTTCGTGCAACAGCAATTAATGAAGAGATGAAAATTGCTTCAGTTCATGCTATTGCTGAGCTAGCAAAAGAACCTGTTCCGGAATCGGTACATGCTGCATATAACGAAGCTAATATTACTTTTGGTAAGCACTATATTATTCCTAAGGCAATGGATCCTCGATTGGTTTCACGTGTTGCTGTAGCAGTAGCAAAGGCAGCTGTAGAGTCGGGTGTTGCACGTAAAACTGATATGGATTGGGATGCTTATGCAGAGGAGTTAAAAATGCGTTTGGGAACAGAGAACGAACTTCTACGTACGATCTTTAATAAAGCGAAAAAAGCACCTAAGCGTGTTGTTTTCCCTGAGGCAAATAACTTTAATATTCTTAAAGCAGCTCAAATAGCACTTCACGAAGGTATTGCAAAACCAATCTTGTTGGGAAATACTGAAAATATTCAGCGCTTGGTAGCGGAGAATGAACTTGATCTTGAAGGTGCTGAAATTATCGATATTCGTTCTGAAGCTGAACGTGAGAGAAGAACGCGTTATGCTGATATTCTTTGTACAAAGCTTGGACGTAAGGGACTAGTTCATAAGGAAGCTGTAGAGAAAATGTTTGATCGTAATTACTTTGCTGCAACTATGGTTGAAGCTGGTGATGCTGATGCGTTTATTTCAGGTTATGCGACACGTTATTTCGAAACGCTCAATATTGCTGAGAAGGTAATTGGTAAAGAAGAGGGAATGGAAACTCTTGTTGGGATGAATATCGTGATGACAAAGAAAGGGCCTTTATTCTTTGCTGATACAACGGTTAACTCTGAGCCAACTGAGGAATCATTGATTAATACAACATTAAGTGCTGCAAGAGCATTAAAATCCTTCAATATGGAACCTGTTATGGCAATGGTTTCCTATTCTAATTTTGGATCTGTTAGAAAGGGAAGTCCTGTTAAGGTTAATAAAGCAATTACGAAGTTGCATGAAGAACATCCAGAATTATCTGTTGATGGAGAAATGCAGTTGAACTTTGCTCTTGACAAGAACTTAAGAGACAAAACATTTGCATTCAACAAGCTTAAAGGAAAAGATGTAAATACATTGATTTTCCCTAACTTAAGTTCAGGAAATATCGCATATAAGTTGATGCAAGATCTTGGAGATTCTGAAAATATCGGACCAATCATCTTGGGAACAGCAAAGCCATTTCACGTTGTGCCAATGGGTTGTACTGTTCGTGAATTGATTAATATGACTGCAATTGCAGTTGTTGATGCTCAAGGCTAAAAACCTAAAATTTACTATAAAAGGATGGTTTTGTTAAAATTCCATCCTTTTATTTTATCCAATTCATTTTTTTTACTGATTTTTGTCCTCTTAAAATAAAGACATGAGTATATTATACATCTTAGATTTACTTGGTACCCTAGTATTCGCTATCAGTGGAACTCTTTCAGCTGCCAATAAAAAACTTGATTTGTTTGGTGCTTTCTTTACAGGTTTTATAACTGCAATCGGAGGAGGAACATTGCGTGATTTGATACTTGGAAACTTTCCGGTAGCTTGGATATCTGATTTAAATTATTTAATAGTTATTACTATTGGAGTCCTTGCAACTTTCTTGTTTAAAGGAATGATTATGCAGTTAAAGAGAACTCTGTTTCTCTTTGATACTATTGGAATTGGAGTGTTTACCATAATTGGAATTGAGAAAGCTATTTCACTATCCATTCATCCCGTTTTGGCCATTATTATGGGCTTATTTTCAGCTGTAATGGGAGGGGTCATTCGAGATACGCTTTGTAATGATATTCCCTTAATATTCCGAAAAGAAATTTATGCAACAGCTTGTTTAATAGGAGGTGTTTTGTTTATTTTTCTTGGATTTTTAGGAGTTAGTTCATCAGTAAATCAATTTATTACAATATCCTGTATTATAGCTATTCGGATAATTTGTATTCGATTTAAAATATCTTTACCCGTATTAAAATACTAAGAACAAGTCATTTCCTATTTCTTTTCATTGGTGAATTTCGTATATTTAAGAGAATACCACCTTATTAAAATAGGATGACAAATAGGATTCTTCCAATAACAGTAAAAAAGCAATTACTTCATTTCACACCAGATGATTCAAGGGTTGTTGCGCGATTTTTCACTCCTGGAAACTTGAAACGAATTGAGAGTATTTTTGATAGAATTTTAATTCTTCCAAATGATGAAGTGAAAAGAATTTTAGGTATTACCCTAAAAAGTTTTTCAAAGAGACACCGAAACATTAAACGTATTTTCAAAGATAATTTCGATCAAATTAGTAAATCAATAAATTTAGATATTGATTATAGTTTAGAGCAAAAATTATTAATTGGCTCTTACTTTACCATGGAATATTCTATCGAATCCGCGGCCTTATTTAATCCTTCAATTGTTATTCATCCTGAACAATTTGAGTCAGATTCCAACCGTCTCAAAGTTATTTTAAGCTTTCGTGCTGTTGGCGAAGGTCACATTTCATCGATTGTGTTCAGAAGAGGAATCCTAAAAAATAATGGTGATTTAGTTGTTCAAAAGAAAAGTGCTTTAGTTGAAAAGGTCGACCGAATTCCAAATCCTAGTTACCATAAGAGTGATTTCATTCTTAAATTAAAGGAATTGGATTCTTTTGATGCCTTAAAGAAGATTATGGATAATCTTTTAGATGAATTTTCATTTCAAGAACTAAAAGAGGCGATTGAATTATTCAGGAAAATAAAAAAATCGAAAAATAAGAAGATTAGCGATAAAGTTGAAAATGCGATTGAAACGTTAACCTGGCTAGCAAATGCAAATTATGAGATTAAATTTTCACCAGATTTAGACATTAGCGCAAGGGTCATATTTCCAGTATCAAACAATGAAATTAAAGGGCTTGAAGATGCACGATTCGTATTTTTCAAGAATGGAAATGGAAAAGGAAAGCACATTTACTATGCAACTTACACAGCCTATAATGGCTTTACAGCTTTACCGCAGTTGATACAAACAACTGATTTTTGCCACTTCAAGGTGTCTGTTCTTCTTGGTGAAGGATCAAAAGGAAAAGGAATGGCCTTGTTCCCACGAAAAGTAAACGACAAATTTGTAACCATCTCTCGTAATGACAATGAAAATTTGTACATCATGTTTTCCGACAATATTAAATTTTGGGAGAAACCAATATTGTTAAAGCCACCAGCATTTTATTGGGAATTTTTCCAAATTGGAAACTGTGGATCACCAATTGAAACAGACAAAGGTTGGCTACTGCTTATACATGGCGTTGGGCCTGTGCGTACGTACACAATTAGTGCAATTTTACTTGATCTAAATGACCCAACTAAAGTAATTGGATTGTTGAAAGAACCTTTTTTAATTCCCGATGAAAATGAACGTAACGGATATGTTCCAAATGTGGTTTATTCATGCGGAGCAATTGCGCACAGCAATCAATTAATAATACCATATGCAATGGCAGACTCCCGTTCAGGCATTGCCAGTCTAGAATTAGATGATCTCTTTCAGAAAATGACTTACTATTAAGTGATCAAATTAACTTTATGCTGTTTGGTTGATTCAACATGGAAAAACTCAGCTTTCGAAGTTGGTGATTTTATTACTTTTTTATACAGAAGTATATGTCTATCCGCAATTGTATTCCAATTTCGT
Source organism: Labilibaculum sp. DW002 (assembly GCF_029029525.1). Taxonomy (NCBI): domain Bacteria; kingdom Pseudomonadati; phylum Bacteroidota; class Bacteroidia; order Marinilabiliales; family Marinifilaceae; genus Paralabilibaculum; species Paralabilibaculum antarcticum. The sequence goes on along the minus strand of NZ_JAKJSC010000001.1, from coordinate 311,733 downwards.
TCGAGGTTACTTTGTTTAATATTGTCCATAAAATCATAACGCAATTCATCATCTTTTAACAATCTGCTTATGTGCGAAACGTATTCATCATCCGATTCTGCATACAAACCTCCATTAACTTCAAATATCCAATTCTTAAAACTTTGTAAATCTGATGTAATCACAGGTAGATTAAAAGCAGACGCTTGCGCTAAAACACCGCTTTGAGCTCCTTTAGTATAGGGCAGAGCTAATAAGTCGGAAGCACTTAAAATGGTATCAAGTGTGTGTTGAGGAAATTTACCATGCAAGACCTTAATATGCTCCTGATATTGAGAATCTTCAATTAACTGATAAAGTTCTTCTCCATATTTTGAATGTTCGTTAATGCGACTCCTAGTGGCAATCAACAACATAAAATTGGGAATGTTTTTAACTAAACTTGGTAGTAAGCTTATTATTTTCTCAAAATTTTTGGTTGAGCGCATGTATCCAGCTAACAACAATACTTTTTTACCTTCCAGATATAGTAATTCCTTTGCATTCTCTAAAGTTTCTACAATTCTTACTCCATGAGGAATAACCTCAATTGGATTTGGGCAATCGTAAGTTGAAAGGAGAATTTCTTTTTGGAAATATTCATGAACAACAACCGTAGAACTACAATTTAAGATATGCTGAACAATTATTCTTTCCTCATATTTCAAATCTTCAAAAACAGTATGTAAGGTTGTTATTACAGGTGTATCTGCTATATTACAGCGTATTAGTAATTCTACAATTTGAACACCTCTTTGATCGCCAAACAAACCAAATTCATGCTCTATGTGCACCACATCTGGTGATAGTCTTTCAATATAAAAGAAAAGTTTAGCAGCAATGTCTTTATCTGTAGGTGCAAATACTTCAAACACATTCTTCCCATCAGCCCCTAATTGACCTAAAATTCTGATTTCTTTACCTTTCCTCTCAACAGATTCACTCAAATATTGGGTGTAAGTTGCTATCCCACATTCGTTTGGAGGGTATGTTGATACGTATGCTATTCTCATGACTTACTATTTATTTAGTCGTAATAATAATTCAAAAACTGATGTTTTAAACAAACAAACAGTTTCATCACAAGCTCCATAATATATCCATAATTCTCCATTATCTTTTTCGATTGTTCCATTCGTAAAAACAACATTTGGAAAAAATCCATCCTTCTCATAAGTTTCTTGAGGAGACAAAATTGGTGTCTTTCCAATACTTATTATTCTTGAAGGATCATCAATATCAAGCAGCAATAATTTGAGAGTATAAACACTGTCATCACCTTTCGCATGGTAAATAACTAGCCAGCCAGAATCCGTTTTAATTGGAGAGGATCCGCCTCCAATTTTCTGACTTTCTTCCTTAGATCCATTTGGTCGTAATAAGCATTTGTGATTTCCCCAATTTATTAAATCAGGAGAACTTGCTAACCAAATAGAAGGCAAACCAAAACCTTTGTTATCTGGACGGTGTAAGGCCATATATTGACCTTTTATTTTCTCTGGAAAAAGAGCCACGTCTTTATTTAAAGGAGGGAAAATGATCCCTATTTTTTGAACTGAAATAAAATCTTCGGTAGAGGCAAGTATGGTAACATATCCATCACCAGAAACTGCTGTGTAATTGATGTAATATAGATCTTTTATTTTTACAATTCTAGCATCTTCAACACCAAAACATTCTTCCGGTAAAGTAGGGTATATAAAGGGAGTATGATCTACTAAAAAGTTAACTCCATCCAAACTTCTCGCTATTCGCAAATGACTAATTGTCGATAAATAATCTTTCCCTTTGTAAAAATAGCCACGAGTATCTTTAAAAGTTAAATCCTTGTCATCCTTTCTTATTCGGATCGTATTTGCACCATTTACATCATAAAAAGGAATTGTGACATAGTCTTTTTCTGGAACACAATTCTCCGCAATCCGCAGTAAGAGGATTATCTCCTTTTTAAAGCTTGTTGCAGCAGGATTAAAGGCACCTAATACTTGGTAAGCAGCATTTGAAGCTTTTACGTCTTTTGGAACAATTAACGGGTTCGCTTTGTGTCGTTCCATAATATTTACGACATATTAATCAGATTGGTGTAATTCAGATACTTGCCTGCATCATCACCAAATGTATTTACTTTTTCTTCACTTATTTGATAAGTGCACCTCTCACCATAAATCCCTGAGAATAGAATTTCATACTCCTGATCTTCTTCATCCTGCATGATTACCTTGTAAATGTTTTCGTGAACTTTTGGGTGTTTTAAACTTTTATGGCAACAAGGACAAAACATACGAATGACTTCGTTTTCTTCAATATCAAACCATGAATGTTTTTGAATTTCATAGTCTCCTAAATGAATACTGAAGAGAAGAATTCCTTTATCTCCTTTATGATTTTTTGCAGAAATAACAATTCGATCTCCAACGTTAAGGTACGTTCTGCAATTTGGGCAGATATAATTTGCCTTCATATCGATATATTTTAGTTCAACAATTCGCTAAATAAAATATAAGACATTCAGAGAAGAATGTCAATTTAAATCCACTAATTATCAGGCCTGTAAAACAAGTAACATTAAGGCAACTCAATTAAATGTATGTTTTTATCTCCACTCTTCATTTTCAATTAAATATTAAAACATCTATATTTGATAAAAGGCAAGTTTATTTTAATTTGTCTAACCGTTAAATTAGAATTCAAATTGAAACTAGCCATAACCATAATTCGTTGGATTGCACGATTCTTAGGAATATTCTTATTCCTATTTTTTATTTGGTTTGCTATTCAAATTGGCTCCCCTGATTTTGATCTAATGTCAGAACAAGAAGTAAGGTTATTCGCAGCAAATGTGATCATGTTAATGGGACTAATTGCTGTTTGGAAATATGAATTCTTAGGTAGTTTATTGCTTATAGGTGGGTATTCTTTCTTTGCTGTAGCCAATTATGCATTTTGGAATGGTCCAGTATTTCCTACTTTTTTACTTTTAGGCTTATTACACCTTTTTTGTTGGGTAATTAGTATCTTAATTTTAGAAAAAAGTAAAAAAACATTACTGATATTCCTTAGATAAAATTGTTTAAAAATTACTTAATTTAAAGATCAATTAAACATACTTAAACACAAAAAATAAAAACTGATACATGTTAAATATAGCATTATTCGGCCCTCCGGGTGCTGGTAAGGGAACTCAATCTAAGATGTTGGTTGAGAAATATAATCTCGCTTACATTTCTACCGGTGATATTTTACGAGCAGAAATTGCTGAAGGTACTGAATTAGGTCTTCAGGCGAAAGATATCATTAAACAAGGTGGTCTGGTACCTGATGAGATCATTGTTCAAATTATGGAGGAGAAAATTTCCTCTAATAATGATGTTAATGGTTTCTTATTTGATGGTTTTCCACGTACTACTGTTCAAGCTTATATTCTGGAAGGTTTATTGCTTAAACTGAATACGAAACTTGATTGTATGTTAAGTTTAGAGGTTCCCAATGAAAATTTGAAGAATCGTTTACTTAAGCGAGCAGAAACTGAAAACCGTTCTGATGATACTGAGGAAGTTATAAATGTTCGACTTCAAGAATATGAAACAAAAACGACCCCGGTAGCTGAGTTTTATAAAGAAAAGGAAATCTATCATCCCATTGATGGGATGGGGGATATCGATGAGATTTTTGGACGTTTAACTTCTGTGGTTGATCAAACTCTTGAGCGTACATGGATCAATATGGTTCTTCTGGGCCCTCCTGGTTCAGGGAAAGGTACACAAGGTCGTATGTTGGCTAAGAAATTTAATTTGGTTTATATTTCAACAGGTCACCTGATGCGTCAGGAGATTAAGAAAGGTACCGATATGGGTATGAGTGCCAAAGAGTATATCGAAAAAGGAGATATCGTACCTGATGAGATTGCTATTAAATTGATTGAGCGTCAAATTAAAACACATCCTGATGCCAATGGATTTATCTTTAAGGGATTTCCAAGAACAATTGTTCAGGCGTATATTCTTGATGGCTTGCTTCGTAAACTAGAATCGACTGTTACATCATCTATAAGCCTTGATGTTTCAACGCTTGAATCAATAAAACGATTAACAGCAAGAGGTAAGACTCAAGGAAAAAGAAAATATGATATTGATACAGATATAATTATTCACCGATTGGAGCAATATGAGAAAAGAAGTTCCAAGGTAAGTAGTTACTACACCAAACAGAATAAGTTTGAAGGCGTAAATGGAGTTGGAAACGAAGAAGAAATATTCCAAAGGCTTACGGATGTTGTTAATAACTCATTTAAGAAAATCCGATAATGATTTGAAAACTGACTTTACGATACGTAAAGTCAGTTTTTTTTTATTTTTTACTCTTGTAGCACAATGCTGCTCCTTGACAGCTTGAAATTCATCTTTAATCAAAACCAATCGATTAAAGCTTATAATTTCGTTAAAATTGTATTTGAATAATTCGTGAGCAGAGACTATGTATTTAGAAAATCCAAGTGTAAATATTATCGTAGATTCCGTAGAAAAGTTAACACTTTCTAATCGTTATTCTGTTCTTATTCTTCTTGGAGAAAAAACACGAATAGATCTCACAAAACTAGTTAATATCCTAAATAGCAAAAACATAAAATTTGCAGGTGGGATTTTCCCTAAAGTGATTAACAATAACAATGTTTCTTCCTCAGGAGCAATAATAAAATTGATTTCAGATGAAAATGTATCCATTTATTTTGATACAACAGAAACATTCAACACTCAATTTACGGAATTCACCGAATCAACATTTACTACAGCTTATGTTCTTACTTCAGGACTATCATCAAAAAGTTCTGATCATTTACGCACATTGTACACTAATTTAGGCAATGATGTGAAATTTTTAGGTGGAGGTACAGGACGCACCATTGAAAATAATGAAGGAATCCTCTTTTGTAAGGATGGAGTTTTTTCTCATGGCACAATTGTTACCTTAACTAAAAAAAGAACCACTACAGGATCCTTACACGGTTGGTCTAAGATATTTGGCCCCTTTATTGCCACAAAAACGAATCAAAATTTCATCGAAGAGTTAAACTGGGAGAATGCTTTTGTGGTATATCAGCGTTTCTTAAAAGAACATTTAGACATCCTTATAGATCATGAAAATTTTGAATTAAATTCAATACATTATCCATTTGGAATTTATAAAGAAAACAAAGAATACATTGTTCGTGATCCTATGAAAGTCTCTCGTGAAGGATTTTTACAATGCGTTGGAAATATACCTGAAAACTCACTCATTGATTTGATGTCTGTAGATAAAAATGATTTACATGCACTTCCTGAAAGAATTGTTTCTCAAAGTATAGATAAGAAATCTACGGTAAACGATGTTTTAATTTTTGACTGTATTTCAAGAGCAATTCATTTAAGTGACGCTTTTTATACAGAATTAATTAACTTGACTGAACAAATCAAAAGGAATCAAAATAATGTAAATTTAGAAGGTGTATTATCCATTGGTGAAATTTATTCTAGCGGAGAAGGATACCCTGAATTATTAAATAAATCTATTGTTTTAGGATTTTCATATACAGAATAAATGCAAACAAACGACCTCATTAAAGACATTTCATTTTTATATGAGCTAGCCTTATCAGTAGGTCGCTCATTAGATAAAAAGGAAAATTGCAAACAGTTTTTACATACACTCATGTCCTTTAAAAACATTGAGTTTGGTTGTGTTTGGATTAAAAATTACAACATACCTTATTCTAATGTTTCTTCAGGTTATAAGGCCATCTACTCGCATCCTATAATAAAACTAAAGACTGTTGACATTGATGATTCTTTATTTTTAGATCATTGCTTCAATGACCGTCCTTCATTTTCATGTATACTAACAAAGGAAATAAGTGAACAGATTGGTTTTAAGGTAAAAGAGGGGGGAGCTGTTACTTTTTTCCAACTGCAAAATCTTGGTTTTATCATGCTATATTCCTCTTCAGAAAAGAGAATCTGGAATGATATCGACTTAACCAAATTACGTAATGTGGTTGATAAGTTTTCTATTTCGATTAAAGCTTGTTTATTTCATGAAAAATCGATTCAGGATTTAATTACAATTACAGAAACTAAAAAACTTCTTGAAAAGGCAAAAAAAGAAGCGGAGGAGTCTGAAAAATTAAAATCAGCCTTTCTTTCTAATATTAGCCATGAAATAAGAACTCCGATCAATGCGATTGTTGGATTCTCCAATTTATTATCAGATAAAGATATAGATGCTGAGTTACACAAAGGATTTATTGAGCATATCTCTAACAATAGTGAGAAACTGTTAAAGCTGATAAACAATCTTATTGATGTTTCGAAAATGGAGACAAATCAACTCGCTGTAAGCAAAAATGAATTTGTTTTAAATCCAGTGATTATGGATTTATTCAAGGCTTATACGAGAAATTCAAATATTAAATCAGATGTAGATTTACGCTTAAAGCTACCACCTAACAGTGAAAATATTTCAATCTTTTCGGATAAGAATAAGATTATACAAATCCTTGACAATCTGATTGATAACGCCATGAAGTTTACGGCTAATGGCATTATTGAAATAGGTTATTTCATTGAAAATGATATTGATCCTGTTTTTTTCATAAAAGATACAGGTGTCGGAATATGTACGGAAAAACAACATACAATTTTCGAAATATTCAGGCAGGGAGAAAACAGTTCAACAAGAAAATTTGAAGGTTCTGGAATTGGCTTAACACTTTGCCAAAAGCTAGTTCATCTTTTAGATGGTGAAATTTGGTTTGATTCAAAAATTGAGGTTGGTTCAAATTTTTACTTTAAACTACATGATTCTATAAAATCAAATCTCCAATTATTAAATCATTCTAAAGATTCAGCAAGTTCAGAGAATGATTCTTCAGAAGTTAAATTAATTGATTTTTCGAATCGCAGGGTTCTTATTGCTGAGGATGTAAAATCCAATTTTAAATACTTAAACGCAATAATAGAATTAACCGACGCAGAGGTAATCTGGGCTAAAAATGGTGCCGATGCTATTGATATCTGTAAATCTAACGATAGTATTGATTTGGTTTTAATGGACATTAGAATGCCAGAAATTGGTGGCTTAGATGCGATTAAACAGATAAAGGAAATTGATTCAACAATTCCTGTTGTTGTGCAAACTGCTTTTGCATTAAATAATGAAAAAGAGGAATGCTTAGCTGCCGGTGCTGATGACTTTATTACGAAGCCTATTGATCCACATAAGCTTATTGAAATTCTACAAAAATTCTTATAATTACCATCTTTCTAAAAAATGACTTGAATTTCTTGAAATATCTAAAAGTCCTATAATCAACATTACGTTAAATAGAATACATTAAATAAAAGGAAGCTAAAAAACTCCCTTTTATTTTTATGGTATTTTATGAATTACTCCAAACCTTCTAATTGAGCCTTAACCTCATTATATTTCTCAAGGTACTCAGGCTTCTCGTTTCTTAGCTTGAAATAAAGCTCTTTCAAAGTAATTAAAGAATTTTTCTCACCTGGTTGCAATTCAAGTACTTTTACGAAGTAAGGAATTACGCCTTCATACTCTGTATAAACAGTTTTAATAGCTGCGTTATACTTCTTTGCATCCATAATCTCGTTAGCTGCCTTATGGTTTGTAATCGCTGCATTAAGCTTAAGTAAACCAAGGTTGTACTGAGATGTGAAATCCTTAGGATCTTTTTCGAAAGCAATTTCATACATCTCCTTAGCTTTGGCAGGCTCATTTGTTTTCTCATATAAGGTGCCTTTCGCTCTGTAGTATGAACCATTCTCCGGATCTAAAGCAATTGCTTTATCAAGATATTCTGCAGCTTTCTCTGGTTCACCACCTAATAAGTAATGGTTAATTAGCTCAACTAACATATAAGCATCGTTTGGATACAACTCAAATCCTTTGTGAAGATAAGTTAATGACTCCTCTCCTTTGTCACTATCAGTTAATACTTTAGAAAGGTATGCATAAGCTTTGGCACCACCATAATTATAACCTATTGTTTGCTTATAATATTTAATTGCAGCTTCAAGATTATTTGCTTTCTGTGCAGCAAGACCTGCGTTAAAGATAACAGCAGTATCAACAGCTAAGTTATCAGCTTTGAACATCTCCATGTTTTCAATTTCCAAAACTTTTTCAAAAGCTTTCAACGCTCCTGAAAAGTCACCTTTATTATACAGATTAACAGCTTCATTGGTATAATCAGGTATCATATTTGTCATTTGAGCCTTTACAGGCTTCATCATCTTACCTTTTTGATCCAACTCTAAAGCTTTCATATAAGCATCAAAGGCAACATCAAGTGCATTATCAGAAAGCCCTTTATATGCAGGAAGTGGACTTTCAAAAATAGCCTGGTACACTTTACCTTGAATTAGATAGGCTTTTGGCCAAGCAACACATTTTTCATGTCCTATACCTGCATCAATAGCTTCTTTTGCTTTATCTAGCTTACCTGAATTCAGGTAATTACTAGCTCCTGTTACTTTACTCTTTTGAGCGTTTACCATTGAAACACACAAAAGAAGAACCATAATGAATGATAATTTTTTCATAATCAATGTTTAGTTTTAATAACAATCTTGGACAAAAATAATTTTTTATTTAATATTTAGTACAAGATTGTTTTCTTTATAATCAGTCTAAGTATCTATTATTTAACTCTCTCCTTCCGTAGCCTCTTCTGTATTAGTCTCGGTATCATCTTCATTCGAAGAATTTACCTTAGCAACAGCTGCAATCGAATCGTCCTTCTTGCTTAAGTTAATTAGGCGAACTCCTTGTGTAGCACGTCCCATAACTCTTAATCCTGCAACTGCTAGACGAATCGTAATTCCGGATTTGTTGATGATCATCAAGTCATCGTTATCACTTACAGACTTAAGTGCAATCAGTTCACCTGTTTTATCAGTAATATTTATGGTCTTAACACCTTTCCCTCCACGATTCGTAATTCGATAGTCATCGATATTGGAACGTTTTCCATAACCGTTTTCAGAAACAACCATAATGTCTTCGTCAGAATTCTCAACACAAACCATGCCAACAACCTCGTCAGCCTCGTCACGTAGCGTAATTCCTCGTACTCCAGAAGCTGTTCTTCCCATTGCTCTAACCTGATCTTCAGCAAATCTAATTGCTTTACCAGAACGAGCAGCAATTAATATTTCTTTCTTACCATTCGTTAATCTCGCCTCCAATAATTGGTCACCTTCACGGACAGTAATTGCATTTACACCATTTACTCGAGGACGTGAATAAGCTTCTAAGGAAGTCTTTTTGACAACACCTTTCTTTGTACAAAGAACAATATTATTGTTGTTAATATATTCTTCTTCTTTTAGAGTCAGAACATTGATATAAGCTTTTACTTTATCATCTGGCTCAATATTTAATAGGTTCTGGATAGCACGACCTTTCGATTGCTTCGATCCCTCTGGAATTTCATACACTTTCAACCAGAAACATTTACCTTTTTCAGTAAAGAATAGCATGGTATTGTGCATAGTAGCCATAATCATATGCTCAAGGAAATCTTCATCTCTGGTATGAGATCCTTTCGCTCCTACACCACCTCTATTTTGAGTTTTAAACTCTGTTAATGGTGTACGCTTGATATAGCCCATATGAGAAATAGTAATTACCATTTCTTCATCAGCATAGAAATCTTCCGGGTTAAAATCCTCTGAAGCGTATACGATTTCAGTTCTTCTTTCGTCACCATACTTCGCTTTAACCTGAAGTAATTCATCTTTGATGATACCCATTCTCATTTGCTCATCGTTAAGAATCGCATTCAAATGATTAATCAATTTCATCAATTCCTCATACTCAGCATGTAGCTTATCTCGTTCAAGACCAGTAAGCTTTTGCAAACGCATATCCAAAATTGCTTTCGCTTGGATTTCATCTAATTCAAAATTAGACATTAAACCAAGTCTTGCTTCTTCTGGCGTTTTCGAACCTCTAATTAAAGCAATAACCTGATCGATGTTATCCAAAGCAATAATTAAACCTTCAAGAATATGAGCTCTTGCTTCTGCTTGCTTTAACTCATACTGAGTACGACGTACGACCACATCATGGCGATGCTCAACAAAGTAATGAATCAAATCCTTAAGATTTAATAATCTAGGTCTTCCCTTTACCAGTGCAATATTATTCACTGAGAAAGATGATTGCATTTGTGTGTATTTGAATAATTTATTCAATACAACATTTGCAATCGCATCACGTTTCAAATCAAAAACGATACGCATCCCTTTTCTATCCGATTCGTCATTGACATTAGAAATGCCTTCAATCTTTTTATCGTTGATTAAATCAGCGGCTTTCATGATAAGCTCAGCCTTATTAACCATATAAGGAATTTCTGATACGATGATTTTCTCACGGCCAGAATCTGTAACCTCTATATTTGTTTTAGCACGAACAACAACACGCCCTCTACCTGTCTCATAAGCCTCTTTTACACCCTGATAGCCATAAATGATACCGCCAGTAGGAAAGTCAGGAGCTTTAACAATATCAACTAACTCATCAATTGTAACATCGTTATTATCGATATAAGCAATGGTAGCATCAATCGTATCAGTTAAATTATGAGGAGGCATGTTAGTTGCCATACCTACTGCAATACCCGATGCTCCATTTACTAATAAATTTGGGATACGAGTTGGAAGTACAGTTGGTTCCTTAAGTGTCTCATCAAAGTTAAAAGACATATCAACTGTATCCTTGTCAAGATCAGCAAGGGTTTCTTCCGCTATCTTCTTCATTCTAGCCTCGGTATAACGCATAGCTGCAGGGCTATCACCATCAACCGAACCAAAGTTTCCTTGTCCATCAACCAAAGGGTAACGCAACGACCAGTGTTGAGCCATTCTAACCATGGCCATATAAACTGAGCTATCACCATGTGGGTGATACTTACCGAGAACCTCACCTACGATTCTTGCAGATTTTTTATGAGGTTTATTTGCGGCTATACCCAATTCATTCATTCCGAATAATACTCGTCGGTGAACAGGCTTAAGTCCATCTCTAACATCTGGTAAAGCTCGGGAAACAATTACTGACATCGAGTAATCGATGTAAGCAGACTTCATTTCCTCTTCAATATTAATGCGTATGATTCTTTCTCCCGTGGTCATATATTTATTTTAAAATTCTAAACATTTCTCGGAAATACAAAAGTAACAAAATATGTAGATTCTGCGTAACAAAAGAAGCGATATTTATACGTGAATTAAGATAAATATTTAGCCCATTTTCTATTAGAGCTTGATTATTAGTTTAAAACCGATATTTGATATCATTTCGACAAAAAATAGATCATCAATTTAGGCTTGTATCTAAATAATTTTCGTTATTTTAATGCTACGATTCAAAATTTGGAAGAAAAAATTCCAAATTAATTAATATTATTTATGAAATTTTAAAGACCTACTATATGGACTCAAAATTTTCACCCCGTGTAAAAGATGTCCTTTCTTTAAGCAAAGATGAAGCCGAAAGATTAGGAAACAGTGCCATTGGTACTGAACATCTATTTTTAGGGATTCTGCGTGAAGGTGAAGGTGTTGCTGTCGACATCCTCATTTCTTTGGGCGTTGATCTTTACGACATTCGAAAAAACATAGAAAAAAATCTTAAGTCTGATGCTATTTCAGAATTGGACCAAAACAATATTCCTCTGCAAAAATCAGCTGAACGTGTTTTGAAATTAATTTATCTGGAAGCCAAAGCTTTAAAGAACCAAACCATTGACACTAGTCATTTATTGTTAGCCATTTTGAAAGATGAAAAAAGCTTGGTTACGCAGGTATTGGAAGACAACACCATAGATTACAACAAAGTAAAAGGGAATTTAAAAACTCTTTTCCCAAAAGCACAGGCAGATTATCCTCCAGAAGATCGCGAAGATAAAGGTGGCGTTTCAGGTGGAGACTCTAAAAGAACTGCAGCAAGGGGAAAATCAAATACACCTGTTCTCGATAATTTTGGAGTTGATATCACTCAGGCGGCTGAAGAAGGAACTTTAGATCCAATTGTAGGTCGTGAGACTGAAATTGAGCGCCTGGCACAAATACTTAGTCGTAGAAAGAAAAACAATCCAATTCTAATTGGTGAACCTGGCGTAGGTAAATCTGCTATTGTTGAGGGCTTGGCCCTTAGAATTACTCAAAGAAAGGTTTCTCGTGTTCTTTTCGACAAAAGAGTTGTGACACTCGACTTAGCTTCTATTGTTGCGGGTACGAAATATAGAGGTCAATTTGAAGAAAGAATGAAAGCTATTCTTAATGAATTGGCTAAAACAACTGATATCATTCTATTTATCGACGAAATTCACACCATAGTTGGTGCTGGTGGCGCTACAGGCTCACTTGATGCTGCTAATATGCTGAAACCAGCTTTAGCTCGAGGCGAGATTCAATGTATAGGTGCAACAACACTGGATGAGTACCGCCAGAATATTGAAAAAGATGGTGCATTAGAGCGTCGATTCCAGAAAATTCTGGTTGAGCCAACATCCATTGATGAAACAATATCAATATTGAATAATATCAAAGAAAAATACGAAGATCATCACAATGTCTTTTATACACCTGATGCAATTGAAGCTTGTGTAAAGCTAACAACACGATATGTAAGTGATCGTCATCTTCCTGACAAAGCTATTGATGCTCTTGATGAAGCTGGTTCACGAGTTCATATCTCGAACATCAATGTTCCTGTTATCATTGAGGAGCTTGAAAAGAAAATTGAGGAGACTCGTCAGAATAAAATAAAAGCCGTTAAAGCTCAAAAATTTGAACTCGCCGCTAGCTTTAGAGATAAAGAAAAGAACTTTTCTGAAGATTTAGAACGTGAGAAAGAGAAGTGGGAAAAAGATTTAAGTACACAAAAGGAAAAAGTTGCAGAAGAAAATATAGCTGAAGTAGTTGCTATGATGACCGGAGTTCCGGTAAAGCGAATCGCGCAAGCAGAAGGCTCTCGCCTACTTCAAATGAGTAATCAACTTCAAGGCAAAGTAATTGGACAAGATGATGCCATCGGAAAAATTGTTAAAGCCATTCAAAGAAACCGTGCTGGATTAAAAGATCCTAACAAACCAATTGGTTCATTCATCTTTTTAGGTCCTACCGGTGTGGGTAAAACACAATTAGCTAAAGTTTTATCAGAATATCTATTCGATAGTTCTGAAGCTCTTATTCGTATCGATATGAGTGAGTATATGGAGAAGTTCGCTGTCTCTCGTTTGGTAGGTGCACCTCCAGGATATGTAGGTTATGAAGAAGGTGGTCAATTAACGGAAAAAGTTCGTCGTAAGCCTTATTCTGTAGTACTCCTGGATGAAATTGAAAAAGCTCATCCTGATGTATTTAATATTCTGCTTCAATTACTTGACGATGGTCAATTGACCGACTCTTTAGGCCGTAAAGTTGATTTTAAAAACTGTATTGTCATCATGACATCTAATATTGGTTCCCGGGAATTGAAGGATTTTGGCAAGGGTATTGGTTTTCAGTCAAAATCTTCCGGAGATAGCGATTATGCAAATAGTATCATTCAAAAAGCCCTTCGCAAGGCCTTTGCTCCTGAATTCATCAATCGTGTAGATGATCTGATCATGTTTAACTCATTAAGCGAAGAACATATTCATAAGATTATTGACATTGAATTAAAAGGCCTTTATGGTCGTATTGAAGAACTTGGCTTTAAAATTAAAATATCTGGTGCAGCTAAAGATTTCATTGCGCAAAAAGGCTACGATGTTCAATATGGAGCACGACCTTTAAAAAGAGCTATTCAAAAATACCTCGAGGATGAAATGGCTGAAGTCATTATTAAAGCCTCACTTACCGAAGGCGATACCATTTCGGTCGGTTTAGATAAGAATAAAAGTAAGATCATCACTAAGATCTTGAAACAAAATAAGGAAGTAGAATAAATAAAAGCCGGAAGTAATTTCCGGCTTTTATTTATTTCTATTTGTTATTTTTATTTAGACAAAATTGAAAACAATTATTATCTTTGGTTTAAACAACAATAAATTAAAATTATGAATAAAAATAGTAATAAAATTGCCTTTGCAGGCAACCCAATGACTCTAGTAGGATCAGAAATAAAAAAAGGTGACAAAGCAGAAAATTTCACTGCTCTTAATCAAGGTTTAGCTCCTGTTTCTCTTTCCGATTTCGATGGAAAAGTTAAGATTCTTTCTATTTTTCCTTCTGTTGATACCGGCGTTTGTTCAGCTCAAGCTCACCGCTTTAACAAAGAGGCTTCTAATTTAGGTGAGAATGTACAAATCATCACTTTGTCTAACGATCTACCATTTGCTTTAGGACGTTTTTGTGGTGCTGAAGGTATTGAAAATTTAATCACGCTTTCAGATCACAAAGAAATGGATTTCGGATATAAGTATGGATTCGCCATTGAAGAATTACGTTTATTGACTCGTGGCGTAGTAGTTATTGACAAGGAAAATACAATTCAATACGTAGAATATGTTCCTGAAGTAACTGACGAACCAAATTACGAAGCTGCATTAGAAGTCGCTAAGAAATTGGTTTAATAATCATTAATGATATGAACTTAAAAAGCTCCATTATGGGGCTTTTTTTAAATACACAATATGTACTTATTTTTTGATACGGAAACAACAGGTCTTCCCAAGCGTTGGAATGCCCCAGTTACTGATTTAGACAATTGGCCTAGGCTTGTTCAGCTAGCATGGCTGCTTTACGACAGTAGGAATCAGGAAATTAAACGAGCAAATAGAATAATTATTCCAGAAGGATTTATTATTCCGACAGAAGCCTCGAATGTGCATGGAATTTCTACGGAAAGAGCCATCGAAGAAGGAGTTGATTTATCTGAAGCTTTAAACGAATTCAGCCAAGTTTTAAACGAAGCAGATTTTCTTATTGCCCACAATATTAGCTTTGATGAAGTAATAATGGGTGCTGAATTTTTAAGAAAAGACACAAATAGCAGGTTAATTGACATTCCTAAAATATGCACCATGAAAACCACTACCAACATTTGCCAAATTCCGGGTAAATATGGTTATAAATGGCCTAACTTAACAGAACTTCATCAGCATTTATTCCAGAAAGGATTCGATGGCGCTCACGATGCACTTGCTGATGTTAAGGCATGTGCCGATTGTTTCTTTGAACTGAAAAAAACAGGAATGTACCAAGAACAGGGAAGTTTATTTTAATAAAAAAGGCAGATCAAACGATCTGCCTTTCCTTTTTATATTATCTCTGCAAAGAGATCGTAATCTTCAAAATCATTAATTTTAACAGTATAAAATTCACCAATATTTAATTGATTTCCATCAACAGGAATCAAAACCTCTGGATCTACCTCGTAAGAGTCAAATTCCGTTCTTCCGTAATAATAATCTCCTTCCTTGCGATCAATTACAATTTTCAACTCTTCCCCTACTCTTTTCTCGTTTACATCATACGAAATACCTTGCTGTAAAAGCATAATCTCCTCTTTTCTACTTTCTTTAAGCTCCAAAGGTATATTATCTTCGTAATTTATGGCGGCGTAAGTATCATCCTCATCAGAATATGGAAAAACACCTAAACGCTCAAATTTCATTTCTTTCACAAAATCTTTCAAGTCTTCCATATCTGCTTCTGTCTCTCCCGGATGACCAACCAACATGGTTGTACGCAAAGTAATACCAGGAACTTCTTCTCTAATATGATTAATCAACTCAACTGTTCTTTCACGATTAATTCCACGACGCATTAGCGAGAGCATATGATCACTTGAATGCTGAAGAGCAATATCCAAATAACGACATACCTTTGGATTCTCACGCATTACTTTTAAAATATCGTACGGGAATTGTGTTGGGTATGCGTAGTGTAGTTTTATCCACTCCAAGCCTTCAAGCTCTGAAAGCTTCTCAACCAGATCAGCTAACATCGATTTGCCATACAAGTCGTGACCATAGTAAGATAAATCCTGAGCAATAACCAAAAATTCTTTCACGCCAGTAGCAGCAAGATTTTTCGCTTCTTCTACAATTTCCTCTATAGGACGAGAAATATGCTTCCCGGTAATAATAGGAATCGCACAATATGAACACGAACGATTACAGCCCTCAGAAATTTTCAGATAAGCAAAATGCTTAGGTGTGGTAATCATTCTCATATTAGAGAAGTCAGGTTTATACTCCTTATTCAATTCTTTAACAATTGACTTCCACTCGAACTTTCCAAAAAACTTATCAACTTCCGGAATCTCTACTGCTAAGTCATCACGATAACGTTCAGATAAGCAGCCCATCACAAAAAGTGTATCAATTACACCTGCTTTCTTAGCATCGGCATATTGCAAAATCATATCGATAGACTCCTCCTTAGCATCACCAATAAAGCCACAAGTGTTAATAATTATGGTGCGTGCATCGCTACTATCTTCATCACAGCTCACCTGAAATTGGTTTGCATCCAACTGCTTCATCAAAAGTTCCGTATCCACAAGATTCTTAGAACAACCTAAACTAACGATGTTGATTTTTGTCTGATTCATATATCGTTTTCCTTTTGTAGACTTTATTTTTGGCAAAAATAAGAGAAAAAACTCTTTTTCCCATTTGAATTTGAGATATTAAATCTCCGAAATAAAAAAGGCTGCCTTTTAAGACAGCCTAGATGCTATATTATTTATGAAATTCTCTAATTAAAAAGCGAATCTACAAATTCATCTCGATTAAAAACCTGAAGATCAGTCATTGCTTCACCAATTCCAATGTATTTTACAGGAATCTTAAATTGATCGGAAACGCCAATAACAACACCACCTTTGGCAGTACCATCAAGTTTCGTAATAGCCAATGCATTTACTTCAGTAGCCAGAGTAAATTGTTTAGCTTGTTCAAAAGCATTCTGTCCCGTAGAACCATCTAAAACCAAAAGTATTTCATGAGGTGCATCAGGAATAACACGATCCATGACACGTTTGATCTTACTCAACTCATTCATCAAGTTAATCTTATTGTGAAGACGGCCTGCAGTATCAATGATTACCACATCTACACCATCTTTTTTTGCTTGAGTTAATGTTTCGAAAGCTACAGAGGCAGGATCTGCTCCCATTCCCTGATCTACAACAGGAACCTGTACTCTATCTGCCCAAATATGTAACTGGTCAACAGCTGCCGCACGGAAAGTATCTGCTGCACCTAACATCACCTTACGTCCCGACTGTTTAAATTGATGAGCCAACTTACCAATGGTTGTTGTTTTCCCAACACCATTTACACCAACAACCATTATTACATATGGGTTATCAGATTTTGGTAATTCCCAAGCATCATATTCGCCTTTGTTGTTCTCTTGCAACAAGCCAGAAATCTCTTCTTTAAGAATACGATTCAACTCTGATGTTCCAAGAAATTTATCTTCTTCAACACGTTTTTCAATTCTTTCAATAATTCGAACAGTTGTATCAACCCCCACATCAGATGAGATCAAGATCTCTTCCAACTCATCTAAAACTTCTTCGTCAACTTTCGATTTACCTACAACAGCTCGCGACAACTTTTTAAATACGCTATCCTTAGTTTTTGCAAGTCCTTTATCTAGATTTTCTTTTTTCGATTTCGAAAAAATGCCAAATAATCCCATAGTACATTATACAGTTTAGGTCCGCTAAATTACAAAAAAATGAACTGACAAGCAATTAACAATAAATGAATTAAACTGAAAGATTAAAGTAATACCTTAAGATACTAAAAAAGCTTCCTAATCAAATTAGGAAGCTTTTAAAATTCAGTGATATATGAATTGTCTTTACTTTTTAGCAAAGAAATCTTTTACGTCAGCGTTAGGAACAATTTCTTCTTTAAAAGAATATGATCCAGTTTTAGGCGACTTAACCATCTTGATTACTTTAGCGTAACCACGACCTTCACCTTTTTGTAAGGATGCTACTACTTTCTTAGCCATAACTTATATTATTTAATTTCTCTGTGAAGAGTAACTTTTTTCAAAATTCTATTATACTTCTTCAACTCCATACGATCAGGAGTATTTTTCTTGTTCTTAGTAGTAATGTATCTTGAAGTTCCAGGCATTCCACTATCTTTATGCTCAGTACACTCAAGAATCACTTGTACTCTATTACCTTTTTTAGCCATTTTATATGCCTTTTAATATTTTTTAATAAATCCTTTTTCTTGAGCTTTTTTCAAAGCACCCTGAACACCTAATTTGTTAATTAGACGTACACCGGCAGCAGAAATTCTTAATTCAATCCAGCGATCTTCCTCAGGAAGATAGAACTTCTTATCGAATAGATTTGGATAAAATCTTCTTTTAGTTCTTCTTTTAGAGTGAGAAACGTTATTTCCCACCATCACGCTCTTTCCAGTAATTTGACAAACTCTTGACATAGTCCAGATTATTTTTTTTCCTTAAATGCTTTTCAAACAGTGCGCAAAATACGCAATAATTTTCTGAAAAATCAAATTATTTCACAACTTTTTACAGATATATTTTAATGTGCTCATATTTGCGATAAGCATTACAAACACAACAGCTGTCATATTTACAATATGCCTTTTCTTACAAACAATAAGATCATTTATTTTACAGACTTTTAAATGAACTCAATAAGCGGGTACAAAAATAAAAAAATCCCTCTAATAATAGAGGGATTTTGATCTAAAAACAATAAATATCTTTATTCTTCATTCAAAGATTGAAATCCTTTTCCAATAATCTCATTAGCTTCAGTAACATTTACAAAAGCTTCCGGATCTACTTCTTTAATATGTAGTTTAAGAATCTCTAATTCTCTACGACTCATTACTGAGTAAACCATTTTTCTATCCTCACCAGAATAAGCACCAGTTCCCTGAAAAATAGTTGCTCCACGTTTAAGGTCATTCTTAATTTTATCAGCAATAGATTCGAAGTGGTCAGAAACAATCATAACAGTTTTATGGTAACTAGCACCACTTACTACCATATCGATAATCTTACCTTCAATATAAATAATGATTAATGAATAAATGGCAAATTCCCATCCGATAGCACCTGTTTCTGTAGGCTGAATCAGTGTGAACATTACAATGATACCATCAACAATCATAACCAACTTACCTAGAGACATCTTAGTAAATTTCGCTAAAATCATTGCTATAATATCAGATCCTCCTGATGTTGCACGTGATTTAAAGATAAGACCTATAGAAATGCCGTAAAATACACCAGCAACGATAGAATTCAACATTGGATCAAGAATAACCTTAGGGTAACCAATAGAAACATAAGTTTCCATAATCCATACAGTAATCAAAATTATCGCAATACTTACAATTGTCTTAATTCCGAATCGAGGACCCAAAATAATTGTACCCAAAATCACCAATGGAATCTCCATAGCAAACGTACAATAACTAATTTTCCAGTTAAACATTGTGTTTAGAACTGTAGCGATACCATAAACACCTCCTGGTGCCAATTTGTAAGGAACCACAAATAAAATGTCAGAAACAGCGAAGATAATACTACCTAGGATAAGGTAAGCATAAGCAGAAAGCCATTCGTTTGACAAAAATTTCTCTTTAGTAATAAAAGCCATTTTTTAATCGTTAGTTTAAGTGTTTAAAATTTCGCCGACAAAAATAGATTCACGCATTGTAATTACAAGAAAAATCATGAAAAATCGTACGTTCGCAACACACTGTATTTCAATACAAAAGTTGAATTGGGATTATTTTTTTTAACATGTTTTCCAAAAAAAGAAAAAAAAGACGTCAATTTTTCACTTATGAAAATGCTTCGATGATCATTCCTCCTGAAATAGATATACATAAATACGATCCTAAACAAAGCTTATTTATTGTCTTATGATAATCGTCATTAAAATTTGGCAAAAAAAATAGCTGTTCTATAAAAGAACAGCTATTGTATGATTGTATTTGAATCTATTTTAGTCCACTTCGTTTCAATAATGGTGCAATAGATGGTTCTTCTCCTCTGAATCGTTTATAAAGATCCATAGGGTGTTCACTCCCCCCTTTTTCCAATACATTCTCTCTGAAAGAATCAGCTATTTCTTTATTGTAAATTCCATTTTGTTTAAAGGCATCAAAAGCGTCTGCATCCAACACTTCTGCCCATTTGTAGCCATAATAACCTGCTGCATACCCTCCAGCAAAAATATGTGAAAATGCAGGGCTCATACAGCTACTCTCAACCTTATCAAACAATTCTGTAGATGACATTGCCTTATCCTCAAATTCGGCAACAGATGACACAACCGGCTCTGAAACACTGTGCCAAGCCATATCATTTAAACCAAAACTAATCTGGCGAATAAAGGCATAACCCTGATGAAAATTACCACTATCAATTATTTTCTGAACCAAATCGGCAGGAATCTTCTCACCTGTTTTGTAATGTTTGGCAACCTTATCTAACCATTCTTTCTCAAAGGCGTAATTCTCCATAAACTGAGAAGGTAGCTCCACAAAGTCGCGATAAACACTAGTTCCTGATAAACTTGGATACGCACATTGTGAAAGCATACCATGCAAGGCATGTCCAAACTCGTGCAAGAATGTGGTTACTTCACCAAAACTCAATAGAGAGGGCTTCGTTTCAGTTGGACGTGTGAAATTACACACGATAGAAATATGTGGGCGATGATCTTTACCATCTTTTTTATATTGATCTACGAATGAAGTCATCCAGGCACCGCCTTGTTTTGAATTTCGAGGATGAAAATCAGTATATAATAGTGAAATGAATTCACCATTAGCATCAAACACTTCGAAAACTTCAACTTCCTTATGATATTTTGACAAATTAGAATTTACTTTAAATTCAAGGCCGTAAAGACGAGTCGCTAAATCAAAAATACCAGCCTTCACTTTTTCAAGTTCAAAATACGGACGGGTTAATTCATCATTAACCTGATACTTTTCTGTCTTTAGCTTTTCTGCATAATATGCCCAATCCCAACGTTGCAATTCAAAATTGGCTCCAAGTTTTTTTGCATATTCTTGCAATTCTTTAAACTCTTCCTTCGCTTTAGGCATCGAAGCTTCAAGTAGTTCATTTAGGAAATCAACACATTGCTTGCTTTCTTTGCCATTCTTTCCTCTAAAACAAAGTCCGCATAAGATGCATAACCAAATAGCTTCACTTTTTTAAGTCGTAATTCAACAATACGCTTCACAATTTTTTGATTGTCGTGTTGATCATTGAAACAGCGTGAAGAGTAAGCATTAAACATTTCCTTTCGCAATGATCGAACATCTGAATATTGCATAAAAGGAACATAACTAGGAAACTGAAGGGTAAATACCCATCCATCTAATTCTTTTTCTTTTGCAGCAGCTTTTGCTGCTTCTACTATTCCATCAGGAAGTCCTGACAACTCTTCTTTGTTGGTAATGTGAAGTTTAAAATCATTCGTTGCAGCTAATACATTTTCTCCAAACTCAAGACTTAATTTTGATAATTCTTTGGAAATTTCACGAATTTGCTCCTTTTGCTCTTTATTCAAATTGGCCCCAGACCTAACAAATGATTTGTACCTATCCGTTAATAGCTTTTCTTCTTCTAAGGTAAGACCAAGCTCTTCTTTTTGTCTGTAAACTACTTTAACCCTTTCAAAAAGCTTTTCGTTCATGATAATATCATTCGAAAACTCTGTTAACATAGGAGATACTTCTCGTGCTAATGCTTGCATTTCATCGTTGGTATGAGCATGATTCAGATTGAAAAATACAGAAGCAACACGATCTAATTGATGTCCTGTATATTCTAGAGCTTCTATTGTATTTTTAAATGTTGCCTTATCTGAATTTTCAGCGATCTGATCGATTTCAAATCTAGCATTTTCAATACCCTTTGTAAAAGCTGGTAAAAAATGCTCCTGCTTAATTAATTCAAAAGGTGCCGATCCATAAGGTGTTTTAAATTCTTCTAATAATGGATTTGTATGTATAGTCATATTTGTTTTTATTTAGATTAAGAACAAAGATATAAAATTGAAGATTCAATCAATCCTGAAAAAAATGGAATCTTTTGAAAAAATGATCAAAACACTCCTAAAAAGTCGTATAAATTCTGAATATCAATTAATTAACACTAATATACCATTCGACATTTAGTTAAAATGAAGTCTATGCAAACCTTTCCATTGTCGCCACAACAATCACAATATCAAGGCGCAAGGCTATTTCTCATGAATATTCACTATATTTGAATTAGTTTAAACAGGGGGATTAGTAATAATCTAGCGTTACAGAAATGAGAAACAAAAATTTGCATATCAAAAAGAATTACCAAACAGAAGCAAGAATGTATTTCTATGCATCTAATTTGTCGTATTCTCCTCTACGTCTACCATCCCATCCCATGGGGTATTTCCCTATGCGCTAATAGAGTATCCAAATACTCTTGTCTTTCCTTTAGAACAAGGAAGGCATTTCAATTTAATTACTTTTAATTATATACGAAGCTCGAGAACTCACCTCTTGCTTAGCGATGCTATATATTATTATATCATGAAAAGAATTTGCATTAAAATAGGCTCTAATGTTCTCACAAAAGAAAATGGAGAATTAAACACTTCCAGAATTAAAAATATTGTATTTCAGATTTCAGAATTACATAAAAAGGGTTTCCAATGTATTCTAGTATCTTCAGGTGCTGTGGCTGCAGGAAAAAGCAAGCTTAGTTTGTCTGAAAAACTAGATACTGTTTCTGCTAGACAAATTTGGTCTTCTGTTGGACAAGTGGAACTTTTAAATATGTACTCTTCATTTTTAAAGGAATTTAAAATAGAGTGTGCTCAAGTTTTGGTTACCAAGCAAGATTTTAGAACAAGGGAACATTATTTAAACATGAAAAATTGTTTAAATTCCCTTTTAACCAACAGCATACTCCCAATTGTAAATGAAAATGATGCTGTTTCGGTTACTGCTCTAATGTTTACTGATAATGACGAACTATCTGGTTTAATTGCATCGATGATGGATGTTGAAGCACTGTATTTATTGAGTAATATTAATGGAATCTACACAGGAAATCCAGAAGATGATGATTCAGAATTACTATCTACTGTAAATGGAGATATTAATCGTTTAAAACAATTCATTACAACAAAAAAATCCAATTTTGGAAGAGGTGGAATGCTCACAAAATGCAGCATTGCAGGAAGAGTAGCGAAATCTGGTATTCCAGTTCATATTGCAAATGGTGGCGTAGATAATATTTTGTTGAATTTAATCAACTCTCCAAATGAGGTAATGCACACAAGCTTTACAGCTAGCAAAAAAGCATCAACAGTAAAACAATGGCTTGCAGGCTCTGATGGATTTGAAAAAGCGAGGCTAATTATTAACAAAGGAGCTGAAGATGCCTTATTATCTGCCGAGGCGACTAGCTTATTACCAATAGGCTTAATTGAAATACTAGGTGAATTTGAAAAAGGTGATATCATTAAAATCGTTGGACAATCGGGAAAGGTTATTGGTCTTGGAAAAACACAATACAACAAAGAAAAAGCAAGTAAATATATTGGGAAATCAGGAGCTAAACCTTTAGTACACTACGATTATCTTTTCCTATACTAAATTTTCAATAGATATTGTTGAATCTCTTAAATCAAAATAAAATGAATTGCACAGAACAACTATATAAAGTAAAGGAAGCTTCTAGAAGCATGTGTTTACTTGAATCTGATAAAATTAATACAGTATTACAACAACTTGCTCTATCGCTACGAGAAGCCAAGAATCTTATCATTGTAGAAAATAAGAAAGATTTAGCCAAAATGTCGATACAAGATCCAAAATACGACAGACTTTTACTTAATGGAGAAAGAATTGATGGAATTGCGAATGATATTGAAAACACATTACAGCTTCCTTCACCATTAGGGAAAGAATTATCTAATAAAACGCTTGACAATCAACTTGAAATAAAAAAGATAAGTGTTCCATTAGGTACAATTGGGGTTATTTACGAAGCACGTCCTAATGTAACACTTGATGTATTTGCCTTGTGCTTTAAGTCAGGTAATGCTTGTGTACTTAAAGGAGGTAGCGATGCTGAACATTCGAATAAGGCTTTGGTATCTTTAATAAAAGCTACACTCGATCGTTTTGAAATAAATTCAGATATTATTCAATTGCTACCTCCAGAAAGAGAAGCAGCCAAAGAACTAATGAACGCTGTTGGCTTTGTTGATGTGTTAATTCCAAGAGGTTCACAAAATCTAATTAATTCTGTACGTCAGAATTCTAAAGTACCCGTAATTGAAACTGGAGCCGGAATTGTCCATACCTATTTTGATAAAGATGGAGATTTAAACAAAGGAATTGACATCATATTTAATGCAAAAACAAGGCGTGTTAGTGTTTGTAATGCTCTTGACTGCTTAATTATTCACAAAGATAGGATAGCTGACTTACCTAGTTTAACAAATAAGTTGCAAGATAAGCAGGTTGAAATATTTGCAGATGAAATAGCATATGCTGCAATTAAAGAATCCTATCCTAAGTCATTACTTAACAAAACAGATAAAAATTCGTTTGGCACTGAATTTTTGAGCCATAAAATGTCGATTAAAACGGTTGATAATTTTGAGGACGCAATCAATCACATTTATCGTTACAGTTCAAAACACAGTGAAGCTATCATTAGCGAAAATAGTAAGACTATTAATATCTTCACTTCTGTTGTTGATGCTGCAGCAATTTATTCAAATACATCCACAGCTTTTACAGATGGAGCTCAATTTGGTTTAGGTGCAGAGATTGGAATCAGCACTCAAAAATTACATGCGAGAGGGCCAATGGCTTTAGAGGAATTAACATCCTACAAATGGATCATTACTGGAGATGGACAAATTAGAGAGTAGACTTTAATTTAAGAAATAGACTAATCCAATCAATTTAAATTGATTGGATTTTTCATATCCCTTTACAGCATTTCATAAGTTTTTCTATGATTTGTGCTGACATTATCATATATTCGAATGAAAAATCACGAAATCTTACGCTAGTAAAAAACTACCATTGATTAGATTTAATAAACAGCTACAATTTTAAATGATTATTAATATTCAAGCGGTATTATTTTAATGATTAAAATCATCATTATATACACGAAAGAATCAAATCCTTACATGAGACGCCTCTGCGTCATTTATTAGAACTATATGAATATTAAGTAAACAGAGGATCAACTTCATTATTTTGCACTGTTCACTAAGAGTGCGAATGGCATGAATTATACTTTCAATAAATACTTCGCAGGCATAATCCGTTATTATTGATATAAAATCAGTAAATCTCTTTACCGATCTACTTTTAGAAAAATAGTTAGGCCTCTCACAATATTTTCCATTCAGATTCAATTAGAACGCCTTACGCCCTATCATTAAATCATCTTTTTACTTACATTTGGTGACCCAAATATTAAAGCAAAATAATGGAACAAAAACTTTCCTTTTATATAGATCGAGTTAATGCATTTACAAATCAAATCTCTGATCTAAGAAAACAGAATAGAATACTGTCATTCTTTCGTCTTACCAGTGCTGTAGGAGCACTTGTATTGTTTTATGTATTTCTATCCTATTCTGTTGCAATTGCAAGTGCTATTGCGATAACATTAGCTGCTATGCTGGTTTATTTTGTAAGAAAATACAACCGAAACAGTAAAAACATAAAAAGGTTAAAAACCTTACTAACGATTAATGAGAATGAAATTTCTTGTTTAAAGACTCGACATAGTGATCTTTTTTACGATGGAGAAGAATACGCAGACCAAAACCACTCCTACTCTTCCGATCTGGATATTTTTGGACAACATTCCTTATTTCAATTAATGAATCGTAGTGTCACTAAAATTGGTAATAACATTTTAGCTAACTGGCTTTCTAAGCAATCAACAAATGAGGAAATTAAAATAAGACAAAATGCAGTAAAGGAATTATCTGATAAAATTGATTGGAGACAAGATATCACTCAATATGGGCTAACCAGTAATCTAAAAAATGATGACCCTAACTTTGTTATTAGCTGGGGAAAGAAAGCATCCCCATTTCACGGAAATAAATTACTCTTCATCACAATAATAGTAATGCCTTTGCTATCCTTAGGAGCCTTAATTTATTCTTTTATTGGATCTCAGGCGCCAATCATTATCATGGTGCTTGTTAGTATCGTAATTCACTACTTTAATCATAGCAAAGTTAATCTGGCTCATGAACAAACAGCCAAAAGAGGTAAAATGCTTAAGACCTATTCTTATATCATTAAAACATTCGAAAAAGAGAATTGGAGTTCTGACAAACTGAGTGCTTTAAAAAATCAATTTGCGAGCAAAGGTCGGGCTACATCAAAAAAAATAGATCAGTTAACAAAGCTAATAGAGTTACTTGACCAACGTTTAAACATTGCTGTTCAAATCATGATTAACCTTTTGTTCTTTTATGAGCTACATCTTCTATTTAGAATAGATCGTTGGAAACAAAAGCATGGAAGTGAAACAGAGCAATGGTTTTCTGCAATTGGAGAAATTGAAGCTTTATCAAGCATCGCGAACCTTAGTTTTAATCACGAAGATTGGTGCTTTCCCACTATTTCTGAAAAACATTTTGAATTAGATTTAAAAGAAGCTGGACACCCTATGATTGATCAGCAAAAAAGAGTTAACAATGATTACTCATTAATTGGCCCAGGATGCGTTCACATTGTTACTGGATCTAATATGGCTGGCAAAAGCACATTTTTAAGAACTGTTGGTGTAAATATCGTAATGGCTCTTACAGGCGCACCAGTTTGTGCAAATAAAATGATTGTTTCGAATGTAGAAGTAAACACTTCCATGAGAATAAAAGACTCAATTGAAGATAATGAATCATCGTTTTACGCCGAATTAAAAAGAATACAGCAAGTTATTGAGAAAGTAAATAAAAAAGAAAATACATTACTTCTATTGGATGAGATTTTAAGAGGAACGAACTCGAAAGACAAGTCTACTGGATCGAGAGCACTTATTAAGCAGCTAATTAAATATGACGCGGTTGCCATGGTTGCAACGCATGATCTTGAGTTATCTGACTTAGAAGAACAACTTCCTGGGCAGATTGAAAATAAATTCTTCGACATACAAATTGATGGAGAACAACTTTATTTTGATTACAAGGTGAGAAATGGTGTTTGCAAAACCTTTAATGCTCCAATTTTAATGAGAAAAATGGGAATAGATATGGATATCTTGCTAGAAAAATAAGACAGATAGGCACTGAAAAAAAGAAAAGCCGAATCTTTACAGATTCGGCTTTTTCTATATTTTAAATTTTTTAAGCTTCTGGCTTTATTTTGAAAGATCGTATAAAAAAGAACAAACCAATTAAAACAAATGGAAGACTTAACCATTGTCCCATATTTAAAGCCATACCTTCTTCAAAAGCTTCCTGATTTTCTTTAATAAACTCAATAAAGAAACGAGCTGTGAAAATCAATATGAAAAAAGCTCCGAATAGCCTTCCACTATATTGTTTTGCATTTGTTTTCCAATACATAAAGAACAATACAACAAAGGAGATAAGATAGCAAATTGCTTCGTACAATTGCGCTGGATGTCTTGGTGCCAGAGGTTCAAATATTGAAGCTCTTACGAATTGAAATCCCCACTCAGAGTGAGTTTGAGTTCCAATAATCTCAGAATTCATCAGGTTACCCGTACGAATAAAGAATCCAGCCAATGCTACAGGAATAGCAACTCTATCAAGTACCCATAAAATAGATTTCTTACTCACCTTTTTCGAATAGAAATAAAGTGCGGCTAAAATTCCAATTGTTGCACCATGAGAGGCTAATCCTCCATGCCAGATCTTTAAAATTTCAGCAGGGTGTTGAGAATAAAATTCCCAACCGTAAAAAATCACATGACCTAATCGTGCACCAATTACGGTAGCAATTAAGGTATACATAAAAAGCTTCTCAAGCCACTCTAAAGGAATGCCTTCCTTTTTAAACATTCGCTCAACAAGTTGATATCCCAGTAAAAAACCAAGAGCAAATAGTAAACCATACCATCGTACAGCAATAGGGCCAATTTTAAATATTTCAGGATCTACATCCCAAAGGATTGATAGTAGCATAGTTGTTATTTTAAGTGTGCATTACTAAAACAGTAAATGGATTGTTCTTATAACAGAACAATCCATGTGAATTTAGTATGTTTTTTTTATTTATGAAAATTAAGCTGGAATTCCTTTACCGTGGCATTGCTTAAATTTCTTACCACTACCACAAGGACAAGGTTCGTTACGACCTACTTTTTGAACATTACGAACTGGTTCCATCTTTTTAGGTTCAGCTTTTTCACCACCACGACCCATTTCTTCTTTGGTCGTTTTCAAATTGCTCATATCTGTCCTTTTACGCTCTTCAGCTTGTCTTACTTCTTCAGGATCAGACAATGGAATGTGTCCTTTCATTAAGCTACTGATAACGCTTTTGTTTACACCTTCGACCATCGACTTGAACAAGTTGAAAGATTCAAATTTATAAATCAATAGTGGATCTTTTTGCTCGTAAGATGCATTCTGAACCGATTGTTTCAAGTCATCCATCTCACGTAGATGCTCTTTCCATGAATCGTCAATTGTTGCCAGAATAGCTACTTTTTCGTAGGCACGAACCAATTCTTCCGCTTCTGTTTCGTAAGCTTTCTTCAAGTTAGTTACAACCTGGAAATTCTTCGTTCCATCAGAAATAGGCACAACAATATTCTCGTACATTTCTGATTTTGTTTCATAAACATCTTTGATTACAGGATAAGCTTGCTTGCTAATTGTCTCAACTTTACGTCTATGAGCATCTAAAACAATTTCATGTAACTTGCTTGATATATCCTCCGGCTTTTCTTTCATGAACTCTTCCTCAGTAACAGGAGATTCAATTGAAAGTACACGAATTAGTTCCAGTTTGAAATCTTCGAAATCTCCACCATGGTATTCATTAACCACCGCTTCGCAAACATCGAACATCATATTAGCAATATCAACCTGAATACGCTCACCAAATAAAGCATGACGACGACGCTTATAAATGACTTCACGTTGAGAGTTCATAACATCATCATATTCAAGCAAACGCTTACGAATACCGAAGTTATTCTCTTCAACTTTCTTCTGAGCTCTTTCAATAGATTTAGAAATCATTGAGTGCTGAATCACTTCACCATCCTCAATACCCATTCTATCCATCAACTTCACAATACGATCTGAGCTAAACAGACGCATCAAATCATCCTCAAGAGAAACAAAGAACTGAGAAGAACCAACATCTCCCTGACGACCGGCACGACCACGTAACTGACGGTCGACACGACGAGAATCGTGACGCTCTGTACCAATAATCGCAAGACCACCGGCAGCTTTCACCTCATCGCTCAATTTAATATCGGTACCACGACCCGCCATATTGGTTGCAATCGTTACGGTTCCTTTATAACCTGCTTCGGCAACAATATCTGCCTCACGCTGGTGTAATTTTGCATTCAGTACATTGTGTTTAATGCCTCTTAGTTTCAACATTCGGCTCAAAAGTTCCGAAATCTCAACCGAAGTTGTACCCACAAGAACCGGACGACCTGCTTTTACAAGCTCTCCAATTTCATCGATAACTGCATTGTACTTCTCACGCTTCGTCTTATAAACTAAATCTTCTCTATCATCACGAGAAATAGGACGGTTTGTTGGAATAACAACCACATCCAACTTATAGATATCCCACAATTCACCCGCTTCAGTTTCTGCTGTACCTGTCATACCCGAAAGCTTGTGGTACATTCTAAAGTAGTTCTGAAGTGTAATGGTTGCAAAAGTCTGTGTTGCAGCCTCAACCTTCACACTTTCCTTTGCTTCAATCGCTTGATGTAATCCATCGGAATAACGACGACCTTCCATAATACGCCCCGTCTGCTCATCAACGATCTTGACCTTACCATCCATAAGAACATACTCAACATCCTTCTCGAAAAGTGAATAGGCTTTTAATAACTGGTTTACGGTATGTACACGCTCAGATTTAACCGCATAGCTTTGGATCATCTCATCCTTAGTTTTCAGCTTCTCTTCATCAGACATGTCCGATTTCTCGATAACTGCAACTTCTGATCCAATATCCGGAAGAACAAAGAATGACGAATCATCACTATCGTCCGTAATCAAATCGATACCAATATCAGTTAACTCAATAGAGTTTTGCTTCTCATCAATAACAAAATACAAGTCATCTGTAATGATGTGCATGTTTTTGTTATTCTCTTGCATGTAGAAGTTCTCAGTCTTCAACAATAAAGCTTTATTTCCTTGCTCACTTAAGAATTTAATAAGTGGCTTCATTTTTGGCATCCCTTTGAAAGTTCTAAGCAATAACTTAGCGCCTTCTTCCAGCTCCTTCTTATCCTCGCTCTTTAATAAACGCTTCGCATCGGTGAACATTTTCATCACCAAATCAGTCTGCGCTTTAGCCAATTTCTGCACCTTAGGCTTTAGCTCATCGTATAACTGATGCTCTCCTCTAGGAACAGGACCAGAAATAATCAATGGCGTACGAGCATCATCAACTAATACCGAGTCAACCTCATCGACGATTGAATAGTTATGACGACGCTGAACCAAATCTTTAGGATTGGTTGCCATATTATCACGTAGGTAATCGAAGCCAAACTCATTGTTTGTACCGAAAGTAATATCGCAAGCATAAGCTGTACGTCGCTCATCTGAATTAGGTGTATGCTTATCGATACAATCTACTGACAAACCGTGGAATTGGTAAATAGGTCCCATCCACTCCGAGTCACGTTTTGCCAGATAGTCATTCACGGTAATAACATGAACACCACGACCTGTTAATGCATTTAAGAATACCGGAAGGGTTGCAACAAGGGTTTTACCCTCACCAGTCGCCATCTCAGCAATTTTACCTTGGTGAAGTACAATACCACCAATCAACTGAACATCGTAGTGAACCATATTCCATGTAATTTCTGTACCCCCTGCTAGCCATGAATTGAAATACACCGCTTTTTCTCCGTCAATTTGCACATTATCGTAATGTGGCGCTAAATCTCTGTCAAACTGAGAAGCAGTAACTTCCAATTCATCATTCTCAGTAAATCTACGAGCTGTATCCTTAACAACAGCAAAAGCCGTTGGAAGAATTTGATCTAAAACCTCTTCAATCTTATCATCAATATCCGACTCAATCTTATCTATTTTATCGTATATTTCTTCCTTTTCATTAACAGAAAGCTTACCATTTTCAATCTTCTCTTTCAAGCTTGAAACTTCATCTTTTTCAGCTTGAATATGATCTTGTATTTTTTGCTTTAACTTATCTGACTCTCCACGAAGTTCATCAGTTGTAAGTTGCGTAATCCTATCGTATTCTAATTTAATTTGTCCTAAATATGGACTCAACTCTTTAAGGTCTCTATCTGCCTTATTGCCAAACAGTTTACCTAATGCACTATCTATAAAACCCATTTTGTGTTTATTGATTTCAATATGAATAAACGCCCTCGATGCAATGCGTCGAAAACTCAATATATTTATGATGTAATAATTTCTTGTCTGAACGACAAATTGGTAAGAATTAGCTTAATACAGGTGCTCTAACCCGAAAATCACCATCCAGAATAGTCGAGATGTAAACTTCTGGTGCAAGTTTGAAGCATTGAAAGTCTTCCAAAATTGGCACACTTTCTACGTCAATGTCTTGATTTAAAGGTGGAAATTTTGGTAAGTTTTGAAGTAAAGAAACTTCATTCGTAGTATGAATAGAAGATCCAGTAAAGTGATCCTGTTCAACTTGAACAAGAATTGGTGATGAATAAGCTTCATCAATATTATCAACATGATCGGCATACCATTCGGCAAACAGTTGCTGATCGATAGCAAACTCCTGACCATTGGCCGTTGGAACTGCTGCCGCACAACCTGTGAGCACACAAAAAACTACTATGAGATACCTGTTCATGTCCATTGAGACCAAAAGTAGAAATTTTTATTGATTTAACACCTTTACATCATAAAAAAAAGCCCCACTATGTGAGGCTTTCAAATATTGAATGGTTTAAAATCCTTAAGCTTTTGTTGTATCAATAAAAACTCTTGATCTGAATTCTTTATCCATCATGTAGAGACCATTACCTTGGCAACCAATCATTTTTAACTGATCGATAATCTCACCAACTCCAGCCTCTTCTTCTACTTGCTCGTCAACAAACCACTGCAAGAAATTAACTGTTGCGTGATCTTTCTCTGCAATAGCAACATTAACACACTCGTTAATTAAGCTTGTTACTTTCTCTTCGTGCTTTAATGTTTCTTCATAAATGTTTAAAACACCATCCCACTCCGAAGGCACTTCAGCAATTGGTTCAAGAATAACTCTTCCACCACGCTCATTTACAAAATCTAACATTTTCATAGCATGTGAAGTCTCTTCTTCGAACTGAACTTTCATCCAATTTGAGAATCCCGACATGCCATTTGTATTAAAATAGTTAGACATTGATAAGTAAAAGTATGCAGACCAAAATTCAGCATTAATCTGCTCATTCAAGATCTTCTCTACATTTTTATTTAAAGCCATAATAATATTTTTAGTGTATTCTAATTTTACCCAAAAATAAGAAGAATTAAGTGAATGCAGCAGAAATGCTAATGTAGATTGATTCTATTTTGCATATACTGTAAAATCACATTCCTAAATTTGATCCTAAAAAATGTTAAGATCATCGAGTAAGTATATTTTTTATTAATAATTTTCTTTGATAGTTCAAAAATCTAGCTTAGGTTTGCACAATGTAAACTGATTTTGATTATTTAGTATACTTATATGAAAATAGGTGATAAGAATATAGAAAAAGTGGTATTGAATTGCACAAAGACTCTCCTTCTGCAATCTGGAGTTAAGGGATGGAACATGGATGATTTGGCAAGAGAATGCGGTATGTCTAAAAGAACCCTTTATAAGATCATAGGCAATAAAGAAGACTTATTATACAAATGTTATTCTGATAACATGGACATAGTCATCAATTCCTTTAAAACCTACTCCGAGCAAGATAAGGATTACCATACTTTACTTGAAAACATGGCGAATCAACAAATTGAACATGTTGAGGAATTTATCATTGTCAATTTTAAAACGATTAAAACTGAATACCCCAGAATAGAAGCTATGATTCACGAGAAACTAATTACTCGAAGAAGTATGCTTATTGATTTTTTAGAAGAAGGGAAAGCCATGGGGTATATACATGAGAGTGTCGAATCTCGAGTAATTACCAACATTGTGAGTGCATTAATGGAGTTCAATATCAATATGTGCAAAACTAAAACAGAATTTGAATCTAAAATTAGAGAGGAATTGAAATATATCTTCTCCTCCATTCAGAAAAGATAGTGCAGTAAAACTAAATCGCAGCATTAGGAAACAAACAGCAAATAGTCAGCTGCTTGTTCCCTATTTTTTTCAACGACAAGTAAACTACTTACACTCTTTTAGTTTACATTGACAACATATAAATAACAAATATTTTAAACTAAAGATTAATAATGAAACAATTAAGAAATGCCTGTTGCTTACTAATCATACTACTTAACGTAGTAAGTTGCAAAGAAGAAGCGAAGAAAAAAACATACCTACGATCGGTACGGGTGATTGAAACAAAATTAAGTTCAGAGCAAAATAACAACACTGTTGTTCCTGCTAGTATTCATGAAAAGAGAGAAACCAAACTTGCCTTTAGAGTAAAAGGACCACTCGTTAAGTTGAATGATATTATTGGTGATTTCGTATCAAAAGGTGATGTAATTGCAAAAATAGATCCTCGTGACTATAAAATTGCCTTAGAGGCGACACAAGCTTCTTATAAACTCGCCAGTGCCGAATATGATCGCTATAAGACATTGTTGGAACAGGAAAGTGTTGCTGAGAGTACTTTCGATCAAATTGAATCGAACTATACTTCAGCTAAAACTGCTTATGAGTCTGCAAAAAATGCATTGAATGATACTGATTTAAGAGCCCCATTTGCAGGATATATCAACAACACTTTTGTAAATAATTATGAGGAAGTAAATCCTGGCCAAGGGATCGTTTCATTAATTGACTTATCTAAATTTGAGGTTAAAGCATCGATTTCATTAGAAGATTTATCCAAAATTAAAGAGGGTACTAAGTTTAATTGCCTTGTTGAACGTAGTGGTGAAAAACTTCGTCTTCCTGGCAGATTAAAAGAAATTGGGCATAAAACCAGCTCATCAAAACAATCATACCCTATTTCTATTTTAATTGATGTACCAGAAAATATTAAGCTACGAGCAGGAGTTACTGCCTATTTGGAAATTTGCGAAAGCAATACTGATTCGAATTCCTTTCTGCAAGTGCCTATTTCC
This sequence comes from Labilibaculum sp. DW002, assembly GCF_029029525.1. Taxonomy (NCBI): domain Bacteria; kingdom Pseudomonadati; phylum Bacteroidota; class Bacteroidia; order Marinilabiliales; family Marinifilaceae; genus Paralabilibaculum; species Paralabilibaculum antarcticum. Next base: position 277,182 of record NZ_JAKJSC010000001.1, on the reverse strand, counting down.
TGCGTATTCTCAAAAAAAGATAAAACACTTGTATGGATTTACAATGAAAAAACCGAACAAGTATCTGCCAAGGAAGTTCGTAAAGGACAAATCCTATCGGATGATATGATTCTAATAGAAAAAGGCTTAAAAGGTGGTGAATTTATCGTTAAAACAGGAGTACATTTTTTAAGCGAAGGACAAAAGGTTAAAAAATTGGAAGCATTCTCAAAAACAAACATAGGTAATAAATTGTAGTAAAATGAGTTTAACAGAATATTCACTTAAAAATAAAATAGTAATTTACTTTTTGCTATTAATTGTGATGGTTGGAGGAATATCATCTTACTTTAGTATGGGTAAGCTTGAGGACTCTTTGTTTACAATTAAAACGGCATTAGTAATTACACAATACCCGGGAGCTTCGGCTCATGAGGTAGAACAAGAGGTTACCGAAGTAATTGAGCGAGCTGCTCAAAGTATGGATAATATAAAAGAAATTTCTTCTAGTTCATACGCCGGACTCTCTATTGTAGATATTGATATTGAGGAAAAGCTTCGTTCTGATGAAATGCCTCAGGTTTGGGATATTCTTCGAAAAAAAATTACAGATGCTTCCCCAGACTTACCTGCAAATGTGAAAACACCAAATATTATTGATGATTTTGGTGATGTATATGGCATGTTCTATGCCATTACTGGTGATGGGTTTTCTCATGAAGAACTAAATGACTACGCTCAATATCTGAAAAGAGAATTATTGCCTGTTAAGCATGTGGGTAAGATTACACTTTTTGGTAATCGAATTGAGTGCATCGATGTAATTATTGATGATGCTAAAAAATCTGAATTGGGAATCAATCCTGGTATAATTGCCCAAGTGTTCAATTCACAAGCCAGTATTGCTGCGGCGGGTCAAATTGAATTACAAGATCGATATGTAAGAGTTTCGGGAAACAATGCCTTTAAAAATCTCGAAGAAATCAAAAATACAATTGTACAGGTTCGCGACGAACAATTTTATTTGAAAGACATCGCAGAGATCAAAAAATCATACCTCGAACCTGCTGTGGGCTTGATGAAACGAAATGGTAATGATGCTATCGGATTGGCTATCTCTACAACTAAAGGAGGTAATGTGCTTTCTTTGGCTGAAAACTTAAAAGCTAAATTGGATATCATTAAACCAAACCTTCCTTTAGGTCTAGAAATCAATTCCGTTTATAATGAAGCGCATGAGGTGGAAGTAGCTAACGACGATTTTATTGCAAACTTGATTATGTCAGTTGGAATTGTTGTTATCGTTCTGTTAATATTTATGGGATTTCAGTCTGGTATCTTAATTGGAAGTGGTCTTATCTTCTCTATATTGGGAACCTTGATTGTAATGAATGCAATGGACATCAGTCTTCATAGAACTTCCTTGGCTGCAATTATTATTGCTATGGGAATGTTGGTTGACAATGCAATTGTGGTAACTGATGGTGCTTTAGTTTCCTTACAAAGAGGCTTAAATAGACGAAAAGCAATTGTTAATATTTCAAGCTCTACCTCTCTTCCATTATTAGGTGCAACGATTATTGCCATCCTAGCTTTTCTACCAGTATTTTTAGCACCTAATGCGGCAGGTGAAATTTGTAGAGATTTATTTTTGGTCTTGGCAATATCATTGACATTGAGCTGGTTTTTTGCGATGACACAAACAGCATTAACCAATGAAAGGTTTCTAAAAGTACCTAAAGAGATAAAAGATCCTTATGCAAGTAGGATGTATATCAAATTTAAAGAGTTTTTAATTAAGAGTTTGCGCTATCGGTGGATTTCTTTGGCATCAGTAATTTTGTTTTTAATTGTATCTATGGTTGCATTTGGCAATTTGAAACAAGCTTTCTTTATGCCTCTTGAAAAATCATATGTAGAGATTGACTATTGGTTACCCGAGGGAAGCTCTGTTAATAAAGTAGAAGAAGATCTAGCAAAAGCTGAAAAGGAACTATTTAAGAATTATCCTGAAATTATCAATATTGTAAGTAGCATTAGTCAAACACCACCTCGCTATATATTGGTAGCACATAATGAAAGTTACAACACTAGTTTTGGTCAATTGATGATTGAAACAAATAGCTCTGAGGAAGCCGATGCAATGAAGCCAAGTTTAAGGAAGTTCTTTGCTGACAATTATTCGCAAGCTCGATGCAGAGTAAAAGATTACATTGCTGGACCACCAATAAAGTATAAGGTAGAAGCGCGTTTTATGGGGCCTGATCCTGCAGTATTAAGAGATTTAGCCGAGCAAACGAAGATCGTTATGCAGAACGAACCCTTGTGTGGAGATATTTGTGATGATTGGAGAAATAAAGTATTAACCTGGGTTCCTCAGTATTCGCAAGTAAAAGCATCTCGAGTAGGCATTTCAAGAAGCGATTTTGGGAATGCAATTCAGCAATTGACAAGTACAGGTTTAGGCATAGGTGTGTATCGTGAAAACGAAGAGCAAATGCCTGTAATGCTAAAAGTAAATCAAAATGCCCAAAACAGTATTTCAAGTATTGAAAATACGGGTGTTTGGTCGCAACAAGGAGCTTATTCTGTGCCTTTAAAAGACGTAGTTGATAATGTAGAATTTAAATGGGAAAACAGCGTTATCAAAAGGTTCAATCGCCAAAGAGCCATTACCATTAAGTGTGATCCTGAAGATCCAAGTGTTACCGGAGCCACCCTTTTAAGTTATATGAAAAAGGATATTGAAGCTATTTCCTTACCTGAAGGATATTCCTTTATGTGGGATGGTGAGCTAAAACCATCGATGGAATCGCAGGAAGGAACGAATAAATTTATGCCTGTATCCTTATTGTTAATGGTCTTTATCATCATCATGTTATTCAATAGTGTAAGACAATCGCTTGTAGTTATTGCCATTATTCCATTATCGATTATTGGTGTTGGAATTGGATTATTTGTAACAGATAATGCATTTGGATTTATGGCAATAGTTGGATTTTTGGGTCTAATTGGAATGGTACTTAAAAATGCCATTGTGTTAATGGACCAAATCAACATTAATCTGAATACAGAAGGAATGCAAGCATTTTCTGCAGTAGTTAATGCCTCCATCAGCCGTTTAAGACCTGTTTCTCTTGCTGCTTTAACCACCATTTTAGGAATGTTGCCTATCGTAACTGATCCAATGTATGGATCAATGGCAGTAACAATCATATTTGGATTGTTATTCGCTACAGTACTTACACTTATTGTAGTACCTCTACTTTATGTCATCTTTTACCGAATCAAAGTAACAGAACTAAACTAATAATCATGATTGAAAATATAAGCAGTAAATATTTTAGAACGGAATTTGTCCAAGGGGTGATGATGCTTAAGTTGGATTACTCCATTTTTTTAGAAAAGGAGACTTTCGTTCATAAAAATGAATTATTGGAATTTCTTGATGAAATCAATTCTAAAGATGAGATTAAAACCCTAGTTATTAATAATGAGCATCCAGAATATTCCATAGATCAATTTAAAAGTAAATGGAATTCAATATTTGAAGAAAGTGATTATGAAAGTGCAATACTTCGAGTGTTTCGTTCCTTTAACCAAGTATTTTTAAAAATTAAATCTCTTGAAAAGGTTATCATTTCAATCAATTCAAAACCAATTACTCCAATGCTATTTTGTTTTAGCATGGTGGCTGATTTAAGGTTTGCATCACAAGAATTTTATCTGGATAATGACAATTGCAATATGCTCAATATCCCTAAAGGAGGAGCTGTTTTCTCGGAATATCACTTAATGTATTTAAATCCATTAAAATTACTGTTTTACACGGATAAGGTATTCTCTGATGAACTGTATAACAAACATATTATCGATGGGATATTCAATAAAGAAGAGCTGATAAACAAGGTGCTTTTAATTGCGAATCGATATAATAAGTTCAATTACATAGAAATAGAGGCTGTTAAAATCTTTGAGCACAAAAAACAGAGAAAATTTGAATTCGCTCTCCAGAAAGAGGATGAGTTTTTATTGACTTGTATTCGAAAAATGAAAAATAAGAGTAAATAATGAGATATAATATATTTAAAACAGCTTTCCTATTAACGATAGGATTACTGGTTACAAAGCAAATTGTTGCTCAAGAGGTTCTATCACTACAAGTTTGTAAGGAAAAAGCCCTAGAGCACAACCAAACGGTTAAATCTGCTGTATCTGATTTTAAGTCGAGCGAAGCTTCCTTAAAATTAAGCAAACGTGCTATGTTGCCTACTTTTGATTTGACATCTAACTATACTTATTTAAGTGATCCCAATCAAATGGTAATTCCGGGATATGAGTTACCTACAATAAATGGTCAACCCAGTGGTGTTTATTCACCAGGAAGTATTACCGATTTAGCGTATACAAATTCTTATTCTGCTAACTTAGGGATGAGCCTGCCAATTTATATGGGTGGTAAATTGCAACACGTTAAAACTTTATCAAAACTTGGTGTACAATTGGCCGATGATAATCTTGACAGAACAAAGTCAGACTTATTTCTAGATATTGAAACCAAGTATTGGGGACTAGTTTCTTTACAGGAACAAAAAATGGTAATCGAGAAATCAATAGAGCTTTTAACAGATGTATTAAAGGAGGTTAACAACAGGTACAAAACCGGAATTGTTACTAAAAATGAGTTATTAAAGACTAAGGTAGAATTGAATAATGCAAAACTCTCTTTAATTGAATTAAATGACAACATAGAACTTTCTAAAATGAGTCTGAATCAAAGCATTGGTGAGGAAATAATGTCTACCCTTCAAATTCAAGATTCTATTATTATCATTCCAAACCATTTATCAGATATATCATTCGATGAAAAACAGCTTTTGGGTAGATCAGAAGTTAAGATGTTAAACACTCAGTTAGAGATGTCAAAAACTCAGAAAAAATTGGTTAGTGCTGATTATTTGCCACAATTGGTTTCTTTCGCAAACTATGTTTCTCAAAATCCAGATCATTATGGGAAACAAAAGAATGATTTTACATTTAATGCAGGAGTATCTTTAAGTATTCCTGTTTTTCATTGGGGTGAAAAAAAACTAAAAAAACACATTGAGCAGAGGAATATTGAAAAAGCCGAATATGAATTAGATCAAAGTACTGAATTAATGACCCTAGAAATTCATCAGGCTATTTTTAAACTAAAGGAATCTCTGATAAAATTAGATTTTACAGAAACGTCTTTAGAACAGGCGAATGAGAATTTAAAGCTGGAACGTAATAGGTTAAAACAAGGTGTATCTACAACCAGAGAGCTTTTAAACGCTCAATTACAATGGCAACAATCGCATGCTAATTTTATAAATGCCAAAACGAAAGTTAAAACAAGCATAGCGAAATATTACAAATCAATAGGTCAATTAAATTCTTAAATTTTACTCCATTGCAAACTGTGGTAAATAAAGTGTGAAAATGGGACATCCTAAACAAAGGATGTCCCATTTTTCTTTAAGAAACTTTCTTAAAAATAGAATGCAATACTCCTTTATCTCTTAAAATTTATCTCTATTTTTAGTATTCCGTTACAAAACGCGGAAATAACCACAAATCAACTACTATGGATCCACTTTGGCTAGCTATTGCTTTTGCATTAGGACTTCTTGTAAAGTTAGTTGGATTACCACCCTTAATTGGCTATCTAATTGCAGGCTTTACTCTTAAATATTTTGGTGCTGAATCAAATGAATTAATTCAAAGCATTTCAGAACTTGGAATTACTTTACTGTTGTTCACCATCGGTCTCAAATTGAGAATAAAAGACTTACTACATAGGGAAGTTTGGGGCGGAGCTTCAATTCATATGTTACTGGTAACTTTAACTTTAGGTGCCATCTTATTTGGATTGAGCTATACATCTATAACTATTTTCACAAACTTTGACTGGAAACAAGCACTAATAATCGGGTTTGCGCTCAGCTTCTCCAGTACGATTTATGCTGTAAAGATTCTTGAGGACAAAAGTGAATTGAAATCTGCATATGGAGTACTTTCTATTGGAATATTAATTATTCAAGATATTTTCGCTGTTCTATACATTGTAATAGTGGCAGGTAAGTTGCCTTCTATATATGCAATTGGCTTGCCTGTATTATTCGTAATTATTCGCCCCTTATTGTTACTCATTTTAGATAAAATTGGCCACGGTGAGATTCTCGTTCTTTATGGTTTCTTTTTAGCTTTAGTGGTAGGTGCAGAAGTCTTTAAATATGTTGGTTTAAAGGCTGATTTGGGTGCATTAATTGTCGGCATGTTGATTTCGAATCATAAAAAAGCCAAAGAACTTGCAGATTCACTTCTAAACTTTAAGGATATTTTCCTTATCGGATTTTTTCTATCTATTGGTTTAATGGGTTTACCAAGTTTTCAAATGTTAGAAGTAGCATTTATTCTAGCCTTGCTTATCAATCTAAAAGTAATTCTATACTTCTTTGTTTTAACGCGATTCAGAGTTCGTGCCAGAACATCTTTATTTACCTCCTTAACCCTCGCTAATTTCAGTGAGTTTGGTTTAATTGTAGCTTCAATTGCAGTTGCTAAAAACCATATTCCTTCTGATTGGCTAGTTACCATTGCCATTGCTGTTGCCATTACATTTATTATATCTACCCCACTTAATTCACAAGCCCATAAAATTTATCATTGGGTAAAAGATTACTTGCGAAAATTTGAGACTAAAAAACGCTTGATTTACGATAAGACTTTCGATATTGGTAATGCTGAAATCTTAGTTTTTGGAATGGGTAAGTTAGGATTATCTGTTTACAACCAATTGAATCAAATCCATGGCCGAAAAGTGCTTGGATTGGATTACAACTATGATGTAGTTCAAAGATTAAAAAAAGAGGGCAAATTGGTTCAGCAAGATGATGCGGCTGATAGTGAATTTTGGGAAAGTATATTTGAAACATCAAATCATTGTAATGTAAGACTTATCATGCTTTGTATGAATGATCACAAGTCAAATGTATTTGCTATTCAACGATTAAAATCAACTACCTACGAAGGAAGCATAGCAGCAATAGCTCGATTTGAAGATGAGCGTAAACAGCTTGAGAAAATGGATGTTGATGCAGTTTATGATATTTATTCTGAAGCGGGTTACGGTTTTGCCAACCACGTTTGTAGCTATATGGACATTGGCTGTGAAATAAAAAAGCCTATTTAGTAAACTATAAATATTTCAATTCAAATTTCCTACTGACATACTGCTGTCACAACGGCCATTTATGTTTGTACCATTGTTAATTTAAATATTGAAATTATGGAAAAACAGACAGCCCCAGCAATGACAGTCGTGTCAAAAGAAATTAAAACAACATTTAAAGATTTAATGAAGGATATAGAAGATTTTCCTCAAGCAATCGTGAAGGAAGCCGTACAGGCTGGCCTGCATCCGGCAGGACCACAATGCTGGATTTACACTTGGGAAACCTGTGATATGGAAGCTGAATTCGATTTGAAAATTTGTTTACCTGTCGCAACATTTGGTAATTCATTTAAGAGTGATAAATTTAAATTGGAAAAGCTTGAAGAATATGTACATGTTAAGAAAACCCATTTGGGTGCCTGGGATAAGCTTAAAGACTCGTACGAAACTTTAACGGAAGAAATGAAAACCTGTCTTATAGAACCAAAGAAATCCTGTCGAGAACTGTATATCAATTGCGATTTCGATAACTTGGCGAATAATATTACAGAAATTCAATTTCAGGCGAATTAAATAGCATAGCTCAAATTATCCTGGAATATTTATTTCATAAAGAAATTGGTATTCCAGGATTACCCTTTTAGTAGTAAACCTAAAGCAAGAAAGCGTTGTGAATAGAATAGACAGATTACAGGCAATTTTAACGCAACTGCAAACAAAAAAGGTCGTAAAAGCACAAGAAATAGCAGATAGGTTTGAGATAAGTTTAAGAACCGTGTACCGCGATATACGAGCTCTTGAAGAAGGTGGCATTCCCATTGGAGCCGAAGCTGGTGTTGGCTATTTTTTAGATGATAATTATACACTTCCACCCATCATGTTTACGACAGAGGAAGCTTCAGCAATATTAATGGCAGGCAAAATCATTCCACATTTATCTGATAAAAATGTAGATCATGCCTTTCAGGATGCTCTGTACAAAATAAAATCGGTAATGAAAGCCGAGGACAAAGAGTTACTAGAAAAACTGGATCATTCGGTTAAGGTATTTACGGGCATTTCCGAAATTCCCCAAAGAGATTCAATTTATCTACATGATATTCAGCAAGCTTTAGTGAATAAAAGAGTCCTGAAGATAGCTTATTTTGCAAAATACAATCAAATACTCTCTACACGTGATGTTGAACCCATTGGCTTGTTATACTATGCCTTAAACTGGCATTTAATAGCTTACTGCAAATTACGACAAGCTTATCGCGATTTTAGGTTAGATAGAATAAGGGAGTTAGAGATAAGTAATGAAACCTACAATAAAAAATTAGACAAAGCATTCGACGAATATTTGGAAAGAGAAAAAGAGCAGCATCAGTATTTTGAAATTGAAATTAAAATAAGTGAACCATTATCTCTTGAAATACAGGAATCAAAATATTGGTATGGCTTTTTAAATGAAGAAAAAAAGGGAAGCAAAATTACGATGAAATTCCTAAATCCAGATTTAAATGGATTTGCAAAGTGGATTTTAACGATGTCGGCAAAGGTTGAAATCGTTTTCCCCATTGGCTTAAATACCATATTGCTTGAAATGATTCAAAATATTTGCGAGAAATACCAAAAAAGCTAGTCCTACATATACTTAAAATGAATTCTTTTTCTCTTTAACTTTAATAGAAATTCATTTTTGAATGAAATCCTTTTAACCGAATTAACTAAATACCCAATTCTATGCCTAGAACTCGTGTAGAAAAATCGATAACAATCGCTGCAAGCGCTGAGAAAGTTAAAAGTGTCATCACCGACTTCAATTATTGGAAACCCTGGTCGCCATGGTTTATTCTTGAGCCAGAAGCAAAGGTGAGCATTTCGCTCGATGGAAAAACCCATGAATGGGAAGGTAAACGTATTGGATCGGGAATCATTAAAGTGATTGCTGAAAGTGATACAGTGATTAATTATGACTTAAAGTTTCTGAAGCCTTGGAAATCGCAAGCTAAAACCGACTTTATTCTTGAGAAGATAGATGAGAACAGTACCAAGCTAAGCTGGACAATGGATAGTTCCTTACCATTTTTCATGTTCTGGATGAAAAAAATGATGGAACGCTTGATTGGAATGGATTACGACCGTGGTTTACTCATGCTGAAAGATTATATTGAGAAAGGCGAGATTGAAGCTAAACTGGAATTTCTTGGTGAATCTCAATTTGAAGGTTGTCAATTTGTTGGAATAAAAAATGAATGTACAATCGACAATATTGGTGAAGTCATGTCTGAAGATTTCAAAAAACTAACTGATTTTGCCAAAGAAAATGAGGACAATGTCACATGCGATTGGTTCTCAATTTATCACAAATTCGATTTTAATAAGAACAGAGTCATATACACCAGCGGTGTTGGAATCAAATCAGATCCACAAAGCATACCTGCCGGAATGATTAAAGGCAGTCTTCCTGCTACCAAAGTGCATACAGTACGGCACATAGGTCCTTACGAATTGTCGGGTAATGGATGGAGTGCGATTATGGCCATGGACAGAGCAAAAGAGTTTAAGCAAAACAAAAAGATTCCACCAATGGAATTTTACAGAAACAGCCCAATGGAAACCGAACCTAAAGACTTAATATCAGACATTTGTATGGCAATTAAGTAATAATCACATTTGTGTCAACTTATTTTAGGACGAGACATACCATAAAAAAAGGCCTCCCAAATGGAAGGCCTTTCAATATATAAATCGATACTACCGATTAGATAGCGTCGATAATTGCATTTAGAGTTGCAGAAGGACGCATCGCTTTAGAAGCTAATTCCTCATTTGGCATAAAGTAACCGCCAATGTTCATTGGCTCACCTTGAGCATCGTTCAACTCAGCTATAATCTTAACTTCGTTAGCTTTCATATCAGCAGCAACTTTAGTAAATGTTGCTTTCAATTCAGCATCCTTATCTTGAGAAGCAAGAGCCTCAGCCCAGTACATTGCTAAATAGAAATGAGAACCACGGTTATCCAACTCGTTTACTTTACGAGAAGGTGATTTTCTCTCAGCTAAGAATTTAGTTACACCTAAATCAAGTGTCTCAGCGAATAATTTAGCTTCTTTATTGTTAGCATATTCAGCTAAGTGCTCGAAAGAAACACCTAGAGCAAGGAATTCACCCAATGAGTCCCAACGTAAGTGATTCTCTTTCTCGAACTGCTGAACGTGCTTAGGAGCTGATCCACCTGCACCAGTTTCGAATAATCCACCACCATTCATCAATGGAACGATAGATAACATCTTAGAAGAAGTACCTAACTCGATAATTGGGAAAAGGTCAGTTAAGTAATCACGTAATACGTTACCAGAAACTGAAATCGTATCTAAACCTTTTCTGATACGCTCTAATGAGAACTCAATAGCATCAACTGGAGCAAGAATACGAATATCCAATCCTGTTGTATCGTGATTTGGTAAGTAAGCATTTACTTTAGCGATGATCTGAGCATCGTGAGCTCTGTTCTCGTCTAACCAGAAAATAGCCGGAGTTTGAGTTGCTTTAGCTCTGTTTACAGCTAATTTAACCCAATCCTGAATAGGTGCATCCTTAACCTGACACATTCTGAAAATATCACCTTCTTCAACAGCCTGCTCCATTACAACAGTTCCGTCAAATTCTACAACGCGAATAACACCTTCGCCCTGAGCCATGAAAGTCTTGTCATGAGAACCATACTCTTCAGCTTTTTGAGCCATCAAACCAACGTTTGATACAGAACCCATAGTTGCTACGTCGTAAGCTCCATTTTTCTTACAGTCATCGAAACAAACCTGGAACATTCTAGCGTAAGAACGATCCGGAATCAATGCTTTGGTATCTTGTAACTCGCCTGCTGGATTCCACATTTTACCACCATCACGAACAACTACCGGCATTGAAGCATCAATAATTACGTTATTTGGTACATGTAGGTTAGTGATTCCTTTGTCAGAATCAACCATTGCCATATCAGGACGAGACTTGTAAACCTCCATGATATCCGCTTCGATTTCAGTTCTCTTAGCTTCAGGAAGATTTTGAATTTTATTATAAAGGTCACCTAAACCATTGTTGAAGTTTACGCCTAATTCTTTGATTGTATCAGCGTGCTTAGCGATAGCTTCTTCGTAGAATACCTCTACTGCATGCTTAAACATCACAGGATCAGAAATCTTCATCATAGTAGCTTTCAAGTGAAGCGACCATAGTAAACCTTCTTCTTTCGCAGCTGCAATTTCTTTTGCATAGAAAGCACGTAAAGCTTTCACGTTCATTACTGAAGTATCAGCAACTTCACCAGCCAATAGCTCTTGCTTCTCTTTCAATACAGAAACAATTCCTGCATTGTCAACATACTCAATGCGCACATCAGTTGCATTTTCCATAGTTACTGATTTCTCAGAACCATAAAAATCACCACCTGTCATGTGAGCAACGTGTGCTTTAGAATCAGCAGACCATTTACCCATACGGTGAGGGTTGTTTTGAGCATACTTCTTAACTGAAGCAGCTGAACGACGGTCTGAGTTACCTTCACGTAAAACAGGGTTAACTGCTGAACCAAGAACTTTAGCAAAACGAGCTTGTAATGCTTTGTCTTCTTCAGTTGTAGCTTCCTCTGGATAGTTAGGTAAGTTGTAACCTTTAGCTTGTAATTCTGCAATAGCAGCTTTAAGCTGAGGGATTGACGCACTGATGTTTGGCAACTTAATAATGTTAGCCTCTGGAGTTTTTGCTAAATCACCTAGTTCTGTTAGGTAATCAGAGATCTTTTGATCTTCAGTCAAATTCTCTGGAAAGTTAGCGATAATTCTCCCTGCAAGAGAAATATCCTTGGTCTCAACTTCGATACCTGACGCCTCAACGAATGCCTTAATAATAGGCAATAATGAATACGTTGCTAGGGCCGGTGCTTCATCAATCTTAGTGTAGATGATTTTTGATGTTGTTGCCATGTCAGTTGGTGTTTTGGTAATTTTTAATTAAAAAATAAAACTTGATTGTCTGTTTTTCTTGTGAATTAAACAGCGTTTAATTCGAGGGTAAACATATAGATTTTTTTTATTTCAGGATAAAAAAGTGCTTTTTTTTTAACGATTTTTTTCTTTAATGATAACATGCTAAAAACAAGGCTCCTGTACAAAAACAGAAGCCTTATTTAAGCGGTTATATATATGCTGTAAATCATGTTTTTTCAATTTTATTCAAAATCAAGGGATAATTTCTGCTTAAGCAATCCTAAAGCCGGATTTTTCTCGCATAAATAATTAAATCGATCTGTTTCTGTGTAGACCTTTTTTGAAAGTTTTGCTTTTGTAATTTTAACAGTTATTTCGATATTAGAATTATTCAATTCTCTTCGCAAATAATTCTTTACTTCATTTACTGCAGAATTAACATCATCTTCCTGTAGGGGATTGCTAACTTGAAATACAACGTCAGTTTCACCATTCACTTCAGGTTTAATAACCCCAAGAGCAAGTTTTACCCTTTCACTTCTACCACGTGAAACAATAAACTCCTTTAACTTTGCTTCAATTTTTTCTTTGGTAATTGGTTCTTTACCCGTTATTACTTCCTCTACTCCATTTGTTGCTGGCTTATCTTTTGGCTTCGAAATTGGAGTATTTCGAGGAATACCCTTTTTTAAAGCTTGTTTAATAGATACAGAGGGTGCAAAATTAGATTTTGATGAGCTTATTGTGACAACATCTTTCTTTTCTCTTGCTTTGTAGCCATTGTTAGGATCACTAACAACTTCTGTTGACTGAGCACTGGCTTTTACTGCTGTAACTACCTGTTTTACTGACCCAATTGACTCACCATCAACGAATATTTTTAGAAGCTTTTTAGACTTAAGATTTAACCTAAGTCCTTTTTTTTTTGATTCAATTATCTGGGATAATTGAATTAGGGTAAGTTCGATAAGTAAGCGTTGATTTTGACTACTCTTATAATGTATGTCACATTCATTAAGAATACCTAAAGCATCGTATAGGAAATCGACTTCGCACTTTTTAGCTTGTTGGGTATATTTTTCCTTAACACTATCACTAACTTCAAGAAGTTGAAGTGTTGCAGCATCTTTTCCTACCAGTATATCTCTTATATGTGAACTTAAACCAGCAACAAAATGATGCCCATCGAAACCCTTTTCTACAATTTCATTAAATAGTATCAAAACATCAGTTACTTTTCCCTGAAGAAAAGCATCTACCATCTTGAAATAGTAATCGTAATCTAATACATTTAAATTTTGAATAACATTCTCGAAACTAATATCCTTTCCAGAAAAACTTACAATTTGATCGAAAATTGATAAGGCATCACGCATAGCACCATCTGCCTTTTGTGCAATCACATTTAAAGCTTCTTCGTCAATATTGATATTTTCGGTGTTGGCAATATGTTTCAAATGACTCACCGCATCACCTACTTTAATTCGACTAAAATCGAAAATTTGGCAACGAGATAAAATTGTAGGAATAATTTTATGCTTCTCAGTTGTTGCTAAAACGAAAATAGCATGAGCAGGAGGTTCTTCAAGGGTCTTAAGAAAGGCATTGAAGGCTTGCTGCGATAACATATGAACCTCGTCAATAATATACACACTGTATTTACCAATTTGTGGAGGTATACGTACCTGATCAATCAGAGTTCTAATATCGTCAACCGAGTTATTTGATGCAGCATCAAGCTCATGTATATTATAAGAACGATTTTCGTTAAAGGATAAACACGATTCACACTCATTACAGGCTTCAAAATCTGACCCTACATTTGAGCAATTAATTGTTTTAGCAAAAATACGCGCGCAAGACGTTTTACCGACACCACGAGGTCCACAAAACAAATAAGCATGAGCTAAATGAGCATTTTTAATGGCATTTTTAAGGGTTACGGTAATAGACTGCTGACCAACTACTGTTTGAAAGCTTGAGGGGCGATATTTTCGTGCTGAAACGATAAAGTTCTCCATAAAACTCAAACAAAAGAACCTGTTTTGGTTCTTATTTTTTCGAATTCCAAATATACAGAATCAATCCAAATAAAACACCAAACATTGGTAAGATTTTAATCAATTTCTGATAAACTTCTTAGTGAAAGCCGATTAAAAATAATGTACAATAAATATCATACAGAAATAAAAAAAGGATGAAGATTAACAATCCCCATCCCTATACTTTAATGTTCTCTTTATTAGCTTACTGCATCGTATCTTGAAACACGATGTACGCCTTTAATCTTTTTTAATTTAACGATTAAAGTATCCAAATGCTCTGTACTCGCAATTACTACGGTAACATTTCCAACAAATGCACCTGCATTGGTATCAACAGATATTGATCTCATCTGAACACGTAAATCTTTTGAAATTACATCAGAAATATTACTTACTATCCCTAATTCATCGTCACCTGTAATGTGCAATATTGCTTGATAAGAAGCAGATCCTTTATCAGTCCAATTTGCCTTAACAACTCGATATGGGTAACGACTCTGCATTTCCCTCGCATTTGAGCAACCTATACGATGAATTCTAATTCCTTTTCCTATGGTAATAAAGCCAAAAATATCATCTCCAAAAATAGGATTACAACAATTTGCTAAGGAATATTCAACATTCGAAATATTCTCATCAACAATTAGAACATCCTCTCCCTCTTTCGTAATTTTTCTTTGTGAATAATCTGGAGATTCAGGAGCGACAACCTTCTCTACTTCTTTTTTATCAGTAAGGATGTCTTTTATTTCGGATAAATCATGCTCTTCCGACTCAATTCCACAATACAAATCAACAGCTAACTTGTACTTGTAATAGGTCATTAATTTTCTGATGTTTTCATCACAAAACTCAATTTTCCAATTTTTCATTCTACGCTTCAGAGTCTCTTTTCCTAAATCAGCCTCTTTTAGCATTTCCTCATTCATCGACTGACGAATTTTGTTTTTTGCCTTTGTAGACACTACAAAATTTAACCAATCGGATTTTGGTTTTTGAGAATTGGATGTTGTAACCGAAACTTGATCTCCATTGTTTAAAACTTGTCTTATGGGAACATTTTTCTGATTTACGGTACCTCCAATACACTTATCACCCACATCTGAATGGATGGAATAAGCAAAATCCAATAAAGTTGCTCCAGCAGATAATTGCTTTAGATCTCCTTTAGGAGTAAATACATAAATTTCTTTATTGTATAAATCTGCCTTAAAGTTATCAATCAAATCAATAGAATCTCCACCTTGACTTTCAAGAACTTCACGAATATCTTGAAGCCATGAATCTAATCCGCCACCTTCACCTTTTCCTCCTTTGTATTTCCAGTGTGCTGCAAATCCTTGTTCCGCAACCTTATTCATTCTCTTGCTACGAATCTGAACTTCAACCCAACGTTTATCTGGAGCCATTACAGTTGTGTGTAAAGACTCATATCCATTCGACTTGGGAATGGTGATCCAATCTCGTAATCGCTTTGGATTAGGACGATATAAATCACTAACTGCAGAATAAACTTTCCAACATTCCGATTTTTCTTTCTTGGCCGATGCTTTTAGAATAATTCGAATTGCAAAAATATCGTAAACCTCTTCAAATTCAACCTGCTTTGTCTTCATTTTGTGAAGAATAGAAGCAATCGATTTTGTTCTTGCTTTAATTTTATATTTTAAACCTTGCTGATCTAATTCTGTTTTTATTGGCTCTATAAAATCATTAATGAATTTTTGACGCTGTTCTTCACTATCCTTCAATTTCTTCTCTATATCGAAGTAAATTTCTGGTTGTAAATATCGCAATGCCAAATCTTCCATGTCAGATTTCACATTGTACATTCCCAAACGATGTGCAAATGGAATATAAAGAAACTCGATTTCTTTTGCCAATGCCACTTGCTCTTTAGCTGTTTTATTCTCTAGGCTTCGCAGGTTAAACAAACGATCAGCCATAATAATCAACACCACTCGAACATCATCGGCAAAGCTTAGCAACAGTTTCCTGAAATTCTCTGATTGCAATGTTGGATTTTGATTATAGATATCGGTAACCTTAACTAGACCATCAATAATTTGGGTCACTTTCGGTCCAAAGAGATTGTTTACTTCATCTAAAGTAATTCTCTTTTTTTGTACAATATCATATAATAATGAGCAAATAACTGAAGTACGCCCTAAACCTAATTCATCAACTACAATTTGCGCCGTTGATAGCGTTTTGTAAATGGCGGGATCCCCATTCGTTCTCCTCTCTCCATCATGATCTTCTAAACTTAAAACGAATGCTTTTCGAACCAATTTTAAATCTGCCCTTGTAATTATATTCGTGCATGTTTTAAGCAAATGCTTGTAACGAAATAATATCTGTCTTCTCTCTTCTTCTCTATTGTTCTCAGTCATAAATATTCTACTGATTTTAGTCTTTGATGAATTCTTAAAACTGAAGTATACTGATATTTCTAATTCAATCAGTATCTAAAAAACTTTCATCCCTATTTTAAGCACACTAAAAGTATAAAAGCTATTAGTGATAGGCAAACAGATTAATACTTTTTAACGTATGAAAGGTTGATTCTTTCATCCTAAATCTTCTGATGATCTAATTTTCAAACATTTGATAAATTATTATAAATCCTGAGTATAAAAGTGAACGGATTTGTTAAATTTGTTAGCTTGCGAACACAAACTTAATTGAACTTTTATTCATGCCATTAGCAAAATCAAATAATATACTTGTAACAAGATCATTAAACTCTGAACATTTAAAATACGCAAAAGAATTAAATCTTTCTGTTACCGCTAAAGCATTTATTACAGTTGATTTGCAAGAACTTACTGAAGATACAATTAATCGAATTAACACGAAAGAACAATCGAGTTGGATTTTCACAAGTCAGAATGCAGTCAAAAGTATTTCTGATCATATCGACAATTTGATAAATATAAAAGACAAAAAAGCTTTTGCCGTTGGCATTAAAACAGCACATGCCCTGCTTGATTTAGGAATAAAAGCAAGTGTCCCTAAGCTTCACAATTCACAATCATTAATTGATTTATTAGAAACGCAAAGTGCAAACTCTTACATTCACTTTTCAGGTAATTTACGTCAAAGTAATATTTCTGAGTTCATGCAAGAAAAAGAGTTTGAATTTGAAGAAATAGAATGTTACAAAACAAATCTAACACAACCAGACCTTGAGGTTTCCACATTTGATGCTGTTTGTTTTTGTAGCCCAAGTGCAGTGGTTAGTTTTTTTAGTAAATACAAAATCCATGAAAAGATACCTTGTGTAGCAATTGGAAGTACAACAGCCGTTAAGTTATTAGATTACTCAGAACACGTTGTTATGGCGGATAATACAAATGTTTATTCGTTACTAGAAATGTGTCACAATTATTTAAACTCATAAAACACAAATAATATGCACCAATACAAAAGAAGTTCAGAGCTGTTCGATCAAGCTCAGCAATATATTCCAGGAGGTGTTAACTCACCAGTTAGAGCTTTTAAATCGGTAGGTGGTACGCCTGTTTTTATTAAGAAAGCAAAAGGTAGTATTCTTACCGATGAAGATAATAACGAGTATATCGATTATATTTCTTCATGGGGCCCAATGATTCTTGGTCATGCCCATCCAAGTGTGATTAAAGCCATTAAGGATAAGGTTGAAGATTCAACATCATTTGGAGCACCAACAGGATTGGAAATTGAAATTGCTAAACTCATTGTGGATATGGTTCCAAATATCGACAAGGTGAGAATGGTAAATTCAGGAACAGAGGCTTGTATGTCGGCTATTCGTGTCGCTCGTGGTTATACGGGACGCAACAAATTTATTAAGTTCGAAGGTTGCTATCATGGCCACTCTGATTCTTTCTTAATTAAAGCAGGTTCAGGTGCAAGTACTTTTGGCGAACCAAATTCACCAGGAGTGACACCAGGAACTGCTAACGATACCTTAACGGCAAAATACAACGATATTGAAAACGTAAAGCAAGTTGTTGCCGATAATAAGGGTGAAATTTCAGCTATTATTATCGAAGCGATTGCTGGTAATATGGGTTGTGTATTGCCTAAAAAAGGCTTCCTTGAAGAGTTGCGTCAGATTTGTGATGAAGAAGGTATTCTTTTGATTTTTGACGAAGTAATGTCTGGGTTCCGTTTAGCAAAAGGTGGTGCACAAGAATACTTTGGCGTTAAAGCCGACTTGGTAACTTTTGGTAAGGTTATCGGTGGTGGTATGCCTGTAGGCGCTTACGCCGGACCAGATGAAATTATGAAAGTTGTTTCTCCTGTAGGTCCTGTTTACCAAGCTGGAACCCTATCAGGTAATCCTATTGCCATGATTGCTGGTTACACTCTATTGACTGAACTTAACGAGAAGCCAGAGCATTTCACTGAGCTAGCTGCTAAATGTGAATACCTTCATAAAGGTTTAGATAAGGTACTAACTGCATCAG
Organism: Labilibaculum sp. DW002; assembly: GCF_029029525.1. Lineage (NCBI taxonomy): Bacteria > Pseudomonadati > Bacteroidota > Bacteroidia > Marinilabiliales > Marinifilaceae > Paralabilibaculum > Paralabilibaculum antarcticum. The sequence continues at coordinate 258,531 of NZ_JAKJSC010000001.1, read as the reverse complement.
GATTTGATTACAAGATAAACCGTTGTGGGTCGATGATCTCCATCTTTTTCACCGATGTTGATGTGGTTGATTTCGATACAGCAGCTACGGCAAACAACGAGTTATTCCCCAAGTTCTTTCATGAAATGTTGAAGCGCGGTGTTTATTTGCCACCATCATCATTCGAGAGTTATTTCCTATCTAACTCATTAACTTATGAGATGCTTGACAAAACCATTCAAGCTGCTAAGGAATCATTGGAAGCGATGAAATAATATAATAAACCCTGCAGGTTTACCTAAACTTGTAGGGTTTTCAAAAACACTTCCATCATGAAAATCACTAAAGAAATTTTACAGGAAACACAACAAAGAATAAAACCCTTTGTTCACAGAACTCCAATTATGAGTTCTCAATTGATAAATGAAATTGCTGGTGTGGAAATCTATTTTAAATGTGAGAATTTTCAAAAGATGGGAGCATTTAAAATGCGTGGTGCTACAAATGCAATACTTCAATTATCGGAAACCGAGAGAGAGTTCGGTGTTGCTACGCATTCATCAGGTAATTTTGCTCAAGCATTAGCTCTTGCTGCAAAATTGCAAGGCATTAAAGCTTATGTGGTAATGCCATCTAACGCACCAGAAATAAAAAAGACTGCTGTTAAAGGTTATGGTGGCGATGTAATTGAATGCATTCCTACACTTGAAGCTAGAGAAACGACTTTAAATGACATTGTAAATAAAACTGGAGCAATTTTTCTACATCCTTATAATGATTATCAGGTAATTGAAGGACAAGGAACTGCTGCAATGGAGTTAATTGAAGAACATGATGATTTGGATGCTATTTTTACACCTGTTGGTGGTGGTGGTTTGTTAGCCGGAACTGCTATGGCTGCACATCATTTTTCTCCAAAAACAAAAGTAATTGCAGGTGAACCAATGGGTGCAGATGATGCTTGGCAATCTTTGCAAAAAGGAGAAATTGTGCCACAAACCAATCCTCAAACAATTGCTGATGGACTTCTAACCTCTCTTGGAGATAAAACATTCCCAATCATTAAAGAACATGTTGAGGAAATAATTAGGGTGGAAGAAAAAGAAATTATAGCTGCTATGAGGCTAATTTGGGAGCGAATGAAACTCATTGTAGAACCATCAAGTGCCGTCGCTCTTGCAGCCTTACTAAAAGAGAAGAAAAAGTACAAAGGACAGAAAATTGGCATCATACTTTCGGGTGGTAATGTTGAGTTGAGTAAGTTGCCTTTTTAAAATAAAAATCAGCAAGGAAAATTAACAAATATGGATTTAGAAAAACTACTTGATCCTTTTCCTGTTAAGGAAGAAGCAATACTAGTTGCGCAAAGTATAGCTGAAAATCCAAAATACGTTAAAGATCTTTGGGAGATCAGCGTTAGCGATAAAAAACACTCTTGGAGAGCGACTTGGTTGATGGATAAGGTTTACAATGTGGCGCCGGATTTGATTCGCCTCTACATTCCTCAAATGATTGAGTTAATCCCTAAACTCGAAAATGAGAGCAAAATTCGACAATTCCTAAAATTGGTTAGCCTCGAACCTCTTCCACGAAATATTTCAGGAGAATTTATTAATCATTGCTTTGATGTTCTAATATCTAGCAATTCAGCTATTGCATTAAAGGTATATTCAATGCAAATTCTTTACAATTTCTCTTTGCAAGAGCCAGACATACAAAATGAACTAGCTCTCATAATTGAGGAAGGTATGGAAAATGGAACGGCTGGATATTGTTCTAGAGCCAAGCGCATTCTCAAAGCAATCTCCAAATCAAAATAAATACTTACTTCCTCCCTTTTTATTTTAACCCATTAGGTTAATTTATATTAACATCTGATATAATTTTCAATTGATTCTTTCGTTCTATGCTAAATAGAGCAACACAGCTCTGTTTCACCAACCAAACGGAAGATAACTATGCTAGTAAAACTAAATAATTGTTTCCTTTTCACTCTTCTTTTCATAGGAATAGCATGTTCTTCCAATGATCACGAACATACCAATACAAAACAAGATTTAATAGAATTATTAGGAGATGGTCCAAAGGCCGGCAACCCAGATGGCGACTCTCCTATTCCTAAAGAAGCGGGTCTTGAGGATGTTTCGGAGCCAGATCAAATTATTGGAGATGGAACTCCTGAAAGTTGCACTGCACAAGCCTTTATTGATGCAGTCGCTAAAGGAGGAAAGATTGTTTTTAATTGTGGAACGGAACCAATTACAATAAAACTTGACAAAGTAGCTAAGATCTTTAATGATGCTAATGAAAATGTCGTGATTGATGGTGGAGGATTAGTTACGCTTAGTGGCGAAGGAAAAACAAGAATATTGTATATGAATACCTGCGATTCGGATCAAAATTGGACCACTTCACATTGTCAGAATCAAGATCATCCTAAATTAACATTGCAAAACCTCACTTTTATCAATGGCAATTCAAAATCGGAAAAGGAATATGATGGTGGCGGTGCTGTTTGGGTTCGAGGTGGTCGTTTAAAAATGATAAACTGCCGCTTTTTCAATAATGTATGTGCCGATTTGGGCCCAGATGTTGGTGGCGGAGCCGTACGTGTGTTTAGTCAGTTCGAAAACAAACCAGTCTATGTAGTTAACTGTACATTTGGAGGTGCTGAAGGATATGGTAATGTTGGTTCAAATGGTGGAGCAATTAGTAGCATTGGTGTTTCCTGGACAATTATAAACAGCTTGTTTTCCTACAATAAAGCAATTGGCAATGGAGGAAATCCATCACAATCTGGAACTCCCGGTGGTGGCAGTGGCGGTGCAATTTACAATGATGGAAACGAAATGACTTTGAGTATATTTGGCTCATTGATTGAGCACAATGAAGTTGTACAACACGGAGCTTCAATCTTTTTTGTAACGAACAACCATACGGGTAATATTATCATTGATAATTCTGTGATTCAGAATAATACTGGAGGTTCTTGGTATCCAGTATATCCGAGTATTTCAATGCACTCCGACACCGATATCAAAGTCAGTAATTCCTTTATCGACTAAAAATTTATTGTCCATTTACACTCAAATGTCCTAACTTAGACTATAGGAAGATAGAATATCGATTTAAAAATTAAGGATATGAGGAAAGAGGAGAAATTGTATGAAGTATTCGGCGAATTACTTTATGCTATTGCAAAAGCTGATGGAGTAATTCAGCGGTCGGAAAAGGAAACTTTAGTGCAACTATTAAAGAACCATTCTTTAGGTTCAGAAATTCTATGGTCGTTCGAATTTGAAGAAGCTCACAATTCTTCGGTTGAAGAAATTTACAATAAGGTGATTAATTTTTGCCATATGTACGGACCAGCACCACAATACGATGAATTTATATCAGCAATGAAGATTGTTGCAGAAGCATCGGATGGAATTACAGAAAGAGAATCCAAAATAATCAACTCATTTTCGAAAGATTTAATGGAGCGCTTTCAGCGTGATATCGACAAACTTAAACAATTTGAAAAGAAAGAACATTACTAAATTTTCAAAGCCACCCAATAAGGTGGCTTTTTATATACATGCCTCTCTTTATCCAATATTTTACTGTAATCCTGCTAAAACAGCGGCACCATAAGCACCTACAAATTGCGGAGATTCAGGAATAATTAGATCTTCTCCTAGCGTTTGTTGCAGTAAATGAATCATACAAGAATTGTTTGCAACACCGCCAGCAAATAGTATTGGTGCTTTTAAATCCTGACGTTTGATCATACCAACAGCACGACGACAAACTGATTGATGAATAGCCAATGCAATATCAGCACGTTGGCATCCTTTTGCCAAAAGAGAAGTTACTTCAGATTCAGCAAATACAGCACACATGCTATTAATTTCGATTCCCTCCTGTCCTTTCAATGCTTCCAAGCCAAGAGTATGTTGCTCATAACCTAAGCTTGTTGCCATCATTTCCAGAAACTTACCAGTCCCTGCAGCACATTTATCATTCATCTCAAATTTAAACACCTTGCCCTTTTCATTCAAAGAAATAACCTTGGTGTCCTGACCACCAATATCAAGAATACCACGAACACCTGGATGCAAAGCTGCTGCACCTATTCCATATGCTTTAATCTCTGTAATGGTAGGATAATCAAATGCTATTTCCAGACTGGCACGGCCATAACCAGTAGCCATCACCTTATCGAAAGAGACATCTGCAATTAATTCCTCGACACGTTCAACCGGATTGAAACCAGATTCAGCTTGCTTACTTACAACTACCTTTCCCTCTTCAATTACTACCAATTCAATGCTTCTAGAGCCAATATCTATTCCTGCTTGTCTCATTATGTCCTTTCAATAACTTATTCTGATCAAATAAAAAAAACTGAGAAGTCAATAGCTCCTCAGTCTTTTATATCGTAATTTACTTTATGATTTCAACAAAAGCTTCAACTCGAGTTGATAATTGGCCCATGTCTTCCTGACTATAATCAGTTTCTAATCTCAAAACAGAAACACCATCTTTTTCTAAGGTTTTTTCTACAGAATAAGATTCCATGATATATGGCTGACAGAATTGAAGTCCGTAATGAATTACACCATCAGAGCTTGTATTTTTAGCCATCTCTTTAATGTGTTCTACACGTTCTTGATTTGGTGTAAATACTGCACAATCAATTTTGAAATAACGATCAACAACTGCATCAATAAGACCATCAAGCGAATCTGCAGAAGCATCAGTTGTATTGCGCTGACCACGCTCACCAATACATGATTCTTCACCAACAATTACAGCACCTGTGGCTTCAATTATAGCAGGGACTTTCCAATTAGGAATTGCCATAGGACAACCAGAAATAACAATACGAGGAGCTTTTTCAGCTTTTACGCCTTTATTTTCTTTTACAGACAATTCTAATTCATCACATAAAGCATTTACCTTCTCAGTAAAACGAGCAGGATTGTCTAAAAATGCAATTTGGTTGATTAATAAAGCGTCCAATCCAGAAATTGGACTAGGATCTGCCATACGAACTTTAGACAAGCGAGCTAAGGCATTTCGTTTTGCATTTACAGTAGCAATTCCCTGCTTTAAATCTTCTAAGCTAATTTTTTTGCCAGTCATTTCTTCTAACTTAGCAACAAAAGCCATGTATTCATGCTTTAATAGTTTTCTTCCCATTGGAGCCTTGTTTTGAGGTAGGTCCATTTGGTAGAAATTTGGCACCATTTGACTAAAAGTTTCAAATGACTTTTTCTTTCCATCGCAAGTATTCTCGCCAACAATAAGGTCAGAAACTTCCATATAAGGACAAACCTTACCCAACGAAAAACCAAAAAATGATTTGATCAAAGAACAAGTATTACGAGGCAGTACTTTTTCAACTTCTTCTTGAGCAAAATCTGCACCAGCACATAAGCCAACAGAAGTACAACCAGCTGCCAATACTAACTCTTCTGGAACAAAAACACAAAAAGAACCAATAATCTTTCGTCCTGCCTCCTGCTCTTCACCCAATTCTTGAATTCTAAGCCCATGAGCTTCACTCATTACGAAATCAAAATATCCCATCCCTTCAGGACGTTGCTCCTGAGACATAAAAATAGATTGGTATGCTCCACCTAAATTCTCTAATAAAGCATCGTGATTAGCATGGTTCAAACCAAGATCTGTCCACATTTTTGTGTAATCTGCCATTGTATAATATGTTTTGTTTATTTGGACTGCGAAAGTAGAAATCATAATTACCCATTCCTAACTCAAGCGTAAGTTTTTCAACATAAAAATAATTTTCTATAATTAACGAAGCTTATAAACGAACAAAAAAGCCATCACTTGTGATGGCTTTCCCTTTTAAAGTAAATCGATCTGGTTTATTTTCACAACAAGATTTTGTTTCTTCAGGTTTCGAATTCGTTGTAGCTCCTTTTGGTGTTGATATTTCTAAACGCATAAGAATTAACGATTTACTTTTAGGCATAAAAAAAGAGGTGCTATTTCTAGTACCTCCTTTATATTTTGTTGCTTGGGAAAGCTTATCTTCCCCAATCAGAGGTTTTTACTTTATCAATCAAGTATTTCACATTCTCAACAGGGATGTTTGGCAACAAACCATGTCCCAGGTTGAAAATCCACTTGTGATCTTTACGACCATAATTCAGATGGTATTCGAATTCCTGATCAATGGCATTCTTATCAGCAAGTAAGGTTCTGGGATCGAAGTTTCCCTGAAGAATCATATCCTCGCCTACAATCTTACGAACCTCGTGCAAGGGTGTTTGCCAATCGACACTCACACAGTCGCACAAATCGTGATTCACCATATTGATACCTGTACCCAATCCCTTAGGCAAGTAAATTGTCTTTACACCTTTGGCACGTACGGCTCCAAGAATTGCTTTTACCGATGGTAAGAACACCTCTTTATACAATTCGATAGGAATTAAACCTGCATGCGTTTCGAACAACTGAAAAGCTTGTATGCCATGCTCCACTTGCTTCAGTGCATAATGGATACTCATCTCCGTAATACGAGTCACCAACTTTTTCATGGTCGCCTTATCGCGGTAAATGGCAGGTACAAAGTCAGGAAAGTTCAGGTTCTGGCTAAAACCCTGGAACATATAACACAAAGTGGTTAAGGGTCCGCCACAGAATCCGATCAAAGGAATTTCAGCTGGTTTGGTCGCTAAAATTTCATCAATTGCCTTATAAATATGCTCCAATTTCTCAGGCATATCCGTCAGGAATTTCAATGGATCTTCAACATCCTTAAGGGCTGTTTTAAAGGTCGGTCCTTTTCCTTCAAAGCTCAACTCCATACCCAGGGCTTCAGGAATCACAAGAATATCAGAAAATAGAATAGCCGCATCGACACCCAAATCGTGAATAGGAAGCAAAGTCACCTCAGCTGCCAGCTTTGGCTCTTCCATCATATGTTTAAAGCCATAGCTTTCGCGAAGTTTCATATACGAAGGTAACACGCGTCCGGCTTGGCGCATAAACCACACAGGTGGTCTTTCGCGCTTAATGCCGTTTATTGTATCTAGAAATATTGATTGACTCATTTAGTTTCCTGTTAGTAGTTAGTAAACAAAATTGGCGTATTTTTTATTTTTTATTAAGAATCTCAGCCACTTCCTGTGCATGGTAAGTAATGATGATATCAGCACCCGCACGTTTAATCGATGTCATAATTTCCATCATCACACGATTTCCATCAATCCAATCTCTTTCCTGAGCTGCTTTTACCATAGAGAATTCACCACTTACATTATAAGCTGCAACAGGCGTATTAAACTCGTGCTTGGTACGGTAAATCACATCAAGGTAACTCAATGCCGGCTTCACCATTACGATATCTGCCCCTTCAGCAATATCCATCTCAACCTCACGAATGGCTTCGTCGCTGTTTCGAGGATCCATTTGGTAGGTACTTCTGTCACCAAACTGAGGAGCCGAATCAGCTGCATCTCTAAATGGTCCGTAAAATCCTGAAGCATATTTAGCCGAGTAAGCCATAATTGGCATTTTCTCGAAACAATTCTCATCCAAAGCAGCACGCATATGAGCAATACGACCATCCATCATATCAGATGGAGCAACCATATCAACACCAGCTTCAGCCAAAGAAACAGCTTGTGCAGATAGTGTTACCAAAGTGCTGTCGTTATCTACATCACCATCGATGATGGTTCCACAATGCCCGTGAGTTGTGTACTCGCAATTGCAGATATCAGCAATGATATACATTTCTGGTAAAACCTCTTTAATGGCACGGGTTGCCTTCTGAACAATACCATGTTCATGAGTCGCTACTGATCCGTCCTCGTCTTTCGACTCAGGAATACCGAAAAGCAATACCGATTTAACACCTGCAGCATGCAGTTCTTTACATTTTTCAACCAACATATCAACCGATAACTGATCGTTACCCGGCATCGACTTAATTGGATTTTTAACCTTCTCACCCGGACAAACAAAAAGTGGCATGATTAAATCATCTGCTGAAAGCGATGTTTCTGCAACCATATCACGTACAACTTTGCTGTAACGCAATCTTCTCATTCTTGTATCAGGGAAAAGAGGTCTTAAACTCATAATGTTATGTTTTTTGTATTTGTGTATAATTTTGATCTCAAGCTTAAAAATAATAATCCTTAAGCATAATTACTAGCTTAGATTAAAGATAGAAATTAATTCCTTTTTCTTTACAGATTTCCTTCATCTTACTAGCCAACTCTTTCGATTTCGCAACCGATTCATCAACAGACACTTCGATTCCTTCAGTAATGTATTGATTGGTCTTTAAATCACCTACAATGGCAATCATATTTAAATGCTTCCCATCAACAACTGCATGAGCTGCTAAAGGAAATTTACAACCACCTTCAATCTCAGCCATGAAAGCACGTTCGGCCAAAACTGCAAGTTCAGTTGCTTTGTGATTTACTTTTTCAAGAATAGAAATTGTTTCAGCATCATCACTTCTGCATTCTATTGCAATAGCACCTTGTCCTATAGCGGGTATGCACTGATCTACATCTATAAATGCACTTTCATTAAATTCTTTTCCCAAGCGATTTAATCCTGCAGCAGCCAAAATAATAGCATCGTATTCGCCATCGTGCAGTTTTTGTATGCGGGTATCAATATTCCCACGTATTTCTTTGAATTCAATATCATCTCGAACATTAGCCAATTGAACTCTCCTACGAGGGCTACCTGTTCCTAAAATAAAACCAGCAGGCATTTCCTCCAAAGTTTTTCCATCTTTTGTTAGGAAGATATCACGTACATCTTCACGCTCCGGATAAGCTACCAACTTCAAGCCTGCCGGATGAAAACTGGGTACATCTTTCAAGCTATGTACAGCAATATCTGCCTCTCCCTCCAAAAGTGCATGTTCCAGTTCTTTAACAAACAAACCTGTTGTTCCAAATTCAGTAAGAGAACGATTCAAAACACGATCGCCTTGTGTACTAAACTTTTTTACTTCGAATTCGATATCCGGATTAGCTTTTTGTAGAAGTTCTACAGTCTGCATGGTTTGTGTATATGCCAATAGGCTTGGGCGGGTAGCAACAACAATCTTTTTTTTAGATGTCATAGTGGTTTTATTTTCAGAATTATTTGTGAATAATTATTTAGGAAAATAAAAAAGCCATATAAAACAAGGTTTATACAGCTTTTTATCGAAAGCTTATTATGCTTTACGAATCCATATCTTTAAAAATCATATTCAATGTTTCCATAGGACTTGATTGTGTTTTATGATGATCTTTCAAATGACTAATACATGCTCTGGCAATCTTGTTCACAATGTTACTGGTAATGTGTTCTACTTTCTTCAACTCGTCTTCCGACAATTTATTCTTGTGATAATCCAACTCTTTTCGTTGAACTTTCTGCAAATTTTCTTTTAATGCAATAATAACCGGAGATAAATATTTCACCTCAAGCCAGCTGTAAAATTCAGCAATTGACTCGTAAATAATACCTTCAGCCATTGGTATGCACTCTCTTCTTTGTTGAATAGCATTTGAAATATGCTTGGACAACTCATCAACAGTAATTACCAAAACATGATCTAACTTGTCGATATCCGAATGTACATTCCTAGGAACTGAAAGATCTAGAATTAACTTGCAACTTTCACTTCCTTCCAGATGTTCTGGCAGTAGTGTTGGTTGTGGTGCACCAGTAGCAACAATAATAACTTCAGCTTCAATCGCCTCATTTTTTAGTTTCGCTACAGGTTGGTAATTAATTTCAAATTTCTTTGCTAAGGCTTCTGCCTTCTCTTCCGTTCTGTTTATTAAAGTAATTGAACGGTTTTTCATATGTTTTAGCAAGTTACCACAAGTATCTTTTCCGATATCTCCAGTTCCATACAAAAGAAATTTACAGGACTCCAAAGTAGAAACCTTATCTTTAATGTATTGAACGGCAGCATGTGAAACAGACGCAGCTCCTTTACTAATTTCTGTGTTATTCTTAATTTTTTTACTCGCCTGAAATGCAAATGAAAACAAACGATTCAGAAATGGATTAGCCATTTCTAATTCCTCGGATAAATGATAAGCATTCTTTACTTGCCCAACAATTTGAAAATCTCCAATTATTTGAGAATCTAATCCTGAGGTAACTTTATATAAATGTTGGATACAATCATTTCCAAACAAGGTGTAACCATTAGATTCAAAATCTTTGTGATTCCCTTGGCAATATTTTAAAAATAAGTTAGTTATTAATTCCGATTCTCCTGAGTGTGCATAAATCTCCGTCCGATTACAGGTAGACAAAACTACCATACCATCAATTTGATTTTCTTTTGCTTCTCTCAATAAATCTTCCTGCTGACCAGCAGTTAACGAAAATTTCCCCCTGACATCAAGAGCTGTTTTTCTATAACTAATTCCTAAAACGAATAATTTTTGTAAATTTTCTCGTATTTGTGATGACATAAATCGAAATTTATTTTGATGATCATGCATTCCTTGCAATGGAAGGTATGTATAACCCGTGTCAAATATAAAAGTAATTATTCAAAATTCCTTGTGTTTCCATATCCTTTGCTATAATTCTATTGAGCACTTTAATTATTATGCAAAATGTAAATACGCTAAAAGGATTTTAATATCTTAAATACCAAAATAATTCAACATTAACTCATAATTTTATATTTCTAAAATATTTAATTGTTTAAATTAAATATAAATTTGACCACCGATATATTTAGGTATAAATACATGAATAAAACGTCTAAAATGGCACAAAGAACTATAAGTATTCTAGGTTGTGGTTGGCTAGGTATGCCACTTGCTAAGTTTTTAGTAAGAACTAACCACCAAGTAAAAGGGTCAACACCAACTGAAAGCAAATTAGACTCCTTAAAAGAATCGGGGATTAAAGCATATAAAATATTCCTGAACCCAAATATAAATGATGATTTCCAAAAGGAATTTTTTAATTCTGAAATACTTATTATCAACTTTCCACCTAAAAGAAGAGATGATATTGAAGATTTTCATCCAAAACAGTTTCATTCGCTAATAGAACAAATAAACAATTCAACTATTACTAAAGTAATTTTTATAAGTTCTACATCTGTTTATGCTAATTTGAATAGAGAAGTTACGGAAGAAGATCATCAGATGCCAGAAAAGGCTAGCGGAAAAGCTTTGCGTAAAGTAGAACAGATGTTGTGTAGTGAAAGTAAATTCAGTACTACAATTATTCGTTTTGGTGGCTTAATTGGTTATGATCGTAAGCCTGGACGCTTCCTTTCTAAAATGAAAACTGCAATTGAAGGAAAATCACCAGTTAATTTATTACATCAAGATGATTGTATAAATATCATATCACATGTAATCGAAAATAATCTTTGGGGAGAGGTATATAATGCCTGTTGTCCTGAACATCCAACAAAAAAAGATTTTTATGAAAAAGCTGCTGCAATTGGTGGTTTTAGCTTACCGAATTTCAAACACTCTAAAAACACATTTAAGATTATTAGTTGTGAGAAGTTAATCAATACAGGCTTTTCATTTAAATATGCTAACCCTATTGATGCGCTTCCATTTTAACTCATTAAATTCTGAAAGTAATCTAAACCTCCATAAGTTCAAATGTTACAGATAATTACAAATTTTGCAATTTCAAAAAAATGATTAATTTTATTAGTGCCTAATAAAACGTGTTTTTTTTACTTCATAATTAAAAATGAGTTAATAGTCCTGAATTTTGAGCAGGTAATCAATAAGTTGAATGATGGTAAGTTGTTTTTGTTTAATTTAGATTTTATAATATTAACTACACTAATGGTATATTTACTAATAAAGCAATCTATAAAAGATTACGTTGTCTGGAAAGATGCTTTTGATCAATTTCTAGAGTATCGGAAAATTGGTGGTGAACTTTCATGCGAAATTCTCGAACCAAGCGAAGAAGAAAGTGAACACACTATTCTTTCTAAATGGGTAAATCAAAAAAGTGCTCAAGAATTTCTAGAGTCTCAATCATTCGAAATGATTAAAGAATTGGAAGACCAAGAACCTTCCACCATAAAAGTAGTTCCAAAAAAAGAGATTGAATAGGTTATATCAAATCATCAACACGAACAACTAATTCTGCATGTATTGTTGAAATTAAAATTTTGATCAATTCTAAAAGAGATTGAGAAAAATTTTCCTCATAAATCATCATTTCAATTTCGTCTAGATTTGTTTTAATCTGAAATAAGTCCTCTTCTCCTCCATTAAATTTTTGCAACAATTCTACTATCTGAATCTCATTCATTGCCATCTCATCATAAAAATCGATGGGTAAATAATTCTTATTCTCTTCTTTAAATATTTTGCTCAATTCCTCTCCAATCAAACTTAAATAAGAATTTAAGACATCTATAATATCTTCAAAAATAAGATCTTCATTGGATTCTGACAAGTCATCTAAATCTGTGATTGATTCGGAATAATGTGAATTCATCACCAGCAAATACTCTTCTATTTTCTCAATATTAACATCGCCTATTCTTGGTTGTATTTTATAAAAATCTACAATCTGACCAATGGCTTCACTCGATATGGATAAACGCTTATTCAATTTTCTGTATCTGGTTATGATTCTACCCCATTTAAGGATAGGTGAGTTGTTTCGAAGAATTGAGGCCCAAGTTTCTTTAGAATTGTTTTTGCCATTTGCGAATCGCCTTCAATTCCTAATATCGCATAACCTTTCTGTCCTCTTTGGCCTAACTTTAAGTCGATTACATTTATGTTTTGAGATGCTAAAGCAGATAGCAAAATCAATAAAATACCCGAAGTATTGTTGTGAATTGAAAGGATCATTTGTTTGCTTATGGCAATTGGTAAATTTACACCATCAACTTCCAACACATAATTATTCCCTTTTCTTAATTCAGGTAATTCCAAATTATCTCCTATTCTAATTTCAATAAAGCTATCACCTCCAGTACCTTTAACAAATTCTACCGCTTCATGAATTGAATTTTCATCACCCGATAACGTTAAAAATGCTGTTGCAGTTCCATCTTCATTGGCATTTAAATAAGCCGTTTCAACATTAATTTCTTCAGAAGCTAAAGCATTAAATATCATCGACAAAACCCCTGGTTCATCCTTATGATGGGAAAACAGTCCTTTCTTTTTCTCCTTATCATTTATAGGAAGTGTATTACTTATGGTAATTGATTTATTCCCTTTTCGAATACGAATTGCTTCAAAATCTCCTAATGACGTTGAATTTTTATGGTGTTCTAAAAAGGTACGAAAAGTACCTCCAAATGAAAACTTAGGTATTCTTCGTTGCTTTCTGTCTTCAAAACGAAGGTTTAACAATTCAATACCCAGATTCATAACTTTATACTCCTCTAACTTATACGCTTGATTGCGTAATGGTCTTTTTTCTGGAATACATTTAGAAAAACTCAAATAATGCTTGTAACCTGCATCATGAGCATACATGATTCCAGTTTCATGATGATTCCCTAAATTCTGAAGCGTATGCGTATCAGTTCCTATTGAAATTGGAATGTCAAGCTGTTTCGCTCTTTTTAAAATTGACAGATCAGGGTAAATGCCACAGCCCTTATTTATTCCAGCCAAATTCACATCTAAAGCAAGATTGTACTCACTTATCATCTCGAGTAAAAAACGCATTCTACGAGCTAAAATATGATCAGAAGTATCGAGTTCTAATAAAGGTTGTGGAATAGGTGCAAACAATTTAGGCAAATCGATATGTCCAACCACCTGAATCATTTCCCAGGTTGAATCAACCATTTCGATCATTTCTTCTATATATCCGAGCCAATAGTTATTTAGTCCACCTCGCAATTTCATTAACTCCTCAGTTTCTTCCGCCGATCCATCGTAAGGAATCCCCTCTCTTGAGAAATGTAAGGATCCAATAACAAAATCAGCATCTTGAGCTTGAAAAATCTTAGATCGATTCCATTGCATTCCTAAATTTGGTCCTAACCATTCCAATTCAATTCCAAATCGTATCGTAATTTGATTACCATATTTCGATTTCAGCTTTTCTATCTGGTTAGGGTAATTAAAATATGCATTGTCGCCTCGAATAAACTTTACTCCAAGTCTTTTCTCCGCGGCATATCTATAGCGAGTTAAACGCGGGGTATGTATGATAAAAGCAATGTTTGGATGACCTTTAGCAATGGCCAACTCGGTAATTTTCTCCAATTCATCTACTCCATGTTTCACATGGTCGTTTCCCGTACCTGTATGTATTCCATGTGTTTCCCATATAAAATACTCAGGTGTTTCTATCTTTATTTGTGGCATTACTTGTGGTTAAGTTGGTTAATCGAAGAGTAAAAATAGTCATTTGAATAGAAAGTAATGCCAAATTTTAAAAGAGTTCTAATAAAAAACCGTCTCCCAGATTAAGGAAGACGGTGCAATTAGACTTGCCACTACAGTACTCTAACCGACTAAGTTCGTTCAACTACATACCAATAGAGATTCCAGCTTTTATGTATAGGTTATTATCTAAGTCATATTCTTTTACAGTGTCGTTTCCATTCAAAAATTCAAACTGACGATAAAATGTATAACCTGAACTCAGCTTTAGCTTTAGAAATTTCGACAACTTTTGAGTTACTTCTATTCCTCCACCCATATTCATGATCTGTATGTTATCAACTTTTTGTTCACCCCTATAAAGATCATCACCCAATGTAAGGTTATCTCCAGCCATGAAAAGATCAGTTCCTAATGTTGTGCTCTTTGTCAATTGATATTGAGCTGCCATTCGTGGAAAACCAAAATTAAAGATCCACTTTTGATTGGGTTTCCACATCAGATTAAACATTGGCATAGGAAACGGTCTTCCTAATGTTGTCGAATAGGCAATACCAAAATCAAGTTTCTTATTGGATTTTACTTTTTTTGAAAACATAAGCATCCCAAACAAGCGAATATCATCCCAATTAATTGAGGAACTAAAATTTGAAGACACACTGGGGTTTAACATTGAAATTAAGGTCCAATCATTATTAAGTTTATGAATATAACCTAAACTATAAGTTATAGAATGAAAATTAGATACATCTCCACCCAAACTAGGATCTACAGTGTAATCAATATTTGTTTTTGAGTACTCTATTTTATTAAGCAACATATCACCTGAGGATTTTATTCGCTTAGGCAGTGTTACTCTAACACTATATTTTTCGAAACCAACACCTCTACTAGCGGATCCTTTCCCTATTGTACTATAATCTACTCCAACCAAATCCTTACTCATTTGAGCCTTAGTCGTTACAGATAAACACAATACAAAAACGCTTACTATATATTTCTTTATCATAGGTAACTTTTAAAATTCTATTGCAGTAGCATTCCACTTATCTTTTTAATACTCACTTCCGATTGTTTTGCATCGTAGCGAGCTGAAGCCTTGTTATTTTGAGCTTCGACCAAATTTAGCTGTGCTTCGCGAAAAGTTGTTGAACTCACCTGCCCCAATTGATAATATTCTTTGGTTTGCTCAAAATTTAATTGTGCTGCCTCTAAAGCATCCTCTTCCAATGCCAAAGTTTTTAAATTGTATTGATAATCAGCGTAAGCATTAACCAAATCTTTTTCCAATTCTAACATTTTGTTATAATACTCTAATTCCGCATTCTGTTTCTGAATTTTAGCATTTGCTATTTCAGTCTTCTTCTTTTTACCATCAAATAGGTTAAAACTCATGCTAACACCACCGGTTAATTGAGTGTTGGAATTGCTTCCCAAAACTTTGTTTTCGTAATAGGAATAGGACGAATTTAAATTGACAGATGGTAATTGTCCCGACTTTGCTTTTTTCACAGTCAGTTCATCCTCACGCATCTGACTTGCTTTTATAAGGTAATCAGCATTTTTCGACAAAGCCTGCTTTTTTAATTCCGACAAATCAAACTCCTGAAAAGTAGAAGCATCTGGTATAATTTGGTATTCGATTTCGGCATTACGACCTAACAATACATTCATTTCCCTGCTTAATTCTTCGTACAATTGCTGTGATTTTAAATAACTACTACTGTCTCTATTAAAGTCTACCTTAGCATTCAAAACTTCCAACTTATTCATCGTTCCAAATTCATATTTGCTTTCATTACGTAACAAACGATCTTTTGAAATTTCTAAATTATTAGAGGCTACACCTAATTCATCAAATGCTTTACTTAATTCATAAAATTCATAAATCACACTCGAAATAATATTCTCAATTGTATATCTAGCCGTAAGGCTTCCTTGTTCTTTTTGCAGATTTAATATTTTATAATTGTACTTGCCTCCAAAACCATCAAATAAGGTGTAAGAGAAATTCAAACCTGCCGAAGAAGTAATTTCATCGGTAGAATATTCGGCATAATTAACTCCTCCACTGGCATTTAAAGTTGGCAGTAATCCTGCATTTCCAATTGTTGCACTATTCGCTGATACTTCTGCCTGATTTTTTGCAATTTTTATATTTAGGTTATTACTTAAAGCAATTTCTATTGATGATTCCAATGTTAAAGCTTCCTGTGCCTTTGTTGGCAACACAAAAGTCAACAGAATAACTGCTATTATAATTCGATTTTTCATTATTATCTCTATTAAAATAAATACTATTGCGCAAGTTCCTTAACAGCAACTTCTACACTCTCTCTAGATGGCATTACACCAGTGCTTAGCCATTTAATTTTACATTTTAAGGAATTAAATCCTACCAATAATATTGGCAATAAAAGAAGATTTAAGAAGGTTGCAGTTATTAAACCATATGCCACAGAAATTGCCATTGGTATCACCATTTTAGCTTCTGGTTCGTTCGATGCAATTAATGGCGCAATACCAACAACTGTAGTTAAAGAGGTTAATACAATAGGTCTAAATCGTGAAACTGCGGCATCGTATATAGCAGTCATAAAATCTTTACCAGTCTTTAATTGTTCATTAAAAGTACTTATGAGTACAATCGAATCATTAACCATTACCCCCATTAAGGCAACCATTCCCAAATAGGATGGCATATCCAATGCTACACCATGCAACCAGTGTCCCCAACCAACTCCAATAAATCCAAGAGGAACGAGTGTGAAAATTAAGAAGGCTTGTGAAAAAGAGCGGAATGTGAAAATCACAATCGCAAAAAGTAAAACAAGAATAACTGGTGCAATTAGAATTCCTGAAGACTTAGCCTTTTGTAAATTTTCAGCATGACCTCCATAACGGAATCGTAGACCTGGATATTTTGCTTTTAAATCTGGTAAAATATGATCTTCTATTTCGCTGTTTATTTCCGACATATTAACGGTTGAATTTGCCGCATCAGCTTCTACTGTAATTTCTCTTTGACCTTCTAAATGATTTATCTGAACTAAATTTCTCTCATAAATTATTTCAGCAACATCTTTTAAATAATACTCTCCACCATTATCGGTTCTAATTCGCATATTTTCAAGATTCCCTATCGACGAGCGTTCCTCTTTTGGGTAACGCACCCAAACTTTCACAACGTCTATTCCTCTTTGTAAACGCTGCACTTCTTTTCCATAAAACCCTGCTCGTACCTGACTCGAAAGCTTACTTAAAGTTAAACCTAGTTTATAGCCACTGTCTTTTAATTTCAATTTAACTTCACGCATTCCCAACTGATCGTTATCCAAAACATTCATTAACCCTTCCATTTTGGATAATCTTTCTTTAAATTCATTTTTAGCCTGATTCAGATCATCTAAATTGCTACTCTGTAAAGAGATCGATACTGCTTTTCCAAAATGACTTTCCTGTGTATAACTTAACAATTGCGCCTGAGGAATTTCACCTACCTTATCTTTTAATAAATTACTAAACTCAGTAGATAAGAAATCTCTTTTCTGTGTGCCCAATAGATACACTTTCAATTTCCCTATGTTGGAAGCTGTTATATTTAGTTCTGATCCAGTAATAGCAGGATCACCATTTAAACTTTTATCCTGTAATCCTTCTCCAACTTCTAAAGCAGCATTTTCAATCATCTGCATATACGATAGGGTCTCATTCTCCGGAGTACCAGCTGGCATTTCTAATTCTACATCTATATAGTCATTATTGGAAACCGAACTATCACCCGTTCTAATGATTCCTCCAGTTAGACCACCAATGGTCATGGCGAATAATCCAATCGCAAAACCCACCGTTACCAATTTATTGTGCAAACAAAAGCGAATCAATGGCTCATAAGTCCATCTTCTTAAAAAAGCAACCGCCTTCATTGAAATTTGCTCAATTTTGGATTCTTTTTTATCAGCTCTAAGTGCTTTAGAATGTACAACGTGAGCTGGAAGGATTAAAAAAGCTTCAACCAATGAGAATATCAGGGCAAAAATCACAACAAATGCCAATTCAACAAAAAACTGTCCCAATCTTCCTTCAATAAAAAAGAATGCTGTAAAGGCAACTATGGTTGTTAAAACTGCCGAGAAAACAGCAGGCATGACCTCCATTGTTCCATCAATTGCAGCTTGCAAGGCTGATTTTCCCCTTTCATAATGTTGAAAGATATTTTCACAAATAACAATACCATCATCCACCAAAATACCTACTACAAGTATCATCCCGAATAGAGATATTTTATTCAACGTTACTCCATAAGCAGCTGCTACCATAAACATTCCCATAAAGGAAATTGGAATACCAAGTGCCACCCAAAAGGAAAGACGATGATTCAGAAAAAGTGAAAGAAAAAGCATTACTAATAGAAATCCTATAATACCATTATCAACCAAAATATCCTTCATCACTTTTATCGCTGATGAATTATCATGCAGTACATTTAATTTTACTATTTCGTGTTCTGTATTGTACTTAACTACATACTCATTAATTGCTTCAGATATTAACAGGATATCCTCTCGAGAGGTCTGAGTGATCTCAATTTTAACAGCTGGATTTCCATCAATGTAAGTTCTATTTGGTTCTTCGTCCCATTTGTCGCTTACAACAGCTAAATCACTTAAACGAACAGTTCCTCCATTCTCTTGCGAACGAATTACAATATCCTTAAGGCCTTCGGCATAGTATTGCTTTTCGCGAACTCGAATTTTCAATTCTTCATTTTCACCACGAATAGTTCCTCCTGTTTGATCAATATTTGCTGCAGCTACTGCATTGTATATTTCATCAATCGAAATGTTGTAAGCGTTTAGCGCATCTTCGTTTACACTCACCTCAATTACTTCATCAGGGAAACCACTTAAATCAACTTGCGATATACCATTTATTCCTCGCAAATCGTTTTCAATAGACCTTGCATATTCTTTAAGATCTTTTAAATCAACATCTCCACTGATAGCAATTGCAATAGCGAGAATTGAAAACTCCCTCTTTGATACACTGATATTCTCAACAGCCGCTGGAAACGAACTAATTCCATCAACAGCATTTTTCACATCCTGCAAGGCAACATTAGGATCGTATCCAGATTCCAAATCAACCATGATAGAACAATAGTTCTCTTTCGAAGATGATGTAACCTTCTCTACCCCACTAATTCCCTTTAAATTGTCTTCAATTTTCAAGGCAACTCCTTTTTCAACTTCCTCAGGCGAAGCTCCAGGATATGTAGCTGTAACGGTAAGCATCCCAGGATCTATTTGAGGCATAACCGATGAGTTCAAGGAATACATTCCGAATATTCCTAATATCACAAATACTCCTGCCAACAAGTTTCCTGCAAAAGGATATTTTATAAAATATTTTACTAATGACTTCATTCTATTATTTTTCTAATGATTGTCAGACAATTCTGATCTTTTCTAAAATCAATATTTTTATTATTCCTGGATATTTACGGAGATTCCTTTGTGAATTCCAGACGTTTTTAAAACAAGTTGAACACCATCATTTAATCCCTCTACAATAACAGCATCCTCTTTCTTTTGAACGATAGAAACTTTTTGTTGATTAATAATCCCTTTATTGACAGTAAAAACATATTCTGAATCCACTAAAAGCTTACGAGGAATTTCTACGCCAAACACATCCTTTTTCAACTGCACATCTGCGTTTAAAAACATTCCTTCTTTTAAGTTTTTACCAACAACTGCAATGTATACGTTAACCATTTGCGTATCTGATTCTACCTTTTTACTAATGCGACGAATCGATCCAGCCCAATTTTCATTGGTATTTTTTGAATAAACATTCACCTTATTCCCCACCTTGATTCCTTCGAGATTATTCAAATCAACACCAACAATCAAATCGTAGGCACTTGTATTAACAAACTCACCTAACTTTTGGCCACTCATAACTAAAGTACCTGGTTTAATGTTTGATTCGATAATTTCACCTGCGAAAGGAGCTGTTATAGAATACTTTGAGAGTTGTTGCTCAAAGCTTTTAATATTGTAATATTCAGTGTAGATATTTTTACCGGCTAAAAAATATTTTTCTTTATCGTTCTGCGCGCTTGGAATAGGCGCTAATGTATTCTCAACATCAAATTCTTGTAGATATTTTTCCCATGCAGAATAACTTTCAGGATAATCAAATTTTAAATCTGGTAAAACAGAAGCAATTTCTGTCATAAAACTGCTACGCTTTGAATATACTTCGGCTCTGTATGTATCATCTTGAATCAACAATAAGTTCTCGCCTTTTGAAAAACTTACACCTTCTAGAAATTGTTTACCTGCAGATTTCAGAATCCCTGTTACTTCAGCATAAACCTCTACTTTGTCTCTTGCTTCCAAATTACCAATTACTGATAGCTGTAAATCAATTTTACTGTTCTTAATACTTTGAACAGGAACAATTATTTCCTTCGAAACAACTTTCTTTTCTTTTGGTGCTTTTTTCATACCTGCAAATACAACCGCGAGTCCCATTGTTCCAACAATGACCAAAATTCCTAAAAGGATACTTTTTCTTTTTAACATGACGTTTCTGTTTTAAAATCTGTTACAATAGTATACCGACAGACTATAAAAAGTAAATATTATCGACCAACATGCCGGATTTGGCTGTATCAAAAGAAAAATTGTCGGTACCTTTGCTTGTCGTCAAAATACTATGCGTTTGCAGTTCATTTATTCATGTTCATCGACAAAAGGTGTTTTGGAAAACTAAATTTTGTTCTTTAGCGGAACTAAATCGTATTTCATGAATTTAAAAGACAGATTATATCAGATTTTTTCAATTAGGTGGGTTCAGCACCTTTCCTTTTGGTCGGTTTTTCTATTATTGGAAATGGGTCGCATTACCGATTTGGATCCAGATAGAATACCAAGAGAAGTACTGTTCCAAGGAATCCAAAATGCATTTATTGCAATTCTTGTTTACTTTAACTTAAGATTTTTAATTCCTCGATATTGGAATACCGGAAAATATGGAAAATATCTACTTATATTTATTATTTGTGAAGTATTCACAATCGCTAGCTTAAGTTATTTATTCTATCATTTTCCAGATTTAGAATTTAAAAGCTTTATCAGATTAAGCACTGCAAAAGTCGTCATGATGAGTACTTTCAAAACCAATATTTTTATCTTTTCAACCAGCTTATTCCATTTTGCAAAAGAATGGATGAAACTGAAAGATGAAAACTTAAAATATACTGAGAAAGCACAAGAACAACTGGAAGCAGAGATAAGCATATTAAAAGCACAAGTCAACCCACACTTTCTTTTCAACACCTTGAATAATATTTATTCGATGAGTTTGTATGACTCGAACAAAACACCTGAAATGATTCTTAAACTGAGTCAGCTTATTAGCTATATGCTTTATGAGTGTAAAGACGAAGAAGTCAGTTTAGAGAAAGAAATTCAATTCATCAAAAATTATATCGATCTGGAATCTGTTAGAGTTGAAGATATTGCTAAAATTAACTTAAATATAAGTGGAGAAGACCCCGGACATAAGGTGCCTCCACTTCTTTTTATTCCTTTAATTGAAAATGCCTTTAAACATGGTATATCTTCAGAACAAACAACATCGGAAATAAATATTACTTTAAAGATATCAAAGCATAAAATTGAACTAGAAATCAACAATCCACTTGATGACATATCAGAGGAACAAAAAAAGAAACAATTTGGTGGTTTAGGCATTGAAAATGTAAAAAAGAGACTTAATTTGCTGTTCAAAAACCAGCACTCTTTCAATATTTCACGTGGTAATGGACTCTACACAAGTAACTTAATCTTACAATTATCTTAAAATAACAAGCAGATGGATATTAAATGCATCATCGTTGACGACGAAATTCACGCGAGAAAAGTCATTGAAAAATACATTCAGGACCTGCCACATTTAAAACTTGTGAAATCTTGCAAAAATGCCATAGAAGCTATGGATATTTTGCGAAATCAAGAAATCGATGCCATGTTTTTGGATATTAACATGCCTAAACTTACTGGCTTAAATTTTTTAGAAAGCTTAAAAAATCCTCCGATAGTGGTAATTACAACTGCCTATAGAGAATACGCACTTGACGCTTTCGAATTGGACGTGATTGATTACTTGCACAAACCAATACCTTTCCCACGATTTATAAAAGCCATTTCCAAAATTGAAGAGAAACTGCAAATAAGAAGTAATTCCTTAATTACTTCTCAAGAAAAACCGACGGACACAATTCTGGATTTCATTTTTATCAAAGCTGATAAGAAAACCATTAAACTCAATTTTAAGGATATTAAATATATTGAAGGATTAGGAGATTATATTAAAATTCACACCAAATCGAAAACCATTATCAGCAAACTAACAATCAAAAAAATGGAAGAGTTACTGCCCGAAAATGATTTTCCTCGTGTACACAAATCCTATATTGTTTCGCTTCAGCACATTGATGCGATTAATGGCAATCAGGTTGAAATTGCAGATAAAAAATTACCTATAGGGCAAATGTATCGTCAAAATTTCATGAATCTTATTAATCCTTTCCTTAAAAAATAGGTTCTTAATGTAAAGAAATTCATCTCTACATCGTTTGTGTAGCATTCTTTTTACAATTTTAACATTTTTTAGTTCGGACACAACCGAACTAAGTGTATATTTGCATTGTTAAGTTTATAAAGCATGAAGAATTTACAAGAATTAGAAGAAAGAAAAAAGTTGTTAGTAGAAAGATATGGCCTATTTATGGAGAAACAGGAAAAACTTGCTCCCATAGCTGCTCGTATTTTTGCAACACTACTTATTAATAAAGAAAATGGAACTACATTCGACGAATTGGTTGCTTTTCTTGGTGCAAGTAAGAGCACAGTATCTACTAATTTAAAAACCTTACAAAAATCAGAAATTGTAGATTTTTTCACCAAACCTGGCGATCGAAAAAAGTATTTCACTTTAAACCCTATTGGATTTCTTGCTAGAATTGAAGATGATCTAAAAATGTATAAAGCAGAACATCAATTAGCATCAGAAATAATCAACTTTAAGATTGAATCCAATGAAATTATTAAAAATCCAGAAGAAAAATTCCAACTTTCACACGAAACTCCATATTTAGATTATCTGGTAAGTACTATCTCAACGATAGAAAAGCTTAGAGATGGAATTCAAAGTAAGTGCTCTGTTTTTCAACATTACAATCGAGAATCTTCAAATAAATAAAACGATTTAATTGATAATAATTTAAGATCTGTACAAAGATTTATCAAAACGTATGATTACCTAGTTCGCTTAAGAACGAACTAAACGAACTAAAATAATTACACACTAACTAAAAGTAGAAACCTGCACTAGTTATTGTTCAAAACCAAGAATATAACAGACAGTGCAGGTTTTGTAAAAATTTAAAACAAATTAGCATCAAATGATTAAAAATTACCTACTATCAGGATTAATGATAAGCCTATTTGCTATATCATCATGCAATAATCCACAGAACCACCAGACAGCGCAAGGCCCAATGCCTTTTCCAGTTCAATCGGCTGAGAGAAATGATGTGACTGTATACAACCAATATGCTGCTAATATTGAGGGAGAACAAAATATTCAGATCCGACCAAAGGTAGATGGTTTTGTTGATAAAATTTATATTGACGAGGGTAGCCAGGTAAAAAAAGGACAGTTACTTTTTAAACTAAGTGCTGAGACTTTAAATCAGCAAGCCAATGCGGCTAGAGCTAATATGGGAGTAGCAAAAGCCCAAGTTGTTGCTGCCCAGGTTGAAGTAGATAAAGTAACACCTCTTGTAGAGAAGAATATTATTAGTCCTATTCAGTTAAAAACAGCGAACAGTAAATTGAATGCTGCCCAGGCTCAATTAATTGCAGCTGAAGCTCAGTATCAGAATGCTAAAGAGAATTTGGCTTATACGATTATCAAAAGTCCGGTTGATGGGATAGTTGGTAGTTTACCATACAAAGAGGGAAGCTTAGTAGGTCGTTCAGAAACACAACCTCTTACGACTGTTTCGAGTATAAACAACGTATATGCCTATTTTACCTTAAACGAAAAGCAATTACTTCAATTCAATCGTCAACTAAATGGCAATAGTATTGCTAGTAAAATAAAGGAATTACCAGAAGTTGAATTAATTCTTGCTGATGGAGTAACCTACGATCACAAAGGAAGAATTGAAACAATTAACGGTATGGTTAACCCGAGGACAGGTAGCATCAGTTATCGTGCTATTTTTCCTAATCCATCAAATTTATTGAGAAGTGGTATCAGTGGTAAAGTTAAGATGTCATCAACTATAAACGATGTTATATTACTTCCACAAAAAGCAACTTATGAATTGCAGGGAAAACGATTTGTTTATCTGGTAGGAAAGGAAAATAAAGTGCAGGCGAAAGAAGTTCTGGTTAGTGCTTCAGTAGATGAAAAATTCATCGTTCAAAATGGCCTAAACGCAGGAGAAACTTTCGTTATCGACGGATTAATAAAGTTACGTGAAGGAATGCTAATTCAACCTATGAATCAAAAGCATACGCCTGATGGAAACGCTGCATTTTCTAAAAAATAATCACAATCTTTTAATTGATTAATTAAGAAAAAATCATGTTAAAAAGATTTATTGAACGGCCGGTATTATCGACTGTAATATCCATACTCATCGTAATTTTAGGGATTTTAGGACTCTCTAATTTACCACGAGAACAGTTTCCTGAGATTGCACCTCCAACGGTTCAAATCACAGCATCTTATCCCGGAGCCAATGCTGAGACCTTACTAAAAAGTGTTGTTGTTCCTATCGAAGAAGCCGTAAATGGTGTGGAAAATATGACTTATATGTCATCAACATCCAGTAATGATGGATCGGCAACTATAAGTGTTTATTTTGAATTGGGAACGAATCCTGATATTGCGGCTGTAAATGTTCAAAACAGAGTTGCAACTGTTAATAGTAAGTTGCCACAGCAGGTTATTCAATCCGGGGTAACGACTAAGAAAGTTCAGAATAGTGTTTTAATGTTCTTCTCTTTATTGTCGAAGAATG
The DNA here is from genome assembly GCF_029029525.1 of Labilibaculum sp. DW002. Lineage (NCBI taxonomy): Bacteria > Pseudomonadati > Bacteroidota > Bacteroidia > Marinilabiliales > Marinifilaceae > Paralabilibaculum > Paralabilibaculum antarcticum. Next base: position 233,088 of record NZ_JAKJSC010000001.1, on the reverse strand, counting down.
AAGATTTTGACGCCACGTTTGTAGAGAATTATGCACGTATTAACCTGATCCCTATGGTTAAAAGGATTAAGGGTGTTGGAGATGCAAATGTGTTCGGTTCGCGCGATTACTCGATGAGAATTTGGCTGAAGCCAGATAAAATGGCGGCTTATGGCTTAACACCTCAAGATATTGTTGCTGCTTTGAATGAACAAAATCTGGAAGCTTCGCCAGGTAAATTTGGCGAAAACTCCCGTCAATCTTTTGAGTACGTTATCCGTTATAAAGGAAAATTATCAACAGAGGGTGAGTACGAAAACATCATATTAAGATCGGAAGGAAACTCAGATTTTTTAAGATTAAAAGATGTTGCACGAATTGAATTGGGAGCTTTTAATTACGGAACCAAGAATATTACGAATGGTTACCCATCATCAGCTATTGCGGTTTATCAAACATCAGGCTCCAATGCACAGGAAATTATAAAAGAAATAGAACGCACCTTAAAAGAAGCAAAAAAAGATTTTCCCAAGGGAATTGACTATGTGATTCCATTTAATACCAATGATTTTCTTGATGCATCAATTAGCAAGGTGTTAACAACCTTATTTGAAGCATTCTTATTGGTATTTCTTGTTGTATTCTTATTCTTACAAGATTTCAGGTCAACATTAATTCCGGCAATAGCTGTACCTGTCGCTATTATTGGTACTTTTTTCTTTTTGAATTTGTTTGGCTTTTCAATTAATATGCTTACTCTGTTTGCATTAGTTCTGGCCATTGGAATTGTAGTAGATGATGCCATTGTGGTGGTTGAGGCTGTTCATGCCAAATTGGATAATGGAGCTAAGAGCGCTAAAAAAGCAACCCTATCTGCAATGAACGAAATTACGGGTGCCATTATTTCCATTACTTTGGTTATGTCTGCTGTATTTATTCCGGTTTCATTTTTGAAAGGTCCCACAGGTGCTTTTTACCAGCAATTTGCTATTACATTAGCTGTAGCTATTGTTATTTCGGCGATAAATGCCCTAACCTTAAGTCCGGCATTGTGTGCCTTATTATTAAAACCACACGATCCGAGTGCAGAGCATAAAAAGGGCATAGTCAATCGTTTTTATACTTCATTTAATACCGGTTTTGATGTTGTTACAGAACGTTACACCAATTCGGTTCGTTTTCTGGTACGTAAAAAATGGTTGTCGGGAGTTATTCTGGTTGTGTTTATTGCCTTGGCAGGATGGTTTTTTAAAACAACTCCTACCGGATTTATTCCTAATGAGGATCAGGGGATTATATTTTGTGATATTACTTTACCAGCTGGAAGTACCTTGGACAGAACAAGTGAAGTAACGGGTAAGGTAGAAGCTATAATCAGTAAAATTGATGTGGTTAAGGAAAAGATGTTCGTTGTTGGTTTTAGTTTGATGAGTGGCACTAACGGAGGATCAAAAGCTTTTGCCGTGATTAAATTAAAAGACTGGAAAGAACGTAAAGAAGATCATCAAAAGGTGAATGCTATTGTTGGACAGTTGTTTGGAATGACGGCAGGAATTAACGAAGCCCGAATTTTATTCTTTACACCTCCTACGGTAAGAGGTTTTGGTAACTCAGATGGTTTTGAGATGCGCTTGCAAGATAAATCAAATGGTTCTTTTGATAATTTGATGGCTCAAAGCCGCCAATTCCTTGGCGCTTTAAACCAACGCCCGGAGATAAAGTATGCGATGACCTCGTTCAACACAGGTTTCCCTCAGTACGAGATGGAAGTTAATGTTGAGAAAGTAAAGGAAGCAGGCATATCAGTAAATGGTTTATTTGCGACACTTCAGGGGTATTATGGTAGTTGGTATGCTGCTGATTTTAACCGATTTGGGAAACAATATCGTGTGATGATTCAGGCAGCACCGGAAGATAGAGAGACTATAGAGTCGATGAATAATGTGTTTATTCGAAATGCAAAAAACGAATTGGTATCAGTAAGTCAGTTTGTAAATATGAAAAAGGTGAATGGTCCTGATGTGGTGAATCGATTCAACTTATTCAATTCGGCAACTATCAATGGTAATGTGAATCCTGGTTATAGTACTGGTGATGCAATTAAAGCTATTGAAGAAGTTGCTGCAGAAGTTCTTCCGTCAAATTACGGGTATGAATTTTCAGCTATGACTCGTGAAGAACAGAAAGCAGGAAATCAGGCAATCATTGTCTTTATTTTAAGTTTGATCTTTGTTTATTTCCTATTGGCTGCTCAATATGAATCTTATATTCTGCCATTCTCAATCATCCTGTCTTTACCAATTGGAATATTTGGAGCTATATTTTTCGTGAAGCTGATTGGCCTTGAGAATAATATTTATTTCCAGGTGGCACTAATTATGTTGATTGGTTTGTTAGCTAAGAATGCTATTTTGATTGTTGAGTTTGCTCTTCAGCGTCGAAGACAAGGTATGGAGTTATTACAAGCTGCTGTCGAAGGAGCTAAGGCCAGATTAAGACCAATTTTGATGACCTCTTTTGCTTTTATATTAGGACTTGTACCCTTAATGATTGCAAACGGTGCGGGTGCTGTTGGTAATCGATCAATTGGTACGGGAGCTGTTGGTGGAATGTTAATTGGAACTGTCTTTGGTGTATTTGTTATCCCGGTTTTCTTTGTGGTTTTTCAAATCGTTCAAGAAAAAATTAGTGGAGCACCAAAACCAGAAGAAAATGAATTGCAAACAGCAGAATAAATAGATCGAAATAATGAAAAAAAGATATATAATCATTAGTCTGGTATTAACAGCATTCAGTCTTCAATCGTGTTTTGTTGCCAGAAAATATCAACAACCTGAAATCGAAATTGTCGACCAATATCGTAACATTACAACAAACGATTCGACAACTTTAGCCAATATGCCTTGGGAAGAATTGTTTACCGATTCTAACTTGCAGACATTAATCCATAAAGCTTTAGACAAGAACTTGGATTTATTAATGGCCGTTGAGCGTGTAAATGCAGCTGAGGCCTACTTTAAGCAAGGAAAGATGGGACAGTTGCCAAGTTTAAATCTAAGTGCCAACGGAGGAACTTATGAAACATCAGATAATAGCTCTGCCGCGATAGCTGCAGGAGGAAAAGGTTCAAGTTTCGAGAACTTCCAATTGAATGGTAATATTTCGTGGGAGGCTGATATTTGGGGTAAAATAAGAAGTAGTAGAAGAGCTGCACAAGCTGCTTACTTACAATCTGAAGCTTCCAGAAGAGCAGTTGAAAGTACTTTGGTAGCCAATATGGCTTCGGCTTATTATCAATTATTAGCACTGGATGCTCAGGTTGAAGTCGCTCAAAGAACGGTAACCAATCGTAAGGAAAGTCTTGAGACAATGAAAAGTCTGAAAGAGGCAGGTCAGGTAACTGAAGCAGCTGTTAAGCAAACAGAAGCACAACTTTATAGTACACAAATTTTGCTGTTAGATTTAGAGCAGAATGTAAAGCTTTTAGAGAATACAATTTCTTTGATTTTGGGACAAAATGCTGGAACTATTGTTCGTTCAAAACTAGATGAGCAAAACATTCAGGTAGCATTACAAACTGGTTTTCCAGCACAATTATTAAGAAATCGACCAGATGTAATGGTTGCAGAATACGGCTTAATGAATGCTTTTGAGCTAACAAATGTTGCTCGAAGTAACTTCTACCCTAGCCTTAGCATTAGTGCTAGTGCTGGTTTGGAAAGCATCAATTTCGATGATTGGTTCAGCACTTCTTCTTTGTTTAGTAACGTAATTGGGAATTTGGCTCAACCACTTTTTAACAAACGAAGCATCCGCACAAAATACGAAGTAGCCAAAGCACAACAAGCCGAAGCACGCTACAACTTCCAAAAAGCCATGCTACAAGCAGGCAAAGAAGTTTCTGATGCTTTGTACAGCTATGAGTCGGAGCAGAAGAAATACAAAATCCAGAAAATGGAATTGGAAGCTTTAACCAAAGCAGTTGAATATTCAGAAGAATTACTGAACAACGGCTACCAAAACACAACTTATCTCGAAGTATTAACAGCTCGTAGTAATGCGCTCTCTTCGGAGATCAATACAATTGATACAAAATTCCAACAATTAAATGCTTTGGTAGAATTATATCTATCCTTAGGTGGCGGTTGGAATCGCAATTAATTTATAATTTTTATAGTGGGTTAGATTTGGCCGGCTTACACCTGTAGGATGGTCTTGAAGGTGGTGCTTCAATTTAGTAATCCGGTCAAATCTATTTTATTGATTTAGCATATCAGTAACAAGCAGCATGATTGCCTAATAGGTGAACATGCTGCTTTTTTGTTCTAGCTAACAAGGCTTACATAAAAAAAATAAAAGGCACATCAAAACAATAATAACCCTAAACACAATTTATTAAAAAATAATCGACTTTGACACTCTTAAAACATTTTGATTTTTTTTGTTAAAATCATACTTATAGATTTTTCCTATTATGGAATATATATTTTCAATTGAGAATATTCTCATTTGGAGATTATAATGTATAACTTTATCTAATCAGAAATGGATAAACAAATTAATAAATAGGAGGTCAAATTATGGGATGCGACACAGGTTTAAAACCCAGAAAAAAAGTGCAAGAAGAAAAAACAGAAAATGGTAATCAATTAGTAAAAGAGGAAAAAACTATGAGTTCAACAATGGTAAGACAAGAAATGCCAAAATTTACAATGGATGCTTATGATGCAGCAACAGGTCATTTCACAACAGTATCGAGCGATGATTACAAAGGAAAATGGGCAGTAGTATGCTTCTACCCTGCTGATTTCACTTTTGTTTGCCCAACCGAAATTGCTGCAATGAATGCTAAATATGATGAATTTCAAGCCTTAAATACTGAAATTCTTGCTGTATCAGTTGATACTAAATTTTCGCACAAAAGATTTGTTGAAACAGAACCAATCCTTAAAGGTTTAAAATTGACTATGGGTGCTGATGGAAATCAAGAAGTAAGCCGTGCATTTGGTGTGCTTATAGAAGAAGAAGGTGTAGCCTTGCGTGGTAGATTTTTATTTAATCCTGATGGAATTTGTGTAGCACAGGAAGTGCAAGCTGATTCAGTAGGAAGAAATGTAAATGAATTCCTCCGTCAGGTACAAGCTTGGCAACATGCAACTAAAACTGGAGAAGTATGTCCTGCTGGATGGAGACCAGGAAAGAAAACACTTCCCGTTAATACTGATACAGAAAAAATGACTGGACGCGTTGGAGATTACATTACAATTGAAGAAATTCTCAACTAAGAATTAAGCAATACCAAAAAGCCACTTTTGGGTAGCTTTTTGGTATTGCATCTTAGATCATCAGTCGCTTCTATACGACTTTAAATTTTATTTATTAGTTAGTACCCAAAGTTCAACCTCTTCGGAAGCACGCCAATGTTGATCTCGTTTTGTTTTATCAGAAGCAGCTTTCACTGTTTTCTTTAAACATCTTTCCAATTGGAACCTTCCACCTTCGGACAGTTCCTTCTCTATTGGATGATTTTTTGTCACATTGGTTATTTGGGCTAAATTTGAGAAGATAATTACAAGTTTACCTTCTGGCAATAGCCTTTTCTTTGCTTCTGCAAAAAAGTCAGGAAATAGATTTTCCTTGTAATAAATAGCTTCATCAATACTATCCATCATAGAAGATGCTGGTAACCAAGGCGGATTAAAGACAATCAATTCAGTCTGTTTTTCCCAAATTCCAAAAAGATGTCCAAAGTCTAATTCTATTTTTCTAGACAACTTTGTTTCTCCCATAAACTCCTTTAATCCAACAATTGCATTCGGATTTGTATCGGTACCAAAAACCTTCTGAAAGCCATGTGCTACCATCTGAAAAGAAAGAACACCACTTCCAATCCCAACATCTATTGCAGACTTTTTAGGTCCTTCGTAACGTTTTAACCAATTATCAAAAAGTTTCAAATGATCAAAACGAGTAGGAAAATAGGTACCATAGTAAGGATGCAATTTATTTCGCAATGCAGGAATCGAGATCCCATTTTGATACCACTGCCACGAACTATTTAATCCTTGAACCTGAGGAAAGGACAATAAAAAATCACTAATTTCTGGATATAGCTTCTCTAACCAACCGATATTAGGCGATTTTCGCACGGCCAATTTATGATTTACAACTTCTATTAAAATAAGGTTTGACAGTTTACGGTATTCCGATCTGTACTCGCGTTGTTCTTGAAATGACTTGTTGGGCAACTTACTTTTAAGATGCATTTGCAACTCCTTAAGTAATGTTAATCCATTGCTGTAAAAAGAGGTTATTAATATTGGTTTGCCTGCTACTAAGGTATTAATCGCAAGCTCAATATCTGTAGAGCGATTAAACCTTGCTATTTCTTTTCCAGGCTCAATAGGCTCTGGTCTGTGTATTTTAATATCTGTAGTCATCGCTTAGTTGTGCTTTTACATAAATTGCAAAGATACTTTTTAAATACTCATTACTGAGATATTGTCAAAGTATTATCTTCCAATGGATCCAACAAAATAGATGGTGTTTCTATTCCCAACTGCACTTTAAGCAACACACTCTACTATTTTCAAATATCTTTTCTTAGAACTTCTTTCAGCAATTGAGAAAAGATACCTACTTTCGCGCTCTATTAAGAAGCGCACTACTACACAAAAGAAATTGTGCGAAAAAGAATCGAATGATAATATTAAACTACTTTTGACTCATTATTTTAATATATACCAAAGAGTATGACAAAATTATCATCAAAACCATCAGCAGAAGCGAAAGCGCTTTCTCTTTTTTTAATGGCTTATAAAACGATAGACCCAATCTACAAAGAGAAATCTAAACGTATTAATAGAAAATGGGATTTAGTGTTAAAAGATGAATTAACCAGAGCTGAGTATAATGAAGAGGTGCTTGAAATGTTAGCATCCTATGGCGGTTATTCAGAAGTTGTAGAGAAAACCGTTAAGTTTTATATCGAAAAAACTGGCGAGTGGACATTAAAAGGTAATGACAAATATTGCCAAGATGCTAAGAAAATTGCTGATGAAATCTTAAAGAAGTAAATTCTCTATTACCAAGATTCAAAACAGATTTCGTCATGTATATTTTTTATTAATGAGACACATGATTATTTCTATACCTATCAGAAAATACTAGAGTTTTAAACTCATTTTCATATAAAAGCCACCTGATAGGTGGCTTTTCTTATCTTTCCTAGCCCACAGCAATTTATCTGTTACTGATTTCTTAAGCATTGATTTTTTAGTCAAACTAATTTACATCCATTTCTCGTCGGATGTTTCAACATGATAAAGAAGATAGTTCATCAATTTACTTGCCATATCTTCTGGGATGTATGGGATATCTATTTGTCCTGATGCATTGTTTACCCTTAAGGAAGCTAATCCTCTTCTTTTTTGAAAAAACGATTGTCTAAAATCGACCGATTGTGTTTTAAATGCTGCGGCCTGTTGCCACACCGTATTTATCGCTCCTTTGCCAACGATCAATTGAGATTTATTAAATTGAAAATAGCTTTTCCTAACCATCATCCAACAGTAAAATCCAGATAAAACTAACCATGCTCCTCCGGCAATTAACCAAAGTGGCTCAAAAATATATAATGGAATTGGGATTATAGCAGGAAGTAATCCTCTTACGAACCATAACAAATTGAAATATCTGCGATGTGAATAAATCTTTTCGCTACAATCAGGCAAATCACCCTTAAACAATTCATCTCTAACACTTTCAATGTGTTGTTCAAGACAACCAGGAGCATCAACCACTTGTTTTTGCTGTACTTGTTTACTAACTGCCTGTTTAAAGCTGATTTTAAAGATACCAAACATCTTTTTTATAGGTCCGGTTTCCCAGTTGAGCTGCTGTACCTTATTGAATGGAAGCAAAACCTTACGTTTATTAAATAAACCAGAAGTAATGCGGTAACTTTTTTGATACTTGACAAGTTTAAAATCGTAATATTTTATCACAGTAATTACGAGTGTTGCGAAAATCGACACAACTAAAGCGAAAATTGCTAATCCAGTATAAAACAAGATACCTGAGTTAGACATTATGTTTTGAAAGGTATCTGAATACGCATCGGTTTCTACCTTAAATAAATCTTGAATTTGATCTACTATTTGAGAACCGAAAGCTAAAATAATTAATCCTGTCCTCAGGTGGTTTTGACTTATTCCTACTCGCAATAAATCGGAAGGGCTTAATTTTATAATTTCAACTTCTTCATTGGTGTTGCTAATTGATTCCGACTTTTCTTCATTTGCATTTTCCTTATGAGATTGCAAGAATTGAGTTAAATGATCGGTATAGGAACCACTTAAGGAATAAATTTTCAATTCCTTTCCTGCCGACCCTGCCGTATCCACTTCAAGCGAATATACATTTAAAAGTTGTTGTAAAAGGTTCTGCTTTGTATTGACACTTTGTATGCGTTCCAGTGGTATCGAAAGAACTTTTTTTCGAATATATCCTTTCTTAATAATAAATTGATTGTCATCAATATAAAAGTAGAAATTCAGGTAATAAAGAATGGCATGAACAAGTATTAATAGGATAACAATCCCTATTGCCATAGGAATCGTTATTGATGCTGGCAATAGCTTCTTCTGAGCAAAAATAAGGATGAAAACAGGCCAAAATGCTCGCAATATTTTTTGAACTTCAAAAACGAAAATCACCAAAAATCCTCGCAACTCCTGTCGAGTTGGTTTTGTTAAATCTGGCTTATTCATGCTTGCTTACTTTTGATAAAAGAAATGATTCTATTTGGTGAGCTTTATCTGGCAAAAGGCCAGGAATCGAAAGGTCGCTAACACTGCCTCCAGCTGTAAATACTTTTACTCTCGACAAACCAAAACTTTTCTCTATAATGTTCTGACTAACTTCTACATGTTGTATTCGATTAAACGGAATGGTAGTAAGTTTGTAAATCAGTAGTCCGCTACGGTAACTTATGTCTTGTTCTCGAAGTAAATATCCTTTTTTAGGAAAAGCGAGAATCACGAAGACTAGTTTCAAAACAAATAATACTACAAAAATAAAAGGGACACCTATTATTACTTTGATTGGAATGTCTCCCGATGAAAAATTAACAAATAGAAAAAAACCAACCAAAGCTAATATCAATACTATTGCAGAGCTTATTTGTTTTACAAGTTTATACTTAGGTTCCAAATCTTCAAACTCTTGAACTTCTATTGGTGCGAGTAGATCTGGTAATACAACTTGATTTGAGAATTCTTCGTTTACTAGCATATCTGTTGGATGATTAGAATATATTTTTGAGATGGTATTTTATAACAACTTTCGGTTCGCCATTCGTCAAACACATTTATTTCATTTGCTTCCCTTACTGTAATATCTAAAATATCACCCTTGGGTCAAGTAAAATTAGTTAAATATTAACCATGCCCAACATCCACAGATGGCTTTTCTCATCTCACCTGGCCCATCAGCGGTTTTTTCACCCCTGACGGCGCTTTAGAACACCAACTGCACCAAAATTGTTTCGCATTACACTTAAACAAACCGCCGTATGGTCCCGAAAGCTTTCGAGATCGACCACATAAGGGGTATCGTCTTCCCCAGCACACTTCAAGAATCACAAATATCTTTCTTATAATTTCTTGCAACATGTGGGAAAGATGGCTATTTTCAAAATGTATAAAATAATATTTTTGAAACGATGGCTTGGCACAACATTATTACGAGCAATCTGGATAGGATAAGAAGAGTTTTTAATACATTTATTGGACTATAAAAAGGATCAGAGAAAATACTTTACTTTAAATATTTTTGCTTTATGAAGAAAGTAATGAATTATTTCCTGCAAGGCTTGCTATATACCGCACCCTTTGGAATTACAGCATACATAATCTATGTGGTTTTCAATTTCACAAACAATTTATTGGATGATTACCTAGAAAAGGTCATTAACATTGACATTCCTGGATTAGGGCTCGTTGTCATTTTTTTCATTCTGGTATTAATTGGAATCATTGGCAGAAGCATAATTGCCCAACCATTCAAAATCTTATTTAAACGGTTAATTGAAAAAGCTCCTTTATTAAAACTAATCTATTCAGCATTAAATGATCTTTTCTCAGCATTTGTAGGAAAGGAAAGAAAATTTAACAAACCAGTACTTGTATTGGTAAATCCAATCTCTAATCTGGAAAAATTGGGGTTCCTAACGGCAGAAGATTTAAGCAAAATAGATGAGAAAGATAAGGTTGCGGTATATTTCCCTCATTCTTATAATTTCTCAGGAGAATTGTTCATTGTTCCTAAAACCCAAGTCAGACTACTCGATATAAATCCAGCAGTTGCCATGAAGTTTATTGTATCTGGTGGTATTTCTGATATCTATGAAACACACGAAACAAGTGAAAGCGACAATTAGAAATTTGTCAATTAAAAAAATATTGCTTTTACAGTGTTACTTGTATGTAATTTGAAAACCTATGAAAGATTTACAAATAAAAATCAACCCAGAGGTTAAAGTAGTTTTTGACAATTACCCTGATTCGGTTCGGGATAAAATGTTTGCCTTGAGAGAATTGGTGCTTGAGACAGCTAGGGAAATAGATGGAATAACAAACATCGAAGAAACACTAAAATGGGGAGAGCCTAGTTATTTGACGAAAAGTGGAAGTACAATCAGAATAGATTGGAAGTCAAAAACACCTGACCAATTCGCAATGTACTTCAAATGCACAAGTCGATTGGTTGAGGTTTTTAAAATGATATTTAATAAGCGTTTTGACTTTGAAGGCAACAGAGCAATCGTGTTTCATCTGAGCGACAAAATTCCCATTGAAGATTTAAAACACTGTATAAAAGCAGCCTTAACCTATCACAAGGTAAAGCATTTGCCAACTTTGGGAATGTGATTTAAAAACTGCATACTACAAGGAACAAAAACGCATTCTACACTAAATATTGACATTAAAATCAAGAGAAGAAGAATCAGATGAAAAATAAAGAATTGATACAGAATTGGGTTAAGCTATTTAATGATGGAAATGCAGAATTGATTGCCGAAATGTATTCAGATGATGCAATTAATCATCAGGTAGCAAATGAAGCAATTGAAGGCAAGACAGCTATCAAACAAATGTTTGAGAAAGAATTCTCCGAAGCTGATATGACCTGTATCATAGAAAATATATTCGAAGATGGCCAATGGGGAATTTTAGAATGGAAAGATCCGTTAGGCTTAAGAGGTTGCGGTTTTTTCCAGATAAAAGAGGGAAAGATTGTATTTCAAAGAGGGTATTGGGACAAACTATCCTTTTTAAAAATGCATAATTTACCAATTGAATAAAAACGCAAGAACAAGTAACCAAATGCCTCGCAACGTTTAAATCTGTTCCTAATAGCAATGCTATTTTTTCTTGGAACAAGTAAGGAGAATGACTATTTTTATTTACCAACGGCCAATGCCCAGCATACACTAACGTTCAACATATTAAAAAGCATGATCAACATTCTTCTTTCTCATATTTTGACTAAAACAGAGCTATCCTCCGAAGAATTAAAGACGATAAGTGACAGTTTTATAGAAATTCCGGTCAAAAAAAGAGAGTTTCTTCTTAAGCCAGGTAAGGTTTCGCAGTATGAGTACTTTATTGCAAAAGGTTGTATTCGCTCTTTTGTTATTGACGAAAAAGGAAATGAACACAACAATAGATTTGGCATAGAGGAATCGTGGATTGGCGATATCCTAAGCTATTATAATCAAACTCCTGCCTCGTATCATATCCAAGCATTAGAAGACTCCGTTGTATTCGCAATAAAGCTCGATCAGATGAATCTACTTATGGATACCATGCCTGCATTTGAACATTATTCACGAATAAAATTCCAATACGGTGTGCTGTCGCTCCAATTGCGATTGACTGAAAAATTATCCTTATCAGCTGAGAAGCGATTTTTGGAATTTATTAAGAGATATCCACACCTTGAACAAAGAATTCCACAAAAACACATTGCAAGCTATTTGGGTATTACTCCTGAATTCCTAAGCCTTTTGCGTAAAAAAACATTCAATAAATAAATCCTTAAAAGCTGTTAAAAAATGTTTTTACAACAGTTTCTTAATCTACATTAACTTTTATCGATTCATTTCTTCCCAGCTTTGTTTTAACATTAAAATTATAAATGATGAAGAAAATAATAGCATTTGCTGGAAGCAACAGTTCAAACTCAATCAATCAACAATTGGTAAACTATATAGCAACTTTAACAGATCAAGTTGAGCTAATAAAACTTACCGATTACGATGCACCAATCTACAATATCGATCTTGAAACACAGGATGGAATTCCGGATAGTATAAATAAGCTTGCCGAGAAATTAGCAGAAGCAGATCAACTAATTATCTCTGTAGCGGAACACAACGGAAACCTAAGTGCATTCTTTAAAAATATTTTAGACTGGTTATCCCGTAAGGACAATCAATTTCTAAAAAACAAAGACATTTTCTTGTTTAGTACTTCTCCAGGAAAAACTGGAGCTGCATCTGCCCTAAAAATAACAGAAACTACCTTACCATTCTTTGGAGCTACAATTAATTCGGCTACTAGCATTGGAAGCTTCTTTGATGTTTTTAAGGATGGTAAAATAATTGAGGAAGAAATAATTAAAGAAATAAAACAAGTTTTAAACAATCGCAAAACAAATTGATAACATGAAAAAGAATAACGACACGGCACTACTGATTCTTCGAATCACAATTGGATTATTAATGCTATTGCATGGCTTTGGTAAATTGACAGGAGGCCTAGACTTTATAAAAGGAATGTTAAGCGAAATGGGAATTCCTGCCTTTGTTGCATATGGGGTTATAGTAGGTGAGGTAATTGCGCCTATAGCCATTATTGTTGGTTTTAGAACTCGCATTGCTTCTGCTATTTTTGCAATCAACGCTTTGGTTGCCATTTTAATGGTTCATAGCAGCGACATTTTCAAAATGGGAGAACATGGCGGCTGGGCCATTGAATTATTAGGTTTGTACCTTTTTGGAGCAATCGCCTTAGCTTTTTCAGGCAGTGGCAAATACGCCCTTTCGAATTCGAATAAATGGGATTAATAAATTCTAAAAAATGGAATGCATTACAGCTTAATCATTCCATTTGTCTACAATAAAAATACAACAAAGCCATCTCTTGGTGGCTTTGTTCATCTTCCCTAGCCCCTTCAGCGGTTTTTACACTAAAAGATTCACTATCTACAATTCCATTTCCTCCAGATTTTTTGGATTAAGTCAAAAGATCTAGCTATGATAAGTTCTTAAAAAGGTAGGTTTTACTCGCTTACCACATAAAAAATGTAATAATATGAAAACAGTAATTCATAAAGCAGAATCAAGAGGGCACGCAAATCATGGATGGTTACACTCGCACCACAGCTTTAGTTTTGCCAATTATCACAATCCAGAAAGAATGCATTTCGGTGCACTCCGAGTCTTAAATGATGACAACGTTGATGCTGGAAAAGGTTTCGATACACACCATCACGACAATATGGAAATCATATCCATTCCTCTCGAAGGAGATTTAGAGCACAAAGATAGTATGGGGAATGTTGCCATAATAAAGCAAGGAGATGTGCAGATTATGAGTGCGGGAACCGGGATTTATCATAGTGAATTCAACAAAAATAATGACAAGGATGTCAAGTTTCTTCAAATTTGGGTTTTCCCAAACAAGAAAAACCTAAAACCACGTTACGACCAAATCTCATTACAAGAAATTGAAAAGGATAATGAATTCTATCAAATTTTATCTCCTAACAAAGACGATGAAGGTATTTGGATGTATCAAGACGCTTGGTTTAGCCTCGGAAAGTTTACCAAAGGAAATTCCGATCAATATAAAATCCAGAAAAAAGGAAATGGCGTTTACGCTTTTGTACTTGAAGGTGAAGTCGAAATAAATGGAGAACAACTTTCTAAACGAGATGGAATGGGAATTTGGGACACCGAAATGATTAATCTTACAGCCACCGATAAGGCTCGTGTGTTATTAATGGAAGTACCAATGAATATTTAATTCCTATAAAAAGAGATTGGTGATTCACCTTAAACAAAAAAGCTAGCTTCTGCTGGCTTTTTTTATTTTCCTCTACACCGTCCTATTTACTCCACTAATGGAGATCAATAACGATCAATACATTTTCTTATGATTTCTTGGATCAATTGTGAAAGATGGCTACTTTCAAACTCTATTAAATATAAAAGGTGCACAATACATTTTCATATGGAAGGATAATGACAATATTGTTGTTATAAACTAGTTTTAGGGCATTTAAAGAAACCAAGAATTGAGCAAGAAACTTAAATATGGAATTTTGAAGATTGGAGTAGCAATTCTAATCGGGTTTGCACTTAAAGGACGAATTACACAAGATCGGTTTGACTCTGACAAATGGAAAAATTGGACTGAATCGGAAACTGAATGGTCTCTTCGTTGGGAAATGATGAATAGTTTGAAAAATAATTACAAACTAAAAGGAATGACAAAAAACCAAATCATTAATTTGCTAGGAGAACTTGAATCTAAAACGAAAAACGAATTTGGGTATTATTTGGGATACTCAAAACGAGGAATAAATACTGGGAGACTAACAATCAAATTTGATAACTATAATATAGTTACTGACTATTCAGTTTGGGATGGATAAAATGAAAAGAGTTTTTTCAATTAAGAATATTTTAACCGCTATCGGACTAGTTATTTTCGATATTGCGGTTTACATGTTTCTTGGGCTAATGCTAATGAATTATGACGATTTCTATGATGAAAGCAAAGGGGAATATTGGAGCTTAGAAAGTATGACTTTTTGGCAAAAAGCTAATTATATAGGATTGAATATATGGCATGTAATCAATCTGATAATTATTGGATATGTGATTTATAGAGTGATAAAAACATTAATAAAACGCCCTACAACAAAAGTTAAAATTAATGGGCGTTGACGCTCAGTTAGATAAAGCAACAAAAACAATAAACATAGGCGGCTTTGATAAGGCGACAGTTATAAATCGCCCACAAATTTTAGCAAGACCGTTAGGCGCAAGCTAATGCTGAAGTACAAAGAAATTATATATGGAGAAACCTCTTTTTCAATATAGAAACTATTTGAGAAATACCTTTGTTATAACAATTTGGGGATTATTATTTCTGGTTACACTTCGCATGATGCTACTTGCTTTTTCAATCCTAGAGTTTCTTCCTAATTGGAATTCTAAATTTGATTGGGTAGTATTCGTTACAGTTCCAACCTTAACACTTGCGATCGGTTGGTATTTTAAAATTTTAAATCTGAAAATTCATATTGATGCAATTGTTTTAAGAGAATTTGGTCCGCATCCAAACCTAGTTAATGAATTTGGGATTGTATTTGAAAATATTTATGAATATAAGATAAAAAGCATAGCTCTTACATTTAAGTGGTTGGTTTTGAAAAGAACAAATGGCAAAACTATACGGAAATTGATAAGTTTATCCAAAAGGGAGTTTATTGAATTCTCTGGTGTATTGAATGAAAAGATTAAAAACAATACCATATAAATTGAAAAAGTAAATAAAGCCAACGCCCAACAAAAGCGAAATTGTCATGGATGCTGACGAGCAGTTTGATCCCAATAGCTACCAGAAGTCCAAGAAAATAATATAATCGTTAGCTGTAATACAGAACCAAAAGAAAAAACATGATAATAAAAGTAGATACAAACATAGAATTGAGGCAATTAGAACAATCAGATTCTGATGATATTTTTATAATGATTGATAGTCAAAGAGAGCATTTTGGAAAATGGTTGCCTTTTGTTGAATTCACTAAAAAACTTAGTGATACTGAAAATTTCGTATCAAAAATTGTAAATGCTCCCAAGGAAAGTTTAGAATACATATTCACTATTAGGAAACAAGGAGAGTTTATTGGACTGATTGGATATAAAGATTCCGATAAATTAAATAAAAAGACAGAAATTGGATATTGGCTTTCCAAAAACCATCTAAAAAAAGGGATTGTAACGAAATCAGTTGAAAAGCTCTGTGATTTTGCCTTCAACAAGCAAGGCATGAATAGGATTCAAATAAAATGTGCTATTGAGAACAAATCAAGTATAAACATCCCGAAAAGACTTGGGTTTAAGTTTGAGGGAATTGAACGACAGGGTGAATTGTTGACAGGAGACATTTTTACTGACTTAGTAGTATACAGCAAATTAAAAACTGAAAAATAGAATCCTGATAACCCATAGAAACGTGGCAATACAGCGAGGCACAATTTAATACAACAGCGAAATGAATGATGCCATTTTTAATCAAGAGGAATATTTAAAACGTATCAATTTTGAAGGGGTAATTGCAAATAACTTTGAGACTTTGAAGGCAATTCACCATGCTCAGCACGGAACTATTCCTTTTGAAAATTTTGATATCTGTCTTGGAAGAAATATCGAGCTTGAACCAAAAGCATTGGTGCATAAATTGGTGAAAAATAAACGAGGCGGTTATTGTTTTGAGTTGAATGGACTTCTTTTATTGGCTCTTACATCTTTCGGATTCGAAGCACGTGCGCTACTGGGTAGAGTTCATAAAACAGGTGAGCCAACAGGTAGAAGCCATCAAGTTACTTTAGTTACAATTGAAGACAAACAGTGGATGGTAGATTTAGGATTTGGGTCGGAATCTCCATCTATTCCCATACCCTTAGTATATAATAAACCCGTTTCATTTAAGAATCAGACCTTTCGATTAACAGAAAGCAAGTTGTACGGTTACATGCTTCAAACCAAGCAAGAGAATGATTGGAAAAACTTATACAGTTTTGATTTGAACTACGTCTGTAAAGGAGATATCGAATACGGAAATCATTATACCTCTACAAACCAAAACTCTTTCTTTACTAGCTCGCGAGTTGCAGCCCTTCCAATTGAAAATGGTAGCGTAACAATACTTAACAACAAGCTCAAGAAAACAATTAATGGAATGGAATACACAGCTTTGCTTGATGAAAATCAGTCTTACTTGAACATCCTAAAACAAGAGTTTGGAATCGTAATCGATGCTAATTTTGAAGATTTAAAACCATTACAAAAAGAGAGTTAATTTCTTATATTGTAAGTTATACTTTGGTATTTAAATTTGATACTAAACCCGCTAACAAGTTGATTGACTAAACCTTTATAAAAATGGAAACTGAATATTTTATATATGGTCAAGCTGAAATTGATGAGCTAAAATCGAACGACAAAAAGCTAGCTGAAGTCATCGATAAAATTGGAATGATAAAAAGAGGTGTAAATCCTGACTTGTTTAGTGCTTTAATCAATGCAATTGTTGGTCAACAAATCTCTACTAAAGCACAAAAAACCATTTGGAAACGGATGCAAACCGCTTTAATAGATATCAATCCAGAATCAATTTTAAGTTTGTCGGATACAGAATTGCAAAGTTTAGGCTTAAGCTTCCGAAAAGTTGAATACATTAAGAATATTGCAGAAAAAGTACATACGAGGGCATTGGATTTATCAAAATTACAATTCTTAACAAATGATGAAGTTTGTTCTGAATTATCAAAGCTTAAAGGCATTGGCATATGGACAGCTGAAATGATAATGCTCTTTTCCATGCAAAGAAAAAATATTGTAAGCTTCGGTGATTTGGCAATTGTGAGAGGCATGCGAATGCTTTATCATCACAGAGAAATTACACCAGAAAAGTTTGCTAAATACAAAAGAAGATACAGGCCGAATGGATCTGTAGCCAGCCTCTACTTATGGGCTATTGCAGGTGGCGCTATTCCCGAAATGAAAGATTATGCACCACAAAAGAAAAAGTAATAAAGCCCAATACTAAAGTTTACCAACTTCAATAGTTACCGCTTAAATGCAAATGATTCATTATTAATCAACAACAATGATAACAATATAGATGTAACAAACTAGGTTTTCAAACAAATCATTTTACCAGTAACACTTGTCTTATAATTGAAATAATAAAATATTAGGAACTATTGTTTAATATCACCCTCTTCTCCCCATCCGTTTTTTCGTTCACCTAACGGGCTTTTCAATTCAACATCCTCTCCAAATAATCTACTCATATATTTTCTTATGATTCCTTTGTTGCATAAAAAAAAGATGTTTACTTTCATTTTTTTTAGCATCTATGGAGCAAAATGAAAACAGTCATATTTTATTCACTAACTACGTAAGAAGCAAATCCCTGACTAAAAGCAATTAACAATATCTAATTTTAATACACAAATCACACTAAAATGAAAAAACAACTTCTATTTTTCTTATTTATTATTTTAACTTTTAATTGTTATTCTCAAATCACTTTCGAAGAAGGTTATTTTATTAATAATAAAGGTGAAAAAACAGATTGTTTAATTAAAAATCTTGATTGGAAGAATAATCCTACAGAATTTAAATTTATACTTTCGAAAGATGCAACTCCTGAAACTTTGAAACTAAAATCAGTCAAAGAATTTGGAATATATGGAATTTCTAAATTTGTCCGATTTACTGTTAAGATTGATATCTCAAGTGAGAACATTAGTCACCTGAGCAAGCAAAAAGATCCCATATATGAAGAACAACAGCTTTTTTTTAAGGTGTTAGTAGAAGGAAAAGCTAATTTATATAAATATCAAAATAAGACTTTTAAGAGATACTTTTATAATAATCAGGACTCTGAAGTAAAGCAACTAATATTTAAAACTTATCAGGTATCTAAAAAGAAAATTTCTAAAAACAATTGGTACAAACATCAACTATTTTCTAATTTAAAATATAAAGATCTTACTCAATCTCAAATTAAAAAAGTTGATTACAACAAAAAGGATTTAGTAGATTTCTTTATCAAATACAATGAAAAGAATAATTCAGAGTATCTCAATTTGGCAGTAAAACAAGAAAAAAAATTATTTAATTTAAACCTACGCCCCGGCTTAAATCACTCTTCTCTAACGATCAGAAATGGTTCTGCAGAGGGCAGAAATATTGATTTTGACACTAAATTAGCATTTCGATTTGGTATTGAAGCTGAATTTATCTTACCATACAACAAAAATAAATGGGCTGTCCTAATTGAACCAACCTATCAATACTATAAATCAGAAAAAGAAACAGTATTTGCCGAAACGTTAACGCATGCAAGTACAGCAAATGTAGAAGTTGATTATAGTTCAATTGAACTTCCTATTGGAATTAGACACTATTCATTTATTAATGATCATTCAAAATTATTTTTTAATATTTCGTACATTTTTGATTTTCCATCCTCAAGTACAATACAATCGGAAAGGAAAGATATATTTGACCTAAAAATTAAAGCAAATAAAAATTTAGCCATTGGTGCTGGGTACACTTATAATAAATATAGTTTAGAAATTAGATATCAAACGAAAAGAGATATTTTGAATGGCTACACCTATTGGGGATCTGATTATAAAACAATGTCTGTAATCTTTGGATATCGAATTTTTTAAAAAGTACAAAGCGCACATTATAGCATAATTTGATAAGGCCTGTCAGGAGTTTCAATCCTGGCGGGCTTTCTTGTTATCCCCAATCGATGTTTGTATCTTTAAGTTGAGTGAAAATATATTTCAATTAAAGCTTTGATAAATGAGAATATGGTCTTTACACCCAAAATATCTAGATGCCAAAGGATTAGTAGCACTTTGGCGTGAAACTTTATTGGCTAAAAATGTATTAGAGAATAAAACAAAAGGATATAAAAATCATCCCCAGCTGATCCGCTTTAAGCAAGGTGAAAATGCTTTACAATCCATTAATTTTTATCTGCAAGTTGTATGGGAAGAAGCTTGTAAAAGAAATTACAATTTCGATAGCAGCAAATTCTCCGAAGTAGGCTCCATTAAGAAAATCACAGTGAATTCTGATCAACTCGAATTTGAAATGAATCATTTACGATCTAAACTAAAAGAAAGAGATCCCAAGACGTACAATCAAATAAAAGAGATTCATACTTACGAAATCCACCCACTATTTAAAATGGTAAAGGGTGAAATAGAAAGTTGGGAAAGAATTTAGTGACTCTTCCCTTTTTAAAATCTAAAAAGCAACAAATTACAAGCTACTTGCTATCATATTTCGGAATTATATGCTTTTTATTCATTTCCCTTTATAAAAAATAAATATCTTCTAACTATAAAGATTAAGTCAGAATCTAAAACTACTTACCAACAACAGGACAAAACCAACAGTTTTGCTCATATCATATAAGTGTTATTTAGCAGCTACATAAAATAGCCCAATCGCCCTATTTTAAACTCATACAAGTAATATTTATTCCAAACACTAAGCTGAGTTTTCATATTTTTTGCTACTTTTAAGCACACTATTTAAACCTCTGGTATGAGAAAAGTTCTAGCCCTCACTTTTGCATTTACCTGCATCAACCTTCTCGCTGGTTATGCATCAACTCAAAATATAAAACAAGAGCAAATAAAAGTTGATTCCTTAAAAGAACTAAATAAGGTAGAAACCGACCAATTTAAACTAGTTGATCTAAGCAATGAAATAGCAGTAACTTATGGAATAATTAGTATTGACAGTTCTTTAGTATATAGCAAAAAAGGAATAGAACTTGCCAAAAATATTAATTATACTCACGGCTTAGGAGTATCTCACTCGTACGTAGCTAGAGCAAATGCACAGATTGGTGAAATGAAAGTTGCACTTGAACATTACGATAATGCTCTTGAAATATTTCTAAGTGAAGCTGATTCTTTAAATATCTTAGATATATATAGAGGTATGTCCTACGTTGTCTCCTATAGCGGTAATCAATTAGCAAGTCTTGATTACAATAGAAAAGCATTAGATATAGCAGAGAAATTAAATGATAGTCTTAGTCTTTCTATCATTTACAACAACATTGCTACCATTTATATTGGTTTAGACAATTATCAACCTGCCATTCATTACTTCGAAAAAACCCTTGAAATTGAGAAAAAAAGTCAGAATCCTCAAGATATGGCAATTACTTATTCCAATATGGGTATTTTAAAGGTAAAGCATAAAAAATTTAAAGAGGCTTCTGCTGACTATCATAAAATTACAGAATTACTCCCCAAAATTAAAAACAATTATACTGTAGCCTATCTTTACATTTCTTTAGCAGCGTATTACACTGGGATTAACGAGTTTGAACTTCCAAAACAATACCTTTCAAAAGCGAATGAAATTTGTATTAAAAACAACTATCAACATATATTAGCTAGGGTTTATCGCCAATATGGAGAGTTGTTTTTGAAGGAAAAGAAATATAAAAAAAGTATTCAATATTACGATAAGGGTATCGAATTATCAGAGACAATTGGAATTTCTGAAGAATTTCCGCGAATTTATAAAATGAAGGCTGAGGCATATGCCCAATTAGGAGAATATTCAAAAGCATACAAATCTTTACAAAAATCTAATGTTGCTTTAAATTCTTTAGAATCAAAAAAAGTGGCAACCTTCCTTGATGAATTTGAAGCTCAAAAAGCTAAGGAAGAATTAAACCAGCAAAAACTAGAATTAGCCCTAAAAGAGCAGCAAGCTGAAAATGCCACAATTAAAATCAATAACAGGTACCACATCGCTATAATCACTATTGTATTGCTGATATTACTAATTAGCATAGTAACACGATTTTACCTTAAGTCAAGACAGAACAATCAAAAGTTAAGATATCAACACAAGTTGATTAATGAGCAAAAGGTATTACTTGAAGAAAACATTCAGAAGTTGGAATTGAGTGAATCAACTTTACAAAAACTAAACGCTACCAAAGACAAATTCTTCTCTATTATTGCTCACGACTTAAAAAGTCCTTTTAGTGCAATTCTTGGTTTTAATGAAGAGTTAGCTCTTAATTATTCAGACTACGATGATAAAGAACGTAAAATGATGATTAGAGTCGTTGGCGAAGCGGCTAAATCAACCTTCTCACTTCTAGAAAATCTACTCACTTGGTCTCGATCACAGAGTGGTTTTATCGAAATCAACAAAGAAGTTCATTCTCTTAAAAAGCTTGTTGAAGAAAGTATTTCCGCTTACGTTGGAGCTGCAGAAATTAAAAACATTCATGTCAACAATAGCATTGCTGATGATATTAATATTCTGGCAGATAAGGAAACAATGAAAATTGTAATCTCTAACTTGTTTAATAATGCGGTTAAATTTAGCAATGCGGGTGGTGAAATCAACTTAGCGTGTAAACTAAACAATGGAAATGTTGAGGTTTGCACTCAAGATACTGGTATTGGTATGAGCAAACAGATTATGGATGGTCTTTTCCAAATCGAAAAGAATGTACAAAGAGAAGGAACTGCAGAAGAACAAGGTACTGGATTGGGTTTAATTCTTTGTCAGGAATTCGTTAACAAAAACAATGGCGAAATTTGGGTTAAAAGTGAAGTTGGTGTAGGTAGTGAACTGTATTTTTCTTTACCACTTTATACAACGAATTAAAATTCCCGAATGACACTTAATAAAATATGCTTGTGCTATCGAAATATAAGATACTGAAATGAGTGAAGGAAATATTCGTTGGGGAATTATTGGCTGTGGAAAGGTTACTGAAGTGAAAAGTGGGCCGGCTTATCAAAAAATAAATGGCTTTGAGCTGAAAGCTGTAATGAGACGCGATAAAGCTAAACTAGAAGATTATGCCTCTAGACATAACATTGAAAAATACAATACCAATGCAGATGCAATTATTCAAGATCCTGAAATTGATGCAATTTATATTGCTACCCCGCCCGATTCGCATAAATACTATGCATTGAAAGTAGCCGAAGCTGGAAAAATTTGCTGCATCGAAAAACCTATGGCACCTAATGCTCAGGATTGCATAGAAATTTGTGATGCTTTTAAAGAAAAGGAATTGCCTTTATTTGTAGCCTATTACCGAAGGTCATTGCCTCGTTTTAAACAGGTAAAAGATTGGTTATATAAAGGCTTTATTGGTGAAGTAAGACACATTAGATGGCACTTAAGCAAACCGGCCAATGAACTTGATCTGTCTGAAAAATACAACTGGAGAACCGATTCTAAGATTGCAGCTGGCGGTTACTTTGATGATCTGGCCAGTCATGGTATCGACTTATTTAGTTTTTTGCTTAGCGATATTAAAACCGTTACTGGGCTAAGCCTAAACCAACAAGATTTATATTCTTCAAAAGATGCCGTTACTGCATGCTGGATACACGAAAATGGAGTGACTGGTTCGGGAAGTTGGAATTTTGGCTGTAATACTCGTGAAGATTCTGTTGAAATATATGGCAGTAAAGGGAAAATTGAATTCTCTGTATTCGATGAAAAATCCTTGCAACTAACAACTGCAAAAGGAAAGAATGAGTTATTTATCGAAAATCCAGAAAACATTCAGCTCTACCATGTTAAAAACATAAGGGAACATTTGTTGGGTAATAGTAAACATCCATCAACAGGACAAAGTGCAGCACACACCGCTTGGGTTATGGATCAAATACTTAATGTTCGAAAGTCAAATTAATAGTAGCCCAATAATTACTATTTGAATAGTCTATTCTAACAGCTTTCAATAATAAAATATTAATCGTTGAAGCATCCCCCCTTCTTTTGCATATTATCTTCTTGTAAAGCATAAAAAACTTTATAATTTTATCATCTGTTAATTTAATTTCAAAAAACAGATAATGAACGCTCCCAGCCCTAAGTGCAGATTTCATGTTGTTGATGCCTTGAGAGGATTTGCTCTTGTTTCAATTATGCTACTTCATAATCTAGAGCACTTCGATGTATATTTTTTACCTCCCAACCTTCCAACTTGGATGGTTAGCATGGATAAAATGATTTGGGATACCTTGTTCTTTATTTTTGCTGGTAAATCATATGCTATCTTTGCTCTTCTGTTTGGCTTAACCTTTTTCATCCAAACCAATAACCAAAACAAACGGGGAAATGATTTTAGAGCTCGTTTTGCATGGCGTTTGGTCCTCCTTTTTCTATTTGGTATGATCAACTCCATTTTTTACCAAGGAGATATATTAACATTATATGCTTTTGTTGGCTTATTTCTAATTCCATTAGTAAAACTAAACAACAAATGGATTTTAGCCATTGCCTTACTTCTTTTTTTACAACCCTACGAACTCTTTCAATTGTTTACCGCAATTCAAACACCAGATCTAAAGATTGCAAACCCAAAATCATGGACTTATTTTGGTAAAATGAATGAGTACATTAAAGCAGATTCATTTTTCGCAACAGCTTATGGAAATCTAACCAATGGGAAAATGGCTGTACTCAACTGGAGTTGGGAAAATGGACGCTTCTTTCACATACTAGCCACCTTCTTATTTGGAATGTTAGCTGGCCGACTCAACCTATTTGCTATTTCAGATAAAAACAAAAAATTTTGGACCAAGGCTCTGATAATATCCATCGTTGTTTTTATTCCTTTGTTCCTTTTGCAAATGAACTTAAATTCCATTCTTAGCAGCAAGGCTATTTTAAGATCAGTCAAAACAATTCTAACTTCTTGGACTAATCTTTATTTTATGGTTTTTCTAGTATCTGGCTTTGTTTTACTATTCAATACCAAGCGATTTAATAAAATATTAGGCATTTTTTCACCAATCGGAAAAATGAGTCTCTCCAACTATGTATTCCAATCAATTCTAGGTTCTTGTATCTATTATGGATTTGGCATGAGCATGTATCAATACACAGGAGCAAGTCAAAGTATGCTAATCGGTATCTTCTTGGCAATCGTACTAGGAGTATTTTGTTATTGGTGGGATAAAAATAACTCGCGCGGTCCGTTAGAGGCAATTTGGCACAAAGCTACTTGGATTGGATCAAAGTAGACCTAAAACGCAATACGGGCTATAAAATCTCTTCTATTAGATATTCTTGTCCGTTGAAGAAAACTCTTTCTCCCCTTTGTTTGCCAACAAAACTCTTGGCAAAAGGAGAAGTGAGCGAAACTAGAAAATAATCTTGTCCGTCAAAATTTAATTTACCTAATGGTACTGAAATAAAAAAATGAACCTTATCGGTTATTACCAGTGAACCGATTGAAACCATCGGCGTGGATAAAGTAACATCTATTTTATCCAATACATTTTGAAGAGCCTGATTGTTTGCCATTTGTTTTACAGCTTTTTCTTGTTCCAAGTGAACCATTGCACGCCCGGTTTCGTGTTTGTCTCCTGCACTGCTCTTTGTCTCACTTCCAGCCGACTCTTTTAATTCTGATAATGTGCTCCTGTTTCGATCCAATTTCTCTCCAATTAATCGACAGGCAGTTTGGTACAATCCTTTTTTTATATCTGTAAGCTTATGCATAGCATCCTTTATTTTCGGCTAATTTAACAAATAGATTGCAGCGAAGGCTGACTAATTTATTTAAATGTATCCATTCTTCTGTTTTTATATTGATTTAGTTACTCAATTCTAAGTTCAAACTATAATTTAGAAAGCCCTAAGATGTGTTGTTTGAAGAAAATGTTGTAAATTTTAAAATCATGACTCTATCACAATAAAATTACAACAAATGAAATATCTTACTATACTCTTATTACTGATATCGCCTTTTTTCTGCAATGCTCAAGATTTCAAATTTGGATTAAAAAGCGGTTTAAATTTAAGCACCTATCGTGGAGAAAATGATGGAGGTCAATACAAGTTAAGTGGATATGCAGGTGTATTTTCGAACTATGAAATAAATCAAAATATTGAAGTTCAAACGGAATTAGTTTACGCTAGAATAGGCCACAGAGACACCATAAACGACACTAAAATTAAAACTTCACTTGGATACCTACAAATACCTATTCTTCTAAAGATTACATTAAACAATTACGAACAATTCAAATTAATTATTGGCCCACAGATTTCTTACTTATTAGATTCCAATATCACGATTGATGGAGATAGCGATACCGACAAATCAAACTTTGAGGAATTGGATTATGGAGCTACTGTTGGGATGGAATACCAACTATCTGAACAATTTTCAATTGATGTCAGGTATTACTTAGGCCTGTCTGATTTTTACAATCAATCTGAAATAAAATCATCAGCTAAGAATTCAGCTTTTTCACTAGGTCTGGCGTTTCGTTTTTAAGCAAAAAAATAGCCAAAAGATAATTCTCTTGGCTAGTATTCTCTTAAGCTTTATTCTTTAAGCAACACTGTTTGTATTTTTTCCCCGATCCACAAGGACAAGAATCATTTCTATTGATCTTCCCTCCTTGCTCAATTGGAGCTTCAGCTGAAGCAAATATGTGTTCCATGTGTTGGTAATGATTTTTCCATTCTGGATCTCGCATTTCGCAAAAAGCACTTCCTTTTTGAAAATCATTTACTTTACCTTCCATCACATCAATATAGTATTGCAATTCAATAGCAGTATGCTTTCCCTCGAATTTACTTCGCATGCTTTTAAACTTGGCAAGCGTATCTTCTCTCATCAAGTCACCTAGTACTCGTACATAATGATCTACCCAATGAAAGTTTTCTTTCTCTAGAATTGCATGAATGCGATTAAACTGATTTTCAAGGGCATAATACAAAGCCTCGAAACAGTAAATGTATGGTTTCTTATTGTCCTCTTTGATGTTTTCTTCAATAAAATCCAGTACTGCGCTTACACACTTTTCTGGATATTCTCGTGCCAATAAACCTACTAAATAAACCGCCTGTTCGTTCAATAAATCCCAATCTTCTTCTACGTTAAACAAATCTAATAAAGGTGCTATTAAATCTGTTGACAAATGCTTTTCAGCAACAACACAATACCATAAAGGAGCTGGCATCATCATTCTGTATTCATCGGAATAGAATGCTTCCCCATTGTAGGCATTTTTAAGTGCATACACTAGTTTTTCACTAATATCTTTATTGCTTTCCTGATTTCTCAAAAAATCAATTGCTTCATATGGAATTCCCTTTAATTGGGTATCGATTGTATCGAATGCGTGTTTTGTGGATCGGATCATAATTCTAAATTATTCGGCAAAGATATAGATTATTCATTCTTATCAGGAATTAATTAGATTCTTTACAACAGTAACGAGCATAAAAAAGCCCTGAATTTACATTCAGGGCTCACAATTCAAAACTAAACCTATAGAGATTAATTCTCCACTTTAAAAACTTTTCGTAAAATATCATCCATCAAACACCATTTGGTAATTGATGATTGTAATAAGTTAAGGCCAACAAAAGCAGTTAGCAACAACCAATTAATATTAACATAGAATGCCAATAGAATGCTAACAAGCACCAAAATTCCAGCAATCGCTCTAATAATTCGTTCTCTCATTTTATTGTAATTAAAACTTTAAATAAACTTTTCAACATCCAGCATATAAGCATGAATTGGACTACAACAATCTATTTCATTGTTGAATTTTGAGATCTGATTCATTAAATCAGAACCTTTTTCTTCGTTTAGGAAGGCAAAAGTTGCTGTTGAATCGTAATGGTCTTTACTTGAAGCAAACCAATTGGGTGCTTCACAATCTTTATTGTGTTTTTGTGTATAACCTTTCACATCAAACTCGCTATAAGCTTCTACTCCTGAAGCTTGATAAATCTTTTTCAAATCATCGTAAAAAGCACTTACACAAAATATAATTACAACTTTCATATCGACATGTTTTTATTGATCACTCTTATTTGATACCTCTTCACTGCTTTCTGATAACTGATCACTGTTTTTTACAGGATAGTTCTTTTTCTCGGTAATATAATAGATCAATGGAACGATCAATAGCGTTAAGAATGTTGATGCAATTGTTCCTCCCATAAGCGAGATTGCTAAACCCTGGAAAATTGGATCAAATAGAATAACTACAGCTCCAATAACAACTGTTCCTGCTGTTAATAGAATAGGTGTGGTTCTTACCGCTCCTGCTTCAATTATGGCTTCTTTAAGTGGGCTACCTTCTGCCAATCGCAGATTAATAAAGTCGATGAGCAGTATGGCGTTTCGAACCATAATACCCGCGAGGGCAATCAAACCAATCATAGATGTCGCTGTAAAGAAAGCACCCATTAACCAGTGACCAAGTAAAATACCAATTAAGGATAAAGGAATGGATACCATCATTACAAATGGCACTTTAAAGTTCTGGAACCAACCAATAATCAGCATATAAATCACTAAAAGAACGACAGCAAAAGCAGTTCCTAAATCACGAAATACTTCATAAGTAATTTGCCATTCTCCATCCCATTTCAGACTATAATCATCTTCGTATAAAGGCTGTTGTGTGTATTCTTCTGTTAAAGAAAAGCCTTGAGGCACTTGAATCTCACCTAGATTCTCAGAAATGCCCATAATACCATAAACCGGACTTTCAAGTTTACCGGCTACATCGGCAGTTACATATACAACGCGCTTCTGATTCTTACGGTAGATACTCTTCTCTTTAATCTTTTCTTTAATCTCTACAATATCTCCCAACGGTATCAATTGTCCTGATTGAGTAAGAATATTGATTTTCTTAAGATCAGTTAAACTGCTTCTATCCTGCTCTTGTAAGCGCAAGTTAATACCAACCTGATCGTGTTCCGACTCTTGGTACAAATTTGAAACCTCATGACCTCGAAGAGCCATATTTAAGGTATGAACAACTTGTTGAGTGCTAACACCAGCTAACATGGCCTTTTCCTTATCCACATCAAATTGGTATTCTTTCTGATCATCTTCAATCAACCAATCCACATCAACCACATCATCAGTCTTCGCAAAAATAGTCTTCACCTGCTCAGCAACATTTTGCTGTCCTTCCAAATTAGGACCATAAACCTCAGCTACAAGAGTTGACATCACTGGCGGTCCTGGTGGAACTTCAACGACCTTAACATTGGCGTTAAATTTCTTACCAATCTTCTGCAAACCCGGACGCATTGCCTTAGCAATATCATGCGATTGTTCGTCTCTATCGTGCTTATGTGTTAAATTCACTTGAATATCAGCCATATTAGCTCCACGACGTAAATCGTAATGACGAACCAAGCCATTAAAATTCATTGGAGCTGCTGTTCCTACGTAACACTGATAATCCATTACATGATTTTGCTGAGCGACATAAGCTGCTAATTCCTTGGTTACTGCTGCTGTGCGTTCAAGGGTTGTTCCCTCAGGCATATCAATAATCACCTGAAACTCATTTTTATTATCGAAAGGCAACATTTTAACGGCAACCATCTTGAAATAAACCAAAGTGGTAGAAGCAAGTAATAAAACTGTAACAACACTGATAAATGTCCAGCGCTTCCATCTCGATTCTAACATTGGTAAAATCGTTGCAGAGTACATTTTATAAACGATAGAATCTTCAAGCTTAAATGCTTTTTTAGATTTGTCTTCATCATCATTAAAACGCAATAAACGGTACGCTAAATATGGCGTAATGGTTAACGCAACTAAGAGTGAGAATATCATGGCAATGGAAGCTCCAATAGGCATAGGGCTCATATATGGTCCCATTAGTCCTGACACAAAGACCATAGGAAGAACCGCTGCAATTACAGTGAAGGTTGCCAGAATGGTTGGGTTACCTACCTCGTCGATAGAAAGAAGGGCCGCCTCCATAAAGGACTTTTTCTTCATTTTGAAATGACGGTGCATATTCTCGGCGATAATGATGGAATCATCCACCACAATTCCCGTGACAAAGACCAGTGCAAATAATGTAATTCTGTTTAGAGTATAATCCAGATAGTAATAACTAAACATGGTTAATGCAAAGGTGATAGGTACCGAAAGAAATACGACTAAACCTCCACGCCAGCCCATAGCTAACATCACCACAAAAGTTACAGCTATAATTGCACCCAACAGATGTAATAAAAGTTCAGCCACCTTATCGGATGCCGTTGCTCCATAATTACGAGTTACTTCAACATGCACATCAGAAGGGATCAAATCCTTTTTCAACAATTCTAGTTTGCTTAGAATCTGGTCGGCAATTTTCATAGCATCGGCTCCTCTACGTTTTGCAACTGAAAGTGTGACTGCAGGGTATTCACCTTTAAAAGCGGCTTGTTTTTCGTTCACATCACCATAACCAAAACTCACATATTGAGATGGAATTTCCGGACCATCATTCACCTGAGCCAATTGCTTTAAATAAACAGGACTTCCATTATTCACGCCGACAACGAGATTCGAAAGCTCTTCGGCATTTTCAATAAAATTACCCGTCTTAACCAAGAATTGATTATCGTTATTATTAAATGAACCTGAACCCATTTGTTGGTTTGATACTTGAATTTTTTGCGCGATACTTAAAGCATCGATATGGTAGCTAGCCATCAACTCACGATTCAAAATCACCTGAAGCTGTCGCGAACGGCCACCTCTAATTGCAGTAGATGAAACTTCGCTTACTTTTTCAACCTCATTATTCAATTCCTGAGCAATTCTTCGCAGCTGGAAGTCGTCGTATTTCTCACTCCAAAGCGTTAATCCCAGAACAGGAACATCATCGATGGCACGTGTTTTAATTAATGGAAATGATATCCCTTTAGGCATCTCATCCATATGCTTCATGATCTCGTTATACATTTTCACAAGAGAACGTTCCACATCCTCTCCCACGTAAAATTGTACAATAAGCATGGCTTGTTCCGACATAGATGTGGAATACACATATTCTACGCCAGATATATTCGCAACCACTTTTTCCAGTGGTTTTACAATTCTTGATTCAACCTCGTTTGGACTGGCACCCGGATAAGCTAAAAAGATATCAGCTATAGGTACATCAATTTGAGGTTCCTCTTCCCGAGGTGTTAGATACGAGCTGTAAGCTCCGATGATCAAAAATGCGACCATCAATAGAGGTGTTAGCTTCGAATTTATAAAGAGTTTGGCTATTCCGCCAGCAAATCCTATTTTCATGTTTTTTCTGATTTAGAATTTAACCTTCTTTTATCTGTAAGAAGGAAATCAACTTGATAAACCTCTTTATTGAACTTCTACTTTGGCACCATCCCATATTTTACCTTTATAAGACAAAATATACTTCTCTCCTGCACTCAAGCCTGAAAGAACTTCAATATTCTCTCCGGAAGATTTTCCAGTTCTAATCCAACGAAGCATCGCTGTCCCACTTTGACTGAGGGTATAAACACCAGTCAACTGTCCTTTATGAACCAGCACACTTTTTGGAATCACAATTGAAGGCATACCCCCTTTTTCAATCATTACATTGGCATACATGCCCGAGTACAATTTTGCTATTTGTTCCTTAGTCGGTTGTAAAACAATTTTAGCTTCGAATTGATTTCCGGTGTATTGTGACGATGGATTTACCTCTGCAACAACACCACTAATTTGCACATCACCCAAAGCACTTACTTTTACAAGAACAGGATCCTTCTTTTTAATTTTTGAAATTTCAGTTTCGGGAATTCTAGCCATTACTTTAAACTGATTTTGTTTCTCAATGGCAACCAATGGCATTCCTGGAGAAGCCAAATCTCCCTCATTCATATATTTACGTGTAACCACACCATTATAAGGAGCTTTTATACTTGTGTATCGCAACATTTCTTCAACCTCTACGCCCATTTCATTGGCAGCTTCTAAATTGGCCTTTGTCATATTGTACTGCGTTGTGATATCATCCATCTCTTTTTGAGAAGCACTTTTCTGCTCAAACAACACAGTGAATCGATCAAAGTCCTTCTTAGCATTTTCATAAGCTGCATTTGCTGCCAATTTATTTGCTTTTACTTGTGCTTTTTTAGCTTCAATATCTTTAGCATGAATTTGAACTAAAACTTGTCCTTTAGAAACCTTTTGTCCTGTTTCTACATTATACTTTGCAATTTGACCCATGATTCGAGTACTTAAATTCGAATGTGTTTCTGCCTCTATTTTACCCGAAAAGCTCATCAATTCCGGTTGGTTTTCCATTTTTATAGTCTTTACGGATACAATAAGATCTGCTTTTGCAGTTTCCTTTGCGGTCGTTTTCTCTCCACAAGATTGTAAGGTCAATCCTCCTAGAGTTATAAGTCCTATAATTAAAAGATTCTTTGAATTCATATCGGTTAATTCTTTAGTAAGATTGTTTATTGTAATTCTTTCTCTAGCAGTAATTCCAATTGAAAAACAGCTACATGATAATTGTACAAGCTATTGATATAGTCCAGGTTTCTCGCCATAGAAATGGTTTCTGAATAGAGTATATCCGTTGTTTTTTCAAGACCTTGTTTATATCTATTGGTTCTAATTCGTAGTGCTTCTTCTGCCTGCTCTTTAGCCAATCGACTCAACTCTATTTTATCGTATGCAACTTGCAAATCTCTTTTTGCTGATTTTACCTCCATGCTATTTCTAGACAAGTAATCTGCAAAATCCAATTCTGAAATTTTCAATTCAGCCTTTGCCTTCTGTACTTTTGCAATATTCTTATAACCATTAAATAAATTCCACGATAGACTTGCTCCAATCATGTAATTATTAGCAGAGCTACCCAATAGTTGATCATCATTCCATTCATAGGCTCCAAAAGCATTTAAACGTGGTAAGAATTGCATTTTCTGCGATTTCAAAATGCTTTCGCGAGCTTCAACACCTTTTCGATAAGCATTAATATCTGATCGATTTTCAACCTGGAATGATTCATTTAAACCACTTAATAAACTTGGTTTCTTATTTAATGAATCTGTAGTTTCAATAATTACATTTATATCTAGGCCTAACAAATAAGCTAAATATTCTCCTGCTCTTCTTTTATTGTTTTTGGCATCAGAAAGTTGATTGTCTATTTCTAATACCCGCACCTTAGCAGATAATAAATCTGCTTCTTGTACATATCCTTGATCTAAATTATTCTTGGTTACCTGTAAAGCCGAATTGGCCATTTTTTTTGATGCATTCAATACAATTACAGCCTCTTGTGCTAATTCCAGTTGGTAATAAGCCTTTTTAACTTCAAACTTGGTAAACTTTATTGTTCGTTCTGTTTGAAAATCTATGGCTTGCATCTTAGCATTTGCCGCTCTTCTGCCATATATTCCATCGATATTAATTAGAGGTTGCTGAACTTCAATTTTAGTATTGAAATTTTCACTCCTTCCTGGATCATTAAGAAATATTGGATTAAAATCTGCTTGAGTTGTAGTTTTTTGTTTGAGTTTAAACCCAAAACTTGCTAAAGGATCATTTGTTATAACACCTGTATGAGAAAGGTTTACAATAGGTAAAAAAACAGAATTCGTTTGACGGTAATCTGCTTTAGCAGCTCGCCCTTTTTCTTTTGCTTTATTGATTTCCCAATTGTTTTCGGAAGCCTTTTCAATAGCATTTTTCAAACTTAACTTCAATACTGACTCTTGAGCTTTTCCTGCTAAAGGGAAAAACAATAATAGTAGCCAAGTGAAATAAATAGTGAGGTTTCGCATTTTTATATGTTCTTTAATTTCGGTTCAAATCTAATCAAGAATATCCAAACATCCAAATATATACATGTGTGTGGTTTTATTTATTTTTCTATATACTATTTGATTTTCTTTATATACATTGAAATTTAACAGATTACGGACTAAAAAACAATTATTATTTTAAATAATGTGAAAATAATCACGACATAAAAAAAGACCTTCCTATTTGAGGAAAGCCTTTGCATATAAAGACGTATGAGTCTTTTATTTTTCTAATAATTTGCGTAACATATTCAATGCATTTAAGGAAGCAACTTTTATGTTCCGTTCCCTGTTTTTGTATAAATCAAGCTTCGTTGAGCTTAAATGGTCCGGTCCAGCAATGGCAACCCAAACGGTTCCAACTGGTTTTTCATCCGTTCCACCATCAGGTCCAGCAATACCAGAAGTAGCAATTGCATAATCGACATTTAATAAATCTCGAACACCCATAGCCATTTGTTCTACTACTTGTTGACTAACTGCACCAAATTTTAACAAAACATCAGCATTAACCTTTAAAACACTTTCCTTTATTTCATTTGAATAAGCAACCACAGCACCTTTAAAATAAATGGAACTTCCCGCATGCGAAGTAAATAAGTGTGCAATATTTCCACCGGTACAACTTTCTGCTGTTCCTACCGTTTTTCCTTTATCAGATAAAAGCTTAGCAACAGCTAACTCCATTGGCTGATCATCAAAACCGAATATATTTTCAGGTATAATTTCAATCAATTTAGCTGTTTGCTCTTCTACAATTCTCTCCAATTCTTTTCGATCTTCCCCTATCAAACTCAATCGCAAACGAAGTACTCCTGGAGAAGGCAAGTAAGCCAACTTAACACAAGTTGGTAAATTTGCTTCCCATTCCTCAAGCATTTCGGCTAAAACCGATTCACCTATACCTTGAACCATTACGGTTTTATGAAGAATTTCTGACGTTGAAAAGTGCGTTGTCAAATTTCCTAAT
Source organism: Labilibaculum sp. DW002 (assembly GCF_029029525.1). Classification (NCBI taxonomy): domain Bacteria; kingdom Pseudomonadati; phylum Bacteroidota; class Bacteroidia; order Marinilabiliales; family Marinifilaceae; genus Paralabilibaculum; species Paralabilibaculum antarcticum. The sequence goes on along the minus strand of NZ_JAKJSC010000001.1, from coordinate 198,628 downwards.
AAGCCATTTCTCATGATGCCTTTCATCTCAAAAGGAACACCTGGCATTGAAATTATCACTTTACCCTCTTTTTCGAACCACATGCATGGCGCCGTACCATAATTATTGGTAATGATTCTGGCTCGATCTGGGACCAATGCTTGTTCTTCATTAAAACGATTCATTGGAATCCCTCTTGCAGCTAGTCTTTCCTTTATTCTCTCGTATAATAAATCATCTTGAACTAAAGCCATCTCAAAAAAATCACTTAATGTTTTCTTGGTAATATCATCGTTGGTTGGTCCCAAGCCCCCAGTAATTAATACCAAAGAAACTCTTTCCATTGCCTGTTCCATCGAGGAAACAATATCTTCTTTTTGATCAGAGATACTTGTAATCTTACTTACATTAATCCCAATGGCATTTAACTCCTTGGCCATCCATGCAGAATTTGTATCAACAATTTGACCAATTAATATTTCATCTCCGATGGTAATTATTTCTGCTTGCATTTTGCTTATTTTAGTAATTGTAACGCCTTTAATCTTTGCAATAAACTTGGATGCGAATAGTAAAAGAACACATAAAGCGGATGTGGTGTTAAGTTGCTAAGGGAACTCACAGACAGCTTTTTTAAAGCATTTCCTAAAGCTTTTGCATCGTAATTTTTCAAAGCGTAATCATCTGCCTCATATTCATTTTTACGAGACAAAACATTCATTCCCAGACCTAAAAAAGTGGATATCGGCGAATAAAGAATTCCAAAAGCAATTAAGCCTAAGTGAAAACCATGTTGTGTGGCTCCAAATGCTTCTGAAAGCAATGGATTTGCAATAATCAAAGAAAAAATATAAAACATCAAACCAGTTTGTAATAATGACAATATGATTCCACTAAGCGTATGCTTCTTCTTGTAATGACCTATTTCATGAGCTAAAACAGCTACAATTTCTTCTTTACTCAAATCATTTATTAAAGTATCAAACAATACAATTCTCTTTTTGGCACCTAAGCCACTGAAATAGGCATTTCCTTTAGATGATCTCTTCGATCCATCCATTACATAGACATTGTCCAACTTAAAATTTACTTTACTTGCAAATTGACTAATCGCATTCTTTAAATCACCCTCTTCCAATGGTGTTTGCTTGTTAAAAAGAGGTACCAAAACGGAGGAGTAAAACATCGTCATGAAAATCATAAAAGCTGCGATTACAGCCCATGCCATCCACCAAAAGTTATTTGTAGTTTGCAAATAGATCCATATCAAAAGAGCTAATAACCCTCCTCCAATCACAATACTTAAAATACCTCCTTTTATTTTATCAAGAATAAAAGTTTTTAAACTTGTCCTGTTAAAACCATATTTTTCCTCAATAATAAATGTTGAATAATAAGAAAATGGCAAGCCTAACAAACTTGAAAGTAACATGATCACTCCAAAAAACGATAAGGCAATTGCAATTGGATGTTCAAAGTAAACTCGAACCAATTCATCTACCCATGCAAATCCACTTAACACAATCATTAAGACTGTTCCTATAAAACCTAGGGCTGAAGAGATTAAAGAAGGTAAAAGCTTATCCTTTTGATAATTTTGCGATTGCTCATATTTTTCTTGATCGTAAATTCCTTCTAGTGCCTTTGGCAAATTTGGCGACCACTTTTTTTGATTTAAAAACTCTAGAAAACGTTCTAAAATAAAATCGGCAATTAGAATTCCGAGAATAATATAAAGTACTGTTGTTGATGTCATCTTTTAAATCAATTTATTATTGTATTGCAAAATTAGAAAACCCTGAAGGAATATTGTCCTTCAGGGTTATATATTTCATTTCAAAATGAGTTTACTCTTTAAAAAACAAATCTAATTTCTTTTTATTTTTTGTTCTCTTAATAAGCTCCATGGTATATTCTTTGACCATTTCAAATTCGACAGATTTTGATTTCATTTTCTTATAATGAAAAATAGACCTCCTAATCCATTGATTTGCAGCCATAAAATCTTCTTTAACTTCATAAGCAAGAGCCAAATTGTAACATGCTCTTCCTGCTAACTTATCATCTTCCTCTTTTGCTATTTCTTCCCAAAGAATTATCATTGCATCCCAATTTTCTTGAGCTAAATAATATTTTGCAACAGAAAAACGATTGTCTCCAGATATAAAATACTTTCTGGTATAATTATTCCATTTGGGTGAAAGTAAATCAACATAAGAACGTCCAATTTCATAAGATACATCAGGAATTATTTCCGATCGAATTGGAATTTTATCTTCTATTAATTTTGAATATGAATTCGCATACACCTCTGTAAATAAACTATCCACAACAATGCGCTCATCATATATCATTTGATTTAAAGGATCATATACTCTCCAAACTGAAAAATGATTGATATCCGTTATTCCATAATATCCCTCATTATTAAAAGTCGAATATTTAACAAAAACTTGTAAATCTTCTAAACAAACTAATATATCTGATGTAGTTGCTGAACAGATACTGTCTACAACACTCCATTTTAATGGTGAATAATCTCGATCACCCATAATTTCCTTCTGCTTCAAAGAAATAAATTGAATAGAATCGATACCAAGTTCACCAGAGAAATTTTCAGCAAAGCCATAATAACAATTAGCAGCACATATTTCATTATAATCTGTAGTATCTCGCAAAACATTTTCATCGAGCATATAGATCTTATTCAAGGAATCAATAGGGAAACTTGTATTTCGATCAACAAAACCAATTGTTTTAACATCGGAAGGGATTACAATAGAAGGAGCCTCTAAGCCTTGAAACTGGTATAAAGAATAACTTTGACAAGATGTTAAGATTAACAATGGCAAAAGATATAAAACTGCTCTTTTCATATTAAAGAGCATTGTCGAAAAGGATTTATTCATCATTCATGTTTTTTTAATCATATTCAATTTCCTAACCAGTATTTCCTCAAAAACCATTCCAGTATTATTAATATGATAATAATAATCAATAAATATAACATTTCAACCAAATTTGAATACTTTGTCTCCTCAGAAATGGTCGATTTTGAATATTCACTTTTTAAAAGGTGATTTGCAATTTGAGGTATTTCATCCTGATTAAAATATTTACCACTTGTAATTTTTGAGATCTGAGCTAATGTTTCTTTTTGCGCTTGCAGATTCCTCGCTTCATTATTATTTGAACTTACAATAAAATTCCCCTCTTGTTTTAACTCAGGAACCAAATCATTAGAATTTATTACAAATGAATAATTTCCTTTGGCCAATGAATTAAGCCGCAAGTTATATCGATCCAAATTTTGTTCAAATTGATAATTAAAGGTTTTTCCCTGCGAATCTTTTAATAAAAATTCCAAATTCGCATCATTTACCAATTGATAACTTTTATTGTAATATTCTGCATCGATTACGACTTCCTCTCCCTCTCCAATATTTCTTGGATAACTTAAGCGCAATTGACTTCTTTTTACCTTCAACGCCAAATATTGAATCATCCGATTGATAAGCGAAGAAAAAGATTCACTCGAATTATTCATTCGATAAGAATACAATTTCCACCGCCATAAACCTTCCCCAAAAACCCAACCAATTTTTTGGTTTCCTATATTTGAAAAAGCAATTTGTGGAATTTTCGTCTCTATTGTTTTAATAACTTGCTCTCCGAAAACCTGATATTCAGAATTAAAATCATAGTTCACAATTGGAGATAATAATGGAGGTAAATCTTCAAGAATATTTTGCTCTTCATCTTTAAAAGTAAATAAGTTAAAATTCTCAGCCATTTTAAAACTTGACTCGGAAAATAAATCTTCAACATTGCTAATCTTTACACCTAGCTCATTCGAATTTATTGCATTCAAATTAGAAGTACCACCTAATACCATTAAAAGTGGAATCTCTTTTTTCTTCATTTTTTCAATCAAACTAGCATAAGCGTTAAGCTTCGAAGGAATTTGATAAAGAATAATAAGGTTGTATTTTTCAAGATCTAATTTCTTCTTCGATAAATTAATAGTCTCGCTAGTATAATTTAAGTTGTCATCAATAGCTGATTTTAGTGCAGCGACATCAGGATGATATTGATCAAAACAAACAGCAATGTTCTGCTTATTATCTAAGACATCAACAACAAATTCGTGATGGTTATTTTCTTTTACTTGCTCATTTTTGTTCAGAACAAGATCAACCTTAAACCTCTGTAATCCTGATTTATCTGGACTAACAAAATAATCTTTTTCGACAAAAAACGAATTCGAACTAATTTTAAATTGATCTGTCACCAATGTTTTAGAACCATTAGAGATTCTAAGCTTTACCAATTCATTTTTAAAATTCTGAGCCTTTATTTCAATTCTTACGGGTAGTTTACTTTTGACAAAACCCAATTTATTTGATCTAATGGAATAAATTGCCAAGTCCTCTATCCTTGCTGTATCTCCTAATTGCAAAGTATGAATCGGGAAATTTACATCATCCAACAAATAATTAGGATTACTTCCTTTATTATAAATTCCATCACTTGCTACAAGAACCTGAAAATTTGAAGAGTACCCATAAGTTGACTTCAAATATTCAATTAACTGAGAGAAATCAGTATTGGTATCTAAAAAAGTAAAACTTGTCAACTCTTCTACTCTATTTCCAAAGCTTAATTGATGAATCGTAAATTCTGAACTTACCGATTTAATAAAATTTTCAACTACACTTGGATATTCATTAAGATATTTAAGGGAATCTTTACCTACGCTTATAGACTGCGAATTATCTTGAGCAAAAACCAAAATAGGTTTTTCAATTCTCTTAGATGAATATTTCAATTTAGGTCCTAACAACAAAAATAACAAGCAGAAAAAATAAGTCCCTTTTAGAATTGACAAAAGGATAATTTTAGGTAAGGATATGTCCTTATGATATGGTTTTTTATAAAAGTACAACCAAAACACAAGTAAAAAGGAAACGAGTATAAATGGTAACACCCACCAAAGAGAGTGTTCTGTAACAATGTTGATATCCAACTTATGTAATTTTAGAGTTTCAACAAATTTAACAAACTAAGTTTAATTGCTAGTTTTTAACAGCAACAATATCCTCTATTTTTCGATTTAATTAAGATTTAAATTCAAAATTGAAGCATTAATTTAACGTTTTAATCTTCTTTAACACTTGTTTAGACCAATTAACCTCATTCCTATATACATTTGTAGTGTACAAAAGAACAAAAAGAGTTTTTTCATAATATAGAATTAGGGTTTTAAAGTGAATAAAAAAAGTCGGCTGGTTACCGACTTTTTTTGTGCTCTATATTTTAATTATCATTGCTCATTTGCTTCGTGTAGTTTTCATTATTTCCAAAGCTTCCTTTGTAAATAAATCCCAATCATCTGCAAATATTAGTTAACCATAAACCAACTTTTAAGTGGTGGTTTCCTTTAAAAAAGGATTCAACAATTCATCTCCTACACCTAAGTCATCGAGTAGTTATACGATTAAAACTAGCAATTTCTTCACTCATTGTTTTAATTTCCATTATATATCAAACCCTGGTCTAATAAAATCTTTGGACTCAGGAAACACGATGTCAACTAAATTTCTTAAACCAGATAGCAATAGTAATATTGGCAACATTTCATCTTCAGCTTTAGGAAAATATTTCATAAAACAAGTCCATGCATCTATCGAGTTATCGATTGAAAGAAGAGCTACCTTAGCTGAAGCAACACTATCATGTTCATAAAATTCATTTGCTGTTTCTTCAGTATTAACTTTACTTCTTAATGAACGAAATAGCTTGCTTGGAATAATAAACTGATACCAATGTATTTTCTCTGAAGCACTAAAGATCTCTTTCTGACAATCAGACATATCCTCAAGATCTTGGAAATCTAATAATTCTTTTAAACTAGAACTACCAATAAATAGAGATGATTCAAAATTTGCAAACCAGTCATCAACCAATTCTGAATATTGATCTGCTTGAACCATTATTTGGCTCTTAAAAATAAGATTGTCTTTCTCATCCTCTATTTCAGGATCAAAATCCTCCTGGGTGTCAGGAAATTCCATTCCCAAATCTTTAGCTGCCTGTCGTAAAAGTTCCATGCTTAATTGAAACATTTCGTCCAAATTATCCATGGCTGTACTCGCTTCCGAATCGCTTTCTTTTAATTCAGGTACACCTTCATCCATCATCTTATAATTAAGACAATTACTATTAAAGCTGCATTTATCACACCAGCCATCACAATAATTATATATTCCAGGAATTAAATTAGGGTTCTGTATTAATGCAAAGAGTAAATCTTTATTCATATATGCTATATTACTTTCTTAAAAGATAATTATTGTAAACCTAACTCTCTAATTAATCAAACTAATTGCTAAGTTTTGAAACCACAAGCAATTACAGTCGTAACTACTATTATTGGCTCATCCGTATTCTACAGTATCTACTTAAAATGATAAAGAATACAGGTATTTGTACTTATAAAATGATGTTTGGTTTCAATTTTTCACCATGTTTTTAGAAAACACTAGTCTTTCATCAAAATCAATAAAAGAAAAATATCTTCTTATTAGCATTGTTATTGCTATTGCCCTAGGATTTTTAATAGGTGGAATCTATCCTAAATTTTCTATTCATTTATCAATATTTGGGGAAGCTTTCCTTAATATCTTAATGATGCTAGTTGTACCCATGGTAATTCTATCTATGGTTGTTGGCATAGCCCGTATTAAAAACTTACGCTCATTAGGAAAAATAGGAAGTAAAACTATCTTATATTATTTCTCAACTACAGCAATTTCAGTTTGTATTGGAATGATTTTAGTTAATATTATTCAACCTGGAGTTGGTGCTGATATTTTATTACCCGACGATAGTTTTACTATTATCAACAAAAGCTCCAATGTTACAGATACAATTAAGGAGTTAATTGTTGGTAACGCGGCTAAAGATCAACAAGGATTGATTGCATACAATCTATTTTTGGCCATGGTTAAAATGGATATTCTTCCACTAATTGTATTTTCTCTGTTTTTTGGCGGAGCTTTGTCATCCTTAGGCTTAAAATCAAAAAAAACAATTCATATCATTTCAACATTAAATGATGGAATAATGCAACTCGTTAATTGGGTTATGTATTTGGCTCCTATTGGAATTCTCGGACTTATTGCAGCAAGAATTGGTAAAGCTGGCGGATTTGAAGGATTTATTCCAGAATTACAATCTCTTGGTAAATTCAGTTTAACAGTGCTTTTGGGCCTTTTATTTCATGGAATTGTTATTTTAAGCTTGGCTTTAAAACTTTTTGGAAAACAAAACCCTTTCTCATATTGCAAAGGTGTTGGAGCTGCTCTCTTAAATGCATTTTCCACTGCCTCAAGTACTGCAACATTACCTATAACAATACAAGGAGTTCAACAGGAAAACAAAGTATCTAAGAAAATTAGTAATTTCGTTCTTCCATTAGGAGCTACAATAAACATGGATGGTACAGCTCTATATGAGGCCGTTGCAGCTATTTTCATTGCTCAAATATATGGCATTGAATTAAGTACTGGTCAACAAGTTATTATATTTATAACTGCTACACTTGCGGCTATAGGCGCAGCGGGTATTCCAGAAGCTGGGCTTGTTACTATGGTGATTGTTTTAAAAGCGGTGAATTTACCAATAGAAGGCATTGGATTGTTACTAACTATAGATTGGTTGTTAGACCGCTTTCGAACGACCGTTAATGTATGGGGAGATAGCGTAGGAGCAGCAATTGTTGAAAGACAGATAATAAAAAAGCCACTTAAAAAAAGTGGCTCTGAATAAAATATCTTAGTTGGATTTAGATTAATCCTTGTTTTCTCATTTCTGCAACAAGTAAATCTCTGTTGTCATCAATCATTCTGCACATAGGAGATCTAAATTCTTCTGAAAGCTTATCCATCACAGCCAAACCTGTTTTTACTGGAATTGGATTCGACTCAATAAAGCAAAGTTGAATTAGCTTTAAGTATTTAAAATAAATAGCTCGTGCTTGATTCAAATCGCCTTTTTCAGCTGCATTCATCAACGTATGAAACTCCTTTGGTATTATGTTGGCAATAACTGAAATTACACCATCTGCACCCATGCAAACCGCCTGAAATGCCAAAGCATCATCACCTGAAAAAACCATAAAGTCACTTGGTTTGTCCTTTAATAAGCAAGCCAATTGTTCTAAATTTCCAGATGCTTCCTTAATTCCAACAACATTATCTAACTCATTAGCCAATTCAACTACCAAATCAACAGGAATATTACATGCCGTTCTTCCAGGAACATTATAAAGAACAATTGGTACCGAAACAGCTTTAGATATCTGAGTGAAATAATCTTTTAATCCATTTCGACTCGGCTTATTGTAATATGGAGCTACTACTAGAATACCATCTACGCCAAGAGATTCAGCCAGACAAGAATTTTCGATGGCTTCAGATGTTGAATTAGTTCCTGTACCAGCAATTACTGGAATACGTTTATTTACCTTTTCAACTGTATGTTTGATTAAATTAGCATACTCCTCCTTATTAAGAGTTGCTGCTTCTCCAGTGGTTCCACAAACTACGATTCCGTCGGTTTCATTTTCAACGTGAAATTCGATCAAATTATCGAAAGCAGTATAATCAATACTACCATCAATATTAAAAGGTGTTACAATAGCAACAATAGATCCTTGCCAAGCTTTTCTCATTATATATTTACTCCTTGATTAATACTTACAGCCATCTGTAAGATTTTGTTAACGGCTGCAAATATAGATTCTACAATATAGCGAACGAAATTTTTAGAAAATTTACTCAATAATTCTACATTCTGTTAATTTTTGAACATATTTGTAGAGAATTTCAACACAAACTTCGATTCATGATAACAATTCCACAAGTTGTAGAAAAAATAGTTAGCTCACAACCTTTTTTAGCGGAAGCTTTAGTTGAAGGATTGATTAACGTTTCATCATTGGCGCGTAAAATCCAAACCCAAGTTGAGGACAGTGTAAAAAAACCAGTCAAGATTGGCGCTATAATAATGGCTTTAAATAGATTAGCACCAAACCTCGAAGTGAAAATAAATCCTGGATTAAAAGAAGTAATAACAAATGTTGGGGATATTATTGTACGCTCCCAACTGGTCGATTTCACGTATAAAAACTCAAATACGCTGATTGAAAAACACACAGAATTGTTAAAATCAATTGGACCAAATCAAGAGTTTTTCTATACTATGGTGCAAGGCGTTTTTGAATCTAACTTGGTCGTGAGCAACATGTTACATCAAAAAGTACTCGAGACTTTTAGTGAAGAACAACTGGTTAGTAAAAGTGAAAATTTATCATCAGTAACGCTTAAATTACCATCAACAAACAGCCAACAACTTGGTTTTTACTACTTTATCTTAAAAAACATAGCTTGGGCAGGCATCAATATTAAAGAGGTAATCTCAACAACCAATGAATTTACATTAGTTGTGAATGACGCAGATATTGATAAAACATTTTCTGTTCTTAAAAACATGGGAAATAGCTGATCAAAAATAACTTACAAGTAAATGGGGATCCTTAAAGATCCCCATGTTTTATATCTATTTGTTGAAACAGCATTTCTTAAATTTTTTACCGCTACCACAAAAACAAGGATCATTTCGATTTGGCAATTTATGCTCAAGTTCCTTTTTAGGATATTCTCCCGAAACATACACCCAGCATCCATTTTCTTTTTGAAAATAAGATTTTTCATGCATTATCTGCTTTTGCCCATCCTCTTTAAAGCTAGCTTTAAACTCTACCCAACCTTCGGAATCATTCACCTTTCCTTTCTCCGTACTCAAAACTTCAAGGCCCAACCATTCAACCGATCTTGTCCATTCTAAAATATCATCTCTCTCCTCTAAAGGTCTCGTTTCGGAAGCATAAGTTGCAAGAATGTAATCAATATTTGCCTTCACAAATGCTGAATATCTAGTTCTCATTAAATCTTCTGCAGTTGTTGCAGCACTTTTACCAGAGTGAATTGCCCCACAGCAATGCTCGTATTCAAACTTCTTACCACAATAACAGTTCTGCACCATCCTATTTCTTCTTATCGCTGATAATTCTCCTGAAAAAACAAATCTAACTTATCAAAGTCTTGTTCTCCGATTAAACTCAAAAACTTAGAGAAATTTGGAGTCAAACTCTCCAAAGCTTCTTTGATTTTGAACATGGCATTAAATTCCGTGATAAATTCAGCACGCATATCAAATGCACTTACTAAAGTCTCATAAAACAATCTAAAAAGCATTCCTTCCGACTGTAAAATTTGATCATCAACCGAAATCACTTTCAGTAAATTCATTAATAAGTCGTAATCCTTTAATTCGATAGCAACCGCAATCCCTTTGGTGTAATTTGCAAATAAAATCTGAAGCGATTCTTTATCATTATATTCAGGGATTGGAACAGGAGTAAATTTACAATCGGAATAAGCTTTAATTGCTTCTTCTTTTTCCCCAGAAGCCATAAGCATAAAAGCTTTTACATTGATAAGACTTAGGTAATAAAAACCATGGTATTTGTCCTCTGGAAGATCTAGTATGGCCTGATTTAAAACCTCCACTCCTTTTGTCATTGCTTCATGAATTTTTTCATCTCCACGCTTAAAAGAAAATTCGGCCATGTACTGTAATGCCCAATTTAATCCATAAACCCATTTGCCATTTTTAGAACAAGAATTGTATCCTTTACGATACTCTTCTCCTGCTTCGATTAGCTCACCAAATAAAGAAAATGCACCTGCTCTCAATTGAAGTATTTCTAGATAATATTGAGGCATTGCACTAAGTTCATCTACCGACTTATCACCCAAAAATTCACGAATCATCTTAGGATCTTTAGCTTCAATCCCTTTGTTATAAGTCTCTATTAGCGACTTGTATATTTTTTCTTCTGTCATAATTAAATTTTATTCTGTATTCGTATTTTCTGCACAAATGCAAGTGAAACCACACACAGTATAGCGCCTGCTATAAATGGTATTTGCCAATGCCACATCCATAACAAACCACCACAAACTGGAATCACAACTGCCGATATATGATTAATTGTAAAACCAACTGCCATAGATGGTGCAATATCTTTCTTATCCCCTGTTTTATGAAAATAGGTGTTGATTCCCATTGAAAAACCAAAGAAAATATGATCGATAATGTATAGGATAGCTACTACCAAACCATTTTCGATAAAGGCATAACCAAGAAATACAAATATTAAAAAGATGTACTCTAAGCTTAGCATTTTCCGTTCACCATAGCGATTAATTCCCTTCGCAATATAGGGTGATATGAAATAGGTGATAATATTATTGATGATGAAAAGTATAGCTACATGCTGTATACTGAAATGATATTTTTGCACCAGCATAAATACTGCAAACACAACAAAAATCTGTCGTCGGGCACCACTTAAAAAATTCAGAACATAAAATAACCAATAACGCTTACGCAAAACCATACCCTTATTTTGAGGCACGATCTCTTTATCAGCTGGTTTCCAAAAGAGTGCCCAAACTCCTAATCCAAAAATAACAGTACCAATCAAAATAAAATTAGCTTGCAAAGAAATAAAATGAGCAATACCAAAAATAAATGCCCCGACACCAATATTAGCAACTGCTGCCCAGCTCTTTTGCTTAGCAAAAACATAAGGCGCCTGCTCGTAATTAAAATATTGCAGGGTTAAAGATTTATTAGTCGTCTCAAAATAATGAAATCCAATTGACATGATTAAGGTAGTCGCTATTAAACCAATAAATGATGGAAAAAATCCTGTTAAGGCAACACCTAAACCAACAAATAATACCGCTAAAGCAGATAAACGATGCTCCTTAATAACCAATAATAAATAAACAACAAGTAGAGCTAAAAAACCAGGAATTTCGCGAACCGACTGAATAACACCCAATTGAAACCCATTTATCCCAACCTCATCAACAGCCAAATTATTAAAAAGCGTACGCCATGCCTGGTGACCTGCAGTAGCAGCAATTACCAACAACATCAAGTATTGGAACATGATATTTTTCCTCAGCTCTTTATTCATCTAGATATCTTCCTAAAAAATGAATGCCAAAGGTACTAAATTGTTGATAAAATAGATATACAAATGCAACATGTCGAATAAAATACAGAATCAATAGAACATGTCTAATATATTTCTCATTTTTGCCATACATTATAAGAAAATCAAAAGTGTATGAATTTTAAAGAACTTATAGAACAAAGATATTCTGTTCGATCTTATCAAGATAAAGAGGTAGAAAAAGAAAAGCTAATAACAATTCTTGAAGCTGGTCAAATTGCTCCTTCTGCAGTTAACAATCAGCCTTGGCATTTTATTGTTGTTCAAGAAGCAGAAAACCACAAGCAATTTTCAGAGATTTACCATAGAGATTGGTTTAATGAAGCTCCTGTTTACATTGTTGTTTGTGGAGATCATGACCAAGCATGGAAACGTAAGGAGGATGGAAAAGATCACTGTGATATTGATGCCGCAATAGCCATTGATCACATGACTCTTCAAGCTACAGAACTAGGTTTAGGAACTTGCTGGATTTGTAACTTTTATGTTGAAAAATGTAAAGATTATTTCAATTTACCAGAACATATTGAGCCAATTGCAATCCTTTCTTTAGGATATCCAAAAAACAAGCAGGCTCCTGTCAAAAAAAGAAAATCTTTAGAAGAAATCGTTCATTGGGAAAAATTTTAATTTGATATGGCTAAAATACCAGTTACGCTTATCACAGGTTTTTTAGGTGCAGGTAAAACTAGTTTACTGAATCATATTATTGAAACTTATCCATCGAAGAAATTTGCCATTATCGAAAATGAATTTGGTGAAGAAAACATCGATTCCCAACTCGTTACCAATATCAAGAATGAAGATATTTTTGAATTGAGTAATGGTTGTATTTGCTGTAGTTTAAACGATGAATTGTATGTTGTTCTACAGAATCTTATTAAATCGGATCATCAATTCAATCATCTATTAATAGAAACAACTGGTATTGCTGACCCTGGAAGCATATTGGCTTCCTTTGTTACTGATCCTTTTATTAAAAAAGAGTTTGCACTGGATGCGGTTATTTGTTTGGTAGATGCTGAAAATGCTGCTCATATGATTACGCAAGAAGAAATACTAAAAAAGCAAATTGCCATTTCAGACAAAATTTTACTGAACAAAACAGATTTAGCCGGTCCAGAAAAAACAAATCGTCTTAGAGAAGAGCTTAAAGCCTTAAACCAATTTGCTCGTATTGATGAATGTGTTCACGCAAAACCTAACAATCAAGATATCTTAGATTCATATTCTTACGATCCCACTAAAATATATCAATTTGTACTTGGAGTAAGAAAAGATGAGTCGAAAAAAATAGGCTCTACTCATGGTATTGAAAACATGATCTATTCTACTACAATACCCATGGATCAATTAAAATTAGGGATGTGGCTCGATGCTTTTTTGAGATTCAATCAAGATAGTATATATCGAATAAAAGGCATTTTAAACTTAGCTGGTCTTAATAATCGAATTGTGCTACAGTCGGTTCACACCCAAATTCAAGCAACGGTTGGAAAAGCATGGAAAGAGGATGATTTAAAAGAAAGTAAAATCGTGATTATTGGGAAAAATCTAAATCGAGATGCCATAAAGAAAAACCTCGACGAACTTTTAGTAAATTAAAAAGAGAGTGGAACTATCCACTCTCTTTACTATATTATCAACCTGTTTCGCTTATTCGTTCAAGCTGCTGGAAATTCATAATGGTTAGCTTTCTTCCATCTAGTTCTATAATTCCCTCATTATGAAATTCTTTTAAAATCCGTATTGCGCTATCTTTTGACATCCCCGTTAAATCAGCAACATCTTGTCTCGATAAATGTAAATTGAAACTCAAATTTTCATAAATCTTAGTAGAAAGATATAGTAAGCCATCTGCAATACGACCATGCATTTGTTTTTGTGATAAACTCACCATTTTTTCAAAAGAGAAAATTCCTTTTTGAGTACAATTCTTAATGAAATCTTCTGCAAAAAGAGTATTGGTTTGGATTGCTTTTTTAAATGAATTTATCTCGATAAAACATGCTGTAACATCATCTAAAGCTGCAATAGAATAATGATGTCTATTATCAAAATACAAAGATGCTTGCCCAACCACTTCCCATGGTTTAATTATTCTAATTATCAATTGCTTATCCTGAACACCTTCTACATATAATTTCGCCAATCCTGTTGTTAAAATTAAAAGGTGAGTTGCTGAAGTTCCTTGTTTAAAAATGGTTTCACCTGCTTTAAACTTAACTTCAAAACGACTATCATTTAGTTCCATCAGCTCTTGATTTGTCAAGTAATTAAACATCGGAACACGCGTATTACAATCTACACAATTTTTACAATTATCAGATCTAGAGAATTTAGCCATAATGGGTTAGAACAATAAGTTAATTTAATCAGTTAGTAGTCAATTCCATAATAAAAAAACAAAAATTAGCCTATAAAATACATTACTAAAGCAAGGTCGTATTGTTAACTAGTTTTCTTATTACAAAAACTAAATATAACTAAAAGACAGGGATAAGCCTAGTAAATTACTGATAAATGTCGATCTGAATAAGACAAATTCCTTTTTTTCATAAAATAAATCTCGTCATAACAATAAGAGAGCAATAGTGGCAAATATTTATCTTTAGAAAAGAAGGTCAACTTCTTATTATCACTAGTTAGTACTTAATCTTAAATCCTTATACTATGCAAAAGAGCAATTACTTACATCTTTTACTAGTTTTCCTGGTAACCCTCTGTTTAGTTAGCTGCGAATACGATATAATTGAACAGGATCAGATTGTAATACCTCCAGATCAGGAAGTTAGTTTCGATTCAGATATCATTCCTATTTTCACATCTGGTTGTACCGACTGCCACGATGGAGGAATAGATCCAGATTTGCGAGCAAATAATGCATACAACTCTCTTACTAACGGTGGATACTTAAACGTTGACAACCCTTCTGACAGTGAATTGTATAAAGTACTATTAGAAGGATCTCATAGTACTCGTGCATCTGCAGAAGAAAAACAATTGATTCTTGAATGGATAACCCGAGGAGCTAACAACAACTAAAAATTCACACTATGCTTAAATCTAATTATACAAAAATTACCTGCTCGTGGCTATTATCCATGGCGTTATTCGTAGTTTTTATCTTGAGTGCATCTCAAACCTGTTTTGCTCAAGATGATGAATTTGCAAATGATCCGGTAACAGGCACATTTGAATCAGGATTATTAGGAGAAACACAAACTACAGTAACTCCATATGCTGGAGAGTTTGGCTTGCATGTTCAACATCGATTCGGACTTGTTGAAAACGGGTTAGAAGATGTATTTGGAATCTATTCAACTTCGAACATTCGAATGGGTATTGATTATGGTGTTACTGAAAAGTTCATGATTGGATATGGATATACAAAAGAATATAAACTTCAAGAATTTCATGGTAAATACAGAGTACTAACACAAACAGAATCTAATTCCATTCCTGTTTCTGTTGCTGTTTATGGAAATCTAGCCATTAATTCTCAAGATGAAGCCGTTTTTGGTAACGACTACGCTTTTTCAGATCGATTAGGCTATTTCTCTCAGATAATAGTAGCACATAAATTTAATGAGACATTCTCCTTACAGTTTGCACCAAGTTTTACTCACTTTAACAAAACAGATACCTTGGTTGAACATGATAAATTTGCTTTAAACTTTGCAGGTAGAGCTAAGATTAGTCCATCGATGTCGCTATTTTTTGAATACGATCATCCATTAAATATTGATGATATGAGAGAATTTACCAATTCTGATCAAACAGATCCTGAAGCAAATTTATCTTTTGGTATGGAAATTGGTACTAGTACTCACGTATTCCAAGTGTTTATGTCGAACTATGAGGGAATAACTCCACAGAGGAATATACTATACAATAAAAATAAAATAGGAGACGGAGACTTCTTATTTGGATTTAATATCCTTGTACGATTTTAACTAATTCTCTCATTAAAAAAAATACATATGAAAACAATCAAATTTCTAATTTTTATCGCAATTATCTTTATCGGATTTGCGTTTACAGTACAACAAAAGAAAGCTGAAGCTTGGGAGGTTCCTACTGAGTACAAAAGCATGGAAAATCCTATTGCGAATGATAAGGCAAGTGTAAATAAAGGTAAAATGGTTTACATGAAGCATTGTCGTTCATGCCATGGCAATAAAGGATTAGGAGATGGACCAAAAGCAGCTCGTCTAAAAACATTTCCAGGTGATTTTTCTAGTGTTGAATTCCACAGTCAAACAGATGGAGAAATCCTTTATAAATCGATTATTGGTAGGGATGAAATGCCAAATTACGAGAAAAAAATTCCAAGTAAAAAAGACAGATGGGCAGTTGTTATCTACATGCGCTCCTTTAAAAAGTAAATTCATTTAATTAAAAAAGGGTATAATATTTATACCCTTTTTTTCTTACTAATCACAATTACATTCTTAATCCCAATTGCTATGAGGCAAAGAAGTTTAATACATTTATTTCTGGTAATCAGTTTCCTTTGCTCTTCTCTTTATTGTATCTCGCAAGAAACTCAAACGGAAAACCTCGCCAATAATACCGAAAACCAAAAATGCATAAAATGCCATGGTAATCACACATTCAAATACATGAATGAAGATTTCGGCATTCAGATAAAAGAAAAGATGTATGGCGATAGACTAATTGATACAATTGCATATGCCCAATCAAACCACGGAATGTTCAAATGTACGGACTGCCACTCTCCCGAATATGAAACATTTCCTCATGCTGGGAATCTGAGAATGGAAATGATGTATGCGTGTAATGATTGTCATGGAGGAGATCCTGAATACGCCAAATTTCATTTTGATGAAATAGAGGAAGCATTTTATGAGAGCATGCATTACAATCGAGCACCTGATGCATTCAATTGCTGGAGTTGTCACAATCCTCACACCTATAAAACACAAGCAAGAGTTGGCGAAAAAATATCTGAAACAGTTACTTACGACAATCAAATCTGTTTAAAATGTCATGCTGATGTAAGTCAATATGAATTGCTTACCGAAAGGGAAAATATCAACATTATTAAATCGCATGAATGGTTGCCTAACCAAGAATTGCATTTCAAAAATGTACGATGCATTGAATGTCACACCCAACTAAATGACAGTTTATTAGTTAGTCATGTTGTAATGCCTAAAGATAGTGCAATTCGCGAATGTACTCAATGTCATTCCGAAAATTCTCATTTAATGGCTAGTCTATACAAATACAAAAGTATGGAATCTCGAAAAAGTGTTGGCTTTTTAAATGCAGTTATCATTAATGATTCCTATGTAATTGGTGCAAACCGAAATAAATACCTAAATATTTTAAGTGTTGTTCTTTTTGGATTAGTCCTTTTTGGAATATTCATTCATGCTCTTTTCAGAATAATTAAACGTAAATAAGATGGCAAACGACAAAATATATCTTTATCCGATTTGGATCCGAATTTGGCATTGGCTAAACGCAGTATTATTTATAACGTTGATGATTACTGGAATTAGTATGCAGTATTCCAATCCAGAAAATCCATTGTTGGTTTCATTCGAACTATCCGTTCAATTGCATAACCTATGTGGAATTTTAATAAGTATCAACTATTTACTATTCTTCATTGGTAACCTATTTACTTCAAATGGAAAACAGTACAAAATGAAAACGAAAGGGCTGTTTACCAGACTATATGAACAAAGTATTTTCTATTTGTTCGGTATGTTTAAAAAACAAGATGCCCCCTATCCTATTTCTGTAGAGAATAAGTTTAATCCACTTCAGCGATTTATTTATGCTACAGCAATGTATGTAGGTTTTCCGATCATAATCGTTAGTGGTTTAGCATTGTTTTTTCCAGAAATTATAATTCCACAAATCTTTGGCATTAGTGGCATATTAGTAACTGCTTTGCTTCATTCAGTTATTGGATTTATTTTATCTCTATTCTTATTTATCCATTTATATGTTTGCACAATAGGAAGCTCAATAAGTAGCAATTTCAAAAGCATGATAACAGGCTGGCATTAGAATAAACAACAATCAAAAAGCAGAACCGAACGATTTCGTTCGGTTTTTTTGTTAAAAAAATCCTAAGACATTATTATTTTACAAATAAGATAGATATTTTTGCCAAATTGAATTTCAACAATTTTCAAAAAAAAAGTCAATTCTAGTTCACCCTTTTGCAAGAATTAAATGTCTTTACATTAGAAGAACATGAAATAAGGCAATATTATTTAGATGAAGCAACCAATAAAAAATATCATTTCCATGGTTTTGCTGGTATTTTACCTTGCAGGCTTTTGTGGTATTCATTTATTGAAGCACAGCTGTTCATCATGTGATCATTCTAGCATACAAATAGCTCAAAATGAGAATCCTGAAACAAATAATCAAAATTGCACCTGTGGCGAACACGATCATTCCAAAGATAATTCTCAAACGAAAATTGATGATAATCAAAATACAATTTGCTGTGATTACGAATTGATTTACCTTAAGAATAGTCCTACAACTATCTTAACGAAACAAAATAAGGCTCCATTGGCGAATGAAAATATTCTATTCATTCAGCCGAGTTTTAATTTTCTAGCCATTCAGACAGAGACAAATCTCACAGAGAATACAAAGTTTTACCTTCTTAAGCATTCAGGAACTGATCTGGATCTTCTTTGTACCTATCTGTGTTGATTCAAAACCAATTTCATTCCACACATCTATCTAATCGGTAGATTCTTAAACCAATACGCAATATTATTTTAAAATTAATTGGGATAAGTGCAGCATTAACATGCTCTATACTTATGTTAGAATGTACTATTATGAAAATTAAAATACTTACAGTACTACTCTCTATCTTACCATTATTATCATTTGGTGTTATTATTAAAGGTAAGATTATTGAAAAATCATCGGCTGGAGAAATTGTGGCACTTCCTGGAGCTTCTATATTTTGGAAAAATACGAATATAGGAACCGCAGCAGATGTAAATGGACATTTTGAGCTAGCATCGAGTGTGAAATCCAATACATTGGTTGTTCAATTTGTTGGATATACTTCTAAAGAAATTAAGCTAGATGATATCAATAAAGAAGAAATTATTATTGAATTAGTACCAAATATTAATCTAAACGAAGTAACGGTTTCCAAGAGAAAATTAGGAACAGTTTTAGATAGAGAAAACCCAATTCAGTCTCAAAGTATTACAGGCGCTGAGCTGTGTAAAGCGGCTTGTTGTAATTTGGCGGAGAGTTTTGAAACCAATGCCTCGGTTGACGTATCTTATGCTGATGCTGCAACTGGTGCAAAATCGATAAAACTGCTTGGCTTAACAGGGAAGTATATTGAGATGATGACTGAAAAGAATCCGAATTTTAAAGGATTAGCCTCAGTATATGGAATGGTTTATGTTCCCGGTCCGTGGATGGAATCTATTCAGGTATCAAAAGGTGTTGGGTCAGTGGTGAACGGTTTTGAATCAATTACAGGTCAAATTAATATTGAATATCAAAAACCTCAGAATGCACCAAAGTTATATTTAAATGGGTATACCAATAGTATGGGAATGTCTGAAGGCAACCTGATAACAGGGGTTAAGTTTTCGAATAAACTTTCTACATCTATTTTGGCTCATGGTCAGGATAATACCAGAGAAATTGATCACAATGACGATAATTTCCTTGATGATCCAATGGTACGTCAATACAATATTGTTAACAGATGGCACTGGAAACCAAGTAAAGAATGGATTACTCAATTTGGTGTAAAATTTATCGATGAATCAAGAGTTGGTGGTCAAAAAGGATATGATGAAAGTAAAACCAACGACATGAATAATGCTTATCGAATTGATATCGATACACGTCGTTATGAGGCATTTGCCAAGATCGGTTATGTGTTTCCGAAGGATGATGATAAGAGTTTCGCACTGATTACGAACTTCTCTTCTCATGAGCAAAAATCATTTTATGGATTAAGAAACTACAATGCTGATCAGAAATATTTGTACGCTAATTTATTGTTTCAATCTTATATCGGAAATCTAAACCATAAGTATACAGCTGGTTTATCTTTTATCTACGATGATTTTAAGGACTATTTGACTGGA
Source organism: Labilibaculum sp. DW002 (assembly GCF_029029525.1). Classification (NCBI taxonomy): domain Bacteria; kingdom Pseudomonadati; phylum Bacteroidota; class Bacteroidia; order Marinilabiliales; family Marinifilaceae; genus Paralabilibaculum; species Paralabilibaculum antarcticum. The sequence goes on along the minus strand of NZ_JAKJSC010000001.1, from coordinate 178,366 downwards.
GATAACTTAGGAACAAACAAAACTGAGAAAGTTGCTGGTGCGTACATAGAATACACCTATTTGCCCAATGATGAAATTACTTTGCAAACAGGTTTGCGCTACGATCACAATTCTGTTTATGGTGGCTTTGTTACCCCTCGTTTACACTTCAGATATCAATATGCACCTAAATCTACAATCCGATTAGCTGCAGGAAGTGGACGAAGAACGTCAAATCCCATCGCTGAAAATAGTTTTCTTTTAGCTTCAAACCGATCAATTACAATAGATGATGATTTGAAACAAGAAAAAGCATGGAATTTTGGACTTAGCATGACACAATATTTCAATTTATTTGGAAAAGGATTTACAGCTTCTGCTGATTTCTACAGAACAACATTTAACAATCAAATTATTACTGATTTAGACCAAACTGTTAACGAGGTTCAATTTTATAATTTGAATGGAAAATCATGGGCCAATAACTATCAAGTTGAAATAAAATTCGAGCCAATCAAAAGACTAGATGTCACTACTGCGATTCGTTTTTCTGATGTGAAAGCTGATATCAATAATGAATTTAGAAAAGTTCCTTATGTGAATCGTTACAAAGGTTTGATTAATTTATCATACGCCACGAATTTTAACAAATGGCAATTCGATTTCACAACACAATTTAATGGAGATATGAGAATTCCTTCGACCCAAGAAAATCCAAGTGAATTTCAGCGAAGGGAAAAATCACCAGCGTATGCACTACTAAACGCACAAATCACAAAACGATTTAGAATTTGGGAGCTTTATTTGGGAGCTGAAAACCTAAGTAATTACACTCAAAAACATCCAATTATTGGAGCTGATAATCCTCATGGTGAATATTTTGATGCTTCTATGATATGGGGACCAATACAGGAACGTAAATTCTATTTAGGAATCCGTTTAACGATAGAGTAAAACAAACATTTAATAACAGGAACAATAAAATTATAAAGATGAAGCAAATAACTAAAAACCTAAAGACGGCCATTATGGCTTTAAGCTTAGTTGTATTAACCACTATTGCTTTTGCAGGAAACAAAGATGTAAAAAAAGTAGATACAGTTGTTTTTAAAGTTGAAATGGACTGTATGGGATGTGCTGGAAAAATTGAGAAAAATTTACCTTACGAAAAAGGGGTAAAAAACTTCAAAGTTGATTTTAAGAATCAAAAAGTTAGCATTACTTATAAAGCGGACAAAACGAATAAAGACAACTTAAAAAAAGCAATTGAAAAATTAAAATTTAAAGTGGAAGAAATAAAAGGGTAATGATTTCACATCTTTAAAATACTATTTTTAAAACCGAGAATTTTCTCGGTTTTTTTTGTGCTACAACTTTAAGATCGTTCATTCTACCCTCTAGAAACGATTAAGCTGATTTTCTGTTATCATACAATAAAAAAAACCACTCATTTTAGGAGTGGTTATTTCAAATTTGAGCGTAATTTAATAAGTTACCATAGGTGGTAAGTTCTTCGCTTGTTCAATAAACCCCTCAATCTGACCCTCTCCAGGAACAACTCTAGTAACTTTCTTTTCTGCATGAACTTCACACAACTTAGAATGCAAATTTTCAGCATTTCGATTACGTAATTCTTTTACAGTATCAACACCTGACACTTTTAATAACTCTGCGAATTGACTTCCAATACCCTTAATTCGGAATAAATCTGCCATATTAACAAAATCAAGAATTTTGCCTTCATCAATACCACTTTCGGTAGCTATAGATTTTCTACCAGCTTTAGTACAACCTTTTTTTAGCAAAGCATCTACTGTGCTTATGCCAGTTTTTTCTAATTTTGACGAGTAAGCAGGCCCTATGCCTTCAATTTCTGAAATCTTTTTTGCCATCTTTTTAAAAATTAAAAATTAAACTTATCTTTTAACATTCCTCCTAATTTTTCTTTAACACTGTCCCCAACTAAATCACCTAACAAATCTTTTACCCCTTCGTCGCTATCAGTTGGTGCTTCTTCTTTATTATTGATGAATTTAAATACCATTGGAATTATTGCCGAACTAATCATCTTAGACATTGTATCACTAACTCCAAGCTTTGAAATCAAACTAGAGCCATATTTTGAAGTAATAGATGTTATTAACGAACTAGATCCTCCTCCAGAAAAGGCACTTGTTATATCTCCAATATTTCCAGATGTAAAAGAATCTGTAAGTCCACCAAGAATACTATCCTTAGCTAAATCCAATGCTTTTTCACTTTTATTAGAAGGTAAACCCATTCCTTCCAGTAAACCTGCCCCTTCACTACTAAGTGCTTTACTTATTAAATCTTTAATCATTATGTTTATTTATTATCGAATTAACTATATTAATTCAGCATTAAAACATGTAGTCATTTAATTTGCCTTCAAACAATATTGATGGTATCTATGGAATACTCAAAATGCTTTCATGCAATCAGAGAACTTAAGTCTTGTTTCAATATTGCGAAACGAGAGGATCACTAATTATTTTTATCGATTTGAAGAATTATGGGTATTGAATTTGTGAACAAATAATACTTTCCATAAAGTTCTTTAAGAGAATTCTCAAGGATCATGCATTATTTTCGAAGCACGATTTGAAGGCGGATCAAATAACTAAAAACAATTCAAGTTCTATTTCAACTCTTTCGTTACTAATAGTTTTGCAAAAGTATTTAGTTTATTTAGACTAATTTAATTAAATTTAGTAGTATAAAAAAATAAAAATTAACTCGCCTTAAAGAAGAATACACATGACAAAAGAAACTACATTATTAATTGGAGGTGTTATGGTTGATTCCACTCCAATTGATGGGCAAAGAGTGACATTATCCGCAAAATCATTAAACAGACATGGATTAATCTCAGGTGCTACCGGAACAGGAAAAACAAAATCTTTACAAGTTTTGATTGAGGAACTTTCCGGAATAGGTGTACCCTCTTTAGTTATGGATATTAAAGGTGACATTAGTGGTTTGGGTGCAAAAGGCAGTACAAACAAGATAATTGAAAAACGTGCACATCATATTCAAATGGATTGGATTGGGAAAGGCTTTCCAATCGAATTCATGAGCATATCAGAAGAACCCGGCGTATCTCTTAAAAGCACCATATCTGAATTTGGACCTGTAATTTTAAGCAAAATTCTCTCTCTAAATGACACGCAAACATCTCTTCTGTCAATTCTCTTTCTGTTCTGCGATGATAAAAAACTCCCCTTACTTGATTTGGACGACTTAAAAACAGTTCTTCGATATGCTGCTGGAGAAGGAAAATCTGAAATTCAAAAAACATACGGATTGGTACCGATCAATTCAGCACACGCTGTCATGCGAAGAATAACGCAATTGGAACAACAAGGTGGAAATAGAATATTTGGAGAACCATCATTCGATGTAGATGACTTATGTAAGACAGATGAAAATGGATTGGGCATGGTAAATATTATACGTTTAACGGATGTTCAATCAAAACCAGCATTATTCTCTGCCTTTATGATGGCTTTACTTGCTGAGGTTTTTGAAGTGTTTCCTGAAAAAGGAGATGTCGATAAACCTGAATTAATGATATTTATTGATGAAGCTCATTTAATATTCAAAAATGCATCCAAAGAACTTCTTAATCAGCTGGATACTATTATAAAATTAATTCGTTCTAAAGGAATTGGAGTTGTTTTTATTACACAAACACCTGATGATATTCCAGAAAATATTCTTAGTCAACTTGGCTTTAAAATTCAGCATGCCTTAAGAGCGTTCACGGCAAAAGATCGGAAAGCAATTAAGCTATTGTCACAAAATTTTCCCGAAAGTGATGTTTACGATGTCGAGAACCTAATTACTGAATTGGGTATTGGAGAAGCTTTAATCTCCTCACTTGATCGTAAAGGAAGACCAACACCGTTGGTTCATTCTTTAATGCGTCCACCCTATTCTAGAATGGATATACTAGAATCCGTAGAAATTAAAACCATTATAAAAGATTCAAAATTAATTGCTAAATACAACAAAGAATTAGATCGCGAAAGCGCCCATGAGATATTGATGGAGCGAATCGAACAAATGCTTGAAAAGGATGAAGAAGATAAAGAAGAAAAAAACAGACGTAAGGCTAGACCAAGAACAAAGAGAAGAGAAAAAAATCAGTTTGAAAAAATTATGAGTAGTTCTATTGGCACAACCATTGTTCGTGAATTAACCAGAGGTATTTTAGGCGTTTTTGGCATTTCAACTAGCACAAGAAGAAGAAAAAGATAAAGAAAGAAATGAATGACCTGTAAAAGAAAAATCCTGACTTTCGAGTCAGGATTTTATATTTTTACATAAGTTTAAAAAAAAGTTTATTAATCGAAAATTGCAATAGATTCTACTAATAGAGCTTCTGTATAACCAGGATTATGAACTCCTAAACTTTGATCTTCTAATACCGTTTTATAATTGTATAAGGCTCCTGCTTGTTCAGCTGGATAAGTTGCCAAAACAATACTTCCATCTGTATCAAGTAATCCAGCAGTAGTAAGTTCCGCTTTTAGATCATCAAGTAATCCTTGAATCTTTGTCTGAAATCCATTATGGTCAAATGTAGTAAGAGAAGTATGACATTCTTGACAAGATTCGATAGTTGGTACCCAATCATGTGTTGCAACATTATCTTTATCTGCCATATGACATAGAACGCAAGCACCTGCTGTAGCATGAGTAGCTGTTCCAGCTGCTGGATAACTACCCGTTAAGGTTTCATATCCTGCAATACCTGCAACCATAGTTGCTTGAGGAGAATGATGAGGACCATAACGAGAACTTGTTACAGCAAAATTACCATCTACATCTGCTACTGTTGGTCCTGTTCTTGGTTGATGACAATTAGCACACAAATTACTATTGTTACCAAAATCAAGTTCTGAATTTTTATCAATTAATAAAGCAACTGGAATACTTGTACTTAATGCATAATCTTGTCCATCGGTTTCAAAATCGAACGAATCGTGAGTCGAATGACATGTATTACAAGTAATATTTGTTGGTAGTGGAATCGCAGCAGCAGTCGTATCCATACCTGTTAATTGTGTTTCTATAAATCCCTCATGTGAATGACATTTAGCACAATTATATCTACCACCAGCATAATCCACTGTCAATGGGCTACCTGGATAAAAATTTTGACTACCACCATGAGTGGATGATTCGTATTGTGCCGTTATTGTAGTTTGCGTAGTTGTATTGTGACATGCTAAACAACTTGTTGTTCCGTCGGTACCATTGGTGCCATCCACCCCATCGGTTCCATCAGCACCTGCAGCGCCCATCGGTCCTTCTTTTGTACAACTGGCTATTGTAAGAGAAATTGCAAAAACTCCAATTCCTACAAACTGAAAAAATAAGCGAGTTTTTTTCATAATCGAGAATATAAGATTTAAATTTAGTAGTTATTTTATTGGTTATAAGAAGTTCCATCCTTATACCTATTAAATATATAAGAATGTAAAAACCTTATCAATAAAAGGATAGCGAGATTTATAAACGGGAATAAAGAGGTTTACTTTGTTTAAAAAACGAGAAATTTGGTTTTAAAATCGATTTTTATCTTTACAATTTCGATCTATGTCGACTCTTTTTTCTCTGGTCAAAAAAAAATCCACGAAAGTGCACTAAATACAACAGAAGTAAGGATTTAGTATTGAATTAACAGCATAAAAAAAACCGGCTACTACCGGTTTTTATTGATTATAAATAAAGATAATTACTATTCGTAATCTAATATCTCAGTCTCTCCTCTTTCAATCATTCTGCCATAATGACTAAGAGCTCCTAAAACTTCTGCTCCAGGATAGACAGTTACTGGAGCAATTTTTTCTACTCTTGTTCTGATTTCCCTTACAAAAGTTTCATCTTTTGCCATTCCTCCAGTAATGATGATTCCATCAACAGCTTCAGATCCAAAAACTGGAAACATAGCACCAATCGATTTGGCAACTTGATAAGCCATTGCAGAAAGAACTTCTGCCGCCTTCTGATCGCCTGCATCTCTCATTTTACAAACAGCAAATCCACTGTGGGTTTTAAAATAAGCATACAAACCACCTTCTCCAGTTTGCATTTTCATTAGCTCTTCTTCAGTATATTTTCCTGAAAAACACATCTGAATCATTTCTCCCATTGGCAAACTACCACTTCGAATTGGTGAGAAAGGTCCATCTCCATCATAAGCCTGATTTGAATCGACTACTTTTCCTTTCTGATGGGCACCAATACTAATACCACCTCCAAGATGAGCAATAATCAAATTCAGTTCTTCATATTTTTTATAAATGCTTTGAGCATATTTTCTCGCACTCGTTTTTTGATCCAAAGCATGAAAGATAGAGCGCTTTTTAAACTCAGGACGTCCAGTAATTCTAGCAATATCTTCCAATTCATCAACCACCACTGGATCAGCAACAAAAGCACTTGCACCATCTATTTGTGCTGCGATTGAATCAGCTAACAAGCCACTCAAGTTAACAACATCATTACCATATACACAATCAGAAAGATCTTTACGCATTTTATCATTAACGCGATATACACCAGATTTTACAGGTTTTAATAATCCTCCGCGTCCAATAATAATTTTTATTTCATCAAGAGGAATATCATTTGCTTTCAATTCGGCTAAAATAATTTTAGCACGAACTTCTGTTTGATCACAAAAACAATCAAATTCACCAATTTCTTCCTCTTTGTGGTTAATTTTCTTCAAAAAAACCGGAGAATTCATCCGATAAACCGCGATACGCGTAAATTGCATACGTGGATTTAAGGCAAGTATAAGATCTCTACTCATTTTTAGTCCTATTTAGTTAGCAAGTATGTTTATTGTCTTATTGTTTTTATTCTTCTTTCAACAACCAATGTGTCTTGAAATAACCAAGCGCTGAATCTCCGATGTTCCCTCGCCGATTTGAAGCAAACGCTGATCACGATAAAAACGTTCAACCGGATATTCCTTCATTAAGCCATATCCACCATGAATTTGAACCGCTTCATCAGCAACTTCTTTGGCAATCTCCGAACAATACAATTTAGCCATTGCAGCCTCCTTGGCAAACTCTCTCCCATTGTCTTTTAACCAACACGCTTTGTACAAAAGATTGCGAGCCAATTCAATTTTGGTAGCCATATCAGCTAATTTAAAAGAAATTGCTTGAAATTTCGATATCGGTTTACCAAATTGTTTTCTCTCTTGCGCATAAGCAAGGGCAAGTTCATATGCCCCTTGAGCACAACCAAGTCCCATCGCAGCAATAGACAATCTTCCTGAATCAAGTGTTTTTAGCATCACTTTTGATCCCATTCCATGTTCTCCAAGAATATTTTGTTTAGAAATACAACAAGTATCAAAAAACATTTCCGAAGTGTCAGAAGCTCTCCACATCATCTTCCCATGCATAGCTCTTGACGTCCATCCTGGCGTATTTTTTTCTACAATAAAAGTTGTAAACTCCTTTTCATTGTCATTAATTGCACTTATTGCCTGTACAGTTACTCCTTTGCACAATTTAGACGAACCATTGGTTATGAAAATTTTCGATCCATTAATTTCCCATTGATCACCCAAATCTTTAGCGTAAGTTTTAGATCCTCTCGAATCAGAACCCGCTTCTGGTTCCGTTAATCCAAATGCCCAAAGTTCATCTCCTGAACAAAGGCCTGGAAGATATTTCAGTTTTTGTTCTTCTGTACCAAATTCATATAATGGACCAATGCCAAGTGAATTATGAGCAGCCAAAGTAGCTGCATGAGATCCATCTACCCTAGCAATTTCCTCAACTGCAATAATGTATGATAAATAATCAGTTCCTTGACCTCCATATTCTTCTGGTAGTGTCATTCCAAATAGGCCTAACTCTCCCATTTTCTTTGTTAATTCTTCAGAAAATGTCTCCTTCTCATCTAATTCTGCAGCCAATGGTTTTATATCCCGTTCGGCAAAATCCCGAACAGCCTTTCTTATTGTATTGTGTTCTTCACTTAAATCAAAATTCATATTTTTCTCTTTATCTTCTTAACTTTTAAGTTAGTAATAATCATAAACTATCCCAATCATCATGGGCTTTTCCTTAAATTATTTTTGTGATACAGCCTTTTGTTTTGATGAAAGTAATTTTTCCGGAATCATGATTTCCTGATTCAACAATGCAGAAGCAAAAGTCTTTCCTTGAGCATCAATCATTAAAGATTTTGTTCCTCCACCATCTAGCGATTCTTCCAATAAGAAATTCAATGCCAATAGGTTATCAATTTCAAAACGGGTTACTTTTCCTTTTGTCATTTTACCAAACATTTCCCTAACCTTCTTGGCTGTTAAATCATGTTTTAAGTACTGATATATCTCTTCAGATCTTGCCAACACACCAACATTAACCGTATCACCCTTATCTCCTGATCTACCCAAACAAATATCTCGTAAATGAACTGTGATCAATCGATCTTCCTCCCACGAAGGATCAACATATTCAGTATGTTCCTTCAAGTCCATTACAAGCATCTCTTCTTCATTGCCTAAAACGGAACCAATTTCATAACTCTCCAAAACTTCTCCCTCGTCATTTAAAATATGAACAGCAGAAGTGATGTGTTCTTTTGGGTATTAAAGTCGGCCAATAAGTAATAACCTGTTGACTACGAGCTCTACCACCTGTTACAGCAACACCCGGAGGGCCACTCAAAATTAAGGGAGCAATACTTGTTGAGAAAGCCTTAATCTTTTCTAAATCATCATCGTAAACTGAGAAACGCAAAAGAATTTCATTAGGATCAATATCTTCTACCAAATCCTGATGACAAGCATTATAACCAATATATTCCGTATTGGTTTTCTTATAATCTGTATTTAATCTCTCCCAAAATATCTTTTCAAATTCACGAGCTTTATTCAAAACTCTTCCTCCCGAAATCACAATAGAACTAACAGCCTTATAGCCATCTTCGTATGCCATTGAAACTTTCAAAAAGTGTGTGGAAGGATGACCTTTCGCATTTTTAACTAAAACTCGGTTAGGAGCCACTTCTGTTAATTCCAATTGGCTAAAATCAGCAACCACATCTGGACTAATATAATGTTTAGGATCTCCCATTTCATAAACTAGCTGTTCACGTATGGTATCACAACTAATTAAACCACCCGTGTTTGCGTGCTTGTAAACTTCAAAGCTTCCATCCTTATTCATCTCAACAATTGGATAACCCATATTGTTCCATGACTTAACCTTCTGCCAATCTGTAAAATTACCACCACTGGCCTGCGCACCACATTCTATTATATGACCAGCTACCAAACCTGCAGCCAATTTATTCCAATCTCCGAGATCCCATCCAAGCTCATAAATAAAAGGTGCCATAGTAATTGACGTATCTGTAACACGTCCAGCTAATATTAGATCTGCTCCACTTTCTAAAGCTTTTAATAAAGGCGGTACACCTAAATAAACATTTGCAGATTGAATATTCTCTTTGATACGAGCAAAGTCATCACCCGTTTCCATATCGGTAAACATGGTTTTATCAGGATAAAACTCATCAATCCTTTCAATTATATTATCGCCAACAACAACTGTAATCTTTAAATCTATACCTTTTTTATTAAGTTCTGATAGAATTTTGCGAGCACAAGCTAAAGGATTAATACCGCCTGCATTGGTTAGCATTCTCACCTTCTTTTCTTTCATCAGGGCTGCAACATCAACAATCTGATCAACAAAATCGCCCACATACCCCATGGCTTCATTTTTTAACTGCTGTTTTCGAAGGATACTCATGGTAACCTCAGCCAAAAAATCTGAAGAAATATAGTCCACTTCTCCACCTTCCAACTGACGTCTCAAAACGCCAAGATCATCTCCCCAAAAGCCACCGGCATTTGCTATTCGAATTTTGTCTTTCATTGTTAGTGTGTTTTAATATTTAGTATTCCATCATTTTCATCTTGAGTTTTTTCTGCAACTTGCAGAAAGCTTTTACAAAGCAGTTATTTCAGGTACTTCAAGTGCTTCCAATTTCATTAACTCTGTTGCATTTTTCACTTGATCCCCTTCCTTAACAAATACATTTTCAATTGTTCCATCAAAAGGAGCACGTATGCTATTTTCCATCTTCATTGCTTCAACAATAATTAAGACATCTCCTTTAGTCACTTTTTGACCTTCTACCACTTCAATTTTTACAACTTTTCCAGGCATCGGAGCTAAAATACTTCCATCACTCAATTGATCGGATAAACTGCCTTCATTTATTTCTGATTGAATTTCAGACCACCTTTCTAGCTCATGAACAATACCTTTACAGCTCACAAAACTCTTTCCTTCCGAATTTTTCGAACGATAAAACTGATACCTTGCACCTTTAAACTCAAACAATAGATGATCATCGCCAATTATTAGATTTTCAAGCACATAATCATCATCAATAATTCGAACACAATAAGGATTTTCTTTCAATATTTCGATATCAACAATCTCTTCATCAACAATTCTTACTCGTTTCCCTTGTTGCCTCCAATAACCAATCTCCTCCCAAACATTATTCGATTTTTCGCGATTCAATTCAAACAATGCAAAACTGATGTGAAATAAAACTGGAGGGATCTCTCGTTTCTCCTCTTGCATTTTCTTAAGCAATGAATCCGCATGATCCTGACAGAAATGAGTGGAGATCTTATTTTGTTTAAAATCATTTGTATTCAGCAAAGTGTGCAAATACATGATGTTATTTTTAATACCATGTATCTCATATTCGTGCAAGGCATGATGCAAACCTTCAATCGCCAAATCACGATTTTCATCCCAAACTACTAATTTAGCAATCATTGGATCATAATCAGGATGTATCGTACAAGCCCCTTTCACTGCAGAATCTAAACGCAATCGCCCTTCAAAGAGTTTAGGTGTCTTGTAAAAACTGATATCACCTGGTGAGGGTATAAAATCCCTTTCCGGATCTTCAGCATATATCCTTGCTTCTATTGCATGTCCATTTAATTGAATGTCTTCTTGTTTCATTTGCAGTTTGCGACCAGAAGCTACGCGCAATTGTTGCTCTACCAAATCCACACCAGTAATCATCTCCGTTACCGGATGTTCCACTTGAATACGAGTATTCATTTCCAGGAAATAATAATTTAAATCTTCATCAACCAGAAATTCAACTGTACCTGCATTGGTATAATTCATTTCCTGTGCTAGGAAAACCACCATATTCCCCATTTCCTTTCTTAATTCGGATGTTAGCGTAGGCGATGGAGCTTCCTCAATCACTTTCTGGAAACGCCTTTGAATGGAACATTCGCGTTCGTATAAATGAACTACACTTCCATGCTTATCAGCTAAAACTTGTACTTCAATATGACGTGGATTCTGAATATATCGCTCAATTAAAACCGTTCCATCTCCAAAATAGGTAGCCGCTTCGCGCGATGTGGCTTCTAGGGCAGTTCTCAATTCCTTTTTTTTATGAACAATCCGCATTCCTTTACCTCCGCCGCCTGAAGCAGCTTTAATTAGGAGTGGGAATTGCATTTTTTCCGCCTCGGCTATCAATTTTTCGGCATTACCAACCACTCCTTCAAGAACTGGAACACCAATCGATTTGGCAAACTCTCGGGCATTTACTTTATTTCCCATCAACTGGATAGCATTTGCATCCGGACCAACAAAATCAATGTCATGATCCTTACACAATTGAGAAAACACGGCATTTTCTGCTAAAAATCCATAACCTGGATGAATAGCATCTGCATGTGCTTTCTTAGCAATCTCCACAATTTGATTCGAATTGAGATAAGTTTCTTGCAAACTATTCCCGATCAATGGATAGGCTTCATCAGCTTGATAAACGTGTTCCGCTTCGCGATCCAAATCAGTATAAAGTGCAATGGTATGAATACCCAAATCACGCGCTGTTCGTATGATTCTAAGGGCTATTTCACCTCGGTTTGCTATGAGTAGTCGTTTGTAGTACATATTAATTGATAATTATCAATGATAAATTATTAATTCATGAAAATTGATAGATCTGGCAGAGTTCCTCAGCTTAGGCTTCTCGAAGCACCCAAATAAAATAGTAAAGTGTTTTTCAAGGCTTAATGCCGTTAATCTAATTCTGACCAAATTTTTAATTAAACATTAATAATTCTTAATTATCTAAAGTCCAATTAGGTTTGCGTTTTTCCAAAAATGAACTCATTCCTTCCTGTCCTTCATCCGATTGGCGAAGTTCAGCAATCATCTTAGCCGTATTTTTCATTGCTTCTTCATGATTCCAGACATTTTCAACATCATAAAGCAATTGTTTGCAAGTTGAAACTGCTATTGGTCCACTCGATTTTAATTTAGAAATCAAATCTTCTAATTTTGATTTTAGCTTCTTTTCCCCAAAGGACCAATTAGCCAAACCTGCTTGTTTAGCCTCTTTCCCATCGAATCGCATTCCTGTAAGCATCAACTCTTTCGATTTGTATTCGCCAACACGTTTCATCACGTAAGGTGAAATACAAGCTGGTACAATTCCAATTTTCACCTCACTTAGTGAGAAAACCGTATTCTTATGTGCCAAAACGAAATCACATGCTGCTAACAATCCATTTGCACCACCAATTGCAGCTCCATGAACCACAGCAATGGTCGGAAACTTACACGCATAAACTGCATTAAAGCACATCGATAGCTTGTAACTCTCCACATAATTCTCTTCATAAGAATAATTGGCAACACCTTTCATCCACTTTAGGTCAGCTCCTGCACAAAAAGATTTTCCTTTTCCTTTCAGGATTACTACTCGCAAAGTTTCATAGTCCATCTTCTCAACTTCTTCAAAACAATCGATGATTTCACCAATCATCACCTCGTTAAAAGCATTGTGAATATCCGGACGATTCAAAGTAATCGTCCCAATTTGATTTTCTATATTGAATTCTATTGTTTGAAATTCTTTCATTGTCTTTGATTTACCCCTAAATCCCCTAAAGAGGACTTAAAAAATTATACTACATCCTGAATACACCAAAATCAGGATCACCAAACTCTTTGTTTAAAGAAGAAGCAATACCCATCGCCAAAACCTTTCGAGTGTCAGCAGGATCAATTATTCCATCGTCCCACAATCGTGAAGTGCTGAAATAAGCAGAACCTTCTTTCTCGTATTTATCAAGAATACTTTGCTTTAGTTGATCTTGCTCTTCCTTTGGGAATTCTTGTCCTCGTTTTTGCAATTGTTGCTCTTTCACTTGAACCAATACACCAGCCGCTTGTTCTCCACCCATTACAGATATCTTGGCATTTGGCCACATAAACAACAACCTAGGTTCATAAGCACGACCCGCCATTGCATAATTTCCTGCTCCAAAAGAACCACCAACAATCACGGTGAATTTTGGCACTTGAGCATTTGCAACTGCATGAACCATTTTAGCTCCATCTCGAGCAATCCCTTTGTGTTCATATTCTTTACCAACCATAAAACCAGTAATATTCTGCAGGAATACCAATGGAATCTTCCGGAAACTGCACAATTCAATAAAATGGGCTGCTTTTAAAGATGTTTCAGAGAAAATAATACCATTATTTGCAATGATACCTACCGGAAACCCCATGATTTTTGCAAAACCAGTAACAATAGTTGGTGCATATCTTTCTTTGAATTCCTGAAATGTGCTTCCATCAACAATTCTGGCTATTAACTCCCTCGCATCAACAGGTTTCTTAAGATCTAAAGGAGCCAATCCATACAATTCACTCGCTGGATAGACTGGCTCTATTACCTCAGCTCGTTCTAAATTGTATTTCTGAATCTTTGGCATACTCTCAAAAATATTTCTACAAATCTGAACGGCATGTCTATCATCTTCAGCCAAATGATCGGCAACACCAGAAATAGAAGTGTGCATCTCTGCTCCGCCTAATTCTTCTGCGCTAACGTCTTCGCCTGTTGCCGCTTTAACCAAAGGAGGTCCACCAATAAATATGGTTCCTTGTCCTCGAACAATAATGGTTTCATCGCTCATAGCAGGAACGTAAGCCCCTCCAGCAGTGCATGAACCCATCACAATTGAGATTTGGGGAATTCCCCTTGCTGACATCTTGGACTGATTGAAGAAAAATCGACCAAAATCATATTTATCAGGAAAAACCTTGGATTGCTCGGGCAAGAAAACGCCACCAGAATCGACCATATAAATGCATGGCAAATGATTTTCCATAGCTATTTCCTGTGCTCGGATGTGTTTTTTAATGGTCTCTTTAATGTATGTACCGCCTTTAACAGTCGCATCATTAGCAACAATTATACATTCTCTTCCGTGAATAACACCAATACCAGTTACAATTCCAGCTGATGGAAATTGATTTTCATATTGATCGCAGGCAGCCATTGCAGAAAGCTCCAAAAATGGGGTATTCTTATCGAGCAGTAGCTCAATTCGATCTCGAACCAAAAGCTTACCACGTTTTAAATGGCGTTCTTTAGCCTTTTCATCAACACCATTCAAAATCCCTTTCAATCGGTCTCGATATACACTCATTAGCTTATCGTATGACTTTTTGTTATTCAAAAAATCATCTGATTGCACGTCTATTTTTGATTCTAATTGATTCAATGTTATTTGTTTTATTGTTTATTTCAGATCTTTTATTCTTTTTTACATCTAAAAAAATAGAAAAAACTATTTTTTCATTTTAGGTTACTTAGCGTAATATTAAGTTACATATTTCTTCTGTATTGACCACCAACTTCGTACAATGCATTGGTAATTTGTCCTAAGGTGCAGTACTTACACACCTCCATTAATGCAGCAAACACGTTTTCATTCTTCAAAGCCGTTTCTTTAAGTTCAAGTAAAGCTTTAACCGACTTATCCTTGTTATTCTCTTGCACCAACTCCTTGAATTTGACTTGATTTACCTTTTCTTCTTCATCAGAACGAATCACCTCCTTAGGTTGTACTGTTGGCGAACCTTTCTTACTCAAGAAAGTATTCACGCCAACTATTGGCAAGCCACCATTGTGCTTCAAACTTTCGTATTGTAATGATTCAGATTGAATCTTATTGCGCTGATACATGGTTTCCATCGCTCCCAATACACCACCCCGCTCTGTAATCCGATCAAATTCGAGCAATACAGCTTCTTCAACCAGATCAGTCAATTCCTCGATAATAAAAGAACCTTGCATAGGATTTTGATTTATAGCCAAACCTAATTCACGATTGATAATCAACTGAATTGCCATAGCTCGACGAACAGACTCCTCCGTTGGTGTCGTTAGTGCTTCGTCGTAAGCATTCGTATGGAGTGAATTGCAATTGTCATAAATCGCATATAATGCTTGCAAAGTGGTTCTGATATCATTAAAATCCATTTCTTGTGCATGCAAGGATCGTCCTGAGGTTTGAATATGGTATTTAAGCTTCTGAGAGCGCTCATTAGCCCCGTATTTATATTTCATGGCCTTTGCCCATATCAAACGAGCAACACGTCCTAAAACGGCATATTCTGCATCTATACCATTCGAAAAGAAAAAAGACAGGTTTGGAGCAAAATCATTAATATTCATCCCTCTTGATAAATAATACTCCACGTAAGTAAAGCCATTCGACAAAGTAAAAGCCAGTTGGCTAATCGGATTAGCCCCAGCTTCGGCAATATGATATCCCGAAATAGAAACCGAATAAAAATTTCGAACCTCATTATCAATAAAATAGGCTTGAATATCCCCCATCAATTTTAAAGAAAAATCTGTAGAGAAAATGCAAGTGTTCTGAGCTTGATCCTCCTTTAGAATATCAGCCTGAACCGTTCCCCTTATCTTACAAATGGTTTCTGTCTTAATTTTCTGATAAACTTCATGCGGTAAAACCTGATCACCAGTAAGTCCCAACAACATCAATCCCAGACCATTATTTTCTTTTGGTAAATTGCCTACATACACTACCCTGTCTCGCCCAGCGTAAATCTCTTCAATCTTTACTTTAACCTCTTCTTCCAATCCATTTTCTCGGATATACATCTCACATTGTTGATCGATAGCAGCATTCATGAAATAGGCTACCATTGCAGCGGAAGGGCCATTAATAGTCATAGAAACTGATGTCTTATTCGAAACCAAGTCGAAACCCGAATACAATTTCTTAGCATCATCCAAACTAGCTATTGAAACACCGGCATTACCAATTTTACCATAAATATCAGGTCGCTCATGCGGATCTTCTCCGTAAAGAGTTACAGAATCAAAAGCTGTAGATAATCGAACAGCCGGCATGCCTTTCGACAAGTAATGAAAACGTTTATTTGTTCTTTCGGGGCCTCCTTCACCAGCAAACATGCGAGTTGGGTCCTCATCTTCTCTCTTAAATGGGAAAACACCTGCAGCATATGGAAACTCTCCAGGTACATTTTCTCTCAAATTCCATTTAAGAATATCGCCCCATGATTTGTAATTGGGCAGAACAATTTTAGGAATGCGAGAATGAGATAAAGTTTCGAAATGGGTGTCTACCTTTAGCTCTTTACCTCTCACCTTATAGGAGAAAATATCAGCCTTGTATCTTTTCTTTTTATCTTCCCAAGAGTCAATAACATCCTGATGTTTAAAGCCTTTAGATAGACTAGAATATTCTTTTAATAAAACCTCCTTAACACCTTCTTCTTTAAGTGCTTTACTCACTTTATTTAAAGCATACAATTGATCAGCTATTTCAGACTGTTCTTCTGCCTTTCGATTGTATCTGCGGACAGTCTCAGCTATCTCCGAAAGGTATCTTACTCTTGCTGGAGGTACAATTTCTATCTTTTGACTGGCTTCCAGAAGTGGTTTCCCATTCTTTGCAAATGCAGTCTCTTTGTTTGCAGATAAAAACTCAATTAAGGCATGATAGAGCTCATTTACGCCATGATCGTTGAATTGAGAAGCAACTGTCCCATAAACTGGCATATCGTCTGGATTTTGCTCCCAGAGAAGATTATTTCGTTGATATTGCTTTTTCACATCACGTAAGGCATCTTGTGCTCCTTGTTTGTCAAACTTGTTAATGGCAATCAAATCAGCAAAATCAAGCATGTCGATCTTCTCCAATTGAGTTGCAGCACCAAATTCAGGAGTCATAACATACAATTTCACATCGCTGTAATCAACAATCTCCGTATCCGATTGCCCAATTCCTGAACTTTCCAGAAAAATACAATCAAATCCTGCAGCCTTCATCAAGATCAAAGCATCACCTACATGTTTGGATAAGGCTAAATTTGCTCTTCTTGTTGCCAATGAACGCAAATAAATATTTGGATGATTGATGGCATTCATTCGAATTCTATCACCTAACAAAGCTCCACCACTCTTCTTTCTCGATGGATCTACAGATAAAATAGCAAGCTTCAATTCAGGGTAATCAATTTGAATTCTTCGAATCAGTTCATCCGTAAGTGAAGATTTACCTGCACCACCAGTTCCAGTGATTCCAACAACAGGAATATTACTGATTTCAGCCTTATTTTTAAGTTCTACAAACAGATCAGTATTTTGTAATTCATCCTGTTCCGCTAATGTAATCAACCTCGATAATAAGTTTACATTACCATCATTAAGTTCTTTTATTTTAGGAAGTTCTGAATTTTCGAATTCAAAATCAGACTTTTGAAGAACTTCATTTATCATTCCTTGCAAGCCCAAATTCCTTCCATCATCAGGAGAGTAAAGCCCAGCTATGCCATATTCCTCTAATTCCTTAATTTCAGCGGGAAGTATAACACCTCCACCACCTCCAAATATCTGTATGTGACTAGCATTTTTCTCTTGCAGTAGATCATACATGTATTTGAAAAACTCATTGTGTCCACCTTGATAGGAACTAATTGCAATTGCCTGTGCATCTTCCTGAATGGCACAATCCACAATTTCTTCTGCAGAACGATTGTGTCCCAAATGGATTACTTCCGCTCCCGATGCCTGAATAATACGTCGCATGATATTTATCGAAGCATCATGGCCATCGAAAAGAGAAGTTGCCGTTACAATTCGAACCGTATTTTTCAGCTTATATGCTGTATTTTCTGTCATCCCCCTTGATTTAGTTCTACAATTCCAACGCTTTCTCTATAATTTCTGCCACATCTAAATTCTGTAAACTCTCCTCTTGATTTTTCAGCTTGATACCATCCGTCAACATGGTCATGCAAAACGGACATGCAGAAGCTACTTTATCTACTTTTGTATCCATCACCTCTTCCGTACGCTCAATATTCACTTCCTTGTCTCCTTTTTCGGCCTCTTTGAACATTTGAGCACCTCCAGCACCACAACACAAAGCAAAACTTCTTGCTCGCTTCATCTCCTTTACTTCTCCGAAAACTGCCTTCACAACATTTCTCGGTGCATCGTAAATGTCATTTCCTCTTCCCAAATAGCATGGATCGTGATAAGTAATGGTTTCTCCTTTGAATGGATTGTTTCCCAAATCTAACTTCCCAGTACGAATCATTTCATCCAAGAAGACGGTGTAATTGATCACATCGTAATTACCACCCAATTCTGGATATTCATTTTTTAGTGTATTGTAGCAATGCGGACAAGTGCAAATGATCTTCTTTACCTCATATCCGTTCAAGATTTCAATATTTTGCATGGCTTGCATCTGAAAAAGCATTTCGTTTCCAGCTCTTTTGGCAGCATCACCAGTACAGCTTTCCTCTTTACCCAAAACTGCATAAGTCACACCAAGATGATTTAAAATTTTAGCAAAAGCTCGTGCTACTTTTTGATATCTATCATCGAATGCTCCTGCACAGCCAACCCAATACAAATATTCAGGTGTTTCGCCTTTTGCGACAACATCAGCCATTACAGGTACTTGTAGTTTTATATCTGTCATTTATTTTTATTTCTAGTTGAGACGTATTGCAATACGTCTTTACACTTGTTATCTATAAAAACTTACAATTTATTCTTCTGTCCATTTCATTCTATCTTCAGGAGAGAATTGCCATGGAGCACCGTTGTTTTCGATATTAGTAAACATGGTATTTAATTCTGCCGGTGCCGAAGCTTCTTCCATCACTAAATATCTTCTCATATCCATGATTAAATTCGGATGGCTGATATCAATTGGACATTCCTGAACACAGGCATTGCAAGTTGTACAAGCCCAAATTTCTTCTTCGGTAATGTAATCTCGTAAAAGTGATTTGCTATCCTCTTTTCCCAATGCTGCTAATGGCCCTTTCTCATCCATTCGTTTTCTGACATCAACAAAAATCTTTCTTGGAGATAATAGCTTACCCGTAATATTTGCAGGACAAACATCCGTACAACGGCCACATTGCGTACATGACAGCGAATCCATATAGTTTTTCCAGCTTATGTCTTCCACATCTTTTACTCCAAAACGAGCTACCTCAGCATTCTCATCATAAGCTGCTTCTGGATCTAACATCAATTTTACTTCACGAGTAATGCTTTCTAAGTTTGGATACTTTGTAATTGGTTCCAGATTAGCTAGGAATACATTCGGTATGGATAAAAACACATGGAAATGCTTAGAATACGGTAAGTAATTCGCAAATGTGAATATCAATAAAATATGAATCCACCAACCTGGCTCTTGCAACCAGCCAAAATTCCAGCCAAATAAATCAACCAAAGTAGCAGAAACTGGGTAAACACCTTCGTATCCATTTGGATGATTACTAATGTATCCCATATTGAAACAAATCAAGGAAACCATCAAGAATCCAATAAAAAACAAGGACAATTGAGCATCCCAATTTGCTTTTGGAGTCATCTCCACGCCAGAAAAGCGTTTAACATTCATGAACATTCTGCGAATGCTAAAAAGCTTGATAAAAATAATGATTAACAAAGCAAAAACATCACCAGAGGCCATTACCACATCATAAAACCATCCGGTAAAAGCAAATGCTCTATCAACTCCTGATACACCATCAACAACCATTTCAACGCTTCCCAATGTAATCACAAGAAAGCCCCAAAAAACCAATGCATGCATCAAACCAATCACTGGTTTACGAAAGATTTTCGTTTGTCCGAAAGCCACATTTAAAGTGTGTGAAATTCGAGCACCAATGTTTCGAATTGGATAAGATGGCTTGGTCAATTTGAAAAATGACCACAATCGCCTTACCGAATAGGCAAAGACGCCAAGCGTGATCAACAATGCGATGATAAAGAGAATCTGTTTGGTCATATTCTAGATATTAAGAATTCACTTACAATTTATGATGTTAGTATTTAACACTGAGCAAAAGTCAAGAAGTAGCAAGTTTCAAGTACCAAGAATTCTTGTTTCTTGATACTTTTTACTTGATACTTACCTCAAGATTTTGAATTTCGAAACGCTTCTGTTAATCTTGGTAAGATTTCCATAGCATCACCAATAATTCCATAATCAGCAACTCCGAAAATAGGTGCTTCAGGGTCTGTATTGATGGCAACAATGCACTTGCTTCGACTAATACCTGCAACATGCTGTATCGCGCCTGAAATACCTGCGGCGATGTATAAATTTGGTGCAATTACTTTTCCTGTTTGTCCAACATGCTCTTCATGACCACGCCATCCTTCATCCGAAACTGGACGAGAACAAGCTGTTGCTGCATTCAAAACTTCTGCAAGATCTTCCACTGGTCCCCAATTATCAGGACTCCTCATTCCTCTACCTGCAGAAATCACGATATCAGCATCCGAAAGAATTACTTTATTCTTCTGCTCTTCTTCTTCCAACACCTGAACTTTGAATAGTGCCGTATCAACTTCTGGAATATATTCTTCTACCACGGATTCCACTGGAATCTCAACTAAACCAAAACAATTTTTAGCGATCGTAATCACTTTTTGGGGTGAATCAATCTGTACATGTCCAAATGCTTTTCCTGAAAACACTCTCTTCTTCACAATAAAAGGGTCGAGAGAAACAGGTAATTCTTGAACAGCAGCAACCATTCCAGCTTTCATTTTTACCGAAATTCTAGGTGCAATTGCTTTTCCACTATTGTTATCGTTTAAGACAACGACACTTGCATTCTCCTTTTCAGAGATTTTTGTAAGTACATCGGCATAAACGCGACTTGTTAATATATTCATTTTAGGATCGTTAACAGAAATAATTCTGTCTGCCCCATATTTCCCTAAACTTTTAAGTTCCTCTTCAGCTATCTCTCCGATAGAAACGACAACTAGACCAACACTTAGGTCACTAGCTAGCTTCTTTGAATAGGAAACCAATTCATATGTAGAACCCTTAAATTTTCCGTTCCAATTTTTGGCAAATGCTATTACTGACATAGGCTATTTTTTTAGTTTTTTTTGAATTACAATACCTTAGCTTCATTTTTTAGAAACCCAACTAACTGCTCCGCTTGTTCTGCATCAATCATTTTACAAGCTCCTTTCGCTTCTGGAAGCTCGAATTTTACAGACTTGGTTAACATTTCGATTTCAGCAGCTGGTTTTACCTCTAATGGTTTCTTTCGAGCCATCATAATGCCACGCATTGCCGGAATTCTTGGCTCATTTGTAATTCCCTTTTGCACAACCGCAACAAAAGGAGCTTCTGTCTTTATTTTTTGTTTTCCACCTGGAATGGCACGATGCAATACAATCTCATCATCGTCAAGATCAATATGAGTTACCGATGATATTCCTGGATAATCCATAAACTCAGCAATCATGGCACCAACAGAAGAGCCATTGTAATCACTAGATTCAATCCCACTAAAAACGATATCAAATGGATTTTCTTTAAGATATTCTGCAATTTGACCTGCTACATAATAAGCATCTCCTGCACATGCATCAATTCGTATTGCTTTATCGGCTCCAATTGCTAAAGCCTTTCTTAATGTTGCATCTGTTTGTGCACTTCCAACGTTTATTACACAAACCTCATCAACCGAATTACCAGCGTTCTCTTTCAATTCCAAAGCTCTTGTAAGAGCCAATTCATCCCATGGATTAATGATCCATTGAATCCCTGAATCATCAAATAAGGTATTGTCTTCCTTAAACTTCACCTTAGTTGTGGTATCCGGTACGTTACTTATACAAACCAGTATCTTCATATAGCGTTTAATTTAAGTATCAGTTATTTATAGTATTCTATTTATTTAGATAAGTCGATCTTAAAACCTACAGATCAACTATATAAAACTTTCTCAATTTCAATTATCAATCCATTAAACCCCTTGAAATAACAATTTTTTGTATCTCCGAGGTTCCTTCATAAATCTGAGTTAATTTGGCTTCACGCATCAAGCGTTCTACATGGTACTCTTTCACATAGCCATTTCCTCCATGAATTTGAACAGCTTCAGTCGTAACTTTCATTGCGGTTTCTGCGGCATAAAGCTTAGCCATAGCACTGGCCTGTCCGTATGGTTTTCCCTGATCCTTTAACCAAGCTGCTTTTAAACAAAAATATCGTGCTGCTTCAATTTCAACTGCCATATCAGCAAGTTTAAAAGCAATAGCCTGATGTTTGATAATTTCTTTTCCGAAGGTCTTTCGTTCCTGAGCATATTGCAATGCTAATTCGTAAGCACCAGAGGCAAGTCCTAAAGCTTGAGACGCAATACCAATACGACCACCTTCAAGTGATTTCATGGCGATTTTAAAGCCTTGTCCATCTTCTCCCAAACGATTCTCCTTAGGGATCTTTACATTATTAAACATCACAGAATGCGTATCAGAGGCACGCATTCCCATTTTATTCTCATGTGGGCCAACACTAATTCCTTCCAAGTTTGAATCTATCAGGAAAGCATTAATACCATGGTGTTTTTTCTCTGGATGTGTATGCGCAATAAGCAGGTAAGTTGAAGCCGTTCCACCTGATGTTATCCAATTCTTGATTCCATTTACTAAATAATGGTCTCCCATATCAACAGCTGTTGTTCTTTGAGAAGTAGCATCCGATCCGGCTTCCGGTTCGGAAAGAAGGAAAGCTCCAATTTTATCCCCCCTGGCCATTGGCTTTAAAAACTCTTCTTTCTGCGCCTCGCTACCATATTTTTGAACTCCCCAGCAAACCAAAGAGTTATTCACAGACATAATAACAGATACTGAAGCATCAACCTTAGAAATTTCTTCCATTGCAAGAACATAGGATACGGTATCCATACCTCCACCGTCATATTCTGTTCCAACGAGCATGCCAAGAAAACCTAATTCTCCTAATCGCTTAACTTGTTCTTTAGGATAAATTGCATTTTCGTCACGTTCAATAACTCCTGGTAATAATTCACGTTGAGCAAAATCACGTGCTGCATCTCGAATCATCTCTTGTTCTTCGGTGAGTTCAAAATTCATAGTATTAACTTTTTAGGTGTGATATTTAGCTAGCGGCTACCTAGAGCCACTAGCTTTTTTTATATAATGATTATCTCATTCTTTTAATTATTCTCCTCTTTTGTAAACAATTGCTACTAACGATTTATCGTCTCCTCCCATATTGATACTAAGAGCATACGGTCTGTCTGCACTTATTTCAATCTGTGCATCACCCGCTTTACCAGTTAATTGTTCCCATACGGTTACAGCCTGATGTACACCAGTTGCCCCTGTTGGATGCCCCCAGCCAATCAGTCCCCCGGTTGTATTGAATGGCACCTTACCGCATCTTGCCGTATTTCCTTCTAACACGAACTCAGGACCTTTTCCTTCTTCGGCAAATCCAATTGCCTCTGTTGCCATAATTCCAGCAATGGAAAAACAATCATGAGCCTCAACGGTTCCAATATCATCAACAGTAATTCCAGCCATTAGCATAGCCTTCTCTGTTGCTTTTTGGGTCGTTGTTAATTTAGTTGGCACTTCTGGTTTGGCAGTAATATCAGCTGTAGCTTGACCAAAACCTAGGACTTCAACTGCATCTTTTGGTTCTACACCAATCTTCTTTAATCCTTCCTCTGAAACAATTGCAATTGCTGATGCACCATCTGATACTTTAGAGCAGTCGAAGTAGTTCAAATTCTCAACAAAAGCTCTTGGATTCATTGGAGCGTTTGCCGTAGCTTCCAAATCCTTGTTCTTATTGTGAAATTCCTGGGCTGTCTTGCACAAGCGAGCATTCTCAATGGCATTGCAATACCATTTAGCCATAGCCTTACGAGTGGTTTCTTTACCATACTTTTCGTAATAGGCACCTGCACGATCGCTAAAAACGCCAGGGAAATAATATGCATGTCCCTCTTTTCTGGTTTTCATCCAACCTGCACCTGCCAAAACATCAGCACCATACATTGCTTTCATTGTATTCTGAACCTCAAAACCAATTGCCAAGACAACATCTGCCGTTTCAGCCAAAATCGATTTAATACCGGTTGCTAGCGCCAATCCACCTGATGCACAAGCACCTTCAACGCTAATTGCAGGCTTGTATTTTAAACCCTCATCAACCATTGGAAGAAATGCTGGTAAGTTTGCCTGATTATTAAATCGAGAAGCCATAAAGTTTCCGATAACTCCCTCATCAACATTAGCTGCTCCACCAATCATTCCAAGCGTTGCTTGTCCCGCCTCTTTGATATAATGCTCCATATCTGGACGAGGCTTTTTAGGATGAAATTCTTTCCTACCAGTTCCCATAGAAATGGTGTTGTAACCGGCTACCATAAATATTTTTTTGCGTAAAGTTTTCATTGTTAGTGTTTGAGTGGGTTTCTAGAAAAAATCGTTAACCGGACCATAAGCATGGAAAAATCCCGTTTCCATCACGGTATTCACATCAGATGTTGATTCCGCTACATTTGTATCGGCTAACATCTGTCCAATTGCTTTTGAATTCTTACCATAAGCAACTGCTATATTGGCTCCTACACTATCTATCTGGTGTAATTCTTCAAAAAACTTCTGCAATATTTCCGCCTTATTTTTATCTCGAACAACTGATTTCCAGTATATCTTCAGAGTCGGTAATTCACCTAATATTGCAGCACATTCCATTTCGATGCTTTCCGTTGCTATATATTTCTGTGAACCCAGATCATAAACTTCTTTTATTCTTCCTTTCTCATATTTAAAAATGCCATCTTTTTGAGTTCCATTGGCATATTGACCACCTTTCACCTCGTTATCAAGCATTTGATTCAATGCTTCATGCGATAAAGTCTCATTCGGAAACGATGGCTGCATACTATCTAATATAAAGCGAGTTACATCTACTCCAACATAATCAAGTAATTGAAAAATACCCATTGGACGAACCAATAGATCGCGACTGATGGTATCGATTAAGAAAAATGCTTTTGCCCATCCTTCTGTTTTAGCCAATTCTTCTGCTTGTTTCAATGCATAAAGAGCATCACGCATAAAATGACCATTGCCAATAAATCCCGCAACATCTCTTGATTGAACTACAATCTTTCTCATAGATTTAGCCAAAGCCACTGAGAACTCAGCTAATTCTGGTTTGGTGTTCTCTGTCTTAATAATCTCTAATAATTTCTGAATTACTGGAGGATTATAGAAATGATAACCAATTATATCTCCGGTTAAATTTGCATCCTTCTCTATTCCACCAATTGGAATTGAAGATGTATTGGTTAAAAACCAGGCATCTGGATTGTTTTGTTTGATCTGTGAAAACAATTTCACTTTTAGATCCTTATCTTCCTTAATTGCTTCGAAGATTAATTGCGAATTGTAAGCCGTTTCAATACGTGTAGATGTTTGAATCATTGCCATAACATCATCTACAAACTGATTGATGACATCTTCGTTAGAAATAAGCTTTTCATCCTCCTTATACCAATCTCGTAATTCTACGATATTCTTCTCTGCATGCTTTACCAATTGTGATTTTACATATCCCAATAAGTTTACCAATGCTGTTGGCGAAACATCAATCGCATTTAAGACAAATTCTTTATCTTCCTTCTTGCCTAATTTAAGCTTCGCCATCTCAAATGATAGCAATACAAGAATTCCGCTACCCATTTTACCAGCAGCTCCCAGAACACTTACGTTTTCCATTTTTTGGACAAAATCCATACTTTATTGTTTTTTAGTTTTGATTTTCCTAGTTGTTATATGATATACCTCTTCCATTAGAGCTAAATCAAAAACCCATCTGCACTACCCGCCTATTGTAATCAATACAATAAGTCTCCCCACTAAATTTTGATTTCTTTTACCAGTTTGGCTTACGCTTCTCTAAAAAGGCATTTATTCCTTCTTCTCGCTCTTTCTGATCCTCTTTAAACAAGCGACCAAATTCCTTGGATTCCATTTTACCTGCATCCTTAAAATTCAATTCAACTCCTTGGTGAACCATCTTTTTAATTAAACGCAACGCATTTGGACTTTTCCCAGCAATTTTCTCAGCTAGTTCTATTGTTTCTTCAAGAACTGATTCCGGCTTTGCTAATTTTTGAACAATACCTAATTGGTATGCTTCATTAGCTGTAATTCCTTCACCAAGCATCATTAGATACATCGCATTTCCTGCTCCAACAAGACGTGGTAGTCTTTGAGTTCCATTAAAACCAGGAATCAAACCAAGATTTACCTCAGGCAATCCTAATCTGGCTTTTTCACTAGCAACTCGAATATCGCAAGACAGTGCGAGTTCAAGCCCTCCCCCAAGGGCAAAACCGTTAATCGCTGCAATTACAGGGATTTCCAGGTTAGCGATCTGATCAAATACTCCTTTTCCAATTTCTGAAAAGTCATATCCATCTTGTGTGGAATACTCTTGCATTGCTTTGATATCTGCTCCAGCAATAAAAGCCTTTCCTTCTCCGGTGATTACCAAAGCACGAATGGTTTGAATGGTTTCTTTATCATTGAAGAAACCGGTAAGTTCCTTAAAAACATCCTCATTTAAGGCGTTTAAGGCGTTTGGGCGGTCAAGAGTCAAAATTCCAATTTTGTCTCTCTTTTCAAATTTTAAGTAATTAAATTTCATAGGTGTGTTTAAGCATTTTTCATCTACATATCTAAATATAATAAAAACTCTTAAGATACAAAAGGCAAGAATTCTGACTTGCACACAATTAGCTCACACCTATAACATTTACAAGGCTTTATGAAAATAAAAAAGTTAAAAAAGATCTTCAATTCTTTTTATTAAAGTGATTAAAATAAAAAAGCCTGATCCATTTATAGGATCAGGCTTTATATCATCAAAATATAAATTAATTATACTTTATATTTATGCCATGTTATGGAAAACATGTAATACGTCATCATTATCTTCTAATTTATCAAGAAGCTTTTCAACATCAGCAACCTGATCTTCGCTAAGTTCTTTAGTGTCCATTGGAATTCTTTCGAAACCAGATTCAAGAACACCCATTTCATTTTCTTCCAAATAAGCTTGAATCTTACCAAAGTCAGGAAAATTACCGTAAAGCATGATACCATCTTCTTCAGCAAAAACATCTTCTACACCCAAATCAATAACTTCTAACTCCAGCTCTTCAAGATCCTGACCTGTGTTCTCTATTTTAAAGTGACACTTATGCTCAAACATAAATTCTACACTACCTGTAGTTCCTAAGCTACCCTTAGTCTTACTAAAGTAAGAACGAACATCAGCAACAGTACGCATATGGTTATCTGTGGCAGTTTCTACTAAAACAGCAATACCATGTGGTGCATACCCTTCGTATACAATTTCTTTGAAATCCTTTTGATCTTTCGATGTCGCTTTCTTAATCGCACGCTCAACATTCTCCTTAGGCATGTTAGCTGCTCTTGCATTCTGAATTACCGCACGAAGACGTGAATTAGATGTAGGATCAGGTCCGCCCTCTTTAATAGCGATTACGATTTCTTTTCCTATTCGGGTAAAGGTTTTAGCCATTTTATCCCAACGCTTAAATTTGCGTGCCTTTCTAAATTCAAATGCTCTTCCCATGATTTATGATTATAATTTTCGGCAAATGTAACACATGTTATTCAATCTTTAAAGCGAAAGTACATTTTTTTTACAGAAAGGAGAAAGCTTAAAAGGGAAAAAGCAGAAAGCAAAGAAAAAGAAGCCTATCTCCTCTTATTATTTCTCATGCATTCCTTCTGAATTAGTAATAAAGTATGAAAAAGCTCATTGTTTACTCATTAGTAAATTCCTATTTTAGCAACAAATATTTAAACCAATATCAAAGCTAATAAAATGAGAAAATTTTTAATTCTGTTTTCGGCATGGCTAGTTTTATCGTCATTCGGAGATAAACAGGGATCTGATGTTTCGAACATTAAAACCAATGCTCTGAGTCAACTCGTTAATGATATGACCAATACAAACTCTATTGAGGACAATACGCTTCTTGCAAAAGGGGTAAAACATGCAGCTAACTTATGGCGCGAAAGTGATGGTACGGAAGCTGAATTTGAAGCATTCTGCAAGGAAAACTACATTGCTGATCCTGTAGAGCGCGAATTGGTTTTTAATAAAATATCTCGCAATATCGAAATCATTACGGGGCATTTTAATAAAATTACACTTGATTTATTAGAGCCTGTTCATTTGAATACATTCGAACAGCATACTATTGATAACCAGTTTGGTGCTTACAGTGTTGGTGCACATTGGCAAGATGATTTCTATAAGAATAAAATAGCTTTCATTATTGCTTTAAATTTTCCTCCTTTTAGTTTAGAAGAGAAAGAAAAATTGGCAGGCGAATGGACACGTCAGGAATGGGCATACGCTCGTTTAGGTGATTACTTTACAGCTAGAGTTCCTGCAGAATTGTTGCAGAATGCGAATAAGGCAGCAGCAGGATCTGATGTTTATATTATGGACTACAATATTTATGTGGGGCATTTGACAGATGAAGCTGGTAAGCGTTTCTTCCCAGAAGATAAGGTGCTTCTTTCGCACTGGAATCTACGTGATGAGATTAAAGCAAACTATGCAAATTCAAAAGACGGACTAGAGAAGCAGAAGATTATTTATCAGGTAATGCAGCGCATTATTTCTCAGGAAATTCCTGAAAAAGTAATCAATAGCGGAGACTTTGAATGGGATCCATATGCAAACGTGGTTTATAAGAATGGTAAAACGATTGAAGCGACTCCGGAGCCAAATGAGAGATATCAGCAGATTTTAAATAATTTTCACGCAAATAAGGCGATTGACCCTTATTATCCAGGTGAGAGTACTTTCATCGAAAGACAATATGCTGGAGCTAAAGAGATTTCTCATGAGAATACTGAGAAAATCTTTACTGATTTCTTAAGATCTGAAGAAACGAAGCAAGTTGGTGAGTTAATTAAGAAGAGATTAGGTCGTGATCTTGAACCTTTCGATATTTGGTACGATGGGTTTAAAGCACGTAGCGGTATGGATGAATCTAAGCTTGATGCTCAGACTAGAAAACTATATCCTAATGCGGCTGCCCTTGAAGCAGATCTTTCTAACTTATTGGTGAAGCTTGGTTACGATAAAGCCAGAGCTAAATTCCTTGCCGACCATATTGCTGTTGATCCGGCAAGAGGATCAGGACACGCTTGGGGTGGTGCTAAAAAAGGACAGAAGGCTCACCTTCGTACTCGTATTAGCGAAAAAGGGATGGATTATAAAGGTTATAATATTGCGATTCACGAGTTTGGACACAATGTTGAGCAAACCATTTCTTTGTATGATGTTGATAATTTCACGATGAATGGTGTGCCAAATACAGCATTTACTGAGGCATTAGCTTTCATCTTTCAGAAGAGAGATATGGTTCTTTTAGAGAGAAATGTTGAATCGGCAGAGAAGGATGCTTTAAAGAAGTTAGACTTATTCTGGAGTGCATACGAGATTATGGGAGTATCAGTTCTTGACATCCGTGTTTGGAAGTGGTTATATGCAAATCCTGAGGCAAATGCAGCTCAATTGCGTGATGCAACGATGCAAATTGCTAAGGAGGTTTGGAATGAGTTTTATGCGCCTGTTTATGGAATGAAAGATCAGACAATTCTTGCTGTGTATTCACACATGCTAAATAGTCCTTTATACTTATCGAACTATGCTTTTGGTAATGTGATTGAATTCCAGTTAGAGGAGCAACTTAAGGGTAAGAGTTTCCCGAATGAGGTTGATAGAATTTTTAAGCAAGGTCGTTTAACTCCTAACCAGTGGATGGTTGAAGCAACTGGTAATGATTTATCGGCTCAACCACTATTGAAAGCTGCTAAAGAAGCTTTGGAAGAAATTAAATAAGCTATTGCTATTTAGCCTTACGCTTTATGATATTAAAGGCTGTCTCGCAAGAGATGGTCTTTTTTATTATACCCTCCTACTACTCGGGGAACTCTGTGGTGAGAAAACTTAATTAACCACTGAGAGCAAGGAGTTCCACAGAGGAAAAAAAGTTGAATCGCATGTATTCATTACAACAAAAACGATGATCTCGATGGTTTAAAAGATCATTAAGTACAAAGTATTGTCACAGACATCGATATTAATTTCTTCTCACCAATCTTTTTAGATTATATTTGTTCAACTCTTATTCTTAAAAATGACCGAATCTCAAATAGGCAGGAATGTAGTAATTGGTATCATCTCATTAATTGTACTTATTTGGATAATTATACCTGCAAGTCTAGATATTATTAGATACAAGAAGTTACCGAAAAAAGGTATTTACTCCATTGGTGTAATTACTCATATAATTGACGATCGTCACTCTGCGGCATCTGTTAACTTTACTTTTAAGTATAAAAACAAAATCTATACTGATTTCTCTAAAACTGACACATATGATCGCAATTTGATTGGCAAGAGATTTTTTGTTTTGTTTCTACCCAACCATCCTAAAACAGTAAAGTTATTGCTTGATAAGCCTGTTCCAAATGATATTGAAAATGCTCCTGATGAAGCATGGAAACAGTTGCCTTAGCAATTGTTCTAACGAGCAATCAAAATAAAAAAGACCATCCCCGAAGGATGGTCTTTTTTATGATTCATAATTTGCATCAAATTGAGGCATCTATAATGCAATCTAAGAATGAGTATAAACTAAAGCCATTGTTAAATTTATTTTTTCATTTTATATATATTCAAACTTTGAAATATAAAATTATGTAATGAAATAAATAAGCGGAAAAAATCACCTCTATCTACTTCTAAATCTACATGATTAAAAATCACTAACTAAAATAAATTTATTTATTATGAATAAAATGAACCATCTATCTATTCTGTTATTTTTATTATTTTCTATAACGCTTGCTGGATGTGATAAAGAAGATCGTAAATCTTCTGAAATGGATATTTTAGCTTTCTCTTTCGATCAACTTAATCCTAATGTACATGCAGAAATAAATGGAAATTCTATTCTATTAGTGGTTCCTTATGGCACTGATGTAAATCAATTGGCAGCTTCCATTGAATTATCAGACAAAGCGTCGATATCTCCAAATACTAATGTGAAGCAAGATTTTTCCAAACCCGTAACCTATACAGTTACTGCAGAGGATGGTCAAACTCAAACATATACTGTTGAAGTAGAAGTTATTAAAAATACAGAGCGAGATATTCTGAGCTTTGTTTTTAATGAATTAGATCCTTTTGTAACTGCAGCAATAGATAGCGAGACAATTTATGCTGAGGTGGTTTACGGTACGGACCTTACCAACTTAGTACCTACAGTTGAAATCTCTTCTGATGCTACTATTTTACCAGAAACTGGTATTGTTACTGATTTTTCGGATGCGGTGAATTATACTGTAACTGCTCAAGATGGGCAAGTAAAGTCTTACGAAGTAACTGTGAAAATGCTTGATAATACGGAAAGTAAAATTTCATCTTTTAGCATCCAAAACCAGTATCGCGAAACAATTATTGATGAAGAGAATAAGACCATCTTGATTTATGCTGAAAAAGGAGTTGAGCTAAGCGAATTAATCCCAACTCTAGAAATTTCGGAAGAGGCTACAATTCTTCCTTCACTTGAAGAATCTCAAGACTTCTCAAACCCTGTTGAATATACGATAACAGCACAGAATCAGGATTACCAGACAATTTATACTGTTAATATTGTATTACCAATAGAGATTGCAGATTCAAACTTAGAACTAGCTGTAAGAGGTGCAATGAGATATTCGGGAGAGCCTGAGGGCTATATTTATCTTAGAGAAGTTTCAGAAATTACAAAGCTCGAAGCTGTTGATAAAAACATCACAGATATTAGTGGTATTGAATATCTAACAAGTTTAGAGCATTTAGACCTTACAACCAATAAAATTAGTACTCTTAGTCAATTGTCTGAACTTGAGAATTTGGAGGTATTGTGGCTAGGAAGTAATGAAATTGTAGATATTTCAGCACTAGAAAATATGACTACAATTAATAATCTTCAACTAAGCTGGAACAAAATCGTTGATATTTCTATGATCCCTAATCTTATTGAACTCGAATATCTTTCGCTTGGTAACAATCCAATAGAAGCATTTCCATCTTTTGAGAAACTTACGAAACTTGAATTTTTTGCAATGAGTTACGTTTATACAGATCAGATTTATAATAATGGTTATGAGTTTTTAAGAGGCCTAACGAGCATAAAGCAATTTCATGCACAGGGAACAAGAGCTAAAGTATTATCAGGATTGGAATCATTAGTTGGTTTAACACATTTAAACTTGAGCAACACCAATTGTTGGGATCTTTCCTTACTAGAAAACCTTTCTAAACTAGAGTTCCTATATTTAAATGAGTCTATAAATCTAACACAGGAAGATATTGATGCTCTTCAACTAAAACTGCCAGATACAATCATTGAATTCGATTAAATCTGGTTTAAATTAGTATAGATGTGAATAATTTACAAAGGGCATTCCGCAAGGATTGCCCTTTCTTAATGTCATCCCTCTCACTATTGCATGTCATTTCAGATGCATTTACTTATTAAAATATCTAAAAATGCAAACAAGAACACAATGCTTACCGTACAAATATTTGTTATGCCTATTTATAGAAATTATTATACAAATATTACATGACCAATGAAACTCCTACATATCAAGAATTGGAAAAAGAAATAATCAAATTGAAGCTTGAATTACAAATTCAAGATAAAATGATTAATACTATTCCAAACCCACTATTTGTTAAGAATAAAGATTTTATCTATACAAATTGTAATGAAGCTTTTGCAAACTATCTAGGCTTGCCCAAAACGAAAATCATAAACTCGAGCGTCTATGATATTTCGCCTAAAGAACTTGCAGACAGATACTATAATGCAGATTGCGAATTACGAGACAATTTGAAAAATCAGAGCTATGAAAGTAAGGTAAAATATGCCAACGGGACGATTCATGATATATTATTTCACAAGGCCAATATCATTAATGAAAATAATGAGTTTTGTGGAATTGTTGGTATTATGCTTGATATCACTGAACGTAAAACGGCTGAACAAACTCTGAAAGAAAACCAAAAGCACCTAATGCAACTTAATGCTACAAAGGACAAACTTTTTTCAATAATTGCACACGATTTAAGAACACCCTTTAATAGTATTTTAGGGTTTTCGGAATTACTAATTACAGATGGAACCGATTTAGATGTTTTAGAAAGGGAAGAATACTTAGGGATAATAAATTCTACAACAAAAAATACACTTGTATTGCTCGACAATTTATTAACCTGGGCAAAATCACAAACAGGACAAATAGTCTATGAGCCACAAAAATTACTATTGTCATCAATTATTACAGAAATAATACAAGACTCAACATCAATAGCAAACACCAAAAACATATCTTTAAATCAGATTAAATCAGATGATATCGTAGTGAATGCAGATAAAAATATGATTCAGATTATTTTACGAAATCTTATTTCAAATTCAATAAAATTCACAAAACCAGGAGGAAATATTAACATTTCAACAATTCCCAAACAAAACGATATTGAAATTTCTATTTCAGACAATGGAGTTGGGATAAATAATGAAACTCTTAAAAAGATATTTGATACAAATACCAATATTTCAACTAATGGCACAGCAGAAGAAAAAGGATCTGGTTTAGGCTTGATCCTATGTAAAGAATTTGTGGAAAAACATGGTGGTGAAATTTGGGCTGAAAGTGAAAGAGGAAAAGGTAGTGTTTTCAAATTCACATTACCCTTAAATCATTCAAAACAAGCTATAAATAAATAATAATCGTATTTCCCCGAGTCATTAAAAAAATATAATTTAATTTAAATAAACTATGATAGATGTCTACAAATACTCTATTTTAAAAGATGTTGGGCTAATCATTCAATACCATCAAAATAATATTACTAAAGAAAGGATGAAACAGCTTAAAAGTAATATTATTAATGATAAAGATTTCAATCCTAAGTTTGGATTTATTGTTGACATTAGAAAAGCAAAGGTGAATTTAACAGAAAATGAGTTGTTGGAATATGGTAATTGGGTGAACGAAAACTTAAAACTAACCGGACTAATGAGGCTTGTTTTATTAACCTCTACACCCGACCATGTAACGAAAACAATCATCTTCTCCTTAAACGAAAACATATCCCCACTTCAGTACAAAACATTCAGCACTTTAGCTGCATCTGTTAAATGGCTTAATATCGATCTTGAAAATCTTGATTTTATCGAAAAAGAAATAGAAATTTTATCAACACCCTAAATAAACCTTAAAACCTTCTCTTAAACACCTGTTTTAAAAAGAACATTTCCCATCAGTAAACTCTGCAGTCTACCTCATTAATCTATCATATCAGACAAGAATAGCTCCCGTTCTTATATTTTAATCGACTGCATCCGCTTTTATCTTAGTCAGCCAATTAAAAACAAGCTATGGAAAACATTATCTCAGCAATTTTGCGTATTATTAAGAACAATACCAAATAGTGATACCGATTATCATTCATAACGACCATTTAGTACGCTCGTTTCTAAATGATATATAAATGTATATCGGCATTATACCTCAATTATTTTAAAATTTAAATGGTATAAAAGAGAATGTCTAGAACACATACAGCAGATACTTCAAATGCTCCGAAAGGAAAAATTAACAAAAGCGGTTTACGAAGTGCATTACGACTTTACAAATATATTAAACCCTACCGAGGACAATATTTTTTAGGTATTTTCTTTTTGTTAGGTTCGAGTTTGGCCAGTTTGGCTTTCCCAAAACTATTGGGTGATTTGGTGAACACGGGGAATAGCACCACATTGGGACAGACTTTAAATCAAACGGCTATTCTGATTGCCCTTGTTTTGATCGCTCAAGCCACATTTGCCTATTTTCGTATTGTCTTGTTTGTTAATGTTACAGAGAAATCATTGGCAGCCTTACGACAAGCTACTTACCGTCATTTAATCAAGTTGCCTTTGCAATTTTTCGAAAGAAGACGAGTGGGAGAGCTTAATAGTAGAATATCAGCCGACGTTATTTTACTTCAGGAAACCATGACCAGCACTTTGGCCGATTTTATCCGTCAAATTATCGTTATTACGGGCGGGATTATCCTCTTGGGTATTATATCTATAAAGCTAACGGCTTTTATGCTGATCACTTTACCGCCTACCATGGTCGCAGCACGTTTCTTTGGTCGATTTATTCGGAAATTCTCTAAGGATGTACAAACCAAATTGGCTGACTCCAATACCATTATAGAGGAGACTTTGCAGGGTATACAATCGGTAAAAGCATTTACCAACGAACATGTTGAGATAAATCGTTACAAAAAGAAAACCCTGGAGATAGCCGACTTAGGCATGACGAGAGGTAAATATAGAGGAGCCTTTTCTTCTTTTATTATTCTAGGCCTATTTGGTGCCATTGCTGCTATGGTATGGCAAGGTTCTCGTTTATTGCAAGCAGGAGAAATGCAATCCGGAGACTTGTTCTCATTTGTTATTTATTCGGTTTTTGTAGGGGGAACCATTAGCGGATTGGCGAATGTGTATACGAGCATTCAGAAATTTATAGGGGCTACCGAAGATTTGTTTAAGATTTACGATGAGGTACCCGAAGAAATTCAAGAAATGCAGAAAATAGATCCTAAGTTTAAGCTACAGGGAGAAATTAGTTTCAATAATTTGACCTTTGCTTACCCTTCGCGATTGGAACAAGATGTTCTGAATAAGATCAATCTAGACATAAAAAGTAATCAAATGATTGCTCTTGTGGGGCATAGTGGTGCTGGGAAAAGTACTTTAGCTTCTCTCTTGCTTATGTTGCACCAGCCACCAAAGAACAGTTTGTTCTTCGATGAGCATGATAGTCATGATTTTCCCTTATCGGCCTTAAGGGGGCAGATTTCATTAGTTCCACAAGATATTTTTCTGTTTGGTGGGAGTATAGGGGAAAATATAGCTTATGGGAAACCTGGTGCAAGCCAGGAGGAAATATACGAAGCAGCTAAAAAGGCCAATGCTTTGGAATTTATCGACCGTTTTCCTGAGAGGTTTGATACCATAGTAGGTGAGCGTGGCACACAACTATCGGGAGGCCAGCGTCAACGTATAGCTATTGCACGTGCTATTCTGAAGGATCCTAAAATTCTGATTTTGGATGAAGCAACATCTTCCTTGGATTCAGAGTCGGAACAATTGGTTCAGGAAGCTCTTGAGAAGCTTATGGCTGGGAGAACATCTATTGTGATTGCGCACCGTTTATCTACCGTCAGAAAAGCCGATGAAATTATTGTACTGGAACAAGGTGAGATTGTAGAGCAGGGTACTCATGAAACCTTAATGGAGTTACCTGAAGGAAAATATAATAAACTGATTCAATTGCAGTATTCGAATTAGACATTTAGATGATAAAAAAAGACGCTGATTTTTAAGTTTTCGTATGATTAATGATGATTTCGAATCTACCTAAAATATCAGATTTCATATTGAACTTTGAGTAAATAAGGAAATTAACCACAGATGACACGGTGGTACTCAGAGAAAAAAAACAAAATATCACTGCATACATTCATTAAAGATTTCTCTTCTCTGAGTTACTCGGTGATCTCAGTGTTAGATAATATATTTTCTCTGTCCTAAATCCGGACGGGCTATTCTTTTATTCACTGATTATTTCACGGGTGTGCATGATCTCTCCCGATGAATCGGGATCGGTAGTCATTACCACAAAAGAATCAATCCTGCAGCTATCGGGACTATGCTAAAGCACTCAATGCCCCATTACGATTCACAAACTAAATCCTGCAATTAATAAAAGACCTGACTCATGCAGTCGCAAAGGTATTTCAGTATTCGAAGTAAACAGTCAATTTTATTATCTTTATCAACTTTTACAATTAAAGGGCAACGCAACTTATGATAAAACAAATTGAATCCATTCTAAAGTTTAAGTATTACTATCTCCTTGCCCTAATTTTATTGGTATCATGTGCTGAAAAGAAGAACACCACACAGGAAACTAGTTTTTGTTCGAAGATTCATCGGAATGATCAGATCACTCTATCGAAGACACTTGAAGAAATTGCCCCTTTGATGGAGACAAAAACAGGAGTATATGTTCTTGAAGATGGAAGTGGTTCTTTGGTAGCCAGAGCATGGCTTAGCGAATATGCTGAGAAGACCATTGACATTCAATATTTCATTTTCTCTACAGATAATGTTGGCTTGATTGCTTGTGATTACTTAATAAGAGCTGCGGATCGCGGAGTTAAAATCAGAATCATTGTTGATGATATCATGCTCGATGCCGACATTCAAGATCTTTTAAGCGTTGCATCGCACGAAAATATTAGCATTAAAATTTACAACCCTGGGATTAATTTGGGCAAGAATCTATTTCAAAAAATCGGCAAATTAACCACCGATTTTAGAGGAGCTAATCAACGAATGCACAACAAAACCCTTATTGTAGATGGCAAAGTAGTAATCACAGGTGGTCGTAATATTGCTGATGAATATTTTGATTACGATCATGAGTATAATTTCAGAGATCGAGATATTTTATTAGTGGGTAAAGAATCAAGGAAAGTAACTAAATCGTTTAATGAGTTTTGGAACTGCTCCCTAACTACAGGGATTGAAAACTTAGTTAAAAATAAAGATACGGACAGCCAATCGGCAGATCGATACAAAAGACTTCATGAATATGCCTGCAATCCAGCTAACTTTTGGCCTCAAGTAAGAAAAAGAATAGAGAATTTGCCAGCAACCTTTAATTCCATTAAAAAATCGGGTGACTTAGTTTGGGTAGATAATGTTCATTTCATATCCGATGCACCAGGGAAGAATGATGGAACAAAGGGTTTAGGTGGTGGCGGTGTCTCTACAACGGCTTTAATTAGCTTGATTAAAAATGCCAAATCTTCTATAGTTATTCAAACACCCTATTTAATTACCTCTGAATTGAGTAAGAATTTATTTCGAGAAGCGGTTAATCGAGGTGTGAAAATCAGAATATTAACCAACAGTTTAGCCTCTACAGATAATGTGGAAGCATTTAGCAGCTACCAAACAGATCGCAAAAAGTTATTGAACACAGGTGTTCAAATCTTCGAATTTCGTCCTGATGCAGCAGAGCGAACCAAAATAATGACTGGAGAATTGCAAGAAAAGCTAAATCACAAACCCATTTTTGGACTTCATGCAAAATCGATGGTAATTGATGAAAAAATAACCGTTATCGGTTCGTTTAATCTTGATCCTCGAAGTGCAAATTTAAATACCGAATGTGTTGTAATTGTTCATTCCGATAAAGTATCGAGAGGTGTATTAAATGGTATGGAAGAAGAGTTTAAACCTGAGAATTCCTGGGAAACAACATTGGAGTTCAATCCCGATTTAGAAGTGAATAAGTACAAGCGTTTAAAAACCTGGACAAGGAAAATTCTTCCTAAATCGATTTTATAAGCTTCGTACAGTTGTAGTAGAAAGCGTTTTTATAAACTTTATAACAATTTGTTAGATCATTTACCAAACGATACCATCGTACGGTAGCATTTGAAAATCTAAGAATTTTATCAAGAAAGGCAACATCTATAAGAGTTACCTTTTCTTATATTTTTTTTCTGCAATCCAAATAAGTAACATTTTTTTGAAAATAAGGTAAACATCAAAAGTATTTAGGAGTCAAATTAAGTCACTTAACAGTGATGTGCCCCACCCGATTTTCAAAAACAAAAGAACATTTTCTTATGCTATTGCGTATCACAAATACTTAGAATTTATTAGGATGTTCGGTCGTGTTGTTCTATTTTAACGGCCACAGAGTTAAGGATATTTTACATTGATTCCCTCAAACGAGCGAGTCAACATGAAAAAACCTGAATCAAGACAAATATCTACAAAAGTGACATTATGACGAGGAATAATGGAATAATGGACAATTCTGTTGCAAAAGAATTCACCAATATCGATGAAAAAGTACGTAATGCCCAGGTTAAACTGCTTTACAAGCAAACCAATACTGGTCTACTAGGTGTTCTTAGTGTTACACTTACTGCCTGCATTGTTTTTTGGGAGATTGTTCCTCAATGGCAACTTTCTTTGTGGACAGGAATAATCGTTCTCCTCACTTTAGCAAGAGCAGCAAATGTATTTGCGTTTAAAAAAAGGGATGCAGCAAAGGCAGATATTGATCGATGGGCAAAGCTCCATACCATCGGTGTTATCTCTTCTGGCTTAAGCTGGGTTATTCCTTTCGTATTCTTCTGGCCAAGCGAGCAATTTACATATCAGTTGGTATGGCCAATTTTTGTTATTCCTATGAGTACCGCTGCGGTTGCAACCTATTATACATGGCGACCATCTTACATTTCATTTCTAATTCTTTCTGCATTACCAGTATCAATACGATTTTTCTATGAAGGAGGAACACTCTACATTTTAATGGCTTTGCTTTCTTTGTTCTTCATTGCAATTTTATTACGTGCTGGAAAAGTGATGAATGCTTCTAGTGCACGTGCGTTTGAATTAGGCATTCGTAACGAAGCTCTTAATAAGGACTTAAAAGAAGAAATAACAACAAGAAAGCAGCTAAACGTGCAACTTGAACAGGAAATATTCGAACGAAAGTTGGCCGAAAATGAAATTAGAAAACTCTCTAAGGTATTTTTGGATGGAACAAATCCGAGCTTTATAGAAGATTTGAATGGCAATATTCTGGAAATGAACGATGAGGCTGTGAATGTATATGGCTTTTCGAGAACCGAATTGGTTGACAAATCGATTAAGTTACTGGTGCCCGATGGGTTGCATAAAAAAATGGATGAGTTGATTGAACTTTGTTTGGAAGGTAAATTGGTTCGTGATGTTGAATGCTTGCGAAAGAACAAGGATGGCAAGGAAATCCCTGTTCTTATAACGCTTTCCTTATTGACTGATGAAGAAAACAATCCTTTTGGCATCGCTTCTATTGATTCAAATTTAAGCGAACAAAAAAACATTGAAAAGGAACTAACAAAATCTAAAGCTGCGGCTGAAAGTGCCAATGCAACAAAGGATAAGTTCCTTAAAATTATTTCTCATGACCTTAGAACTCCTTTTAATAGCATCATTGGTTTTTCCGAATTATTAAATACAGATTATGATTTATTTGAGGACTTGGAAAGAAAAAATTGCATTCAAGAAATCAATACCTCATCCCATTTTGCCTATCGCCTACTCGATAACCTTTTAACTTGGGCTAGAACTCAAACAGATGAAATTAGAATCAACAAAGAAAATTTAAATCTGAAAGAATTGGTAGAGACAAGTATTTCGACCTATTTATTAAATGCCGATTCCAAAAACATTAGTGTTCTTAATAAAGTACAAGCTGATTTAATAATATCAATCGATGAAAATACAGCTTTAACCTTCATTAGAAACATCGTAAACAATGCTATAAAATTCACACATAAAGGAGGAAGCATTACAATTGATTCTCAGCTTACTGAGAATAGTATTAGACTCATCATTACGGACACTGGTGTTGGCATGACTGCTGAGGTAATTGATAATTTATTCAAAATAGACAAAGGAATATCAACCGAAGGAACCAACAATGAAATAGGTACAGGATTGGGACTCATTCTCTGCAAAGAATTCATTGAAAGAAATGGAGGTTCAATTCTTGTTAAGAGCGAAGTGAATAAGGGTAGTGAGTTTATTGTATCAATACCATTAGAAAGTGATTCAGAAGCAATTTGAGGCAATGGGCAAATCAATGAATCACAATATATCCTGTTTTCTCTTGGAGCTCCTTTTTCTAACATCTGAGCTCTAATAAATTAAAAATCCTCCTGAAATTACAAGCTTATAGTTGTTTATTTTTATCGCTTTAAGCGAGATGAATGAAGTAATATTTCAACTTAAATAGACAAATAGATTCCTCAAAATAGCAATAATAAGTTTTTCAATTTGTAACTTTGTCGCGTTCGTAGATGAACACCACCAACTAGAAGGGTATTAGATTAAAACATAATTTATAGAATACATGAGTAACGAGAAGAAAGAAAAAAAGGTAGTGAAAAAAGGAGAAACTTATGAAACACTTAAAACTTTGTATTATTCTGGTAAGGTGAAACCGACATTAAATAAAACTCTTATTGAATTAGATAATGATTCTGAGAACATTGAACTCGCCCTTCTTGCGTGTGAGTGCCTGGTAAGAACTAAGAATTTTGATGATTTGTCTACCTACGCTGATGCTGCTATTAAATTAGATCCAAAAGTTGCAGCAGGACATTACTACAAAGGAGTAGCCATTCAGCATAAAAAAGGACAAGAGCAAGAAGCTCTAAAAAGCTTTAATGAAGCCTTAACTTTAGATCCTGAAAACACGATTTACCTTAAAAGTAAGGCAGGTACCCATTTTGCACTTTTTACAGATTATCATTTGCCTTTAAGTTTTGCTGAAAAGCATAGGGTTAAAGCTGAATCGAGTTTATTAAAAATTATTGAGTTGGTAGAGCAAATGGAAAATCCTGATTATAAAGATTTTTTAATTTATGCTGATGTAAGTACTTTGCTTAGCCGAAACTTAGCTGCCAAGAAGTATTACATTAAAGCAGTAGATGCCTTTGAAGCTGCTGATAAATCAGTACAAGATAAAAATATATACAAAGACATTATTAAAGGTCAAAAAGCTTGTGTAAAGTTGATGAATACGCTAATTGAAGATTAATTACTCTTTCATCCCGATTGCTATACCAAGAAACTTAGCAAGACCGATAAAATAAAAAAAGGCAGCACGTGTGTGCTGCCTTTTCTATATCATATTGGTTTGGTTTACAAACTGAAGAAATATGAGAATACTTGACGGATGTAAGCATTGTCTTTAACACCTCCTGTTTCGCGAACAGAGTGCATCGCAAACATTGGGTTTCCTATATCTACAGTACGAATATCAACTTGTCCAGTAGAAACGTTTCCTAAGGTACTTCCTCCAACAAGATCAGAACGGTTCACAAACTTTTGGTATGGTACTTCTGCATTCTTGCATAGAGTCTCAAATACAGTTCCTGAATCACCATCAGTTGTGTATTTATTGTTCGCGTGAATCTTAATAACTGGCCCTTTGTTAATCACTGGACGGTTAGTAGGATCATGCTTTTCTGAAATATTAGGGTGAACAGCGTGAGCCATATCTGCAGAGATCATAAACGAGTTATAAATAGCTCTCTGGAACTCTTCCATATTCTTTCCTAACTTATAAACGATACGTTGCAATAGGTGACGTAATACTGGAGAGCCAGCACCTTGTTTTGTTACACTACCAACTTCTTCGTTATCGAAGATAGCTAGCATTTGTGTTTTCTTAGTTCCTTTTGAGTCTAGCAATGCTTTTAGTCCAGCATGTGCCATTGCTAAATCATCTAGCTTTGGAGATGAAATGAACTCTTCGTTTAAGCCAAAGATATTTCCTTTCTCAACTTCAAATAAAGTCACATCAAAATCAACAATAGATTGTGCATTTATTTTCAACTCTTCAGCAATAAGGTTGATAAGACAGTTCTCTTTTTCCATCTCATCAGTGATCATAGAAAGTAAAGGAAGCATATCCTTTTGCTTGTTTAAAGCAACACCTTCGTTAACCTCACGGTTAAGATGAATAGCAAGGTTAGGAATAACCATCAATGGACGATCGATCTTAACGTATAAATGTTCCGGATTAAGAGGATCGTTTGATTGTACACAAACACGTCCGGCAATTGATAATGGACGATCCATCCATGTACTTAGAATTGGGGCACCGTAAACTTCAGTATTCAGTTTAATGTAGTTTCCTTCAACTTCAATTTCAGGATTAGGCTTAATCTTGAAACCTGGAGCATCACTGTGTGCACAAACTAATTGAAATCCTTCTTCTTCAATCTCACCTTCTCCAATTGTGAAAGCGAAAATTGCAGAACCATTCTTTCCAGTAAAATATTTACCACCTTTATTAATCGTCCACTCATCACGAAGATCTAGTTCCTGGAATCCACCTTCGATAAGCTCTTCTCTGACATTGTTTACTGCATGGTATGTGCTAGGACTGCGATCTATAAAATCAATCAGTTCCTGTGCTTGTTGCTTTTCAAGACTCATAGTATATGTATGTTTTGTGTTTTCTATTAATTGAATTTCAAAACTACATTAATTTTAATAATTAGGAATTATTATTTATGAGTTATTCATTATAATTTATCATTCATAACTTATAATTTTCGTTATAATTTATTCAATAATATTATATTTGTTACCAATCGTACAACCCTAAGCAAAATCAACCTATGACAAGCGATCCAATACTGGAACTTTATAAGCATCAATTTGCCATTATTTCTCTGGAAACCACAGGTATCTCGCCTCAACATGGCGATCATTTAATCGAATTGGC
Source organism: Labilibaculum sp. DW002 (assembly GCF_029029525.1). NCBI lineage: Bacteria > Pseudomonadati > Bacteroidota > Bacteroidia > Marinilabiliales > Marinifilaceae > Paralabilibaculum > Paralabilibaculum antarcticum. The sequence continues at coordinate 134,587 of NZ_JAKJSC010000001.1, read as the reverse complement.
CATTCAAACGGTGAATTGGAACGGTGAATTACTCGATAGCTATGAAACCTTAATTCATCCAGGTATTGATGTAGAAGGATTCCAAATTCATGGTATTACCGATGCGATGGTGAAAAATGCTCCTTCTATTTCTGAGATTGTACCAGATATATTGTCCAGGCTAAATGGTAAAACTTTAGTTGCTCACGATTTGGATTTTGCTCTTCGCTTTTTGGAACCAGCCTTAAATGGCAACATTCAAAAATTAAAAGGCATTTGTACTTTAAAGCTTTTCAATCTGGTATCGCCAGATTCTGGTTTACGTCGATTAGAACAATTGTGTACCTATTACGATATTGATATATCTCTTCGTCATTCGGCAAAATCAGACTCACTGGCAACAGCTAAATTATTCTCTATCCTTAAGAATTTGTTTTCGCAGCAGTTCGAGCTCGAAACCTTCATGGAGGGATTTCTTCATCTTACAAAAATTGAAGATTGTCCGAGAGAAAGAAACCTCTTTATTAAGCGTAAAGAGGCCAAAAACATTGCAACCATTCAAAAAACGAAGTTATACGATTTATTAAATCGTCTAACTTCTAACGCTGGAGATTCAGTTCCAGTGCGTCAATATTTGAATGTTTTGGATCGTGCTTTGGCAGATCGAATTCTGGAAGAAAAAGAAATTATCTCATTGGTTGATTTGGCAAAGGACTACAAGCTTTCGAAAGATCAGGTAATGGAAATTCATGAAGAATACCTGCGAAAGTTAATCCGTATTTATTTACTTGATGAAATATTAACCAATGTAGAAATGGATGATCTTAACTTGGTTTCTGAGTTGCTTTGCATCCTTCCAAAGGAATTGGATTTATTGATTAAATACGAACGTACTAAAATTCCAATTACGACTCCTGGAGTTCAAAAGCAATTAAAAACATTGGCTGGTAAAAGTGTTTGCTTCTCTGGTCACCTCAATTGCAAAATCAATGGAAATCGTATCGATCGTGAATTAGCACAGCAGCTAGTTAAGGAACGTGGCTTAAGAGTAAAACGTGTCGTTTCTAAAAATGTTGATTACCTAATTACAGCTCACGCTGAGCAATTCTCTGGCAAAGGTCGCAAAAACCGCAAAGCCATGGAGTATCATGTAAATGTGATTGATGAAAGAATCTTTTGGGAGATGATTGGGGTAATCGTAGATGATGAATAATTGGAAGTTCCTGCTAATTTGTAATTGGCAGGTCTTGAGATTTAGGATTTCCAATCCTTAAATTAAGAAATTTAAGAACTCCATGATCCCAGAATACAAATCTGGGATAGCTTACACCTCACTCGTTAATTCCAGTTGGTATTTCTTAATTGACACCAAAGCTTCGTTCAAAGCAGAACTAGCAAACACCAATGGATACATATCTTCGTAATACCAAAGTGAAGCAAAATACAAGCCAATTGGTGTGGCTTTAATCTCAGATAAATCTTTCGGTAAGTTCTTCATCAACCAGTCAATTCCTTTCTTAGTTTCGTCTAATTTCCCAGAAGCACTTAAGGCACGAACTGCCAAAGATGTTTCTTCTATGGTAGATATTACAGAGGCATTTCCGCCCCATCCACTGTCCTGATTTTGAACCTTTAACAAGAATTGAAGCGCTTTATCTTTTACTTCATCAGAATCCACTAAACTATCTAGTTTGCAATCAGATAAAGAATACAAAACAACAGAAGTTCCATAAACAGGATTCTGATGTTTTAGATCATCTTCATTACCAAACCATAAGGGTAACCACGATCCATCTTCTTGCTGAGAATTTATTAAATATCGCCAAGCATTTTTAATGCTACGATTTACCTTTGCCTGATAAAGTTCATCCAACTCATCTTTCCACAAGATTAAAGCCTTAATAGCATGAGCTGTAATATCCGGACAAGAACAATCGAATGGTAATTTTCCCCAGCCTTTACAGAAAGTTGGCATTCCACCGTCACTATTTTGCAATTTCATCAGCCAATTGATCCCATCTTCAATTGCCTGAATAGGAATTTCTTGATGTTCTTTTAAACGATGTAAAGCTATCAAAGCTCCAGAAGTATCATCCGTATCAGGCACGCCACCTTGTAAATGCGTCCAGGCCCAACCTCCAGGTTCCGCCTTTGTAAAAGGATGTATTTCTTTCAGTTGTTGATCCAACAAAGCATTTATCGTTTTACTTTTCTCTAATAAAGCTTCCAGATTCTCATCACTTAAGGAATTTAGACTTAAGGAAGTCACCCAAGTTGCCAAATGCGTATCGATTGGCCAAGATCCATCTTCTCTTATGGATTTACCTAAGAAATCAGCAGCCTTAGAGCAAACCTCAAGCTCTTTCTCCCCAGAGCCAACTAAACTCATGAGAACAAAACCAGTTAGCGGTGTGGCCTCTAAAAAGCCTCCATTATCGGGTTGCTTCTCAGCAAGAATCTTTAAAACTTTATTTTTTATTGATTTATTGAATGTAGCAACAGGCTTACTTGCCCTAGAATTGACAGATCTCACCAAACCAATTGCAATTAATGCAGGTATGGCATAACTAACAACAGATAGATTCAAAAGTTTGAAGAATTTATCTGGAAAAACGGCCAATTGATAAGGCAATTGTGGAACGAGTTTCCAACCATCTTCTCCTAATCGTCCTGACAAAGCACACATGGCCAATATGGGAACAGAAAAAGTTTGATCATCCTGATAATGACTCAATATGGCAGAACTAATGGATTTTGGATCTAGTTTTTTTAAACGACCTTTTAGCCAGCTTTCAGCACTATGAATACAATCACCATAAACCAAATGTTGCTTTACAATAGACAGGCAAGCCCAAGCTAATAGTGTTGTACTTAAATTACTCTTACTTCGAATGGTATCGCCCCATCCTCCATCAATATTGGCATTATTCACCAACCAATCTAAGCCTTGAGTTATTTGATGTTTGTATTTTTTGGAATCGTACTCCCACAAAGCAAACACTGCAATTGCCGTTGACAATGCACTACTAGACAGTTTCCCATCCCAATATCCTTCCTCATTTCGAAGAGAGATGATGTGCTCATCTAATTTTTGTTTGAGGGATTGCATGTTCTCGTAGTTTGTAGTCATTTAAACCAATCTAATTTCAAATCAATATTGCGCTATTTATTTTTTGTATTGGGCTATCCGCCAAAACCCGACTTCATTTTTTGTCTTAAATACAAAAAACAGAAGCTCCTTAAAATAAATGCCAGCCAACAGGTAACTTAAATAATACCCTTTAAATCGTCATCCTGAACGAAGTGAAGGATCTCTTCAGATTCAACAGATCCCTCGGTTCCTCGGGATGACAATGAAATCCGCAACTCATAACTCATAAGTTAGGATAGTACTCCTAAACCCAAAAGTGCGTAATAAGTATACTCCACATCACAAGTCATGTCGGCAATGCTGCCAAAGAACCCACCGGACTCATCCCAGTGAAGATTGATGAAATTTACGGAATTTTCAGCATATTCTTGCATATTTTCTCCAGATACCTTCAAAGCGAACAATGCCGTTGATGTAGATAATAAATCTGCAATTGGCACCTCTCTAGCTGCCATAAACCCACCTCTTTTAGATAACATCTGGTTCAGCCATTCCTTTGTCTTAACCGTTTCTGCAGACTTTCCAGCAATACTCATGATTAATCCTGCAGCAGTTGAAGAGGTAACACCATCTGTGCTATTTTCTTCATTAGCAAATGATCCGTTCGTTGCTCGCAATATTTTATTTGCATCGGTAATCTCATCTAAAACCTCTTGCTCGGTTTGTAAATCCTGATAAAGTGTCCACATCAGGTAATTTGCATAGATTGTAGATCTCACTGCACCTTTTTTATTGTGGTTGTATCCTCCATCTTCACTTATATACTCTTCAATATCCCATAATAATTCGGAACAATTGTTTTTCAGTGATTTTACTACTTTACCAAGGATTAATTCTTTAGCGAAGCTTATGGATAGAAATTTGGATGAGCTTAAGCCTGATCTTTGTCTCAATTCTATTAATTGCAGCAAAAAATCACAGCGAACAAAACAAACGGAATGAACAAAATCCAATTCCTCATCTCGCTTCAGCCTTCTCAAGTATTTCCGTTCTTCAAGGATATCTAGTTTGTAATCTAAAATCAAGGCTAGCGTATAGCCAAAAACAGAATAATATAAATCTGCCTTACCAGAACGATCCTTAAACCCACCATCAACACATTTCTGAGTAATTACGAAGGTTTTAATATGATTCTGTGCTTCTTCACTCAAGACTTCTTGTGATTTTAGAAGTGCTTCTAGAATGTATTGATTACAGTTTATATTTTTATTCAAAATGATATGAATTGATAATTATGAATTTTTATTCTTTATCGATAACTCAAAAGAAAGGCCAATACATTTAAATATTAGCTCTATTATTATTTTTTTATCTCAAGCTCAAGCCGATGGGCTTTTACTTTTTATTGCCAAAAAGTAAACAAAAGGCCACGGATAGCGTCCTCAACCACCCGTTAATAGTTCGAAAGCTAAACAAAAGAAACTCGCTCCGCTCACACAGTCTTTTGTTTTTAACGCATTCTTCACTAAACGGGTCCCGGTTTCCGGACTAAATTCCGAAAATTTGACTCCTTGTATTTTTAACTTTCTGGTACAATCCGATTCAGTAAGCGAGTCAATAATATTTTTAATGTCGGATGCTTTAATGGTTTGAGTGATTTCAGCGTATTTCGCTTGTATTCAACCAACATCTCTTCAGTTGCTTTCATCGCCTCTTTTGTTTCATCCCACTGTAAAAATTCTGTTGCGATGCTTGTATCTCCTTTTTGCATGCGATCGAACCATTCTTGCATCTTTTCTGGATGCTTTTTATTTAAAAGTGTAGATACCAAAGATGGCTGAACAGTATTAAAGCCACTGGCAATACTGTCCTGTCTGAAATCATCCAAATCATCCTTAATTTGGTAAGCAATCCCTAATGCTTTACTGTAATTTGAGATTATTTGCTGAACATCCTCATTTGCATCAGCTAAAATTGCTCCAAATTGCAAAGCCACTTCAAAAGCCGGAGATGTTTTATTACTAAAAATGCGTAGAATCTCTTCTTGTGTTAGCAATTTTTCATTGCTTCTCCACAATAGTTCCTCTCCTTGTCCGAGAGACAAATCACGATGTCCGTGAGAAGCGACTTTTAGTAATTTCCGAATGTGCTTAGCACCTGATTCTGCTATCATTTGATAACCATACCCAACCAGTAGATCTCCAACGTTTAGTGCAACTGGAACATCATATTCTTTGTGAAGCGTTGGCTTTCCATAACGTTCATCATCTTCATCTGCAATATCATCATGAACCAAGGATGCCTTGTGAAAACACTCAATAGAAACAGCTAATTTCTGTATTGTTTCGTCATATTCTCCAGATTTTCCAGTAAAAGCATCGTAAACAGCTACCATAATCAAAGGTCGCCAGCGTTTACCATCCTTTTCCATCCAATTTATCGCAATATCAATAGTTGGATCATTTTCTCCGAAAAGAGCTATTAGCTTATCAGTCGCAAACCATTCTTTCACAAGCGTTTTTAACGTATCTAAGTTAATCCAGCCTTTCCAATTGCTTTCATTTCGTACTGCAAGAACTTCATCTAACCAAATTCTATCAACTTTAGAATCCTTACAATCATTGTTGTAAAGCGGAATTGCAATGGATGGAACAGCTTCTTTTACAGCCAAAGGAAACGAGCGTTCAAATGAATGCAAACAGCCAACACCAACAACACACTCCACCTGACCTGAAGAAAGTAACAAACTTGCAGATGTTGTTCCTTCACTAACGATGGTATGATAACCCAATTCATCAGCTTGTGAAATGATTCCTGCTAAATCACAAAGTCCACATTGTTCGCAAAGTAATCCCAGCTCATCATATTTTGCAGGACATTTAGTAGAATGGCTAATGCATTTTGGCAATAGTAAGATCCGGCGATTAAATGGAATTCCAGCCACAATATTGCTCCAAGCATAATTGTTAATCATGACAGCCAAGAGCTTTTGATAAAGAAACAATTCAGGATGCTTTTGAATCAATTCTCCAGAATGAAAAATGACTTCTTCTTCCTGTAAGGGTGGCACCAATTCACTCTCAGCAGCATAATCGCGAATTAAATCACGAATCTGCTTCAGCTTTTCAGGATGCTGAGGTAAATCGTTTCCAAAGCTCATATTTGGTTGGTTGTTTCTTAAAATCATCTAGTACAAATATCAATTATCCTAATACCCCTATTAATTTCAATCGTACAGACGCAATGCCTTGCGTCTCTATCACAATACTATCCATAAGCACCGAACCCAAAAAAGGAATACTTTTTGGCAAATCGGTACAGCCAACTTTTCTCAGGAATCTCTTTCCCAGGAATATGATGGCCAGCACATGCTTTCATTTTCTTTAACTCTTCGTAGGAAGTATTTCTTTTCGAAGAATCATAGGCATTTGTATCTTTTAGCATCGTGTGCAGTTCCTGTGGATTATCCAATAGAATACATCCTTGGGTACAGTCGTTAATGCCTTTTCGCAAACCACCAATAAATTTCGAATTCTCAATCAGATTTACAATATCGGTGTCCTTATCAATTTTCTCTTTTGCGAATTGAATTGGTGGACAAAACTCAATATCTCCAAAGGGATTAATATGATGGCTTAAGCCAATCGCACCAGGACATAAGGCTTTGCCATCTCCATCCCAATAAGTATCGATAATCATCAATGGTGCTTTCACACGAATATCAACCATAAACTGGCGCAATTCCAGTATTTCTTCTTCGGATAAAGCCAAATCTGTCGTTGGGCGAGCTCCAACTGGTCGGTATATATAATACCACAAGTAATGAACACCCTTGTCGATGCAAGCATTTATAAAATCTTCATTAACCAGTTCCTTGAAATTCGATTTACAAACCGAAGTTGCAACACCTGTAAAAAGCTTATTGTTGACCGAAGCTTCTATACCTTTCATAGTTCTTCCGTATACATCATTAGCGCCACGGCGAACATCACTGACATCCTTTAATCCTTCAACACTAACCAATGGCGATACATTACCCAACTTGCGCATACGTTGAGCGTACTCATCAGATAAAAGCGTGCCATTCGTAAAGAGTTGAAAGTAGCAGTCGGAGTGTTTCTCCATCACCTCAAATAAATGAGGATACATTAAGGGTTCTCCGCCTAGCAAGCCAAAGAAATAAGATCCTTTCTTCTTTCCAGATTCAATCACATTATTGAGGGTGTCAACATCCATTCCTTTGGATTTATTGTCGATACTTACCCAACAGCCCTGACAACTCAGGTTGCAATTGTCAGTTAAAGAAATCATTAAAAATGCAGGAAATAACTCACCCTTTTTCAGTCGTTTTTTGTGTTTCGAAACGGCTTTCATTCCCTTCCAACCCAGATTATAGCCAAGTTTCCAAAGTAATCGGGCATCTACCTGTCTCAATATTCTACTTCCTAATGAAAATATCATTTATATCTATTATTCAGACTTGACAGGTTTAAAAAACCTATTAGGTCTATTAATTTTAACAACAGCTTGAATTGGAATCTCCATCTTTGCAATCGCATTTACTCTCCGGTTCTTCCTTGCAATTGCAGTCACAATCACATTTTTCTTCTTCCTTTACTTCCTCTTTTTTATCCGGCCCACTACAACAAGCTCGTCGCTCTTCTTCCGCCATTTTAAACTGATCATTCTTTAGCAATGATACCTGAAAATTCTTTCTTCGAGCACTCAATACTGAATAAACATCTTCATTTTGAATTTGTTCCAGAATATCTGTCTTTTCGTTCTCTGTTCCATCGCCTTCTCCTCCATCAATAGGACTTTCGGCATGTTTTGGGAAGATGATTGCATTTTGAGGACATACTCTTGCACAAGCTGGACACATGTCCTTGCAATTCGCCGAAGCAGAAACGACAACAGTTCCATCATCTTCAACAGAATAAACACTGAACAAACAAAAATTCAAGCATTTGCGACAGCCATTGCAACGCTCATAATCGATAACCGGATACCAAGGCTTCCAAGAATCAGTATACTTTATTTTCAAAGGTTCACCTGTATTGGATTCCAATTGAGAAATTACTTCTTCCTGATTTTCATCCTCAACGTGATGATATTCGGTAACATTCTTTTCTATCTTTTTTCCTGAATTATCAACTAAATGCTGCATCGCGCGAGCCTGACAACCAAATACAATAGCATCCTCAGCGGTGTACAAACTTTCCAAATCGTCGGGATTCTTTAAAATTGTACCGCACATATCCTCGATATAGGTATAGCCTATATTCTTCTCCTCCAAAGTGCTTCTCAACTTCTGAACCGATTCCTTTTCGATCTTTCCATCCTTTTCGCACCCGCAAATGAATATTTGTTTGCTCATGTTCTCTGCTTTACTTCAAATTTTAGCTACTCACTAAAATGATTATTAAATCTTCTTCTTGATATCGTATGCCATTAAAGCATCTCCATGACGAATGTACAAAACGCCATCGTTGATAACAGGCTGAGCAAAATGCTCTTTCGTTCCTTTGGTCACTTTAAATTTGCTAACAATATCCATACTCTCAGGAGTAACGTTTACAAGTCCTACCTGACCTCTTTCATTGTAACAATATAACATTCCATCGGCAGCAATTGTTGCACCACGACCAAATTTCAAGGTATCTCTTGTTTCTCCAGTCTCAGCATCAACGCTTTTCCAAACTTTCTTGCGATGTCCGGAAGCAATGATTTTACCATTCAATTTCACAGCACCACCCATGATGTTATCCAATTCTTTGTTTCTCCACACTTCCGTGATTTGACTTCCGTCTTCTGAAACCTTCATTTTCACAGTTCCATTACCACATCCGGCAACGTAATACAAATAACCATCTTCAAAAATTGGTGTGTTTCCATTGATATCGCATAACGTGTCCTGCAGTTCCGTCCACAACATCTTTCCTGTTTGCGATTCAATACCCATTAAAGCATTGTCTGAGAAAGTTACCAAAACTTTTCGAGATGGGAACTCTAACAACAAAGGAGAACAGTAAGCCGAAATCTCTCCAACTCCTGGATTTGTCCAAGCCAATTCGCCTGTAAAACGATTCAAAGCAATGATATTGTTATCAATTCCTCCAGGGGCAGCAAATACCAAATCACCATCTATTAATAAAGATTGCGAATATCCAAAACGAGTATTCTTCCCTTTGTATTTCTCTAGCATATTCACTTTCCATTTCAATTCACCTGTTTCTGCCTGTATACAAGCAATATCTCCCAAACCTGAAGCTACATAAATCATATCATCAACAACAGTTGGAGCTGAACGGCTTCCAATAAAATTTACCATCCAATCTCTACCAAACTCAGTCTTCCAAAGTGTTTTCCCTTGTAAATCGAGAGCAAATAAATAGGCTACACTATCAATTTCACCATTCAAAAAGATCTTACCTTCTGCAATTACAGGCGATCCATATCCATTGCCAATTCCTTCGACATCCCACAAGGCAGTAGGTCCTTCTGTTGGCCATTCTTTCAACAAATTGGTTTCGTTATAAATACCAGAGCGGTTCTCACCTCTCCATTCAGTTACTTTTTTCTGCTTTGCATTGCAAGCGAAAAATAATACTGCGATTAATACGATACTTAGGTTTTTCATTGGGTTTGTTTTATAGTAATAGTTAATTATTATTCGTTTTTTAATGATTCTGCTATTTTAAATTTCTTGATCATGCGAGCTGGAATGTAAATCCAGATTAATCCACTAATTGAGATTCCAAAGAGTAAGGACAAAATGTAGCCAACTGGCATTTGAAAAGATGGTGAAAGAATGGATGGCAGAACTCCAATGAAAGCAGCACTCACACCACACGCTAATCCTGCTAGCAATAAAAATACATTTTCGAAAAACAGTAATTTAAACAAACTGCCTTGTTGATATCCTATGGCGGCCAGTAAAGCCAACTCTTTTTTACGTTCCAATATGTTTCTCATCAAAACAATTCCTAAACCTAAGGTTCCAATCATCACACCTAATGCTCCCAGCAACATAAACATGTTTAGATACGTATTTTCAACAGAATAGAAAGCTGCCAACCGATCAGAAGTCTTCATTCCGCTTACTCCTACATCTTGTAGATTACTCTCAAACTGTTGCATGAATTGATCATCACTAACATTCGGATAATCAACCAACAATATCTTCGAACCACTAACCGAAGGCCAATGCTTTTGAAAGTAAGAATCAGCAATCAAAAGGTTTCCCTGAAAGATGGAATTGTTCAAGCCTCCCATCAGCAAAAGCTTCACCTCTTTTCCATATTCATCCTGATAGTATAAAGTGTCGCCAACAGCTTTTTTCAATCCCCAAACGATTACCGTTTGATCAGCTATAGCTGGAATAACATCTTCACCATATTCCTTTTCTAGAACTTGCCATGGATGCTTTTGATCAACATCTTTATGCAGTATCGCAAATGAAAAGGCTCCAGCCTTATCAAACTGACTAGGATTAAATCCTAAAACTCTTGGGCGTTGAACCTGATTCAAATTCAAACAAGAAGCATCATCACCATCTAAAGCTCTGAATTGAGCAAAGCTCACCGTTTTATCCAAATCACCTTCCCAAAAGCCAATCTTCTCTTGGCCTTCAGCAGTGTTTAGATCGAACAAGACAGGCATACTTGTTTCGAAGAAGTACTCGTAACCTCCAGTACCTGAACTTGCAGCATTTTCAGTATCGTAAAAGGTTTTTCTGTTGGCTCCTGTGATTAATACAGAGAATGTACCTAAGGCCAATAAAGCAACGGTTGCCAGACTGCGTTTTCGATTTCTTGCACTATTCTTAACTGCCAATTGATACAAGCTAGGCGTCGTAATGCTTTTCTTAGCGCTCAATTGCTGCAAATACCAATTGAAAATGGCACATGCCCCAATCATGAATAAACCACCTGCCGAAAGCAAGAGTTCTGCATTTAACTTTGGAGATGCAAGTGCATAAGCGATTATTGCAAAGGTTCCTATAATGGATACGACAGCCAACAAAATAGATAGCTTGCTCTTTTTAACTGAAACACTATCCTCAGCAACATCATTAATCAGCAAGTGAGCCGATCTCTTCATCTTTTTTCTCGTTACCACCAAAATGCATAGCAAAGCGATTAACAATCCAATTAGAAAGCCCGTAATCAGCGTATTCCCTTTTAAGTGGACGTTCAGCATATTGGTTCTCACAACATCTGTCCATACCGAGTTCAATGCATCAAGAAGTAATTTATTGTAGAGTATTCCGCCTAACACACCAATAGCACCACCCAAAATAATGGTGATTAATGATTCTAGAATTCTGATTCGCACAATTCTGCTTTTACTGAAACCTAATCCGAGAAGGATACCCGTTTCTTGGGTTCTACTATCCAGATTAAGAGAGTAAATTAATATTGTGAGTAGAATACCCGCAAATATGATAAAGAAGCTTAAACTTAAGAACAACTCGCCAAAATCGACCATATTATCGGCAGCATTCTTTCCCTCTTGCCTTACCGAAGCAAAACTAAGGTTCAGCATCTCGGGACTTAAAGCAGCAAGTAAGCTTGAATCCAATTGTGCAATGGTCAAATCCTTTTTATCGAATCGAATTGCAGTATACTTTCCGTACTTGTTACTCCACAATTCAAGCGCCTTTTCCTCGGCAATAAATGCCTTGGGTGTTCCTTTGTATTTCTTCCAATAATCCTCATCCTTCGGTCTGATTTTCGAGAAGTCGACAGGTACGCCTGCTTCCCAATCGTTACAGCTACCTGCATCCGATAAGCCAGGAAAAGAAGGCATCATAGCCTGATCGATTAAAGTATTACTTGAAGGTAATATTTCTTTAACAATGAAAGATTGTTTGCGTTCCTCCAACTTTCGCATGGCACCAATAGCGAAGTAATCTAGATTTATTTCGTCTCCAACTTTGGCTTGAAGATCATCTGCCAACCATTGATTAATGATCATTTCATTCGGTGAAAGATCTGCTAAATGAGAATCTCCATCAATGGCAGAAACAAATGAATAAGGTGTTTCTTTATCACGACAAGTAAAGCTATTTACAAAATAAGTAAGTAGCCTTTGTTGCTGAATATCCATGTTTGCAATAGTATCAGAAAGTGGCGTATCAATAAACACCCGATCGGATATCAATTCCAATTGATCTTTCCCTTTGACCTCTCGAAGCTCTAAACCAGCATCTTTCAATTGCCAATTGTTCTCCAGGTAATTTTTAAATTTGATTAAGCTTTTATCAGAATCGCTGGCAAGTAATAGGTTTGCTCGTCCTTCCAATTCCATCTCTTGAGCCAAATATTCTCTCGATAGAAAAACATTAAAAGGTGCTACCTGATTACTTTTCAAACTGAATCTACCTAGTTCCTTATCTCCTACAATCGCTTTCACTTTCAATCGTAAAGCCAATGTTTGATCCTCATCGGAAACAAAAGGTGCATTGGCAGGAATCAAACTGCCCTTTTCTACTCTAAGCAGAAAATCATCGCCAAGTGATAACTTCATTTTCTCTGCCAAATTCTCACTTAGCAAAGCCTCATCAGCTTCAAGTTTAGGCAAGTCTTGTAAGGCGAGCCAATTTAGATTTTCATCGATACCATACACCTGAACATTATTGGTTCGTGCCTGTGTTTCGGGCTGAATAACAATGCCTTTTACTTGTAGAACAGCTGCAAAATTCACAGTCATGTCCTTCGTTAAGTCGGTAGCCAGTTCAGCTCTCACATAACGATCGCCAGTTGGCATGGCATAGTTTACCTCTCCCAATCGCAAATCGACCAATTCGCGCAAACTATATTTTACGGAATCACCAATAATTAAAGCGCCCGTAAGAACCGCAGTACTTACCACTGTTCCCAAAAAGACTGCAAAATGCTGCTTCCTGAAGAACCAAAAGCTTTTAATGATGTATTTTAATATTGTCATATTTTAGCACATAGCGTTTATAAAGTAGAGGTTTAGTGTCGAATAGCTTATCAGATGTTATTTTTATCTAAAAATTAATTACAACTTGATATACAATAAACAGAATAATAAAAGAGATAATCATATTCCTGTATCCCTTCTTTGTCGAGTCATAAGGCCCATCCATTTCATCTGAAAGCTTTCCTTTAAATCCATTAAAAGACCAAACTACGAAGGCTCCTAGAATTTCAACAATAAAACTAAAAACAGGATCATTCATTAATAATTGGTTCTAATAGATATTTTTACTGAAACACTTACTACAATCGAGCTGTCAGGTTTATAATAAATTCAATTTTCCATCCTCCAATTGGTATATCTTCTTCATTTTCTTAGCCAAATCCATTGAATGAGTAACTACTACCAAGGACACAGCTTGTTTTTCGTTGATATCAACCAATAAATCACCCAATTGCTCAGCGGATTTTTTGTCCAGAGAACCTGTTGGCTCATCTGCCAATATAAGTTTGGGTTGATGAATGAGTGCTCTAACTACAGCAGCACGCTGACATTCCCCTCCCGACATTTGTCCTGGGCGTTGATGAATCTGTTTCGACAACCCAACAAACTCTAATAAGTCCAAAGCTCTTTTCTCCGCTTCTTTCTTTACAGTTTTATCTTTTTCCGGAAGATAAGGCAACAAGACATTCTCAAGAAGGCTTAATTGCGGCAGTAAATGATGAGATTGGAATACAAAACCCAAATTCTGATTGCGAAAATTGGCTAATTCCTTCTCATTTAGCTTCGATAAATCCTGTGCATCAAAAATCATGTTACCAGAATTGCAGGTATCCAATGAACTAATCACATTCAGCAAAGTACTTTTGCCGGATCCTGAAGGCCCCACAATAGCGATACTCTCTCCTTTTGCAATGGCTAAGGAAAGATCATCTAAAATGATTCTCTTCTCTGCACTACCAGAGTTTTGGTAATATTTGGTGATGTTCTTAAGTTCTACAATCATAATCTGTTTCTTTCTATTGTTATGAGACCCTATCAAGTCTCAAAATATCAATCTTTGCTTACAAGTCTCTCCTGTCAAATTATAAGTCTTATACATTTGCCTTCATGTCTTCCATGATGGCCTTAAAGTGTTCCATGCTTGCCTTTATGTCTTCCATACTGTTCTTCAAACCTTACAGGATTAACTTTGACTCCTTCATGCTCACTTTCAAGTGTTCCATGTTTGCCGTTATGTCTTCCATACTGCTCTTCAAACCTTACAGGATTAACTTTGACTCCTTCATGCTCACTTTCAAGTGTTCCATGCTTGCCCTTATGTCTTCCATGCTGTTCTTTATACCTTACATGCTTGCCAGCGAATCAATTCGGAAGAACATTCGCTCTTATTTTTCACCGAAAGCATAAATGCTTCCGTCCATACAAGCAACAACAATCATTCCTTCTACCACAGCAGGCGTTCCTACAATGGCTCTACCAATTTCGTACGACCAAATTTGTTGACCCGTTTTGCGATTCAGCACATATATTCTGCCATCTCCAGAACCAATAACTACCGAATTACCTGCAATTACAGGAGATGCTTCTATTTTATTTTTGGTTTTGAATTGCCATTGGATTTTTCCGCTAGCCTTATCGAAACAATATACTTGTCTGTTCTCCGCTCCAATAATTACCTGATCTGCAGAAATTGCCGGAGAAGCTAAATACGATATTGCACCCTCCTTCTTCCACTTGATGACACTCTTCTCGTAATCAATACAAAAGAATTCACCATCATGATTTCCAAAATAACAGCGCACATCATCTAAAGCAATAGATGAAGCGATATAGGTTTCGATATCAAACTTGTTTTTAGCCTTTCCTGTCTTTACGTCAACTTGGTGGATGAAGCCATCACAACCTCCAAAGACTACAACTTTTCCGTCGCAGGCAGGAGCGCCGTTAATATAATTGTTAGACTCATATTTCCATAGACCTTTCCCTGATTTGGCATCTACACAATGCAAGAAGTAATCGTAGCTACCGAAAAGTATTTTTTTCGTTTTCGTATTTTTATCGTAAAACCAACTTGCTGATCCAGAGATTTGTCCGTCTGTAGTATATTTCCATTTTTGCTCGCCAGTAGTGGCATTTAAGCAATAGAAATTTCCCTCCAAGGATCCGATATATATATTTCCATCCAAATAAAGAGGTGAAGCCTCAACTGAAGTCTTAGCATCAAATGTCCATTTTAGTTCACCATCTTTTGAAATGGCATACATTTTCCCATCATTGGAGCCCACAAAAACAGTCCCATTGCTAATAATAGGTGACGACTTAATCGCATCATCTGTTTTATAGGTCCACAAAAGCTTTGGAGCCTTTGGTATGCTTGCTTCAGTAATACCTGTTAACTTAGAATTACCTCGAAATGATAACCAGTTGTACTTGTTTTGGGCCATTGATGATAGACTCAAAACCATTGCTAATATGCTAAGTATTATTTGCTTCATAACTATCAAGACTCTGACAGGTTCAAGAACGCTGTCAGGTCGTTTTAAATTAATTCGTATTAATAATTTCTAATTAACCTCATCCCCCAGCCCCTTCTCCTAAAGGCGAAGGGGAGCTTGGCTTTGATCGTTATTTCATATTCCCCAACCTTTATTTAGATTCTAATTTCCCTCTCCTTAAGGAGAGGGATTAAGGGTGAGGTTTTATTTCAACATTCATTTCAATGCTATTGCCTATTTTAACAAGCCTCTGCATTTACTTTTTTCGTTGTCCTTTAGCCGGACAGGCTTCTACTTTTTTAAAGATAAAAAACTAGAGAAAAAATCTTTGACGTTCGTCCTCAACCACCCGTTAATAGCTTGAACACTAAACAAAAAGAACTCGCTTTGCTCAATTGAGAGAAACGAAATCGATGAGTCCCGCTAAATTATATCGAATCAAACAGATTTTTGTTCTTAACGCCATCTTCACTAAATGGGTCCCGATCTCCGGACTTCATGTCGAAATGCCTCACTTATTTTTTAATTATTAATTCTTAATCGATAATTCTTAATTACTATTTAAACGCTGTCAAGTCTTTCTTTTTATTATTAATTGATAATTCGTAATTAATAATTAGAGCGAAGCGATATCGCTCCTGTTGGACAAGCTTCAGCACAATCTTTTGCCGCAACAGTTAATGCCTTATCAATTTCTTGATTGAATGGAACTGCTACTTTAACGGTAAAACCTCTACCCATATTGGTTAATCCGGTTTGTTCCTTGTGTTTCCCTGCAATTTCTATGCACAAACCACATTTTATGCATTTCTCTGGTTCGTAAACAATACTCTCATGATTGAAGTACTTCACAACATTGTTTCTTTCACCAAATAGAAATCTTCTGCGATCGGCCTGATGTGTTTCGGCACAAGTTCTAAGTTTACAATTATCTAATTTTCTACAGTCACAATGAAGACATCTTTTTGCTTCTGCAATTGCTTCTTCTTTTGTGAATCCTCTGTCAGATTTTGCTTCTATACGATCTCCTTCAACCGACTCTTTTAGGTACTCCTCTACCTCTGCTTTTCGCAAGGTTCCAAACCGTGAATTAAATTCTCTCTTTGTAGGTTTCCCTTCTCCTTTTTGTAAAAATTCATTTACCGACCAGGCACATTCTTTGCCCATAGCAATTGCTTTCACTGCCATTTTCTGAAGTCGGATTATACTACCAGTTGCAAAAATTCCTTTGGTTTCGGTAGCGAATGTGTCGGCATCAACCCACACTCCAGTCTTCGCTGCTTTTAGACCTAAAAACTCTCCCTCATCAGATACATTTCCAATTGCTAGAATTACTGCATCAAAATCAGAATTGATTTTTTTCAAGTCTTCTTTTTCTATTTTTTGATTGGTATGAAAAACAACACCAAATTGCTTCAACAGTTCTATTTCATGAGTCAAAATATCCTGAGGCAACTCTCCATTTTTAACAGATAAATTAAGGCTTCCTCCTAAGCTATTTTCCTTCTCGAAAACCGCACAAGAATGACCTTCCAAAACAAGATGATAAGCCGCCGACAATCCAGCTGGACCAGATCCAATAACAGCAAGTTTTTTCCCACTTGCATCTTTCTTTTCTGGAAGATAAATATCCGATTTTTCTACAGCAGAAATTCTTTTTAGAATACAAATTGATACCGCTTCATCCACATCTTTTCTACGACAAACTTTCTCGCACGGAGCAGAACAGATATGTCCTAAAATATGTGGCAGAGCAATTTCTTCTTTTACAATTTCAAGAGCCTCATCGAACTTCCCTTGTGCAATGAAACGATTCATTTTTGGGATATCCATAAAAGCAGGACAAGCCACTCGGCAAGGTGCTTCACAATCACCAACATGATCACTTAACAGAAGTTCAACCGCTTCTTTTCTTGCCTCAAAAACTTCAGCATCCTCACTTGCCAAATTCATCCCATCAACAACCTTTGTTGCACATGATGGCATCATTTTACCTGTCTGCGTATCCTTCACCATGCAAACCATACAAGTTGGGTGATTAGAACAACCATCCAAATAACACATGCTCGGAATATCGATTCCAACAGATCGAGCTGCATTGAGAATTGTTGTTCCTTCCGGAACATTGATGGCTATATTATCTATTGTTAGTTTTGGCATCTTTATATTATCTATAAACTTGACAGGTTTTAAAAACCTGTCAGGTCTTTTAGTTATTTAATTTCAATGGCATCAACAGGGCAAATTTGCCTGCAAATATCACACTTAATACAAAGTTCGTTATCGACTTTATGCAATTCATATGGCTTTGCCTCGATAGCATCAACCGGACAACGTTGTGCACACTTCGTACAACCTGTACACTCGTCTTCGATTTCATACAAAATCAGATCTTCACATTTACCTGATGGACAAGTTCCCTTGATATGAGCTTCATATTCGTGTCTGAAATATTTCAGAGTCGATAAAACTGGATTTGGTGCTGTTTGTCCCAAACCACAAATACTTCCTTTCTTTGTATTGATGGCTAATTTCTCTAGCAAATCTAAATCCTCAAGCTTGCCTTTTCCTGATTTAATTTTATCAAGAATTTCAAGCATTCTTCGGGTTCCAATCCTACAGAAGGTACATCGTCCACAAGATTCTTCCTGAGTAAATGACAAAAAGTAACGAGCAATATCAACCATACAATCGGATTCATCGAGAACAATTAGTCCTCCCGATCCCATCATGGCTCCCACTTCCTTCAAGGAATCAAAATCGATGGTTGTATCAGCCATATCAGCCGGAATACAACCTCCCGATGGACCTCCAATCTGAACCGCTTTAAATTTTTTCCCGTTTGCAATTCCACCACCAATTTCTTCAACAATCTGACGAATTGTGATACCCATTGGAACTTCAATCAATCCACCTCTATTTATTTTTCCAGCCAAAGCAAACACCTTGGTGCCTTTACTTTTCTCCGTTCCAATTTTATTGAAATCATCTGCTCCATTTCTTAAAATCCATGGCACCAATGAGAAAGTTTCCGTATTGTTAATAAGGGTTGGTTGCTCCCAAAGTCCTTTTTCTGCGGGGTAAGGTGGACGTAATTTTGGAATGCCTCGTTGCCCCTCTATTGAAGCAATTAAAGCTGTTTCTTCACCGCAAACAAAAGCTCCCGCTCCTTCGAAAATTTCCATATCGAAAGAGAAATCTGATCCTAAGATGTTTTTACCCAGAATACCTTTCTCCCTGCAGATCTTAATGCCTTCTCTGATTCGTTCTACAGCCAAAGGATATTCTGCACGAATGTACAATCGTCCTTCTGTAGCACCAACAGCATAAGCAGCAATGATAATTCCTTCGATTACACGGAATGGGTAGGATTCCAACAGCATTCTATCCATAAAAGCGCCGGGGTCACCCTCATCGCCATTACAGATAATATATTTCTTTTCAGATTGAGCTTGCTTAACCAAACGCCACTTAATGGCTGATGGAAAACCAGCGCCTCCACGACCTTTCAGTCCACTATTCTCAATTTCATCTATAATCTGATCGGGATTCATTTCTTTCAAGCATTTTTCCAAAGCCTTGAATCCTTCTTTACTCTTATATTCTTCAAAATCTGAAGGTCGAATTTCACCTCGATATTCGGTTGCGATATTAATTTGACCTTTTAAGAATTCTGCAATTGGTGTATCTTTTTCATTGGCGTTATATCTATTTGAACTCTTTGGAATATCAGAGAAAGTAATGTTCTCGGCATAATTGTAAAAGCGATTCTTAAAACGACTCATCCAACTTTTAGATTGAAAATGTTTCTCGATTATATCACCAACTTCATTTGCATTTATTTTGGTATAGTAAGCTGCTTCTTCCCCATTTTTATGGATTTCTAACATAGGAACTTGATTACACACCCCAACACAACCAACTTGCTTCACATCCACATTAATACCACTAGTATCTAGAGTATCTTCCAAAGCTTCCTTTACACCAGAGCTACCACTGGCAATACAACAAGAGCCTAAGCCAATACGAATTTCACCTTGCGAAATACCTTCTTCGGTAACTTCTCGTACAATTTTATCTTCGCTTGGCGCCAGATTTTTAAAATCCTCAAGTATCTCAGCAACTGTTCCTGTCTCTACATGACCATAAGTTACATCATCGATTTGAACAACAGGAGCTAACGTACAACAGCCTAAACAAGCTACTTCTTCCAGCGTAAACTTTTTTTGCTCATCGGTATCTGAGTCAGCAGCTAACTTTAATTCTCTTCGAAAAGCGTCGTAAACCTGTCCTGCACCTTTTACATGACAAGCTGTACCTACACACACACGAACGATATGTTCACCTACCGGCTGGTGTCGGAATTGAGAATAAAAAGTCGAAATACCAGATATCTGAGACTGAGTAATATCTGTGATCTCACAAACTCGCTTTAAAGCCTCTTCTGGCAAATAATTATATTTTCCTTGAATTGCCTGTAAAATTGGAATCACCTTATCTGGCTCACCTCCCAATTCCCCAACAACTCCATCTACAAAATTGAATATCTTCTCCATAATTATTTCCCTATGCAATAAAGGTTTTTCTCTCCACGGATATATACTCTTCCATCAGCGAAAGCTGGCGATGTATCCGATTTTTCTCCCAATGATGAAGTCGCAACTGATGCATATTGCTTATCAGCCTTAAAAATGTGCATCACACCTTCGCGATCCAATAAATATATCTTGCCATCTACCAAAATTGGTGATGAATAAAATCCATTATCAAATTCCTGTTCCCACAGAATTTCTCCTGATGTTGCGTTATAACAAGCAACCGCACCGTAACTGGTTACAATAAATAACATGTCTTTGTATGCGATCGGACTTGGTACATCAGAAAGGTAATCGTAAGCTTCCCAAAGCACTTCTGGTTTCTCACCAGTCTTAATGGCAACCAAACTAGCATATTCATTTAAAGCATAAACAATTCCATTTGCGAAGGCTACCGATGGTCCAACTTCTCCTGTAATGCAATCCAAATGCCACAATTCTTTACCCGTATTCACATCGTAAGAAGCAACACTAGGATCGGCAGCTAATAAGACCTCTATTTGACCATTGTTATTTACGATTACTGGCGATGCCCAAGAAACTCTAACTTTACGCGGAGTGTTCCACAATTCAGATCCATCTTTTGTGGATAAGGCTAATACCATTCCGGATTTCTTTTGATCGTACTGAACGATTAGCTTGTCTTCAAAAATGAGTAATGAAGATGAATGCCCGTAATGATTATCAGGAACACCTAAATTTTTTGCCCATTGTTTTTCACCATTCATATCGACAGAAATAACATCTCCATTTGCAAAAATTGCGAAGACTGATTTTCCATCGGTTGTAACTGTAGATGCTGCATGACCTGTATCTGGTGTAACGTCAGGTGAAGTTGCAGGTGATCCAGGAATTTGCTCTACTTTAGCTGTCCAAAGCAATTTTCCATTGTTTCTATCGTAGCAATAAATTTCGCGACTGGTTGCGTTCGCACCTGACAGAAACAGTTTATTTCCCCAAATAACTGGAGAATTGTAGGCATGAATAGGTACTGGCTGTTTCCACAGGACATTCTTTCCACTAGCTCCATCCCATTCATTTGGTATGTTCTTTTGGTAAGCAATTCCATTTCCTCCAGGGCCACGGAAAGATGGGAAATTGGCCATCATTTCTTTAGTAGGATATGTTCCTGTATATTTTCCAACAGTTTTAGCTGGTACTACTTCTTTAGGTTCTTCTTGAACTTCAACTGCTACTTCCTCAGGAGCTTTTTCAACAATTACTTCAACTTCTTCCTCTTTTACTTCTTCTTTCTTTTCTGGGATTACTTCTGCAGATACTTCAATTACCTCACTTACTTGTTGTGTCTGCTCTTGTTCTGCTTCCGCTTTTGCTGTTTTAGCCGCTACAGTAAATTGATTTCCCAATTCCTGATGAGTAAGGAATGCAAAGACCAATGTGATTCCGACCATTCCAAAACCACCAATCACAATCCACTTTCTTGCCTTCTCTCGGAAAAGGATAATGTTCTCCTCTTCTTCCTCTGTTACTTTTGGTAATTCTTTCTTTCCTGAATAAAATAAATGAAGAGCAATTGCCATTACGATAACTCCAAAAAGCAATAAATATCCTCCAGCCTTTACTTGCCATTGATTTGTAAAGTATGCTTTTCGCACCAACAGATCCATTTCACGAATTTGCTCTCTTAACTGCTCATCATTTGGATTTTCATTCAAACGATCAACCAAACTATTGATGATCTCTGTGTTTACAGGATCAACTCGATTGATTTGAATGTAGTTTACCAAAACCAACATGCAGATTATGAAAGAGAATATTCCTGCCACAAGAGCTATTCCTCTCCAAAGAGGCAGGTTGGTACGATTTATTTTAAACTTGTTATTCATATGCTTTACCACTAAGTTTTATTTTTTACCACTAAGGAAGCTCGAAGTTCTTCACAAAGGGACACAAAGTATATTTTAACAAGACTCTGACAGGTTAAAAAAACGCTGTCAGGTCGTTATAGGTTTTATTTTTCAACAGGGCAATATTTTAGGCAACGTGCACAACTCACACATTCACCTTTATCTGGTGTGTAATCTTCTCTATATCGATAGGTTGATAATCCTGACAAAGCCAAACCAATTACCAATCCAATGAAAGCACCCAATATCCAACCACCATAATAGAATTGCTCTACAATTTCTGCAGCTTCCAAATACAATTCTTCTACTGTTTGGCCTGAAGTTCTGAAGCCTTCTATTTCCAGACTTTCTTTCATGGTTTTTGAATCGAAATGAAGTAATTCATCCGCCAAGCGCACTTTCGCGTTTACTTTTGATAGATTCTCATGGAAATTTGCACCTGTCCAACCTCCAACAATCATTAGTGCTGGTATAATTAAACTAAGTAAGATGAATCTTCTGGTTGCTGATCGCTTGTCTTCCATTTGCTTCACCACAACAGGTTTGTTAATGGCATCTAAAGGACAAGAATTCTCACAAAGCTTGCATTGAATGCAATTGGAAGGTGTTATGGTCAAATGATTTTTAGAAACTCTACTAACTAGATTCAAAATCACACCATATGGGCAAAAGAAACGACAATATGGTCGAGCAATAAAAACACTAATCAACAAGAAGGCCGCACCAATCGCGAACATGAAAAAGGTAGCATTGAATCTGAAAATCCCTACAAAAGGATCGTATCGACAAATGATAAAGTCTGTAGCCGTTGCTGCATATAATACGGACAAGCCCAAATAGATATAAGGAATTAATCCCAAGACTTTTTGCAACCATTTCTTCAAGGTAACTGGTCTCATCAGAAATACATCCTGAACTGCTCCTAAAGGACAGACTCCAGCGCAGAAAGTTCTACCAAAAAATAAAGTGTAAACCAGTGGAATTACAAAAAAGGCCAATGCCGATAAAGGAATGTGATAGCCGGGATTAAAAAGTGCTAATACGACATTTTGAACTGATCCGACAGAACAGACACATCCTTCTCTGAAAAAGTCAAAGTACAGAATGGAAAAAATAGAGACTGTTACTACGCCAGTTCTTGATCTTTTCTTCAGAATAAACCAAGTGATTAAACTAAGTGCTGCAATTAATACCATTACATCCAAGAATGCAAACATGCCATCGCGAGGTGCAGGCATTGAGGCAACAGGTTGTTCGTATCCCGATTCAAATTCCGGTTTTGGAAAACGTTGCTGTTGTGAAAAGGCTGCAAATTCCATTCCCACAAATAATATCAGTAAAGAGATAAAGGCTAAGCTTTTCTTCATCGTAATCGATTATATTTTTTTATTTGTTTTAAAGCCTGAAAACTTATAGGGCTCATCAGCTGGTACACGCGAAAATGCATCAGAAGGGCAATCACGAGCAATGGCACATTGATTACAATTCACACATAAATCGTGACTTACTTGCAACTGAAGCGATCCATTTCCAAAAGCTCCACAACCTTTCACACATTTACCACAGCCAATACATAGGTCTTCAATTATTTCATATTCGAAAAAAGGATCTTCGATATATTTTCTTTTAATTGCGCCAGTTGGGCAAAGTTGGTTTTCGGCTCCCGTAGTAATATTCTTTACGTTTGGGCGCAAATAACCACCACATAAATCACAGTAGCCACACATATCGTATACATGAATACACTTCACCGCAGATGGAGTCACTACACAAGAAGTAGCACAACGCCCACACTGAGTACATTTTGTCGTATCAATCTGCCAAAGCGTATTTCCCGACACCGTTTTATGAGCCAAAACACCAGTAACTCCAACTAGACTTGCGCCCGCTGCAAATCGAAAGCACGTATTAATAAAATCTCTTCTGTCCTTTTTCATCTTCTAATCTAAATCAAGTAGCAAAAATGATGTAAGTTCCTTATACAATAAGGCTCTTACAGGTTTTTCAAATGCTGTCAGGTCTATTTTGACTTTTTATATTTCACACCTTCAGGTAATGTACATTTCTCCAGACTATTGCAATCCTTGCACATATTCTTAAAAGTACATGTCTCTTCAGTCGTGTAATTTCGGTAAACAAAAACGCCACTCATAATTCCTAATCCTGCAACAATTAGCGTTCTAGCTCCGTTTCTTAAAAAATCTCTTCTGTCCATTCTATTTTGCTTCAAATATTCTTATCATACTCTTTACCGGATCCAATACATAAATTCGGTCTTCAGAATCTACTGCCAAATCGATACCAATTGTTCCTGCTTCGAACAATTCAGGAGCAGCAACAACCGATTTTACATCACCTGATGGCAAATGAATTTTCACTCGCTCTAATCCTTTCTCAACAGTAACAAAAGAGCCATCGGAAAGTATTGCTATATTGGCGGGATTACAACATCCACTAAATCCTTCAATACTCATAGAGGTTCGTTCCCAAGAAGAGATTTGGTCTCCTTTAGAATTATAAGCTTCGAAAGCATGTCTTCCAGGATTAACAACCCAAAGTTCGCCTTGTCGTCCCATTAGCAAATCAAAGAACGGACTAGGAATAACAAATCCCTTGATTCCCGCTTCGGTATTTTTCCCACCAATTTCCTTAATCTTCTTACCGTCAATATTGTAATGATGAACAATTTTTTGTCCTGCATCGGCTACATATATATTTTCTCCATCAATTGCCAAAGAAGTGATGAATGCTTTCTCTCCAGGAATTAAAAAACTGTTACGCAGACTTCCATCTGGTTTTCTAATATCCACTCGGTTTCTCATCCCTACCAGAACATTACCATTTTCAGCAATCGTTAAACATCGAGCTTCACCTCTTACTTTTAGAGAATTGATCTTTTCTCCTTTTGCATTCAAAATAAGTATGGCTTCATCCGTGCTCACATAAATCTGATCTTTAGAATCAATCGCAATACCATGAAGTTCTTTAGCTTGAATTTTGATTTGTTTCACCTCTTCATGACTGATTTTTGAAGGATCAACCTTTCTAAGCTCTTTCAAATCGTATTCATAAACATTTTCTTTTGTTGTGTTCTTACTCACAAATAGATCTTTCGCCATAAAGCCGACAACTACGAGAAGTAGAACTACTAAAAGCCATAATATCAATTTATTTTTCATTTGTAGGTCAGTTTAATTTGCTCTAACATCAATACAAAGCATATGCTTTGAGTCTCGCATCAATAATCGGCCATCAGTTATCACCAAAGGTCCCCAGGCATCATGCCCATCCAAGACTTTGGTTTTGTCCAATAATTCAAATCTTTCGGTACTAGCTTTAACAATGCTAAGCAGTCCGTCATCTTTCAGTATGAAGAATTTACCATCAGCTAATAAATAGGGTCCCAATCCAAAACGGTCGCTAGTACCACTTGTCCACAATATCTTAGTACAATCGTTAGGATCACTACAAACAAATCGGTTTCTCATTCCGCCTGCATCTTTAGGCAATATAGAAAACATCCTATTTTTATATACAACAGGAGTTTGTTGCTCTGAAGCCACTCCATCTTTCGGTTTGAATTTTTGAAGTGTACTTACAGCATATTTAGCACCTTCTTTTTTAACTTGTAGTAAGAGCAGCACCTGCACCATAGCCAGCAGTCATAAACATCTTGCCATTATCAAATATTAATGGTGATGGAGCTACAACAGATGGTGAAAAATCTTTCGTTTTCCATAGAATCTGACCTAGATCATCACCTTCAGCCGAAACACCACAAATTCCACCAACAGCAGCATAAACCCACATTTTATTACCATCCAAAACCATTGGCATAATAGACGAATGTGACATTTTCCAGCCATCCGGATTTGGCGTTTCCCATAAAATTTTTCCTGTTTCACAATCAACTCCAATCATCAGAGCTTTACCTCCAGGAGCAATTATGGCCACATTATTATCGATTACCGGACATTGTCCTGTGTACCAAAATGGGACTTCTGAGTTATAATCTTTCACCAAATCGAGCCCCCACAAGAAATCACCCGACTCAGGATGAACACACATCACATGACAACGAGGCCCCATGCTCACAAGGTATTTATCGTTGATAGCAGGAACGGTTCGTGACATACCATGATTCCTTTTTACATGCACCTTGTAGGAACGTTTCCAGATTTCTTCGCCACTTTCCAAAGAGAAGCATCGAAGTGCATCTGCTTTTTTCACCTCATCGTAATCGAGAATATATACCTTACCATTATAAACAACCGGTGCAGCGTGTCCTTCACCCAGATCATGTTGCCACATAATTTTAGGTTCTGGTCCAATTTTATCAACTAGCTTGACTGTTTCTTTAGACACATTATCAAAATCAGCTCCTCTAAACTGTGTCCACTTACCTTTCAATTCTGAAGAGTGTTCAATATAAAAATCAAAGCCTTCACCAATTAACACTCGTTCCGACGATGCGGATTGTTTTGGACGATTGTCCATACCAGGAATACTAGCATGGATATTTTTAACTGGATTGTAGGCAAGCCAGTACACAAAAAGAACAAGTGCAATAATTATAGCTAAGCTTATAAATCCTTTATCTCTTCTTTTCAGTAACATATACTTAAATAAATCTGTCCTTTAAAAATTGCCTTTTCAGAACTATAAATTTGATTAGTCTTTAATTGAATAAGCCATTAAAGCTTTTGCATGACGCACATACAAAACGCCATCTTTAATCACCAAATGTGACCAGTGTGGCCCTTTCCCAAGAGGTACTTTAAAAGTGCTTATCACTTCAAATCCTTTGGGGCTTGCTTTTGCCAATGCGATATTTCCACCTTTTTCGTCGTAACAATACAACATCCCTTCAGCTGAGATAATAGAACCTTTATTCTCCCACTCTGTCTCGTACATCGGCTTACCGGTTTCCCACTCAAGGCAAATCCACTTACCCATTCTGTTATGCTCCCAATTGGCTCCATATACGTAATCGCCTAAACGAACAGCACCACCATGATGAACGTCCAATAAAGAATCAACATAGGCCAGTTTTACCGTTGAAGCATCTTCACTCAAGTCGAGCATTACAGATTTATGATCGTAACCATTGGTTACAAATATTTTCCCTTCGTGATAAAGTGGTGTATTGGTCTGAATATTGGCTTTCCATTCACCTGCAGCATATGATCCATAGTCAAACTGCCAATCAATATTCCCATTTGATGGATCAACTCCTATGGCATTATTTTCGGTAACAGTAACAATTTGTTCTTTTCCATTTCTATTAATTAACAAAGGCGAAACATATCCAGGTTTATCATTCAAGCTTTTTGATTGCCAAACAACATCGCCTGTCATTTTATTTAAGGCAATCATAGTTGTTTTAGGTCCACAAGGCGTATAATACACCAAATCATTCCACAAAAGAAGAGATTCTGATATTCCCCAAGTTCCAAATTCGCCTTCAAACTTTTCACTTGCTTTTACCTGCCAGTTGATTTCTCCACTTAGTGCATTCACACAAGCTAAATCACCTTTCCCACTTGAAAGATAAATACGATTATCTTCAATGGTAGGTGTGCAACGACTATCTGGGAAAGTATTATCCCAACGACGACCATAAGGCACTTGCCATTTCAGCTGACCTTTCATATCAACAGCCATCAATACATCCATTGAATCTTTTATTCCTGTTAAATAAACCGTTTCATTCACCACAGCTACTGAAGAATATCCTTTAGGAATATCAACTAAAGACCATAACATCTCAGGTCCTTTTTCCGGCCATTCTTTCAACAAACCTGTTTCGTTATAAACACCTGTTCGATTTGGCCCACGCCATTCACTTTTTTGCTTTGGGGAATTACATTGAGTCAATATGCTTATGAAAGCAATACAGACAATTAAAAGTCGGTTCATAAGTAATTAGAGATTGAAATGTTAATTGTATTAAATCGAATAAACCATAAATGCATTACCATGACGAACATACATTCTGTTCTTATGGATCACTAAATGAGCCCAGTGTTGCTTATCTCCAAAAGGAACTCTGAATGAGCTTACTTTCTTAAATGCTCCAGCACTTACATCAACTAATGCTACTTCTCCACTTTCTCCGTAACAATATAGTTTTCCATCAGCGGACACCACATTTCCCTTACTTAGCACTTTTGCAGAATGCAAAACTTCCCCTGTTTTCCAATCCAAACAAAACCATTCACGGTTGTTATGTCCTGAACCATATATTTTCCCGTCTAAAACAACGAATCCTCCCATTTGGTTATCCATTGATTCATCTTTCCAAACTTCCTTTGCATTTGAACCATCATCAGAAAGCTCAATCATTACACCACCTTTACCATATCCACTTACACAATACAAATACCCATCTTTATAATAAGGAGTATTTGGATGTATCGAATATTTATTCGGGTGCGACACTGTCCACAAAACTTCACCCGATTCTGTGTCTACTCCAATGATTGAACTGTTTGTATGTGTAACTAATAAATTACGATTTGCCAATTTTACAATCGCAGGAGAACAATAAGCTGAGTTTTCACCATTTGGTTTTGCTTTCCAAATTTCGGTTCCTGTTTTTCGATCTAAGGCTACCATACTTACTTGCTCTCCTCCAGGAGTACAAAATAACTTATCCCCTTCAACCACTAGGTTTTCTGTTACTCCCCAACGAATATTTTCACCACCATAATCTGCTAAAATATCTTTTGTCCAGACAATTGATCCGTCCTGTGCATTCATGGCAACAACTTTCCCAAAACCGCTCATTACATACAACATTCCTTCATAAATCATCGGCGTAGTTCTAACTCCATCATAAGAATCCATCCACTCTTTTCCATAAATTTGCTTCCAAAGGGTTTTACCAGAGTGATCCAATGCAATAACATAACCATTCTCAGCTTCAGTGCCTGCAGTGTATACTGCCGATTCAGTAACAGCAGCAGATGCATGCCCAGCACCAAGAGCGTCAAAATGCCATAAGAGTTTAGGGCCTTCGGTTGGCCACTCATTTAATAATCCTGATTCTTGGTAAATTCCATCTCTATTGTCACCTCTCCATTGTGCGTTATTCTGAGCAAAAGAAAGGGTGCCAATACATATTAAGGCTAGTATTACGATTTGTTTTTTCATTCTAAATCAGCTTTATTCTATAGTTTAAAAATATTCTAATCACTTAAAGATACGGGCTATTCCATTGGTATTGAAATGAACATAGCACTTGAACTTAAATCTATTTCAGGTCTAAATAAAAACAAGATTTATTTATTAACATATTCAATATTAAAAAGAGGTAGTAGCAGAAATAATAATTTCTGGAAACCACATTTATTTAGAATCACTAAATAAGCATTAACAAACAGCAAACTTCACTATAAACAGGACCTTTTAAGACTAAAAGATCTCTTTTTATTTACAATATGATTATTGTAAAGCTAAAGAAACTCATCTCTTTTCCATCATGAAATTAAGTAATAATATCGCTTATTTAGAGCCTTCCAACAAAGCTTTAACAACTTTTTAACGACTATTTTTTAATGATTCTAAATATCTAAACGATTATTAACTTATTTTTTATGTGATTTCTTATATCTTTAAGAATATACACTAAAACATATAACTAATGAAGAAGTCAATATTATTTCTAATTCTTGGCCTAGCCCTAAGCATTATATCTTGTCAAGATAAAAAATCAACAAAAGAAGAATTACTGCCCATGGGCGTAAGTAAAATAGTTGTAAAAGAAACTTTTAACGCCGGTGGTTACACTTATATCAATGGTGAAAATGGCCTTTGGCTAGCTGTGGGTCAAACAAATATCGAATTAAACAAAGCTTATTATTATCAAGGGGCTCTAGAAATGAGAGACTTTCATAGTAAGGAATTAAATCGCGATTTTCCTCAAATCTATTTTCTAAATTCTATCTCTGAAACCCCTACTGCTATAAGCAAACCGAAAGCGAAACCTGCCGCTCAAATGCAGAAACAAATAAACAAAAAAATCGAAGTTCAGCTTGATAAAAAAGAAGGTATTACTAGCATAGCTGATGTTTATAAGAATCAAAAAGAATTATCTGGAAAAGAAATCACAGTCTATGGTAAAGTAGCTAAATTCAACAAAAGCATTATGGGGAAAAATTGGATTCACATTCAAGATGGATCTGATTTTGAAGGAAATTATGATTTAACCATTACAAGTATGGATGTAACCAGCGTTGGGGAAATTGTTGAACTTACAGGTAAGATCACTTTAAATAAAGATTTTGGAGCTGGATACTCTTATGCTGTAATCATGGAAGAAGGTAAACTTGTAACATCAGCGGCAAAATAATCATTTCATAAATTAATATGTTTCAAAAGTTTTCATTAACATATTTTTTTTATAAATTTCGAATAATACAATTTAACTAACTACATACAACTAAACACAATGTTCAAAAAAGCGGCTTCGGCCGCTTTTTTTTTATTCAAATCGACACTTTTCAAAATAAAATTAAGCCAAACAAGACATGCCCCTATTTTGATTTCATAAGTAATGTCCTATCGGGATTCTTTTTCATAATTCCTTTTTGTTTTTATTGATTTTGTTACTTTTAACATGTAAATCAAAAAATCAACATATGAAGAAATGCATTCCCATTGCCTTCACAATACTATTTTTAGTTCTTCTGCTAATTGCTTGCAATCCTAATGATAACATCATTTACCAATCGGATGATTTTAAAGTTTACCCCAATAGAGTTGAACAAGGAGAACACATCGCCATAGCCTACTCTGCTGATCACATTAGCTCTAATTATCCTGGCTTGAATAAAATGGAGTGGAAACTTGAAAAAAAACTAGATAGATATCCAAGCTATAAGTCTAACCAAGTTTTACTGAACGCCATTTACCAATTATCGCTTGAAGAAATTGAAAAAAACATAGCTCCGGATTCTACATTTGATACCGGAGAAAAATGGAAAGGCGTTTGGACTCGGGATATCAGTTATAGCGTAATTCTTGCTTTAGCCATTACAAACCCCGAAATTTCAATGCATAGTTTAATGCAAAAAGTTAAGGATGGCAAAATAATTCAAGACACAGGTACAGGAGGTTCCTGGCCTATTAGTTCTGATAGAATGATATGGTCGACTGCTGCTTGGGAAATATACAAATCAACAGGAGATCTTGATTGGCTTCGTAAAGTCTATTTCATTATTAAAAATTCAACAGAAGATGATTTAAATGTAGTTTGGGATTACCAGAAGCGATTGTTTAAAGGAGAATCATCCTTTTTGGACTGGAGAGAACAATCCTATCCAGATTGGATGGAACCAGTAGACATATACAACTCCTACAGCTTAGGAACTCAAACTGTGCATTATCAAAGCTTAAATGTGCTAATAAAAATGGGTACTATTTTAAATAAAGATGTTCAAAAATATCAAGATATCTCCCATGCCTTAAAAGCAAGCATAAATGATAAACTTTGGCTACCAAAACAAAAGTACTATGGCCAGTTTTTATATGGCCGAAAAAATCATATGCTATCGGAAAGATCAGAAAGTTTAGGGGAAGCCTTAAGTATCATTTGGGATGTTGCTGATGAGAAAAGACAAAAAGATATTGTTTCGAACACTCCAATCACGAAATATGGTATTCCTTGCTTTCATCCACAAATTCCAAATATCCCTGCTTATCACAACAAGGCGATATGGCCATTTGTGCAAGCATATTGGAATTGGGCCTCGACCAAGGTTGGCAACATGACTAGCTTTAAATGGGGAATCGCCAACATGTTACGATCTACTTCTCTATTTCTAACGAATAAAGAAAACTACTTAATATCGAATGGTGATTTTAATGGCACTGAAATTAATTCTGACAGACAATTATGGAGTGTTGCAGGTTCACTCTCTACATTTTACAGAAGCCTTATAGGGATCAATTATACTGCAGACCATTTGGAGTTTAGACCTTTTATTCCTCGCGAATACAAGGGAAAACAAAGTATCAAAGGTCTTCGGTACCAAAATGCAATCCTTGATATTGACATTTACGGCTTTGGAGATCAAATTGAATCTTATTCTCTTGATGAAAAGTACTACCGTCATGCTATTGTTCCAAAAGAAATGACAGGCAGACATAAGATTGAAATTAAAATGAATAATAAAGCTCCTCAAGATTCAAAAATCAAGCTTGTGAATGATCTTGAAGCCCCAGAGACAACTACGCTTAGATTCAATGAAAATACTTTATCTTGGCACAAAAAAGAAAGTGCAGACCATTATCATGTTTATCAAAACGGTGAACTTTTATTGGAAACTAGAGACAATTATATGTCGGAGGTCAACAATAAGGAACCTATCGAATTTCAAGTTCAAACATCGGACAGTTTAGGTAATTTATCCTTTTTAAGTGAACCTATCTATGTTTACAATTCTGAATACGAAAGACTAGTTGAAGCAGAGGATTTTGATTTTAATTCCAAAACATCATATGTTGTCCTCAGCAAACAGAAAAACAGAGAATTTTATTTTAAGATTAGAATTCCACGAAAAGGAAAATATTTCATTGACTTTTTATATGCCAACGGCAGTGGTCCAATAAACACCGATAACAAA
Organism: Labilibaculum sp. DW002; assembly: GCF_029029525.1. Lineage (NCBI taxonomy): Bacteria > Pseudomonadati > Bacteroidota > Bacteroidia > Marinilabiliales > Marinifilaceae > Paralabilibaculum > Paralabilibaculum antarcticum. Next base: position 101,980 of record NZ_JAKJSC010000001.1, on the reverse strand, counting down.
TGTGCTATACGCAGTTTTTGGGTTAACAATACCTATTCTGGAAGCATCGTTTTTCCACAGCGTGGTGATCGTAATTGGACTGAATATGGATACTCCAACCCTATTGCTATTGATCTAAAAAACCGACACAACCTCTTCAAAATAAGTTTTGAAGAGTTCAATAACAATATGAATGGAGATGTAAATAGTGTAAGAATTGATAAAATTAGATTGATCAGAAAAAGATAATCTCACAAAATAAAAGACTGTTTTTTACTTTTTTCACTGATTGAGCACAACATAAAGGGACAATTGATCTAAATCAATTGTCCCTTTCTATATCTATTGTTATGAAATACTTAAAGTCTTAAAAAAATCACAAACTTAATTCTCAAAACCAATCATTTCCTTAACCATCCCCAAGCTTTTCTTTATCGTTAAATGGATAAATTCTATTTTTATTTCGGCAAACAAAACACCTCCAAAAATCAACAAACCTCCAATAATTGTTTTTTCGGTTAAGGCCTCGTTCAAATAGAAAAATGCTGTAATTGCAGCAAACAAAGGTTCAAATGAAAAAATAATTGAGGTTGTAATTTCTGAGATATACTTCTGATAGTAGTTTTGAACGGTATACATGTATGCAGTAGCAAATAAAGCAGTAAATAGGATAGCCTGCCACAGCTTGTACTGAGTTGGGAAATACAGTTCTCCTTTAATTGCTGCATAAACGATACAAACCACACCAACCATAAAAAACTGAGTAATAGAAAGTAAGACACCATCACTCTGTTTACTATACTTTCCAACCATAATAATGTAAATGGCAAAAAGAATTGCGGATAGAAATACCCATACATCACCGATATTAAAAGCAATACTACTTCCTAATGTTAGGAAACTTAATCCGAGAGTAGCCAAAACTACAGCAATGAAAACAGAAAGGCTAGGCAATCTTCGTTGCATGACCGATAGGATAATTGGTACAAAAACCACCGACAATCCAGTTATGAATCCTCCCATTGATGCGCTTGTATATTGCAAGCCAATTGTCTGAGCAAGAAAACTAAACAATAAAGGCACAGACAATAAAGCACCAAATTTAAATGTATTTCGATCGAATTTTCGCAAGCGTTTTATGAAAATTAATATCAGTACAATACTTGCTAAAAGAAAGCGGTAACCAAGAAAACTAGCCACACTCATTAGGGATACAGCATCCTTAATAAAAACAAATGTCATACCCCAAAACAGGGTTCCGATTAATAATAGTAAAATGGCTTTAAGTTTGATATTCATGGTTCAATTATTGGAAAATGTAAAGAAAGATTGAAATTAAACTACCTAATCGAAATAAATGGACATAAGAACAAACTGCTAAAACTATTGGCTTTAGATTGATGGCAAACAAGCATAAATACTTTAAATTATTGTTCTCGAATAGCTTCATAAATCATTTGTATTTAATGATGAAGCTATGGTACACAGAGTAGATCTATGATGAGCTGAGGTGATTTCCGAAATCTTCCATAGCATGGAATATCACCAAGAAAAAATGTTTAGATGCTCAATCTGATGCAAATATATCCTTTTTTACCTGTAGAAACAAAAAAACAGTATTAAAAAACAAATTTTCCTATCCTGATAAAATTAAATTCAAATAATTAAAACATCACATACGAGAAAGGGACAATTGATTTTAATCAATTGTCCCTTTTATATCATAAGTTTTGGTTCGCTATTCAATGAACTTATTCCCAATACTTTCACCCATTTGGACTGCAGTCTCGAATCCTCCTTTTGTATTTTTTATTAAATCATCCGAAAATTTCATCTTGTTCTTTTCAAAAAAGAGAACGACAGTAGAACCTCCAAAAGCAAAGTAACCTTTTTCATCACCACTCTTAACCTCAGAATTGTTAGTATATGTCTGAATGATACTCCCAACCATAGTTGCCCCAACTTCTGATATTAAAACATCTCCATAATCTTCTGTTTTAAGTGTGCTGTACACTCTTAAATTACGACAGAATATCTCCAAACTTTCCCTTAAAGCCATTGGAGAAACAGAAAAATATCTCCCTTTAATTTCTTTAGATTCAGATATCAACCCACTAGCAGGAAAATGGAAGCGATGATAATCTGCTGGTGCTAAACGCACAATTAACATAGATCCATCAGCATATTTTTCTGATAACAATTCATTATCTAAGAAACTTTGAACTGTAAACTGAGATCCTTTTAGAAAGAAGGATGGAATGTCCTTAATAGACTGAAATGCTATTGCTTTTCCATCTGCTGGAGATACCACACCATCGGCAATAGGCCTTTTATCCATTCGGATTTTACGATAGAAAAACTCATTAAAGTTCTTAAATGCATTACTATCCGAAATGTTATAAAGAGACAGGTCAATTTGATTCTTTTCTATAAACTTATCTATTTGAGGTTTAGATAATCGGCTATTCATAAACCAACCTCCAACAACTGAAACAATTTTCCTTTTAACTAATAAATGAAGAGAAGCCTTTCCTAATACCGAGCTGTACAACCATTTTAAAATTCCTTCACCTGGAACCAATTCGTCAACAATTTCACCACTTATTCGTTCTATATATTTTATACTTGTCATATTTTGCTTGAGAGGATTTCAGAGTACAAATTTAAAAGTATTACTATTAAACACCTACAATTCTAGTACTTTCTTTGTTTTTAGTGCAAATTCTTTAGTGATACTTCAAATATTTTAGCAAAATAGAGAAGTAAATAATAAAATCAGCCAATCTAAAAAAAAGGAACAATCACATTTGAATATTCCTTTTTTCAATTTCAAAACAATTTCTTATTTCTTCCTCCAAATGGTCATTTGCGCAATGGTATGTTGATATTTCCGAGCTGTTTCCCGAATAACAAAAGGAACATCTTTAGGTTCATCGATCAGTTCGAATTTTTCATCTAAAATCTCCTTCAAACCGTCTAATGTTGTAAAAGGTTCTCCATCTTTTCGATAACCACCAACCCACTTATCTGCCTCGGTAAATTCCTCTAACCAAGTGTAAGGAGAAGTAAGAACCAAAATTCCATTTTCATTTAATCGAGTAGAAATTTCTTGCAAAAATTTAAGTGGATCATATAATCGGTCAATTAAATTCCCAGCAAATATAAGATCGTAATTGGTGAAAATCGACTTTAAATTGCATGCGTCTGCTTGGTAAAAAGAAACCTTATCGCGAGAAGCGTCTAAATCGTAATCGCTCAGTTTTAATTCTTGGTAAGTTGATAATTTACCTTCTTCTTGTCGGATGTAATTTAGTTTTCCTGTTTCTTTCAACTGAGTACCAATACGAATGAACCGAGCCGAAAAATCTAGTCCCGTCACCTTATCAAAAGTCTTTGCTAACTCCAATGTCGTTCTTCCTGTTGCACAACCCAAGTCGAGAGCATTTCCTTTGTTCAAATTCGTCAAATGCTTATCCAACAAGCTCAAACAAGCTTTGGAATAGTTTTCAACTTCAAAATAGCTTGGCCCATACTGAAATTCACAATATTGTGAAACCAAATCGTCACTCTCATAATAATCATCCTTTATGACCAACTCTTCTTCCGATTCGATATATCGAAAACCTGCATGTTGGAAAAAATGACGACGGAAAGCATAACGCGAATCCTTTATAGCCAAATTTCCTGTTGAAATCCAAGATCCACCTTTTATCAAATTATGTCTGGCATCAAAAGTTGGCGTTGAGAAATCATCGTAAAATGGATGAATTTCAAAACCATCGAGAGCCGAAATTGGCATTTCGGTCCACTGCCACACATTACCAATCACATCATACACACCATTAAATTCAAATTTATCCACAGGACAGGAAGAAGCATAGTGCTCTAAATTGATATTCCCCGGAGCTTTTTTCCAATAGGGTTGATCAGGTATGTCTAAGGAATTACGTAACAAGTAATATTCTCCTTCGGTTGGCATTCTTAATTTCTTCCCCGTTTGGACTGATTTCCAATTGCAAAAGGCTTTTGCCTCAAGGTAATTAACCTCAACAGGCCAATTCCAGGGCATATCAATTTCTTCTAACATACACCTTAGTTTCCAAGCTTTACCATTTTTCACCCAAAACACAGGATGATCACAAGCCTTGTATTGTACCCAGTTCCAGCCCTCTTCAGTCCACCACTTTTGAGTTTTATACCCATCTGCCTCAACAAAAGTCTTATACTCCTGATTCGAAACCAAAAACTTCGAAGATGAAAAGCCCTTAATATCTGATTTCAGATTACCAAATTCATTATCCCAACCATATAAGGCATCACTGCGTTCTTTACCTAATTTCACGATACCTGATTCCACTTTTACCAGTTCATTTTCAGGAGCACTTCCAGATTCATCACAAATTTGAAAGAGAGAGTTTTCCTTCACCTTATCAATAGGCAACTGACGAATTAAAACCGAAGAGGTTTCGATATGAATACGTTGATGTTCAATTCCCATTAGAATCACCCAGAACTGACTTTCCCAATTAATTGGAATGGTAAGTGGAAGCTCCAAAATCAAATTTTCGATCATCTTTTTGGCTTCAACTCGATATTCTTTAGTCTCTTGAATTGTTGGCCAATCGTAATGTGCTTCATTCAAATCATCCCAGGACATTTCGTCAACACCAACAGCAAATATCGATTCAAATTTGGGATTAATTCTCTCGCTAATTAAACCTGCCAACAATAATTTATTGACATAGAAAGTAGCCGTATGACCAATGTAAAAAATTAAAGGATGACGAAGTGGATCTGCTCGATGCAGAAAAGCCTCCTGACCATTCAAACAGTCATATAATCTCTCATCTAACTCCCATGTTGCTCTAAAATAAGTAAGTAGTTCTGCTCTTTTTTCTTCTGGTGAACCTTCGTTCAATATCGGTGTTTTGGTCACAAGTAAATCTCGATCGCTTATTGTTTCTATCATATTATTCATAAAATTTTGGCTTTGAATTATTCACTGTTTCATCGCGAAATGAAGTTAACAAATATTCTAGCTCATTCAAAGCTCATTTATTCCTGTGCTAATGATTTAAACTATCATACGGGTAATTACTCTCCTTATTTCTCAAAAAAGTAATCCGATTCCACTTTACAAATTCGGACAGCATAACTTTTATACCAATCTGCCTTCCCTCTTTCTTGTGCAATTTGATGAGCTGGATGTTTCTGCCAATTCTTGATAGCTTCTATGCTCTCCCAATAAGATACTGTTATACCCAATTCACTTCTAGCTGATTCTACTCCTAAAAAACCGACTTGTCTTTTCGCTAAGTCCATCATCGAATCAGCCATTTGTTCATAATCATTATCGCTCTTGGTTCTTTCCGAAGAAAAAATTACAGCGTAGTAAGGTGGTTTTATATTTTTTGCAATCATTACTCCACAAAATTAGTTTTCACAATCTCTTTATTCTCTTTTCCAAGCATCTGACTTGGAACATTATCCCTGATAACTTCACTAATAACACTTAAAATATTCTTTCTTACTTCTGTTTTTAAAGAAAGCATTGTTACCTCTCGAACTTTTTGCTTGCCCTTAATATCTTTAATCATCTCTTCCTGCTCCGAAGGAATCATTAAGGTAGATAATTCGGGTAAAAAAGTTATTCCTCCTTTGTATTCTACAATTCGTCTTAAAGCGTCAATATTATTACTTTCGTAGATAAAATCACCACCTTGATTGGCATGCATCTTACAGATATTAGTTACCTGATCCATAAAACAATTCCCCTCTTTCAACAACCAAACATCAGAATTATCCAATTCACTAATTGCTATTTCATCTTGTGTATACAATTCATGTTTTTCTGAAACGTACAAATAGAAACGTTCATAAAACAAGGGTGTAAATTCCAGATTACTTTTCGACTCAATAGGTGTAGAAATAATACCAGCATGATATGTTCCGTCCTTTACTCCACGCAAAACATCTTCGGTAATGGCTTCTTGAACTTTCAGTTTAATTTTAGGATATTTTTCATTTAAGTCACCTACAAAAAGAGGTACTAAAAATGGAGATAAGGTTGGAATAATACCCAAGCAAATATCCCCTTGAACTTCCTCGGATAATTGTAAAGCAAAAGCCTCCAAATGTTTTGATTCTGTAACAAGAGACTGCGCTTTTTCGAGAAAAGCAAGACCATTTAATGTTGGTTCGACCTTCTTATTCGAACGATCGAATAAAATGATGCCCAACTCTACTTCTAATGCTTGAATCTGTAAACTGACAGCGGGTTGCGAAACCCCCATCGATTTGGCCACCCTTCCATAACTTCCCAATTGGCCTAAGGCTAAAGCATAATTTAATTGTTTTAAGGTCATTCTATAACTTTTTCTTATTAAACACATGAAGTTAATTAAAAATTAGAATATTGAAACCTGTACATTTAAGAATATGAGCGAACCGATTTCAAAATAATTCAATATTGTTATGGATTATGCACTTACAATTGCATTGTTTTTTAACTTTGCGCTCTGAAATAGCAATATTATCTTTGTACGCTGTACTGGATACTTACTACTTGATACTTTAAAAATGAAAATAGGAATTATAGGTGCAATGGAGGTTGAGGTTGTTAAACTTCGCGATCAATTGTCCAACAGAAATGAACAAAAAAAAGGTTCGTTTGTTTTTTATACTGGTAATTTGAACGATGTAGAAATCGTTTTACTTCAATCGGGAATTGGAAAAGTAAACGCAGCAATTGGAGCAGCTGTATTAATTGACACTTTTCAGCCTGACTATGTTATTAACACTGGAGCTGCTGGCGGTTTCCCTGGCGATTTAAAAGTTGGTGATATTGTAATTTCACAAGAGCTAATCCATCATGATATGGATTGTACTGTTTTTGGTTACAAAATGGGACAAGTTCCAGGAATGCCAGAAAGTTTTAAGGCTGATGATAAATTAATCGCTTTAGCGGATAAAACAATTCATCAGTTTAGCGATATAAATACTAAAAAAGCTACGATTCTTACCGGTGATCAATTTATGAACAATCCGGAAGCTACAAGTAGAATAAAAGAAATGTTTCCATCTGCCGAAGCTGTTGAAATGGAAGGTGCTGCAATCGCGCAAGCCTGTTATCAGTTCAACATTCCATTTGTGGTTATCCGATCTATTTCGGATATTGCAGGACAGGAGAATGCAATGCAGTACGAAGAATTTGTTGAAATTGCCGCAGTCAATTCAGCCAAAATGGTGACTGAGATGGTAAATGAGTTGGGAAATCAGAAATAAAAAAAGAGAACATGGAAAAAATAGCAAGCTTTACAGTTGATCACAATAAATTAAAAAGAGGAATTTACGTATCTCGAAAAGATAAAGTTGGTGCCGAAACATTAACAAGTTTTGATATCCGTACCAAACTACCGAATATGGAACCTGCAATGGATATTCCTGCAATGCATACCATGGAACATTTAGGTGCTACCTTTTTGAGAAACCATAAGGAATGGGCAGATCGCACAATCTATTTCGGACCAATGGGCTGTCGTACAGGATTCTATTTGATTTTCCAAGGTGACTTAGATTCAAAAGATATCATAAAAGTGACACAGGAAATGTTCGATTTCATGGCTGATTTCTCTGGCGAAATCCCTGGAACAAACAAAATTGAATGTGGTAACTATATGAGTCATGATTTACCAATGGCTCTTTGGGAAGCAAAACGATTCAAAAATGAAGTTTTAGGAAGTCTAACTGATGAGAATCTTACTTATCCTGAATAAGGGAAGTAAATAAAATATAAGAAGAGGCTGTCTTACAATATAAATTAGACAGCCTCTTTTTTTGTTTAAATTTCCTTATATTTATTATGAAAAGATTTGTTACTCATGAAGATATCAGGAACTAAATTCATATTAATTACGCTTTTAATTGTTTTGATTCCTATTTATGGAAATTGGAAGCTTCTGTTGCATGGTGAAAAGACAGAAGGTGTGGTTGTTAAAATCATAGAACAAGATGCTGGAATGCTAAGATCCTTCTACTCTATCATTACCTATCAGGCAAATCAAAAACTATACACATTAAAAGGTCCTGAAAATGTTGAATATGAAATAGGAAAAAAATTCCCAATTCTTTTTTCCACTAATGATCCGGAAAATTCAATCATATTCTCTCTAAGAGGAATCTATGTTAATCGATTCACTTCAGCCGCAGTTGTTATCTTCATTTTATGGATGGCTTTTTATTTGAGTTTCACACCCAAGAGAACAAATCGAAGATCCGGAAATCCACAAAATAATTCTCAGGAAACAATTCGAAGAAAAAAATTACTCTAATTCCAATAAGCTTATCATTTTTTCCAGTTCAAAATCGAAATACCCAATTATCGGTTTTATCTTTGCAGCCTGAACAAAAAAAGAAAAAATGAAGAAGCCAGAATTATTATTACCTGTAGGAAATCCTGAAATGTTTCATGCTGCCATAAAAGGTGGAGCCGATGCCGTTTATCTAGGTTTGCGCCAGTTTAATGCCAGAGGAAGAGCAACAAACTTTTCAGTGAGTCAATTACAGTCCTTACTTAAGCTGGCTTACAAAAATAACATCAAGGTATATCTTACCTTAAATACTGTTATAAAAAACGATGAAATAGCCGATTTATTGGACACTTTAAATCTGGTAAAGAAATCGTCGATTAGTGCAATTATTATTCAAGATTGGGGCGTTTACCATTTGGTAAAAAAGCATTTCCCAGAAATTACAGTGCATGCGAGTACACAAATGGCCAATCACAATTCATTAGGAGCCATTTATTCACAGCAAAAAGATTTCGAACGAGTGGTTATGGCAAGAGAATTAACCCTTCCTGAACTAAAAGAAATCAAAAAGAAATCGGACATTGAATTGGAGATTTTCATGCACGGAGCTCTATGCTATTCCTTTTCTGGAATGTGCCTATTTAGTAGCTATCTAGGCGGTAGTGGAGCCAACAGAGGTTTGTGTGCACAACCCTGTCGTCGTTTTTACCAATCGGGAAAACAAAAAAGCTATGTCTTTAGTTTGAAAGACAACCAAGCTGTTGAAGTATTACCAGAATTAATAAAAATAGGCATTGAATCGATTAAGGTTGAAGGCCGTATGAAACCTGCTGAATTTGTTTACAATGTATCTCGTGCTTACCGAGAAGTTATTGACAATAACAATATTGAAACTGCGAAAAAACTTCTAAACTACGACATGGGTCGTGAAAAGACAGGATACTTTTTGGCTGGCAATGTAAGTAGTGCCATCACTCAAAATACAAACACTGGTATTCTTATTGGTGAAGTATTGGAAAGAGTTAACGATCGTGTAATTATCTCTTCGGATCATGAACTAAAACTTGGTAATCGAATTCGCATTAAGCAACGAAGTGGGGAGCCTCAAAAAGCAATTAAAATCAAAGAAATTGATTTGCTCGAAGAAGGTGTTTATAAAGTAAATGCAAAAGACGCTATCGCTAGATCTGGCGATCAAGTTTACCTTGCGGGATTGCAAGAGGAGAAATTCTCTAGTAAATTCACTGAAGAAGGTAAGCCGCTACCAATAAACATGCATCGTGGAGCCAGAACCAAAATTGTTAAAAGTTTAGGAAAAAAGGACAGTCCAAAGAAAGAACAGATCTATGTACGTATTGATTCCATGGCTTGGTTAAGAAAGATCCATTTAAACGAGATGGATTACTTAATCTTGAACTTGAAAAAATCGGAATGGAAAGAATTACGATTAAATGCTCCTTTCCTACAAAAGAACGCAGGGAAAATATTCATCGAATTGCCAAAATTCATTCCTGAAAATGACATCGATTTTTACAAGGACATTTGCGATAAGGCAATGAAAAATGGTTATCAAAACTTCATGATCAGTCACTTATCACAGAAGCTTATTGTTCCTGCAAAAGCTAGAATAGCGTGTAACGAGAATGTATATCTGTTTAATGAGGCAGCCGTTGCTCACGTTCAGGAAGAAGGTATTAACTTATACACTCATCCACAGGAAAACGATCTAGAGAATTTGCTGCTTGGAAACGATCGTTTTGGTATTATTCCAGTCTATTTTTATCCTCAGTTATTCTTCTCGAGAATGCCTGTAAAATTGCATAAGGAAGATGAGTTAATTGATGATATGCAGGGTGAATTTGATAAAGACCTTAGAGATGGAATCACAATTGTATATCCTAAACATCCTGTAACCTGGATGCAACAGAAAAATAATCTTATTAAAGAAGGATTTAAGCGTTTCATGATTGATTTAACGCATGAAAAACCTTCGTCGAACACCTTTAAGCGTCTGATTAAAAACTTTCAACAAGCTAAGCAGGCACAACCGTCTACTAGCTTTAATATGAAAAAAGGACTTAAGTAATTCAGAATTTAAATGATTGATTAATCATATTTTAAATATAGAGCCTCACTTGCCGTGAGGCTCTTTTTTATGGAAATTTTAATGGCATAATATATGGAGACATCGTATCTCCTTCTGTTTATTACTCATTACCAAATTTTAATTCTTAATTAAAAGCAATATGTTGCGGAAACTATATTAATTGTAAGGAAAAACAATGGTTTTTTACTAATTTGGTCGGCGAACATTCAAAAATTATTAACACTAAAACGAACAACGTGAAAAAGACTTTCCTTTACGTACTTATTGCAGGTATCGGTTTAACCGCTTGTAATGATAACAAAAGTGAGCAAAAGACTGATAACCCGTTTTTTTCTGAGTATAACACACCACATCAAACAGCGCCGTTTGATCAAATCAAATTTGAACACTTTGAGCCTGCTTTTACAGAAGGTATGGTACAAGGTCGTGCAGAGATTGATGCAATTGCAAACAGCAAAGAAACAGCTACCTTCGAAAATACAATTGTAGCTTACGAAAAAGCTGGAAAACTGCTAGGTAAAGTTAGTGATGTATTCTTTAACATTAAAGGATCAGAGAATACTGATTCAATTGCTGCATTAGCTAAAAGATTGTCTCCTATCATGACAAAATACAGTGCTGACATTAGCCTTAACGAAAACCTATTTAAGAGAATTAAAACAGTTTACGATAAGAAAGCTGATTTGAAGTTGACTGTTGAGCAGAATACTTTACTAGAGAAAATGTACCAAGGCTTTGTTCGTAGTGGTGCTAATCTTGATGCTGACAAAAAAACAAAATTGCGTGAGATTGATGGTAAATTAGCTTTACTAACCATGCAGTTTGGCGATAATGTATTGAAAGAAACAAATGCTTTCGAGTTGGTTATCGACAAGAAAGAAGACCTTGCTGGTTTACCTGAATCTGTTATTGGTGCTGCTGCTGAAAAAGCAACTGCTGCTGGTAAAGAAGGTAAGTGGATGTTTGGTTTAGATAAGCCATCGATGCTTCCTTTCCTACAATACTCTGATAAGCGTGACTTGAGAGAGAAATTGTACATGGGCTACACAAATCGTGGTAACAACAATAACGAATTTGATAATAAGAAGATTGCTCAGGAAATTGCAAACTTAAGAATCGAGAGAGCTAAATTATTCGGCTTTAAAAATCACGCAGCTTATGTTCTTGATAAGAATATGGCTAAGACTCCGGAGAAAGCTCTTGAGTTATTGAACAAGCTTTGGAATAAAACTTTGCCAAATGCTAAGAAAGAAGCTGTTGAATTGCAAAAAATGATTAACAAAGAAGGTGGCAAATTTAAGTTAGCTTCTTGGGACTGGTGGTACTATTCTGATAAAGTGAAGAAAGCAAAGTATGCTCTTGACGAGAATGAACTACGTCCTTATTTCGAAATTAACAACGTACGTGATGGTGCTTTTGCTTTGGCAACAAAGTTATATGGTATCAAATTCATCGAGCGTAAGGATATTGCTAAGTTTCATGAAGAATGTCAAACTTGGGAGCTTCAAGAAGCTGATGGAACACATATTGGTATTTTCTATTTAGATTATCACCCACGTGCATCTAAGCGTCCAGGTGCTTGGATGGATTCATTCCGTAAGCAGTCGGGTTTTGGTACTGCTAAGCCAGTAACTCCTATTATCCTAAATATTTGCAACTTTACTAAGCCTGTTGGCGATACTCCTTCCTTATTAACTCCAGATGAGGTTGAAACTTTATTCCACGAGTTTGGTCACGCACTTCACGGATTCTTATCTAAGTGTCGTTACAACACATTGTCCGGTACTTCGGTATCTCGCGACTTTGTTGAGTTACCATCTCAGGTAATGGAAAATTGGTGTTTCGAGCCGGAAATGTTAGCGCTTTATGCAAAGCATTACAAAACAGGTGAGGTTATTCCTGCTGAATTGGTTAAGAAGATTCAAGCTGCTGGTAAATTCAACCAGGGATTTGCAACTCTTGAGTATCTTGCTGCTTCATTACTTGATATGAAATACCATACTTTAACTGAGCCATTAACTGAAGATGTGATGACTTTTGAGAAGAACTACCTTGAGGGAATGGGATTAATTCCGGAGATCTATTCAAGATACCGTTCTACTTATTTCAACCATATCTTCTCTAGTCCTGTAGGTTACTCTGCGGGTTACTACGCTTACATTTGGGCTGGTGTACTTGATTCTGATGCTTTCCAGGCATTTAAAGAGACATCTTTATTTGACCAAGCTACTGCTAAGTCATTCCGCGATAATGTAATCTCAAGAGGTGGTACTGAAGATCCGATGGTACTTTACAAGCGCTTTAGAGGTGCTGAGCCAAGTATCGATCCTCTTTTAATTAAGCGTGGATTAAAATAAAAACGATTAGCATTTAGCTACTGGTAAAAATATAAAACTCCGATTCACAGTGTGAATCGGAGTTTTTATTTGTCTTAATATTTCTAGTCTTGAATTATCCCTTACACGAAAATCATATCAATCTTAATAATCTACCTCTGGCTATTATTAATTAATCATTCTTAATTTATAATTGAATTTATTCCTCGTATTCTTCTTTTTTGATATACATATTCAAAACCTTATGCTGCATTGCATCAATTGGATATCCTTCGGGCTCCAACACATAATTCATTGCAATACCATCTAACATCGATGCCAAGAAACGTGTTTCCATTTTTGGATTTTCAGCTCCCTCCTTCTCAAAATATTCTACTAAAATATCCAACAAAGGATTAACAATTTCTAACAATTCTTGTTTGTATAATGCAACCACACCTGGCTGAAATCTAAGGGAATAAAACAATCTAAAAAATTCAAGGTTCTTTTCTACCGAATCGAAATAATCATTAATGAAAAATAGTAACTCTACTTCCTGTAGTTTCCCATCCTGATTTGGATCTATACCATCGAAAACCAAATGAACAGCCTCCGCTACTACTGTATGCAATAGACTCTCTTTGGTTTCGAAATATTGAAATAGATCTTTTTCTGTGATTTCTAATGCACTTGCTATATCAGCTCCCGTAGTTATGAAATAGCCATCTCTCACAAAAATCTCCAAAGCTGTGTTTAGAATTTCTTTTCTCTTCAAATCTTCGCTTGATGTATTCTTTTTTGGAGCCATATCATTATAATTTAAAGAATTAGACTTCTATTTATTCCTAAGTTACAACACAATATGGTGTATATCCAAAAAAAACTTATGGAGAAAATTAAGATTTAGGCTTTCATTCTAACTTCTAATATTAATAGTCATTGATTGATCCATACCAAAATGGAGCTAAATTTTAGACAAAAACCATAATTGAAATAAGAACCTAGATAATCTAGTCCAGCCAATCAAGAGCGGCACTCAATGTAGAAAAAGGCTTAATATTCAATCTTTTAAGTTTTGTTTTTGCTATGATTGGAAATATTGTTTTTTGAGGAGTATTAACAACAATAGCCAGTTGAAAATTATAAATAGCTGGAGTTCGTTTGATGTATTTTAGTACCTTTTGAAAGTCACTTATACCCATTGCAAACTTAGCATGGCTAAAATCTGAAACAATGCCAGAAAAATCCTCGTCAATATATTTTTCAAAAATATATTTAAAGGATTCTACAACATCATCAGCTTGTACCTTTCCATGAAATTCACGAAGTAGTATTTTGGTAGAACCTGATTTTATGATCTTATACTTAACTTCTGCCATTCAATAATTTTAATCTTTCGAAGATATTCAAGATACTAACAATTAAACAAAAAAAGAGTACATAACTGTACTCTTTTTAATTTTATAAATCTTAGTATTTGAGTATATCTCTTTAAAATTAATACAAGTAACTACTTATTTGTCCCGCATCTACCATTATAAAACGAAAAATTAAGCCTCCAAATAAAATAAGTAAAGCTGGTATCGCGACGGGGATTTTTCGTCCCCTTAACTCCATAATCTCTAATATTGCTGGTACTATAAGTCCAAGAACAACAACGCCAATCCAGAATGGTAAAGTATATGCTCCTCCCAAAAATAAACCTGCTGCTTCTATTTGGGCAGCATTACTGGCCATGAATCCCATAAACAGGTGAATAATAAAGAAAACCTCGATACCAATCAGAAGTAAGTCGATTTTACTGAATAAGCTACGTTCCAATTGTTCTTTGGATAGCCACATGATGGTAGCTGCACCTGTAGACAAACCGGAAACCAGAAAGAGAGGACCTAAAATAGATGTGTTCCATAGCGGGCGTGCGTTAAATGCTGACAATAGAATTCCGGTATAGATACCTAGAATTACTGATGATACAATAAGTATCCATGCCATTGGTTTTCGATACTTATTTACTAGTTTTTCTATGTATTCTAACCATTCAAGCTTATACTTCCATCCAGGTGCTAAATCACGCCAATAACTAAGGCACCAGGCCATAGATAGGGGCGTGATTAGCATTAGAATCCAAGCTCCCCACGACATTGGAGATTCGATTCGTATGGTTGTGTATAGTTGCCAGAAGTACAGTTTGTTTTTTAAATCAAGAAAAAGAGCACCCAAGCCTACAATCAAAATGATAGGGACTAAGAATGTCGCTTTTCTAACAGCAGTAGGCAATTCTTTCTCTCTTCCCAGTAGGGTATAAAGGGAAGCAAAGAATAGGATGCCGGCAGCCAAACCTCCCAGAAATAGGTAAAGAGGAATTTCCCATCCCCAAATACCCAAGGTAGGGTCGATATGGGGATTCATTCTTCCACTAATTAAAATTTCTTCGTTCATAAATTGAATGTTTTTGATTCCATTCGTCAAGATTGCCCCAGCGCGAGTACCACTTGACAAATGGAATCTGATAAAAAACTTGAACTATTTCACTTCAACAAACTAAATTAAATAATATACCTGTGGTTTTGTCCCCACTTCCGGAGCGAGTACTTTCCAGTCTCTGTTTTTGAGAAGCTGACTCACCTGACTTTCAGAGTCGTTCAAGTCACCAAAATACATACAGTTGGTAGGACAAACCGAAACACATGATGGGCTTTTACCTTCCTTCAATCTGTGATTACAGAAACTGCACTTATCCACATAGCCCTCCGGGTGAGAGAAACGTGCATTGTACGGACAAGATTGAACACAAGCACCACAACCAATACAGGCACCTCTGTCGACCATAACCAAACCACCCTCTTCGTAATGACTGGCGCCAGTAGGACAGCAGCGTACACAAGGTGAATTCTCACAATGATTACATCTTTCTGAGCGCAATTCGATGCTAACATTAGGGAAAGCTCCCTTAGCATGTTCAATTACCCAGTCGCGGCAATAGCCAATAGGCACACGATTTTCGTTTTGGCAGGCAACAACACAGTCGCTGCATCCAACACATTTTTTAGTATCAATTACCATTGCATATCTCATGAGATAACCTCCCTTTCTGGCTTGTCAATTACAAATTTCACGAAATTACCACGCATGCCTGTTCCACCCATTACCGGATCGACCATCACATTGGTGACGAGTTGAGAATCACTTATGCCACGTCCGTTCGAACGCTTCAGCTTTTTATTCGATTTTCCAAAACCGTGTACCATATAAACGTTATCCATACCAATACGTTCGGTTACTCTTACTTTAATAGGAAATTCAGACTTAACACCATCCTGGTTTTCTAACCAAATTTCTTGTCCGTTTACGATTCCGGCTTTCTTAGCGATTTTAGGGTTCACCCAAAGCTTGTTTTCGTTCATTAGCTCATTCAGGTTTGGGTTATTGGCTGTACGACCAAAGGTGTGCATAGGGGCACGTCCGTAATTCAATCGGAAGAAACCTGCTGGTGGCTCAGGATGAGGGGTGTAGTTTGGTAGTGGATCAAAGCCTTCCATCTCCAGGTCTGTAGAATAAAGCTCAATCATTCCCGTTGGCGTTCCAAATTCATATTCTTCACCTTCTTCAAGATAAAGGTTCGCATTCTTTCTATCGAATTTGATGATTCCCCTTTCTTTCATCTCCGCTAAGGAGAAGCCCATTTGCTTCAACTGCCAATCTAAAACTTCAGAATAACTCTTATAGTTGAAGTGGGCACTCAATTTCAGTTTCTCAGCTAATTTACGAACGATCCAATCGGATGGTTTCGTTAAATACTTTGGTTTTGCTGCTGGTATTCTCACAGCAATATTAGGTTCTCTGTTTGGCGATACACGAATATCATCGTAACGCTCCAGATAAGTACATTCCGGAAGAATGATATCGGCATAACCCGTAATCTCCATTGGCATGGTATCAACCACAACAAATAAATCAAGGTTATCAATAGCCTCCAGCGTTTTCTTAGTATCAGGTATAGTTGAAATCAGATTTGTTCCAACTACGAACCAACCTTTAATTTTTTTATCTGTTTTATTATCAGGATGTGAAGCATCTACAAATACATTTGCAATTGAAGAGCCTGCTAAGGCATATTTGCCATCCAAATAATCTTTCCATGTCCATGAAGCCGAAGGATAGGCAGGATGAGGGAAAGAAGGAACTTTGGCTTTTTCAGGGAAATAGAAACCACCTTTACGTCCCCAGGAACCAAGAAGCGCATTTAGCATAGCCATGGCACGCAATCGCTGTGTGTCATCACCATACCAGGTAACATGACGACCAGGATGAATAAGAGTAGCAGGAGCGTGATAAGCCATTTTTCTAGCAGTTTCCCTAATAACGTCAGCTTTGATTGTTGTAATTTCTTCAGCCCACTCAGGGGTTTTATCAGCTATATGTGCTTCAAGATCTTCAAAACCATAAGCATACTGGTCGATGTATGCCTTGTCGTATAATTTTTCAGTAACTAAAACGTGCATCCAAGCCAGTAGAAGGGCAATGTCAGTAGCCGGTTTTATTGGAAGCCAATGTACTGATTTGCTTGCAGCCGTTGATAAACGAGGATCAACAGTTATAATTTCCAAGCCGTTGTCAATTGCTTTAGACATTTCTTGCACATGGGAGTTGTGCATGTTCTCACCAATATGGTTACCAATCAGGACTAAACACTTTGTGTTCTCTAAATCCACAGGTTCAGGTGAGTTAATGTTTGCACCGAAGGTCGCATGGAAACCAACTTCTCTTGGTCCACGGCATTGTGCATAGGAGGGAGCAGTAATATTTCTGGAACCAAAGGCTTTGAATAATTTACCAAAGTGAGCGCCACCTGATCCATGTTTGAATAAGGCTAAACTTTCTGGCCCATGCTCTTCGGAAATTTGATTCATTTTGTCAGCGATAAATCGGAATGCTTTATCCCAACTGACTTCTTTGAAGGTTTGTTTACCATTAACTTCAACTCGCATCAATGGTGATTTCAATCGGTCTTCATCATTGTACATGCCAAGACCACCTGTACCTCTCGGACAGAAACGTCCTTTACAATGAGGATCATCTTCGTTACCTTCTATTTTCCATAGTTCACCTTTTTCGTCGGTATGCACCCAACCAGCACATTTCCAGAAACACACTTCACAATAGGTAGGTACAGGTTTTATTTTGGAGGCATCTATGGGCTCGCCTGCTTGCACTTGCCCAATCATTGCGTTCAAAATAGGATTAGCCATCACTAAGCCACCAAAACTCAATGCAGATATCTTAATAAATTCTCTTCTTGACTTGCTCATCAGATCGATATTTTAGATTGAACTGATGCTTAGTTTACAAACATTAGTTTGTTGCTTATCTTTAAGGTCTTCTTTAATTCACACTGGATTCTTTTAAATCCAAAATCATTCGGTGTAAGTAATTGTAGTAAATATGTAGTGTGAATGAAATTCATACCCTCCGTTTCGAAGAGGATATGAATTTTAATTTATGAAAAAAAGAATCTACTTTTGTACAATTTCGCTTGCCGTCCATTCGAACAAAGCACCATCATAAACTTTTACATTTGGATAAGCTAAGGCTGATGTTAGAGCTAAATAAACAACACCGGCACGTACACTAGATTCACAGTAAAGAATGATCTCTTTGTCCTTAGTTATGCCAGCAGCATTGAATAAAGCTTGTAAATCTTCCTTAGACTTTAGTTTACCTTTTGTTGTCAACACCTTTTTAAATTCAAGATTGATTGCAGATGGAATATGCCCCTTAGGTAGCTTCGATTCTTTAATACCCTTGAATTCGTCAGCAGCACGAACATCTACGATTACTGAAGCAGCACTGTTCGAAGCTTTCTTAACTTGAGCGATAGAGGCAATGATACCTTTGTTTAGTTTTACGGCAAATGTTGTTGCTTTTCTTTTAGCAGGATTCTTGGTTACAGGCTTACGAGCCATTCTCCAGGCTTTCATATGTCCATCCAAAAGCTTTACATCTTTAGCACCTAAATATTTTAGAATCCAGTACATGCGTCCTGAATATTTACCAGAACCATTATCGTAAAGAACGATGGTATTGGTGTTGCTAAGACCTTTTTCTCCAAGGATTTTAGCAATTTCAGCAACTGTCTTAAGCGTGCTCTTAGGACTTGCTTTGTATAAATCTTTATGGTTGATGTTTATTGCACCAGCAATATGAACTTTTTTGTAATCAGCAGGTTTTCTGGCACTAACCAGAACCACATTAGGGTCCTTCTTAATTTTTAAGAATTCTTTTACTGAAATTATATCTTGTCCGAAAGACATTTGAATGCCAAGAAAGCAAACAAAGGTCATTAATATCAATTTTTTCATAAGTCTATATATATTAGTTTGGTTTTCGGTTAATTTGGTATAAAGGGAGCCATAAGGCTCCCACGTTCCTGTTTTAGAACTTAACAGTTACCTGTAACATGAAAATATCGTTATCAATCTCATTCTCTCTCTCAGCTCTGTACACATAGTTAGCTTGAACTTTTGTCCAGTCGTTGAAGAAATAGTTTAGACCATAGGTTGTGCAAAATTCAGTGTTGTTACCCATATCTTTATTTGAATCGAAGAATTCAAACTTAAGAACCGGTTGTAATTTGTTTTCGAATTCATACATGGCCATAATGAAACCACCATCACGTTTGATGTCTCCCTGGTGCATTTCGATAGGCTCACCGCAGCCACCACCAGTCGTATACGAACCAACATCTTTTGCATATAAATATTCTGCTTGTAACATGAAACCACCTTGCTTGTACTGAAGATCAGCTCCCCAACGTGTTCTTTCGTCTTCAGGCATGCCGTCTACAGCAGCCGTTGCTTTACCAAATTTGTAACTAGCACCAATTTTTAGATTCTTATGAGGATTAGCAACTAAACGAGCAGCAATATCTTTTCTTTTATTGTCATCATTTTGGAACAAACCAGTTCCGTTAGTCAAAGCAACACTGTATTGGAATAGGGTTGTGTCAGCACCACCTAGTACCATGAAACCACGATCGCGATCAGGTGTAGCCAATTGCTCTACAGCTCTTGAACGATTAATGGTATGAAGTTTATGACATGGCGTGTTTAATTCCATAGAGATTGGAGATTTGAATGAACCAAAAGAAACACGTGCAAAATCGTAGCGAGAGTAGGTTACAAAGGCATCAAGTAAATAAGGTGTACCTCCATTTTTCGAAGGGCTGGTTTCAAGAACCATATAGTAACTAAAATCGTAAGGAATACTTCCCATTGCTCCAATACGAGCTCTATTGAAATTGAATGTATTGCTATCATCAATACCTTCTTGCTGGTTATACTCGAATTTTGGTTGGAAGAAACCAAATACATTAACACCTTCACTTGAAGGTTCGTCGCAACCTTGCGCAAAAGTTAGCGCTGGTGCAAGCAAGGCGATCATTATAATTATGAGTAATTTTTTCATTTGTTGAAGATTAAAGGCAAAGGAATACGGATCAAATAGCAATTATAACTATCCTACAGACTTCCTTTATGTTTAGTAAAAAGTTCAATGTAATTTCTTAAAAGAAACACTGTAAGGGCAAAGCATACCCTTACAATGTTTTATAAATTTCTAGTGAGCACCAACTACCCAACGATTGCCGGTAATAGCAGTGTTGTCAGTCCACTGGCTGTGTGAATTATTTAAGCCATTCATTCCGAACATTAAACTCTTTGCCTTGTCATATCCAAGTACGTGTAAGTATGCAGTAATAATACTTGAAGTTTGTCCAGTATAGCAATAAGTTACGATAGTTTGGTTAGGATCAAGATTGAAAATCTGACTTCCATCTAGTGTTAGAGGGTTTAAACGGTAAGCACCTTTAAAATGACCAAAACCATTCCAGTCAGTTTCTGAGAAGTAGTTGTTAATTTGATAGTTTTCAGGAGTAGCTAATACATCTGCATTACCAACAGACCAAGTTGTGTTCTCAAGCATTGCTTGTACTCTTTCCTTAAGAATTTCAGTAGGCTCAGTTGCTGTCGTATATAAAATAGGAGCTGGGAAAGTTGAAGGGTTAACAGGAGCATCATTAGTCCAATTTTCATGACCTACAGCTGCATCACCAACATTTGCATCCCATTTAGCAGGACTACCTTGTCCACTCATACCCCACTTTAAAAGTTTAGCATTGGGGTAACCACTCAAACGTAAAGCGACAACACCTCTGGCAGCAGTCTGACCTGTATAACAAACAACAAGTATCTCTTTATCTGCACCTTTTGCAGTTTCTAATATATTTCCTAATGTAGAGTTTACAGCTCCAGTTAAATGACTAGCGTCAAAGTCTACAGCCTTACGAATATCAATAATGTATTTGCCATCAATAGTTTTTGTGGCAAACTTACCATTCTCTGTAGTCGAGATAACTTGGTTTAGGTCCATTTGATTATCTACAAGGTAGCTTTGAAGTGTTTCAAATGCAGGGTTGTCAACACCAGCAGTATCATTATCTTCTTTACAAGATGTTAAAAATAAGGCAGGTATAATTGCCAGAATAAAGAAATACTTCAGTAATGTTTTCATAATTTAAATAGTTTAGTTTGTAATTGTGGTTTATTGGGTTCTAAGTTTTCTTAATTAACATCCGCCAGAATCTTCCTCTTCCGCGGCAACAGCAACAGTTCCACCTTCTTCAATATTATCCTCCATTGCTTCAGGATAAGCTTTATGCCACTCAATCCACCCACCGGTAAGAATTTTTACATTCTTATAACCTAGCTGGTTTAGACGAAGCGCTGCCAATGGGCTACGATTACTTTTTTTACAATAAAGAATTAGCATCTCCTCTTTCTCCGGAACATATAATCCTTCTTCATCCCAGATCTTTTCACTTGCAATTCTAAATTCAAGTACACCTCTAGGAATTGATACAGAACCTGGTATAAATCCACGATCGTGCTCTTCTGGTAAACGCACATCAAGTAAGACATATGCCTCTTCGCTATTCATTAATTCATGAAACTCTTGAGTGGTAAGTGTCGAAATATCTTTTCGAATATCTTCTACCATTTCATCAATGCTTGCATAAGTCTTATTTCGATCGATCTCATTAGATTGGCAACTAACAAGTGCGATTAAACATATAAAGAATAAATTCCTGATTGCTTTCATAGTTTATTTATTAAGGTCAAACTTTTTAGTAATGAATATTACCTTATTAACTGCTTTTTTAATCTTTAAAACGTTTGTAATTTCATTTTGAGGATATTTCGTCTGCATTATCCCTTAAAATGAAATTTGGAATGCTTCTAATTAAAGATTTATTTCTCTATTGTAATATTAATGGATTATCCGCTTTCAAACGAGAGATTCTATGCCCAATCCATCAACTGGAAATTTGTAATTTGGAAGGAATTATTTGACGCAGACAAGAACAAAATTTGATCTATTACATGTTTCAAAATGATATAAGACATGTTTTCATTCTCTAAATTTGTATATATTTACAGGATTGGATACAAAAACCTTAACGACTAATCTATGGCTATCCCAACAAAAACGACGTGTTGCAAAGAGTGTGTTAGTAAATCAGCTTGTTTCAATGAGTTATCAGAAAACGAACTAATTCAAATTGACACGGGAAGATTTGAAGTAACTTTTAAAAAGGGAGAAATAGTTTGTAAACAAGGAATGCTTGCGTCACATTTGATCTATATTAAGAAAGGATTTGTAAAATTATACATCGAAGGTGGAAATAATAAGAATATCATTCTTACCATTGAGAAAGACGGATACATGATTGGATTGCAGTCCTTATTTGGAAATAATGTTTTCCATTATACAGCTGTTGCCTATGAAGACACAACAGTTTGTCTTTTTGAAATGAATGTAATTAGTGAAATTATCGAGCAAAACTCTGGCTTTGCATCCAAACTGATTGCTAAATTAAATGAAAATACAATTCGAAGTTATAGTCGTCTGTTCTGTCTTACACAAAAGCAATCTAGCGGAAGACTAGCAGATATCCTTCTTTGCCTATCGGATCGCTTATACAAAAGCAATAAGTTTGAAATGGCACTTTCTCGAAAAGATCTAGCTGAAATTACCGTTATGTCTGTTGAAAGTCTTTCTAGAGTAATAAAAGAGTTCAAAGACGATGGCATTATTAAATTAGATGGCCGGAAATTAGAAATCACCGACCGTGAACGCTTGGAGCGAATCTGCGAAAATGGTTAATTAATTAGGAGCAACTATTTTTTCAAATCATGTATTAGCCGATTAATCGAGATCATATCAAAATCTCCGAATTTTTCGGCTTCATAATTCTTCACAAACTCCTGATTGATTAAGAATAATTTGCTGTTATAGGTATCCTGAGGATAGGTGTTTTCACTATGGAAATCTTCAAAATCAGTAAAGTTCAAAGGACAAGTTGATAATTCCCAATCTTCTCCTTCTTGACTCATAAACAAAAGTGGCAAGCCATGTGTTCTACAGATAAAAGGTCGAGATTGATAGATCTGGCACAAGTCCTTAATCAAGAAGTTGCAATCATCTGCTTCCTCATCCAATTCTAGATGTTCCTTTGGTGGATTTTCTTTTAACTCTTCTAAAATGCTAAAATACTCAACTGGCAAAACCGAAAAATGCATACAACATTCAGCACAACCCTTTTTACAGGCCATTTCCTCTTTGTGTAATTTTGAAAGTTTCTCGCTTACTTCGCTTACCTCGTTTCTTAACTGGCGATACTTTGCCAATTCTTCTCTTGCCTGATCGTTCATTTCTTTTGAATTTTGTGCAAATGTAGGCAAATTGAATTGAGAATCCGAACTTCATTGAAAATCCCAAACTGATAACTGCTTACTGATAACTGTTCATTGATAATTCAAAAGGCAATAGTTCGCCCAATTCTATTTTTTCAGGAGAAACAATGGCGCGTATGGGATAAACTTCTACTCCATTTTCGTGTGCTTCCTTTAAAGTCTTAGCATATTCCGGATCGATATCAACAGCAGGTGCAAAAACATCAACATCAGCTCGTTGAATTACATATACCATAACGGCTCTTTTTCCCTCTTCCTTAACTTTCATTAAAGTGTTTAGGTGCTTTCTACCTCGAATTGTAACTGCATCAGGAAAACGAGCATAGTTTTCAACTCTTAAGCTCACATTTTTGACTTCAATGAAACATTCCTCCTCATCATTAGAAGCAAAAACATCAAAACGACTGTCATCAAACTTTACTTCACGCTTTACAAACGAATATCCCGCAAGCTCTTTAATTTGATGATTTTTAACCGCTTCGGCTACCAACAAATTGGGTACTGCCGTATTGATCCCGACCCAAGAACCATTTATCTTGATCATTTCCCAAGTGTACTTTGTTTTTCGTTTGGGATCATCAACGTAAGTTAAATACACCTCTGCTCCTTCTTCTAAACAAGATTTCATACTGCCCGAATTAGAGGTATGTGCAATTACTACCTCACCATTATCCAATTCAATATCAGCTAAAAATCGTTTGTATCGTCTTATTAATTTACCGTGTACTAATTTATTGGGAAAAATCATGATTAATTTTTTGTTGGAAATTCAAAGATAAAGAGATTTCGGCTACTTTTGTCGGAGCAAGATTCGAGAATAAGATTATGACAGAAAAAAAACTACCCAATATATACATTTACAATCCCACTTGTGAAATAGCGATTGCCAATGGTACATTAAGCTTTTTCCCCAACAAGACCTTATCTAAATTTGAAAAAGATTTGGATGTATTGCCCCTATGTTTTACCGATAGCAATGATGTTTTATTGGTAAGGCAAATGCCCGATAATGATTTTTTAAACCAGATTTCTGCTGCAGGTATAAAATTACCAAAGTTTAAAGTACTTGAAGATGCTCTTACGGATGATGAATTTGTAAAGACCGATAAAAACAGCCTACAAGCTTGGGGATGGAGTCCTAGAATACACCACATTTTAAAACCATTCAAAACTTCTTGTAGTTCGGAATATCTGGCTCAGCCAAATGCCTACTGGAAAGATGAGCATCGAGATTTATATGGTAGAGAAACCGCTTTAAAAGTATTAAAAACCTTCTTGAACAATCATCCTGATGACATTTACATAGATCAAAGTCAGATTGCAAGAGTTTGTACCAATATCCAAGAAATTGAAGTTTTAATTGAAGAATGGAAACAGTTGGTTATAAAAGCTCCTTTAAGTTCATCTGGACGTGGCTTGCAAGTACTAAGATATTCGCACTTAAATGATTCTATTACGCAATGGATTAATGGAACCTTAGAGGCACAAGATTACCTAACTGTTGAAGCACTGCTAGACAAGAAGTACGACTTTTCCTTGCAGTACCATTGCGATGGAAAAGGCAAGTTAAGCTATATGGGACCTGGTTTTTTCCTGACTAGTTCGAATGGACAATACGAGGGTAATATTCTTGGTGGAATGCCTGAGTATTTTAAGGCTTACTTGTCAGATGCTCAAATGGACGAACTGTCAAATGGTATTAAAAGTGCAATGGAAGAATCGGACTTGGCAACGAACTATTGCGGATATTTAGGAATTGATTGCCTCTTATTTGAGGATAAAAGTGGTAAAATGAGAATTCAACCATGTGTAGAAATCAACTTACGATACAACATGGGAACATTAGCGCTTATTTTGGATGAATATTTGGCTCCCAATACAAGTGGCGCATTTAAAATGATTTTTAAGCCAAAATCTACATTTGATGAATTTCATAAAGAAATGGAAAAGAAACATCCTTTTAAGATGAAGGATGGTAAATGGTTGAAAGGTTATCTTCCATTGGTAAGTCCATATCAGAATAAAAACTTTGGCGCGTACATTTTGCTTGAAAATACGGAAGAATAAAAAAGGGATTCTCACAATTGTGAGAATCCCAAGCTTCAATTTAGTTAGCACTAATTGTCACCCTAATTAATTCGTTTACTGCAGGGTAAGTAAAGCCATCGTTTACTTCCATTACTTTTTCTGCCTCTGTATCACCAGTATTAGGACCAGCTTGTCTTGGTGCTTGGTTGTTACCTGCTCCCGGATATTCATTTACTTCCGTTCCAGCATCCCATAATTTCAATTGAGAAGTAACATCACCAGTTACCGCTACACCATTGTTGAAAAGAGCAATCCCCATATCATCAAAAGCAACAAATAAATCGTTTGATTGAATTAACATGCTAGCCAGATTAAGGTAATCTCCTTCAGCAGCTACAAAAGTAAATTCATATGCATCGCCGGGGAAAATTGGTGCTCCACCGCTTTGTCCTACAGGTTCTGAAAAAATTCCATGTCCAAGTACCGTAGGCAAACTAGCCACATAAGTATCTAAATCGCCAGGGCCACCGTCTTCAGCTAATTTTTCAAGACCATTACCAGCTTGAATCATTCCATCTTGGAATAGTGGGTAACCAGCTCCACTCAAGACAAATACTCCAGGTGCAAATGGTGAAACATAGCCACTGTTATCAGCAAGGAACATTCCTGTATCAGCATTAGCACCATCTTCCGCTAATCCTTCTAAACCATTAGCTGCAGCCTGATCTTTTGTGAAAATTGGCATTCCTGAATTGTGAACTGCCCATACTCCTGGTGCAATAGGAGATTGAAGTGCATACATATCGGAAACATTGTTTATTGTTACGGTAAATTCGCTACCACCATCGTGTGCTAATTCTACCTGAATCACTTCCGAATTTGCCGGGTATGTATAACCATCCATTACATCAGCAACTAATTTTACGGTTCCATTCTCTGCTGCACCCGTATTCGCACCCGCTTGTCTTGGTGCCTGATCTGTACCAACACCCGGTTCTTGATTCACTTCTGTACCTGCATCCCAAAGCATAATTTCAGAAGTAACATCTCCCGTTACCGGATCTCCGTTAGCATCATATAAAGCTAATCCTGTATCCTCAAAACCGTAAAATAAATCGTTTGATTGTACAAACATTGTAGCTAAGGAAAGGTAAGCACCTTTACCTGCATTAAAACTAAAGCTCAATGTTCCACCGGGTCCAACAGCATCTGTGGTTCCAGAATTAAAGAAACTCTTACCGGCCTGAATATTTTCTACACGAACTGTAAATTCACCCGTTGGAATTGGGTCAAAATCTTTATCATCATCTAAATCACATGCTGTGAAGAATAATGTACTTGCTGCAACTAGGCTAACTATCTTTTTCATATCGCTACATTTTATTGATTAATTACTTATACAATCAAAAGTACTTTTGTAAATAATCATAAAATGTAAGCCAGATCACATTTGCGAAAAAAGTTAAAAAATTTACAATTTTTCTTTCGCTAACACTCTAATTTCCTTTCTAGAGTAATCGATAATTCCTTCTTCTTTTAATTCGTTAAACAAGCGAGTAACGGTTTCTCTTTTGGTACCAATTAAATCTGCAAAATCTTTTTGGGTGAAAAAATGTGGAACGATTATTTCAGAACCAATAACATTTCCGCTCTCTTCGCTCATTTCCTTAATAAACTCGCATAAACGTGTTCTTACATCCTTAAAAAGCAAGCCCTCTAGCCTTCTTTCCATTTTCCTGATTCTAAGGCCTATTAACTTGTAAATAGAAAAGCCAAACTTCTCATTATTACGCATTAACTGATACATATCTGGCAACTTCATAGGACACAAAACCGTTGGTTCCATACAAGCCATCGCATAATCGCTGCGTTTGTCTTCACCTAACAAGGCCTTTTCTCCAAAGATCTCTCCCTTACCTAAAATTGCTTTCACAACCTCTTCTCCATCTCCGTTATAGGTTACAATTTTCACCTTACCCTTACTAACCATAAAGATCGATTGAGAAGCGTCCTCTGGGAAATAAATAAAATCACCTTTCTTAAAACCCTCAAAATGATCCTTTCCGTATTCTTTTAGCTTATGAGGACAAAGAACCTGATAAAGGTTTACATCCTCGAAACACCAAATTGATTCACTCATTCCTTCTTTAATTTTGATAATGCATTAAATCCAAATTGACATCTAAGTTTAAAATAAAAATCCCAATCTTAACAAGAAAGGGATTTTTATTTAATTATCTATTAATGATGATGGTGATGTCCTTTCTTTCCAAAATACAAATGTGAAAAATTATGAACTGTATCATTCAATTTTTTAATGTATTGCAAGTCTGTTGTTTGTTTTGTTTTCATAGCATAAACACAAATCTCATGCAAAACAGCTAGTAATTTTGTGTTCTTCTTCACCACTTCTGGATCATCTGAAACTTTTACTCTCTGAAACATGAAATACTGCGTTGCAATTTCCTGAATCTTCTTAGCATGATCTTCCTTATTTGTAACCCAACGCACCAATTGATTATAATCTACCTGATCTGCAGCCGATAATTCTGTAATTTTCTTCATGCTCTTTTCGATTGTCGTTATGTGTTCCGACAGCAATACAACTCGTACCGAATCAGCATAAATACCACACGGTATTTCACAATGAGCGTAAGTTTTATTTGTAGTTCCAATCAAAAGCATAAATAACATTAGTATGCCTACTCCTATTTTCGATTGTAATTTTTTCATGGTAATCTTTTCATTTTAGTGAATAATAACTTTCTTATTTAAAATTAATCTAAATATTCATAATTAAAAACTTTCAACTACAATTTATCTAGCATAAAAAATAGCTACTGTCCATATGCCGACATTTTTTCTTCACGCCAATCTGTATTTTGCAAGTAATCATTAATACAGCTGTTGCATGAAAACAAAAAGAGAAAATATTCTATTGCTAATCTTATTAATTTTAGGCTGTCCTAATGTTCTTTATTCACAGGCATGCTGTACTGGTGGAGCTCCTTTATCTAGTAATTTGGGAATTGCACATTATAAGGCCAATCAATTAGTTGTCGATCTATCTTACGATTATAATAAAATTGATAATTTATATGCGGGCAGCACTAAACTGAATGACAATGAGCGTGAAAGAATTACACAAAGCACCATATTACGTCTCAGTTATGCACTTAGCGATCGTTTTTCATTAACAGCTATCCTTCCCTATGTTTGGCAAAAACAAACTGTTCGATCGGTAGTTGGTTCTAACAATCAATCAGCAAATGGAATTGGTGATTTTGTTCTATTAGGTCAATACTCGCTTATTCAAAGCCACAATAATCAATTAATCATAGCGGCTGGCCCTAAACTACCAACAGGCAGTACGTCTAAACGCGGAAATGAATTTGATATTTTATTGCCACCTGATCTGCAACCCGGAACAGGATCTTGGGATGGAATTGGTGCTGTATCCTATGTCAGATCGGGTTTTTCAAGACCAAGTCTTAGCCTTATTTCATTAGTTAGTTATCGTTATAGCTTCGAAGTTGGCAGGTACGATGGTCAACAAAAGTATCGTTTTGGCAACGAACTAGCAATAAACATTGGTGCAAGTGACAGCTTTAACTTAGGAAAACATGTTATCAAACCAAGTTTGCAGTATCGCTATCGACATACTCAAAAGGATGAAAACAATGGAAGTCAGTTCCCAAACACAGGTGGTTCCTGGATGTATTTGGTACCAGCCATAAACATTCAACTATCACCTTCTTTACAAGTTCATTCAAATCTTGAAATTCCAATTCATGCTGATGTTATTGGCACTCAACTCATCACATCATTCAAAGGAAACATTGGTTTGAATTATACGATCAATTTTATAAAGACAAAATATTTAAAATAAATCCAAGAATATGAAAACAATACATAACAATCTGATCTTACTACTATTCCTTTTCGCCATTTCTTGCACTAGCATAAGCGAGGATGAAATTATAACGGACACTCCTCCTCCAACAGATACAATTCAAACTTCACCTCCCGTTCAATCAAAAGATGTTATCAACCTAATAAATGACACTTTTGCAGGCTCAAAATACATTGTGGTAGGAAGTAAATCATTAAAATTCATGCTTGCATTTAACACGTCTTTAAATGGTAATAATCTTACTTTTGAAGCATTACAAAACAGATTACCTATTGTAATGCAAGACAATCTTGGTAATCAATATGATATTTTTGGTAGAGTATCGAATGGACCCAATGTGGGCGAAAAATTAACTCCAATGAATGCTTTTATGGGCTATTGGTTTTCTTGGGGAACTTTTTACCCTGGCTTAGAAATTTATGGAGATGCCAAAACTAGACCTAATTTGGGCAAAACTGTTGCTGGAAGCGATGACTGGTTAATTCCAAAGGATAAAGTTTTCAGAGGAGCTTCTCGAGATGGAATACCAGCAATAGACGACCCAAAATTTGTTACATCCAAAGGCGAAAAAAGACCGGAAGATGAATTAATGGTAGGTGTTCGCATTAACAACACCAGTAAGGCATATCCTCATGGAATATTAAATTGGCACGAAATCGTAAATGATAAAATTGATGATGTTTATTTTTCAGTCGTTTATTGTCCCTTAACTGGAACGGCGACAGTTTGGGATCGAAATATCAATGGACAAATAACAACTTTTGGGGTTTCCGGATTCCTCTATAACAGCAATGTGGTTCCTTACGATAGAAACACCAATTCCAATTGGAGTCAAATGCTACAAAAAAGTGTTCAAGGGACATTATCTGGCAATAATGCTGATAATCTTTTAGTACTGGAAACAAGTCTATCCACCTGGAAATTAGTTGCAGGTAATTTCTCTCTATTGTCGACAAAAACAGGCTATAGTAGGGATTATGGTAGAAATCCATACGGCAATTACCCAACAAACAAGACTATTAACTTCCCGATCAATTTTGAAGATAATAGATTAAACCCTAAAGAAAGAGTACTTGGTGTTATCATCAAAGGAAACGCCAAAGCATATCGTTTTTCATCTTTTTAAATAGAATTCGATGTACAAAAGAAAAAGAAATTGGGTTCGCCTACTAACTGGAGGAGCTTTGGCAAGCGGTCTATTAACAATCATTCTTTATGGATTGGTGAATTTGCAAATGCTCTCGGAAGAGCTCGCTATTCCATGGACAATTATTAGAGATGATGTATTAATGGTGGATTGGACATGTTTGTATATAGTATTGTTTGCCACGGCCCTCCTTTTTGGACTCGGAATAACGAATATAAATGGACTTAAGGGAACCATCGGAGGATTAGCTATAAGCGCTTTACTTATTTTAACCTGTGCATTACTCGACGAAAATGCATATGGTGTTGGATACTATATCTTAAGCCATTTACTGTGGGGATTTAGTTTTGGCTATCTATTTCATCAGAGAAACAAATTAATAATTAGGCAATTGTAAGATTAACCAGCACCATTAAACCAATCTTTAAAACTACTCACTTTCTCTCTACTTACAATTAATTCGCGTTCAAATATTTGTGATAAAACAACTTTTAATCTAGAATTTGAATGCAAAAGCACATCACTAATCGCATTGATATTCACAATAAAAGAACGACTTATTCGGTAGAACTGTTCTGGATTTAATAAATCTTGTAATTCTTCCATTTTATAATCGATAATATACTGATTTCCTTCCTTCAGTAGAATAAAAACATCTCTACCATCAGCATAAAAAATAGAAATATCCTCGGCTTTGAAAGATCTCAATTTCTCACCTATTTTAACCATGAAGCGAGATTTGTAATTTTTCTGAATCGTAGCCAAAGCATTTGTCAAATCTTCAAAATCTCTCATCTTCACAGATTCTGACAAAGATTCCTTTAGATTTTCCAACTTTTTAAGACTGGAATACAAATGATCGAAAGTAACTGGCTTAAGCAAATAATCGATGCTGTTCAGCTTAAAAGCATTTAAGGCATATTCGTTATAAGCCGTGGTAAATATGATTGGAGTTTGTACTTGCACTCGATTAAAGATCTCAAAGCTTAAACCATCTACTAAATGAATGTCAAGAAATATTAAGTCGACCTGATTGCTAGGATTTCCCAGCCAAATAGAAGAATCAGTTACAGAATCAAATCGATCCACAACCTTAATCTTCGGATCATATTTAAACAACAAACGCTCTAGTTTATCAGCTGCTAATGCTTCATCTTCTATAATTACTACATTCATATCTTAGGGGAATAGGTTATTGTTTTGTTGTATTTATTAGTCTTCCAAACATACGATTGGAATCTTAATCAGGCTAAAACCCTCATTTTTTGTCCATTCAACTTTCAAATTAGAATAAAAACCAATCGCCTTTTGCAAGGTTTCCATATACAATTTTAATTTCGGCACTGGTGTTAATCTTTCAGATGAAAGGTACTGAAATACAAGATAATTATCTTCTTCTTTTATTTCTACATTTAGTGCGATATTGCTGTCAACCATTTGATGATATTCAATCATTTGTAAGGTCTGCAATAGCGTATTGGGAACCACATTAACCTCTTGTTGCGAAGATTCAACATTCCAATTTACTTTGAAATTCTGATCGTATTTAAAGTTTCTTATCTCCAGATATTGATTGATCTTGTGAACTTCTTCCTCCAATGAAATAATCTCCGAATAACGATTCCCTAATATTCGTCTGTAGAACAAAGCCAAATGATCGATAAATTTCTCTGCATGATCCACCTCTTTTTTACGGATCAAACTAATCACACTTTCCAATGATTGAAATAAGAAATCAGGATTGATTTTATTCTTGAATACCTCTAATTCAAACTCAATGTTCTTTCTGTTAATCTCCTCTTTCTTCAACAAAAGAGTCTTTTGACGATCCAAAAAACGAATACTTAAATAAAACAGATGGTATAAAATCCCTACCAATGTAAAAACAATCAGAAATGAGATTAATTCTGCTCGAAACTCACTCATTCCCACTAAATAGATAAAATAAACGGAGAACAAGCCAATGACAACAAGCATGGTAATTGCAAAGCCGCCAGCAAATAAAATCATAGATTTCAAATAAGGGCGATCATTAAAATAAGCAATCCTTTCTGCCTTTTTAATCCAAAAACGATATGCTTCGAATAAAGCGAAAGTCACAACTGCAAGAAATAGCAATTCTTCGGGACTGAAATTGTTACTGATTTCAGATAAACGATCAAAAATCAATAGAATCAATAAATATACAAACACAGCAACCACGGGTGGAGCAAATATTCTGTACAAAATGTGATTTAAATAGTTGGTCTTCATAATTGATTCTCTATAACTATTGTAATTCTGAAATTAAGGGTAAACTAACCTTAAATTGTTCATTTTTATCCAATAAAATGCTCTCATCCGTAAAGTAAGAATAGCGCTTTTTAATGTTCTCAATACCTATTTGAAAAGACTCTGGCTGCACTCGTAAAGGATTGATATTGTTTCTCACACACAAATAATTTTTCTCAAAATCGATCTCTACTGCCAAAGGCGAAGTAGGTGATATCAAATTGTGTTTAATGGCATTTTCCACCAACATCTGAACGCTTAAAGGAGGCACATAACTCTTTAAAATTGAATCTGGCAAATTGATTTTCAGCTCATAAGATTCCTGAAAACGCACTTCAAGTAAATAATTATAAGCTTGTACAAAATCCAACTCCTTTTTCAATGGAATTAAGGCCTGATCGTTCTGTCTAAAAATAAAGCGATAACTTTCGGCAAACATTCGAATAAAACGTTCCGCTTTCTCGGTATCCTTATATAGTAAAGAGGAAATGGTGTTTAAGGAATTGAATAAAAAATGTGGATCCAATTGCGACTTAAGAGCTTCAAATTGTAAATTCAGCTGATTGTTCATCACTTCGGCAGAGCGAACTTCCTCCTCCTTCATTTGATTGTAAGAATAAACTACAAAATCGAGAAGAGAATAAATAAAGACCAAAATAAACAATATCAAGATTGATTTAAAGAACTCATCTTTATACATCAACCAAAACTGAGAATAAGTTAACTCGCTACGAAGCGAAATCAGAAACATTTCTGAGTAAATTGCTAACAATACCAATGCTACAGCATATAACAAAACACATTGCACAAAGAACCTTAGTGCATGCTTATGACGCCAATTAAAGAACCTATTTAAGTATTGTCCGACTCCTAATGCTGCAAAACCTGCCCACAAACCAAATACAGCACTAGGCAAATAGCCCGTAAACTTGTACTCTGCTCCTGGTAATTCACTAAGGTGGCCATAAAATGCCAATACATAGCAAAGTACTCCAAGAATAGGACTAATGATTAAAAATCGCAGGTATTTATTCATTGGTGTGTTGTGGATTTTGATTCAGCTAATTTTAATTTGTATTAAAGATAAGGCAAACAGTATTGAATTGCACTTTGAAAAGTCTCAATTTCGTTCTAATCGTTTATTCACTTGACAAACGCAATTCTCTAACTGTTTATTATAAGCTTACAATACCTTTCAATTATCGATCTTTGCGATGGGTATAAATAACTTTCATCACTTTCCCATATTCGTATTCAGAACTAATGTCTTGAGTTGCGTTCACCAAAGCTTCATAAATCTTGTCATTATCCAAATCCATTTTTTGGCTTGCCTCCATTAAAAATTTTGCCAATTCATAGTTAGAAGAAATATTTCGAGCTTTTTCAATCAAGCTTAACTGCTGATCAATAGACAATTCTCGTCGATATAGCAATTCATGATAAAAACGACTCAGCTCATAGTTCGATGAGATATTCTCTGATGCTTCCAGTAAAAAATCGAAACGTTCAGTTCCTAATTTTTCATATTCAATTAAGTCTTTTAAAATTCCAGTGTACGAATAATCCGACGAAATTTCTTCAACCAACTCATTAAATAAATCAAGATTTGCTTTGTTCAACATACCACTTTCAATTATAGAATTAACGATTTGTGTTATTTCATAATCCGAAGAAATTGAATGTGATAACCTTATTATATCGTTAATATTCTTAGTTGAAAGTCCATGTCCTCGCAATAAAGACTTAATAATTTGTGATTTCTCATAATCCGAAGACAAATCCTCAACCTGCTCCAGAAGTTCAGTCAATTGCTCACTTGTTAATCGGTCATCATTTAAAGCCAATTTCATCAAGTTCGATTTTTCGTAATCCGATGAAATTTCGTCAAATGCACCAATAAACAAGCTAAACTTCCCATTATCTAAATCATTCAGCTTGTAAACTGATTTTAGAACCTGAGAAAGTTCATAATCTGACGACAATTCCTCTAAGCTGTTGAAAAACTCCGTAGAAAGCTCCATATCAACTAAAAAGGCTGAATTGTATTTTTTATAGATTTGAGACAATTCGTAATCCGAATTGATACGATAAGGAAACTCTCTCAATAAGGATTGCAGTTCAGGTTTCTTAAGCTCATTGTTCTTCAGCAAGTAACTAACCATTTTCGATCTGTAATAATCACTATCGGTCTCCTCAAGCTCAGATAAGAATCCTGTAACACCCTTTTTCTGATAAATCTTATTCACCCGATTTTCTAAATCGAGTCCTGAATTTCGAATTACATCAGGTAATATCTCTTTCATCCATTCTCTACCCTTTGGCTCAAAGTTAATTTCTTTACTACCTTCGAAATAACGATATACCACACGACCTTCATCAGAAGAAATGTATAGCTTTCGTTTCATACCGAAACTAACCATGCTAATTTTCAAATAAGCATCTTCCGATAAAGAAATAACATCTGTATAATTATCGTTAAAAGTCAAATCGCCATTGGTAGATATTTTCAGTTTTTCGAAATTCCAGTTAGAGTTTCTGGTGATGGATACTTCCTTATCTGGCTCTGCCGCCAAACTAGAAAAAGTCGCATTTAGCAATACGGCAAAAATCAGTGTAATAAATAGTAGTAGTTTTTTCATATCCTTAGTGTTTGTTCTGTTCTTCATTATATAGTTTCCTACGATACAATATTCTGAAATATCAATTGGAATAAAAAATGAAATGAACCGAACTGTAGAATCAGTGTAGTGAATTGTACATATTCCACACGAACCGTTTTTTTTCAAACTTTTAGATACACAAAAAGCCACCCCGAAGGATGGCTTTTAAATATGATATCGTAATTTCTTAAACGTTCATACCACCACAAACGTGAAGAGTCTGACCTGTAACGTAAGAAGAAAGATCACAACCTAAATAAACGCAAGTTTTTGCAATTTCTTCAGGTGTACCACCTCTTTTCAAAGGAATTTTACCAGCCCATTCTTTCACCACATCCTCAGGAAGTTGACCTGTCATTTCTGTAATGATAAATCCTGGAGCAATTGCGTTAGAACGGATACCACGAGAACCAAGCTCTTTAGCTACAGATTTAGTGAAACCAATAATACCAGCCTTAGAAGCTGAGTAGTTAGACTGACCAGCGTTACCACTAACACCAACTACAGAACTCATATTGATAATAGATCCGCTACGTTGCTTCAACATGGTACGTTGAACAGCTTTAGTGAAGTTGAATACAGATTTAAGGTTGACGTTAATAACCATATCCCACTGATCTTCAGTCATTCTCATTAGCAATGTATCTTTAGTGATACCTGCATTGTTAACCAAAATATCAATAGCTCCAAACTCCTTAACTATTTCTGCTACAACTTTATCGGTGTCAGCAAAATTACTTGCATCTGAAGCATATCCTTTAGCCTTAACACCATATGAAGCGATTTCTTTTTCAGTTTCCTGAGCTGCTTCATTATAAAATAAGTCAGTGAATGCTACATTAGCACCTTGCTTTGCGAACTCAATTGCTACTGCTTTACCTATACCGCGAGAAGCTCCGGTAATAATCGCTGTTTTTCCTTCTAATAATTTCATGAAATTCTATTTTTATTTTAATATATTCAATGTAATAACTGCAAAAAGCAGTCTTCAATTACAAGCTTTGGGATGATCGTTCAGTTAACTAAATAAACTTGTTTAATCAGCCCTGTGCCTTAAATCGATAACAAATATAAAATATTATTCTCTATTATGCTTTTTTTATTAGGCTTTTGAAGCGTGCAATTGCTTTTCTCATGGAGTAAATCAGATTTATAATAAATGCCACAACTCACTAAATCAAAACAATAAGTTATTTTTTTAACGAGATCAAGTCTTGTAATTGTACCAATATTTCACTGGCTTTTCCTTGAAGAAAAATTTCCGTAATCTTGTCCGTATAGTTCGAAGGCTCGGTATTTATTTCGATAATTGTTGCTCCAGCTCTTTGGGCTTCTGTGGGAATCATAGCGGCTGGCATTACTTCGCCTGTCGTTCCAATTATCAAAACCACATCACACATTCTTGCTGCCAATAGCGATTTTCGGTAAGCATCTTCTGGTATGCCTTCTCCAAAAAATACGAAGTCTGGTTTTAGTACTTCCCCATCATTTTTGCACCGAGGAGGTAATTTATTCAAATCAAGTTCGCCAGGCAGATACATTTGATCGCATATTGGGCAAATCATTCTTTGAGAGTTCCCATGAAACTCAAACACTTGTTTCGAACCTGCTTCCTGATGCAAATTATCGATGTTCTGAGTTACGATAGCTTTTAACAAACCTTCCTTCTCTAAGTTGGCTAATACCTTGTGCGCTTTATTGTATTTTGCTTTTCCAAAAAAATCGTAGAATATCGATTTAATAGCCGTCCAGGATTCCTTTGGATATTCATGAAAATAATCCAAATCCAAACATTTGGGATCGTACTTACTCCACAATCCATCTGGTCCACGAAAAGGAGGAATTCCACTCTCCACAGAAATCCCCGCCCCTGTAAAAGCAATCATCGAATTGGAATTTTTAATCAATTCCGCAGCTCTTTTTAAATCATTCTCCATGCTTATTTAGATTAAATTATCTTATTAAATCAACAAAAACAAACCAAATCAACGTCTCAATCATCTCATTTTGAGCTAAATAAAAGATGTAACGTTTATTTAACATTACTGTAACATTCTTGTAATACTAGCTCTCTAATATTGTAATATCAAAAGATGCAGAGCGAATTGCTCTTGATCTCTCAATTAGAAATAAAAATAATTTAATAAAACCAAGAACGAAAGTTCTGAACTAAAAATTAAAAAAATGAAAAAATTTCAACTGCTTCTTACAGCCATTATTGCGCTTACCCTTATGGCAAGTTGCGGAGGCTCTGGTAAAGACAAATCGAATAGCGAGAAAAAAGCAAAAGCTTTAACAGGTGCGGGTGCAACTTTCCCACAACCTTTTTACAATACAATTTTTAAAACTTACACCAAGTCGAAAGGTCTTTTAGTAACCTACGGTGGAATTGGTTCAGGTGGTGGTATTCGCAGTTTAAAAGATAAAATTGTGGATTTTGGTGCAACAGATGCATTCCTATCAGATAAAAAATTGGCTGATATGCCAGGTAATGTTCTACATATTCCTTCATGTTTAGGTGCTGTAGTAGCAGCTTATAATCTTCCTGGAAAACCAGAGTTAAAATTCACACCTGAATTGATGGAAGGTATTTTCATGGGAAAAATCACGAAATGGAACGATGCGAAGATTGCAAAAATCAATCCCGATGCCAAACTTCCTGATTTAGCTATCACAGTTGTTTACCGTTCGGATGGAAGTGGAACAACTTTTATCTTTAGTGACTATATGAGTAAGGTTAGCTCAGAATGGAAAGAAAAAATCGGAGCTGGTAAAGCTTTACAATGGCCTGTTGGTATTGCAGCTAAAGGAAATCCTGGTGTTGCAGGAACAATAAGTTCAACCAAAGGTGCTATTGGATATATTGGATCTGAGTATGCATTTGCACAGGGTATTCCAATCGCTAGCATTCAAAATCAAGCAGGTAACTTTATTAAGCCATCGGTACAATCGGTAAGTGCTGCTGCAGCTGGTGATATTCCAAACGATACACGTGTAACATTAACAAATACAACTGCTGTAGATGGATATCCAATATCAAGTTTCACTTGGTTAATCGTATACAAAGAGCAAAACTATAACAACAGAAGTCAGGATCAGGCAGCACAAACCATCAAATTGATCGATTGGGCTGTAAGTGCCGATGCTCAGAAAGAAACAACTAAGGTTCATTACGCACCACTTCCTGAAGCTGCTGTTGCCAAAGCCAAAGCTGTTTTAAGCAAAGTAACTTATAATGGAAAAGCATTAAAATAAGAAAGCTATTATTTATCTGATTGGGCTTGCTTCCAGTTCTATTTCAAACACAATAGAAAAGTTCTCCAAACTTAGAAGCTGTTTAAATTTATTTTTAGAAATTTTTATCGAAGAAAAAAGACTCAGAATAAGGCAAATTTGATGCGAATAGTGGTTCTATTTAAAGATAATTTAACGCAGTTATGAGGTTTTTAGCTTATAAAAAAGCTAAAGGATAAATTTTTAAACAGTTTCTTAATAGGAAGCAAGCTCTCTTTTTACAGCAATCGTTCAAAGCATATGAACAGCGAGAAAATTTTTCGATATTTATTAATTGGTAGTGGTGTTCTAATCGTATTAATCGCCCTTGGAATTGTTACTACCCTCATTATTGGCTCCATTCCATCCTTTAAAGAGTTTGGTTTTGGATTTATTTATTCGGCCGATTGGAATCCAACCGAAGGAAGAGAATCATATGGTGCTCTCCCTTTTATTATTGGAACCTTAGTAACCTCCATATTGGCTCTGATTTTAACATTTCCGTTCGCCTTTTCAATATCCTTATTCTTAGGCGAATATTATAAGAATGGTAAACTACCCTCCTTTTTAAGGTCTGTAGTTGAACTATTGGCTGGAATCCCATCTGTAGTTTATGGACTTTGGGGATTTTATGCGCTAAGACCATTAGTTGCCGATCTTGGCTTAAATGCTCAAGGATTCGGAATTTTCACTTCCTCAATTATCCTTGCCATCATGATTATTCCTTATGCATCCTCCTTAGGATCAGAAGTAATCTCTATGGTTCCCGGAAGTTTAAAGGAAGCGGCCTACTCACTGGGCGCAACACGATTAGAGGTTGTAACGAGTGTGATTATCCCAAATGCTGGCTCGGGAATTTTTGCGGGATACATTCTTGCACTCGGCAGAGCAATTGGTGAAACCATGGCAGTTACCATGTTAATTGGTAACTCCAACAAAATCCCAACAGGAATCTTCGATCTAGGAAACACCATGGCAAGTTTAATTGCCAACCAGTTTGGCGAGGCCGATGGTTTAAAATATACCGCTTTGGTTGAAATCGGATTACTCCTTTTTGTCATCACGGGTATTGTAAACTACTTGGGAAAATTAATCATGAGAAAACTATCAGCGTAAGCGATATCATTATATATAAAATGAATAAGATTTCAATAAAAATAAGGGTTCGAGGAGCATTTGCTTGAAAAGACGTTTTTATGCACCATGCTTTTTCGGCATTTTTTCAAATTGCTTTTGTTTTAACGCTTAGCTTTAGTAAGACCGAGAAGTTGATCCCGATATAGAATTTGTAAGTATTTGTTTTCCAAATACAACAAAATTCATCTTCGGGAGTAAATCGCTCGGCCGCACTTAAGTGTGAGATAAATAAGGAAGTAATTTTAAAAGTAGCCTTGATTTTTTTTGCTTCGTTTTTTGGATCAAGCCAAAAAGATGAAGTCGGGTTTGGGCGGAAAGCCCAATACAAAAAATGAATTGGACAATATTAATATAAAATGAATACATCTACACAAATATCCAATGCGAAGCTTAACAGACGTTTGTTGAAAGACAAGTTTTTCACCTACCTGCTAATTTCCTTGGCTTTTCTTTCAAGCGTACCGCTATTTTTAATTCTTTTTGAATTGATAAAGAAAGGGTACAAACAAATCAACATCAGCTTCTTTTACAAAGTGGCGCCAGATACAATGGAAGCCATGGTTGCTGTAAACAACAATGAAATTATTCCTGGTGGTATCGCCAATGGTATTGTTGGTACAATTATAATTGTTGGGATGGCTTCACTTATTGCTATTCCTTTAGGTTTAATTACAGGTATATATTTATCAGAAGCATCAAAAGGAAAAATGACAAATATGGTTCGTTTTGTTGTTGATATGCTACAAGGTATTCCTTCAATTGTTTTGGGAGTTATTGCCTATATCTGGATTGTTAAGCCTGTCACTTCAGGATTTTCAGCTCTTGCGGGTAGTGTCGCTCTTTCAATCATGATGTTGCCATCAATTGTTCGCTCAACGGAAGAAACACTAAAAATGATCCCTTCAACTTTAAAGGAGGCGGCCTTATCATTAGGTGTTCCCTATCACAAAACCATGCTGAAAGTTATTCTACCATCGGGAATTAGTGGAATCCTAACTGGTGTTATTCTTGGTATTTCGAGAATTGCGGGTGAAACTGCTCCATTAATGTTAACCGCATTGGGAAGTGCTGCTATTAATACAGATGTTACGCAGCCATCGAGTGCTGTTCCTCTGTTGGTGTGGGAATTTTACAACGATCCTAATTTGGTAAATATGATTTGGAGTGCGTCCCTATTCCTACTGCTATTAATTTTAACCTTAAACCTTAGTGCTAAAGCAATTGCAAAGAGATGGAAAGTACAATATTAGAAAAAGAAGTAGTTGCCACTAAAGAAAAAGAGGTAACAGCAAACACAGACCTAACAGACAACACAACTAAAACAAGAAGCGTGATACAAAATCCAATCGAAAATATAACTTCTCCAATATTAAACATCGATAAATTATCGGTTTCGTATGGTGGAGATAAGTATTCAATTAATGATGTTACTGCAGGTATTGCTAAAAATAAAATTACGGCAATTATGGGGCCATCAGGATGTGGAAAAAGTACGCTCCTTAGAGCCATTAACCGCATGCATGAATTGTATCCAAATACACACAACAAAGGCGCTGTATATCTTGGTGATGAGAACATTTACGATATGAATCCGATTCTTTTGAGAAGAAAGATTGGAATGGTGTTTCAACGTCCGAATCCGTTTCCAACCATGAGCATTTACGACAATGTAATTGCCGGCTATAAGTTGAATGGAATCAAACTAAAGCGAGCTGAAAAGGATGCTATTGTGGAAAAATCATTGCGTGAAGTTGGTTTGTGGAGCGAGGTAAAAGACTCATTACACAACAAAGGAACTTTCCTATCTGGAGGACAACAGCAGCGTTTGTGTATTGCCAGAGCACTTGCTTACACGCCAGAAATTATTCTCTTGGATGAGCCTACCTCTGCCCTAGATCCAATTGCAACTGCAAAAATTGAAGACTTGTTAGTAAAGTTAAAAAAAGACTTTACCATCGTATTGGTTACCCACAACATGTCGCAGGCAGCTAGAATTTCAGACTATTCGATGTTTATGTATTTGGGAGAATTGGTAGAATATGGGAAAACAAAACAAATGTTTACCACTCCTAAAGACAAACGAACAGAGGA
Organism: Labilibaculum sp. DW002; assembly: GCF_029029525.1. NCBI lineage: Bacteria > Pseudomonadati > Bacteroidota > Bacteroidia > Marinilabiliales > Marinifilaceae > Paralabilibaculum > Paralabilibaculum antarcticum. The sequence continues at coordinate 59,939 of NZ_JAKJSC010000001.1, read as the reverse complement.
ATACTTAACTGGAAAATTTGGTTGATTTAGCAAAACAAATTAAACGCTTATTCATTCTGATTATTAAAATGGTTTAACAATACAAATTCACATACAATGTCAATTAAGAAAGACAAAAAGTTCGATAAGCTCGACAATGATTTTGCAAAAATGAAATCATTAGTATTTCAACAGTTTGAAATACTGGAAGAGGTCGTAAACAATGGCTTAGATGAAGTTGAAAAAAGCACAATAGATACCTTCAATAAAAACGAAAGCAAGCTCGATCAGTTCGAATTGAAGATGAGCGATAACATTATACAGACCATTGGATTACAGCATCCAATGGCAAGAGAATTACGTTTATTGGTTTCCTATTTCAGAATGATTGGCCACGTAGAAAGAATTGGTGATCAGCTAAATAACGTCATGCGCTTTTTCCATAAAATGGATCCTCCCAACATTCCAGAAAACCAAAAAGATTCTGTTCTTAACATGCTCTCTTTAAGCGAAAAGATGGTAAAAAAAGCCTTAATATCCTTTGAAGATGGTGATCATGAATATGCAATTTGGACCATTAAAAACGACGAAATTGTGGATGAGATGCAGTCGCAAATCTTGAAACGTATGGTTCGTAAAAATGCACCAAAGGATACCGATCCTACAGAAATTTTCAACTTGCTAAATTTCAACAGCATCTTAGGTAATATCGAGCGAATTGCCGATAACGCAACCAACATTGCAGAAGCTGCAATTTATTATCAGCAAGGAATTGATTTGCGTCATCAAGAACTGCCAGAAGAAGATCAGTAAATTAAAAGTTGTTTGCCCTACGAAGCAATAAGGCAACTTTTTCAATAAACCCCAGGAAAGATTTTCAAAAAATGAAAGATTTAAAGATATTAGTAGTCGATGATGAAGAGGATTTATGTGAAATTCTCCAATTCAATCTAAAAAAGGAAGGATTTAATGTCGACGTAGCTTACTCTTCGGAGCAAGCACTGAAGTTAGATCTTCGTAATTATGATTTTTTTCTTCTGGATATTATGATGGGAGAAATATCGGGACTTGAATTGGCTAAAATAATTCGTAGGAATCCTGATTTAAAAGAGAAACCCATTCTTTTTATCACCGCAAAAACAAGTGAGGCCGATAAATTAATTGGTTTTAGCGCAGGAGCAGATGATTATGTAGCAAAACCATTCTCGGTAAAAGAAATTATTGCCCGAATTCATGTAATTTGCAAACGTGTTTTTGTGCCATCAGAAAAGAATGAGAATTTTGAATTTGAAAACTTAAAGTTAATTTCAGAAGCAAAAAAAGTTACCATTGATGATGTAGACATCGGTTTAACCAAAACAGAATATGAAATTCTTCTCCTCTTGCTTGATCATCAAGGTAGAATCTATTCCAGAGAAGAAATCATGAGTATTGTATGGAAAGATGACATTCACATAGGCGACCGAACAGTAGATGTTAACGTTAGACGAATCAGAAAAAAAATTGGTGAATACCACAAATTATTAAAAACAAAATCCGGTTACGGTTATTATTTTGAACCACAAACCTCTTGATACCCAAATCTATAAATTCATGCAAAAAGCAATCCAAAATTCAGGATCAAAATACAAAAAAAGACTCTTCTTTTTCTTTTTCATCATTGTGCTTTTATTCTCTCTACTTATTGGAGGTTTTCAATATAGTCAGGAACGATTGTATCGTCGCGAAAAGCTTGAATATGCTCTAGATATCTATACACAACAAGTACACGAACTGGTAAAGAAAAAGCAACTGTTTAGCATCAAAGATTTTTCGGAGATTGATACCTTGCGCACGCTCATGCCCGACAAAGACATTCGAATTTCGCTTATCACCGCAAAAGGAAAGGTTATTTACGATTCTTTTGTTGAAGACCTAGAGCGTTTAGACAATCACTTGAAACGTCCAGAGGTTCAAAAATCATTGCATTCCGAAAAAGGAAGTAACATTCGTTTGTCTGGATCTACGGGGCAATCGTACTACTATTATTCGAAGAACTATTACGATTATTTTATACGTACCGCTTTACCAATCAACGAAAGTGTACTAAGCTTTTTAAAAGCCAACACCTTATTTTTTTATTTTCTGATTGGCTTGTTTGGGGTTACCGTAATCTTTCTAATTTACGCAACCGAGCATTTTGGGAATTCCATTTCTAAACTTCGCAAGTTTGCAATAAATGCTGCAAAAAATAGAGATATCGACCCTAACGAAGATTTTGGGAAAACTGAATTGGGTGAAATCAGTCATCAAATTGTAAAGATTTATCGAAAGCTGACCAAAACAACAGAGGCTTTAAAACAGGAAAAAGAAAAATTGATTATGCACCTTCAAATTTCGCAAGAAGGTGTGGCAATTTTCGATAAAAAGAAAAACCTGATTCTTTGGAACAGTCACTTTATCGATTACATCAACTATTTGGCACACATCTCTAGTCATAATTACCAGGAAATGTTCGAACTTCCTGAGCTGGCCGAGATAACCGAGTTTATCAATACAAATAGCAAAGAGCTAGAGGCGAATTACATTCCCAACAATGACATTATTAGTACGAAAAAGACAATAATTGTTGGTCATAAGGTCTTTCTTTTTCAAGTTGTGGTTTTTCTGGATGGCAATTTTGAAATTTCGGTAAACGACATCACCAAATTGGAAAATGAGAAAACCATTAAGCAGGAAATGACGCTGAACATTGCTCATGAATTGAAAACTCCTATAACTGCCGTGTCTGGATTTTTGGAAACCATTAAAGACAATCCAACAATGCCAGAGGAGAAAAAGGTACAATTCATCGAAAGATCTTGTATTCAAATCAATAGATTATCAAATCTAATTCAAGACATATCCTTTTTGACAAAAATTGAAGAAACGAACCAACTGTTTCCTGTAGAAACCGTGGATGTAAAAAACATGCTTACGGATATGCTTTCCGATTTTGAGCTGAAGCTGGAAGAATATAAAATGGAAATAGAATTAAAATTCCCTGATGAATTAAGCATCAACGGAAACACGGAGCTTCTAGATTCTATTTTTAGAAACTTAATTGACAATTCGATAAAATATGCTGGCGAAGGTTCTAAAATTGAGATTCAGAACTATTTCGAAGACAACAACTACCACTACTTCTCTTTTACTGATAATGGAATTGGCATTAAAGAAGAGCATCTACCTCGTATTTTTGAACGCTTTTACAGAGCCGATAACGGACGATCACGCAAAATGGGTGGAACAGGTTTAGGTTTATCTATTGTGAAGAACGCAGTAGCCTATCACAAAGGAAGAATATTTGTTAAAAAACCTAAGGGAAATGGAATTCAATTCTTCTTTTCTCTAAAAAAAGGAATTTAAATTTCGATTAATATATGATAAGAGCCAAAGGAAAATTCCTGTGGCTCTTTTTTTTGCATCAATTGCAAACGATTGTTATAATATTTTAACTCGTCGTTAACAATTCTAACAAGAAATTAAACCATTAATTCTTATCTTTCCTATTCATTAATTTTAACACAAATGTACAGAGCATCAGAGAACCGATATAAAAATATGCCCTACCGCCGATGCGGAAAAAGTGGCCTAATGCTACCAGCCATTTCGCTTGGTTTATGGCACAATTTTGGGAATGTAGATATCTTCAGTCAATTTAGAGAAATTATTTTCTCTGCTTTCGATCAGGGAATTACGCATTTCGATTTGGCCAATAATTATGGACCACCTCCAGGATCTGCCGAAGAAAACTTTGGTATGATTTTAAAAGATGATTTGAGACGATATCGAGATGAAATGGTAATATCAACCAAAGCAGGATATGGAATGTGGCCTGGTCCTTACGGAGATTGGGGATCACGTAAATATTTGATTTCTAGTCTGGATCAAAGTCTAAAAAGAATGAATTTGGACTATGTTGATATTTTTTATTCGCACAGACCAGATCCAAATACGCCAATTGAAGAAACCATGACGGCATTGGATCACATTGTTCGACAAGGAAAGGCACTTTACGTTGGATTGTCCAATTATAGTGCGGAGCAAACCAAAGAAGCTTCAAAGGTACTTCGTGAATTGGGAACGCCTTGTTTAATTCATCAGCCAAAATATTCGATGTTCGAACGTTGGTCTGAAAATGGCTTATTGGATGTTTTAGAGGAAGATGGAATTGGTGCAATCGCCTTCTCTCCTTTGGCACAAGGTTTACTGACTAACAAATACTTAAAAGGAATTCCAGATGGATCGAGAGCAGCAAAAGCTCATGGCTTTTTGCAAAAAGATACCATTACAGAGGAAGTTATCAATAAGGTGAAAGCGCTTAATGATATTGCTGAAGAAAGAGGTCAATCTTTAGCACAAATGGCTATTTCATGGTTATTGAAAGATGATCGGGTTACTTCAGTACTTGTTGGGGCAAGTTCTGTAAAGCAGCTAAGCCAAAATATCGAAAGTGTTAATTGTTTAGATTTTGGAAAAGATGAGCTCGCTAAAATTGAGAACATTTTGAAATAATATATTGTAATTACCCAATACAAAAAGGATTCTTATTTTAAATAGGAATCCTTTTTATATTTTATTCATCTTCAATTTTTATGTGCTAATTGTATTTGATCTTAAATGAGATATTGTTAATTTCATTCTCGCATGTTATTAAATATTAAACTAACATCTACCAATTATGAAATTATTCAAACCTTTTGTAAACCTCACAAAATCAGAATCGACTGGAGTTTATACATTAAATGCAGTAGTTTCTTTACCTAAAGATTACGCTCTTAGTTCTATAGATCAAGGATTAATTGAGAAAAATGGTAAAAAAGTTTGGGCAGTTACTGCCTCTGTTACAACTAATGGTTCTCTGGAAACAGATATTGTAGAATTCGCAGTTCCACTAAAACAAGGACCTACCGAAGAAGTCAATACAGTAAGCATGGTAATGGTTCAGTCATCATTGCTTGGTGGTACACCTAATCCGGAAGAAGACGACAGTACTGATGTGGATTATGATGATTCTGAAGTGACCGTGCCTTAATAAAACTTATTTACTATATGTGATGAATGATAAATTAGCGGTTGATAAACTTAAGTCTTCTGATATTTGTCATTCATTATTTTTACTTAAATTGGTGCAAAATACCGACTATCTTTCAAATGAGACTACTAAGCTTGTTTTCAATCTTATTTTTATTCGTCACAAAACCTTTGCTTCTAGCTCAGGATGTAGATTCAGTTGACAAAAAATTAGATTCAATTTCGGACGTTTCTCAAAAAATTGAATTCTTAAATGAATGGACAGGCAAGAACTACCGAAAATTACCTACTGAAGCACTTTTCTACGCTGAAAAGACAATCAAGCTTGCTGATCAATCGGAGAACTATTCTGGAGCTGGGAATGCTCTAATTAGAGTAGCATTAATTCATTTTCGCAAAGAAGAATTTTCTAATTCCATAAACTTATTTAATAATGCCTTAGAAAAATTCAAAATATCCAAAGATTCCTTTGGTATGAATAACACCTACCTAAATAGAGGTATTGTTTACCGAAATATGAGTAAATACCATTTAGCGATTGTCGACCTATTTGCGTGTATGCAATATTATGAGAAGCATAATAATACCCTTCACCTATCACTTGCCTGCAATAGTATTGGAGTTGTATACAAAAATCTTAAAAAATACGATTTAGCACTTGAATATTATTTTAAAGCTGAAAAGTTATATAAGAAAAACAATAAGGTTTCATCTTTCTATAGTTCTAATAATAATATAGGAAATATTTATTCTCTTCAAAAAAAGCACAAAGAAGCTCTTGAGTTCTACAAAAGAAACCTTGAAATTTTAAAAGCGAAGCCCAATAAGTACAAGCAAGCTCAAACCTACCATAACATTGGCACATGCTTTTGGGAAATGGGTCAGAATACTCTTGCATTAAACTATTTAAATCAGAGCTTGGAACTCAAAGAAGAAATAGGAAATAAAAATCTAATTATCACATCATTAAACAGCATATCAGCATCAAATTACAAACTCAATAATTTCGATCAAGCTCTGAAATATAGCAAAAGAGCCTTTCATTTGGGAAAAGAGGTTGGGAATATTGAATATCAAAAAACCAGTACGAAAGAATTATTCAAAATATTTACGCATCTGAATAAAGCCGATAGCGCTATCCATTATTTTTACATCCATAAACAACTAAGAGATAGCATTCTAAAAAATGAAACTTTAAAACAAGTTGCCGAAATTCAAACTAAATATGAGTCAGAAAAAAAGGAAAACCAAATTGTACTTTTAGAGAAAGAAAGCAACACTAGAATGATGCAAAGAAATTGGCTAATCACTCTCTTAGTTTTGCTACTTGCATTTGCTATTTTCTTGGTTCGCTCCTACTACATCAACAAAAAAACAAATCGATTATTACGTATACAAAAAACAAGAATTGAGTGGCATAAAAGTGTTTTGGATAAAAAAAATGTTGAACTTTTGGAGTCCAACAATACGAAGAACAGATTGTTTCAAATTATATCGCACGATCTTCGCTCTCCTTTAGCATCTGTATATAATCTTTCTCAACTAATAAAAATCTTTATTCAACAAAAAAAATACGATTTACTTGATGAGTCTAGTAAAGACATGGAAGAATGTGTTAACAGCGTTTTAAACCTTACTGATAACCTCTTATCCTGGTCACTTAACCAATCAGGAAAATTACCATACAATCCTGTAATCATTTCTTTAAAGCCTTTGTTACGCACCAATATTAAGACCTTTTCAAGCGTGGCAAAGCAAAAAAGCATACACCTACAATTGGTTCTTGAAAATGAAATCTTTGTGTTCGCAGATCGCCAAATGCTCGATACAGTTATTCGGAATCTAATTAACAACTCACTAAAATTCACGCTCCCTGGTGGTATTATTGCAATTGGTGCCAAGCAAGGCGATGGTTTTATTGAGATTTGGGTTAAAGATAGTGGCATTGGCATTTCTGAAGATCAAATACCAAAGCTTTTCGAAATTGATAGTTCTAAAACTCATCTAGGAACAAAAGGTGAAAAAGGAAATGGGTTAGGTCTAGTTCTTTGCAAACAGTTTATCGAACAAAACAAAGGGAAAATTTGGGTTGAAAGTGCAATAGACAAAGGAACAACTTTCCGATTTACAGTTCCTTGTGGAGAAAATACAGAAGAAATTGGAGCTGTTCTTTCTTCAAATTCGAGCAAGAATTGAAAATCTTTTCATAAAAGCAATTCACTAACTTGCATTTATTACAAAACTTAATCGCCACAGAGGCTTAAATCTCGATAAAAATCACTACTTTTGCCGCCTAAATAATTAAAGGAAGTAATTGTATGATTTCAGTTTCAAATCTATCCATTCAGTTTGGTAAGCGTACACTTTTTCAGGATGTTAACTTAAAATTTACTCCAGGAAACTGTTACGGAATTATTGGTGCTAACGGTGCCGGCAAATCAACTTTCTTAAAACTTCTATCAGGCGATCTGGATTCTACTACAGGTCGTGTAGCTATGGAGCCAGGTGAGCGTCTAGCCGTTTTAAAGCAGGATCACTACGAATTTGATGAGTTTACAGTTCTGGATTCGGTTGTCGCTGGCCATGCAGAGCTTTGGGCTATAATGCAAGAAAAGAACGACTTATATGCTAAGCCGGATTTTTCTGAAGCAGATGGTATTAAAGCGTCTGAGTTAGAAGAAGTGTTTGCTGAAATGGGCGGATGGAATGCTGAAAGTGATGCTGCTGAACTATTAAGTGGTTTGGGTATTAAGGAAGCATTGCATTACAAGTTAATGTCTGAATTGAGTGGTAAAGAGAAAGTACGTGTTCTTTTAGCTCAAGCTCTTTTTGGAAACCCAGACAACTTGCTTCTTGATGAGCCCACAAATGATCTTGACCTTGAAACAGTAATGTGGTTAGAGAACTACTTGGCTAACTTTAACAATACTGTAATTGTGGTGTCTCACGACCGTCACTTCTTAGATTCAGTTTGTACTGATATCGTTGATATTGACTTCGGTAAAGTGAAAATGTTCTCTGGAAACTACACGTTCTGGTATGAATCATCTCAATTAGCAGCACGTCAGCAAGCGCAACAGAATAAAAAAGCTGAAGAGAAAAAGAAAGAACTTCAGGAGTTTATTTCTCGTTTCTCGGCCAATGTTGCAAAATCCAAGCAAACCACTTCTCGTAAGAAGATGATTGACAAACTGAATATTGAAGATATTCAACCATCTACACGTCGATACCCAGGTATCATTTTCCAACAAGAGCGTGAAGCCGGTGATAAAATTTTCTCTTGTACGGGTCTTAGCAAAAAAATGCAGGATGATGTTCTGTTTAAAGATGTAGAATTCACGATCGAAAAAGGAGAAAAGGTAGTATTCCTATCAAAAGATCCTCGTGCAATGTCGGCTCTTTTTGATATTATTAACGGAGAAGAAAAAGCAGATAGCGGAAGCTTCGAATGGGGAGTTACCATTACACCAGCATACTTACCTCTTGACAATAGTAATTTCTTCCGTCAACCATTGACTTTAATTGATTGGTTAGCGCAATATTCAAGCGATACAAGTGAAGTTTATCTTCGTGGATACCTTGGTAAAATGTTATTCTCTGGTGAAGACATCTACAAAAAAGCTGACGTTCTTTCTGGAGGAGAAAAAGTTCGTTGTATGGTATCACGTATGATGTTGAAAGATGCCAACCTATTGGTATTAGATACACCTACCAATCACTTGGATTTGGAATCGATTCAATCGTTCAATAATTCGTTGATTAACTTTGGTGGAACTGTTTTGATGTCGTCTCATGACCACGAATTTATTCAAACCGTTGCAACTCGTATTATTGAATTAACTCCTAACGGAATTATTGATAAATTAATGGATTACGATGATTACATTTCTAGTGAAAAAATCAAAGAACAACGCGAAGCATTGTATCAATAAGTTTATTTAAACTTTATATATTTCATCCCCCATTCATTTATTTGTTTGGGGGATTTTTTTATCTATTAATTTCACTTCTATAGCCAAATACTTTCCTTTCAATTAAAAAAAAGATAAACACATCTGATTTAATCACAATTTTACTATAATAAATTGTGAATTATTATTTCTTCCATTACCTTTGTTTCACTTTCTAAACAACCCTTCATCTGTATAACTAAAATTATACACTTTAAACACAAGTTTATGATTCCTAGAATTGAACGTGCTACTATTGTAGTTCTTGACAGTGCTGGTGTTGGGGCTTTACCTGATGCTGCTGATTTTGGAGATGTAGGCTCTAATACATTTGGAAATATTGCCAGCCACTGCGGTGGAATAAACCTTCCAAACATGCAAAAATTAGGTTTGGGTAACCTTACCGACATTCAAGGTGTTGCACCTACTTCAGATGCAAATGGTGCTTTTGGTAAAGCAGCTGAAGCTTCTAAAGGGAAGGATACAACAACTGGCCATTGGGAAATTGCTGGTGTGGCTATAGACAAGCCTTTTCCAACATACAGTAATGGTTTTTCTGACGAAGTTATTCGCCTTTTTGAAGAAAGAACTGGTCGTAAGGTAATGGCAAATAAGCCAGCATCAGGGACAGCTATATTGGATGAATATGGTGAAGAACAAATGAAAACGGGTAATTGGATTGTTTATACATCTGCCGATCCTGTTTTTCAAATTGCTGCTCACGAAGAGATTATTCCCTTAGAGGAATTGAACAAAGCTTGTGAAATAGCTTTAGAAATTTGTACTGAATTGGCACCTGTTGCACGTGTTATTGCACGTCCTTATTTAGGAAGTGGTGAAGGAAACTTTACTCGTACAGCTAATCGTCACGATTATTCTGTGACACCTCCCCGTCCGACTGTGCTCGATCGCTTATTGGAAAATAAACTTGATGTGATAGGTATTGGTAAAACCAGTGATATTTTTGCCGGGCAAGGCATATCTGATTCCCGTGGTACGAACAAAGATAATAACGATGGTGTTGCTAAAACGCTTAAAGCTCTTAAAGAAGATACTAAAGGTTTAATTTTCACCAATCTTGTTGATTTCGACATGGCTTATGGTCACCGTAGAAATCCTGAAGGCTATAAAGCAGCACTAGAAGAATTTGATCAACAATTACCAGAGATTCAAAGCCGTCTGAAAGAGGATGAAATTCTAATTTTGACAGCTGACCATGGTTGCGATCCAACCTATAAAGGAACAGATCATACCCGTGAATATATTCCTGTATTAGTTTATGGTAAAAATATTAAATCAAATATCAACTTAGGAACAAGAACAACATTTGCTGATATAGCTGCAACTGTTGAAGAATTGTTATTAGGGACTCAAACAGAAGGTAGTTTTGCTGAAGAGCTTTACAACTAAAATATATTAATACAGAAAATGCCGCCTCAACTATTTGAGGCGGCATTTTTTATATTCTATTTTATCTAATCAACATTCTGATTATTCCAAAGCCTTTAACAGATGTTCATGTATTCCGATTTTATAACCTCTCGAAGCGAATTTGATATCACCATTCGGTTTTAAGACTAGAATTAATGGTTTTTCTATTTTGCCAGTAATTCCTAATTCTATTTTTGCAAGATCAATCAACTTATTGTTTTCATCTTTGTACAATTGATAATTCGAAGGCATATTCACAAAAAATTCAGCTGACAAATTCTCATCATCAATCTCTTCAGCTTGCATCACTAAAATAGTGCCATCCCATTTTTCATATCTCGATTTTGCAGCTTTAAATTCTTCCATTAAATGCCTAGTTGGCTCTTTTCCTGGCTCTAACCACATCAATACAATAGCATTTTTCTTTTCCAAGGATGAAAGTGTACTTGTCTTGTTATCTTTTCTGATAATGATATGATTAGGATCCAAATGCCCAAATGTTTTGCTTTCTACTTCTGGATCACGAAAATTCAATTCGAGTTTGGTATTTTTCCCTTTTTCAATTTCAAAATGATTCAAATGAGTATAAACCGTTCCATCAACACCTCTTCTGCCAGTAACTAATCGATACTTACCAACTTCTAGTTCTAATTTTGAAGGTAAATCAGATAATTTACTGCCCCAGCCATAATCCAAACTCTCATACCTTCCATCAATCAATTTTCCAATTGTAAAATGCTTATAATAAGATGGATCAAAACCATTTGATTTATTTTGTAAACTTGCAAAACCAATTACCGGTTGATTAATAATTTGCTTCTCAAAATAAACATTCATCCACTTTTTGCCATCAAAAAATTGTGGTGTTTTTTCAGCAGGCTCTAATCGAGATGGAATACCTAAACTACGACACAAAGCAACAAAAAACACATCGCGAGATTCAGCATTCGAAATACCTATTTCTAAAACTCCTTTTGGTGTAATTGGAAGATTGTAATAATTCTCATTTTCGGTAAGCTGAATTTCAGCTACTATCCATTTCTTTATTAAATCAGCACGCTCGATTCTATTTCCTTCGAATTTCCCCTCAAATGCATTCTGTAAATATGCTCGGTAATCAATTAAGTTCTCATTTTTTATTCTAGGATTCAAAAGGCATTTCAAATAAATCTCCTTCGAACTATAATCATCAAGCTTATATTTTTCAATTGTATTGATCAAATGATCATTCAATATATCAGCTCTTGTATCTCTTAGATCTTTATCTGCAATCTGATGAAGCAATTCCTTAACAAAAACGCGATTCTCCTTTGTTGCATTCCCAATAAATTTTTCTATTTCTTTCCAGTTCCCCTGGCTTTTTTTCAAGAAATCCCAAACAACTTGTGTACTTAAACCAACTCTTTCACTTAACTGAGAAGCTCCCAAAGAATCAATAAAACTAGTACGATACTCTATTCGCATAGCATCTTCTTTGGATAAGCGAATATTGTTTTCTTTCTTCTTACTTTCATCTACCGAATATGGATTATTCTCTTTTGGAGGAACCATATTTATATCAGCAAATTTATCTCCATAAAAACCTCTTCCCAATTCTAGTTGTATTGTATCCGATTGCTTAACGCTGATTTTCTTACCTGAGTATACCCCATCCTTTTGAGCCCAAATTAACAAATCACCCAAGCCTGTAGTTAAAAATGAAAATCCCTCTGAATCAGTTCGTTTACTTGCTATTGGATAAAATTCAGCATAATTGTACAGTCCAAAATCTACTTGAGCATTATCTATAGATGCACCATCTTTGTCCGTAATATGCACGTAAATTTTCTTTACATCAGCATAGTTCTCAACCACATTAATTTCCGTAAAATTATCAGATTTCTTAACCACTTCAGCACTTCCCTGATAATCACCAAACACCTTTGTATGTACCAACATTGCTCTACGTGCTGGTTCGGTAAACCATCCCATATTTAAATCTGGTTCTGGCTCACATGCACCCAAATACGACCATTCTCCATCAACCCAAACTTCAACCCAAGCATGGTTATCATCGCTATGTGCCCAACGTGGCGTATAAACTTGACGCGCTGGAATACTTACCGAGCGTAATGCTGTTACGGTAAAAGTCGATTCTTCACCACACCTTCCCCAAGAGGTACGGACCAAACTCAATGGCCCACTTGTTCGGATATCTGTTGGTGCATAATTTACCTTCTCATGACACCAATGATTAACTTCCAGAACAGCCTCTTTCATTGTCATGTTTATTACACGAGGCTTTAGTTCCTTTAGAAATACCTGACGTGCCGAATCTAAATTCTCATTGTTTACACGATATGGTAAGACAAAATGACGAAACAAATCGTCTGGGACTTGATTTCCCCATTTAAATGTTTCTCTTGCTTCAAAGGAAGATCTTACTTGTTCAAGAAAATACTCCCCATTGTAATCAGCTAAGTCACACAAAGGCATGTATGAATATAAAAATTGAAGCGCTTCTGATTCTTCTTGAGTAATGTCTTTTTCTAATACAGAGAAAAGTGCTACAGAACGTTTTTTCGCAAATTCTTTTCTTGAATCAAAGCGATTTGATACCTGTTCACGAATCGATTTGTCTTTAATAAAGTGTACCTCAGAGCAGCCCCAACAAAAATTGAGACAAAGTAGAAGGATGATGATCTTCCTCATTTTTATAAAATTAAAAATTAGTCCTCGGCTTTTAGGATAGATACAATTTTACGAATTTTATTGCAATCTGCCTCAAAATATTCAAATTCTGGAACACTTTCTTCTCCACCCATAGCAATTTTAGGATTTTTATATTCCATCTTCCCCTTTACCAACACCTTAGAGGAACAGTGGAATTCTTTTGCTCGGGTAATATTTTTCAATTGTTGAATATTTGATTCTAAAATCCCACTTCCTGGCATTATAATAAGTCTATCTGCGGCTTTTTCAGTTAATGTTTTTATGGTCTCGCAACCTTTTACTGCTGTTTGCTCTCCCCCAGAAGTTAAAATCCGATCAACACCAAGCTCAATCAATTGATCCAACGCTTTTACATGATCTTTTACCATATCAAAAGCTCTATGAAAAGTAAAACTCATAGAACCAGAGGCATTTAACAATTGCTTTGTTCGAATACTATCAATCTCACCATCTGGTAGCAAAACACCTGAAACAATGCCATCCACACCTAATGTTTTGCAAAATTCTATATCTTTTAACATGCATTCAAATTCCACATCTGAATAACAAAAATCAGCCCCTCGTGGTCTAATAATAACAAATACAGGAATCTTAACTAATTCTTTTACAAGTTGAATACAGGCAGCGCTAGGAGTAGTTCCACCTTCATGCACACCTGCACACAATTCAATTCGATCGGCACCAGCAAGTTCGGCATTAATCGCAGATTGGACTGAATAACAACAAATTTCTAAAAGAGAATTTTTCATTTTTACAATTTCATAAAAAAGGTTATCTCGATGAGATAACCTTCCTTATTATTAAAACAATATTTTACTTAGAACAAACGCTAATTCATCATTAAGTGATTTTTATTTAAAAAATTCACTAGAGAAATTAAATTAGTCTCCTTTTTAGGATTTATTTTATTTTCATCGATAAAGTTAAAAACTTCTTTTTGTTTATTCAGTTGCTTTTTTAGCTTATTTTTTGTCTTTGCTAATTTTACGATCCCTAAATCATTAAATACAAAATAAGATTGTTCTTTAACAACTTTACTAGACTTAGAACCTGCATCTAATTGCACATTGTAGCTTGGTGACATCAATTTCGTATCATACTTCCGAAGCAAAGTATTTTCATCATCAACAAGAACCTCATAAAACCCTTTATTATTAGATTTCAAAAGAGTTTCTGTAACAAATAAACTCTTATCCTTTGTAAATACAACACTCCTTACTCTAAAGCTAGGTAAAACCTTAATCTCTCCTTTATATTTAATTTCCAATTCACTAGTGCGCAAGTCAATTCGAGTCTCCAAACCTCTCACAATGCTACTATCAACGACCATATAAATATCAGCCCTCTTCCAATCTTCATTTAAATAATACGATCCAATTTGCGACGTTTTCCTTCTTAATTTAAGAAGACTTGGATCTTTCACAATATTTCCATCAAACACGCTCATAGAATTGGTTTTAAATGCCGTATTTTTTTGTCCAAAACTTGTCTGGCATAACAATAGCATTAAAAGCCCTATCCCCATAATGGCTTTTAAATTTCTAAAATTAGATCTGCTTTCATCTAATTTTGGTAGGTTAATAAACTTCATTTTCTTAATTTTTGTGATTTAATTAATATTTAACATCTGATAAAAGTATTTAATTAAATAACCAATACATAGTATTTATTAATCAAAATAATTTAAAATTAGCGTATTACCCATTATCATATTTTTTCACTAATTTGTATAAAACCAAAAACATCTAGATGTAATGACCAAAAATAAACTAGTTCTCTTAGTGGGTGGATTACTTTGTGTTCTTTCTGTTTTTTCTCAGCAAAACAATATTAGGTTCAAGAGAATTACTATAAATGATGGACTTTCCTTAAGTTCTGTTTATTGTATTTTTCAAGATTCAAAAGGCTTTATGTGGTTTGGAACAGAAGATGGTTTAAATAAGTACGATGGTAAAAATTTCACTGTTTACAGAGACAATATTAACAAACCCAATTGTATTTCATACAAATGGATAGAACAAATTATAGAGGACACTAATGGAAATTTATGGTTCGGATCAAGAGGTGGACTAACACGATTTAATCCAATTACTGAAACCTTTACTCCCTTCAGAGGTGTGGAACCCAACAATCAATTAAGTAATGATACCATTACTACTTTCTTTGAAGATAAAAACAAGCGCTTGTGGGTTGGAAGTTTAAAGGGAATTAATTGCATAAACATTGATGACGGCAAACTTGAAAATATCAAGTATAAAAATGAATTAAACACCAGAGTAAACTGCTTTCTTTTAGGAGATAAATACCTATGGATTGCTACTAACAATGGACTTTTCTATACTAATTCAGAAAATAATGTATTTCATAAATTAAAACTAAAAAACACTAGTGAACAAGTAAAAATCACTAGTATCGTAAAAGAACAAGATCTACTCTGGCTTGGAACAGATCAAGGGCTCTTTTCAATCAATGAAACCGCATCCAATCCTAATCAAAAAGAATACTTGACCAATACTAGTATTGAGAATATCAGTTTAGATAATTCACAAAATTTATGGGTAGTTACCAATAAGGCACTCCTTAAAAAAGAATCACAAACTGATCAATTCACAAAAATTGTAAAATCTTTCGAATCAACCAACAGTCTCTCCATAAATACAAACAAGCCCATATTATCTTGTGAAAATAATGAAATTTGGTTTGGAACATTCGGATCAGGTCTTTTTCGAATCAATACAAGCACAAATAAAAAATCACATTACAAAAACAATTCAGCCGACCCACAAAGTTTATCTGAAAATTCTATAAACTGTATCTACGAGGACCGCAATGGAATTATATGGATTGGTACATTTGGTGCAGGCATCAGCATTTTCGATCCTCAAGCTCATAAATTTGATCTTCTTAAAAATAATCCGCTAAGTGAAAATAGCTTAGCTTGTAATTTCATTTGGTCTATTTGGGAAGATCATAACGAAGATATTTGGATTGGAACAAATAATCAAGGAATATCCAAATACCTTGTAAAACAAGACAGTTTTATTCATATTGACATCCGAAAATCAAAAAAACATCCCTACACAGCAATCCGGAAAGTATTTGAAGATAGCCAAAACAATATCTGGATTGGAAGCGATGGAGAAGGATTATTTAAATACAATCCACTAAGCAAAGAACAAGTTCAGTTCAAAAATATTGAAGGTGATAGCACTTCCCTATCCAATAATTCTGTACGCACGATTTTTGAAGACAGTGACGGTATTATTTGGATTGGTACTCGCGATGGATTCAATCAATATCACCCTAAAACAAAACAATTTAAACAATACAAACGCAAGGAAAGTAATCCATCCAGCATTTCCTGTAATTTCATCTATTCAACTATTTTTGAAGATTCAAAAGGTTTATTGTGGATTGGAACTTATGGTGGTGGTGTTAATATATTTGACAAAAACACAGGCCAGTTCAATTCCTTTCAATACATACAAGAAAGTACAAATAGCATTTCCGATAACGTGGTATTTTCCATTCATGAAGATAAGGAAGGATCAATTTGGCTGGGAACCAACAACAAACTAAACCGTTACAATCCAAAAACGAAAGTGTTTTCTCATTACGGTACAGATGAAGGCTTACCAAACGATGTCATTTATAGTATTTTACCAGATAAGAATGACCATTTATGGCTTAGTACAAATAATGGAATCTGTCGCTTTTCAACTTCGGATTATTCAGTAAAAAACTTTACAATTAACGACGGCTTACAAAGCAAAGAATTTAATGGTGGTGCCTATCACAAAGGGAAAAGTGGAAAGCTATACTTCGGTGGAGTTTATGGTTTAAACATTATCGATCCTAAAAAGAAATTTAAAGATGAGCGAAATTATGAGCTTGTATTTACAAAACTTGAAATTCATGGCAATGAAGTTAAAGTAGCGCCTTATAACAACATCGATTCTGAAAAACAGATTCATTATTCCAATGAGGATGATACCTATTACCTCAAAAAAAACATTGCCTATACAGATGCTATTGAACTGGATTACAAACATCGTTTTGTTACACTGGAATATTCATCTTTGTCTTCCTTTGCTTCTGATAAAATCAACTATTCCTATCGGTTAAAAGGGCTAGAAAAAAAATGGATTAATTCGGGGAATCGCAACTACATTTCCTATTCCAATCTTCCTTTAGGTGAATATACATTTCAGGTTAAGGCTCAAAATCAGAATGGAATGTGGTCCGAATATGCCAAAGAACTTAAAATAAAAATATTACCTCCATTTTACCTGAGCTGGTGGTTTATTTTACTTGCAAGTATTTTGGTAAGCTTACTATTCATTTTCATCTACAGATTCTTACTACATGCCAAGACTAACAAACTACTAACCGTTCAAAACGAAGAAATTAAAAGTACGAATTTGCAACTTCAAGAATCAGAAAGAAATTTGAAAGAATTAAATGCAACGAAAGACAAATTTTTCCGAATTATCTCTCATGATTTAAAAAACCCATTCACCAGTTTACTCTCTATTAGTGAAATGATTCATGAAAACTATGAAATGGTCGATGATCCAGAAAAAAGAGTTGGAATTCGAAAAATTCACGAATCAGTAAAACACATTTATACTTTGTTAGAAAACCTGCTTACTTGGTCGAGATCACAAACAGGAAAAATAGATTTTCATCCCGAAACCTTTGACCTTAACGAATTGGTAAAACAATCCATTTGCCTTTACGAAGCATCTGCAGAAAAGAAACAGATTGAAATTCAATTCTTTGACACAAAAGAAAAGCTAGCTTTTGCAGACAAACATATGAGTAGTTCCATCATTCGAAATTTAATTAATAACGCCATAAAATTTTCAAATCAAAACAGTCAAATTGAAATTAAAATTGCCACAAAAGATAAATTTGTAGAATTTCAGATTGCAGATGAAGGTATTGGTATTGATAAAGACAATCTAAGTAAATTGTTCCGAATTGATCTGAAATATAAGTCAGTCGGGACTTCAGGTGAAAAAGGTACTGGACTTGGATTATTACTCTGCAAAGAGTTTGCTGAAGCAAATCGTGGTAAAATATGGGCTGAAAGTACAATTGGTAAAGGAAGTACCTTTTTCTTTGTCCTACCACAATCAAAATAAGAGCTTCACTTGGCAAAACATCTTGTATTGGTTTGATTTTCGGTATAATTTAAAGATATTTGCATCTGTATTTATCTAACGAGAGACTACGAAAATATATACTTGATGAGAGATAAGGTCTTAAAATTAGCAAAAGAAAAGAATGCTATTATATTAGCGCACTATTATCAAACTCCAGATATACAAGAAATAGCCGACTTTAAAGGTGACAGTTTAGCACTGGCACAACATGCTGCTAAAGCTGATGCGGATATTATTTTATTTGCCGGTGTTCATTTTATGGGCGAAACGGCTAAAATTTTAAACCCCACAAGAAAAGTTCTGATTCCTGATTTAGAAGCAGGTTGTTCGCTTGCAGAGTCCTGTCCCGGAGATGATTTTGCCAAATTTAAAGCAAAATATCCCGATCATATTGTGATCTCCTATATCAATTGTTCTGCTGAAATTAAAACACTTTCAGATGTCATCTGCACCTCGGGTAATGCGGTACAGATTGTTGAATCTTTTCCTAAAGATCAAAAAATTATATTTGCACCGGACAAAAACCTGGGACGCTATATTAACGAAGTTACAGGTCGGGAAATGATTCTTTGGGATGGATCTTGCGAGGTACACGATATTTTATCTGCTGAGAAAATTATGCAAATGAAGATAGAAAACCCGGATGCGACGCTTATTGCTCATCCTGAATGTCCACACCCGGTATTAATACTAGCTGATTTTGTCGGTTCAACCACAGCCATGCTTAATTATACAAAGAATTCTGATTCGAAAAAATTTATCGTAGCAACTGAAACCGGTATTCTGCATCAGATGCAAAAGGACTCCCCTGAAAAAGAATTTTTAATTGTTCCTGCTGATGAATCTTGCTCGTGTAACGATTGTGCTTATATGAAATTGAATACCATGGAAAAAATCTATCTGGCCCTTAAAAACGAAAAGCCTGAAATAAATCTTCCTGACGAAATTATGGACAAAGCAAAAGCTCCACTCGTGCGCATGCTCGAATTATCGAGACATTTAATAAAATAAAAATACTCAAAACACAAAAAATGGAGATCTTCATAGGTCTCCATTTTTCGTGTCATATGATTTATTACTCATTAATACTCTCCATATTAATTTCGGCCAATTGACAAGCTTCTTCTAAATGTAATTCTTCTACAGCTCTATACAATATTGCAAAAGCTGAATGGATCCAAACAATAGACACGAAAACCCCAACAATCATACAAATTAGGCCAAGAAGTATAATCAAAAAGGACAATATCCCCATACCAAATATAGTCCAGAAATAACCCTTGGTCAAGTAAAAGCTCAATTTAACTGCCTGAATAGGATCTATCTTCTTATCCATAATCAGATAAGGCACAAAAATTAATTTACAGATCAAATAAATACCAGGAAGAATTAATAAAACAAAGCCAACACCAACAATACCAATAACCAGTAAATGACTCAAAATAACATATAGAAACTTTTTAAATCCACTCAGTATTTCTTCAAATTGTGGTTTTTCGTTTCTTGAAGCCCTCAAAAATATCCAATCGGCACCATAACTAAATGGTGTAACCACCAATATATAATAGATAAATCCAAATAGTTTAATAAATGACAAACCAATATTAAATGAATCATCCTCAAGCATATTCATTTTATCATATCCCATTGGTACGTCAATAACTGCGGAAACAACTATTATAAGTAATAGAAGTAAAAAATTGTTCTTTAGTACATTCCATCCCTCCTCAAAACAGCCACCAATTGTTGGAAACACCTTTAAAATCAGATCTTCTTTACAATAATCTACTTTCATGAATTTAATTTTTTAAATTATATTAATTATTCATCTAAATATAAAACATATAAAGGATCTAAAAAAACGTAAGAAATTTAGATAAATCAATTTTTCGAAAAAAAGCGAAAAAAAAGATAGGGTATTTATTTTCTAAAGCATCATACTTATAGAAATCAGAAAATACACGATCGTTTTTCTCATATCATTTAAATCCATTATTCAACAAAAATATAATGTCATGAAAACAAAAATTAGATATTACCTCGCAGTTATCCTTTCTGCATTTTTGTTATTCTCTTTCACCAATTCAATGGCCGCTGAGGGTACAAAGAAAAAGAAAGAAAAGACCAAAGTACAACAAGTAATAGATACTTTAAAGTATAACGTATATAAAGGTAAAATTCAAGATAAAGACACGAATGAGCCTTTAATGTTTGCAACCATTACGGTAAAAGGCGTTAATGTTGCAACCGTTTCAAATAACGAAGGAGAGTTTCTTTTGAAAATTGCAAAAGATCTACCGGTAAGTGAAATTGAAGTAAGTTATATTGGATACAAAAATCTAGAATACCCTATTAACTCTTTAAAGGCAAAAAGAAATATTCTCAAATTACAATCTGTGTCAGTTCCATTGGGCGAGATTAATATTTATCCTATGGATCCTATTTTTCTTGTAAAAAGTATTCTTGCAAAAGTTTCAGAAAACTATGCAAAGAATCCGAATATGATGAAAGGATTTTATCGAGAAACCGTTAAAAAGAACAGAACATATGTAGCTATATCTGAAGCTGTGGTAAACATACACAAAGCTGGATACAGACAATTAAGAGAAGATCAAGTTCAAATTTACAAAGGTCGAAAGAGTCAAGATGTAAAGAAAATGGATACGCTATTATTCAAGTTACAAGGTGGTCCAACTACTTCACTTCTTTTGGATATTGTGAAAAATCCATACAATCTTTTATCGCCTGATTTTATCACCAATTATGACTTCTCTATTAAATCAGTAACAAAAATTAATGGTAAAATTCATTATGTAGTTGAATTCAAACAAAAAGAGGACATTGATTTACCATTATACTACGGTTTATTATATATTGAATCGACTAATTTGGCTTTAGCAAGTGCTAAATTCAGCATGAACCTAAGTAATGAAACTGAGGCTAGTAGAATGTTCATTAAAAGGAAACCAGCAGGCGTAAAAGTAACTCCAAGTTCTGCCGATTACTTGGTAAATTACCATGAAAAAGATGGGAAATGGTATTTCAACTATGCCAGAGGAGAAGTTAATTTTAAGTGCAACTGGAAGCGTAAACTGTTTAATACCAATTACTCTGCAATGACTGAAATTGCAATTACCGATCGAAACGAAGAGAATATTATTCGCTTTAAAGGATTTGAAAAATTTAAATCAAACCAGATTATGACCGAAGAGGTAAGTAATTTTGCGGATGCAAACTTCTGGGGAGCTTACAACACAATTGAACCTGATCAATCTATTGAATCTGCAATTAAAAAACTAAAAAGAAAAGCTAGATAAATTGTTAGCGAATTCATAAAAATGGGAATGTATAACCTACGAAACCTTTGAATAAATGAATTCATGACAAACAAAAGAGCCGTTCACTCATAAAGGGGAAATGAGATATTCTGAACGGTTCTTTTCAATCAAGAAATAAAATTCTATATCGAATATTGCTATTCGATATTATTATAAGTAAATAACCAGATCTTTTCTCTAATGATTGAAAAATCCTAACTTAGAAAGCGCATTAAGAGCTTTAGATAAAGGAATAGAAACAGAAAATGTCGGAAGAAAAAGAAACGATACTACAGAACATACAAAATGGTAATTTACAGGAGTTTGAAAAACTGTTTAAAGAATATTACCCTTTGCTATGTCATTACGCTCTTAGGTTTGTAAAAGATTCAGACCAAGCTGAAGAAATTGTTCAGGAATTGTTTTGTCAATTATGGGAAAATAGAAAAGAATTAAAAATTCATACTTCACTAAAAGCCTATTTGTACAAATCAACCTATTTTAATAGCCTTCAGGTACTAAGAAAAAGAGGAATAAAAAACCAATACGTTGATTACGTTAAAAATCACAAGTCTGAACAAAGTCAGCCAAATAATTTAGTTGAAGAAAATGAAATCTATAATATCATACAGAGAACCCTAATCAAACTGCCTAGTCGTTGTGGACAGATATTTAAAATGAGTAGATTTGAAGGCTTGAAGTATCAGGAAATTGCTGATCAATTATCAATATCAGTAAAAACTGTTGAAGCAAACATGGGAAAAGCTTTAAAAGCTTTTCGTAAGAATTTAAAAGATTACGTTGGAATTATTGTGCTATAAAAAAGATGAAAGAAAAAACGTCACATACAATTGAGTGGGAAATCATTTCGAAATACTTGAGTGGAGAAATGAGTGCAGAGGAGAAATTAAACTTTGAAAAGTTAATGGATTCCAATCCTGAATATGCAGAAATCGTAGCTGCATCAAATAAAGATTTGGAACTAATTCAGGATGTAAAAGAAATTCAACAAAAATTCAAGGTCGATTCTGCCTGGACAAATGTTAGATCGAAATTAAGCGAGTCTAAATTAGACAACTCAAAAAATACAATCAGCATTTTTTCAGCTCAAAATGCGAGAAGAATAGTTCAGCTTGCGGCTATGGTAGTAATTACAATCGGACTTGGCTTGGCTTCTTACCATATCTATACCGATAAAATAGCTCCTTATCAGAGTATCAGCTCCGAACTAAACGAAAGTGGCAAAACAATTACCTTAGCCGATGGATCAAGCATAACGCTTAACGGAAAGTCTAGCCTGACTTATCCAAGAATTTTCGGGAGCAACGAAAGACGAGTGAAATTAACCGGGGAAGCATTTTTTGACATTGCAAAAAATCCGAACAAACCATTTATTATTTCGGTTGAAAATGCTGAGATTAAAGTTTTAGGAACATCATTTAATGTAAATGCTACTACTAATCATGTCGAGGTTCTTGTGGAAACAGGAAAAGTTAAATTTTCGCTTGTTAAAGATCCTAATAAAGCAATTTTACTTGAAAAAGGTGACTTTGGTGTATTAAGTGAAAATCTACTTAATAAAACATCCCAGAATGATGAAAATTACCTTTCATGGAAAACTCAATTGATGGTATTTAAAGCTATGAGCTTGCATAATGTAGCCAAAGTAATTAACCGTACCTATCAAGTAAACATTCAATTTAGCGATACCGCCATTCAAAAACTACCTATAACTACCACATTTAATCAAACTCCACTTGATGAGGTCTTAGAGAGTCTTTGTCGTCCACATAATTTAAGTTACGAAAAGAGTGGAGTTCGTATTATCATTAAAAAAGAATTAAAATAATATTGATTAAATGAAAACTAAAAAAGAACATATCCAATACATTTGTAATACTTTGTTAAAGAGTATGCTTATTGTATCCATATGTCTTACAAGTTTTCAACTTTCTGCTCAAGAAAATCTATTACAGAATAAAACTACTGTACGTTTTTCAGAACTTTCTATTACTGATGCTTTAGATACTTTAGCCGCAAAAAACAATTGCTATTTCACCTACAATTCCAATTTATTTTCGAAAGAGAAAAAGGTTAGCTTAGAAGAAATAGACACTCCTCTCAACATTATCTTACGAAAGCTTATTCCAGATACGAGTCTCAACTTTCAGCTTGTTAATAAGCATATTATAATTGTTCCGAACAATTACAAAAAGAGCAAAGCACTTACGACTGATCTAATTCCATACCTATCTTATCGTAAGATTAGTGGAAAAATTACGGATCAAAATTCAAAAACTGGTTTGCCATATGCTAGTTTGGGGTTAAGAGGAAAACATGTAGGTACAATAACCAATCAGGATGGCGATTTTACGCTTACTCTATCATCCAACAATATTCATGATACTTTAGTTGTATCCTACGTAGGATATAAAAACACAGAAATACCAGTCTCCGAAATCACGGAAAACAAAATTCATATTAAACTAAAAGAAGATTTTATTTCGCTTCAGGAAGTTATTATTCGAAACAAGGAACCAAAATCTTTGATAAGAGCCGCGATTAATAAAATAGAAAAGAATTACCCTCAAAAACCAACTAATATCACATCCTTTTACAGAGAATCGGTACTTAAGAACAACAAGTATATGATTTACCTGGAATCTATTTTAGAAATCTACAAACCTTCTTATGATAGAATCGATCATAAAGACAAAGTCAAAATATTTAAAAGTCGCAAAATATATGATGTTTCGCGTTTAGACACCATCTCATTCAGATTAAAAGGAGGAATACAAGGTTGTTTATTTTTAGATATCATTAAACACACACCAGAATTCTTGGACCCAGAATACATGCATTTTTACAACTACCATTTGTCAGATATAAGTAGTTTTGACAATAAGCCCGTTTACGTTATCGAGTTCAGGCCTAAACCTAATTTATCGACTCCATTAATGGAAGGGAAAATAATAATTGCCACAAGATCATTGGCAATTATTAGTGCCGAATTTGGCTATAACCCAGATCGATTACATGAAATTACGAGACAATTTATTAGCAAAGGAAATGCCAAAACAAAGGTTAAAGCCTTACATGTAGATTATGCTGTTAACTACCGTCAAATAGATGGTAAATATTACTTAAATCACAGTTTAGGGAACTTAAAATTTAAGGTTCGAAATAGAAAAAAACTATTTTCGCAAAGTTTTTCAACATCTTTCGAAATGGCAACCACAAAATTGGATACAACAAATATCAGAAGATATAAATTCCGAGAAACAATATCACCCGAAACCATAATGTCGACGGAAAACTTAACCTACGATCAGAATTTCTGGGGAAACCAAACCTTTATCAAACCAGAAAAGAACATCAAGGAAGCAATTAAAAGAATTAGCAGTAGCATGCAACAAGTGGCAATGGATACTCAAGAGGAAGAATAATTTTTATGCCCTACACTTGTCCTACGTGCAAAAGAGTCCTATCAGGTCCAAATCAATATCATTCTTGTTTTATTACTGATAAAGAAACTCATTTGAACAAAATGAATTCGGAAATTGAAGCTTTATATGAATCGCTTCTCTCCCATCTTCAATCTTTCGATGGAATTGAAATCATCTACCTCAAAACTTGTATTCAATTTAAGATTGGTGCTACATTTTTATCTGTTTACCCTAAAAAAGACAGATTGGATCTAGAATTTCAATTAACAAGAGAAGAAGATCAATTCCCTATTTATATTTGCAAAAGGATATCAAAAAATAGAGTTCTTCATCGTATTGCAATTGCAGAAATAGCAGATTTTGACCAACAATTACGAAATTGGCTCTTGGAAGCTTATCATACAATAAAAAAGAGATAACAATTTTGACCGAAAAAAGAGGCCATTCTAAAAGTCTTTCTATTTTTGTAGTTCTTTGTAAATTCATTTAAAATCGAACTAAAGTAAATGGGGAGTAAAATAAAAAGCATAGTACAAAATTCACTTGGACTTATAATTGGTTCTGTATTTCTGTTTCTCACATTGCGTGAAAAACCAATGGGACCTGTATGGGAAAGTCTAGCGAATGCCGATTATTTTTTCATCTTACTTAGCTTCGTATGTTTATTTATCGTTTTCTATTTAAGAGCTCTACGTTGGAAATTATTAATCGAAGAGTCTGGAGAAACACCAAAATCAGATAAAGTTTTAACCTCGATCTTAATAGGCTACTTTGTAAACAGTTTCACTCCAAAATTCGGCGAAATTATTCGTTGTACATCACTTCAAAAAACGACAAAAGTACCTGTTGCAGTTTCCATGGGAAGTATGATGGCGGAAAGAGCCTACGATTTGTTAATTCTTGGCTTAGGTGTATTTACCATTTTTTGGATTGAATTAGATCGCCTACAAGTCATAATAGATTCTACAATTGGTGGAATTTCTCACATTTACGGCTACCGATATTTATATGTATTTCCGATTGCCTTTGTAGTTCTTCTTCTTTTATTCTTAATTAGCTTACGCAGATTAAAGAAATCTGAAAGGCGTATCGTGAAAAAGCCTATTGAGTTTTTACAAAGTATGTTTTTGTCCTTAAAACAAGGATTACTTCTAAAAAAAAGAATCCAATTTATAATCTTAACACTTCTGATTTGGATATTCTTGGTCCTTCTAAACTACATCTATTTACTTTGCTTGCCTGAAACTTCAAGTTATTCAATTGGCTTTGCCTTGATAATTTTATTCATTGGCGGCATTGGTTGGGCACTTCCAAGTCCAGGAGGAATAGGTACAACTCATTTTTTTCTACTTCAATTATTTTTAGCCTATCAATTGGACCCAAATGCTGGCATTAGTTTTGGAATTCTTTCAAATGGATTAACATTTATAGGTACAATTATTCTTGGTGGTTATGGATATTTCCGATATTGGGTAGAAATAAAGGCGAAAAATAAAATAAAAACGTCCTAAATCGAAAAAGGATACTCATCAAGATTGTAAAGCATTCCACAAAATCATATTTTAGACCTATCTTTGTGCGATAAATCATCTGAATACAAAAAATGAAATTTAGTCAATATAGTTTTTCCCCAGATATCAAGAAGAATTTAGAAGGTTTAGGTTTTAACAGACCTACCGATATTCAATACAAAGCTATACCTCCAATTGTAAGAGGTGAAGATGTGCTGGCTATTGCCCAAACTGGTACCGGAAAAACAGCTGCTTTTGCAATTCCTATTATAGACAAATTGCATAAAAGCAAAAAAAGTAGACGCAGCGAAGAGATCAAATGCGTTGTTATGGTGCCTACTCGTGAGCTTGCCATTCAAATTACAGAAGTTTTTCAAGAACTTGGCAAACATACAAAGGTGACAAGTTTTTGTGTTTTTGGCGGCGTAGAACAAGCTCCTCAGATTGCAAGTTTGGAAGACGGCATTGATATTCTTATTACCACACCTGGAAGAATGTTCGATTTAGTTAGTCAAGGTCATATTTATTTGGACAAAGTTGAAACTTTAGTTCTCGATGAAGCCGATCACATGTTGGATTTAGGTTTTATTAAAGACATTCAAGATTTAATACGATATCTTCCTAAGAAACGTCAAACCTTGTTTTTTTCGGCTACGATCACTCCTAAAATTAAAAAACTTGCCTATTCGCTTGTTAGAAGTGCTATTCGCATCCAAATTTCTCCAAAAGATCCTGTTTCAAAGAATGTAGAACATGGAGTTGCTTTTGTTAGTATGGATGATAAACGCTTCTTTTTAGAGCGCTTAATAAAAGAGCATATCGACAGTAAGATTCTTGTTTTTGTACGTACAAAAATTAGAGCTGAAAGAGTTCATAAAGCTATGGAACGGGTTGATATTATCAGCCAAACGATTCATGGAGATCGTAACCAAGATGATCGTTTGCTTGCTCTAGAGGCTTTCAAATCAGGTAAAGTTAAAGTTTTAATTGCAACAGATGTAAGTGCACGTGGTATCGATATCGCAAATGTAGATTATGTGGTAAACTACGATATGCCAGATGTGGCAGAAAATTACGTTCACCGTGTAGGTAGAACTGGTCGTGGAGTTCAAAAAGGGTTGGCGATTTCATTTTGCTGTCCTGAAGAAGAACAAAATTTACTAACAGATATACAAGAATATACAGGAACAGAAATTCAAGTAATGGATATCTCTAAGGGAGAATATACTGCCACCATTGATTTCTCGGAAGATTATTCTAAAAGCTTGAAAGAACTGATGGATGAAGCAGAAGACTTCATGCAAACTCCAAAAAAGAAAAACGCTAAAAAGAAGGCGGTTAAGAAACCAAAGAAGAAGAAAAAATAATAGCTCAGAAAGAACCTCAAAATCACACGAATTTGAGGTTCTTTTTTTAACATCTCATTTTTATTACTGCTTCTTTGCTTTTCGGCAAAAATCGAAATATATTCGTTTCTCATAATCTAAACAAACACCTATGCAATCACTAATCTCTCCCGAAAACAATTTGGTTTTGTTCTTCGTGGTAGCAGGTGCTGCAGCTTTTGGTATCTATTCTGAACAAAAAAAATGGTTTGGAAAACTATCGGGTATTCTTGTTACCATGATATCCATGTCTATATTAGCCATGTTGGGCGTTCTTCCTGTAGCTTCTAATCCCAACGTAAAAGTTGAGGTCTACGATATGGTGTTTACTTACTTCATTCCTATCTCAATCCCGATGCTTTTGTTTAGCTCCAATCTGCTGAAAATTGTAAAGGAAAGTGGTAAGCTACTTCTGGCCTACACCATAGGAGCAATTGGAATTGTATTAGGCTGTTTTCTTGCTTTTTCGTTAATCGATTTAGGCGAAGATGCCGGAAATACAGCAGGCGTTATTGCTGCAACGCTAATTGGTGGTAGTGTCAACTTTATTGCTGCAGCAGAGAGTTTAAATTTCAGTACCAACCCTATGTTTACAGCAACTATTGCTGTCGACAATTTGGTTTCGAACCTTTATACACTCTTCTTGTTCCTAACGCCATCTTTAATGTTTTTAGCTCGATTCTTTGTAAAACCTAAAAAAGAGAATCAAGTTGAAGACACTAAAGCAATAGAAAAAGCTAAATTTCCGATGACTTTAGAACGAATAGCTGTTTCAGTATTTATTGCTGCACTTATAGCTGGATTGGGGAACCTTTTAGCTCCATACCTTCAAAGTCTATTGCACACAAAACTAAACTTAAGTATACTCGTAATTACCGTTTTAGCGGTGCTTGCTGCGAACCTGTTCCCAAAGAGATTAAAACCTTTGGAAGATACCGCATTCTCACTTGGCTTGTGGATGATGTACATCTTTTTAGCTGTAATTGGTGCCGCTACTAACATGACACAAATTTTTAGTATAGGCCCAGCAGTATTAGGCTTTTACTTAACGATTATGATCTTCCATTTCTTATTTATGATGGCCTTAGCAAAACTCTTTAAATTAGATGTTTACGAAGTAGTTATTTCTTCAGCTGCGAATATTATGGGCCCTTCGGTTGCAGCACCAATGGCTGCCTCTATGGGACAAAAGAAATTAGTAACTCCTGCAATTCTGGTTGGCATATTAGGTTATATCATAGGAACCTTTATTGGTGTTTCAATTGCTATTTACCTTACCTAAAACATACAGAAACCATATTTCTGATCTTAAGGCTTTGCATTATTGCAAGGCCTTTTTTATGCAAATAAATTTAACTCAATGCAAAACGAAAGAAGTCATAATATAGAAACATTCTTTTAACATAGATTTCTTCATAGTTAAACTATTTGTTTAATTTTAATTATTCAATAACCCTAAACAATCTAAAAATGAAAAAATCTGACATTATTGACTTAGCTCTTAAAATATTTGGATTCTACATTATTGCTTCAGCAATTTTATATTTGCAAAATTTCCATTACTTGCGACTTATGGCAACTGTAGAAGCTAATAATACAAATTACACAGGGCTTGGAATATTAATAGGATTTAGCCTATTGGTATTCGTTATTGGATATTTGTTGATTTTTAAATCCACTAAAATTGCTCGTAAAATCTGTAAAAATGATTTTGACATTAATCTTTCTTTTGATTTGAATTACAGCAAAGTATTAGAAATTTCATTAATGATTTTGGGTTTAATTATTCTAATTTTCAAATTCTCTAGTTTTGTATCTAGCATTACTCAAATAGTAAGTCAGTTTACCAGTATTCATCCGCAAAGTAATCCATCTATTGCTTTTTCAGTTGCTACCCTATTACAGTATATCTTAGGCTATATCCTATTAACAAATGCAAAAGCTTTATCTAATTGGATCATTCGAGTAAATCAAAAGAATATTGGGAAAGCATAATTATTAAGCATAGTAGAAACAACATATAAAAAGAAACCAAAGCATATCCGCTTTGGTTTTTTTTAGTGTTAACACTTAATAAACAAGCGCTAATATTGACTAAATACTAAAACCACAAGGCGCATTAAGCATCCATTCAAATAAAATTTCATTTTTTTTCGATTTCACATACGTGTTATAAGCCATTTAATTGTCTTTTGATTAGAAAGAGGCTAAATTCCCTTTTTATATTATGCATAATCTACTCTTTACTGAATAAATGGAACACACATTACAAAACCATTCATACGAAAAGCTAACAGAAGCAAATATAGAAGCACTTTTTAAAGAGCACTATTCTATTTTAACCGCCTATGCAAACAAATTCCTCACAGATTTGGATGATTCAAGAGAAATTGTTCAAGATGTTTTTGTAAAACTCTTCGATAATAAAGATTCAATTAAGATTCACACATCGGCTAAAGCACATCTGTTTACTTCTGTTCGCAATTCTTGCTTAAATACCATTAAGCAGCGGAAAAATCATGCAACACATCACGAGAACATTAAATATTTGAGTTCAGGCGTAAGCATGCAAGCAGATAAAATTCTTGAGCAAACAGAACTAGAACATGAAATTTTTAAAGCGATAGATGAACTGCCAGAACAATGCCAACGCATCTTCAAACTAAATCGCTTTGATGGTTTTACCAACCAGGAAATAGCTGATCAGTTAGGTATTTCGAAGAGAACTGTGGAAACGCAAATCTCAAAAGCGCTAAAAACCTTACGAGTTAAAATTGGCCCATCAATGGCAAAACTTCTAATCATCTTCCTTTTAAATGCCTTGAAATAATTTTTTTGCATTTTTTTTCAAATTAGAATACGTGTGATGGCAAACTTACTTGTCTTACTATTAGAAACAGCAAAATGAAGAACAACAATCAACATATCGACGAACAGCTTTTAGTAGCAATACTAGAAGAGAGAGCGACAGGTCAGGATAAGCTAAATTTCCAGAATTGGATTGACGCTACTCCTGAGAATGAAGAGATTTTTCAAAAGATGCTAAAAATATGGAAATCGAGTAAAGAGATTGAAGTATTTCAAAGAATTGATGAAGCAGCTGATTGGAAAATGATTAAAGCTAAATCAGGAAAAAGTAGAAAGTTAAACACTACAAAACTGGTCATGCGATACGCAGCAACAGTTCTGGTATTAATTTCTCTTAGCTTGGTTTATTTATATCAAACCACGCCTGGCTTTGGAAAATATGCTCAGAGTCATGCAATCATGCAAAAAGAACAAATTCTTTTGGCGGATGGCACAGAAGTATTTCTAAACAAAAAGAGTAAAATAATTTATCCTAAATATTTCAATTCAAAAATCAGAAATGTAGAGTTGGAAGGAGAAGCTTACTTTCAAGTTAAGCGTAATCCTAACAAACCATTTATAATCAAATCTGGAGATGCTATCATTGAAGTGCTTGGTACCAGCTTTAATGTTAACAACAGAACAGATGGAACAACAATTGTGAGTGTAAACTCGGGTAAGGTTAGCCTTAAAAATCAGAATACTGGTGAATTGGTTTATCTAACCAAAGGTGAAAAAGGAATCATTCAAAAGCAAGAGCTTAGCGAATCGGTAAACAAGGAGTTCAACTACAAATCATGGAAAACTGGTGTTCTTGTATTTAAAGAAACACCAATGAAAAAAGTTTTTGCAGATCTTGAGCAACACTATGGTGTAAAAATCACCAACAAGAGCCTTAAAATTGATACGCTAACTTACACCAACACCTTTACCAACGCAAAGCTCGACAAGGTAATTGAAGAACTTAAAATTGGCCTTAAGGTTCACGTCTCACAAAAGGGAAATCATCTAATAATTTCAGATGAGAATAACTAAATCTAAAATTGAACAAATGAAAAATAGAATTGTATTAATAGCTTTTCTGATGCTTGGCTGCATATCGTTTACAAAAGCACAAAATACTGTAATAAAGGGAAATTTGCTAAGTCCATTGGTTCGTACAGGATCGTTTTTTATTGAACAAAAACTGAACGATAATAGCAGTCTTCAACTAGGGCTTTTATATTCTGGCGCGAAAGTTGATGACACCAAAGTAAGAGGCTTTGGAATTACACCTGAATATCGTTTCTATTTATCGGAATCGGCAGCACCAAAAGGATTTTTTGTTGCCCCTTATGCCAGATATTTGAATTACGATTTAACAAGTGATGATAATTCGAATGCCAATTTGCAAAGTATTGGAGCTGGTTTAATAATCGGTCAGCAATATATTTTTAAAGAAAGAGTAAGTTTCGAATGGTTTTTTGGCCCAGCCTATACAAATGCTGAATTAGATGTAAAATCAGGAGTTGAAGATGATTTTGACACAGGCAATTGGGATGGATTTACCCTTAGAGCTGGATTAACCGTTGGAATAGCCTTTTAACATTAAAATTTAGACTTATGACACGACAATTATTTACATACCTATTCGCCATATTAGTTAGCATTAGTTTAATTAGTTGTGAAAAAGTCAATTCTAATGATTTGGCTTACGATACACCTGTTTATCAATCGTACAAGCTGGTGTATGACAATTATTACAACGAAACAACAGCAACTGCCGAGTTTAAAGTAAGAAATAGTTCTGGTGTTCATATCAAACTGGTGGAAGATGCTTATATCAGGTTTAATAATGAAAGACATCACGATTATTGGCCAGTATTTCATGAGTATAATTGGAAAAGTAGAGGGTTTACCGATGTAGATTTTCTTTACAATAAGAATTGGGATCAAGATTTCTTCAATACCATTTATACAGATGATATTGCCTTTACAATAATTCCGCATGATTTAGATGAAATTGACATTAGTTCGTCAGCAAAAATATATTGGGATGGCGCTCCTATTGAAAATAGTGAAAGTTTAAGCATAAGCATTGAACAATCTGGAAGAAGTATTTCGGAAAGCACACATCACAGAGGCGATCGATATATTTATTTTGAGGCAGAGGATTTAAGACGACTCTATCCAGGAAATGCAACAATTCATATCGAAAGAGAAAAAAAATATCGTTTGGATGAAGAAGATGAATATGCTGGAGGAAAGAAAATCATCATTTTAAAAGATAGAAAAGAGATTTATCTCTACTAGAACAAGTACAAAAAAAGAATAATTAACCTATTACAATAACACAAATTAAAAGAATGAAAAAGTTATTATTTATTGCGTTTATCGCACTTGCATTTGTTTTTGAATCAAATGCACAATCAGTACAATACAAAGTAATCACATCAGTTGAATCAATTGTTCCTATGGGATTAGGTCGTTCTAGAATTGTTGAAGAAAAAAGCGGTATTGATGCAGAAAATTTTACTACAGAAAGAACCGATGGTAAAAAAAGCAAGCAAAAAGATGTTAAACGTTCTGATGCGAAAGTATCTTTATTTGCAGAAACGAAATTGCTTAATTTTTACAGTATTGCAGGTATCAATTTCCAGAATATCGCTTCTAATGATGCTTTAATCTCATCTAAAATCAACACATTAGTCGCAGATGGTTGGGAACTAGCATTTGTGACTTCAGCTGTTGAAAGTGATAGCGGAAAAGGTGACGGGAAAGGTATTTTCATCACACGTTATATCTTTAAGAAAGTAAATTAATTTTCAACTATACATTTACTTACAACTCCAAAACTGGAGTTAGCATATCAAGACAATAATAAGGAAGCCTTTGGGCTTCCTATTGTTGTTTAGGAGTACATTGCTTAAATTTACTCTGAATTTATCCCGAACCTGTTCGCTAATATGAGAATTTCACTAGTCCTTATCTCTTCCTTACTCTTCTCCTTTTCAGCCGTATGTCAGGATTCTAGGCTATCAAAAATGCTCTTTTTTGAGGATGTAACTTATCCATTAGATGTTTTACTAGAAGAAATTAGCAAGCAAACGAACATTGAATTTAGCTACACCAGTGAATTGAATACAAAGCAGTATATCGAACTGCCGGCATTAACTGGAAGCCTTAAATATTTCTTGAACGAGATCATCGATAAAAAAGCCTTCAAAATTGTCTCAAAAGGCAACAAAATATTTTTTGTTGGCATTCCCCCTTCTGATCGTAGATATAGCATTAGTGGCTTTGTAACGGATGCTGCAACGGGAGAATCTCTAATCAATGCAAGTATTATTAATTTAGAGGATCGATCTGGGACAATCAGTAATAATTTTGGTTTCTATAGTTTCTCTCTCCGTAAAAAAGCATACAAATTACAAATCTCATATGTTGGTTACCAAGATTACTCCATCAATATAAATCCAGTTAAGGATACAAGTATCAACATTGAGTTAGAACCAAGAACGATTCTGAACGAAATAAAGGTAATTGCGAATAAAAAAGGCAACAATATCAATCATCAGTTTGTGAGTACAAGTTCTTTAAGTTCAGAACAAATGAAAAATTCGGGTGTACTTGGAGAAAGTGACCTTTTTAAAAGCCTGATACAATTTCCCGGGGTTCAATCCTCAAATGAAGGATTAGGAGGGTTTATTGTGCGCAATGGCTCACATGATCAAAATTTAATTTTGTTAGATGATGTACCTGTTTACTACTCCTCTCATTTACTTGGATTGTTTTCTGTTTTTAACCCTGATGCAATTAAGCATGTGAAAATGATTAAAGGTGGATTTCCAGCGCATTATGGAGGAAGGGCATCCTCGGTTTTGGACATCAGAATGAAAGATGGAAATTCAAAAAAAATAGGTGGTGATTTTAGTATAGGATTGCTTACCGCGAAATTCAATCTGCATGGTCCAATCAAAAAGAACAAAACTACGTTTAACCTTTCCCTACGTCGTTCCTATCTAGATTTATTATTAAATGGAATTCTTGAATTATCTGATACAGATGTAAATGCTGGCTATTATTTTGGAGATTTGAATTTTAAACTAACGCATAAATTCTCTCAGCGCGACAAATTATTTTTTAGCACTTATTGGGGAGGAGACCTACTTAAAGCTAAAAATATAGAGCAACTTACTGCTGACAATAAGGAAAAATCTGAAAATAAGATCGGCTGGGGAAACTTCACCAATTCACTTAGATGGAACCACATATATAACAATCATCTATTCGGTAATACCACTTTAATTTTAAGCAGGTACACTTTTATTGCAAAGGATAAGAAATCCTTACGGGATGAGAATGAAGATTATCTTGAAAACTACAATTACCGCTTTAAATCTGGTATTCGCG
This sequence comes from Labilibaculum sp. DW002, assembly GCF_029029525.1. Lineage (NCBI taxonomy): Bacteria > Pseudomonadati > Bacteroidota > Bacteroidia > Marinilabiliales > Marinifilaceae > Paralabilibaculum > Paralabilibaculum antarcticum. Next base: position 24,746 of record NZ_JAKJSC010000001.1, on the reverse strand, counting down.
ATTTTTCTGTTAAATCAGAATTTGATTGGATTCCAGACGCTAAACACTACCTTAAATTTGGGATGGAAGCCTCCTTGCATCATACCAAGCCTGGTAGTGAACTTTATCGAAACAACAATCAAAATGAACAAAATACTTCTACTGATGAGGTAATCACATCAAAAGAAATGATTTTATATGGTGAAGGACAAATTCAATTTGGTAAAAAGTTCCTTTTAAATATGGGAGCAAGATGGAGCAGTTTTATTGTTGAAGGAACCTATTACTCTACTATTGAACCAAGATTAAGTGCCCAATATTTTCTTAAACCAAAATGGTCAATTACAGGCAGTTTTTCTCAGATGACGCAATACCTTCATATGGTAAGAACAAGTTCGCTTAGTTTACCAACAGATTTGTGGTTACCCGTAACCAGCAAAATAAAACCAATTGATTCCTTTCAATACACTGCTGGCACAAATTATTCTTTTTCTCAATCCGTAAAGCTTTCTGCGGAATATTACTCCAAATTATCACGTAACATACTCGAATTAAGCGATGATTCTTATTTTCAAAATACTTATACCAACTGGGAACAAGCTGTTGAATCAGGAAAAGGTTGGAGTCGTGGATTGGAATTTAATTTAAGCAAAACAAGAGGAAGTACAACAGGAAATGCAGCTTATACAATTTCTAAATCATTTGTAAAATACCCTGTAATTAATGGAGGTAAAACATTTGCTTCCCCTTACGATCGACGCCATGATTTTTCGATTAACATCAACCAAAAACTAAGTAAGAAAGTAGACTGTTCAGTTTCTTGGTTTTACGGAAGTGGATTACCTATAACCTTATCTGCTACCAATATTGCTTCCATATCCCCTTACGATTCTGGCTCGATTAATTCCACACCTATCTTTTCGAAAAGAAATGGAATTAGATTACCCGAATATCATAGAATGGATTTTTCAATCAATTTTAGAAAATTTAAGAAACATGGGATTAGAACTTGGAACATCAGTATAAATAACCTTTACAACAGGCAAAATGCAAATTACGCTTACATCAAAGAAGAAGTTAACGAACAAGGATCAAAACAATACAGCATAAAAAAGATAAGTTTATTCTCTTTTTTGCCAAGTGTAAGCTATTCTTATAAATTTTAAGACTCTAATTCATGAAATATATATTACTGATTCTTACGTGCATTGTACTTTCAACACAAATTTCTTGTGAAAGTGATCTTTCTCTTGATATTCCAGACGAAGAATCGAAAGTCGTAATCAATTCATTATTAGGCAGCGATAGTTTACTTCGTGTACACATTACAAATAGCTCAATCTTAAATACGAATAATATAAATGTTGAAAATGCCAAGGTGCAGATTAAAGAAAACAATACTGCACTTAAACAACTGATCAATAACGAAAATGGTTGGTACACACTCGAGAATACTTATTTAAAATCAAACAACACATATCAAATAGAAATTTCACATCCAAATTTTGAAACTTGTACGGCCGAAACGGAGGTTCCCGAAAAAGTATTGATTAAGCAAATAAATTATCAAAAAAAGAATGCAAACCAACTTGATTTTACGATTGTATTTCAAGATGATCCTTCGCAAGAAAATTATTATATGATTCTGCTAAAAGGCAAACAAGACAACAAGTTAAATGATATTGAATACAACAGTGATGACATTATTTTCAATGGTAATTTATCCATTAATTCAATTGGTTTGCAACAGAATATTCTGCGTGGAAGTCGGAGTTTTTCAGATGAAAACCGCAATGGAAATGAAATTAGCATTTCGTTCTATGTTTATAATGAGCTAATTGACATCAATCAACTTTTTTCAGAATATCACGTCACATTATACCATATTACTCAAGACTACTATAAATACGAACGTTCCTTGATAACATTTAATAACCGTGAGGATGTACCTTTTTACAATAAAGTTAACCTTCATTCGAACGTAACAAATGGATATGGAATATTCACATCCTACGCGGCAGATTCAAAATCAATCAATATAGAATAATGCGAATTCTATTCGAAGGAATCAATCTTTCTAAACTATTTGATTATTTTTATTGAATCATAAAAATGAACACTTTACATGTACCGATATATTTTCCTGCTACTTGCAGTATTACTATTTTCTCCTATTACAACAATTGCACAGCAAAATTACGAATGGGGAACTGTAAAAAATGGAGAAGGATTTAATTCTTTTCTCTTGCGAAACCATATTTCACCAGTTAAAGACCTTGCCAAGTTCAAAGCTTTAAACAAAGGTCGCTTCACCAAAAATGGTCAACTAATTGCAGGTAAAAAGTACAAATTACCACTGCGCTATAGCATGCACAAGTTTCCTATTTTGGGAAGCAAACATGAAAGTGTGAAACAAATTGACAATAGCATGAGTGGAGCTGTTATTCACCTTGTAGCTGGCCATGGTGGACCAGATCCTGGTGCCGTAGGTAAGATTTCTGGTCATAAAATTACAGAAGATGAATATGCCTACGATATTGTTTTACGAATGGGAAGAGAGCTTATTTCGCACGGAGCTAAGGTTCACTTCATTATTCAAGACCCTAATGATGGAATTCGTGAGGCTGCTTACCTGAAACCCGATAAGGACGAAAGATGCTATCCTTCGCAGGTAATTCCTAGAAAACACACGCCAAGATTAAGACAAAGAGCTGCTGCCATTAATATTTTAGCCCGAAAAGAAGCCAAATCAACTTATCAACGATTAATTGTTCTTCACCTTGATTCACGAAGCAAAAAAAACAGAACCGACGTTTATTTTTATCATCACTCGGTAAGTAAAAAAGGCAAAAGTTTAGCCTATGCATTGCAGCAGAAAATGAAAGATAAATACGCCCGTTTCCAACCAAATAGAGAATATACTGGAACAGTGGGCACAAGAAGATTGTACATGCTACAAACTACTACTCCACCATCTGTATTTGTGGAGCTAGGCAATATAAATAACTATAGGGATCAGTTGCGTTTTACAAAAGCAGACAATCGACAAGCTCTTGCCGATTGGTTATGTGAAGGTATTATTGAAAACTATCAAAAAGAAAAAAAGAAGTAAGAATCGAAAAGAATAGAATCAATAGTTTGTTTCATCTTAATTTAATAGGTTATGCGTAAGTCTTATGTGTAAATTTCAATACTACTGGTTCAACGCAATTGTGGAAATCATCATACGAAAGCATTATTAATTCGGTATGAGTTCCTGCATTGAATACGATATCATCATCTTCTACTAAACTCTCGGATACATACACTTCCAAGTTGTATAAGTTACCAAATGGAGGCATTGCACCTACTTCACATTGTGGGAATATATCTTTGAACTCTTGCTCATGCGCCAGTTCTACTTTTTTACATCCAAGCATTTGTTTTAACAAATCAAAGTCAATTAAATAGGAAGCTGGCAATACAGCCATGCACATTCTTCCATCAACTTTTATCATTACCGTTTTTGCGAGCATTTTACCTGGTATATGAGCCGAAGCAGCTATTTCCTGTGCAGTGTAAGCCGATGAATGCCGAATCAAGACATATTTAATCTGTCGCTCATCTAAATACTCTTTTAATTTACGAATAGGCATAATTTTAAGTCTAAGGGTTTAAAATATCTACATACAGAAGGTTTTTTTTACAACCTTTAATTGGAATAACCAATTGGGTTTTTGTTTTCGATTCTTACTTCTCCCTTATTTTTAAGAAAATACAGAGTACTCTTTAAAATACGAAAAAAAAAGCGCTAAGTAAAGTAGATTGAAATATTCCTGAGCAATTTATATCTAATTGCGATAGATGTAAAATTCATTTTTAACATTAATTACGAAATTCTTCGTATTAAATATTTTGTATTACGAAACCTTTCGTATATATTTACCTACGAAATTAATCGTAATACGGATATCACCACAAAAATATGTCACAGAAGATTAAGCCAACCGAAGCAGAATTAGAAATTTTACAAGTTCTATGGACTTATGGTCCTTCTAATGTTCGATTTGTAAACGATCAGTTAAAATCGGAAAGAAACGTTGGATACACAACCACTCTTAAAGTGATGCAGATCATGACTGAAAAAGGCATGCTTGTGCGTGATAAAAAATCAAGAACACATATTTACCAAGCGGTAATTGAAGAAAAAGAAACTAAAAATCATTTAATCGATAAATTTATCTCTACCCTATTTGGAGGTTCTACTTCTGGAATGGTTCTGCAAGCTTTGGGTAATCAAAAATGCTCGAGCAAAGAACTAGATGAAATTAAAAAGTTAATTAATAACATTGAAAATCCAGAAACCAATGACTAATATAAACTTGTACGACTGGAGTCAGACCATTGGCTGGACCCTTTTTCATTCCTTATGGCAAGCTGCTATTATAGGTGGGATTATTTGGTTGCTATTCAAATTTATTTCCAAAGATAATGCTCGTGTAAGATATGCATTATCAGGGCTTGGACTTGTCCTGATCTGCCTTGCATCTTCCATTACATTTTTACGTTACATTCCGAAAGAAACAAGTGCAACTGTAGCTGATTTAACAGATCAGATAAACTATTCGGGATTAACTCAATTCAATGAATCCTACTTATCTCAATTGTGGACTTACTTAAATGCCCAAATTGAAAATAGCTTCCCAATCCTCGTTAACATCTGGCTTATTGGAATGCTTTTTCTCTCCATCAATTTGATAATAAAATACATCAATACACAAAAATTAAAGAAACATCTGACTTTCCCCTTAAGGTCTGAATATAAAGAAATTGCTGATCGAATTATAAACAAATATCAGCTCAAACAAAAAGTCATTTTTAAAGAATCCGGATTTCTCGAAATCCCATCTGTAATTGGATATTTTAAACCAATTGTACTTCTGCCAGTTAGCATGCTAAGTGGAATCCCAGAAAATCAATTGGAAATTATCATAGCACATGAATTAGCACATATTCGTCGACACGATTATTTGCTACAATTCATTCAAGGAATTATTGAACTCGTATTTTTTTATCATCCTGTTGTTTGGTGGCTATCTTCTGTGGTAAATGCCGAAAGAGAGCACATTTGTGACGATCTGGCGGTTAAGATTTGTGGTGAATCCTTAACACTAATTAAAGCATTAAATAATATGGAAGCTATCAGAAAAAAGCAGTACGAAATGGTTTTAGGATTTTCCGGTAAAAAGGGAAAAGTATTGGGTAGAATCAAACGCATACTCAGGCCTAAAGTAACAATTAGTCCGAGAAGAGAACGTTTTATGCTTAGCGGTGTTTTTACACTCCTATTTGTTGGTTTATTCTTGATTTCGAATTTTGCAATTTCGGGCAATACCAATATTCAAAAAACATTCTCAAAAATCAATGTTCTTGATCAAAAAAACTTTCAAGAAGCAATCTCTCCTGAAGCAAATTCAACCATTACTGAACAAGACAAAAGGAAGAAGAAAAATCAAAAAAAGAATGATGAGCTGCAACTAGTAGAAGAAGTTGAAGCAGTTCAAGAATTGGAGCTTGTAAAAGAAGTTGATGCTGTTAAAGAAACAAAATCAGAAACATCTGTTACAGCAATGTCTGTCTCTCCTATTGATTCACATGATTTTGAATTCCCTAAAGATTCTGTAAAATCAGAAAAGTGGGTAAAAATGAAAGCCGATGAAATTATTCGAGAGCAAATGGAAGAAATGAAATCTGCTGCAAAAGATATGCAAGAGATGAAATTTGATTTCGACCTTGATAAAATGAAAAAGGAGCTTAAGGAAAGCTTAAAGCATCTGGATTTCAACTCAGAAGAGTTTCAAAATGAAATGAAGGAGCAGGAAAGTGAAATTGAAGAGCAGCTGAAAGAACTTTCTGATGAAAACTACTTAAAAGAATTTGAAAAGGAACGTGAACTTCAAAAAAAAGAGCTTAAAAATCAATTAAAAGAAATTGAGAAGAGCTCTGAATTAAACAAGAAGGAAAAAGAAAATATTAAAGCAAGATTAAAAGAATCCGTTGAACGAATGAATTCAACAGAATTCCAAAATAAGCTAAAAAAACAACTAGAAAAAGCGAAAGAATCTCTAGAAAAACACCAAGCAGAATTTAAATCTGGAGAATTTAAACAAAGAATCGAAGAACAAAGGGAAAATATTAAACGTGAGCTTAAAAGAATTGAATCTGCTGAATTCAAAGAAAATATGAATCAACGTATTCAGGAAAGTAAAAAGCAAATTCAAGAACATATTAAGAGAATTAATTCTGATGAATATCGCAAAGAGTTAGAAGAGAATATTCAAAAACGTTCAAGCACAGCTCCTAGCTACGGCGATTCGAAAATAATCCAAAACCGTTTTCATTTAGGATTGACACCAATGGGTAATGTTAGAACTGGATACCATATAGATTCTATAACTCCTATGAGTAATGTTAAAGTAGGTTATCCTATGCCTAAAAGTACGGTTCGAACTGGTTTCAGAGTAGCTCCTTCGTATAGAAATATTATACCTAAAAACGGACAACCTCTTATCGTTCTTGATGGAAAAACAATATCGCGCGAAACCATGGATCAAATTCCACCAAATGAGATTGCAAAAATAAATGTTCTAAAAGATGCTACTGCAACAGCATTGTATGGCACAGTAGGTGGTGCAAATGGTGTAATTTTAATTACAAGCAAATCTGAAGCAAATAAGCTAAAAGCAGATTCTGTTGTTGTAATTGGATATGGAAAGTCAAAAGGCAATGTTAGAACTGGTTACAAGGGTCCTATAAGAATTAAATCTTCAATTTTGTCCGAAGATCCTACAAAACAACCTCTAATAATTATAGATGGTAAGAAAGTCAGCAATGAGGCAATGGAAAATATTCCACCGGAATCAATTGAGAGCATAAGCGTGCTTAAAGATGCTAGTGCTATTAATAAATATGGCAAAGAAGGTGCAAATGGCGTTGTATTGATTACCAGTAAAGCATTAAATAATAAAAGTCAATCATCTGTACGAATGAAATTTGGATCAGATAAAAATTCTCCTCTGTTTATTGTTGATGGCAAAAAAATATCTCCAAAAAAAGCAGAAAAAATAGATCCGAACAAGATTGAAAGTATTGATGTTTTAAAAGGGCAAAATGCAATTGACCAATACGGAAAAAAAGCAAAAAATGGCGTTGTTTACATTCGAATGAAAAAATAACAAATTAAGAAGCTACTTGAAAGGCTGCATTAAATAATGCGGCCTTTTTTCATTTTATATCATCAAGATTTAAGCAAGCAATTTGCAAGCAAAACATCAATTTCGTATCTTGATTAAAACCATGTGTATCATCAACCACTCTGCCGATGCTTTTTTTACTTGTAATATTTATTTCATTCTTGTTCGTTTGGTTTGCCACACTTCTGAGTAAATACCTGCGAAAATTCAGCAATAATGATCGATTGCGTTTTGCTTACGGAATTGGATTTATTAGTATTGGAGCGATGCATATTCTGTTTCCCTCATTTTTTGAGCACATGTTCTCCTCAATTAGTAATTCAACTTACGAAATAGTAAATATTGCAGGCTTTGTTATTGTTGTTTGTGGCGTTGGACTCCTTATTCGTAGAGTTCATAAAGAAGCTGCCATCATTTTAATCGTATTAATGGTATCATTCATTCCTTTAAGCATCATAATGCTCACAAGTTATGTTCCTGGACCTTTAGGAATAGAATTTGAGCCTGTCTTGGGCTATTTGCGAATTTTAGCCTTCTCTATCTTAATATGGTTTTTATTTAAAGCTTGTGAACTTTCTCCGCGGCGCAAATACAACAAAACCAAATACGATCAGAATATCTAGAATTACTATTTACATCGTAAATATTTTTTCATAACTTAATAAAGCCTTAAACATAAAGTCAATTAATAAACCTCTAATAAATCTGATTATGAGTTATTTTATAAGCCTACGTACCGACTACAAATTTGATGAAGCCATTAATTTGATAACTGAAGCTCTTAAAACAGAAGGATTTGGAATATTAACCGATATTGATGTTAAAGGCACTCTTAAAGAAAAAATTGATGTAGATTTTAAAAACTATCGTATCCTTGGTGCTTGCAATCCTACTTTTGCTCATAAAGCTCTTCAGGTTGAAGATCAAATTGGCATTATGATGCCATGTAATGTTACCGTTATAGAACAAGATAATGGACATGTAGAAATCTCAATAATGGACCCTACTGCGGCATTTAATGTAATCGAAAATGAAGAATTACAGCCATTTGCTAAAGAATTAAAACAAAAAATGGAGCGCTGTCTTACTTACCTTGAGGGGATTGATTAATATTTGTCTTATAAATCAAAAACGCTGCCCTATGAAACGATTACTATTACCAATTTTCATCCTTTTATATTTTGTGTCCTTTTCTCAGGAAGCTGTAAAGAGTGAAAACACCGAATCTCAAAGACAGTTTGATTTTTGGCTTGGTGATTGGGAAGTTTATGCTAATGATGAAATCGTTGGTAAAAATACCGTTCAATTGCTACAAAATGGAAATGTATTACAAGAAAATTGGATATCCGAGAAGGAGAATTTTACGGGTACAAGTTTTAGTTTCTACAATTCCAAAATCAAAAAATGGCAACAAATATGGATTGATAAAAATGGAAGTAACTTGCTTTTAAAAGGCATATTTGCTGATGGGAAAATGATTTTAGTAAGTGATCCAGATTCCAATATGGGAGAAGAAAATTCCATTCATAAAATTACATGGATGCAATTACCCAATGGAGATGTAAAACAATCCTGGGAGTCGACTATCGACAAAGGAAAAAACTGGAGTATCCAATTCGAAGGAATTTACAAGAAGAAGAAGTAATATTCTTAATAGGAAATACCACGTTTATCTACCATTGGAACAAAGCGAACAGATAATACATTTTTTTTGCTGATTTTCCCGTTTTGCTTTTTTAAAAGTACCAATTTCTTCACTCCAGTTTCGCCAACAGGGATAATCATCCTTCCTCCATCAGCTAATTGTTCCAAAAGAGGTTTTGGAATATTATTTGGCGAACAGGTCACTATAATTCCATCGAAAGGAGCATCTGAAGGTAATCCCAAATATCCATCAGCTAAATAGGTTTTTACATTTTTATATTGCAATGAATCCAATACAAAAGAAGCTCTCTCCTGTAAGGATTTAATGATTTCTATTGAATATACCTCCTTGCAGATTTCTCCCAAAACAGCCGCCTGATACCCCGAACCAGTTCCTATTTCTAAAACACGACTAGTAGAATCTAATTTCAATTGCTCGCTCATAAAGCCAACAATATATGGCTGAGATATTGTTTGCCCTTCATTAATTGGCAATGGTCGATCTTGATAAGCATATTTTTTTAGACGAATAGGTACAAACAAATGTCGCTCTACATTTTCCATAGCACGAATCACCAAAGAATCCTTAATTCCTCTTTTTATCAATTGATCAAGCACCATATTAGTGCGCATATTCTCAAATTTCATTTCTTGAGCCTTTGCCTTAAACGATGAACCATTCAACAACAATATAATTAATAAGTGTAAACAAATTTTTGTTTTCATCTCACAATCTGTTTATTCTAACAAAGTTACGACATTATCATTGAAAATTCGAATCAATCATTACTTCTATAGAAGCTTAAAAATTTCAAATATTAATCAATAAAAAGCCTTTAAATGGATAAAATGTTTAATTTCAAGTTACAGATAAAACAAGCAAATTATTCTCCATGAAATATGTATTTCTCGCTTCAATATTTATTTTAACAAATCTAATTCAAGTCTTAGGGCAAAACAAAGTAGCTCTTGATTACGCTGATAAAATATCGGCTAAAAGAATTAAACAAGATGTTTATAAACTATCATCGGACTTGATGGAAGGCAGAGAAACAGGTAAAAAAGGGCAAAAACTTGCTGCCCAATACATCTACAAACAATTTACAGATGCGAAGCTTCAAAACAATTCAGAGAAATTTGATAGTTTAGGATATTTTCAGAAGTTCATTATTTACAAACAAAAAAGCGACCAAGCAATAATTATCTCCAATGGTAAAAAATTAAAAAACAGTAATGACCTTTTAATATCAGGCTTGAAAGATTATTCGAATGACAGCTTAGAATTCATTTTTCTTGGAACTGCACCTTTGGAAAGCTATCAGAACAAAAATTTCAAAAATAAGGCCATTCTCTTTCTTACTTCAAATTTATATGCAGGTGCTATTAAATCGAATGATATCGTCAATTCATCGGGTGCTAAACTTGTGTTGTTTTGTGATCCAAATGAATCAGGTCAATTTTCTCGATTACACAGTATAAAAAAACATCAAAGCTCAAGGAGACTTAAATTAGAGCCCAAAGGAAGAAAAATAAAAAACCCTTACGATTCTATAACTGCAAATCAATTTTATGAAAATTTCAAAAATAGAATATCAACTTATCAAGGTGCTATTTCAATAACCGCTGCATCAAAACTATTAAATGTAAAGTCCAAAAATTTAAGAAAGGCTCATGCCAAAAAAAAGACGATTAAAAATCAAAACGAATCAAAATACATCAAGTTCAATTACGAATTAAAATACGATCAAATCCCTACCGAAAATGTTATTGCCCTACTTACAGGCACTGATAAAAAAGATGAATTTATTGTTGTTTCTGCTCACTACGATCATGTTGGTAGAAATGGAGCTGAAATTTTTAATGGCGCCAATGATAATGCCTCCGGAACCGCTACCATATTAGAATTAGCACGCACTTTCCAAAAAGCAAGTAAAAATGGACATGCCAATAGAAGAAGTATTTTATTTGTTGCCTTTACTGGCGAAGAGAAAGGTTTGCTTGGATCAAGATATTTTGTTGATAACACAAACATTGCGATGAATAAGATAAAAGCCAATCTCAATATTGATATGCTGGGAAGAAAAGATCATAACCACAGCACTAACAACTATGTTTATTTACTAGGTGCCAGTCACTTAAACCCTAAATTAAAAATAATATCAGATAGTATAAACCAACTTACTGAACAATTAATACTAGACTACAAATACGATTCTCCCCAAAATTATCTTTACATGGCTTCAGACCAAGCTTCTTTTGTGAAAAAGAATGTTCCTGCTATTTTTTATTTTAACGGATTGCATAAGGATTATCACAAAACAAGTGATACTGCTGATAAGTTAGATTATAATTCCATAAAAAAAGTTACTCAATTGGTATTCTTAACAGCATGGCAACTTGCTAATCAAAACTAATTGGTTTTCATTTGGTCAATCAAATATTGTGAAATATCACAAATTGATTATTAAATTTTAAACAAGACATAACATAAAATCATTTTTTACGTATGTTTGTGTATTCGTTTATGCAATATCAAAATTGATCAATATGAAACGTCACTATTTATACATATTATTATTTCTTGTTGTAAGTTTTTCTTGTGCAAAAGACAATAAACACTCTGGTTATGTAGACCCGAATGAAGAATTACTAGAAAGTTTAACGGAAGTAGATGGATACGATCACACTTATAATTATGACTTTAAAATTCTTCAATTTAGGGAAAAAGTAGATTTTTTTAAGCCAATAAGCGTTTCAGATGCTCTTTCAAGTATTCCATCCGAAATGAGAGACAAATTAAACATGCTCAATGCGGGTAGTTTACCGTTCATTCCTGCTCAACAACAAGCAAACATTGTTACTTCTTGGAATGCATTCAACAAACTAGAATTTCAAGTTCAATTTTCGTACTTGGAAAACCCAATAGGTTATAAAACTGATTTTAAAGATTTCTTTATTGTATCGATAACTCAACATGCGGAAGATCCTTTTGCTGATGAACAAGTTACCTTAGATATGGAAGAAAACTTACCTAGTAGCTATGAAAAGTTGGTATTGGAGGAAGGACATCCTTTGTACTATAAGCCTGAATTCGGTACTTGGCCAAGAATGTTTGATTACTATATGTACGATGAAGCAGATAACCAAATGGATAAAGAATCAACCGGCTCCTATCAATATTACGCTTGGTACGATGGTTTAATTTATAAAATCGGTTTTAATATGGATATATCTACTACCGATCACGAAGCTTTAATACGGAAAGTTATCTTAGGAAATTAAACAAAAAGACAGCATTAGCTGTCTTTTTTTATTTTTGTAAATCTCTTTTGCAACTCTCTGCAAGTGCAGGATCAGATAAGGCTTTATTCAACTTGACTGAATCCTTATTTGCTACATAAAGTAGTTGATAAATTTCTCGAAGTGACAAACTTTCTTCTCTTCTTTGCAATAAAATCAACTCATCTCCTTTCTTAATTTCTCCCTCCTCAATAACTCGTATGTAAACGCCTGGAAATTCTGCATCAATAAATTGTTTAACCATTGTATTGCAATCAAATCGATGGTTTAATTTATAGCAAGGCTGACGAGGCTGAGTAACTTGAACCTTAGTTGCTCCGATCTGATATACATCTCCTATTTTTATTTCTCCTTCATCCAGATTAGAGATGCTTAAGTTTTCGCCAAACATACCAAGATCCCAATCTAAATCTGGAAATTTCTCTTTCCAAAAATCATAGTGCTTCTCAGAATACCAATAGCATGCTTTATCTGCACCACCGTGATATCGACGATCAATTACAGCATCATTTACAACATCTTCTTTACCAAGGAATATTGCTTCTTCAACTGGGTATTTATACATCCCTGTATTTTCAACTTTACCATGATAATTAATTTCGACACTCTCGCCAATATTTGTTGAAATTACTTTCATTATCTAAATTTAAATTCTTTTATATTTTACTTTTTTAATGATTTTAAAATGTATAAGAACTCCTCTTTAAAAGTATCATAATTTTCTTTTTCACAATCTAAAATCATTTCCACACCAATACTATTTTGTAAGGAATGAACTAAATATACAATTCGTTTCTTATCCTCTTCACTGCCCGTGCTACCAATATATCCAATTGTGTTCGGTAAGCTATACAGGCCACTTTCCTTTGTAAGAACTCGATTAACATCTATTGATAATCTACTCCTTCGATCGGACGAATACTCAATCATTGTAATTTCATTTCCAACTCGATCCAAAGTAATCAAACAGGATGGGAAACTCTCTTCTTCTTGGGAATCGGAAAATCCAATTCTAGTAAAAAAGAAATTCAAACTACCATCCTCTTTATATCGATCCGCTAAATACCATTTTCCTTCCGGAAAGCTCACATTAACATCTGGTCCATCAATAAAAAATGTTGATTTGTAAACTTCCTCCGCAATTGGTTTCCCTTCTTCCGATATGTATTGCCATTTACCCGTTTTCGCTCCATTCTTAAATCTCCCAAGTTTTGAGATCTCTCCATTTTCATGATAATAAATAGCAGTTCCTTGAAGTGTATCATTTTTAAAATGCACTTTAAAACTAGTATTTCCATTTTCGAAATAGGTTGTATATAAACCGTTGGCAACATTATTTTCAGCATAAAAGGATCTTACTTTCTGACCTTTTTCATTCCAAATACTAATCAACCCCTTTTGCAAGCCATTTTTATAGAATAGTTCTTTCTTTATCTCTCCTGAAGGATAATATTCACGACTGACACCATCTTCTACAGCAGAAATATGAAATCCTTTTTCATATATACGAGTCCAATCTATCAAAGTAAGCAATCCTTTGTATTCATATTCTGCAAGAAGTACACCTTCTAACGTAAAATCTTTTACAAAAAACTGATTGTCATTATCTTTTGAAGAATTAATTGTGGTGTATTGCTTCGCCATAGCTTTATCGACAACAAACCAATCTTGGTTAAAATAGATGGTATCCTGCGCATTAGACAGTAAGGGAACAAAAAATATTAAAATAAGGAAATAACGATAAGAGCGCATAAAATTTCAAATTAAATGATTCAGATAAACTTACATAACTTTTAATAACTCTGTGCACGGATTAAACATTATTTGATTTTCTAGCCTTTTCATGGAATTTAAGGTGAGCTAAACCATTAATTACACCTTCATCTGTATAATAATTCCAAAAGGTATCAAAACCATGTTCAACGCCATGCAATACTTCAAAAGAATGGTCAACTGCTACCTCTTCTAAAAATTGATGAATTTCAAAGCTAGCTCTTCGTTGTTTGTTGCGAACAAAACTATCTTCTGAACCAATTTCCAAGAGAAGAGGAGTCTTTCCTTGCTTTAAGGACTCCAAATTCTCCTTTCCCAGTAAAATATTAGCCTTTAAAGTATAATCACTTACATATCCCATGCCAACAATAGAAGAGAACCGATTAGGATACTTTAAAAAGTAATTTATTGCCCCTGCAGCTCCTCTTGAGTGCCCTTCAATGGAAATATTTTCATTTTTAATGCCTGCTTTAAACTTATTCTGGCAATAACGAATAAATTCACCATCATTCTCACCTACAAATAAAGCCTCATTTTCCTCGGTAAACCATTGAACATTATCTCTATCATTATCACCTCGAACACCGGCTATCACAACAGGATCGATTTCTCCTTTTAAGATCCATTCATTTAATTGTTCAGCATTCACATATTTGTTAAAAGTTCCTTCGTCTCCACCTTGTCCATGAAAGAATAAAACTAAAGGATAGTTCTTTTCTAGAGACCAATTTGGCGGTAAGTAAACAAAATAAGGAAGCCAAGATCTATTCTCACTTTTGAATACAGAAATATTAATTTCTCCCGCACACTGCTTAAAATCTGTTAGTTGTTTTATATTTTCAAATGGCATTTTCATATCTACTTTTCAAACTAATTATAAAGTCTCCAAAATGAAGCCTTCATCGTAATATCTTTCACGAAATATATGTATCTTCAATATCGAATTTCTAAAAAAGAAATTTGGTATTCATTACAAATCTAAAAAATATCACTCAAATAAAAACTTTCGGAATCTCGATAAGCATTACAATTTTAGATATCTCTGAAACTCTGATTATTTCAGCATTTCATATTCTACGATATTAATTCTCTCGATGCTTATATAAAGATTATTGATTAATATAATTTGTACCTTATTCAAATCAATTCTACATTTGCAAGCATACAAAAAAATAGAAATAATAAACTTAAAAATAAAATAATCATGCAAACATTAATCGGAAAAAAAGCACCTGCATTTCAGGCAAACGCAGTAGTAAAAGGAAATCAAATTACTGAAGGTTTCTCATTGGAACAATTTGTTGGTGAAAAAGAAGTTGTTTTCTTCTTTTACCCACTTGATTTTACATTTGTTTGTCCAACAGAGCTTATTGCTTTCCAAGACAAATTAGAAGAATTTGAAAAGCGTAACGTAGCTGTTGTTGGTTGTTCAGTTGATTCTGAATTCTCTCACTTCGCATGGTTGAATACTGAAAGAAACAAAGGTGGTATTAAAGGTGTTACTTACCCATTAGTAGCTGACTTATCAAAAACAATTGCTGAAAACTATGGTGTATTAGCTTCTGATTACGATTACGATGAAGAAGGCAACGCAACTTCAACTGGTGCTCCTGTAGCTTACCGTGGTTTATTCCTTATTGATAAGCAAGGTGTTGTTCGTCACTCTGTAATTAATGATCTTCCTTTAGGTAGAAGTGTAGATGAAGCCATTCGTATGGTTGACGCTTTACAACATTTCGAAGCTAATGGTGAAGTTTGTCCTGCAAACTGGAGTAAAGGTGAAAAAGCAATGAATGCAACTGCTGAAGGCGTTGCTGAGTATTTGAGTAAAAACTAATCAAAATAATAATCCTCTCATCTCGATTTATCGGGAATAAAATCAAAAAAACAAAGTTATGAAGATTAACAGATACCAAGATATTACAACTATCGAAGGAGAAGGAAAGAAAGATTACATCGACCGTCACTCAGCATTTCTTCACTGTGAAGACAATGCAAAAGCTGGCGAAAAATTTACTGTAAAAGTAAAAGTTGGTGATGCTTATCCACATCCAGATGATTTCGATCACTATATTGCTTGGGTGCAGCTTTGGGATGGTGAAAACATGTTAGCTCAAACTAACTTCACTGCTGGTGCTCTTGGTAGTACTCCAAATCAGGCTGAAGTAGATTTCTATATCGTTCCTGGTAAAAAGATGAAGTTGACTGCTGCTGCTTTCTGTACAAAGCACGGTCTTTGGCATTCTGATGAAAAGTTAGTAGAAATAGCTGAATAAGTTATCTCAACAAAATAGAAAAGGCAGTAATCGAATGATTACTGCCTTTCTTTTTTATATTAACTGAAACTTTTATTTCATTTTACTTGCTTCATCTTTCTTTAAATATTTATCTAAGAAAGTAACAACCTGTCCGTAACCTTTAATTTCATTCTCTTTTTTACGGAATCCATGTCCTTCATCATCAAATACAACATATTCTACAGGAACTCCATTCGCTTTTACTCCTGCTACAATTTCATCCGACTCTACTTGCAATACACGAACATCATTTGCTCCTTGCAATACTAATAATGGCTTTGTTACTTGATCAGCAAAAAACAAAGGCGATTTATTATATAAAGCTACAGAATCAATGGTTGTAGGATCTCCCATTTCGGCATATAATGCTTTACGGAAAGACTCCCAATACGGAGGAATTGATTTTAAGGTACGCAACCAATTGGTTACACCGAAGATGTTTACGCCGACCTCAAACTCTTCTGGAGCGAAAGTTAAAGCTGCCATGGTCATGTAACCACCATAAGACCCACCAATAATTCCAATTTTACTTTCGTCAACAACACCAGTTCCAGTTAAAAATTTCTTAGCCCAAATACAATCCTTTAAATCGTCTTCACCATGTTTCTTATCATCCATCGATCTAAACTTTTTGCCATAACCACTACTTCCGCGATTATTAACAGCCAAAACAGCATAGCCTTGATTCACCATATACTGAATTAAGGAAAAATAGCTCACTCTGGATTGTCCTCCAGGACCACCATGTACCCAAACTACAGCTGGTACCTTATGCTCGGCCGAAGCTATTTTAGGTTGGTAATAAATTGCAGGAATCTGCACCCCATCGAAAGATTCGTAACGAATCACTTTTGCCTCTACTAAATTGGTAACATCAATTTCAGGATTTAAAGTATTGGTCAATTTTTTAGCCTTTGTATCTCCCATATCAAAAACGTAGATATTATTCGGAGAAACAGAAGTTCCAACTACCAAACGAACACGGTTTTCATCCTTAGTTAACCCAACAGACTTAATATCACCACCCTTGATCTCTGGCAGTTGCACCTCTTTCTTAGTGCTTAAGTCAATCATTTTAACATTGGTTTTTCCATCCTCATTAATACCAATAATTCGATATTTTTCATTGTAGGAATCATAGGCATACCAAACATCCCAATCAGCCTTATAAATCATTTCTTTCTTACCAGATTCTAAATCGTATTTGCTCAAATAAACAAAATCAGAATCTTCGTTACACAAATAGTATAAATGCTTGTGATCTAAACTAAAAAACTGAGGATTGTAAGTTGCATCGCCTTCGTGCTTTGAAATGTGCTTTTTCTTACCTGTACGTCTGTCATACAAATACATTTCGTTGTTATTGGTAGTAATACTTTGCGTTAGCGCTAAATATCTATTGTTTTTGCTTTTGGCAGCAACATCCATTCCATCATTGTTTTCATATAACAATTTCGGACTTAGCTTACCTTTTTCAATAGATTCTAGAGATAACTGATACAAATCCATAAAGCGAGGATTGCGCTTGTTGGACTGAAAATAAAAACTCTTTTCGTCTCTATCCCATCCCCAAAATCCAGCTCTAGCACCTTCGTAAGGTGTTAAGTCAGTAATTGTACCTTCTTCATCTCTCATATAGATATGATTGTTCTCATTCCCTCCTTGGTCATACGACAAAAGAAGTTTATCGCTATTTGGAAAGTAACTTAATCCAAAAAATGATTCTTTTTCCGAATTCGTCAACTGTTTCATAGGAGAACCATCAACAGGCAGTTCAAACAAATTATAAATACCTGTTTCGTTACTACTTACCAATAATTTACTCCCATCGCTAGAGAATGAACCACCACTAATATTTGTGTTTTTATAAAATTGTTCAATCGTATACGATGGAACCTGAACTTCTTTCTTTTCAGGCTTACAGGCCGCCATTAAAAATAAAAAGGCAATCAAAATCAAATAATTACGTTTCATAATTGTGATTTAAAAGTTAGTAAAACATTATTGAAGAGTATTAAGGAAGTGGTGTCCCTATAAATTTAAAACAAAGCACGCAGTTTACAAAATATTATTTTCGACCAAATAATTGACAAACAAAAATTGGGCGTTCCCTTCCCTCCGCTAAAAACCACACACAGGTCAGGCTTTCCGTTACAACTCCTCACTGCAGTCTTTCGCTACGCTCAAGCTTTGTTGTGGGGTTTTCACTACAATCCTTAACGCAAGGATAGCTGCAATAGTATTCTTCGCACATCAAAACCTATTTAAGCCAAACAACAGCAAGCTATCCATTTTGATGCAGCAAAAAATCATTTATCTTTGCCCAATCTTTAAAAAAATAAACACCAATTTATCCAATGAAAGATTCAGTCGTAATATTGTGTGGCGGTGGCCCGGCTCCAGGCATTAACACAGTAATAAGTAGTGTAGGAAAAGTATTTCTAAAGAATGGTTATCGTGTAATTGGAATGCACGAGGGGTACAAAGGTCTTTTTTCAGAGAAGCCTGAAACACAAGATTTAGATTTCCCATTTCTTGATGGTATTTTTAGTAAAGGTGGATCTTCTCTTAAGATGAGTCGTTTCAAGCCAAAAGATACTGATTTCAACACCAATTTCTTTGTAAAGAATAATGTAAAGCTTTTGGTAACCATTGGTGGAGACGATACAGCATCTACTGCAAATCGTATTTCTAAATATCTTGAAGATAATCAAGTTTCGATTTCAAACATTCATGTACCTAAAACGATTGATAATGATCTTCCTTTACCTGTAGGCTCTCCTACATTTGGATTTCATTCCGCAAAAAATGAAGGTGTACGAATAGCTACAACTGTTTATGAAGATGCTCGTACATCACAAAACTGGTTTGTATTATCAGCAATGGGACGTGAAGCCGGTCATTTGGCTTTCGGTATTGGTGCTTCGGCTCATTTCCCAATGATTATCATCCCTGAGATGTTTAATAAAACAGATATCTCAGCTGAGAAAATTGCCAATTTGGTTATTTCTTCAATTATCAAGCGTCGTATTCTAGGATTAAATTATGGTGCTGCTATTATTAGCGAGGGTGTTTTTCACTTTATGGATACTGAAGAAATTAAGAGTACAGGTATCAACTTTACTTACGATGCGCATGGTCACCCGGAGTTATTCAATGTAAGTAAATCGCACGTATTCAATATGTTTATTCAGCGTAAGATTAAATCATACGATCTGGGTATTGGAACTCGTCCGGTTGAATTAGGTTTTGGATTACGTTGTTGCCCTCCTGTAGCTTATGATTTGGACTTATGTACTATGTTAGGAAATGGTGTATATAAGCTATTTAAGGATGGTAAATCGAAATGCATGATTACTGTTGATCCTAAAGGTGATGCTTCTCCTCTGTTTCTTAAAGATGTTGAAGATGAGAATGGAAAAGTAAAACCTCGCTTGGTTGATGTTAACAGCGAAAAGGTTGAAACAGTAATGAATAATAATCTTCATTATCTATGTGAAGAAGATTTGGAAGCAGCCAGAGCTTATCTTCCTGATGCAGAAAACTACTTATTCAAAAAAATATTGAATTGGGAGTAGATATGCAATTTCAAGAATAACAATATAAATGAGCCCAAAAGGTTCAAATTTTTACAACCCAGGGTAATGGAGCAAAGCTACTATCATCCTGGGTTTGTTGTAACCTACAAATCCATCGAATATCTCGTCCAAAATAGATGCCACTCAACCAGTAATTTAAACAATACATTATAATATCATCTAAATAATGTAAACGTTATTTTCATAAACGTTTAGGGCGTGATTAATTTTCACACAACTAAAAAAATGGTATCACATTTGAAACAATCTTCTCCTTTTTCAATTAATAATTCAAAATTAATAATTAATAATTGTTCAAAATTTCTAATTTTGCACTACACACCTATCAATAACGGACATTTCGTTAGCTTTACTTTTTCAACTATTAATTAAGATTAACCATCGGGCGTAAGCTCCGATTAATAGTACAATTATGTCTGAAAACAATGTAAATGCCTTTTTACTCTTCACTTGTCCCGATCAAAATGGGATTGTAGCAAAAATAACTCAATTCATATATGAAATAGGCGGCAATATCATCGATTTAGATGAGCATGTAAACCAAAATCAGCAGTTTTTCTCCTTACGAATAGCATGGAACATGTCTAATTCGACAGTGCCAGCTTCCAAACTTCACGAGGCTTTTGAACCGCTAGCAAAGGAGTTTAATGCACACTGGCGAATCGAATTTTCGAACCAAAAGCAACGTGTAGCCATTTTCGTTTCGAAATACGACCATTGCCTGCAGGAAATTATGTGGCGTTACAATATGAACGAATACGACATTGAGATTCCTTTGATTGTATCGAATCATCCGGACCTAAAACCAATTGCAGATGCTCACGGCATTCCTTATCATGTGTTTCCAATTACGAAGGATACAAAAGCTGAACAGGAAGCCAAGGAAATTGCCTTACTGAAAGAACACAATATCGATTTGGTAGTTTTGGCTCGTTACATGCAGGTTTTATCGCCTACTTTTATTGATGCATTCAAAAATAAAATCATCAACATACACCATTCCTTTTTACCCGGATTTGTTGGTGGAAACCCATACAAGCAAGCCTATGAACGTGGTGTTAAAATGATTGGAGCTACCAGCCACTTTGTTACTGAAGATTTGGACGAAGGGCCAATTATTGAGCAAGATATTATGCGTATTACCCACAAGGACACCATTAAAGATTTAATCCGTAAAGGTCGTGATTTGGAGCGTATCGTACTGGCTCGTGCTCTTGCCTACAAAGCAGAACACCGAATTATTGTTGATGGAACCAGAACGATTGTTTTTTAATTTATACCATAACTTGGTGTTCTCACTCGCAGCGAGGGTACCAATAAAGTCTATTTATTGGGAATCCCACTCAAGTGGGAGCCCCAATAAAAATTATTTTTTTAGCGTAAATATCTGGCTACACATGATCTTATCATCATGGATGATTTCGAACACCCATTCTCCCAGCTGCATTTCCCAGTCTAATGCAAACGTGTAGAAGTCATAGCCTAACTCATCAGTATAACAATCTTTTTCCTCTGAGCATTCAGTAAATTGTTCCTTTGTTATTGGATTAACCAACTTAGGATGTCTTATTCTGCACACATAATCAACCAATTCTGCCTCTTCCGAATCCTGTTCGAACTGATAGCTTATTCCAAAACTCAATCCTAGCTTAGGATGAATAAGATCAGTTTTTTCTACAAACTCCATATCATCAGAATGCAAATAGTATCCTGTTGCACTAGCCCGAACAATGTCTTTCTTCGTTTCTCCTATCGCTTTACAAATTCCGTAATCGACTATTTTTATATTCATTGTTATTATTTTATGCTGGTTGATGCTCCCACCTTAAGTGAGAATTGCAAAACTACAGCTTTTTTTGTCACAAGTACTAATCTGAAAGGGTTTCAAGAGAAAATGTTTGAGATTGATATTCGTTTATTTTTGACCATTAGTAGATTCTCTGGCCAACCAATGGCAAAAATCTTGCTTCGCATTTCCTGAATGCCCTTTTATCCATTTAAACTCCATCAATTTTCCTTCGCAAAGGCGATTTATTTTTTGCCAATATTTTGCAAATTTCACCTCACTACCAAAAGCAGTTTGCCAATTGTTGTGCTGCCAGAAATGAATCCACTGCACCAGTCCACGAATTACAAAGCGACTATCGGTATTTACTTGTATTTTTTCAATCGATTCGAGATGCTCTACTCCTTCCAGGACAGCCAATAATTCCATCATATTGCTACTTCCCTGCTTAAAAGACTGATGATATATTTTTTGCTCCCCATCAGGAGTTTCGATAAAACCACCATAACCCGACTGCTTTAACTCACTCATATACGATCCATCGGCGTAAATTTTATGAGTGTCTTCCATCTCCGTTTTACTAGTGGTAATTTTCAACTTTTCGGTACGCCGATCAACTCTAATATAATTTTGATAATCAGCTTCTTTTAGAAAATTAAAACCATCAAAAAAAACACAATTAATCGTTTGCCCAAGCCTTAAATTACCTTGAATAGCCGAGCGGATCACCTTCTCGAACTGAAACTCGATTTTACGAACTACTTTTACCAGATGAGAATCCTCGAAATAAACAATATTCCTTTCCACAGGGAAATAAATCAAACGAATACTTTCCTTTTCATCTGAAAGTATACATTCTATTTCCTGCTTTTTAATCGTCTGAATCTGAACTTTTATTTTTATTGCTTTCAATCTGCTAGTGATTTTATATTGCAATTTACCTCTAATTCAGATATTCTTCCTGAGTCATTCCTATTTTTTAATCATTTGAAATAATATACCTCTCGTAGATTAACACATTTACAACAATTGATTAGCTCTCATCTAGTAATAAAGATCTCACCTATTCAAAAAAGAATCCGTAATCTGAAAACGAAGGCTGATTTTTAGTCCAACACAGCTACACTGCCAAATTCACATGTGAAAAAGGTCTTCGACAAGGCTGCAGTTGTCAAAATCTTGCTTGAATTTGCCATTGACAGGTATGTTTATACACCAACTAAGCTTAGTTGTCCCTTTGTCGGATGTGTAAACTTGAAAACAAGGGTGGTTATAGTGAAAAACACATCTGCGATGGCAAAAACAAGGGGCGGATTTTCATTTTACAGGAATGGAAAGCCAAATTCACGAGAAAATTGGAGTAAACAGCCTTGTTATACGCATCATCGAAGGCTGAAATTGAATAAACAGACCTGCGAAGCTATTAATTCATCGTGAAAACAGTAAAGAAATGCTTGTTGAAGTATCTTTTTACGGGAGAAATGAATAGATCATCCTCGTTGAATAGCTTACAAACAACAAGCGCCCCAATTTACTGAGGCGGTTTGTATTTTATGGTTGTTGAGTCTAATTTAAATTCATTAATAATGCTCCTATTACAGCCATTAAATTTCCTGCCATATGAACAACAATTGCATATGCATTATTATCATATTTTTCTTGATAATAACCTGCTATCAACCCTAGAATTGTTGTAAAAACAACTATTCTTAATAAAAGAAATCCACCTGCTCCAGTTGTAATTACTATTAAATGAGCCAATCCAAAAGCAACGGCACTAATAATTACAGGAATACTAATATTTCTTTTGAAAATTTTTATTCCCTTTATTTTTAATGGTTTTAGTATATTCATAAGAAAGCCACGAAACAATATTTCTTCTGCTATACTTGCATAAATACATACAAAAACAAAAATCTGTAATGGGGTCATTTTAGCTAATGCAGAGTGTGCTTCAACTGTACCTCCTAATATTTTTATTATAACTGTCATTAAAATATTAACAATTATCGCCGCTAATAGTCCAAACAATAAAGGTTTCAATATTTTTTTGAATTGTGGCACTTCAATCTTATAATTCACATATTTTCTCAAACTATAAATCAAAATAATTGAAAGAATCAACATCAAGGAATGGGTCAAAAATGAAGAAGGAAAAAAGTCAATATTCAAATGTATATTACTCCCAGAAAATACAGCTATTGCAAATACTACTATTGTGATTATAAGTCCATAAACTATTCGTTCATTATTTTTCAATTCACCATTTTTCATCTTTACTAATATCATTCTTTGATTGTTATTTTTTAACGGTCTTGCTGAAATTTGAGGGCGAATTACAACTACCGCCTTATCAAAGCCGCTTGCGTTTAAAGTTTTTGTTACATTATCAAGTTGAGCGTCACCGCCCATTAATTTTAACTTTTGTTACAGGTAGTTTTATTATTGCTTATGATATGTTAATTATTGAACCTTCAAAAATTTAATCTATTCCAAGCATCTTTTCCTGTTTTTTCATAAATCTCCTTATCAATTTCATACAGATCTATGTATTCTTCTTCATTTTCATACAAAGGCAATTTTAACTCATCACATAGATATTGAGCTATTAAAATTGCATCTTCGTGATTTTTAATTTTTTCAATGTTAATATCAACAATTGTTTTGTCGATTTTAAAAAAGTAAATCTTACAATAAGAAACTATACTCTTATAAGAAGGAGTAGGATTTCTTGCATCTGGGTAATAACGAATATTTGAATAGTAAGTTTTTACAAGAATATTTTTAATATCAATTGGTACATTTGATCTAGAAACTTCTCTTTTTTTTATCCATTTAAAATTGTAATGAACAATCATTTTTTTCTCATTATCTAATTTAATTAAATCAATCTTTCTTGGAGGGAAAAAATACAGTACAACAAATGTTAAAATCCAATATTGATCAATAATATATGCTATCAAAATTGTAATAATCACCTGAAATAGAATTAGAAATCTATTTGGCATTACACCTTCCCTGTAGTTTTTAATCATACTTTAATTCACAATATATTTAATTAATACAAGATAGTTACCAATCATTTTCCATCTTACATATTCTAATAAATTGCAAGATATTTTTTAAAATTACCTAC